>NZ_CP019687.1:0-1326250 GCF_002003265.1 Paenibacillus larvae subsp. larvae
GTTTCATCGCTTATCCCGGGGTGTAAAACCAACAGAGGCTGGTGAAAAATTCATTAAATATGCCTATCAATTTATTCATTTGGGAACTTCGATTGAAGAAGCCATGAATGAGTTGGAACAACCTGGCGGTACGGTATACCTTCGTATGCAGGAATCCTTTTTTTTGACACGGTTTTCTTCGTTTATGCAACATTTTGTCAAGGAATATCCGGAAGTAAAATTACGGGTGGAGTCAGGGTTTTACCAGGATATTTTGGAACAGGTTCTTGAACATGCGGTTGATTTTGGAATTGTACCGTATGATCCCAAACGGAATGATCTTGTCTTTTATCCATTGGTTGAAGAAAAATTAATTTTTGTTGCATCCAATAAATTGATGAGGGAAGTAGAGGCTGAAGGCCTCAGTAGATTAAGCAAGGAAGTGATGGTCAGTTTCGGAACCGCCTGCCTATACCATACACAGGCCACCAAAGCACTGCAGGAAGCGGGAATCAGCGTAAAAGAGGCGCTTGAACTTCCGAGTCTTGAAATGATTAAACAATCTGTTAAATGCGGGGGCGGTTTTGCCTTGGTTCCGGAAGTTGCGGTACAAAAAGAACTGGAAGAAGGAGATTTAAAATTGCTTCCCTTAGGTTCGGAAAGTTATTCCGTGCATGGGCTGATCGTTCATAAAAACAGAGAATTAAGCCATCCCGCAAGATTATTGAAATCGGAATTGATCAAACGGTCATAACCGTAATTTATTCTATTGACAAAATATAAAGAGAAGGAGACCATTCCCTCCTCTCTATATTTTTGCCCAAATAAATTCATAAGGGGCCAGTGTTACGGTATTCTCCACTTTTTTATTGGTTAACAGGTTCGTTCCATGGATATCCAGATTGACTGTTACGGCATTTATATCGACGTTTACTGCGAAGTATACGGTATCGTTTGTTTGTTTATTTACACGTTTCAGAGCAAAGACTTTTTCGCCAAAATCAACAATCTCCTGTTCTGCATAAGGAGAAAATGCCTGTTCTTGCTGCCGGATCTGAATCATAGCTGATGTTCTCTTTATGAGGCACGTTGGTTTCCGTAATCTATTTGTATTTGGCTTAAGATAATCTAAAATTAAACGCCACAGCTGGATGACAGCGTGAGTTTGCGGAAGGTGAATGCAGGTTGTTCCAGATTCTTTCCATAAATCCGACCGCATCTAATCTTAAACTTGTCCCGCCTTGGTAGGCGTAAGAGATTAGAATATCCGTCATTTCCAATACGGGAAAATGAGCGAAATGAATATCTGCCGTCGCTAAATGTTGTCCATTCCGTTTTTTTACCACGTGTTCCCTCATATTCATGAAATAGGGGAGATGTGCGGGGCCGTACAACATGGGATGTATCAAAATTGGGGTCATGCGGGATAAAGTAATGCCGGTATTCCGGTTCATCGTTTAAATATCGTTGAAACCATTCACTGGACTTGGAAATATGATTGGCGACAAAGTCAAACATAAGCCGGTATTCTTTTGAGAAACTGAAAACCCGTCATCTGACGTATACGGAAACATCGGCAGAAGATGGACATCTGTTACTGCTTCTCCAACTTTGGAACTTAAGAATTTCTGCAGGGTAACAAGTGTTGGAACTCCCTCTTCGTAAATACTGTCCCCATATGTGATGAGATACACGTTTTTTTCAGAGATTGGATGGCTGGTTGTCCACTTCTTGTTTTGCCATTCCTTCACAAGCTTTTTTAATTTCGTCCGCATATTCTTGTTGAAAATGGGACCCGTAAATGATTTTTAATAACTTTTCCATTTTTTCGTTTCTCCTGACATTTTCTAATGCCAGTTTCCCGTGAGCAAAAGACAGTTTGAGCAGACTGTTTTGAATGAAAGTTTCTTTTGTCTCTTCTATCTGTTGCATACTCTCATCTTTTTCTTGAACGATCAGTGCAGTGTATCCCATAGAGGGAACTTCATTAACCAACAGGGTCAGTACGGTACGATAATAACCGGGTACTTCTGATTCCCTTTCTCCTTCGGCTGTTACCACAATTTGCTTTCCGCCGCTTAAATACGTCTGATCGATCACATCAAAAGGAAGAGACTTTCCTTCAGTTGTCACCAAACGGAACTTAGAATTTTTTGTGAAGACAACTGTTTCTATGGAGCCGTTGTATGCACGGGGACCGGTGTTAAACAATGCTACAATATTGTCTGTTCCAAGCTGTTTCGAAATGGCTTTTGTTAATTGTTTTTTTAAAATATTTAATATCCCAAGAGCATATCCTTCTTTGTCATCGCTTTCAATTCCATGACAATCACCCCGCCTTTCTATCTAAGTATTGGAACCTGTTCATAAATCCGTTTACATCTATGTTATATCATGCAAAAACACCTGGTTGCTGTACAGGTAATGTATCAGAATGACATATAGCTGCTATTATTAGAAATAATAAATCTATATATACTGAATCAATTTCATAAAACAACTTCAGATGGAAATCTAATTTATGAAATTGATTCTACTGTTTAAGGAGTCATATATGGGAAAAGTGATTGAACGTTTTGCACATTCGGTTCCGTCGTTAAGTCATTCGGAGAAACATGTGCTGTACTATATTGAGACCCATTTGGATACAGCAAGAGATGGCAGAAGCGAATAACGTAAGTACGACTACGATTGTAAGAATGTACCATAAACTTGGTCTGGAAGGGAATATCATTAACCGCCATCAGCGCGATTTGCAACGGATGCTAAACCAGCTGAACATTGGAGACATTAATAAAATTGCCAACATGATGCTGCGTGCCGATAAAGTAATTATTGTAGCAGTAGGCCTTTCGAAGATGATGGGGGAATACTTGAGCAAGTTATTAATGCAAGTAAACAAACAACTTTTTATGTATAGGAATCCCATATAATTCATTTACTTTCCAAGATGGTCGACCGTAACGACCTTGTTGTGTTTATCTCCTCAAGTGGCAAAACACAAACGTTCACAAAAATTGCTGAAAAACTTAAATATCGAAATACAGAAACTGTTGCGATAACGAATACCGTGGATAGCCTGTTAAATAAACAAGTAACGGTTTCCTTAAGTGCAAATGTAGAAAGGGTAAAATTTGCCGGATATGATTTGACGGCACGATCAACGTTACTGGTACTGATTGATATAATTTTTGAATCGTATCTGATGCAAAAGCTTGGAAAGAACCAGTAATGTACATCCTGAATGCTAAGAGAGCTGTCTCCAATTTAGAACAGGTCACGAGGGATACGATCTTGAGAACTCGGGAACATGAGCTTACTCCAAATAGGACCCGGCTTAGATGTTTTTCTGAGGATTCCAATCATTGTTTTGAACGCCGTTGATAAAAATAAATATTGGGATGGATGATGTTGATATTTTCTCAATAAATTTGAATAAAATGAAGCACACTTTCTCAACAGGCACAATACTATGTAGAAAACCTTAAAGAAGGTCCCGGGATTAGCAGAAGGCGAGAGTTCGCAAGTGGAGATCTCCAGCAGTTAGTTTGCATAAATCCTCAGCATACAAAAATAGACATTTATCATGCAGCCAAAAGCTCAATGTCAGCAACAGAGGACCAGGCCCTCGAAACTTCCTGAAGAGGCACGATCAGTATTCTCTTTAACGATCCTTCATCAGGATACCCAACAAAAGAAAAAAGCGGTTATTAGGGGAAGCTGATTTATAATCGAATGAAAGGATGTAATGTCATGTTTTACTGCATCATTTGTTCCCGGTTGCATCATGAAAAAGCCGCCGGAGCTAAAGTGTTCAAGAATGGATTTTATATAGACCCATTCGGGAAAAAGATTCATTTAGGCATGTGCGTTGGGAAAGGAGGCAGAGAAAGGAAAAGCAAAGATGTATTACTGGAACGGGGGCATGTATAAGGGATTGCGTTCGAGAATGTGAAGAGAGGGTTCCCGGAACATGAACCATAAAAGGAAAACAAAGAGGCTGCTGCCATCTCGCGCGAGACGGCAGCAGCCTCCTTTTGTTATAAATCAGTTCACAAAAGGTAGCGGTAGCACTTATTCAAAATTGGAATTAAACAGTCTTTACAAAAAAGGGTTTACTTGCCGTCAGGTTCCACCGGTGTACTTCTTCCGTGAAGAGAGGCAGCAGAAAGGGCTCTCCTTTTTTCAAACATAAGTTGCATGTTCCGGTTGTGGTTGATAGCAATAAACATACAAAATACCCCGAGCAATATAAGAATTATGGTGATTAAAGGAAACAACAGGCTCATAGCAGCGGCTCCTTATCTCAAAGTAATAAGATTGATAATCATTATCACTATTATACCCTATCTCTGCAGATATTCAATAACTTATAAGTAAATGGAAAAGAATAAAAATCATTTTTACATAATACAAAATTTTTGCATCTAGGCAAAAATTATTCTTTGATCTATAATGGACATGTAAATCAGATTCGAGAAAAAGGAGACATTGCAATGGGACAATTTGAATTGCCGGCGCTGCCTTACGGATATGACGAACTGGAACCTTATTTGGATGCCAGAACCTTGGAAATTCATCACGGGAAGCATCATGCAGCTTATATTCAGAATTTGAACAAAGCTTTACAGGGGCATTCCCAATTCCGGCATGCTTCCATAGAAGAGTTAGTCAGTAATCTGGAAGATCTGCCGGAGGAAATCCGGACGGCCGTCCGGAATCAAGGCGGGGGACATTACTGCCATAGTTTGTTCTGGTCCACCATGAGCCCGGTAGGGGGAGGGAAACCTTCCGGAGACATTGGTGCAGCCATTCAGAAGCAATTTAGCAGCTTCGAACAATTAAAAGCGGACCTGTCGGCTGCGGCCGTTAGCCGTTTTGGTTCGGGCTGGGGATGGCTGGTTGTTAATGGCGACAAGCTAGAGGTTATGAGTACAGCGAACCAGGATACTCCTTATATGGACAAAAAGACACCCATATTGGTCGTGGATGTATGGGAGCATGCTTATTATTTGCAATATCAGAACAAGAGACCGGATTTCGTTTCCGCCTGGTGGAATGTTGTCAATTGGGAGGAAGTAAACCGGCGATATAATGAAGCGATGCGCTGAATGAAGAATCAGATTTCGAAAACGGCGGTGAGGAGGGAGAAGAATGAGCCCGAAAGAAAGCTATCTTATTGAACAGCCTACACGGAGGGAAATTCTGATAAGTTTAAAAAAACAAGGAACGTTAAGTGTCCAGGAGATGGCCAGACAAGTTGGAATTACAGAGATGGGGATCAGGCGCCATTTATATGCTTTGCAAAGGGACCAGTATGTCCGGACAACGATATGCCGTCCTAGTACGGGCAGGCCATCCTATCTGTACAGTTTGACTGATAAAGCCAGTGTATTGTTTGTAAATAGCTACGATAGTCTGGTGACGGAATTGCTTGATGAAATGACTGATCTGGCCGGGGAATCTTCAGTCCTCCAATTATTTGAACGGAGAAAAGAAAAACTGCGGAAAACATATACGCGGGCAATTGGAAACAAGGGACTGGAAGAAAGGGTTGCCGCCCTAACCCGATTCCAAAATAGGGAAGGTTACATGGCGGGATTGACAAAGAGCGGGGATGGACGATATTTATTGGAAGAGGCCAATTGCCCGGTCGCCCGGGTAGCCTCCCGCTTCCCGCAAGTCTGCCAATGTGAGTTGGCCCTGTTTGAAGAGGTATTGCAAACACGTGTGGAACGGTTGGAATGCATGTCTGAAGGGGGGAGGAAATGCCTGTATCGAATCGGTGAGTAAAATGCGGCAAGCCTAAATTCGGAAGAAGGATCAACCTGCAAGCAAGAAAGGAGCCAGGCCAGTGCGCAAAGAGACCCCTCCGGGCGGAAAGCCAAGAACGGTTGTGGTAACGGATGACCGGCTTATTGATATTGTGGAAGCTTTGACGAATCTGATTGATCCGTGGAAGCTGAAAATCAAACAAGGGACCTTGAAACTCCAGGATGCCGTTCGGATAGGAAGCAAGCTAAGTCATAGACAGCAGCATTGGATGAAAGAGTTTATCGAGGAAGTGGTTATCCCGGAAAAATATATGGGGAAAATTGTCCATGCTTTCTCGCTTGAGATGCCGGAGTGGTCCATTCATCTTCTTTTGCGCATCTATACTTTGGCGGAGAAGACGAGGGCGGCTATCGTCATGTTTAATGATCTTATGGATGAGTTTGAGAAAAATTTCCAACAATTTGAATACGATTTTTGGGAAGGTCTTTTACCTAAAGGGGAGGAAGAACTGGAACAGGTCCTTCATGATCTGGAAGCTTCGTTTCAGGAACTGTACAATCAGGCAGTAGATTCGAAACGGACGAAGTATAACCGGACATATGGAGACAGTTCTTCTTCAGCAAAGAATCAAGTACCCGAAGAGGGGATCCCGTTTACCGTACTGATTGGCCTGGGGCAGGAGGCGTCCCCGGAAGATATTCAAAGGCAATGCAGGCGTTTACTGAAGAAATTGCACCCGGATCAGGGCGAAGCGCGTATTTATTTGATTGGATCAAAAAAGCCTATGATGCATACAAAAAAGATTTCAAAAGTTCAATAAGAGATTGAAGAGAGATTATCATAAGATTGCCAAAGATTGACTAAGATTAATAAGATGATTGTCAAAATATTCTTGCAAAGGTGAATTGGATTGTCGGGGAACTTTCTGAATGTAAAAAAGCTGCGGCCGGGTGAAACGACAGGCTTGCAGCTTCATTTTTATTTCATTCTTCGGTTTATTATTTCCACGCCCCGCGTGCCCAGGCGGACAGAATGAAGTTATCTTGGGCGGAGCATCAATGAATAAAGGAAGGAATATAAGTCATGCAAACCGGAGCTGCTGTTTTTAATTTGCCGTATAATCTGGGCATTGGAGGTGCAGTTCAAACAAGGTATCGTCATGCATTAAATGAAAAAGATTTTGCCGTACAGATTGACGGTGACGGTCAACATGATCCGGCTGACTTGTTTATAACTACTGCGCACTATCGAATAAAGCGGAGCGGATAATCAGTGACAAGGAAAGCGGCACCCTCCGTTTCTTTTC
This sequence comes from Paenibacillus larvae subsp. larvae, assembly GCF_002003265.1. Classification (NCBI taxonomy): domain Bacteria; kingdom Bacillati; phylum Bacillota; class Bacilli; order Caryophanales; family Paenibacillaceae; genus Paenibacillus; species Paenibacillus larvae. Next base: position 7,061 of record NZ_CP019687.1, read on the forward strand.
TGTATAAAATGATGGCGGATTCAAGAAAATAAACAGGAACATCTACTTATCTGCCCATGAAGGAGGTTCTTTACGTATGCCGCTTATTCCTTATGAACCATTTCGCAATCTGGAAAACTGGAAGAGGGACTTGGACCGATTCTTTAATGAATTCCCATCGAACTTACGCATAGGGAATCAAATACCCCGTACGGATGTATATGAAACGGAAAAAGAAGTGGTTGTAATTTGTGAAATGCCCGGTCTGGAAAAGAAAGAGGACATCCATATCGATGTAAGTGGCAACCGGTTAGACATTGCCGGGACATTCCACAGCACAACTGAAGTGAAAGAAGAGGAAATGCACAGAAAGGAACGTTTTACAGGACATTTTCAACGTTCGGTATTACTTCCTGCACAGGTCAAAAACGAGGGTATTACCGCAAGCTATAAAAAGGGGATTCTCGAAGTTCGTATGCCTAAGGTAGAGCCGGATACGAAAAACCGGATCGATATCCAGTTTCATTAAAACAGGCGCACTTATTTAACAGTCTGTCCATACATTTGTGGAACAGGCTGTTAAATGTTTTTATTAAAGCGTCTATTTCTATCGTTTGTCAAGAGAAGCTGTTCCTGCAGGGACCCAATCGCTTAAAAAAGGATCATCCTGTTAAGGATGACCCTTCTTCTATAATTAAATTACCCGATAAATTCCTGAACCCATTCACCGTTGTAATAGCCAACTCCAATTTTCGTGAAATTAGCACTCATAATATTTTTACGATGGCCGGAACTATTCATCCACGATTTCATTACTTCTTGTGGAGTACGCTGGCCTTTGGCGATATTTTCTCCCGCATAACTGTAACGGACACCATATTGTTTCATCATATCAAATGGCGATCCGTAAGTAGGGGAGTTATGGTCGAAATAATGATTATTATACATATCTTTGGCTTTATCCAGCGCTACGGTAGTAAGTTTAGCATCTGTTGTTAAAGGCTTAAGTCCTTCTTTGGCACGTTCCTTATTAACCAGATTCACCACTTGTGAAGCAAAAGAATTATCTTCAGCAGGCGCCGGATCCGGCTTGGATGGTTGGGATGGTGTCGCTGAAGATTCTGGTAGATTCAGGGACATTCCCGGCCAGATCACGTTTGGATTTTTCACCTGAGGATTTGCTTTAATCAGAGCGTCCAGGCTTACACCGTTACTTTTAGCAATTTTGTACATCGTATCGTTAGGTTTAACCACGATTTGAGATGTTGTCGCTGCATAAGAGGCTGAAGGTAACAGAAGACCAACTGCCAACGTAGTTGCAAGAGCAGTTTTTGCAAAGAGATTCTTGCTGCGTTTCGTCATGCTGGTATTCCTCCTTGTTTTTTGAGATAGCCGGTCCACAGATGAGAGATTTCCAGGATGTAGTTTGCCAGAACCGGCTGTCTGCAAAGATTGTAACATGCCCTCTTTACCCATGCATTCTGAAAACATTGGTAATTTTGTAATCAGTATCTTAAGAAAATAAAAAATGGAAGGATTCTCCCTATGAAAACCAAACCGGAAGTTATGAATCTATCAGCGTTAAGTCAGGCAGTAGAAGACACATATAAAAAATTTTCATAGTAGGTTCGGTTAATGAAAGCTGTTTGCGATTAGCAGTATTTACCGGAGAATATGAGTGGCATTATCACCCTGGAAGAAACAGTGGACTCTTATCACCATTCTCAAAGAATAGCAGGCCAAGATGCGTCACGCCAGATATCCTTAACTCAACATAACTTTGTACACAAAAAGAACCCGTCTGTTTAGGAACAGTCAAACCCAAAAAGAAACCAGAAATTGGGCTTTTGTTCACCGGATAACCGTTAGACAGGTTCTCAATGTCCAATCTATTGATCGGGGTTTTGGTAATAGCGCAAATATCTGAAATTTTCTGTTGGAACGGTCTTCATAATATTTCCCCTTTCGTCTTTATAGATTTCATATTCCTGATAGGCTTCTACTAAATAATTTCCGTCTTTATAGTTTTTTGCCAGCTTCCATTGGGTATAAAGGGAATATTGTTCGTATTTGTTTTCAGATGAATCTGAATCCGAGGTTACTCCAGCGGGCAAATCGGGACTGCTGACAACTTCGACTTTACCTGCAAAACCCGGTACGTTTTTTTCATTAGATGAAGATGAAAAGAAATCTTGCCTGTTCATAATGAGCAGGGCCAATAGAATGTTGAAGAAGGCAGCTAATAATATAAACACCCATTTCTTGTTCAAATGTTTATTCTTCATTTGATGCTCCTTAATACCTCCTCTAAACCGAAGTATCGGGTTGTCTCATATAATTAGATATGCGAATCGGCGTTTAAACATTCATTAGAATGAAGTTCATAAAAAAAGCTGCCCCATTCTGGCGAGCTTAATACGCTTTTTGTTCCAATTCGAAGGAAACTACTAGCCGGCCTGATTATCATCTCCAGCATTTTTGGCCAAAATACGCTGGTCAAAATTCAGACCTTTTTTACTTATGTTTTTGGCGGATTAACCTTACTTGTATTAATTATACTAATTCCACAGACAAATTGGTCTGAACTAATGAATATATCCAGCGGAAGCTGGGTGGAAGGATTCTTGCCTGCCGTGTCTATTATTATTGCCGGCACCGGTATCAGCTGGTCCATTGCTGCCGCTGACTACAGTTGCTATCAGAACCCTGGCCATCCGTCAAAATCCATTTTTACCAGCGTTACGCTCGGGGCATTTATTCCATTGTTCGTTATTATGAGCGTCGGCGTATTGATGAGTACGTCCGTACCGGAATTAGCCACTTCTGCCAATCCGATTGAAGTTATCAGCCAGGCACTGCCCGGTTGGATGACCATTTTGTATTTTATTACCGCACTAGGCGGCCTCATTCCACAATGCATCATTAGTCTGAAATCGGCACGGGTGAACCTGGAGACATTAAATATCCATGTAAGCAACCAGGTGGCGGTTTGGATTCATGCTGTCATTATGATCCTGCTTCCGGTATATGTCTTGTTTATTTCCGAAGATTTTCTGGGTAATTTCCAAATGTTCCTGGGACTCCTCGGTATCGGTCTGGCAGCCTGGGCCGCTACTTTTCTGGCTGATTTTGTCTGTATCCGTAAACGGGCCAACTATGAAGAAAGATTGCTGACAGACAAGGAATACAACAAGGTTAATTATAAAGGGATCATAAGCTGGCTTGCCGGGGTCATCACGGGCTTTCTGTTTACGAATTCGCCTTTTTTCAACGGACCTTTCGCCAAAGGGATTTTTCAGGATAACAGTTGGGGCATGCTGCTGGCTTTTGACATAAGCGTGTCTGTCTATACCTTTATGATAGCAGTGGCCGGGGCCAGCAAAAAATAGGGAGGGGTGAACATAAGCAAAACGTTAATTCAGAAAATAAGAGGACTGCAAACTTCCAAAAAAGTGTTAGTAATGGGTTCGGCGGTGATTGACGTCATCCTTCAACTGGACAAGCTGCCTGTAACGGGCCAGGATATTATGGCTGAGCATAAAAAAACGATAGTCGGCGGTTGTGCCTACAATGTAACGAATATTTTGAAACAATTAAATTTCAAGCATGATCTGATCGTTCCGGTCGGTCGGGGAGCCAATGCGGATCTGATCAGAAAACAATTAAAAGATGATAACCACGATATTGTGCTTGAAGAAGATACCCAAGATAACGGATGGAACTTGTCGATCGTCGAAAAAGGCGGAGAAAGGACGTTCATTACCATCCCAGGGTTAGAATTAAACTGGAAGAGTGCCTGGGCTGAGCAAATTGACCTTAGTCCGTATGATTTTATATGCTTGTCAGGATACGAACTGGAAGGATCATCCGGACAGGTTGTTCTGAAGACACTGGAATCCAAAGCAGAATCTTGCCGGATTGTTCTTGATCCAGGTCCGAGGGTCGGCTATATCGGTCAGGAAGTTTGGGATAAAATGTTTGGTAGGGGGACCATTCTTCATGTGAATCAGGGAGAATTGAATCAGCTGACCGGTGAACAGGATGTCATGAACGGGGCCAGGAAAGCTTTTCAGATGACAAATCAGCCGGTTATCGTTACTTTGGGCAAGGACTGCACTTTATATTACACCGCAGAAGGAAGTGAAGTCCTTCGGGTAAAAAAGTAAGTGTAGTCGATACAATTGGTGCGGGCGATTCACATACCGCAGCGTGCCTGGCCGGTCTTGCCTCCGGTATGTCCATCCGTGAAGCTTGTCTGCTCGGCAACGAAATTGCTGCAAGAGTTGTACAGGAACAGGGAGGAACGGTAACGCTATAAAGTTTAGAGTTTACTTAAATGCGTTTTTTACAGACTAAATGATTCAATGAGATGCATCATTCCCGGAGGTGTACTCCTGGGGGAAGGCATCTTATTTTCTTTTCTGAAGATTAAGAATGGGAAATTTAGTATAATAAGGAAGGGTACATAAACCTTGTAACATAAAATGGATGGAAGATAAACCATATATGTTACAGGAGGGTGAGAAAGATGAAGATCACCGAGAGAACCTCTCATTGGGCCGACAAATTAAAAAGGAAGGGCAGGAAAACAAAACCTTTACCAGCAGGTTGGAAAGGGGCATCTATTGTTTTAGGGGCGGTCACCTTTGTGTTGGCCATCCTGCAGGCGAATTATTTCTTGGGGACACGCAGATTTGCCGATTTGGCCGTGGGCATAATGGCAGCCATAGGAACTGCTGCACTTATTGGAGGACTGCTTGCTGCTATCATTCAGGGAATCAAGAAAATTCCGGGCCGTTATCTCTGGCTTTTTTTCAGCGCATTTCCGCTGCTGTTTATCTGTTTTATAGGACCACCAGAAATCTCGGTCGCGGCTGTTCTCTTCATCATCATTATTCTTTCCTTGTGGGGAGCTATTCTTTACAAGCTCGCAGCTGGGGATTATAAAAATACCGGAAGGGCAAAAAAAATTATTGCCATTGTATTATCCGTAACGACTACCGCGGCCGTGTGGGGAGGGGGGTACTGGTTTGTCAGTGACGGCAGCCCCCCCGCTAATACAGTAAATTTGAAAGATCTGAAGAAATCAGAACGCTATGTTAAACAGCTCCTTCAAAACCCGGCGGAGGAAGGTCCTTATAAAGTCAAAACGTTAACTTACGGCAGTAAAAACAGCTACCGCGGGGAATTTAATAAAAGCAACTCTCTCATTACAAAGACGGTGGATGGATCAGCATTTGTAGAAAACTGGTCCTCACTAAGAACGAAAACCGTAGGGTTTGGTCCGGATGCTATGCCTTTAAACGGGTTGATCTGGTATCCCGAGGGAGAAGGCCCTTTTCCTTTGGTGGTGATGGTTCATGGTAATCATACGATGACAGACTATTCAGACCCGGGCTACGAATATCTTGGACAATTGCTGGCGAGCAGGGGCTATATCTTTGTATCTATAGATGAGAACTTTTTGAATGTCTCCCCTTACGATGACATGATGTTTTTTAGCGTACTGGAAAAGGAAAATCCCGCAAGAGGAATGTTAATGCTGGAACATATTAAGACCTGGAAAGAATGGAATAGCGATCATAACAATCCTTTTTATGAAAAAGCAGATATGAATCAAATTGCACTCATGGGCCATTCCCGGGGCGGGGAAGCGGTTGCAATTGCCGCAGCTTTTAATAAACTGAACAGACATCCGGATGACGGGAACATCAAATTTGATTATAACTTTAACATCCGTTCTCTCGTATCGATTGCAGGTACGGATAAGCAATATCAGCCTGAAGGAAAAGAGCTGCCTCTTCAAGATGTGAACTACCTGGCTTTGCACGGTGCCCATGATATGGATGTCAGTTCCTTCGCAGGTGCAAAGCAGTATAACCGGATCAGCTTCACAGGAGAGAAAGACTTTTTGAAATCATCGGTATATATCTACGGGGCAAACCATGGCCAGTTCAATCGTGTCTGGGGCAGGGGTGACGGTGCAGGATTTGGAAACCAGCTATATAATTTGAAACAGCTTATGCCAAGAGCAGAGCAAGAAAAGGCGGCCAAAGTATTCATATCCTCCTTTTTAGATGCAACACTTAAGAATAAGAAAGAATATAAACAAGTGTTTCAGGACATCGGTTATGCCAAAGAATGGCTTCCCGATACGTTATATGTCAGCAACTATTCTGATTCGAATACCTTTTATCTCACTTCCCATAAAGAAGGAATCGATTTAGAAAGCACCGCGGTTCCCGGGGGCAAACTTATCGGTGAGAATTTGCAGGAATGGAAAGCAGAAAAGGTAAAAAAGAAGTATGGAGACGACTCCTACAGCGCAGTCCGTTTGGGATGGGACCGCAGCAAACAGCCCAAAACCGCTTCTTATACCGTAATTTTGCCGGGTGAAGGGGGAACCATTGATGAAAATAGTACGATCGTGTTTTCGATGGCTGATGATAGTAACCACAAAGACGTTCCATATCAAGATGCTTTAATTGATCTAACTGTTAAAGTGGAAGACACGAACGGGAATACGGCAAAACTTCCGCTAAGTCATATTTTCAATTTGGTTCCCATCATTGAGGGAAAGCTAGTAAAAATACCATTTGCTGATGTTGGACCGACGAAAGAACCTGCATTTCAAACCTTTGGCTTTCCGCTTCATGACTTTGTAAAAGAAAATGCTAATTTTAATCCGCAGCAACTGGAAAAAATCCATTTTGAATTCGACAAAACCGAAAAAGGAACCGTTTTAATTAACGACATCGGAGTAAGAAAGTAGGCTGTTCGCTGATAGCCGAATCTAGAGGAGGCCATGAAGGGAATGAAAAAGCCGCTTCAAACATTATCGGAACCTGATTTGTGGGAACCTTTATACCAATTGGAGGTTAGACCGGATGCTCTGGAGAGAGAATTATTTCAGAGCCGGCCATTGCGCAGATTAAAGCATCTGCATCATTACGGAGCGGGTGCGCTGATAAGCCCTTTAATTCATTCCCGTTTGGAACATACGATTGGAGTTTGGGTTTTGGCCAAAACATTCTTTCCGGAATGGAGGGAACTTCATGTCGCGGCAATCTTGCACGACATAGGCCATCTTCCCTTTTCGCATGCCGTAGAGAGGGCATTGGGGTACGATCATCATCAAAATACGGAACAGGCCATTCTTTCCCCTCAAGTTGCGCTGGTTTTGAAAAAATATGGATTATCTCCGTATAAAATTGTACATCTGCTGAATGAGTATACGCCTCTTACGAACGCATCCAACAAACTTGGGTTAGATCACTTGGACAGCTTTTTACGTGATACACAAGCCGCCGGCTTTTCTAACATTCACCCTTCGGAGCTAATCTCACGTCTTCGTTTTAAAGGTCCTTATATAGAAGCAGACGAAGAGATTGCTATCCATATAATGGATGCTGTGCTGAATGAGAACCTGTTATTTTTGAATCCCTATTTTTTGGGCGTTAATGCTGTCTTATCTGAGGCGGTGCACTTGTATAGTGTGCAGCGCCCGGAACTGGGGGAGAAGATAGCGGGCATGGCGGACCATGAATTGCTTGTGAAGCTTGAATCCGCGGAATCTGCAGCGGTACGGAAGCTGGTTCAAGTACTGCTGTGGGAGCCGCACCGTATTGTTGAATGTGATCCTGATACTCCGGGTTCCATCCGTACTGAAATTCGTAAAATATACGATAAACAGCCTCTGGTTGGAAATTTAGCGGTCAGTGACATTCGTTCTGATGTACATGCACGGCTGCAGGAACTGGAAGCACTCCGTGGCACTTATCATTTTCATATTTATCCCTAAGACTGCAGAATAAGGCCAAATCTTTCAATTAAGAAAGAACGGCTTTCTTCTGGGCTGCTTGATATACATTTTTTTATTATTCCCAGATCATTGACAGACAGCTTAACTTTCCTGAAAAGGGGTTTCTATAAAACAAAGTTAGTATATAGGAAGAGTGAGGATAAAATGAATATCGAAACTATAGAAGCTTTCGTGTTTGTCAATCATTATGGCAGTTTTAATAAAGTGCCGATCAGATGTACGATATCCGTACGGGTACTTTGTAGAACTCGGGATAGCGATTGGACGATGTAGTGACTCTTGCCAATGAATGATCCTGAAAGAAAACCCTCAGCAAAGAAAATGCAGTCCAATAGGAAAGATTGAAGAATTTTTTGATGTTGATCTATGTACTCTTTCAAAAGGAATTGTCTCAAAGAAGGCATTCTATAGGTATAGTTGTAAATATAGTTATATATTAATAATTATGCAAAAAGTATATACATTGATATTGTACTTACAATAAATGGACTGAAGGAAACGTATTTACTTTTTATGAGAGGAGGTTTCCGGAAAATGGATAATGAAAAGGTATTGGAAGAATTTGATACAGAAATTTACGCTCGTACTTCAAACAATAACATGCCTGCCCCTACAGGAAAATTCATTAAGTTGACAGAAGAGGAAATGAAACAAATAGAAGAATCTTTCAAGTTAGCTCTTTAATGTAAGCGATATTTTAGAGAGGGGGATTATCACTTGAGATCGCTCTCTCCAACTCTATCTTTTCTTGTTTTATTTAATTTTATAAACATTTATTTAGAGGGTAGGGATTCACGTGCAAAAGGATATGATAGTGATTGATAATTTTTATGCAAATCCTGATCAAGTTAGAAATTTCGCAATAAATGTAACTGATTGGGTGGATAATGGTTTGAAATACGAGATTAGAAAGTGCTATTTTACTGAAACAATGACTAGCAAGTTAGAAGAGTTAGTTGGTAGTAAACTTAATGCTGATCCGAGAGTAATGGGATATGGACCGTTCACGTATTTTCCAGATAGAGGTGTTGAGAAATATACCCATTATGATGATAACGAATGGGTAGGAATAGTTTATTTAATTCCCAACGAAATGTGTAAAAAAGTTGGATTGTCATTTGGTCGTCACAAGGAGTCAGGATTGATGGGACCCCCTGATGAAGAATGGCTAGAGAATAATGGATACAGTTCTTTTGAGAATTGGGTTATAAATGTTTATAACCAAGATAAACCATGCATTGACAAGTGGGAATCACTATGTATATGCCAGTTAAGTATAACCGTCTAATATTATTCCGAGGAGGGAGGATGTTTCATAGAGCTAGTAAGGGGTTTGGTAATAGCCCTGAAAATGGAAGATTAACTCAATCTTTCTTTTTTGAAGTTCAGAAATAAGTAATTATTGAAAAAAACAGTTAAATGGAGGGGCTATATTGGATACTAAAATTATTGTTATCGATAATTTTTATACTAAACCAGATTTAATTCGCAAATTTGCTATACAAGATGATTATAGAAGTGCTGCAAAGAATAATTATCCGGGATACGAGAGCCATCGTTTCTTTGGAATTGATAAACTTAAGGAGGCATTTGAAAAAATTCTAGGCAGACGGATTGAATGTAACCCTGAAAGGTTTACATTTGGAGGCTTTCGTATTATTACTGAAAAATCAGGTTATATGCCAAAAGTGCACGCTGATTCAATTGATTGGGCCGGTTTAATCTTTCTTGCCCCGAAAGCCCCTTTGGATAAAGGGATAGGATTTTATAAACACATTAAAACAGGATTTGAACACCCGCCAACTGATAAAGAAGCGAGACAAAAAGGATACGAGGATGCTAATGAATTTGAACGTCAAGTAGTTTATCACGATCAAGCCGAACTATCCCAATGGGAGCTAGTTTCATATATTAGTCCTGTCTATAATAGATTAATATTATTTCGGGGTAGAGATTTATATCATGCTCCGTTAGGGGGATTCGGTGAACAACCCAATAATGCACGTCTCACACAAAACTTCTTTTTCCTTGAAAAATTATAAGAGGTGTTTCTTATGTTAATAGATTTGCCTGATGATGTCATAGTCTTGGATGGATTTTACGCTGAACCTATAAAAGTACGTCAAATAGCATTAAGTGTAGAATATCAGTCATTTGGATATGAACAAAATTTCCCAGGTAAAGAGAGTGTAAAATCATATTATTCATTTGAACACATAAAGAAATTTGAACTTTTAGTTGGTTCTCATATTTATGTAGAACCGAACAAATATATATTTGGAAAATTTAGAAGCTCTCTTCGTGAAAATAGATCTAGAACAACTGTTCATATAGATCATGGAGTAAATTGGACTGGGATTGTTTATCTTAGTTTGGATAAAGATTGTCAAGGGGGATTAGGGATATATGCACATAAAGAAACAGGATTGGTGAAATTTCCAGCATCAATTGAGGAATTAAAAACTTTTTCGTGTAGCAGTGTTGAAGAATTTGATCAAATCCACACCACTAAAACGCGCTATAAAAACAATTTCAGTTTCGGAAAATGAACGTTTTGTTGATGTTTATCAACGAATTCAGAATTGTCAGACAAGCGATTTAGATGGTTACTCACGGATTTGTAGCCAAGGTGTACGTGATTGTTTTTGTTGGCGTGGTAGCCCTTTATTTAAAAGTATCCAGGATATGGCTATATACAGCATGTTATTGAATGAACTAAATCCTGGAACTATTATTGAAATTGGATCCACATCAACTAGTTTGCTTTGGTGGAAAGATATGGTTAGATCTTTGCGGTTAGATACAATTGTTTTGGGTGTCGATAGGGTTTATCCTTCTGACCTTGAAAAGGAAGTACAGTTTATTCAAGGTGATGTTAATAATATAGAACATATATTAACATATGAAAACTTAAAATTTTTCGAGCACCCTTGGTTGATTATAGAAGACGCACATATAAATATCTCAGGTGTTTTAAATCATTTCTCAAAATCAATGGTAGCTGGTGATTATATTATTATTGAAGATAGTTTGACAAAGCAAGAGGATGTTGGACAATGGGCATCAAAAAACGAACAGGATTTTACTGTAGATACATATTACACAGATTTTTTTGGAATTAATGCTACCTCTGCAGTAAATACAATAATTACTAAGCGAAGTTAGGGTGATTTGTTAATGGAAGCACTATTAGACAGACTAGTTAAACTTTATATAAAAAAAAGTGAAAAGAATCTTCATTATTTTTTTATTCCACTTGCTGAGGAAATGAGGATGTGGGATGGATTTAATCTATTTTCATATTTGATGAACTCAATCATCTCTAAAGAATATATTGATCAAACGATTATAAAAAATAAAATAATTGTATGCAAAAGTGCGAAATCATTATCTAGATTATCAAATCATAATAATATTTTGTTTTTAGTTGAAACAAATCAAGATAATGTAATTAGAGAAGATAATGATTTTGCAGAATTAGAAGAAGTTCAAATTATTCAGTTATAAGAAAATAGAAAATCAAGATATAAAACAATTGGTTTATGACCCTGTTCGAAGTGCGGATATTACTGAATTTCTTCTTTTGCAAGATAAACCGGAGGCTTCATTTGTCCCAGTTATGGTAGGCACTTATGCCTTTATTAATCCATCGGGGTTAGAATGGTATCCTCATTGGATAATGCATCGTGGTCAAAAATTAATAAAAGTCAATAAAAAATGGTTCATTAATATAGCATTATGGCAACTTTTGGCTTTAATAACTAATCCATTTACTCATTTTTCTTTTATGATTGTTGAAATTGATCAATTTATTAAGAATTTAGGTCTCTATGAAAAGAAAAATGAAACTACTCGATTACTAACCCGAATCAAATAGTACTTGCCATCAATATCAAAATTATTCTCTCCATGACTATTCTTTTTCTTTTTCCTACTGATCAATGTCCTATCTTACGTAAATTCTATTAACAATAGTAATAATTGTTCTAGAGGTGAATAATGAAAAAATGGAAACAAGCAATGCTTCTGGTTTCAGGGATTGGTTTCTCTAATCTGGGGAATTGGATCTATTTTGTCGCTATCAACATATCCATTTTGGATCTGACAGGTTCAGCTGCTGCTGTTGCCGGACTTTTTGTCATAAGGCCCATTGCTATGCTCTTAACTAATGTTTGGGCAGGAAGTCTGATAGACCGTTCGAACATAAGAAGATTGATGATTTTTGTTGATCTCGTAAGAGGGCTTCTAATATTGTTGATTCCTCTTTTATCCTCTTTGTGGATGATTTACGGAATCATGTTAATCATCAGTATATTCGGGTCCTTTTTTGGACCAAGCTCATCTGTTTATATAACAAAACTCATACCTGAAGAAAACAGGCAGAGATTTAATTCTATCTTGAGTATGGCTAATTCGGGGGCATTTTTGTTGGGACCTGCGGTTTCCGGCGTTTTGATCATGACTATTGGGACTGATTTTTGCATCCTTTTTAATGCAGCAAGTTTTATATGTTGTGCCTTTTTCATTTTTCTTTTACCCGATGTAAATGAAGAATCTCCGGATATCCGGAAACCAATTAGTATGACATTATTTATCGAGGATTGGAAAGCCGTTAGTCAATTTGTTAAGCAAGCCGCATATTTTGTATCTGTTTTTGTGTTTTTTCAATGTGCGATGTTAATCGGATATGCAATAGATTCACAGGAAGCCACTTTCATTAAATTGAATTTGCATTTAACGGAAAGTGATTACGGAAATATCATCAGTTTGACCGGGGCAGGTTCATTAGCGGGCTCATTCCTAGCTGCTTTCATTTCTAAAAAAATATCCTATCGCTGGTTTATGAGCATAGGCGCACTGCTCTCTACTTTGTTTTATATTACGTTTTATTCGTCTTTTAATTTTGTAACTGCTGCTGTTTCATTTGTATTATTAGGATTCTTTATGGCATTCGCCAGTTCAGGTTACGCGACTTTCTTTCAAAAATATGTACCCATTTCCATTATGGGTAGATTTGCCAGTTTATCGGATGTAACTCAGGGTATCATTCAGATTTTATTAACTCTATTAGTCGGCCTTCTGTCAGATATGATTTCCTTACAGCTTGTTTGTCTCATTTTTTCCGGTTTAGCATTTATACTGTGTTTGTTCCTTTGCACAAAAGTTTTTTCAGCATCTAAATCCGGCTCCTTATCACTTTAATTTCAATGCCAAAATGGAAATGCGGCCAGGGCTTGGCGAAAAAGAAAAAACACCCGAACGGGTGCTTCTTGCTTCTACATTTTCTGAAACTCGGGCTTGCTGTTCAATTTTCTTTTTCGAAGCAACTCCCAGGAGCGGGAAAGTGAGAAAATGATAAGTGCGATCCAAATGAGAATAAACGAAAGCAATTGGGGCAAGCTGAAAGGCTCATGAAATAGAAATAACCCCAAAATCAACATGATGGTTGGCGCAACATATTGAAGAAAGCCTACCAGGGTGAAGGAAATTCGTTTGGCCCCGGCAGCAAACAGCAGTAAAGGAATGGCAGTAATAACGCCTGCCCCCATCAGGAGCAACACTATCGAAATGCCCCTGTCCCATAATGATACAGTGCTTTGGTCAAAAAATAAAAGAAAGAGAAGAGCGAACGGCGTCATGATGAGCGTTTCGATTGTCAGCCCCGTCCACGCACTGACGGATACCCATTCGGCCTTGCTTGAACACATGTTTTATTTCTGAAGCTACCATCTTAAGTTTTCCAATCTTGGAAAGAACCAGAATCATAAATACTAACGACCAAATGATCCGGTGGGCAAGAACCTCTTCGGCAGGAACAGACCCAACCAGCTTCCAATAAATGGGCAAAATCCCCCATATCAGATATGCTGATCCAGCTGCCAAAACACCCATGGAATACTGGCTTTGCTTTAATTTCATCACAATCCTCCCGTTTATCCACGATGTTTAATTTAGTAATGTGCATGAAATTCCTTGAACAAATACCCTAGAGGAATTGGACATTTTAATCCGATTATGCAGCATGCGAAAGTAAAAATTCTTTTTTCATTATATCAAATTTTGGATAAAACAGAGGGGATTTATAAAAATGAAATTTCGCAACTATATACGGTCTGTCACCTGATCAAGCTCCAGAGCTTCGTCGGTAAGGCTAAGGAAACAATGCACAATAGCACTGTCGAATTGGGTTCCCCCATGTTGAAGCAATCTGTTTCTGGCCTCTTCCACGGGTAATTTTTTTCGATAGGGGCGGTCTGAAATCATCGTATCAAATGAGTCTACAACTGTAAAAATGCGGGCGAACAAAGGAATATTATCTCCTGCCAACCCTTCGGGATAGCCTTTGCCATCCCAGCGCTCATGGTGATACCGGATCACATCAATAACAGCCGGATCTATCCGGGGTATAGATTCCAGAAGCTCAGCGCCTATGGAAGTGTGCAGTTTAACAATTTCCCACTGCTGTTTACTTAGTGATTCTTTCTGATTCAATATATGTAACGGAATGTAAGCTTTCCCGAGGTCATGCAAAAAACAGCCTTTCACAAGCTGGTCTTTTTTTGCAAGGTCAAATAAAAAGGAGTCTGCAAGCTTGCCGGCAAGAAGAGCTACCCGTTTGCAGTGCATATATGTATCCGGATGTTTGTAACGTAAAAAATCAACCCATTTTTTTATATGATAATCTTCTTCAAAAGCAAGTAATTGTTTCTCTACAAATAATCGTGAATTTTTCACTTCTTCTCCGCCTCCGTTTTCAGTGCGCACAGCTGCATCGTGTCTGGCGATTCTCAGTTCAGCAATTTGCATAAATACCTCGAGAAGCTTGTGGTGGCAGTATATATGGATCGAAAAGGTTTTGTTCGTCAACATACAGGAATAAATTTACTTTGAACCAAATTATGCAAATGCTACTAACTAAAATGATGATTTTGATAAGGCAATCAAAAGTCAATGTCGTACAATAACACTTATGCGACATTTTTCAGTGTTTAAACCAATATTTTTAGTATTTTTATAGGATGGTTAGTTCATATTATAGGCCAAAGAGCCTAATTTTGTATAGGTTAAAAGTCATTTTATTCAAACGATGTAATCTTTCAAACAGTCCTGCACAAAATCGGGCGCAGCTTTTTTCATTTGTTCCACAGTATGCAAGTATCTCTGCGTTGTATTAATATGCGAGTGCCCCAGAGTTTCTTGAACTTGTTGTAAAGAAGCCCCTTGAAGCAAAGCTAAGGTAGCATTAGTATGGCGAAGCCAGTGTGGAGTCAGTTTTTTTACGATTCCGCTCTGTATTCCGGCTGACTTAATTATGCGTTCGATTTGCCGTACTGAAATGGGAAAAAGCTGCAGATTAGCATGGGGATTTGCAGATTCGGAGAGTGTTTCCGCATGTTCAGTATATAATTTCCAAAGCGCTTTCGGTATTTTAATGTCACGGCTTTTTCCACCCTTTGCTTTTGGAATGGTTAACCAGACGGAAGTTTCCAAAGGGTCGGGATGAAAATCTCCCCACTTCATCGAGACCAATTCCGATACACGCAGCCCCAGCAAAACAAGG
The DNA here is from genome assembly GCF_002003265.1 of Paenibacillus larvae subsp. larvae. Classification (NCBI taxonomy): domain Bacteria; kingdom Bacillati; phylum Bacillota; class Bacilli; order Caryophanales; family Paenibacillaceae; genus Paenibacillus; species Paenibacillus larvae. The sequence continues at coordinate 22,423 of NZ_CP019687.1, forward strand.
GAAAGACCAATAAGATAATTGCGCAGACTTTGCTGTTTGAGACACTGCAGCAATTTACCCACTTCGTATTTCGTCAGGAAATGCTTCTTGCTGTTCACTTGAATGGGAGGCATTCGTACACTAACTGTGGGATTGTGTTTGAAAATACCGATATTGGATTCGCTTCCCCATTTATAAAACGATCTTAATGGAGTAATGAAAGCAGCTACACTTGCTGGTGCTAAAGGTTTCTTGGACTTGGCAAATCTCCCTTGAATCAAGGAAAGTTTGTAAGCCTCCACTTCCTTCCAGGTAACCTGTTGAAACGGTTTATAAGAAATGAATTCCCTGAACTGTTGAAGGGCCCTTTCATAATTCCTTCGTGTATTTGCAGCACCGCAGCATATGGCTAAAAACATCTGAATGATTTGTTCATCCGTATAATCCTGAGTTTCCAGCATAGAGATTTGAGTAATCATGTTTTGTTGATTCATCTTCTGTTCTCCTCACCCTCTTAATGTCGCATAAGTGTTATTGTACGACATTCGTTTATTTTCATAATACAACTTCTTTTTCGAAAAAAAGATAAAGTACCACAACAGAGGAAAAGAACCCTTGGAGTGCACCCTTTATAATAGACATTGGCAAAACCCCCCTGGGTAAACTGATGAATTATAAGGGGGGCATTTTTCATGGCGATTAAAGGACAGAAGTTTAAACCGTATTCAGATGAAGTGAAAAAAAGGCGACCCGGCTGCATATCGATGAGAAGTGGATCTATCGGCAGATCAAGGAACATTTCGGAATTCAGGACAAGGATAGAATGAAGAAGTGGATGTGCAAATACAGGGAGTTAGGTGAGTTTGGGCTCTTGGATCAATGGGGACGGCGTAAGGAGCACAAGAGGAAGCTGCTACGATTGTATCCCACATTGATCAGGATTGGTACGTGTTGCAACTCAAACAGGAGAATGATGTCTTAAAAAAGTATCATCGATTCAGCGGCAGAACAGTATCCAGTAACGGAACTCTGCAGCATATTAGGTGTTTCCAGAAGCGGAAATTACCGTTATCGAAGCAGATAGGATCATGACAGGGATCAAGAAAGGGGCTTTTTTTCAATCTCTACAAAATGGAGTCTTGACCAACACTGGACAAGGGTACTTTTAATGACTTCTACCAAACCGTTGTATCGAATAAGATACAGCGGTTTTTTTTAACGGGACAAAGAAGTCATTTCTTAACTTTTCCTTAAACACAGGAACTTTTTTTCGAAATAAACGTCAAATTTTTTTTAGGGTATGGTAATATAATTGCATGGAATGAACTGGAAGGGAAAAAAGATGACGAAAAAAATAGGTTTAGGCGCAATGGTTTTGTTAATTTTGCTGACCGCTTTAGGAGGATCTCTGCGGTATGTAAAGACAGATTGGAATAAAGATATCTTATACAGCAAGACTGAATACAGATTGGCCGGGGATGAATATGGCTACGATAAATCGGTTAGGGTACTCCTCGAAAAGGGCTATTACGGGTTTACACCTTTTTCTACTCCTGAGGGTCCTAACGCTTTTACTACACCAGGGTATACGCTCTTCTTATACTGTATTCGGATATGGGGAGGATCCCCCGCTGGTGGCTATCCAGGCCATTCAAAATCTTCTTAGCCTATGTACAGGATTTATTTTTTTTGGATAGCATGGAGGTTATTTAATAACCGTTTTATCTCTTGTCTTATATTTTTTTTCTGCATGATTCATCCTGGTTTCATTTATTTGTCTTCATATCTTTTTACAGAGACGCTGTATTTGTTTTTGTTGTCCGCCTTTGCCCTGGTTATGATCCTTCATTTTCAAAAAGGCGGCGGGCATGAATTCCTTATGGGCCTATTATTCGGGTGCACGCTGCTTGTCAGACCCGTACTATTTCCATTTTTCTTATTATTGCTTGGATTTATGCTATTGCAAAAACGGAAAAAGAAACTATCCTGGCGTCCGATTCTACTGCTTGCAGGAGGATTGTTGCTGATTATGGGGCCCTGGTGGATTCGAAATCTGGTCACTATGGGGAAAATGGTGATTCTGGCTGAGCAGGCAGGCAATCCTCTATTATGGGGATCATTTCCTTATAACGATAATGCGGATGTGGACCCGGCCATTCCGCCGGATGAATTGGGAAAACTGGCCTGGCAGCGCATTTTCCAAGGGTTTACCCAGGAGTTTTGGCTCTATCTTGAATGGTATACTATCGGGAAAGCGGAATATTTAATCAATACGGTATACACGGGATTTCTTCATGTTACCAGCGCTGCCGAAGATTTGTTTTATAAAAATTTAGCAATGGCCGGAGGAGCCGGCCTGGTATTATCCTTATTATGGAACAGGAAAAAGAAAGAGTTTCTTTGGGTACTGCTTCTTGGTTTAACGGGGTTTGTTTTGTATTTACCGTTTGCTCCAACTACCCGATATTTTTATGCTATAGTTCCCTTTACCTTTTTAGGAATCGCCTGTTTTGTACAGCTATTAGTCTATATAGCCAGAGGGCTGGTTAAGAAGAAAATAAGAAAGCAGCAGGCGGGAACAGGCATGTAAAATGTTATTCATCATGCAAAAAAGACTGGCAAAAATTTCGCTAGTCTTTTTTGCTGCCGAACATTTTGATACCAAGCATATGATCCATGGGAACAAAACCGATCATCCGGCTGTCTTTGCTATTATTTCGATTATCCCCCATTACGAAGATGTGTCCTTCCGGAACTACCCACGTTTTATCCGGTTCCTCTCTCATGGCTTCCTTGATATAAGGCTCATTCAGTGCCTCCCCATTCCGAAAAACCTGATGGTTTTTCAATTCAAGCGTGTCTCCGGGTTTGCCGATTACCCTTTTGACATACAGGAAATCATCTTTGCCTTTACGGAAAAGACTGATCAGCGGGTTTTCCAGAAAGTCATCCACAATAGAGCGTTTCCGGTCCAAGCGGCTGTCAATGATCACAATATCCCCGTAGTCCGGTTCGTAGGAAAAGGTATGGGACAGCTTGGAAATGTAAATTCGCTGCGAATCGTTTAAAGTAGGTTCCATAGATTGGCCGTCTACTTTATAAGGCTTAAATACAAACATCCCTATAATAAGAGCTAGGATAAATGCGATAGCAAGCGCGCTGATCCAGCTCCATGCTTCCTTTACGATCTTCACATATGTTCCTTCCTTTCTTTTATTATCAAAGGCCTAAGTATAGTTTGTACTAAGCATACCACATTCTACTGCTTACTGGGAATCGGAAGGAATCAAACGTTGCTATTGGTTTACCGGGAAGGAAAAAGAAGGGCGGGAACGAATATTAAGAGAGAGGGCTATTGAAAGCAGAAAGCCTTGGGAGGAGCAGTAAAGAAGCATGAAAATGATACTGGATGTAGATACAGGCATAGATGATGCCCTGGCTCTCGCTTATGCCGTTCTTTCTCCGGAGATTGAGCTGATTGGGGTTACCACAACGTACGGTATGGCTCCGGTAGATTATACTTACAGGAATACCCGGGCCGTATTGGACCGGCTTGGAGCGGATGTCCCTGTTTTCCGTGGCTCGAAACAACCTTTGGAACTGATCCGGGATTATCAGCCGGATTTGTTTCACGGTAAGGACGGACTAGGTAATGTATTGGGGCCCTTAACGGAACAGCCCGTTTCCAACCAGGATGCCGTTGACTATATCGTTGATCAGGCCCGCAGCGTGCAGCATAAATTGACGCTTGTCACAACAGCCCCTTTAACGAACCTGGCCCGGGCCATTGCCAAAGCACCGGATATTATCGGTAAAATTGGCAAGGTAGTGGTGATGGGCGGTGCCGTAATGACACCGGGAAACGTGAATAAATTTGCCGAGGCTAATATCATTATTGATCCTCATGCAGCCCGGCAGGTGTTTGATTCTGCCTTACCGGTAACAATGGTCGGACTTGATGTGACCCGTAAAACCTTGCTTAGCCGGGAGGATGTGGCCAGGTGGAGAAAAAACGGAACCTTGCTGGGCTGCTTTCTGGCGGAGGTTACTGAACATTATTTAAATGCATACGCCAAAGCACATCCTTATTTGGAAGGGTGTGCACTTCATGATCCTCTTGCAGTGGGTGTAGCGAAAATGCCGGATTTGGTAACAACGGTGCCTATGCCGGTTTACGTGGATCTGGACGAAGATACACTAGGCAGAACTACAGAAGATATAAGGCGGTTATCTGATCCGTCAACTGCAACCCGGGTTTGCGTTCAGGTCGATGCCCGCCGTTTTATGAACGACTTCTTTGGATATCTGGGCTAACATGAATCCTGCAGCCAGGCAACCTCCAATGACCAGCTGGTTTGGTCCGATATTATGGAACTGCAACCGCTTAAACATTACGACTGCGAACATGCAGTTCTTGTGGGCTACGATGTGGATTTTTGGTTGCAGGAAACCAAGAATGGTTGTCTCAGGAATTAACAGAAACTTTCTTGATCAGATTGCAAGAAACCCGGACATGATTCGTCCGGGTTTCTTAACATATTAATTAAAATTTTGATTAGGAAGGATCCAGAGAGGTCCCTTCCAGGTGGAGATTTGATACCAATCGCCCTGTTTACCCAGTACAGTTACAGTTTGGGGGGATACGGACCCTGAATAAACCCCATTTGGTTCACTGTGCAGTGATGTAACTTTTGTCAAAGTTATCGTGCTTGGAAGAGAAGTATCATGGTTTGGCAGTATCCACAAGGGACCTCTCCAGGTTTGAATCAGATACCAGTCTCCTTTTTTATCCAGAACCGTTACATTTTGCGGAGCTGATACGGTCCCCATATAAGTAGAACTGGAATCCGGTTTCTCATGCAAGGAAGTATTCATAAACAGAAGAAGCTTTTCCGGTACGGAGAAATCCCGGTTAGGTACGATCCAAAGAGGCCCCTTCCAAGTGGTGATTTGATACCAATCGCCTTTTTTAGCCAATACGGATACGGTTTGCGGGGATAAAGCCCCCAAATAAGCACTCTTTTCGTCAGGCTCGTTGTGCAGCGATGTCACTTTGGTCAGGGTGATCGTAGCCGGAAGCGAAAAATCATGATTTGGCAACACCCAAAGAGGACCTCTCCAGGTTTCGATCAGGTACCAGTCGCCTTCCTTACTTAAAATACTGACATTTTGCGGAGCCGAGACGGTTCCCATATAAGTGGAGCTGGAATCCGGTTTCTCATGCAAAGAAGTATCCTTGGACAGAGGAAGCTTCACCGGCAGGGAAAAATCCCTATTCGGTACGATCCATCGGGCCCCTTTCCAGGTTTGGATTTTCACCCATTCCCCTTGTTTCGCCAGTACACTTACGGTTTGGGCCGTGATCGCTCCGTCCACAGGTCCGCCAGGTGACATATGAAGGGAACTCGTCGCGATCAGATTAATGTGGTCAATGACCGGATCAGGTCCCGGACCGGGATCAGAACCACCCGTGAGGGTTGTCCCCGGATAGTAAAATTGCAAAATCTCTTTGTAGGATTGTCCGGCTTCCCCCCGGGCTTTCATACCGTATTGACTCATTCCGACCCCATGGCCGTAGCCTTTACCGCTGACGGTATAGCTGTTCGAACCGTTCGTCACATTCGTAACCAGAAGACTTTTCCAAATCGCGTTTCCTATCATAGCGCGAAGCTGGCTAAGCTTCAGATCATGAAAAGTTGCTGTCTGAATCTTGATGGACCCGTCCGGGTTCAGTTCATTTTTGGCCATGTACTGCACGGTGATGCTTCCTTTTATGCTTCGCCCGCTGCTGTTTTTGGCAGCATCTACGGTCAGGCTGGAAATCCCGGTGATTTTCAGGTCTTTGCCTCCGTAGCCGTTATTCAGCATAAAAGTCTTCATGTTGGCGGCCTCATTTTTGTTGGCTTCAACCACCTGACTCCACCAGCTGTTCGGATTTTTAAGGTCGAGACCGGCTGTAGAAATTTGTGTTTTGTTCAATGTAACGGACCAATTGTATGAATCATCATACGGGTCGCGCTTAGCGGTCAGGTAAGGTATAGAAGAACCGCCCCATGCATTTTCAGCAGATTCAGTCATTCCTCCGTTGCTGGCAGAGAAATAAGTTTGTGCATAGGTCCCGCCGTACATCAGAACGACTCCGGCAGTTTGATCTACTGCCTGGCTGGTTTTATCCTGCTAGCTGGAGTATCCGCCGTATACCTGATAACTTGTTGTATCATCCATTGTTTTACCGGCGGATGTAAAACGGCTTGCGTGGGTTCGTGCGGAAACCGCTTGTGCTTTTAAGGATTCCAGCGGATAGGCAGAACTAACCTCCTTTGGCAGAACGCCTTTAAGATAATCCTCCATAGGCAGTTTGTTTACCGGTGTTACGATAGAGCCTTCCGCTTGGAAAGTGATCGTACCCGTGTAACTGTTCCCATTTTGAATGGTTAACGTGGAACTGGTGCCGTAGGTAACGGGAACCATGGAAAATTGCGCTCCGAATTCTCGCAGCTTTTGATTTCCCGAATAAAGGGAAAGAACGCCGGACGAGGCTTTCACCGTGTAGGTTTGGCCTGAGTTTAAGGCAGATCCGGTTTCTGAAATCCGGTAATTTCCAGTTACCTTAACATCAATAGATGAATTCTTGCCTATGTAGTTCACCAGCTTCACGGCAACCTGGGAAGTATCAGCGCTGGCATTCCCTTGTGGGATTACAGTGAACAGCATAGATGCAGCCAAGAGAATGGCAAACAGCTTTTTCAATTATTTCGACTCCTTTCATGCAAAAATAGATGGCCGCGTATCTATTTCGATAAATAACGACAAATTCCTTCTTATCAAAAGCTGAAAGGTCGGAAACTTACCCGTTTTCCTGTTTTTTCACGATTTCCCTTTATAGATAAATGTCTCTTCGAGGAGAGCATAAGGGACTGGTAAGTTCAAAAACGGAGAATGAGCCCATTAACGAAAGAATGATTGCACAAGATCACCGGACATATTATACTAGTAGTGTTAATAAATACCATTTTATTTTTGCTTTAAAACCTCAATTTTGTACTCATTTCACGGACATCCTGGACCAGCCTGCCGCACCCTTTTAAGAACTCTCTTTCCACAACCAAGAAGAACAGAAGAAACAATCCAACCGATATCTTGTGTATCCGCTTTCGTGAAAAAGCTGTCGTTAGTCTTAATTAGACCGGAAGAGCTAAATTGTACTTCATCTATATGGAGGGTGTATGTAACTCATGGAGACGATGCTTCGCAACATGTTTCAGGCATTAGGCAAAAGCCGCTCAGCCAACCGAATGGCGAGACGTTACGGTTTCCGTTTTGGGGCAAGCCGGTTTGTGGCCGGAGAAACTATAGCAGAGGCGGTTCAACGGGTACAAAAGCTGAATGAGTCGGGGAGGGCCGTTACAATCGACCATCTGGGTGAATTTGTGGGAAATGAGGAGGAAGCAAACGAATCCGCCCATATGTGCCTTGCTACGCTTGATGCCATAGCGGAAAGTGGCGTCCGGTCGAATCTGTCAATTAAGATGACTTCGCTGGGCCTTGATATCAGCAGGGATCTTTGTCTTCGAAATATGCGGAGTATTCTGGACCGGGCCCGGACATTGAACAATTTTGTGCGGATTGATATGGAAGATTATTCGCACTGCCAGATGTCCCTTGATATTTATAAGGAGCTTCGGGAGGAATACGACAATGTGGGGATCGTCATTCAGGCTTATTTATACCGCTCTGAACAGGATGTGGAAGATTTAAGCCGGTACAATGCCAACCTTCGGCTTGTGAAGGGAGCCTATAAGGAATCTCCTGAAGTGGCTTTTCCGGACAAAAAAGATGTGGACAGCAATTATGTGAAGCTCATTCATCGTCGTCTGTTAAACGGCTGCTATACGGCTGTCGCTACACACGATCCCCAAATAGTAAATGAGACTAAACGATTTGTAAAAGAGCGGGATATTCCGCTTGACCAGTTTGAATTTCAAATGCTTTATGGCATTTGTGAGGATCTCCAAATGCAGCTGGTCCAAGAAGGATATAAAGTCCGTATATATGTTCCATACGGAGTGGACTGGTTCGGTTATTTTATGAGGCGTCTTGCTGAACGCCCCGCTAATGTATGGTTTGTGCTAAAAAATTTGTTCAAATAAATAATTTGATTTAAAGGAGCGATTGTATGACCACCCTAACTCAACTTCCCCCCTTTGCCAATGAGCCTTTTACGGATTTTGCCCTGGAGGAGAATAAGCAGGCCATGAAAACATCCATTGCCAAAGTCAGGAAGGAATTTGGACAATCCTATCCTCTGATTATTGGCGGAAAGTCCATTCACACGGAGCATCAGATTGTATCAATTAATCCGGGTAAACTGGATGAAACGATAGGACAAGTGGGCAAAGCTTCTATTGAACTTGCAGAGCAGGCTATGCAGACCGCCCTGGCCAGTTTTGAATCCTGGAAAAAGGCAGCTCCTGCCGAACGTGCTTCTTACCTGTTCAAGGCTGCTGATAAGATGAGACAAAGAAAGCATGAATTTTCCGCGTGGATGGTTTTGGAGGCCGGGAAAAATTGGGCGGAAGCGGATGCGGACACAGCTGAAGCCATAGACTTTTTGGAGTTTTACGGGCGCGAGATGATTCGCTTGAGCCAAACTTCTTTACATCAGCCGCTGGTCAAGCTGGAAGGGGAAGACAACAGGCTAACTTATATTCCGCTTGGTGTAGGTATGATCATTCCTCCGTGGAATTTTCCGTTGGCCATTTGCTGTGGTATGACGGCAGCAGCTATCGTGTCCGGAAATACTGTTATTCTTAAACCTGCCTCAGCCACACCGGTCATCGCCTACAAATTTGTGGAGTTGATGAAGGAAGTGGGGCTTCCGGATGGTGTTATTAATTACCTGCCCAGAAGCGGTGCCGAAGTGGGGGATTACTTAACGGGACATCCTAAAACGAGGTTTGTCAGCTTTACAGGTTCTAAAGAGGTCGGGCTTCGTATCAACAGGCTGGCTGCTGAAACTCAGAAAGGACAAATCTGGATTAAACGCGTTATTGCAGAGATGGGCGGAAAAGACGGTATTGTGGTGGACGAAACGGCCGATTTGGACGATGCGGCTGCGGGAATCGTTGCATCAGCTTTCGGCTTCCAGGGGCAGAAATGTTCGGCAGGCTCCCGGGCAATTATCGTGGAATCCGTATACGATAAAATAGTAAGTAAAGTAGTCGAACGAACAAAACAGCTGGTTGTGGGCCTCCCGGAACACAATGCGCCGGTAGGACCTGTAATCGACAGTTCCTCGTATAAAAAGATTTTATCTTATATCGAGATTGGAAAAAAGGAAGGAAACCTGCTGGCAGGCGGGGATAAGGCAGATGGAAACGGATATTATATTCAGCCTACCGTGTTTGCGGATTTGGAAGGAAAAGCCCGAATAATGCAGGAAGAAATATTCGGCCCGGTTCTCGCAATAGCCAAAGCAAAGGATTGGCAGGAGGCCATCCGGATGTACAATGATACCGAATTTGGATTAACGGGTTCGTTCTACTCACGGGACGAAAGCAGGATCGAAGAGGCGCTGGTAACTATGCATTGCGGAAACCTTTATATTAACCGAAAATGCACGGGAGCTCTTGTCGGAGCCCAGCCGTTCGGAGGATTCAACATGTCCGGTACGGACTCAAAAGCAGGCGGGTATGACTACTTGTTATTGTTCACTCAGGCAAAAACAACTTCACGGAAATTATAAGAGGTTTTACGGAATCATTTATCTTAGCCATTGGCGTTTGTCAGTGGCTTTTTTTAACATTACATGAAGATTTGATAAAGATGTTGAAAAAAAGAGGATTTCGGCTTTCGGAAAAGAAAGCTAAAATAAATATGATGGACTTTTCAGCAAGGAGTAAGTAAAAATGCAGGAAGAGCCTTGATTAAATCTGTGAAGAAGTAAGGTGTAAAGGAGAACCATCATCATGATTGAACAAACTTGGAAATTACAGGATCCTGAACAAATATCTATTCATGTTTATACATGGCAGCCTTTGGAGCAAGTCCCTATACGGGGGGTTGTCCAAATTGCCCACGGCATGACGGAGACCGCCAAACGGTATGAGAGGTTTGCTGCGTCGCTTGCAAAAGAAGGATACATCGTCTATGCCAACGATCACCGGGGGCACGGATTGACGGCAAAACATCCGGATGAGCTGGGTTACGTTGGAGAAGACGGGTTTAACTGGATGGTTCGGAATATGGGGCAGCTTAGCGAGGAAATAAAACGCCGCCATCCCGGGCTTCCGCTTTTTCTTTTTGCCCATAGCATGGGTTCTTTTTTGGCACAAAAGTATATTTATACGTTTTCCCGGCATATTGATGGGGTGATTTTATCCGGCAGCAATGGTCCCAGGGGGATTGAACTGGCACTTGGAATAGCCGTGACCAGAACGATTATGAGTATAAAAGGGAAAAAATACCGCTCCAAATGGGTGGATTCTCTGGCATTCGGCGGATTTAACAAAGCGTTTGAACCGACGAAAACTCCTTTTGATTGGCTAAGCCGGGACGAGGAAGAAGTGGAGAAGTATATAGCAGATCCTTATTGCGGCAATTTGAGTACCGTATCTTTCTATCACGATTTTTTCCGTCTTCTGCGGGATATTCATAAGACAGAATCTATGAGCAAAATTCCAAAAGACCTGCCTATTTTTGTTTTGGCAGGTGAACAGGATCCGGTGGGAAATATGGGCAAAGGCATTCAGAAGTTGATGAAAACTTATAGCCGGCTTGGTCTCCAGGCGGAAAGCAAGCTGTATCCGGGCGCCCGCCATGAAATTTTAAATGAATTAAACCGGGATGAGGTTACAATTGACGTGATAGATTGGCTGAATCGGCATACCTGAGCTTGCTGATAAAGCCTTGGTATTTTTTGATTATTCAATGTGTTACAATCTAAGCAAGAGTTTGAACCTGTTCATCTTTCTAGAAGAACGCCCTTCATAATCGCTCTCCTTAGGAATTTTTCATTTTTCTCGTATTTGTTTACCTGATAAATCGAATATTCTGGATGCCAATGGAGTTGATGCAAATGGCCACCCTTAAAGACATTGCCGAACAGGCAAACTTTTCCATTTCCACCGTTTCCCGTGTGCTGAATGTGGACCAGACCTTATCTGTATCAGACGAAACAAAACGCCGCATTTTTGAAATTGCCGAACAGCTTAACTATCGTAAATCATCAGCCAAAGCTAATAGCAAGCGTATGAAAGTGGGGCTCATGTTTTCCTCTGCTTACGAAGAGAAAACACCGGATGCTTATTCAGCCTCCTTACGGCTTTCTTTGGAGACAGCCGCGAGACATTATCCGGTTCAGCTTTTATCCTTGAATAAAGAGGAGACTGGTACGGGAAGTGAATCCTTCCTGGGTATTATTACGGTAGGCCAGATAGAACCCGGGGATCTGGAGCAGCTATCCCGCTTAACTAAACATGTGGTACAAATCGATGCAAATGAATGGGACAAGCGATATGATCAGGTAACGCTGGATGTTGAGGAAGCCATGGTTAAAACCCTTCAATATCTTACAGGATTAGGCCACCGTAGAATCGGCTTTATTGGAACGGGAGAAAATGGGCGAAACGGCCGTATAGAATACGCTTATACCGGCTGGTTGAGCAAACAGCGTCTGGATTTTGAGACCTATAGCCGTTCCGGAACCTGTTGCCAGGCGGAAGATGGTTACAGGCTTGCTAAAGAACTTCTGCAAAATGATCCGGCTCCAACAGCTTTGGTAGCGGCTAGCGACAATATTGCCATCGGGGCCTTAAGGGCGGTTCAGGAACGGGGGCTTCAAGTGCCTGAAGAAATCAGCATTGTCGGATTTCACGATATTCCGGTGGCAAAATTTCTTACGCCATCCTTAACTATGGTTAAACTTCATACCGAAGGGGTGGGAGCCGCAGCATTTGAACTTTTGATGGAACGCATGCAAAAAAACCGGGCTATTGCCAAAAAGGTCATTTTGCCGGCAGAATTAATCCAGAGGGAAAGCTGCGGTCCTGTTCCTTCCCGGGAGTATACTTAAACCTGTACAAGCCGTCAGAATCAAGATCCGGACGGCTATTTTTCTATATACATAGAGAAAGCGCTTAACTAGTTTTTTTGCTATACTACTTTCTGAACATAACAAATAAACCTCTATTGTTATGGAAATTTATTCGGGCATTGGCATTTCATCGCAGTCCATACTGTACCGCTAAGAATAACGATCGGCGCTTGATTCCGCGTAGAAACAGGCAGGGATGGGCATAAAGTGACGGTTGTCATAGAAGGGAAGGGGTCTGGAGCTATAATGAAAATGAAAATACTCATTTTCATTATAGGAAAGGATTTTTCATGTGAACTTTATTAGAAAATTACCCCGGATCGGAATGCGCAACGTCAAAACAGCCATTGCCGTGCTGCTCTGCATCCTGATCCTGCGGCTATTTCAAATCGAATCTCCTTTCTACGCTTGCATTGCGGCAGTCATAACGATGCAGAATACGGTGGAAGATTCTTATGAAACCGGGATCAACCGGATTATTGGTACTTTGATCGGGGCCGCAATTGGTCTTGTTTTTTGTTATTTAAACCCCCAGGACAGCCTGCTCATCTTCGTGGGTGTGATGATTGTCGTGTACGCTACGAATTTGTTGGAGAAAAAAGGGTGTACCAGCATCGCCCTGATTGTTTTTCTTGCTATTATGTTAAACATTACTGATGCTTCCCCGATTTATTACAGTATTATGAGGGTGATTGAAACGACCTTAGGTATCATTATTTCAGTTCTCGTGAATACCTTTATGTTTAATCCCCAACGCAGGAACGAAGCGAAAAAACCGGGAAATTGGCAAAGACGGATAGTCAAGCGTTTTCCTCTAATGAGGCATACACAAAAATAGGTCGTGAATTTTTCTTCCAATAAGCAGCGTAAAGAAACCGGAGTCCGTTAGGCTCCGGTTTGGCATATGTTCAGGGGAATTTTCAGGTTAAGAAGGTTAAACTTCCTGGTCGAGCCATAGGGTTTTTTCTTCATAAGGGGTACGCTTCACCCGTTCAGGGTTGGCTTCACGGTATCCAAGGTAGATAAGTCCAACTACCTGATCAATCTCTCTAAGCTTGAACAGCTCTTTCACTTTTGGATGATTGACCAGAGAAGGATTGGCTCTCCAGACAGCTCCAAGTCCCAGGGCGTGGGCAGCCAGGAGAAGGTTTTGGACAGCTGCGTGGCTTGCTGCGATTTCCTCTTCCAGAATGGCTCTTGGATTATCAGAAGGAACACAGGCTACAACAAGAAGAAGCAGTATATCCACATGCTTTTTATGCTTTTTGAGCAGTTGTTCCCGTTCTTCCTCAGTGGGATTTTCCAGCTTATCAAGAGAGATCTGAACGGCTATATCATGAAAGGCCTGCTTTCCTTTTTCCTTCATGATGATGAATTTCCATGGTTCTGTACGATAATGGTTAGGTGCCCATGTGGCAGCCTCCAGCAACTGCCCTACGACTTCATCCGATATGATATCGGGTTTCACTCTTCCGATCGTTCTTCGGTCTCGAATTGCCTCAAAAATATCCATAAATTAGTTCCTCCATGACTCCCGTATGATAGCGATTCAGGATTTTGTATTCCTTTCATTATACATATGTGAAAATGATTATCAATATCACTAATAAAAGCCCCCCTTTTCCTACATAAAAAAGGATGGTGGAAATCCGGTTCATACAATTATTAAGAATAGGGGTTTCTGTTCCTTATAAATCGTTTGGCTATCCTGTATACGATCCATACGAGAGAGACTGTCAGCATAATATCCAGAGTAACATTGAAGAGGAACAGATGTTTTTGGAGATCCGCTTCTCCATCCCCAATGAGTGGAACCAGCAGAGCGATGATTCCGATAAAGCCTACGGACATAAGCATCTCTAGCCTTATTTTCTCAGCCGCGGTGTAGGCCATTAGCCGGTACCTGATTAGAACGGCATAATAAAGGACATAGAATAAGGTAAGCAGCCAGAGGGATCGAGGCAGGACCTTGTCTTTAAACTCACTCCAAAATTGGAAGGTGTGTGAGAGTTCGCCAGGATTTTTATGTTCGCTCTGTTCATAATTGCCCAAATAATAAGGGCGAATGGTCATTCCGTTTTCTACTCCCCGCTCAAGTTTGTTCAGCAGACGGCCAGGGTGGGTAAGGTAATACCAGCCGACATTGAAATGACTTACCTTCCCGTAGAATTTTTGCTTCATTTGGGGGTCATTTTGTGGAATAGCGGCATCTGTTTGGAAATAATTTGTCCCGGCGTTTACTGCCAGTTCAGGAGGCAGCCCTAGACTCTCCAAGTCCTTTTCCGGATTGGGTGAATCTTTGAGGACGCCATAAAATACTGTCTGATAAATGTTAATATGTTTAAGATCTGAAGAAGCAAATACATACAGACAGGCCGAGCCGGCAATAACCAAAGCCGAGAGAGCGGCAGCCGTTCTTTTCCACAAGCGGTCATCCCGCAATGACATAAAATGAAAGCCAAGAAGTCCAAGTACGATGCCTATTGGCGTATTTTGAATTTTGGCCCCGGATAAAACCAACATGGACACATATAAAAGGATCAGAGCGGCCAAAGAAGGCCGTTCTTTGACTGTAAGATATCCGGTAAGTCCCATGATCGCAAGCAGTGAAATAAAAGAAACGGGCTCGCCGAAGAAAGAATTAAAATAAGCTACATATCCGATATCCGTAAAGATGAAAAACAAACATAGTGCCAGGGTCATATTTGCTGCCGCCGAACCTTGTTTGTAATATTTCATAATCAGATACAAGGTGACCGCAAACAGAATGGCATAGGCGGCCCCCAAATAACGGATATCAAAATAAGAAGGGTGAAGCAATCTGGCTGCCTGCACAATAAGGAAAGCAAGCACGGTATGGAAAGTAGAATAGAACCCATTAATCGGCCCATAATCGAATTGAGTATGGATAAAGCGGAAGTACAGCTCTTCAAATGTAGCATTCGGGTTTGCATTACCCAATCCGACCGAGGACATGAGCCTCAAAAAATCACCGTTATCGGCTACACCGATTACGGGTTTTATAAGCAGGATATAAATCATTACAATAGATGAAGCGAGCACGATCATCCATTCCCAAGAAATGCGAATACGTTTCATTTTAAGATTCCCCTCCAACTGTCTTTTTGTCAGAACATGGGTGCTTTTTCCTGCTGTACGGCACTTTCTTGGGCTGTTAAGTGTTTTTCGATGTTGTACAGTGGACGGCGCTTGACTTCTTTATAGATTTTGCCGATATATTCGCCGATCAGACCTAAAGCAACCAACTGCATTCCTCCGATAAACCAGACGGACACCATAAGAGAGGCCCAGCCGGAAACCGTGTTGCCAAGAAGTTTCTGTCCGATAGTAAATCCTCCGGCAATAAGACTGACCAGAAACAGAATAAATCCCAGTACCGTGACAAAACGGATGGGAGTTACGCTTAGAGAGGTAATGCCATCAAATGCGAAAGCGAGCATTTTTTTCAGCGGATATTTGGATTCCCCGGCAAAGCGCTCATGGCGGTCATAGTATACTTCAGTAGATTTAAATCCGATCATGGGAACAAGACCGCGTAAAAACAGATTGACCTCTTTGAATTTCTCAAGATGATCGAGTGCCCTTTTGCTCATCAGCCGGAAGTCGGCATGGTTATACACAATTTTAACGCCCATCCAGGACATGAAGCGGTAAAAGCCAAGGGCAGTATTCCGTTTAAACCAGGTATCCGTTTCCCGGCTTTGGCGAACCCCATACACGATATCATAGCCGTCTCTGAAACGAAGCACAAAATCACGGATCACATTCAGATCATCCTGCAGGTCAGCATCAATGGAAATGACACAATCTGCCTTTTCTTTAGCTGTCATTAAACCGGCAAACAGTGCGTTCTGATGGCCGACATTTTTCGCCAGTTTCAGACCATGCAGGTGCGGTGCCTGAAGGTTGGCCTCTTCGATAATAGGCCACGTTCTGTCTTTACTTCCGTCATCCACAAATAAAACATGGCTGTCTGAAGAAACGAGACCTTCCCGCTCCAGATCGTTCAGCACACCGTTGAGCCGTTTAATGGTTTCATTCAGCACTTCCTCTTCGTTGTAGCAAGGAACCACAATGCACAATGTAGGGTCATTCAAAACAAGTCAACTCCATTACAATTTCTTCAGTTACTTTATCAAATAGTATCATCCCCATTTATACCAAAAAACAAGCTTATAATCCAGTATGTCCATGTATGACAGTATTGTGAATCCGGTTATAAACATGGCTGGAAAAAGCTATTTTATACGAACTCAACTTTTTTGAAAGATTGCATCATAGTAAATAGATTGAAACTCTAGTTTACTTTCTTGCTATTCAGTTTAGAAAATTGAAATCAAATACTTCACATATACCACATATATCCAAATAAAGTCGTAAGATAAAAATTTACAATATGCTTACTAACATTCAAGTCACTGTACTTCAACATTTGGCTGCTGTTAATGTCTTAAATCTTGAAATGTAGGAAGTCTAAATTAAGACATTCCCAATTTGACATTTAAATACAAAAATAAAGTAAAATTCAATTTTAGTATAATATTGTATTGTATTGTATATATACATTTAATAGTGTAATACAACAAAATATGTTGATACATCTATTTTCCTAATAAGTAATCGGAGAATAGAGAAGTTGGACGAGGAAGAGCTTGCATCCTATGCCGATATGCTGGATGCCATTAGTAATGGTCGAGTGGAGATTGGTTTCTCAAGAGCCTGGATCCCGGATGAATTCGATGCTTTTGGGATTGATATGGATGGAAGCCGGGAGCGATTCACAGAAACGATACATGCGATACGCAAGCTGTGGACGGAGTCCAATGTGTCCATAACGAGTGAATACTTTTCGTTTGACAACGTGAATATATTCCCGCCTACGATCCAGCAGCCTCATATTCCCGTTTGGATTGCTGCTGTACAGTCGCGTCAAAGCTTTGCCTGGATTGGCCAAGAGGGCTTCAAGCTGCTGCTCACACCGGGACTTCAAACCTATGACTCGTTAAAAGAATTTATTGATGTCTATCGTGAAAATTTTGCATATTACCATCCTCATTTGCAGTCTGAGGTTGCTATCAGCTTGCCAATCTATTTACATACAGATGAAAAACAGGCTATTCGAGAGGGAGACTACTACTTAAAAAGATATTTGGATGTGTGGGCCGATGCAGCAAAAACCTGGAACAGCAGGACATCGTCTGATTATCCAAGATATACAGGATTCGGCCTAGGACTCAGAATAGATTCGCCTGAGCAGATGCGAGACAGAGGTGCTGCTATCGTAGGCACACCAAGTCAGGCGTTGGAGCAAATGCATGAGCTCCATGTTCGATTGGGAGCTGAAACGATTTTATGGCAAATTGATTTTGGAGCCATGCCAGGAGATAAAGCAGAACGTTGCTTGAATCTGTTCCTAGAATATATGTGGAGCGGTTGCATAAAATTGTAGGGCATATCGTTATCAGGTAAGTGGATCAAGATTTATCCCAATGAGAGGTAATCATTATGATTGTAGCAGAAAAGCTATCCAAAACGTTTACGGTGGGAAAACAGACAGTAGAGGCCGTATCATCGATTTCCTTTTCGATTCAGAAGGGCGAAATCTACTGTTTATTAGGATCTAATGGAGCAGGGAAAAGTACGACAGTGCTCATGCTCTCTACGCTGCTTCGCCCTTCGGGTGGGACAGCAAAAATAGCGGGCTATGACCTGCTGCAAAACGCAAATGCAATTCGAAGCATTATGGGGATCGTCAATCAAGAGACCGGATTGGATCCGCTTCTAACAGGAAAAAATATCGTAACGCTTCATGCAAAATTATGGGGATACTCTCGTAAAGAAGCGAAGAAAAGAACGAATGAGCTGCTAGAGCGATATCATTTACTAGAAGCTGCGGATAGGCCGTTGAAAACATATTCCGGTGGAATGCGAAGAAGGCTCGACCTTGCGCTTGCACTCGTTCGTACACCCAAAGTGCTCTTCCTTGATGAGCCTACCACAGGACTGGATCCGGTGTCACGCCGGATAATATGGGAGGAAGTCAAGATGCTGCGAGATCAAGGCGTTACGGTATTGCTTACGACGCAATATCTTGATGAGGCCGATGTTCTAGCCGATCGGATCGGTATCGTCATGAATGGAACAATCGCGATCGAGAACACGCCCTCAGCATTGAAAAAACAATACGGTCAAGAGTATATTACGATTCTGCTTGACAATGCCGGTCAGGCGAAGCAAGTAGCACAATTGTATCCGGATGCGGTCATTGACCAGGCTGAGGTAAAGTTGAAGGTTGCAGATTGTACGAACGAGGCGCCGCAAATATTGTCCGTTCTGCATGAACAGCACATTAAGATTACAAGTATAAGCATTACACAACCGACGCTGGAGGATATTTATCTTTCTACGACCGGTTATCAGGTAAGGGGCGAGTCCAATGCATAAGAGTGGATGGTTTAGACAAGTCGGACTATTAACGGGAAGACTTATCACCAATCAAATTCGGCAGCCTTTTGCTTCCATGATTAATTTGTTTATCTCAGCATTCTTTTTCATCGTATATCATGGTGCATTGGGAGGCAGTAACGGCTTCGCAAGCATGCTTAGCGGCGGCAACTACACCTCGTTCCTTTTGCCTACAGCTATCATATTTGCTACCGCATCTGGAAGCTCTTGCGGGCAGGTTCTCGTACAGGACATGGAAACCCGATATTTTCAAAGACTGCTCTCGATGCCTTTGTCACGCTCTGCCTTAATTCTAGCACCGATGCTGGCGGGAGCGCTTCAGGTATTGCTACAGATCGGCCTCATTATCGGCCTTGGATTTGCGTTAGGACCAACCTCAACTACCGGAATGCTTGGAGTAGCGGTAGCTATCATCATTTCATTTCTATGGGGAATGAGTATGGGAGGTATATCCATCGCGGTAGCGATGCAAACAGGGAATTCACAAATTGTACAGTCATCCGCCATGTTCTTGTTCCCGCTAATTTTTCTGTCTCCAGCTTTTCTTCCGAGAGAAGATATGCAGGATTGGATGAAGGTAGTGTCCCTTTTCAATCCGACTACCTATATTTTGGAAGGGTTACGTTCGCTGTTTATGATGCAATGGGAACAGGTCAAAATTTGGGGTGCATTGATTGTGGATGTGGTAGCTTTATGTCTCACCTTCAGCTGGGCGCTCCTTGCAACAAGAGGCAAAACATCACCAAAATGAACATAAAATTTCTATTATAAACATATTTGACAAACTACCGTAATAGAGAATTGCGACCAGATTATATGCCGTAACCATTCACGATGTGGTTGTTTTTTACTATTCCCTTTTTGTACAATTTTGTAGAAAAATCCAAATGTGGTATTGTGGAATTATATGGTATTCCGGATATAGAGAGGAGGTGAAAAATGGATAACAGGATTACGTTGCGCGGCGAACTTGAAAAAGCTATAGCTGAAACCGGATGTACATTGTCTCAACTGGAAGAAAAAGGCGGACCTCAAGTCGGGAATTTGAGCGCCTGCCTTCGAGGCAAATCACTTCGACCTATCACGATGAAACAATTAGATATGCTAACAGAATTACTTGGCTTACCGGAAGGATACTATTATGAGTATTACCTTGCGGAGTGTTTTTACCAAAATAGGGTGGCCAAACCCCGAATGGAATCTTTTTTATTCCGCTGCGCTGAACTTGGAAAAACGGAATTGATCAAGAAGGCTATCAATCTCTTGGCAGATCAGTCCAAATATACGGAACTGCTTTTTTCTGTAGCGGAGAACTTATATCTAAGTGGTAACATAAAGGAATCCGTTCCTTTTTATGAAGAAGTTATTCAAGGTGAAAAGTCCAACCACTCTGAACGCTTAGCCATCAGTCATTATCGAGTCTTTAGGGCTAGTATTGGATCTGATGCTGATGAAAACTTCAAAGCAGTAATTCGTTTTGGAGGCTTTCGAAAAAAACTGTCTGAAGGATTTCAGCTAGATGCCCTTTTGCATTTGGCAAATATTTGTTATACTCTGCAATTATGGTCCACAGTTCAGCAATTTGCAGAAGAACTTAGGGTACTATCAGATATTGTATATCAACAGGAGGTGAGAAAGCTCGAAAGTCAAAGACTATCAGAATCATCAGTAGAAACCGAACGACATCTTGTTGTTTACTACGGTCAAGCATATTTATTGAAAAGTGCAGTCTTATTTAAACAAGGTCGGTATGAAGAGGCAAAGGCATGTATTGAAGGATATGAGGACTTAAGTTGGTTTGAACTATTGGATGATTTAGGAAGGCAAGAAGTCGATAACTTTAGTCAATTTGCCAAAGGCAATAAATATTGTGTGGAATTGCTATTAGGGAATACCGACATACTTGATGAGTTTATAAATTTCCTAGCAAACCATCCTAACCATATTCCAGACGCACTTTTAGTTATTATAGAAGCAGCTAATGCATATAATTTAAACATAGATCACATTTTAGAACGTTTTGTTGATACCTATCCCTCAACATCTCAGCAGAATATAGTTTATGCTCACAGGCATTTTAGGTTTTATTATCAAAAGGCAATTTATGCATTTTATCGGCAACGCTTTGCAGAAGGGTTGGACACCATTCTATTTTGTCTTTCCTTGTCCATTCCGGCCCATAAGTATCGCGAATCAATATTGTGTGTCAAGCAGTTCAACAAGTTTGATGAGTATGCTTCAGATTCCCAGAAGGTCAAATTTAAAGATATTTTATTAAAAGGAGACATTTGAGCCATGAATATTAAAAAATACTTGGCTTGCCTTATCTTAACGTTTTCATTATTATATGGGGCTGGGATTAACCCAGATAAAACCTATGAAGCATCTAAACAAAAACAACAAGCAGTTGCTATTGAAATTGGAATTGGAAGCTAAAACCTCAAAAGCATCAGTAGCCGGTAATCCAGCTATGATGCTTTTTTTATTTTGATATTGTTGATGGCGCAGTAGGTATAACGAGACTGCCGGAACCTCCAACCAAACGGCACAAAACTCAGTTAAGGGATTTTGTAGGTAAAAAATCCGGTCTTTCCTGTTTGTTTTTTACTTCTGGTAAGTGCGATGCAAGGGAGAGCGAATAATGCGGTAAGATTATTGTCACAAACCACAACGCCTATTTCTATTACGATATTGATGTGGCTGGCGGGAAGTTTTAGCGCCCGTTATTCTTTTATATTTGTAATCATTTTGACATCTGTTTGTAGTTTTTCTAGTCCTCTAGGGATCTGGAAATGGATTCAAACTAGCTTCAAAAACTACTATACGAGGAGGTAATGTCTGAAAAGTTATCGTACATGTATAGACACCGACTGTTTCGCTACAACTTTGAAATGGAAAGGGACGGTTATATGAAAGATTTGGTACTTATGAGACCTACGAAGCAGTTTGAAAAAGAGATTGAAGATTATAAACAAGAGTTTATCCAATACGGGGACAATATGGATGGAACTGCGAATCTGCAAAATATCGATTCTATTACAGAATGGTTTGAAATGAACAGGAAAAATGAATCAAAAATAACAGTAAAAGAGGGGTTTGTACCTGCAACATTGTTACTGGCAGTTCGAAAAAGCGACAATCGATTAGTGGGAATGATCCATATTCGTCATGAATTGAACGACTATTTGGAGAAATTCGGAGGTCATATAGGATATAGTGTTCGAAAAAGTGAACGAAATAAAGGATACGGGTGCGAAATCCTAAAGCAAGGTCTCGTATATTGCAAAACATTAGGAGTTAATCCTGTTCTTCTAACATGCGATAAAACTAATATAGCATCAACCAAAATCATTCTTTCAAATAATGGTGTTTTTGAAAGTAAGATGGTTGATAATAATGGAAATACTATCTTGCGTTATTGGATTACCATACACTAATAAATGAATGAATATTAGAGAAGAAGCAACATGACAATATCTGATTTAGCAACAAAGATGAAAAGTCTATGATCGTCCATTTAAAATGGCTGCAATTCAGCTAGTATTGGAAGAAAACATGTTTATGAAAGAGGTTGCCAAAGAATAATCGATTCATTCTAATACGCTTTATCGTTGGATAAATGAGTATGAAGCCTACATGAGAATGGGAACATTAAATGGGCAAAGGCGATTAAATAGGTAATGGGAGCAAAGCCCAATTTATTTGATTTTCTCAAACACTAAGCTTGGTTTTGATCCTAAAAAATTGTGGTGAAAATGTTCACCAGCTTTGGTGAAGAGAATAGTGCTGTTCATTATTGAAAGCGTTGTCTATAATAAAATTATAAAACAATGGAACAAGTACCACTCAACATGGTTCCTAGGCCTCAGGAGACAGTTATGCTAAATACCCGTGCCAAAGACATGCTCTTACGTATGATAGTGTCTGGACATCCTGTTAGAATTAAGCATTTAGCAGAAGAGTTTCATGTTAGTACACGTACCATTAAATATGATATTGAATCCATCCGCTTGTGGCTCAATGAGCAGCATCTCTGCTTGCAGTCACATACTAAGAGGGGGATTTGGATCGAATGCAGTGAAGAAAAGAAAAACAAATTGCGTGAGCTGTTGGACAGTGGAGAAAGATCTGCCATTTTTCCTAGTCAGGAAGAAAGAAATACCCAAATTCTGCTCATCCTTCTGAACCGAAGCGATTATGTAACCGCTAACGAACTGGCCGAATGGCTTGGTACCAGCCGCAATACCATATTGCGAGATTTGCTAAAAGGGGAACGAATGCTTCAGCAGTGGAATTTGGATCTGGAAAGAAAGCAATATAAAGGATTTAAGGTAAAAGGGCCGGAGCTGTATAAGCGGCTGTTACTTGAATACTTGGCTCAAAATTTGTTAGATGCCAGCGATATGTTCAGAATGATTCAAGGGGTTTTACGACGGGAACCCATTCCGCCGGATATCAAAAAAATATTGGCCCCCCATCTTCTTCCTTATGGAGAAATGGAGAATGTCTTTCAGGCTGTTCACAGCCTGATCAAGATGCTGGAGGAGAAGCTCAATCTTTTGCTTACGGATCAGGAAATGATCGGACTGTTGTTCAGATTTTCCATTGCCATCCGGCGAATCAGAGATAATGAAAGGATTCAGATCGAGGCAATCAGCGTTAAAGCGATCAAGCAGAGTGCCAGTTATAAAATTGTTCTTGAAGGTTTGACTGATCTAGGCTTACAAATGGGGATCAAGTTTCCTGAGGAAGAGGCTGTGTATGTCAGTATGCAGTTAATTGTAGGTAGGGAAGAACTCCCGGGTTTACCGTCCACTGAATACGGGATGCCTGATTTGGCTAATGTGGCCCGTCGGTTAATTAAACTGGTAAGCAAAAAACTGGGGTATCCGTTTGAGAAGGATCCTGACCTGTTTGAATATCTGATATCTCATCTTAGCTCCAAACTGCTTAAAGCAAGATTAGGTGTTTTGGATCCGAATCCAATCACGGATCAAGTTATCCGCTCCTACGGAACTCTGTTTATTTATGTGAAGGAAGCTTGCGAGGAAATATTTAGCGACATTAACCTTTTACTTGTTGATTTCGATGTAGCTTATCTCGTGATCCATTTCCAGGAATCTTATGAACGTTTACAACAAAACGTTAAGTATAAGGCCTTGTTTGTATGTGGAACCGGGAGAGGGACGGCGAGACTAATTAAGAGGCTGATGGAAAATCGGATTCCCCAGCTTGAGGTTGCGGGTTACTGCTCGGTAATGGAAGTTTCTAAACTTCTGGAACAACATTCAGTTGATCTTGTCATCAGTGTATTGCCGATTGAATTGCCTGTACCCGTTGTTCGGGTGAATCCGATCCCAACCAAAGATGATATAATAGCCGTTCTGAATTGTTTAAAACAGCTTAAACCTTCAGTTTCTCACTTCATGGGCGACCTCTCCCGGTCTTCGATTCTGATAAAGCGACCGGGTTTGTCGGAAGCTCTAAAGTGTGTACGGGAAAAAGATGTTTCTCTGATAGAACAAATTTGCAGAGATGTGATTATGAAAGGGTTTGAAATCAGCCAAGCCACTATCAGTATGTTCCGTTCATTCTTAACGGAACAGTCAGCTGCGGCATTGGTGCTTCATCTTCAGCTGATGGTTCATCGGCAGACATTCGGTAAACCTTATGGGGAGCAAAATATAGGCAATTTATTGCTCTCTGACGAGCAGAAACAGGTCAAACTGGAGGTGGAAAGACTATTCGAACAATTTGGTGTTCCTTTTACGGAGAGCGAATTCAACGCTATCCTGCACTATTTTTCAGTCGAAAAGAGTGGTGACACAGATGAATAAAACAGTATTAACAAATGGTCATATTATAGACCCGAGCCTATGTCTTAACGGGAAATATGATATTCTGCTGGAACACGGCCGCATTATCGGCCTTATAGCCCCAGGCCATATCCATGAATGGGAGGGAGATGCCAACGTCCTGGATATGGAAGGTTGCTATATTTCTCCAGGTTGGATCGATCTTCATGTCCATGTGTTCCCGGAAAAGGCCAAAATCGGTATTGAGGCTGATTCAATTGGAGTTAAGCAGGGAGTTACTACTATTGTCGATGCGGGTAGCTCTGGTGTAAACGATTACAGAACCTTTAAGGAGACAGTTATTAAGCCGAGTATTACCGAAGTGCTGGCCTGGGTAAACATATCGTCTGACGGTTTATGCCAGGGCCTCTCGGAGTTGGTAGACTTATCGAGACTGGCCCCTGAACAAACGGTACAATTGATCCGGGATGAGCCTGCCGCTATAGGAATTAAAGCCAGAATGAGTGCCTCCGTAGTTAAGAACAATGGAATTTATCCATTGGAAGTGGCGGTGTCGGCTGCTGATCTCGCCGGAGTTCCGGTTATGGTTCATATCGGAAATGCGCCTCCTGAACTAGGTGAGGTATTGGAAAGATTAAGAGACGGAGACGTGGTTACCCATGCATTTCATGGAAAGAAAGGCGGTATGCTGAACGGAGAAGGACGGATTCTTCCGGAAGCCGAAGAAGCATTAAGACGGGGGGTTCTGCTTGATTTAGGCCACGGGACCTCCAGTTTCAGCTTTGAGAGCCTGGCGCGATACAAGGAGCTTGGACTTCAGCCGTTCACGATCAGTACGGACTTATACAGTACAAATAGGGGAGGTCCCGTATATAGTCTGGCGGTTACGATGAACAAAGTACTTACACTGGGGTATTCACTGGAAGAAGTGATCCGGGCGGTAACAACGGCCCCTGCGAAAATATTACGGAGAGAACATGACCTGGGTACACTCCGTGAAGGGTCGATTGCTGACCTTACGGTATTCCGCCTGCACCCGGAGGAAGAGAAGCTTATCGATTCGGAGAAAGTGGAACGGACGGCCCGCCAGAAGCTGACTCCGCTTTGGACGATTAAAGAAGGGAACGTGATTGCATGCAATCAGCCGACTCACTGATTCAAGACATCATGGCGGGGGTCAAAGTTCCTGTACAGGACCCGGTTCCGCTTCGTTGTTTACTGGAGCAAACGTATAAGGTTGCTGAAGAGCTCAAACTGAATCTTACATTATCCCGGTGGATAGCCTTAGGCAATCATTATGCGGCTATGATTAACCGGCTCCAAGCCGGTGATAAACTGCCGCCTGTGGAGGAAGAAGCATTTAACGAGATTTCGGCGGCTGCGGAAGAGGCGAGCGCTTTCGTTCTGAGGTCTTATCATGAGCAGCTTAAACTGAATATCGACAGGACGGAAATCTTTCTTCTTGCGGTTCATTTTGAAGCGGCTTTGCAGTGGTAAGGAATGACATCATTTATTTAGATAAAGGGGAGAATCTGAATGTTAAAAATTGTGATTGGTGACCGTTTGGGAAAAGGCAGCAACGTTGCAAAAGGAGTGGAGGCTGCAGGAGGACAGGCCATTGTTATCCCGGGATTCGGAGCTGACATGAAGCTTGGCGATTTCATGAAAAAAGAGGATGCGGATCTGGGCATTTCTTTCTGCGGAAGTGGTGGTGCCGGTGCTATAACCGCACAAACCAAATACGGATATCCGGTCAAATATGGAATGCGCTCCGTGGATGAAGGGATTACGGCCATTAAAGAAGGAAAGAGAGTGCTCGGATTTGGTTTCATGGATACAGAAGAGCTTGGTCGCCGTCTGACAGAAGAACTTCGCAAGCAAAAGGGGGTGTAACTGTTGCTCAGGGAAGAGACTCTGACACTTGAGCTTCACGGGAAAGGGAATACGAAGGAACAAGCTTTCAGGCAAATTTTTCAGCAAATTCAACCTGCTATCAAAAAACAAATTTCAGAGCCGCCCATCCGGATCGAACCATTGGATATGCAAGTTATATCGGCAAAGGAAAGTTCTTGCACAGAAAGGTTTATGGGGTTTTTGTTTCCCCGCAAAAAATACACCTATGAAGTTCAGGCGAAGGTCACAGTCCGTCTGTGCTGCATTGAAATGTCCAAAATCGTGTTTGATAAGGAGCACGAAGTACTGACACCGGCACAAAGGGTAATGAAGCTTCGTTAGGGACATGAAGGGGGAATACGATGGTCACGTTTATGATCGTATTGAAATCGATAATTATCGGAGCTTTTGTAGGCTTTGGTACCGGAGCGGGTGCGGCGAGAATGTTTCATGCTCCGAAAGTTCAGGGTATGGGGGCTTTTCGGACATATGGGGAATTAAATGCATGTGAGGGTGACCCTATTGCCCACTTTTCCTATGGGCTCGGTTTCCTTTTTAACGCTTGGGCCTCCGTAGTCGGTGCAGGAGCCTTCACTCAAGATGTGGATCACCGGATTATTCCTAACTGGTCCGCTGCAGCTTTGCTATGGAAAAACAAGAATGTAGAAGAAACCCTTCATAATCCGAAAAAGATGGCAATTGCCGGTGCAATTATAGGTGCTTTAGTAGTTTCTGTGCTAAATTCAACGGTATCCGTTATTCCTCAGGCTATGCAGGCTGTTGCGCTTGAAGTATTGGTCCCGGCGGCCAACTGGCTGATTAATCCGGTTATGCCGATTGTATTTTGGATGGCGGCGATGGATGCAGGGAAACGTACAGGCCTGTGGGGAACCGTACTTGGGGGTCTCTCTCATCTTATTATGGGGAATGCAGTTCCAGGAATCGTTCTTGGTATTCTGATAGGAAAAGGTGTAGATGATGCAGGATGGAACAAGATAACGAAAACGCTGGTGACGGCTATCGTGTTGCTGTTTGTTCTAAGCGCGTTCTTCCGCGGATTTGATGCCAGCTTGCTGAACAGCGTTGGTGTGCCGATACCCGATTGGCTGAAAGCACTGCATTCATTCTTTGGATCTGAGGTGAAGTAATCATGAACAACGAGCAACTGTTGGAACAGAAGTATAAAAGCTTTTGGTATGCCGAATGGACGTTTCCGATTTTTGTAGCTTTTTTGAGTGCAGGTATTTTTGCGGGTACCCATATGTTTTACGTCTATCATGTCGGGGCTTTTAATGATATTGCCATTGTAGCCATGCTGTCAGCTGGTATTGAGGGGGGAAGTTACGGGGCTGCAGCTGCTTTCGGGGCCAGCTTCCTGTTTGCCCGCGTTCTGGAAGGCTCCCTAATCGGTATTCTGGACATTGGCGGTGCTATCCAGACAGGGCTTGGTATCGGTGTCCCGGCTTTGATGCTGGGAGCCGGGATAACCGCTACGATCACTTCATTCCCTCTTGCCTTGGTTACGGGTGCTGTGCTGGGATATATCATTGGGGGAATCATTATCTTCATTCGTAAATATACGATCAATCAGTCTAACTCCACTTTTGGGGCAGATATCATGATGGGAGCCGGGAATGCCTCAGGCCGTTATTTGGGCCCGCTAATTGTTATCTCAGCTGCCACGGCCTCTATTCCTGTCGGGCTTGGTGCCATCGCCGGAGCAGGTGCATTTTACGCCTGGAAGAAGCCCATCGCGGGTGGAGCTATTATTGGGGCTATGATTATGGGAGCATTTTTTCCTCTTCCGTTGAACTAAGGACATAAAGGAAAGTCAGAAGGAAAGGCTGGTAGAGAAGGGTGAGTATTTATACCGAATTTGGACTGAAACGGGTTATAAACGCCAGCGGAAAGATGACTGCGCTCGGAGCAAGCGCAGTCCATCCTTCCGTTGCCGAAGCACTGAATGAAGCTTCGCAAAATTATGTCGTCATGGATGATCTGATGAAGACAGCAGGGAAATTTATAGCCGAGGAGACGGGTGCGGAGGACGGATGTCCCGTGTCCGGGGCCGCGGCTGGAATAGCCATTTCAATAGCTGCTTGTATTACCGGAACCAATCTAAACCTTATTGAACGGATTCCGTTCACGCAAGGGCTTAAGAACGAAGTGGTTGTGCAAAAAGGTCATTCCGTTCATTTTGGGGCTTCCATTACTCAAATGATCATGATAGGCGGAGGAGTGCCTATTGAAGTTGGCCAGGCGAACCATACAGAGAAGGCGCATATTACAGAAGCTATAAATGAACGAACTGCTTGTTTGTTATATGTTAAGTCTCATCATGCCATTCAAAAGGGAATGCAATCGATAGAATCGATGCTGGAAGTAGCCAGAGATAAGGGGATTCCGCTTATTGTTGATGCGGCTGCCGAGGAAGATTTGCATACTTACATTCAGCGGGGCGCTGATCTTGTCATATACAGTGGAGCAAAAGCCATAGAAGGACCGACTTCAGGATTCATTTGCGGACGCTCTGATCTGATCAGGTCTTGCCATGCGCAGTACAAAGGTATTGCAAGGCCTATGAAGATCGGAAAAGAAGCGATTATGGGTCTCCTTGCAGCATTAAGGCGATACAAAGACAGAGACGATCATGCGGAGGATCAGATAAAGCGGATGAAACATCTGCTCAACCAGTTGGAAGATCTGCCGGGGATTCAAGGAAGATTAGTTCAGGATGAAGCAGGCCGAGCCATATACCGGGCGGAGCTGCAGGTGGATGCGGCGGCTGCCGGAGTGGATGCACGAGGGCTTATCCGCGAATTGGAGTCGGGAAATCCTTCCATTTATACCCGAAATTATTATGCGAATGTAGGGAAAATTGCGATTGACCCCCGCCCGATGAGGCCCGGTGAGGAGGATCTTGTGGCGGATCGTATTAGACAAATAATCGGAAATGAGGCTTAAGTCATGGAGAAAGAAAGCATAAAGATTCAACTGAACGTACTGGCTAAAGACATAGAGAATGCCAAAGAAATCGTGGAACAGACCCAGGGTAACGTTTTTATCGGCATGATGGTGAAAAATTATTCTTCTTCTGAAGAGGCAGTCCATCATATAAAAAGCATGCAGGAAGCCGGAGTTCCGGTATCTGTTGGACTCGGAGCAGGGGACCCTGCCCAGTGGAAACGGGTAGCCGAAGTTGCCGTTCAAACCAAGCCGGTCCATGTCAATCAGGCCTTTCCTGCTGCGGGGTACACGCTTGGAGCACTTAGGCAGGCGGGAAGCAGCCATACACTGGTTAATGCGCTGATCAGACCGGCAGGGGTTCCAGGGAAAGTCTGGATCGGGACAGGACCTATTAGCCAATCCTTTGAAGAAATGGTAAGCTGCGAGGCGGCAGCGGCTATGCTGGCAGAGATTGGTGTCCATTCGGTGAAGTTCTATCCTGTGGAGGGAATTAAACGTCTGGATGAAATTGCCGGGATGGTACGCGCTGCAGTCAAACATGGCATTCAAGTGTTTGAGCCTACAGGGGGATTGATACGAAAACCATTGCCGCCGTAGTGAAAGTATGTGCGGAAAACGGGGCCAGGCATATTATTCCCCATATCTATACGGCGATCGTGGACAAAGAAACGGGCCGTACGAGATTGGAAGATATCCGGGCTTTACAGAATGCGGTTAAAGAAGTACTGGGTTGATGAAAGATCTTGTTTATCATTCCAAAGTCTATTCACTGTGAAAGTTTTACTGTAAATGGTGATAACTATATGCAATCTGTTCATTATACAAAAAAAGGAATTGAATGAATTTAAAAAGCCACCTCCTTCTTGGGTGAACGTTATAAATCTTACTCAAGTTAGGTTGGGGTCAGAATCCCTTGTTTATCAAGGGGTTTTGACTCTTTGTATACTAGGATAAGGTAATAAAATCATGACTTGGGGACGGATTGGGGACGAAAATTTTGAGGGGCGAACTTATCAAATTTTTCTGCTGTATCACGGCTAACTTTTTTAGTGATGTGGGTGTATATATCAGCCGTTGTTTGATGCTTCGAATGTCCGAGTCTTTGTTGTATGGCTTTCATGGGTGCTCCAGCCTCAATTAAAAGAGTTACTAGAATGACGGAGATCATGGAAACGTATGGGTTTCAAATTGTGTCTTTTAATAAATTTGTCCTACCATGCGGTAGGAGTATTATGATAAAAAGGTTTTCCGTAGCCAGCGTGAAACACATACTCTCTATCGCCTCCACGCCATTTTCCACCTAAAGACAATTTTTCTTTTTTCCATTCGTGCTCATGTATTTTTAACTCCGCCATATACCATTCAGGTATATCAACTATTCGCTTAGAACTTTTAGACTTAGGTTCCTTTTCCACGGCATGACCGTTTATTGTTAAGGAAGTTTATCGATAATGTCATGCCGTTAAAATCGAAATCTGCCCACTCTAATGCTAATAATTCACCTCGGCGGAACCCGCCGATCATGGAACCTAATATGAAAAGTCTCCACTTTCTAGGTTCTTCATTTAAAGCTGTTATGACTTCTTTAGCTTCATTGTCATCATAAAATTCAATTTCTGGCTGCTCTACCTTAGGTTTCTTTACTCCAACAATTGGGTTTACTTTAATCAATCCCCATTCCTTGGATCTCTCCAGAATGTTTTTCAAAACCCTATAGATATATTCTATAGTGCCGTTAGATAGTTGACCACCTTTTCTTAGAGGTGCTTTGTATAAAAATGAGATAACTAATAAAAAACATGAAACTCTTCTGGTATACCACACAGGAATAAAAAGCATTCTTTTGTTTCTCCGTGTGGAGCTCATGAACCAGTAAAATAGTAGAAGCCCAATACATGGAAATATGATACAATGAAACAAGCAATAGTGGCTTACGTGGGCGGTCGCATCACCTCGAAAGGAGGTGATGCTATGGAGACGTTTCAGGCTCTTCAATTAATGTTCCTGTTCGGAATGTTTATTCTAGCGCTAACGTTTA
This sequence comes from Paenibacillus larvae subsp. larvae, assembly GCF_002003265.1. Taxonomy (NCBI): domain Bacteria; kingdom Bacillati; phylum Bacillota; class Bacilli; order Caryophanales; family Paenibacillaceae; genus Paenibacillus; species Paenibacillus larvae. The sequence goes on from NZ_CP019687.1 coordinate 53,696, forward strand.
TCCGGAAAATGAAATAGATCGCCCACCCCACAAAGGTTAAAATGCGATCTATTTCGTATAACTTTGTAAAAGCCGACCGCCTATAGTGCGGCTATTGCCGACCGTAGACGTTCACAGCGTCTGCGGTCTTTTTTAGTATATGCTTCTACTTGCATTTTAACACAGGTCTGTTTTGTTTAACAAGGTTATACATGGCGTGACCATATTTTGACCATATTTTTTTCGGAAGATATCCGAAGTAATCGGAATGCAAAACGAGAAACTTCCTATTCTATATAGTTAATCCGAACTAATCCTAACGACGTTTTGAAGAACGTAAAAAATACGTGGAGTTTCGTCTAACCAGACAATCTCATTCAGATGTTAGAGAATTAAATAAACCACTCAAGCTATTTGTTCCTATGCTTACTCTTGAGTTTCTTCAACACAAAATCCGCAAGGGGTATTAAAAGATATAAGGCAAACAACGACAAAGAAACAATGGCTACCCCAATATCCTTTATGACAATATCCTTTGAATACAGAGAATAAATTAACACATAAAGATACATCACCACGAACATTAATAGTCCCTCTAAGATGAGATTAAATACTCCCTTCTTTTCTTCTATAATCAGATATAAGGATATATCTGCAATGAATATCGTTACTACCGTAATAACAAAAAATTTCAATACTGGAATCAATGATTCTAAAGTGCTGCTTGAATTTATGGATACATAAGGTGTTAAAGAAACTAACTGAACCATTCCATAAAAGATAAAGAATGGGATAGCAAATATAAACAGAAACATCAAAACCATAAGCATAATTACAACCATATAGTCAAAAAAAGTTGGTTTTTTGTTTTCTGTATCTTTTTCTGATTTTTTCATTCAAACCCTCCCTAAATCCACCTTCTTATGTTATTATATTATTTCTATGGTATTTATTTTATTAAAATCAAAAAAAGGGGAAGGTTTAATGAGATTCAAGAAAAAAATCACTAAAGGCATTGTAGCACTCACAGCATTAACTATTTTATCTACTTCGGCATTTGGCTCAATTTCATCAGCTCAAACACTTGAAAAACCATCAATATCTAGAACACAATTACTTTCAGTGCCAACTTCTTTTTCATCGAACCTTGGAAAACCAACTGGTTTAAATTATTCGAAAGTTTCCACCCAATATAACTTTAATTTAGCTAAATCAGGGCAAATACAGCCTAGGGGAATATTTGGTCATGGTCTAAAAGCGATAAAATTCATCGGGTCCATATGTAGAGTCGGAGGCTCAGCTCTTTCATGGATACTCAAACCTTTATCCCCTTCCAAAGCAAAAATGTTCAGTCAATGGGCTCATAAAATTGCGGAAGCTACCGAAAGGTTAAACAGTGCTTCAAGAGGTGCTGTTGTTAAGGCTTTAATAGCAGTAGGAGTACCAGAAAAAACTGCTGAAGCTCTTGCTGATATTATTCTATGGCTTATTTAAACTAGTTAAAAGAACAGGTTTGAAATCCTCCCACAAGGATTCATGCCTGTTCTTTTTTAAATGGTAGATTTATAAGAATATAAGAGTTGTTTTTGCCCTTAGCGGAAGTGTCACTACTGGGGACGAATTGGGGACGGAATGTACATCATTGTATAGAATATAAGGGTAAAGAAGGAAATGGGAAAAGAAAAAAAACTTATAAATCAAGGTTTTTTGGATTAAAATCGTATATAAATAGGTGAGAAAAGTTCCCTTCTTGGGTGACTTTTCTTTTTTAATATGGAGTTTCTCCCGGTCCGGGTAAGCCCAATCCTACACGTCCCGGCGAAGTGCTTTCAGCACATCCACTTTAGTGGCTTTTTTGGCAGGACGATAACCTGAGATGATAGCGACGGTCAGCGAAATAGCCACACAGATCAGTGTAAGGTAAACCGGAATATGGCTGAGCATAAATCCTTCCGGCAATCTATCGTTCATAAATGATCTGATAATAAGCGGCATGGCAGCATTGACGCCGAAGGAAATCATATAGGCGACGATGGTACCAAACAGGGCTCCCATAAGTTCAATATAGCTGCTCTCAATCAAGAACACGCTTTTAATTGTTTTCGGATGGGCGCCAATAGCTTTCATTATTCCGATATCCTGGGATCTTTCCGTAACAGCCATGGTCATCGTGTTGAAAATACCGATGGAAGCGATCAAGAGAGCAATAGTCCCCACGAAAATGAGGCCGATTTTCATGACAAGGAAGATCGTATTGATTTGTTCTATCTCACTGGCGATGCTATAAACCGAATACTTTTCCTTCAATTTCTCTCCAACTGCTTTAACATGCTCGGCAGAATCTACATAAACGTTGATATCTGCATATTCACGGGGGCCGTATTCGGTTTCGGATCAGGCAATTGCTCGTTCTTTCCGGGAAATGTATATGTACCAAGGCGAAACTACTCCCTGAGCTTTACTTCTTGCGTCATATCATGTATTAATCCGGGCAACCATTCCATCAGTTTCATAAAATGGTACCCGTTCCGGGTATCTTTGGCATTATCCATATACCAGGATTGCTTGACTCCATAAGGAGACTGGTCTTCCTTTGGAGTATCCGGTGCAGTAATCGCTTTTTTTCCTGTAGCATCTTCAATAAACAGCAGTAAGTCGGCCAATGAGATGACCCCGTCGGAGCAAGCGTTAATCGTTCAGGCGAATTTCGAATCTCCCAGCCAAAGCAAAAAATCAGCCGCTTCCTGAGAAGAAATGTAGCCCATCTCCGCTAATGGATTCGGTACTCCGATGGTTTTTTCCTGAAGAACATGCTCAATATGAAAACGAAGCCTTTTTGTATAATCATCCAATCCCATTACAATGGGAAAACGGACAGCTGTTACAGGGAATGAGGAGCGCTGAAACAGCACAGCTTCGGTACTCCGTTTAGCTTCTCCATAATCCAGTGTGTCAGAACGTTCTAACTGTTGGGGATCACCCACAGGGTCAAAATCTTCTTCTGTAAAAGGGATTTTATCACCTTGGTAGACAGAAAGGGTGGAGGTCAATACGTATTTGCCGGTTCTGCCTTCAAATAAAGAAACGGCAGCTTCAGCCTGGGCAGGAGTATAGCAGATTTGATCATATACTACATCCCATGACTGCCCACGAAGCGCATCTGCTAACGCGTGGCTATCGTTCCGGTCAGCTTGCCGCCATTTCACTTGGTAGCCAAAAGGATTATCAATATTGCCTCTCGTCACTAATGTGACATCTGCCCCGTATTCCAGCAGGCCCCGTACGAGCCTTTTTCCAAAAAAACGGGTTCCTCCAAAACAAGTACTTTGTTCAACAGATTCACCCTCCTATTCCTGTCTCAGAAAATGAAAGACACAACCCTTATTTTAACAGATGTCCGGTTTCCATACCATGAAAAATTGGAAAAGACACCCGAATCGGGTGATCCGGGTGCAAATCGTTGTCCGATCTTTTATTGGCTACAGAAAAGTGCGGAGAATGATAACAAGCAGAATGAACAAAACAAGAATAGTACCAGTGGAAATAAAACCTCCATATCCTTTGCCATAGTCATATCCATACCCATATCCACACCCATATCCGTATCCGTATCCATTTCCATTTCCATATCCATATCCATTCCCATATCCATATCCGGCTCCATACCAACCCATTACGCAATTCTCCTTTCGCATAAGTTTTTCGGAACACTTTAGTTTATGAGAAAAAAGGGTTGTACGATTGGACATACGATAGGGAAGATGGAGATTTTAGACAGGGGTGGAAACTATTTAGACCTATTTTTGTTAGGGATATCCTCGATTTCCTCGGAACTTACTTTTCGCGACCAGACAAAGTCGTTGTCATACAAGAAGGAATCTGTCCGGATAAATTTAACAAGAAAGAATAAAACAGTTCCCAAAATACCCAAAAAACCAAGAATCCATAACGTTAACTGAACACCAAGCATATGAGATCATTCCTTCCAAATTTGAACGTTTTCAGACTTATTTATATGTGGAAAAAAGATATTAAGAAGAATGGGGAGGAAAAGAAATGTTTTTTTGACAGGAACCTGTGTCGCTTATTCTCCTTTTTGCAGAAGAGCTGCTGATAAGATATACTAACCTTATATTAGTCTCTAATTATAAGAAAGAAGGATTTTTTATGAATAAAAAACTGCTGTTCGTGTTTGCCCATCCGGATGACGAATCATTTGGCTGCGGCGGAACGATCCCTAAATACCACCATGCAGGAGCTTCGATATCACTTGTCAGTGCCACTTCCGGATGTAAAGGAAAACCAGGGCCGTTTCAACTTACCACCAGGGAGGAAAAAGCTAAACACCGGGAGGGAGAGCTGCAGAGAGCCTGCGGCATCCTGGGTGTAGATAAACTGATTTTGTATCGTTATTTAGACGGTGAAGTAAACCAGGTGGGCAAAAAAGAATTGACGGACCGGATAGCTGCCACCATTCTGGAAGAAGCCCCGGACGTCATTGTTACATTTCCTCCGGATGGAATATCGGGTCACCCTGATCACATTGCTATTTCGTTTGCTGTCCAGCGTGCAGTCCAGCAGGCTGAGCAGGATATGAGTCCGGATCTTTACCCCGATCTGTATTTTATTGCACTCCCCCCTCAAGTCGCTTTTCGAAGACAAGGGGTGAATCTGCCTTCCTGCAAGGTGGAGATGGGGGACTACAGGGAAACGAAGGCCCGTGCTTTACAAGCCCACCAAAGCCAGGTATTTTCTGTGAACCGGACGTTTCCGGGAGTTATGGAAGGGAAGTTGGATGTTCTGCTTCCGATGGAATACTATACTTTGGTACGTCGTAGCGGACAGCCTGTTGAGACCCCTCAAGCGGCTGATGAGCGTGATATTCCTGCCATTGATTTCATTTGAGGCTTACGCACAAAAACGTGTATGCGCCAGCATACACGTTTTTATATAGAATCAGTAAGACACAGCTCAATGCTCTTGTTTAGACGCTTCTTCTTGGCCCTGTCCCTTGTTGTACTGTTCCACCAGTTTATCAAGACGTCCTATTTGATATCCGTAGTCGTAAATCTCCGAAGCGACAATATGCAGGCGGTGCTTTCCTTCCCTCCATTCACCGTACTCTATAATCAGTCTTAAAAACTCGATATTTTCATGCTCCATGCTGTCGTGCATGTCACGATGATCCGGCTTTACCTTTTGTTCAAATTTCATAAATACATACTCATGATATTTTGTCAATTTTTCCAGATGATCGTCAAAATAAGCATGGGTTTCCGGTGACCGCTCTGCCTGGAAATAATGCTCTTCTACCGAATCAAGGATATCAAGTCCCTTACGCAAGGTTTGAAGCGCCTGTTTGTAAACTACGAGCAGTCTTGTCTGGCTGTATTTCATCCGTTTCATCTTTTTGTTCTCTTCTTCGAATAGTTTGTATTTATCCTCCAGGGACTGAAGCGATTCCTCCAAACTGTCTTTCATCTCATGAAACACATTTTTCTTCATCTCATTGGAAATAACTGTACGCAGCAGCAAAGAGAGTTGATTCAGGACCTGTTCTACCTGCCGTTTGAATCTGTTCTTAAGATTTGGGGGCATAAACAGGATATTGATTAGAAATGCACAGGCAATTCCCAGTGAAGTCAGCAGGAAACGGTCAAATGCATAAGTCCAGTGTGTACCGGAAGCCTCCATGATCGCTACGACGGTAACAAGGGTCAAACCAATATTTTGCCCCATCTTAATTTTTAAACAGATCATAATTGTAACAATGGCTACAATCCCTACAGCAACAGGGTCTTTAGGAAAAATAGAACCGGCCGTTATCGCCAGCAGAGCACCAAGTGTATTCGTTTGCAGCTGATCAAGAAAATACCTCCAGGATCGGTAAATGGAGGGCTGCATGGCAAAGATGGAGGCAACCGCCGCGAGAAGTCCTAACTGCGCATTGATGAACATACTTAGATAAAGGGAGAGAGTGACTGCTATTCCTGTTTTAAGTACTCTGGCTCCAAGTGTCATGAGCGGGTTCCCCCCTTCAACGTAATGAATAATGCTAAATCATCTTTCACTATAAAATACCCAAAAACGCATGTCTATAAATATATGTGCCCGTTTGGTGAACATGCTCCAGAAACATAACAAGTATACAAAAATAGCCCGCCCCTTGTATATAAGGATGCAGGCTGTTTTTGATTGACAAATTTTGGTTTGCTAAGAACTGTACCGCTGCAGGACGCCCTGAAGTTTCATGGCTAAGCTCAGATCCCCTTTGATCTTTAATTTGCCGAACATATAAGCAGTGGTTGGGTTTAAAGTACCTTCTATCAATTAAACCGCAGCAGGCTCTCCTGTAACATTAAACTGATAGACAGCTTGGAGTCCCGTGATCCCTTGCGGGTTAGCGGAAATCTTGTCGTACAGGTTATCAAGGGCCGTTTTGACTGCCATAATGCTTCCTCCTTATAAAAAGCCACAGAGGCTTATTCAAAAGACTTCCGGCGTGAAAAGTATCGTCCTCAAATAGGATAAAAGCCGTTCTGCTTCTCTTTTCGGGAAAAGACAAAAAACGATTGTTTTCTAAAAATTCTACATAATTTGGAATATCCCTTCTTTAGTTTTGTTAAATTTCAATAAAATAGCGGATGAATCAATGCCATAACTTAGATTTTCATCCCCGTTTAAAAACAATTGTCACATTAAGATCAAGATGAATATAATAATTATTATAAAAATAAAATTATTATTGATTAAACAAAAAGGACGTGATAGGATATTTATAATTGAAATTAATAATCATTCTCATGAATAGAAAAGGAGGAACAGCATGAAACCATCTTACCGGTTAACAACAAATCAAGGTGTCCCCGTATCAGATAATCAAAATTCCAAAACTGCCGGACAGCAAGGCCCGACTTTGCTGGAGGACTATCATCTTATAAATTGGCCCATTTTGACCGTGAACGTATTCCTGACACCGAATCATTATTGGGATTTCATGTCCCATACACCGGAATCAACTCATATGATCACCTGGTTGTTTTCGGATTTGGGAATTCCGCGGAATTACCGTACGATGGAGGGGTTCGGAGTCCATGCATTCAAGTGGGTAAATAAAGAAGGAAAAGTAACCTATATAAAATATCATTGGAAACCTCTCCAGGGTGTGCACTCTTTGACCTCAGAACAGGCTAAGGCAGTGGCCGCTGAAGATTTTAATCATGCGACACGGGACTTATATGAATCCATTGAAAATGGGGATTTCCCTTCCTGGGATTTGTATGTGCAGATGCTTGAGCCAGAACGTCTTGATGATTTTTCATTTGACCCGCTTGATCCTACAAAAGTATGGCCGGAAGAGGATCTTCCCCTGATAAAGGTTGGCTGTATGACACTGAATGAAAATCCGGTGAACTATTTCGCAGAAGTAGAACAGTCCGCCTTTTCTCCCAGCGCTACTGTTCCCGGTATTGAACCTTCCGAAGACAAACTCTTGCAGGGACGTCTTTTCTCGTACCCCGATACTCAGCGCCACCGTCTCGGACCGAATTATTTGCAGATTCCGGTTAACTGTCCGTTTGCCAAAGTGCATAATTACCAGAGAGACGGACAAATGACGGTGCATGCTAATCCGTCTCCAATCAATTACGAGCCTAACAGTTACGAAGAGGCACCGAAGGAGGCAGAGGCGGCATTCGAGGATAGTAAAGCACCTTTGAAGGGAACGATTGTGCGTCAGGCTATTGACAAAAAAGATCCGTTCACACAAGCGGGTGAAAGGTATGAAAACTATACACCGGAAGTTAGAAACCGACTGGTTCAGAATTTGGTGGAAGATATGAAATCTGTTGATCCCGCTATTCAGCTGCGAGTGATCTGCAATTTCTTCCGGGCACATCCTGAATTTGGTTCCAGAGTGGCCGAAGGACTTGGTATTTCCTTAGACGAATACCTGCCCCGGCAATAAGTGAAGACAGCCCGGCTATCGTGGCCGGGCCTTTATATATTCAGGAAAAGGTTTTTCTTCAATGGGTGGAAGTTCTGTGATAGTGTTAGGAGAAGACAATATGCAGTTAAAGGAATTTAAGGAAGATTAATGAAAGGGTGTTCATGGTGAAAGAATCTCGGTTTGTTAGCGAAGTTTGGACAGAGCGGGGAGGATTCACGGAGGGGATAGAGGGTCCTGCATGCGATAAGGAAGGAAATGTATATGCGGTTAACTATGAACGGGAGAGTACAATTGGTAGAGTGACGCCGGAGGGGGAATGCTCTGTCTTCCTGGAGCTTCCACCCGGCAGTATTGGGAACGGAATCAGGTTTGACAGTAGAGGAAATATGCTGATTGCCGACTATGTCGGACACCGAATATGGCGTGTGTTGCTGATCAGGGAAATATCGAACGGTTACGTACGGATGCCCCTGGAAGATGCCGAAAACTTTGCGGCATGGTGAGAAGTTAACAAACAAACTTTATACCAAAATTCCTCATATAATTAATAAAGAAAAAATGACGTGCAACGGTTTCCCGTATACACGTCATTTTTTGCTTGCTCGAGAGCTTTATTGGCCTGCTTTTACGACGAACTTGTTGGACTTGGAAATCTCTACATCTTTTGTATCGATGATGACTGTCTGAATTTCCAGATCGCGCGGTTTTTTCACCCATTCTTTAGGAACGGAAGCGATGACCGTATTTTTATCGACGTATTTAGCCGTTACTTTTTCCCCGTTAATCAGGACAGACATTTCGGGAACAAAGACAGAGCCTTTCAGGGTTATAGTTCCATTGCCGCTGCTGTCTGTTTGTACAGGAGAAGCTTCGTTAATCTTCATTTCTCCGTATCCAAGAACGAAGTTTTGATCAACAATCTTATCTTGGATTGCGGTTTTTTCGTAGCCAAACTGCTGTCCGAACATAATATCGTATTGCAGCATATTGTACGGTTTCAAATCATCCTTGTTGATTTTCATCTCGTCATACATATTTTCCGGTGGAATAACCGGATATTTTTTGTACATTTCCATGAGGAAATCTGTGTAATAGCTTCCTTCAATCTGCGCCCGGTTTAACATATAAGCTCCCAAGTAAGAAGGGCTCATATGAAGCTGCTCGTTATTTTGGGGAAGAAAGTTATCCCAGACGAAGAACGGCGTGCTATACATTTTGTTCACAAAGTCAGGATCATCTTCCGAGATATACTTGATATCCTTATAAACAGAATAATTGTCGCCCATAAGCGGCAGGTGATCACCAAAGAAAATGATGATTGTAGGTTCCCCTTTTTGGGTGAAATGATCAGTTAACGTTTTGATCATCTTATCCGAATCATGGATACCGGTAGTGTATGTTTCAAGAATATCCCTGGATTCTTGGGACATATCTCCGGAAACAGTGAAAGTATTGCCACCGTTACTCGAATAGCGGTCCTTATCAAAAGGAGCGTGATTCTGCATCGTATTGGCGAAAATAAAAGACGGTTTGTCCGAATTATCAGCTGCTTCTATGATTTTATCCGTTACGGACTTGTCTGACAAATAGGGGCCCTTATAATCCGGAGTGAAGAACTCTGAACTGATAAAGTTGTGGAATCCGAAGTTCTTGTATACCGTCCGGCTGTTATAAAACCAGTTATGAAACGGGTTCACCGCTGTCGTATTGTATCCTTTGCGGGCAAAAATGCCGGCAAGTGAATCGACCTCATGGTTCACATACTGGATATAAGCAAGTGAGCCTTGGGGCATAAACCTCATAGAGTTGCCGGTCAGCACCTCAAACTCAACGTTCGCCGTACCTCCTCCAAATTGTGGAGACAGGATGGTACCATGCGGATGTGTTTTTTGAACTTCATGAAGCGTAGGAAGCGGGTCTTCATTGAACTTGATGTCTTTAACGATCGTAGGATCCCAGAAAGCTTCGCTAAGAATAACAATTACATTCGGTTTCTTGCCGTTATCGGGATAAGACTGTTTCGGAATCCCGTCCACGAGTTTACTAATCGTTTGCTGGCTATAATTCTCGGGTTCGTTAACAAAAATATAGTCAAGATTCAATGCTGTCGTTAAAATAAGTCCATTACGATCATAGTTTGCAGCCTGGTCCCAAGGAATTGTGTAGGGATCAAAAGCACTTCTAATCTTAACAGGCTTGTCATAATATACGCCGGTAAAAATAAGAACAGCTAAGCAGACAAAAATAAGGCGCTCAATCCAGCCTACTTTAATTTTAAAATTAGGTACTTTGCGGATCAGAATAATGGCTAAAGCAAAATAAACAAATATAACCAGTAGGATCTTCCAATTAACGAGACCATTTAAATATTGCACGATATCCGTTGCTTCACTGGTTTGGAATATATCCCACGGTAAAAGCGGGAGCCCAAGCATTTTAAACTTGATTCCGCTGACCAGACCGACAACAAGTAAAATTCCGGTTAATATCCAGAAAGCAATGCGCGTTCGGCCAATGAGGGCGGCAAACAGCAGAAACAGTCCAAGCACCATGATATAGTTGAGCAGGAGCTCAAGAGGCTGCTGGTATACCCAATCAAGTGTCTTATAGACGCTTCCGCGATTGAGATACTCAACTAGCATTTCCATCATCAAAGCAAGAAACAAGATATGAGCTCTGGTCTTTATATAATTCCAGAGAGCTTTGGGAATTGACGAAAAAGATTGATTCGACATACTGATACCCCTTAATTATATTAAATAAATAACTTTCTAAGTTTATCACACATAGGTTATCAAATGAACCCATTTTAACTGATTGTAATAGGAAATCACTATTGAGATTTTTTATAATTAGAAATGAAAGCGCTTGTAATTGTTTATAGGTTCCCAGATCGGATAAGACGGGCTATAATCGAGACAGACCCTTTAGGAAAAAGATTGACGGGTCCAAAAGGGATTATTATAATAAAGTTAAACGATTACGTAAACGTTTACCTTTCAAGGAGGACCGATATTTCATGCCGTCCAGTATTAAGGATGTTGCCGGGAAAGCGGGCGTCTCCATTGCTACGGTATCCCATGTTGTGAATGGAACCCGTTACGTTTCGGAGGAGACCAAAGCCAGAGTCTATAAGGCGATGAAAGAACTCCAATACACTCCCAATTCCGTTGCTAGAAGTCTTCGCAGCCGTAAATCCAAAACTATTGGTTTTCTGATACCGGATTTTGCCAATACCTTTTATACTTCAATTGCCGAGGGTATTCAGCATGTATTGCGGCAGAAGGGATATCAATTGATTTTGGGAAATTCCAATGAGGAATTGGAATTGGAACTTGAGCAGCTGCGGATGTTTAACAGCCAGCTGATTGACGGACTGATCATTGCTTCAACGGCATCTAGTATGAATGAGCTCGAAGGAGTCTTGAAAGGTGATTATCCCGTAGTTCATTTGGATAGAATCCCGCAAGGATGTGAACAAGACCGAATTCTCGTAAATAATGATGAAGCCGTTTATGAGGCTGTAAGCGAATTAATCCAAAAAGGCCATTCCCGCATTGGAATGATTGGCGGCCTGGATAGGCTGAGTACAACAAAAGAAAGGATAGCCGGTTACCGGAGAGCCTTGGAGGATGCCGGGATTGCCGTTAAGGATTCATTAATCCGGATGGGCAATTCCAAACAGGATTGCGGCTATGAACTTACCCGGCAGCTCTGTGGGGAGACGGATATGACAGCTCTTTTTGTATCCAATAATCAGATGACACTCGGGGCCCTTACCTATTTAAAGGAGCACCGATACCGTATGCCTGAACAGCTCAGTCTTATCGGATTCGACGATTATGAGTGGTCTTTTCTTATGGACCCGCCGCTGTCCGTTATCCATCAGCCCTGTTTTGAATTAGGCGAGACAGCCGCAAATGTGCTGCTTGAGCGGATTGGACAGCCGCTTTCCAAAGGAAAGGAATACATGCTGCGGACCATGTTTGTACGAAGAAATTCCTTTTAACTCTATTAGACAAGACAGAATAAATGGAGGATTGTGCCAATGAAGTTATTAGGGGCGGTTGAAGCCGGAGGAACAAAATTTGTATGCGGGGTCGGAACCGCGGACGGACAAGTCGTGGACCGTGTAAGTTTTCCGACTACAACTCCGGAAGAAACCATGAAACGGGTTATAGATTATTTTAAAACAAAAGATATTTCCGCTATGGGGGTCGGATCTTTCGGTCCGGTTGACCCGCGCAAAGACAGTCCTACTTACGGCTATATCACAAGTACACCCAAGCCTCATTGGGGAGGTTATAACCTGCTTGGAGAACTGAAAAAACATTTTAATGTGCCCATGGAATTTGATACGGATGTAAACGGGGCCGCTCTGGGAGAAGCAAAATTCGGCGCCGCCAGGGGACTTCTAAGCTGTATGTATATTACGGTAGGAACTGGTATTGGTGCCGGGGCCCTTGTCGATGGGAAGCTGGTTCACGGTTTGTCCCATCCGGAGATGGGCCACATTCTGGTAAGACGACATCCGGAAGATACATATGAGGGCAAATGCCCCTACCATAAGGATTGTTTAGAAGGTTTAGCAGCAGGTCCATCCATTGAGGCACGTTGGTCGGTAAAAGGGTCAGAATTAAGCACAGATCACCCTGCCTGGGAGATGATAGCTTACTACTTGGCTCAAGCCATGATGAACTACATTCTTATTCTTTCCCCGGAAAAAATGATTATGGGCGGAGGAGTAATGAAACAAAAACAGCTGTTCCCCCTGATTCATCGGAACCTGTTCGAAATACTGAACGGCTATATTCAAAACGATGCCATTCTGAAAAACATCGAAGAGTATATTGTGTATCCCGAACTTGGTGATCATGCAGGATTATGCGGTGCACTCGCTCTGGCGGCACTTGCACTGGAATCATAATCAGGTTTAAGGCCCCTCTTTTTCCCTTGATGGAAAGAAGAGGGGTTTTTTTGTAAACGAAAAAAATGGATAAAAAAGGGTTGCTGAATTCTCTTTACTGTTATACAATAATTTTAATTATATAAATTCTGTATTATAACAACGGGAGGCGTGGAAAATGTACGATTGTTATCATTGTCACGGTTATGGGGAAATGGAATGTCTATCCTGTGATGGCAAAGGGTTCAGAAAAGAAATCAGCTGTAAAGACTGTAATTGTACGGGATTGGTTCTATGTCCCCGCTGTGAGGGGAAAGGCATGCTGGAAATTGACTTTAACGAATGTGATTCAATGGAGGAGATGGTCCGGGCAGTTTATATGAATCCGGTTTATACACGAGGCAGGTAACAGAAATCGGAGGGACGATCCTTCATCTTATCTGTGAAAATAAAAATAGCTGCCGAGATAATCTCGACAGCTTGTCAAACAATCGTTTTCTGGTGGTTATTTACTTATTACCACTTTATTTTGCTCTCAAGGAATGCTTTCAGTTCGCTTATCGGCATTCTTTGCTGCTGCATGGTATCGCGGTCGCGGACAGTGACCTGGCCATCTTCTACAGAATCAAAATCATAGGTGATGCAGAACGGAGTCCCGATTTCGTCTTGACGGCGGTAGCGTTTGCCGATGGAACCTGCATCATCATATTCTACCATGAAATCCTGGGATAAATCCCGGAAAACCTTGCCTGCACTTTCCGCCAGTTTTTTGGACAGAGGGAAGATTGCAGCTTTAACAGGTGCGATAGCCGGATGGAAGTGCAGCACGTTCCGGCTATCCCCGCCATCGAGTTCCTGCTCTTCATATGCGTTAATCAGGAAAGCCAGGGTTACGCGGTCGGCACCAAGAGACGGTTCAATGCAGTAAGGGACATACTTTTCACCGGTTTCCTGGTCATGGAAATGGAAATCTTCACCGGAATGTTCCATGTGTCTTATTAAGTCAAAATCGGTGCGGTCGGCGATTCCCCATAATTCTCCCCAACCAAACGGAAATTTGTATTCGATATCGCTGGTAGCGTTGCTGTAGTGGGAAAGTTCTTCCTTGTCATGATCACGAAGACGCATATTTGCTTCCTTCATTCCCAGACTCAGCAGCCAGTTTCTACAGAATTCCCGCCAGTAGGAGAACCATTCCAGATCTTCGCCCGGTTTGCAGAAGAATTCCAGTTCCATCTGTTCGAATTCACGGGTACGGAACGTGAAATTTCCGGGCGTAATCTCGTTACGGAAGCTTTTGCCGATTTGGCCGATTCCAAACGGCAGCTTTTTACGCATAGTGCGCTGTACATTTTTGAAATTGACGAAGATCCCCTGAGCCGTTTCCGGACGGAGATAAATCTCGTTTGTACTGGAAGCCGTGACACCCTGATGGGTTTTGAACATCAGATTGAACTGGCGGATATCGGTATAGTCGAAGGCCCCGCACTCCGGACAGACAATATGATGTTTTTCAATCAGGTCTTTCATCTGGTCGAAGGTCATGCCGTCTACTATCAGCTCGATTCCTTTGGCATTCAAGGCATCTTCAATCAGTTTGTCCGCGCGGTGGCGGGCTTTACATTGTTTGCAATCGATCATAGGATCGTTGAAGTTGCCCACATGACCTGAAGCAACCCAGGTTTGCGGATTCATCAGAATAGCGGCATCCAGCCCTACATTATAAGGGGATTCCTGTATGAATTTTTTCCACCATGCTCTTTTGATATTGTTCTTCAGTTCAACACCAAGCGGGCCATAATCCCAAGTGTTGGCCAAGCCGCCGTAAATGTCCGACCCCGGAAAAATAAACCCCCGGTGTTTGGCAACCGCAACAATCTGATCCATCGTTACTGTCATTGTTCATTCTCCTTTCCAACCATAAAAAAACCCCCGTCGCCAGGCATCTGAATGCCTAGGGACGGGAGCACTGCACCCGCGGTTCCACCCTAGTTGATACCTTGCCTTGTAAAGCATGGCATCCCCTTTTGGTTTTGGTTCAGCTCGGGACTGCCGTTTCCCTGATTCTTTTTCCGGGCTTTCACCCTCCCCGGATCGCTTGATGAAAGAGGAGTCAGGTACTATTGGTCCTTCATTGCCGACTATATAAGATTCCTGCACCCTAATATGCAGGTTTGCGACGGTTATATGCTTCATAGTAGCAAGACGCTTATACGTCTGTCAAGCGGGCATTTGCCGGCGTCTGTAACTTATATCCTAACCCGCGGATCGTGATTAAATACTGCGGATGGGCAGGATCATCCTCAATTTTTTCCCTCAGCCTTCTTAAATGTACCATAAGCGTATTATCCAAGCCCAAATAAGATTCTTCCCATACACATTCGTACAATGTCCCTTACTGAAGATCTGTCCCGGAAAATGAAGAAAAAAGAGAAGCAGCTGATATTCTTTAGATGTAAGGTGGACAGAAAGACCGTTTTTGAAAATCCTTTTGTCTGCCTCGTAAACAGTAAGGGCATCCAACCGGTAGACCTTCTGGGCGGTCCCTCCCTGATGGGAGAAAAGTTGAATCAGACAATTCCTGACACCCTTTATGAATTCTTCCCTGGTAAAAGGAATGGAGCCCAATATTACTTTTTCCTCTATCCGTATAACTTTTTTCCATGCCGGGTCGTCTTTCGGAATCAGACAGAGAATAACTGCGTCACTGTATTTTCTCAACAAATAAAAAAGAGAATATCCGTTCATATCCGGCACAGGAGCTGGGACGATAATTAAAGAATAGGACCTGGCTTTACACAGCTGGATGCCATCGCTCCCTCTTGCTGTTCTTTCTATATGAAGAAAACCTTCTTCTTTTAGATACGTTTCCATCAAATCCAGATTCTGTTGCTGCTCTTCAATCAGTAAAATGGGCAGATTCATGTAAGCGGAGTGATTGGAAGACAAATTCATCACCTCATTTCACATTAGTACTATCCTTCGCTACATGCCTTGAAATTCCTTTATTTAGCGGACGAAGAGGGCGGACTGGGAGACAGGACTTTTCTTTTGGGAAAGCATTCGTTAGACTGGAGGTAGCTGTATCGGAATAAAAGGAGAGTTGAAATGAAAACCTTAGTACTTGGAGAAAAGCCGAGTGTGGCTAGAGAAATTGCCAGAGTAATGGGATGTACCCAAAAACATAAATCGTATTTTGAAGGCCCTGTTTACGTTGTTACATGGGCACTTGGACATTTGGTCAGTCTGGCTGAGCCGGAAGATTATGATCCCAAATACCGGACGTGGGCTCTTGAAGATCTGCCGATCATTCCTTCATCCATGAAGTTAAAGGTTATACGCGAAACCTCCCACCAGTTTAAGGCAATCGATAGTTTGGCGAAGCGGAAGGATATAAAAGAACTGGTTATTGCTACGGATGCTGCAAGAGAGGGAGAATTGCTGGCTCGGTGGATTATGGCCAAAATACATTGGAAAAAGCCATTTAAGCGCCTCTGGATTTCTTCGCAGACGGATAAAGCCATCAAAGAAGGATTTGCGAATCTGAAACCGGGCAAACAATATGACAGGTTATATGAATCAGCCGTTTGCCGTGCTGAGGCGGACTGGCTGATCGGTTTGAATGTAACGCGCGCATTAACAAGCAAATTCAATGCCCAGTTATCAGCTGGACGGGTACAGACTCCTACACTGTCCATGATTATGGAGCGGGAGGAAGAGATCCGTACATTCCGGTCAAAGGAATACTGGACGCTCAAAGCGGATTTTGGAGTTTTCACTGGTCAGTGGAGAAACGGAAAGACAGGAGAAAGCAGGATTTTTGACGCAGCCAATACAAAGCCGTTAAAGGATAAAGTGGACGGAAAGACAGGGACAGTTCGGGGATTAAAAAAGTCCGATAAAATTGAACCTCAACCCCTTGCCTATGACCTTACGGAGCTTCAGCGGGATGCCAACCGGAAGTTCGGATTTTCTGCAAAACAGACATCAAGTGTACTGCAGCGCCTATATGAGCAGCATAAATTGGTCACATATCCGCGTACAGACTCCCGTTACTTGTCTTCTGATATGACGGGCACATTGAAAGAGAGACTTCAGAGCGTGGCTGTAGGCCCTTATACGGCAATGGCCAAGCCCTTGTTGAAAAATAAGTTGAATATCACTAAAAGGATTGTAGACGACAGTAAGGTAACAGATCACCACGCTATCATTCCAACAGACGAATATGTAAATCTTTCTGCATTGTCAGCCGAAGAACGCAAATTATACGATTTGATTGTACGCCGGTTCCTGGCTTTGTTTTATCCTGTGTGCCGGTATGAGGTTACTTCTATGCAGATAGACCTTGAAGGAGAACGGTTCCATGTGACAGGCAAAGCCATAAAACAGCCGGGTTGGAAAGAAGTCTATGGACAGGACAACTGGGAGGAAGAGGATGCGTCAGAGGACGAGCAGGATGGAGGGCAATTGTTACCGGAAGTGAAAGAAGGGGACCGCTTTACCGTAAAGCGGATGATAGAAGCAATGCACCGGACGCAGCCGCCCAAACGCTATACGGAAGCGGCTCTGTTGACTCAAATGGAAAAGCATAATTTGGGGACCCCGGCTACAAGGGCGGATATTATTGAAAAGCTCGTGAGTTCCGATACGATTGAGCGTCAGGGTAATAGTCTGCATCCGACCGGAAAAGCAACCCAATTGATCGAACTTGTCTCAAAAGAGCTAAAAAGCCCCGAATTGACTGCGAAATGGGAACAGGAACTGGAGAAAATTGCCCGAGGAAAAGGGAAAATGGACGAATTTCTGGACAATATCAGACAGATGACCAAACAACTGGTAAAGGAAGTCAAACAGAGTGAAGCAAAATATAAACCCCACAATCTGACGAACAGCCATTGTCCCGAATGCGGAAATAAGCTGATGGAACGCAAAACAAAAAGGGGAAAAGTTCTCGTTTGTACAGGAGAAGACTGCGGATACCGCCGTTCTTCCGAAAAACAGCTGTCCAACCGGCGCTGTCCGACCTGCCATAAGAAGATGGAGATCAAAACGGGGAAAGCAGGGAAATATGTACAATGCCTCTCGTGCAACTTCATTGAAGTACTAGGTGAAGGCAAGGGGAGAGTAAATAAACGGGAACAGCAGAAGCTGGTTAAGAGGTACAGCGATAATGTCAGCCTCGGCAGCAATCTGGGAGATGCATTAAAACAGGCACTGGAAAACCAGAAACGTAAAAAATAATATTTACTTAATTAAAAATTATTATAAAATAGTATTGATTTTAATTAAGACTCATGTTACACTAGGTTCATAGCAAGCAGAACTGTCGGCAGGCTCGCTTGAATAATGAACCTAGTTTTCAACATGGGAGGATCTTACTTATGACAACAACCGTTTCCTTTCTAAACAGACAAGTAGCTAATTTAGGACTTCTTTATACCAAGCTTCACCATCATCATTGGATGGTAAAAGGCCCTCATTTCTTTATGCTTCACGAAAAATTTGAAGAATTATACGATAGCGTTGCAGAACACCTGGATGAGGTGGCTGAGAGGGTTCTTGCTCTGGGCGGGGTACCGCTCGCAACGATGAAGCAATATTTGGCTGAAGCAACTCTGAACGAAGCGGAAGGAAGCTACAGTGCCGAAGAAATGGTACAGAGTATAGTTCAAGACTTCCAAACGCTGATTGAAGAATTTCAAAGTGGAATCGAACTTGCTCAAGGAGAAAACGATGAAGGATCAGCCGATTTGCTGATCGGACTGCAAAGCGAGTTGCAAAAACAGATTTGGATGCTGCATTCCTTCCTTAAAAATTAAATTGGAATAACCAAGTAAACCCGTGTAGACTATTATTAATAGAGGATCGTATGTTCAATATATTGAATATATGTCCTCTATTTTTAAATGACAACTTAGTAGGTGGCTCCCTATTAATGAAACATCATATTCCAAATAGGCTAAAGTGGGGCTAGTGTATCTAATTTTGGGGAGTATTTAGAAAATAATCTTTCATGGATTCCTGCAATCGTTCAGTCAGTGATTCTAAGCTATAATAGGGAAAAAGTCATCAGATGACTTGACAAATAAACTGGTTTTAGAAGGAGGAACATCCATGCTGAACTAAAACATGAACTTCTGTCTATCGTCGGAGAGAAGTATTTGCATGAAGATAACCAGGCCAGGGTAACCCATTCTTATGATGGAACGGCGATGCTGCAGTCCCTGCCGGATGCGGTTATTTATCCGGGCAGTACGGAAGAGGTCAGCAGAATCATGAAAGTCCTGAACCAGCACCGTATTCCGCTTGTCAGCAGAGGGTCCGGAACAAATCTATGCGGTGGAACGGTGCCTGTTCAAGGCGGTGTGGTCATGGTGATGCATCGAATGAACCGGATTCTTGAAGTGGACTTGGACAATTTGACGGCTACGGTACAACCGGGGTTAAATACGAAAGTATTTAATGAATATGTGGAAGAACTAGGATTGTTCTATCCACCCGACCCGAGCAGTATGGCGATTTCCACAATAGGAGGCAATATTGCGGAATGCTCTGGAGGACTTAGAGGGCTCAAGTACGGAACAACTAAGGACTATGTACTTGGTCTGGAGGCGGTTCTGCCTTCCGGTGAAATTATCCGTACCGGTGGGAAACTGATGAAAGATGTGGCCGGTTACGATCTGACCAAACTTTTTATTGGTTCTGAAGGTACCTTAGCTGTTATCACTGAAGCGATTCTAAGGCTGGTTCCCCCTCCTGTTCACAAAAAAACCATGCTGGTCATGTACAGGGATCTGGCCAGTGCGGCCCGGACGGTATCATCCATTATAGCAAGCCGTATTATTCCCGCTACGCTGGAAATCCTGGACAATCCTACTATACGGGTAGTAGATGAATTTGCCGGACTCGGCTTGCCTCTTGATATGGAAGCCATTTTACTTATTGAACAGGATGGAGACCCTGAATTGGTAGAACGGGATATTGAGAGCATCCATCGTATATGTATAGGGCAAAAAGCGGCCCAGGTAACGGTGGCGGCCAATGATGAGGAAGCGAAACGGCTGCTTACGGCAAGAAGAAGCGCTTTTACGGCTTTAGCCCGTTTACGGCCTACGACCATATTGGAGGATGCTACTGTTCCCCGTTCTAAAATTGCCGAAATGGTTGTGGAAATCAACCGGATAGCAAAGCGTCACAATGTTACGATTTGTACTTTTGGGCACGCAGGGGACGGGAATTTACATCCGACCGCAACCACAGATGCGAGAGATAAGGAAGAGATTATACGGGTGGAAGAAGCGTTTGAGGAAATATTCGAGGCAACCCTTGCTCTTGGCGGAACGATTACCGGTGAGCATGGGGTGGGATTATTGAAATCCCCTTATTTAGAATGGAAAATTGGGGAAGCAGGGGTAGGAATCATGAAAGGGATCAAAGAAGTTTTCGATCCGAACGGAATTATGAATCCCGGGAAAATGTTTGCCAAAGCGGCAAGACGCAGGGTGGTGATCAATCGTGCCTAATGCGCTTGCAGAACACCTGAAATTGAAACTGGATGAGGATCAGCTGACCAACTGCATGCGTTGCGGGTTCTGCTTGCCGGCCTGCCCGACTTTCCGGGAGACCGGAGTTGAGGCGGAATCTCCAAGGGGACGGATTGCCCTTATGAAAGCGGTAGCCGATGGTATTATGGAGCCGGATCAACTGTTTCAGGAGCAGATGAACCATTGTCTTGGTTGCAGGGCCTGTGAACCTGCTTGTCCCGCGGATGTACATTACGGAAGCCTGCTGGAACAAGCCAGAAATTCCATTGAGCAGCATGGGGTCCGGCATCGCCCTTGGGTAAAACTGCTCAGGGCAGTAGCGTTCCGTCATATTTTTCCTAAACAGAAAAGAGTCCGTATGCTCGGATCTGTACTGGCAGCGTACAAAAAAACAGGACTTCAAAAAGCCGCCCGCCGTTCAGGACTGTTGAAACTATTTCCGAAATACCTTCGTCAGATGGAACAGATACTTCCTGAAGCTTCTTCCAAAGGAGTTGTGGAGCGCCTCGGAGAGAAAATGCCTGCTGTGGGAGCACCTATCGCCAAGGTAGGACTGTTCAGAGGATGCATCATGGACATTTTGTTTTCGGACACCAATGTCCATACAGCTGAGCTGTTGGCTGCTGCAGGGTTTGAAGTGATATTACCGGCAGAGCAAAACTGCTGCGGGGCCATGCACGCCCATAACGGAGAACTGGAACAGGCAAAGGAATTGGCCAGGTGGAATATCCGGGTATTTCGTGAAACCGGGGTAGATTTTATAGCGTCTAATGCAGGAGGATGTGGAACATTGCTTATTGAATACGATCATCTGCTAAAAGATGATCCTGAATGGGAAGAAAATGCATCCTGGTTTGCCGGGCGTGTAAAAGATACGAGTGAGCTGCTGTTGGAGTTTGGAAGGCCCCTTCGTTTTAAACAGGGATCATCTGAAGTGGACACAGACAATAAAATCATTCGTGTGACCTATCAGGATTCCTGTCATTTACGGAATGTCATGAAGGGCGGGATCTCCCCGAGGAAGCTGCTTCACATGGTGCCTGGTGCTGAATTTATAGAAATGAAAGAAGCGGACCGCTGTTGCGGCTCGGCGGGGACCTACAATCTGACCCAACCTGAAATGGCCGGTCAAATTCTGGAGCATAAAATGGAACACGCGAATGCCGTATCCCCTTCCTGTATAGTTACGAGCAATCCGGGCTGTCTGCTGCAAATGAAGTTGGGAGTCTTTCTGCATGGACTTTCCAAAGAGACGCAGGTTAAACACATCAATGATTTTCTGTACGAACGGATTGAAAGCCCTGCTCCCTAATCTATATTCAAGGAAGGTACTGCCAATTAGCTTCCGGTCAAGGCTCTTTGTTGAAAGTAGGTTTCAAATTCTATATGATAAGGCTTATCAAGGTGTAGAAAGAAGGGGAAATATGATTACCGGAGGCCTAATCAGTTTGCAGGAGGCGCTGCCTACCTTGAAACCGATGGAACAAAAGGCAGCGCAATATATTTTGGAACATCCGGAAACCGTTGTCACTCTTTCTGTGCAGCGGCTTGCAGAATTGGCAGAAGTTAGTGAAGCAACCATTGTCCGGTTATCCCGTTCCCTGAACCTGAAAGGTTATCAGGAATTAAAACTGAGGATAGCGGCGGATTTAGCCCAATCCTTAAATTCTAATCTGGCAGAGTCTTATCAGGAGATTCATATGGACGCATCTAGCCAATCCCTGGTCGAATCCATTTCTCATAATAATATGAGATCCATACAGGATACCATGTCAGTGCTAAATATAAAGGAATTGGATAGAGCAATTGAAGTTCTGGGGGAGCACGCAAGATTACCTTATTTGGAATAGGGGCGTCCGCCGTAATTGCCCAGGATTTTAAACAAAAACTTACACGCATAAACCGCTGGTGCGAAGCCGCTTATGATTTTGATTCCCAGGCCACGCTGGCTGCAAATTTACAGGAAAAAGACGCAGTATTGGGAATATCCTACTCGGGGAATACACAGGATATCCTGCTGGCCATGCAAGCAGCGAAAGAAAGGGGAGCAACACTTATATCCCTGACAAAATTCGGACATAATCCAGTGGCGGAGCAGGCACATATCAGGTTATTCACTTCTTCCTTGGAGAAAAGCATTCGAAGCGGGGCGATGGCTTCCCGTATTGCCCAACTCAACGTGATTGATATCCTCTATGTCGGGATAGCCCGACAAAATTATGAAGAGAATATCTTAGCTTTGGAAAATACCCGAAAAGCCGTTAAAATGATGAACAGACACGGCTAAACGGGACTAATATAGGAAGAAACCTTTTTTTATGACCGTACAGCCGGGCAAGAGTATAAAACTCCTGCCCGGCTGCTCTTTTTTGCTCCATTCCGCTTTCTTAATAGCGGTCGGTTCAGGAGCCTTCTGATTTTACGGTCATTTGGCCTGTTTTTTCATTGTAATCAAGCGGGATGGCCAAAAGTTCTGACAAGTCTTTAACGTTGATATACAATCTTTTCTTATACCGTTCTATAGGGTTCTTAAGAGTAATCGTCTTGCCCTCATGTTCCACTTCTTTCGATCCGGCGTGTACGGTCCAGATCTTGTCCTTGTACTTTATGCTCATCTCTCCCCGATTATCTGTGAAAATTTCACCGCCAAGCTGTTCCATAGCCGCACGAAGCGGGATCTTGTTTTTATAATGGGTTTCCAGATCAACCTGCTGTTCAATAGTGGATAACAGCTTTTCAGGAGTTATATTAGGAGAACCGGCATTAATCCGTGGAAGTGACATGGAATTGCTCCCTTGTTTCACGATGCCTGGTTGGACGGTAAACCCAAACTTTATGCCTGCTTTTTGAGCTAGTTCTACGGATTTTGGATTATAAAACCCAAACGGATACGCTAAAGAGTCTATCGGATAATCCTTCTTGTAAAAAGGTCGAAGCTCTTCAACACTTTTGGCAAAATCCGACGCAACACGATTTTCGTATTCCTGTTGATTCTCAAGCTGACCGTCTGCTTTCGGAATAGGAGTGTTCATATAAGCCTTTTTCTCATATTGACTATGCATGTTATGCGTATGGCTTTGTACTTCTATATCCGGAAAGTTTTTGCGCATTTCCCTGATTTCCTCGGGAGAAAGGTAAGAAGTGTAAGGCCCTTTCGGATTTTCCAGATATTTGGTTATTAGAAAAAGTACGCCGGGAATTTGGTTTTCTTTTAAATAAGGGTACGCGTATTTATAGACGCTTTCGTATCCGTCATCAAACGTCAAAAGAACAGCATTGTCCGGCACGGTACCTCCGTTCATAAACTCACGAAATTGCTGCAGCGATATAAAGTTATAATTATTTTTTCGAAGATAATCGATTTGGTCACGGAACAGCTTAGGTTTGATAGAGATAGGTCCTTCATCCTTTTCTGAAAAATGATGATACATAAGAACGGCTACCTGGTTTTGATAATAGGTGTTTACGGGTATTGCCCAATACAGCCCGGCAGCTCCGGCAAGTATGAATACGACAAGTCCGATAATAATTTTGAATCTCCTCTGCTTTGCTTTCATTATGGTTTCTTCCTTTCTTGGCCTAACATTTTCCAAAAATCGTAGACACCAAAGCCAACTGTTATCAATATAACCATTGCAGCAGGATAAAAAGTTACACGATGGTAACATTTTCTGGTGGGTGGAAGCTTAATGGAAATTTACAGAAAGAGGAGAAATTTACTATGAAAAAAATATTTAAAGAGTCTTTTCCAAACTGACCTCTTTTTCTTCTCTGTTTTGCGTAATCTTTTACATTGCGCTAATTTACAACAATGGATTGCAATTTTTCCTTAAATACATTAAGGGTTCCCTGAAAATTGCCCGAGGTTTATCACGCATTTTACTGTCTTTTTCAATAGAATTTCGAGCCATGTTCAACAGTTTGACTGCGCTGCCTATTTCGAAAATAATACCTGTTGTGTTTTACAAAAATTGCCACAATTGCAGAGATAAAAAGGTAGTTTATTATTAAATAATCTGGAGCTTTAATGGAGTAATAAAAAAGCCCAATCTCTATTGGTCAAGACTAGTCAAGCCCCCATTTTATAGACATTGAAAAAAGACCCTAGGCGGCAAGTTGAAGTGACCCCAGAAAATTAGACACTATATTGTTAGACTGCCTTTAAGGCATGAATTCGGTACTAGACTGGGCTCATGCCTTTTTGCTTTGCCTTAATCCGTTTGTGATTGTAGTAGTTGATGTATTTGTTTAGTTCTATTTTAAATTGTTCAATACTTTCAAATTCCTGTGCGTAAGCTGATTATCGTTATGAAGGCTCATGTGGTAAGCCACAATCTCGTTATTGTACAAGTCCTTAATGGCCGACACGTATAACCCAGGTATCTGCCACACGGTACTGGGTGCCGGTGAAAAACGATGTGTATGGATGATAAAAAGAGATTATATGCTTAACAGGTATGTTTTATCAATCTAACGGCGAAATCACGCTGTAAAAAACAAAATACTAGTCGAAATGAGATATTTCTTATATACTATACCATTGTAAGGAAATAGACAAAGATTCATATGTTAGTTCGAAGAATGGAAAAAGGGCAGTTAGAACGCCTTTGCACGAAAAATCCGCCTGGAACAGCAGGGATTTTTATGCAGCATTTTCCGTTTCATCTTTCTACCAGGCTGATATGTACGGAAAAGAAAAGGGAGGAGTAAGTTTCATGAGTGAATTTTTGAATCAGTCCGTCCAATGGACAAATAATATTCTATGGTCCTATATCGTCATTATAATGCTGCTTACCATAGGCATTTATTTTACAATACGAACCAAATTTATTCAAATAAGGTCCATTCGGGAAATGGTCCGTTTGCTAGGAGACGGAATAGGCCAATCGGGTAAATCTAAAAACGGGGTATCCTCGTTCCAGGCCTTTTGCATTGGTATGGCATCTCGTGTAGGGGTAGGAAATATTGCCGGCGTGGCTATTGCCATTTCTTATGGAGGTCCCGGAGCCGTCTTTTGGATGTGGCTCATCGCCTTGATTGGGTCGGCATTGGCCTTTGTAGAAAGTACTCTCGCACAAATTTATAAAATTAAGGATAAGAACGGATTCCGCGGAGGCCCCGCCTATTATATGGAAAAAGCATTGGGGAGACGCTGGATGGGCATTTTATTTTCCATCCTTATTACATTATCCTTCGGTCTGGTTTTTAATTCTGTACAGTCGAATACGATCTCGCAAGCGTTCCAATCCAGCTTTGGCCTGGACAAAATAGTAACGGGACTTCTTCTTGCCGTGATTGTAGCTATTATTATTTTCGGCGGTGTAAAGCGTATTGCCAAGGCGACTGAGGCTATAGTCCCTGTTATGGCATTGGCTTATGTCATGTTGGCCGTTTACGTCATTGCCACAAATCTTTCTGTAATTCCAGATGTTTTGGTTCTTATTTTCAAAAGTGCTTTCGGACTTGATGAGGGTGTCGGGGAGGAATCGGGGCTGCCATCTCGATGGGAATTAAAAGGGGCCTTTTCTCCAACGAAGCAGGGATGGGGAGTTCCCCGAATGCGGCTGCCGCAGCCGATGTTACCCATCCTGTTAAACAGGGACTGATCCAAACTCTGGGCGCCTTTATTGATACGCTGCTGATCTGTAGCTCTACTGTCTTTATCATTCTTGTATCGGGTGTCTATTCAAACACTTCACTCGAAGGAATTGAGATGACACAAATGGCCTTGTCTCTGGAGTTTGGACCGTGGGCAAGCATCATTCTGACAGTCGCCATATTCTTTTTTGGCTTAAGCGCCATGGTAGGTAATTATTATTACGGGGAAACGAATATTGGATTTATCCGTTCTTCCAAGACCTGGTTGTTCATATATCGCCTTGCCGTTATAGGTATGGTCATTTTTGGGGCTAAAGCCGAACTTAAGCTCGTCTGGAACATGGCGGACTTGTTCATGGGCCTTATGGCTCTTGTGAATTTGACAGCCATCTGGCTGCTGAGTCACATTGCTTTTGCGGCCCTTAAGGATTACAGGCAGCAGCGCAACCAAGGTAAGGAACCCCAGTTTTATTCGGATACCATTCCCGGATTAACAGGGGTTGAATGTTGGGAGCCTAGGCCCGGGCAGAATAGAAATGAGACTCCTGCTCTTTAAACTGTTCATTATTTCAGATTCCCTGGAATGAACAGCGCCGGAAGCAAAACCTTTTACCTTTGCCGGATATACTTTCTCTACACGCTCAACCCGGCAAATAATCTGTTTTCCGGGTTTTTACGTTGGAAAGGGAAATGGGGTAAAATAAGGTATGATCACGGAGGAGGGTGAAAGATGAAAGCAATTTGTTTTGATCAGGCGGGAGGGCCTGAAGTTCTGTATGTAGGGGAAGTTCAGGAGCCGGAGCTTAAGGAAGGAGAACTGCTTATTGAAGTGAAGGCCGCCGCGCTTAACCGCGCCGATCTGGCTCAACGCAGAGGATTGTACCCGCCCGTTCCGGGGGAATCGGAGATTCTTGGCCTGGAGATTGCCGGGAAAGTAACCCGCACAGGTACCGGCGTGAAGGGATGGAGCCCGGGTGACCGTGTATGTGCCCTGCTGCCGGGCGGCGGCTACGCCGAAAGGGTGGCCATTCCCGCAGGAATGGCTATGAGGCTTCCGGAGAAGATGACATTCCAGGAAGCGGCTGCTTTGCCGGAAGCCTTTCTCACCGCCTACCTGAACCTCGTCTGGTTAGGCGGCATGAAAGCCGGGCACAATGTCTTTGTGCCCGCGGGAGCCAGCGGCGTAGGCACTGCCGCTATCCAGATCATTCGCGCTTCCGGGGCGAATGCCTATGTTTCCGCCGGCTCGGAGGAGAAGCTCGCGCTGTGCAGCGAGTTGGGGGCGCTGGCCGGCTGGAATTACCGGGAAGGCGGCTCCTTCGCGGATTGGCTGCGCCGCGAGACAGGCGGCCGCGGCGTAGACTTGGTGCTCGATCTCGTTGGAGCACCGAATATGGCCGGCTATGTGGAAGCATTAGCCGAGGACGGTGCCATCCTTTTGGTCGGTCTGGTAGGAGGATCTAAAGTGAAGGAACTGGATTTGAACCCGTTATTGATGAAACGGCTGAAGATTATGGGTTCCACTCTCCGAAAACGGACCAAGGATGAAAAAATCGCCTTGACCAAGCAGTTCTGGACATGGGCCTATCCATTATTCACGGAAAACAGAATGAAGCCGGTTATCGATTCAACATTTCCGTGGAAAAAAGCAGCCGAAGCACATGCTTATATGGAAAGCAACCAAAACAAAGGGAAGATAGTCCTGGATTTTTCCCGGTAAGATATCTAACGCCCAGCCTTGGCTTCTTTCCCAATGCGCGGCTCTCCCGGCGCGCGTTGCGGTGCTGCATTGCGGGTGGTCGGACCTCGTACACGTTTTTATTGTCCGGCACATAAAAGAAAAAGAGCCGCAGAACTTCTATTCCAAGAATTCTGCGGCTCTTTGCAGTTGAACTGAAGATTGCTGCATGTCATTTGGGCTTTGGAACGAGTTCGGAAATCCGGACAATCCGGATGCCTGATTTTTCTGTAAGTGCCGGAATTTGTTCTCTCAGCACTGCGGCTGTCAGGCTGCCGTAACGCCCCACATGTCCAATCGTTACACAGGTAGAATGCTCCTTCAGATGCTTGTCCAACAGTCGGACCTGCTGGGAGATATGCTTTTTGGTATGTATATCGTCCAGGAAAAGATGATTCTCTATGCAGGGTACTCCGACTTCCTTCGCTTTTCTGCAGGCTATGCTCCAATAATTAGTGTGGCTGTCCAGGAAAAACAGGCCGCGTTCTTTGCAAACCTCGAGCACAAGTTTCATCACTCTTTCATCCCCGGTCGCCTTGGACCCCATATGATTGTTGATTCCGATAGCATGGGGAACCTCGTCGATAGCGGCATGAACCCGTTTACGGATCTCGTCATTTTTCAAATCGGTTGAAATCACACCAGGACCGAGCCAGCTTTTTCTAGCGATTTTTGGTTCCATGGGCAGGTGGATAATCACTTCTTTGCCGGCAGCATGAGCGGCTTCCGCATCGGCTTTGGTCGTCTGCAGGAAAGGCATAACCGCCACAGTGATAGGGAAAGGGAGAGCGAGCATATCTTCTGTTCCTCCCATTTTATTGCCGAAATCATCAATGACAATGGCCGCGCGCTTTTGGGTAGAGGGTTCAGGAAGAGCCGGAGACTGGCCGGGATCATCTACTCTCCTAATTGCCGAATAAAGGGAAGGAGTTGAGAAGGCCGTTTCCATCCCCAAAATCAAGCTGAAAAAAACCAGAAAGGAAAACAGGAAGAAGGAGCGGAATGCAATTTGTTTCATCAATTAAGCCACCTTTCATTTTTGTTAATATGGGACTTTTCGGAGAAACCTATGCATCAGCAGCAGTTTAAATCCCATTTTCCTACATCCAATTCGTTGGTTCTTCCAAGCTTTAAGGTTTATTCGGTGACACCATGATCCCGTATCGTGATATCGGGATAAATATTGACCTTGGCCTCGGCAAAAGTTTCCGGCCAGTTATCCTTGACCTTTTTCCACTCGGGATAACAAAAAGCACGGGCATAAATGCCAAACCCGATAGGGTCCAGCTTATTCTGCCGGATTTTTTCAAGCAGAGCATCCAATTCTTTTTTGATTTGTTCATTCAAGACCCTGGTGAAGTTCCGGAGTTCGTTATCTATATTAGCCTCGAATGTCCGCTCCTCAATGGCCACCTCCATTTTAAGGTGAACATCGAAAGCAAATTGGCCCTGAGAAAAGCGCGTTTTCACTTTGCGTTTGGTATTGAAAACGGTCATGGTGATAAAATCCTTCCCGCTTATGTTTTTAAGAAGGCTTGGACGCTTGAATTCCGTCGGCATAGTGAGGGTAATACTCAGGGGCATATTGGCCTTACGCTGAAGCATAACCATAAAGGCGCTTTCCCTCCTGCTCAAAGAGGCCCTATACTTTCCCCTGTTATCCAAAAGGGAAGATCCGGAGATTTGGATGTTTTCCTCCTTTTTTTGGATTTCTGTAATGGCAGGAGTAATCCCTTTTTCAAAAGCTTGAGTGTGAAATTCCTGGTTCGTTACAAAAGCCGCCTGATTTGTCCGCTTTCCTACATCGATCAGATTTGTAAGATAAGTCGGCAGAATCGGTTTGTCTTTAAACTCGCTGTTCAAGATCGAGGAAACCGAACCCTTGACCGTAATAAGACGCATATTGGCGGCGTTTTTGGCATCCCGGTAGAGGCTGTCCAAATACGGCATAATCCCTTCTTTCTCCAACATGTCGTTGCTGAACATCAGAACCTGTACTTTCCCTGTGACTAGCTGTCCGTTCATCTTGCTGTTAAAGATAGGCCTGGCATGCCGCGTTGTGTCAGTACTTACCTTGTACATTTCATATTTTTTTTCAGCATTTTTGTTAAATACCGGATTCATTTCGTAGATGTTCAGGTGATCATCCTCTAATTCCATTCCATACAAGAGGGCTAGTGTAGCATCTTCCACATCTATCCGGTCTCCGCAGCCAGCTAAGGCGAGTATGCTTAACGAAAGAAGGGCCAGTTGAATTTTTCGCCTCACGTTTGGTTTCCTCCTTTTTTAAATCGTTTATAAACGGAGATGTAGATGAGGAAAAGAAACGGAAACGCGAAAGCGAAATAAAGGCTTAACAAATTAAAGAAACCCTCAAAATCCTCTATCTGGTTAAAAGTCAAATAAAAAAAATAGGACAGTACGACGATGAGCGGCAATATTAAAAAGGGAACCTTCCACTTATCTTTATTAACCAGTTTGGCAATACCATCCGTGAAAAAGTAGGTGTACGGAACGAATGTTGTTAAAAAGATAAAAATATAAAAAGACAAAAATAGAATTTCCATTCGCTCGAGAAACGGAAATTGGATCGGCTTGACCAGCATCAGAGTCGGCCATAAATATTTTGTAATCTCGTCAGGACTGAAACAAATAAACGAACTTAACGTAATAAGCAAATAGACGATGAATGTTATCGTATTGGCCACTATAATCCCCTTGACAGCGTCTTTTTTATTTTTTAGATAAGGGTAGACAAGAAACGTGATTTCAAACCCGAGAAAAGCGAAAACGCTTGTTTTTACAGCCTTCATTATCGGCCACCACCCTTCTTTAAGGACAGGGAGCAGGAACAAGACATTGCCGTCTTTTAGTGGAATTAGCAGTAGTATGGGCATTACGAGAGTGAAGAAAAAGACGAACACGGCATAACGTCCCAGCAGGCGAATATCTCCGCGAAGAAGCAGAAATGTATTGAACATGAACAGGGTGAGAATAAGGAAGATTGGTGTTCTCGGCAAAACCCATACCTGGATAATATTCACTGACTTGAGCAGAATTGCAAGGGCACCTAACAGGACATATATCATCCATAGAATAAAAAGGACCGTACCGACCCATTTTCCCAAATACAGGATTAAAATGTTCTTGAAATGCTCACCGGGATGCTGTGCCATAATCCTGACGATGCATATACTTATAATCGTAACAAGAAACCAGCCTAGAATCAGGGAAATCCAGCCGTCTGTCCCGGCATATTGGGCAAGCTGGCTAGGAAGAGGAAGGGTAGCTAAACCAACTTCAATGCCGTGTATCAGTAATATGAATTGCATCAGAGATAACTCTGATTTATTTGGAATGCTCATTCCGCTTCTTCCTCTCTTCGGATTTTCATATCCTGTTTTTTCAATTGTTGAGGCCCGACAGATTCCGGCCTTTTTTTCTGCAGCCATACAGGCAGCCGGACAAAAGTGTCCTTCATATCGCTTAACCGTAACGGTGAAATAGGGGCACTGTAAGGCATACCTAAAGATTCCAGGGCCAGCAGGTGGATCACCAGGGTCATAATGCCTGCAACAATCCCAACCATCCCGAAAGCAGAAGCCAACAGCATTAGAGGAAAACGGATAAGCCGGATTCCCGCGCCAAGTTCTAAATTTGGCAAAATAAAAGAGGATATAGCCGTCATCGCAACGACAATCACCATAATGTTGCTGACTATTCCGGCTTGCACCGCTGCCTGACCGATGACAATACCTCCGACAACGCCTATCGTCTGCCCAATTGGAGAAGGCAACCGGATTCCGGCTTCACGGAGCATTTCGAGAACAAGCTCCATAATCAGAGCCTCAATCAAAGGAGGCAGGGGAACCCGCTCCCTGGATTCCGCTATGGATAGAAGCAACCGGAGTGGAATCACTTCATAATGAAAAGAAATCAGAGCGATATATAAAGCCGGGGCAAATATAGCAATAATAGCTCCTACAAACCTGAGCATACGAACGAAAGAAGAGACAAGCCAGCGTATGCTGTAATCATCAGTAGTCTGGAAAAATGAGGTAAACGTCATGGGGCCGACCAATACACCAGGTGAGCGGTCAACGATAATGGCCACCTTTCCCTGCAGTAAATGGGAAGCGGCCGTATCGGGCCGCTCGGTCATGGATAACTGGGGAAACGGTGTATACGGATCGTCCTCTATAAAACCTTCCAGCTCGCCGGTATTTAGGATTGTATCGACATTAATTTTCTTAACCCTTTTTTCTACTTCCTGAAGAGCATTCTTATTTACTACATCGGCTATATAAAGGATAGAGATACTTACTTGCCCCCGCTTTCCTACAGTGCATGTTTTTACCTTTAATTCTGTGCTGGGAATGTACCTGCGGATCATGGCAATGTTTTGATTGGCTGTTTCCGTAAAGCCCTGGTGGGCACTTTTAATGCTAGTTTCAACCTGCGGCTCATTTATCGACCTTTGAGGCCAGCCTTGCGTCTCCAGTACTAATACATAGGAGATTCCATCTACAAATAACACGGTCTTCCCGGAAAGAATAGCCTGTTCTATCTCTCTCCAGTTTCTGTTTTTTTTCACAGTCCCCATGGAAACGGCAGATTCGAACAAATGCTGGTCATCCCACTCTTCATATAGAAGGGGGCGTATAATGTCCCGGTTGATAATAACTTTATCGATCAACCCGTCGATATAAGCAATTGCGGCTTTATTTTTGTTTTTGAGCACGAGTTCTTTACAGACAAATTCCGGGATGCCTTCGAAAAGTTCAGACAAATGCTTTGTGTTTGAAGTGATTGAAGGGGTAATTTTGAACTCCTGCTGTCTTTGCGGTTCGTACGCCTTCTTCCCCTTGAGCCAATCGAAAATAGAAACCATAAGATCACCTTTTTTTAGGCTAATGTATTCTCATTATGAGAAGTTGTACATTGAAATATGCATCGGATCCACAGATTGTCCGCCTTTTGGCAGAGAGAATGAGACAGCTTCATGCTATTCAGCTGGAGGATTGCCCTTTCAGCAGGAGGTTTAGGTCATGCGGGGCAGGGCAAGTTGACGCTATCTCCAAATTGAGGCAATATAGAGGTATAGCCCGCATTATATGGAGGGAACACTTGTGAAAGCTGAAGAAATTATTCAGGCTATGGCCGGGCAAGGCATGCGGATTACCGAACAACGCCGTTTTCTTGCTGATTTATTCTCCCAGACTGAGGGATATCTGACAGCCAAAGATGTCTATGACAAAATGGGTAAAACATATCCGGGGTTAAGTTTTGATACAGTCTACCGGAATCTTCGCATCCTGCACGAAATGGGGATTTTGGAGCAATTCGTCTTTGAGGAAGGGGTTAAATTCCGGGCCCGCTGTAAAGAGCATGACCACCATCATCATTTGATCTGCCTCCAATGCGAGAAGACCATTCCGTTTTTATTCTGCCCGATGGACGGTGTACCCGGATTGCCGGAAGATTTTAAGCCTGTTAAGCATAAATTTGAAATTTACGGATACTGCAAGGATTGTCAATCTTTATGATGAAGAAAATGGTACAGGCCCCTATCCGTTTTTACCGCAAATGGATATCTCCACTGAAACCTCCGACCTGCCGGTTTTATCCGTCCTGCTCCATTTATGCACTGGAAGCCATTGAAGAGCATGGGGCGGCTTACGGCAGCTGGCTGGCCTTGAAAAGGATTTGCAAATGCCATCCATTTCATCCTGGAGGAGTTGATCATGTTTCTCCTTCAACCAGGAAAAAACATTCAGGCAGCAAACAAACTTGACAGTAAAGCGGTGATTTCGCTATATTTTGATTTAAAGAAGTGAATACGGATATTTCGATGAACGGATGAGTACAGGCGGAGGACTATGACAGAGAGCCGGGGAAGGTGAAAGCCGGTATAGGATGAAACCTGGAATATGGTCCTGGAGAGCATGCCTTCGAGCTGGTGTTTCTAATTCATTAGTAAGGGGGTATCGTGTTCCAGCGTTAATGGATGAGTCCGGCAAGCGGACTTAGTGAGCCCTGTTCTCGCAAGAGACAGGGGAATCTGGGTGGTACCACGTGAGAAATGCTCTCGTCCCAAGACGGACGGGAGTTTTTTATTTTTTTCGAAAAAAATTTTTTAGGAGGAAGATGTACATGGCTGAAGCCAAAAAAACCTTTTATCTGACGACACCAATCTATTATCCGAGTGATAAACTGCATATTGGTCATGCATATACAACAGTAGCCGGGGATGCCCTGGCCCGTTATAAGCGTCTTCGCGGGTATGATGTGATGTATCTGACCGGGACCGATGAGCATGGCCAAAAGATTGAACGGAAAGCCAAGGAAAAAGGGATGACTCCCCAAGCATTCGTAGATAACATTGTCGCAGGAATCAAGGAATTATGGGGAAAGATGGATATTTCTTATGATGATTTTATCCGGACTACGGAAGACCGCCATAAAGAGTCCGTTTCCGTTATTTTTGCGAGGTTAATGGAGCAGGGGGATATTTATCTTGGGGAGTACGAGGGATGGTACTGTACTTCTTGTGAGTCGTTCTTTCCCGAGAATAAGCTGGCGGACGGAAAGTGTCCGGATTGCGGCGGTCCTGTAGAGAAAATGAAAGAGGAAAGCTATTTCTTCCGGATGAGCAAATATGCGGATCGTCTGCTTCAATATTACGAGGAAAATCCGGATTTTATCCAACCTGAATCCCGCAAGAACGAGATGATCAATAATTTCATCAAACCGGGTCTTGAGGACTTGGCCGTGTCGAGGGCTACATTCGATTGGGGGGTAAAGGTGCCGAATGATCCGAAGCATGTAATCTATGTATGGATCGATGCCTTATCCAACTATATCAGTGCTCTTGGTTACGGTACCAAAGACTCAAGCAAATTTGATAAGTACTGGCCAGCCGATGTTCATTTGGTCGGAAAAGAAATTATCCGTTTTCACACTATCTACTGGCCAATCATGCTGATGGCTATGGGTCTGCCTCTGCCGAAAAAAGTATTCGGTCACGGATGGCTGCTGATGAAAGATGGTAAAATGTCCAAATCAAAAGGTAATGTGGTAGATCCGGTCACGCTGATTGACCGTTATGGACTGGACGCTCTTAGGTATTTTCTCTTAAGGGAAGTACCTTTTGGGGCTGATGGCCAGTTTACACCGGAAAGTTTTGTGGAGAGAATCAATCATGACCTGGCCAATGACTTGGGTAACCTCTTGAATCGAACGGTTGTCATGATGATGAAATACTTTGACGGAAAACTGCAGGTATACGTGCCTGGGGCAACCGAATACGATGCCGACCTTTTGAAAACGATGGAAGGATCTATTTCAAAATACGAAGAAGCCATGGAGAATTTGGAATTCTCGGTTGCTTTGTCCGCCTTATGGACGCTGATTGGAAGGGCGAATAAATATATTGATGAAACTCAGCCATGGGTGCTGGCCAAAGAAGGAAAGACGGAAACATTGGGGTCTGTGATGTATGTTTTAGCAGAGATACAGCGGATCATTTCCATTCTTCTTCAACCGTTCGTCACACAAACACCTGCAAAAATGTGGAGTTCTTTGGGCATTCGGGAAGGCGAAATGACAACATGGGATAGCATATACACATTTGGAAAACTCCCGGCAGGTACTCAAGTGAAGAAAACTGACCCGATGTTTCCTCGTCTGGAAGTGGAGAAGGAAGTTGCCTATATAGCCGGAGCCATGCAAGGAGGAACAGCTGCCCTATCCGCCCAGCCTGAAGCACAGCCGAATTCTAGCGGGAAAACGGAGGCTTCCGGAAACATAGAAAAGATCGGGATTGAAGATTTTGCCAAAGTTGAGCTCAGAGTTGCTCAAGTAACGGCAGCAGAAAAAGTGAAAGGCGCTGACAAATTGCTGCAGCTTCAATTGGATCTTGGATATGAGCAGCGCCAGGTAGTATCCGGCATTGCCATGCACTATACACCGGAAGAACTTGTAGGCCAAAAAGTCATCTGTGTAACAAACCTGAAACCGGTCAAACTCCGCGGCGTCGTATCTCAGGGCATGATATTGGCAGCATCCGACGGGGACAAACTGACTCTCGCTACGGTTCCGGATAGCATGCCAAATGGCGCCAGAGTAAAGTAATCCTTTTTTTGCAGAATAAACCGCCCGGTTAAAACCGGGTGGTTTCCTCATGCAGGAATTAATCGTAATTATTATGATTAGTATTGACAGGTGTTAGAATGCCCCTTATAATCAGGTGTGTAAATAAAATCATTACGATTTACACATAGGGGAGGAACAAAGAGGTGACGAAACGTATTTTTGTATGGGGTTGCTTGATGATTGCTGTATTGCTGGTATTAGGAGGATGCTCTACTGATAAATCCGGCTTAAGTCAAGATAAAATAAATGTAACCACAACTGCTTATCCGCTTTATGATTTTGCCAAAAAAATTGGTGGAGATTATGTAAATGTCATTAATTTGGTACCTGCCGGAGTAGAACCGCACGACTGGACACCGAAGGGCCGGGATATGATGAATGCGAAAAATTCAAATGTATTTCTGTATCAAGGTGCCGGTTTTGAAGGCTGGGTGGAAACTTTTCTGAACAGTCTGGATAAAGATGCCAAGACAACTCCGGTGGAAGTGACTAAAGGAATGAACTTGCTTCGCTTGAATGAAGAAGGACATCATCCCGAAGGTGAAGAACATGAATCTCATGAACATGGAGAAAAAGATCACCATCACGATTCAGAGTTTGACCCGCATACTTGGCTGAGCCCGAATTATGCCAAGCAAATGGGAGAAAATATCAAGCAAGCACTCATACAGGCAGATGCCGGACATAAAGATGAATATCAAAAAAACTTTAATGAGTTCGCCAGACAGCTGGATGAACTGGATGCCAAGTACAAAAGCGAATTGTCTAAAGTAAGTAAGAAGGAGATCGCAGTATCTCACCAAGCTTTTGGTTATTTATGTCACGATTATGGTCTGGAACAGGTAGCGGTGATGGGGCTTACTCCTGAAGCAGAACCCACAGCCAAAGATATACAGAAAGTGAAAGATTTCGTCAAAGAGCACGGAATCAAGTATATTTTCTTTGAGGAACTGGTTTCCGACAAGCTTGCCAAAACGATAGCGCAGGAGACTGGAGCTGAAACGATGGTTCTGAATCCGATTGAAGGGCTCAAAGAGGATCAGCTGAAAGCAGGAGAGGACTATTTCTCTATTATGAACAGCAACTTAACCAACTTGGTAAAAGCTTTACAATAGGCCGAAATAGGGAACTTTACCAACCTGATTAAGGCGGAAATACGTTTGCTTGCTTCAGGGGAACGGACTATCAAACTTACACGAAAAAGGGGCAGAGCGATGATGTAGTCGCTCTCTTTCCTGTTCAGGGAGGAAGATCATGAATCAGGTTCAGGCAGAGTGCCACAGAAGCATTGTGGAGATAGAAAATGTATCATTTTCCTATGAAAATAAGCGCGTAATCGAGCATTTGAACGCTCAAATTCTGGAAAGGGATTTCGTCGGCCTGATCGGTTCCAACGGAGCGGGGAAATCCACTTTGCTCAAAATGCTGGTGAATCTCCTTAAACCGGATGAAGGGGAGATTCGTTTATTCGGAATACCCGTCCAGAAGTTTAAAGACTGGGAAAAGATTGGCTACGTACCGCAAAAGGCGAACTTTAACCCGCTTTTTCCGGCAACTGTCCGCGAGGTTGTTCTGTCGGGGTTATATACGAATAAGAAAATGTTCAAACGCTTGTCAAAGTCAGATTATCAAAAAGGTGACGACGCTTTGTTGGCGATGAAAATCGAAGATTTGGCGGGCCGCAGAATCGGTCAGCTTTCGGGCGGGCAGCAACAGCGGGTTTTTCTTGCCCGGGCGCTGGTGAATAATCCGGAGCTGCTCATTTTAGACGAGCCAACAGTTGGCATCGACGCCGAAACACAGGCCGATTTCTTTCAAATGATCCGGCATATGCACCATCATCATCACATGACTTTTATCATGGTATCCCATGATATGGATATGATGAAGTCTTATCTGGGCGACAAGCCTATACATTCCTGCGGTAAATTGAATTTTCATGTTCGCCATACTCATGATCCGCAGAATTGTGCCGAAGTTAATTTTGCCCACTCCATTGGGCATTCACGGGATATAGTCCCGTCCAAGTAAGAAAAGAAGGAGAAACATATGACGGACTTTTTTTCAATATTAACCGAACCCTTTTTCCAAAAGGCTCTTATCGGGGAGTCTTAATTGGACTCACTGCTCCGTTAATCGGCGTCTTTTTGGTATTGAGGCGTTTGTCCATGATCGGAGATACATTGGCTCATGTTTCAATTGCGGGTATTGCCCTTGGCTTTTTGCTTAATCTTTATCCCCTTGGGGTAGGACTTGTGTTTGCCGTTTTGGCTTCTTTTGCAGTTGAAAAATTGAGAAAAGCCTATAAAACTTATGCAGAGCTTTCCATTGCCATCATCATGTCAGGAGGGATTGCTCTTGCCACCTTTTTGTTTACACTCGGCAAAAACTTCAATATGAACGTTACCAGCTATTTTTTTGGCAGTATCTATACGTTGGATACAATTGATGTATGGATGGTACTTGCCGTTTGCCTTTTAGTTCTGATTGTTATCTCGCTTTTATTCAAAGAACTGTTTTTGATGTTTTTTGATGAGGAAGCTGCTAATGTGAGCGGACTGCCGATCCGTTTTTATAATATGCTGATTACCCTGCTCACGGCTCTGGTAATCTCCGTTGCCATCAAATTGGTGGGGGCACTCCTTGTTTCGGCTCTCCTGACTATACCCGTTGCCTGCAGCTTGATCATTGCCAAAAGTTTTAAACATTCTGTGTTCTTGGCTGTGCTTTTTTCGGAAGTATCTGTCATCGTAGGACTTGTCTGTGCAGCTTTGTTTGATTTTGCTCCCGGAGCAACCGTTGTTTTAGCTCTCATTATTATCCTGATGGGATTATTATTGGTAAAACGGAGAATAAAGTTGTAAACTAGGGGGACTTGCTTAGGAGAGGAGAATGTCAAGATATGGAATCCATCAATTTGTGGATTGCACTGTGGGCTGGGGTGGCTTCCTTTATTTCGCCCTGCTGTCTGCCCCTATATCCGTCCTATATATCCTACATAACCGGCATTTCTGTAAGCGAGCTGAAGTCAGGGCGTTCCCACAGGGATGTACGTATCCGGACAATGCTTCACACACTTGCTTTTATTTTGGGTTTTAGTATCATTTTCTTCAGCTTGGGATGGACAACAGGACTGCTAGGAAGCTTCCTGTTTGATTACGGGGAACTTCTCAGGCAGATAGCAGCTATTCTCATTTTTGTTATGGGGCTTATGCTGCTTGGTATTTTTCAGCCCCAGTGGCTAATGAAAGAGCGCAAGTTTCAGATAAACCGGAGGGCTGGTTATCTGGGGTCTGTCCTCATAGGAATTGGATTTGCAGCGGGATGGTCGCCTTGCGTCGGGCCTATTTTATCTGCGATCCTGGCTTTGACCGCAACAGAACCCGGCACATGGCTGCAGCTTATTACGGCTTACATCTTGGGGTTTGCTATCCCGTTCTTTGTTTTGTCCTTCTTTATTGGTACGACCAAGTGGATTATCCGTTACTCCAATCTATTGATGAAAATTGGCGGGGGTGTGATGGTTATTGTCGCAATCCTGCTTTATACGGACCAAATGACGAAGATCACCATTTGGCTAAATAGCATTACCCCCGATTGGCTTAAGTTTTGAATACATTTCTGACTACATTCGATTCGTTTAAGTAAAATATTCTATTTTTGCTTTGGGAAATTTCTCAAAGATTTGTTCGGTTATATACTCGCGGAGGACGGTGGACTGTTTATCAGGGTACACATACTTGCCCTGGCCCCATCGTCCCCATTTGTATTTTCTTTTAGCCTCATCCATTTCAAGCTTTGTTTTGGGATATCTTTTTTCGATTACATTTTTGGCTGTTTTGGTAAAACGGTGCTGAATCAGCTCAAATGTCAGATCTTCTGATGCTTCTTCAGGAAGTTCTTTTTTGATTTTCTCGAGAAGTTCCCCGTAGCCTTCTTCCCAGCCGTCATACCATATAATAGGGGCAATAATAAATCCAAGAGGGTAACCGGCCTTAGCAACTTTGCCCGCTGCTTCAATCCGTTCGTGAAATCTCGAGGTTCCCGGTTCAAAATTTTTGATAACATAGTCTGCGTTCACGCTAAACCGGAATCGGGTATGCTTATTATGCATGGCATCAAGCAGGGGTTCAACATGGTGGTATTTGGTTACAAAACGCAGCCGTCCAAGCGGCTGTTTACCCATAAATTCAATGTATTCCTTGAGAGAACCCGAGATATGCTCCAGACCTACAGGATCGGATGTACAAGCGGCTTCAAAACGGGTGATTTCCGGTGCTCTTTCATCGATATATTGTTTGGCTGCCATTAAAATATCATGCGTATTTACATAAATTCGTACGTAAGGCTTAGCTCCAAGAGTAGTTTGCAGGTAACAATAATGGCAATGTCCCATGCATCCGGTAGCAACTGGAATCGCGTATTCCGCGGAAGGTTTGGAAGTATCAAACTTAAGCGTTTTGCGGACTCCAACGACCAGCGTCCGTTTAGCAATCCGGTATTTTTCTAGTTCGGTATCTCCCGGAAGATTGGTTATGCGGTTATGGGAAGTGGTCATGCGGATAGGAAGACTTTGGGATTTGGCCCAATCAAGAATTTTTTGACCCTTGGGATACAAAAGAGCATCCGGTTCAAAATAGACAAGCTCAGGAACGAATGTTGCGGTACTTCGCCAGGGTTTATTTTGTACTTTAGTTGTCATAATAGGACAGGCCTCCATTCTGATGTAACGTTCTACCGTTATTTTGCCTCTGGTTTCCCCGTCCAACACTGGAAAATGGTTCGGAGGCGCTTGACATTGTCCAGAACTAATTGCATGCTTGAAAAGTTGGCTGCGTGGAGCACGCGGATCTTTTCAGATTGGAGGGAAAAATTATGAACTGCAAAGAATCCTGAAAGAGTGTAAA
Source organism: Paenibacillus larvae subsp. larvae (assembly GCF_002003265.1). Classification (NCBI taxonomy): domain Bacteria; kingdom Bacillati; phylum Bacillota; class Bacilli; order Caryophanales; family Paenibacillaceae; genus Paenibacillus; species Paenibacillus larvae. Next base: position 94,470 of record NZ_CP019687.1, read on the forward strand.
ATAAATAAAGGGGAAAAGTCCTTTCTGCAGGATGGAAACATATGATAATGAAAGAAGGAATTCGATGACCAAAAAGCATAAAAAACTAAGTCCTATCCGTTTATTAATTAAAATACTTTTTATTACCATAGGTGCCTTCCTTATGGGGGTTGCACTTGAGATCTTCCTTGTTCCTAACGATGTTATTGACGGAGGGATAATAGGGATATCCATCGTTGTTTCCAAAATTACTTCTCTTCCTTTAGGTATCTTCATCTTCTTCCTCAACTTGCCGTTTTTAGTTCTTGGTTATAAGCAGATTGGGAAAACTTTTGCTTTTTCTACCTTGTACGGGATTACTGTCATGTCTATTACTACTGCGCTGCTGCATCATGTTGAGCCTTTTACGAACGATACCATTTTAGCTGTCTTGTTCGGAGGCGTTTTACTAGGTTTCGGAGTGGGGCTCGTAATTAAGTTGGGCGGTTCCTTGGACGGTACAGAGATTGTAGCTATCCTCATTTCCAAAAAACTGAGATTTCCGGTAGGACAGATCATCATGATCATCAACGTTTTTATTTTTATACTTGCCGGATTTGTTCTTGGATGGGATTCTGCCATGTATTCCATGTTCACATATTACATTGCTTCCAAAGTAATGGATGCTGTAGTGGAGGGGTTAAACGAATCCAGATCGGTTACGATCATTTCCAGTGAATACGAAGAAATCTCCCAAACGATTATGGACCGTTTAGGACGGAATACGACCTTCATCTATGCAAGGGGAGGATACTTAAAGGAAGATACCCAGATGATTTACTGTGTAGTCACACGTCTTGAATTGGCCAAATTGAAGACTATCGTACAGGAAATTGACAGTAAAGCTTTTATTACGATTGAACACGTCTCCGATGTGCTTGGCGGTAATTTTGAGAAGCATAATATTCATTAATGGCTCTGCGGCTAACGGCCTAAGCTTGCTTTCTGACTGATAAAGGGCTAAACTATAAGGTATTCTATTGATTTTCACAGGGGGAACATGCGGATGGCTACACCTAGCATGGAGGATTATTTGGAAAGAATTTATAAGCTTATTGATGAAAAAGGCTATGCCCGGGTCTCCGATATTGCTGAAGGACTTGAAGTACATCCCTCCTCGGTTACCAAAATGATTCAAAAGCTTGATAAAGATAACTACCTTGTATATGAAAAATACCGCGGTCTTGTATTGACTTCCAAAGGCAAGAAGATGGGAAAAAGGCTGGTGGACCGGCATCAGCTCCTGGAGGAGTTTCTCGAAGCCATTGGTGTCCAGGAAGAACATATTTATAGAGACGTCGAAGGCATTGAACACCATCTCAGTTGGGATTCCATTACCTGCATAGAAACGCTTGTTGAGTGGTTCAGGAGAAATCCGAAGTATTCGGAAGAACTGCTTAATCTCCGCAAGGAGATGGATGTAGAAAGTATATAAGGAAACAGTTCTTTTATTTTGAATTTGCATATCCTAATTTACTCGAATAATGCAAACTGAATTCAATTTCACAAAATAACATGATGAAATTGATTCAAATGTTTTATCTTTTGAAAAAAGGCTCCCTCCGGGTGCCTTTTTTTGCTATAATGTAACTAAACTATCAATTGTTATTTAATGGTAAGGGAGGATGTAGATGTCTTTTTCTATGGATGAGACTCAATGCAGGCTGAGTGAAACAAAGGGAGAGTGAAGCCCTATGAAAATCAACGGTGTATTTGAAGGAGGGGGCGTGAAGGGAATTGCTCTCGCAGGTGCCGTCAGCGCGGTTATGGACAAAGGCATAACCTTCCATCAGGTGGCCGGTACTTCAAGCGGTTCCATTGTGGCTTCTTTTTTAGCAGCGGGCTATACAGGCTCGGAAATGAAACAACTTATCCTCGAATCCCCTTTTCGTTCCTTCCTGAAACGAGCTCCTGTCTTTAATGTCAAGATTATAGGCCCGGCTTTCCGCTTGCTTCTGAAGAAGGGCTTGTATTCCGGAGAAATGCTGGAGGACTGGGTACACAGGAAGCTTGCAGCCAAAAACATCCGTACATTCGGTGACTTGAAACGAAACCAGCTGAGAATTATCGCATCCGATATTTCCCAAGGGAAACTCCTTGTATTGCCGGACGATGTGCGGCAATATGGCCTGGACCCGAAAAAATTCCCCATATCCAAAGCTGTGCGTATGAGTACATCCATCCCTTATTTTTTGGATCCCGTTCTTATCCGTAAATCATCAAAAATCGGTTCTAAACTGCCGCTTAGTGAACAATTCGTTCATATCGTGGATGGAGGAGTTTTAAGTAATTTTCCTTTATGGCTTTTTGATGAGGAACGGAGTACAACCAACCCTCAACCTACAATCGGGTTCAGTCTGGTAGGAAGAATCCCCAATCAGGTTCATAAAATTTCAGGACCCATATCCATGTTCCAAGCCTTATTTTCAACCATGATGGATGCCCATGACGAACGTTATATTGAGGAACATAACCGCTTCCGTACAATCAAAATACCGGCGATGGGAGTTGGAGCAACGGAATTTTCGATCTCTCAGGAAAAAAGCGAAGCTTTATATAAAACCGGCTATCAAGCCTCTCAGTCCTTTTTCAGAAACTGGTCTGACCAAAACTATGAGAATGAATATGAAAAGCATGTATTGCGTAAACTCAAATAAATAATAGGAAAAACAGCGATGCTTTTAAGCATCGCTGTTTTAGGGATACCGGATAACGTACCAGTAACGGGTATTTTAAATCAGTGGTATTTGGGGACGTCATCATCCGGCTTACTGCCTTCGATAACGCGGAACTTAGCGTTTTTTCTTCGAGGCCCCTTTGATTTGGATTTGGCTGAGAAATTCGGCAGCTTCCATGTGTTTGGCGGAAATTTATAAAGCGCAATAAGGACACCAAAAACAAGAATGGGGAGCCAAAAATCTTTAAGACTAAACAGCAATCCAATGATTAGAAGAGCAAAAACAATGATTTCAAAAACAGAAAAACGGCGCTTATACATACTCATACAATCATCCCTTTCGTTAAGCGGCGATCCGCTTCACGCATCCGGTTGAATGAAGCAATCGACACTTCGACCTGTTCATCAGTCGGTTCCTTCGTCGTTAGTTTTTGCAGCCAAAGGCCGGGATATCCAAGATATCTGAGAACCGGCACATCGCGAAGAGAATTGGTCAAGCGCAGTACTTCATAAGAGACGCCAATTACAACAGGGATTAGGACAATCCGCTGGATAATCCGCTCTACCATTCCACTATACGGGAAGAAGGAATAGATGATGACTCCCACCATAACCGTAAAGACGATGAAGCTGCTGCCGCAGCGATAGTGCAGTGTGTTGAATTTCTGTACATTAGATACCGTCAGTTCGACACCTGCTTCATAAGCGCTGATCACTTTGTGTTCAGCCCCATGATATTGAAACAAACGCTTGATCATAGGGGTCAGAGAGAGGAAATAAATGTAGCTTAGAAGGAGGATGATTTTAATTACTCCTTCAATCAGGTTATGAAGAATCTGATTACTGAACAAGTTTTTGAACAGAATCTGCTCAATCATAGCCGGAACAGCCGACATTACAACCTTTCCTACGAGAAAAGACAATACCCCGATTACAGCCATACCAAGAATTAGCGAGAAATTTCCCCAGAAACCGGGTTCTTTTTTTTCCTTTTCCTCCTCATCCGCATACGATTCAGCGGCAAAATTCAAATGCTGGGCCCCTTTTGCACTGGATTCTACAATGGCAACAATCCCGCGGAGGAATGGAATCTTTTTTAGTTTATTTACCCACGGTATCTCCTTCTTGGGCACTTCCAGGAACTCAATGGAATGATCTTTTTTACGAACGGCTGTCACATGGACTTTTTGTCCGGCGAACATTACGCCTTCAATGACAGCTTGCCCACCATAAACAGATTGAATAGGTTGTTCGGACAAATTAAATTTCACCTCTTTATGGAATGAACATCAAGCGATTCTGCTTCGAAGATGGGATATTCCTTTTGTTCTTATTTTACCTAAACTGGTGCGAGAAAGCTACCCGGGTTACGAACAAACAATCTGTATATACTAAGGCTTAAGATACATGATATTTTGCAGGAAAAATCAAAGGAAAAAGAGGGAGGTTTTCGCAGGTGGATCAGACAAATTCCCGGAATAAACAAAACGATGCGTCCTGTCCGGACAAAACATCTTTTCATAGCGAAAAAAATGGTGAAGGCAAAAAATATACGAATCCCTGGTTTTTTGCTTTATATATAGGTTTTTTTGCTGGAGTCATATGGGGCTTTGTTAAAATAGCAGCTTATTACTTCCGTTTCACCACTGTTATCCCGGGCTTTTTGGTCGAGCCTTTCTATAAACATGACTTTTTGCTAACCGGAGGAGGAATCCTGGTCGGCTGGATTTACTTTATCCTGTTTTCCATTCTAGGATCATTTGTTTACATGTTGCTTCTCGGAAAATTGAAGGGGCCGGTTCCCGGTATTTTATACGGAATTGGATGGTGGATGGTCCTATATTATATAGTCGGGCCCGGTACCGGAATGTTTGCACCTGTTACCCGGATTGGCTGGGATACTATCATAGCTGATTTTTGTCTGTTTTTATTATGGGGACTATTCATCGGCTTCTCCACAGCATTTGAATTTACTGAAGAGACGGGTACTGAGAGAAAAAGCACTACGAATTAAAGCAGACTGGTCCAGCGTATACACTTTCAAAGTGAGTTATGGTAAAATGTCAAGGGTATGAAGCATTAAGTTTGCCTTTAGTCAATGAAGGGCGGAGCTTCTAATGGCCTGCGCGACAGGCAAAGTAATCGAAGGATGCAGGAGGTACCTTCATGCGCAAGATCATAGTGATTAGCGGCCCTAATCTAAATATGCTGGGAGTACGGGAACCTGATATTTATGGAAGGACCACACTGAAAGATATTGAAGAGCAGTTGAATACATTAGCATCTGAGCTTGGAATGGAAGTTGACTGCTTTCAATCCAATCATGAAGGGGAAATTATAGACAGGATCCAGCAGTCTTACGGGGAAGCAGATGGTATATTGCTGAATCCGGGAGCGTTTACCCATTACAGTTATGCGATAAGGGATGCTTTGGCGACGATCCAATTGCCGGTAGTGGAAGTACATTTGTCCAACATTTACAAGCGGGAGGAATTCCGCCATCATTCAGTCACTGCTCCTGTTGTGGTCGGACAGATATCCGGATTCGGGGCTTTTAGCTATGAGCTCGGACTGATCGCCTTACATAATTATCTCATGGAACAAGAGGAGGGAAATGATTGATGCAAGCACAGCGGGTCGAACGACTGCGCCGCGTAATGAAAGAAGCGGATTTACCGGCCATGTTCATCACCAACGCTTATAACCGCATGTATATGACAGGGTTTACAGGCAGCTCGGGTTATGTATTGATTACCCAAGAAAGAACCGTTTTATTCACCGATTTCCGGTACATGACCCAGGCGGTAGAACAGGCCAAAGATTATGAAGTCATTGAGCATAAACCCAGAGTCATACAATCGGTCCTTGAACTGCTTCAGGAAGAGAAGCTGGATGTGCTCGGTTTTGAACAAAATGACTTGACTTATGGCAGTTATTCCGGCTATACTGACGATTTGCAAGGGGTGCAATTTGTACCGACGGATAACGTGATCGAACAAATCCGCATGATCAAGGATGCGGGCGAGCTGTCTATCATGAAGGAAGCAGCCGAACTTGCCGACCAGACTTTTTCCCATGTTCTGGGCCTGATTAAGCCGGGAGTATCTGAGAATGCAATCGCTCTTGAAATTGAAATGTTTATCCGCCGCAATGGGGGTACATCCACATCCTTCGATACAATCGTAGCTTCCGGCGTACGCTCTGCCCTTCCTCATGGAGTGGCAAGCGGCAAGCTAATTCAAGAGAACGAATTTGTTACACTCGATTTCGGTGCATACTATAATGGTTACTGCTCCGATATTACCCGGACGGTTTTTGTCGGAAAGAATCCTTCGGACAAACATAAGGAAATCTATGATATTGTCCTGAAAGCTCAGTTGAACTGCCTGAAGGGATTACGCCCGGGAATGACGGGACATGAAGGCGATGCCCTTTGCCGGGACATCATCACTGAACATGGGTATGGGGGACAATTCGGTCACAGTACCGGACACGGTCTTGGTATGGAAGTTCACGAGCAGCCGAGAGTTTCTCCTCGTGACCAGACGATTCTGGTCCCCGGCATGGCGGTCACCGTCGAACCGGGAATTTATATCCCGGGATTCGGGGAGTTAGAATTGAAGATGACATTGTACTTGTTGAGAACGGCATCCATATTCTGACCAGTTCTACCAAAGAACTGCTCATCTTATCTTAATCACTTGCTTGCAGCAAGGATCTTTACAAGATTCAGGAGGGAAAATCAGCGTGATTTCAGTTAACGATTTTAAAACAGGATTGACCATTGAAGTAGACGGTGACTTGTTTACCGTTCTTGACTTCCAGCACGTAAAACCAGGAAAAGGAGCCGCATTTGTCCGTTCCAAGCTGAAAAACCTCCGCAACGGCAATACCGTGGAGAAAACATTCCGTGCAGGTGAAAACGTAGGTCGTGCTCATATCGAAAACCGCGAGATGCAGTATCTGTATGCAAGCGGTAAGGAACATACCTTTATGGATATGGAAACTTACGATCAGATTTCTCTGGACGAGAGCCAGATTGAATGGGAATTAAAGTTCCTGAAGGAAAACATGATTATCAATATCATGAGCTATCAAGGGGAAATTCTCGGTATCAACCTGCCAAACAGCGTTGAGCTGAAAGTAACGGAAACCGAGCCGGGAATCAAAGGAAATACGGCAACAGGTGCTACCAAGAACGCTAAGCTGGAAACCGGCCTTAATGTGCAGGTCCCTTTGTTTATCAATGAGGATGATGTACTGCTTATTGATACCCGCGAAGGGAAATATATCTCCCGCGCATAAGTATAACCTGCGCAAATTTTAACTTCGCATCAATTTCAATTAAATAATGTAATTGCTAGACTGAATCAATTTCATAATACAATGAAATTGATTCGACTTTATAAACGCCCTCTGTTTTCGCCTTACCAGGTGCCGGAGGGCTGTTTTTATTCCTGTATGAACGAAAGACGCCGCCCCTTTGCTAATTGAATACAACGGACTGGGTTTATGCTATAATGATCTACAATTATTTCTAGATATTTAATAGTAAGTGTGGGGAGTGAGCAGCATTGTCTTTGATCGTCATGAAATTCGGAGGGAGCTCTGTCGGCAACGCGGAACGCATGAAGCGTGCGGCCGGACGGATCGCAGAGAGAAGGAAGCAGGGCCACCAATGTGTAATTGTAGTATCGGCCATGGGGGATACAACAGATGACCTGATTGATTTATCCCGGCAAGTTTCAGGCGGGCAGCCGTCTGAAAGGGAGATGGATATGCTTCTTGCCACAGGTGAGCAGATGTCGGTTGCCCTTCTATCAATGGCTATACATAGTCTTGGGCAACCGGCCCTTTCACTGACAGGTTGGCAGGCCGGCATGCATACGGATGATAAGCATGGAAAAGCCAGAATCACGGATATTAAACCGGAACGGATACTGGAAGCCGTCCGTTTGGAGAAAATTGTTATCGTGGCGGGTTTTCAGGGAATTTCGGACGAAGGGAATATAACCACATTGGGCCGGGGAGGCTCAGATACGACGGCTGTTGCATTAGCTGCGGCCATACAAGCGGACTTGTGTGAAATTTATACAGATGTGGACGGAGTTTATTCGACTGATCCACGTGTAGTCAAGGTAGCCAGAAAACTTAAGGAAATTTCGTACGACGAAATGCTCGAACTGGCTAATCTTGGAGCAGCGGTTCTGCATCCGAGAGCCGTGGAATATGCTAAAAATTACAACGTGCCCCTCGTTGTTCGGTCTAGCTTTACTAATAACGAAGGAACATTTGTCAAGGAGGAAGCAGTAATGGAACAAGGGAATTTAGTACGTGGCATCGCTTATAATAAAAATGTGGCACGAATAAGCATTCTGGGGTGCCTGAGAAGCCGGGTCAACTTGCTAAAGTGTTTACATCCTTGGCGGAGGCTCAGATTGATGTCGATATTATCGTACAAAGCGGGGTCATGAACGGCCTGGCTGATTTTTCCTTCAGTGTTTCCTTAGATGATCGGGAGCGGGCACTTGGGGTTCTGGAGAAGATACAGGATGAAATCGGTTTCCGTGAAACTACCTCCGAAGATAATCTCGTTAAAGTCTCGATTGTCGGGGCAGGTATGGTCAGTACACCGGGTGTGGCCGCAACGATGTTTGAAGAGTTGTCCAAACTGGGAATCAGCATCAATATGGTCTCTACTTCCGAGATCAAGATATCCTGTGTGATCGCGGCCAGTCATTTAACAGAAGCTGTTCAGGCTCTCCATACCGCATACGGACTGGATACGAAAGAACAGGCTTTCATAGGAGGACCTAAAGAAAGAAGATAGAACCGGACTTGTTCATTTGATTTTATCTCCGATAAAAAAGAAGAGTTTCAGTAAAAAAGCCGTGATACCCGCTGCCATCAGCGGCCCCACGGGAATGCCTTTCATAAATACGATACCGAAGATGGAACCAATAACTAGGCCTACAATCAGCTGCGGGTCTAGTTTTAGTAGTTCCAGCCCTTTTCCGTTCATATACGTAGCTAAGGCCCCTCCGAATAAAGCGAGAATTCCGGGCCATGTAGTGAATACAGAGGCGACATCTTTGAAAGAAATGTGCTCGGACGCAAAAGGGACGAGAACGCCCATGGTAAGAAACAATAGGCCGATTTCCAGCCCTCTCCGTTCAATAGTAGGGAGAAAGCGGTCCAGACTGATCAGTTTTACAATGAGCAGCACGCAAGCAGCCGTTGTGATGATAGGAGAACGACCTATTAATCCTACAATAATCAGAATAACGAGCAGTACCTCTCCATTCATGGAAAAACCCCTTGTCTCACTTAGTCTTACTTTCAGTGTATGAGAGGACAAAGGTTTTAGAACGGAGCTTCATGAGAGCAGTTCTATCAGTCTTCCTTCTCTCCAAATAGGAACCGTTAAATATAAGTTTTGCTGGCAGCAAAAAAAGACATCTTGCCGGAAACCGAGCTTGTGCAGCCGACGGCCGTTTGCACAGCGGTGAAAAGCCTGCGTCAGATCCGATTTTGCCTGCTTATATCCATAAAGAAGGGCGAGCCCCAGATCGTCTATTTCCATCTGCCGGGCCCCTTCTATCTTATCGGCTTCGTCAAGCAGAAAGCCTGCACAAAGCCCATCTTCCAAAGAAAACACATGTTGGGTACCGGCACAAATCAGTACAATGTCTTTTTTAAGTTGCAGGGCAGCACGGATACAGGCCGTTCCATTTAGCATGGAGCCGATCAATACGTTTTCAGCCTTAAGCGCTTTTTGAACAGCCTTTGTTCCGTTTGTAGTGGTCATGATAATCCTTTTGTCTTTCACCGTTTCTTTTAAATATTCCAGAGGAGAGTTACCCAGGTCAAAGCCGGGAATTTTTCTGCAAGAACGTTCCCCGCCTAGAAGGCTCCCTTCTTCAAAAGCCTGTTTGGCCTGCCCTACCGTTTCCACAGGTACAACTTCCCTGCATCCTCCTGCCAAAGCAGTTACGATGCAGCTGCTTGCCCTAAGTACATCTATGACAATTACCGTCTTGCCCGCCAGATCTTGTACACCTACTTCATTTAAGCTGGCAATCGTCTCAATTTTCATGAACCACGCTTCCTTCGATGGCCCGCCAGATTTCAGCCTGAAAGAATGTATCCGAACGCAATCCCCTTCTGAGTGTTTCCAAGGGAATGACTTCTTGAGGTGGGATATTGCCAAGATGAATATCCGGTCCGAGCATTTTGAGAAGGTGAACCTGCTGATCTTTTTGCGGCGCCTCCCAAAGCAGAATGTCAGAGCGGGGCAGGGCAGCCAGAACTTGTTCCAGCTCATTGTCTTTACAGATTCCCTTTTCATCAAATATACCGACTCCCACTCCTGACTCCCTTGCTTCAATCGTGACCAGTTCAGCTCCCATCTCCATATCAATCATCACAGTTTCGATTAGCTCCTCCAGTTGGATTGAAGATCCCCAGCCCTTTTTTCCATATTCTGTAAATACGGAAAAACCATAATCCAGCCCCTGGATGATGAGTTCACTGCGGCGGCTGCGGCTTAATGTAGTCGTTCCGTCTGATACTTCGATTCCCGTAAATCCAAGTTCTGACGCCGTTTTCAAAAAGGAATCAGCCATTTGCTGATGAACCGCTCTCTCCAAATACGTACCCCCGGGAAAATACAGGTATTCGCTGATTGGGCTAAATGGATTTTTTTCTGCAAAACTTCGCGCGGGTAGAGGGCGGCAGTTCCAAATCCGAGTTTGATCATATCAATGTACTCTCCTGCAGTCTCAAGCAAATCCTCAAAAGCACGCAGGCCAAGCCCTTTGTCAATGATCATGGTTCTGCCGCGCTGTCTTGGCTTGTTTTCTCTTCTGCCGGTCGGATCCATTATTTTATCCTCCCAAAATACCTCTGTGGTCGGGTTATTCATGAGCTTTAGCACCACCTGTTTTAGTCATTCCGTCTTTTGTGCATCATATGCATCTTGTTTTAGGTAGGTGCGGAAGTTATGCCTAAACTGAGACAAGCCGGCATAAGGTAAGGAGAGAGGAAAATAATGAACGCCATACCTGTGGCTTCTCAAGAAAGGAAGATAGACGCATGGTAAGCAAAATAGTGCTGAGCATGGGAATGCTGCGGCTGTTTTCGGGAAGCATCGAAATACTGGCAGCCATTCTGATTCTGAAAGCGGGTCAAATCGAAAAGGCGCTGCTTGTAAATTCCGGCCTTGCTTTGGTAGGTCCGCTAATTTTGCTGATGACTACTACTATAGGATTAGTAGGAGTGGCGGAAAAACTATCATTTTCCAAAATGCTGTGGGTGCTGGTCGGCGTCAGCTGCATCTTCATCGGTATCCTGAAAAAATAGAGAAGAAATCCTGCGCAGTGTAGTTCTGAACAGGAGGGCAGCGTCCTTTCTGCTTCAGGCATATAAGCAGGCATATTTTCCTCTAGTAAGCATAGATATGTGGTAAAAGACAGGACAACCATGGAGGGCCCGTGATGCTGCGAACTATTCTTCTATTTTTGCCACATCCCGTTAAAACGATTATTGGAAATCTACCTAAAAAAATAGCAGAAGAATTGGAAGAGATCCGCATAAGGGAAGGAAGACCTCTGGAAATTGGAACAGGAGGTAAAAGCCTGTTTATCAGTGAGGATGTGCGCCTGTTGACCCAGCCGGACGAGGCCTACCGTCCTACAAGGGAAGTATGCTCGGCTTTTCTGGAGCTGCTGACCAGACATTCTCTTTATTCCTTCGAGGAAGAGCTCAAGCGCGGCTATATTACAATCCCCGGAGGGCATAGGGTGGGGCTGGCCGGCCGTGTTGTACTGGAACACGGGGAGGTCAAGCATCTGCGGGATGTCAGCTCCTTTAATGTCAGGGTAGCCAGAGAAGTGCAGGGTGTGGGAGTGCCGGTACTTCCTTTTTTGCTAGACCCGGAATCGAGATCCGTCCATCAAACACTTGTCATTTCTCCTCCGCAGCAAGGGAAGACAACACTGATCCGTGATTTGGCCCGGCTGCTCAGTTATGGATGGGGGACGGGGGCAGGCGGCGGAAAGGCATGGAGCTGCAAAGTCGGCATTATTGATGAAAGATCAGAGCTTGCTGCCTGTATAAAAGGAGTGCCGAAGTTCGATCTCGGCCCGAGAACAGATGTGCTTGACGGATGTCCTAAGGCGGAAGGAATGATGATGATGATCCGCTCCATGTCCCCGGATGTTGTAATTGTGGACGAGATCGGACGTTCTGAAGATACTTCTGCCATTCACGAATCACTCCGTGCCGGTATCCGGGTAATTGCAACGGTCCACGGGAAAAACCGTGAAGATGTGCTTCACCGCCCTGTGATCCGCCAGCTTATAGAAGAACAGGTTTTTGGAAGGTATGTGATTCTAAGCAAGCGGAAGGGGGAATCCCCCTCCTTTGAAGTACTGGACAAGATGGGACAGCCGGTATCCCTTCCTGCTGTATCCACCCCCTTAACCTGGAGGTGGAAACCGGATGGTTAAAATGCTCGGTGCTGTGCTTGTACTGGGTGCTGGTACGCTTTACGGATTTGTTCAAGCTATGCACTATGCCAGAAGACCAAAACAAATTCGCCAGCTTCATCAGGCTTTGCAGCGGCTTGAGACCGAGATCGTTTACGGGTATACCCCCCTGCCGGAAGCTCTCCTCTCCGTCAGTATGCAGATAAACGAGCCTCTTTCATCAATGTTTGCTGAACTCGGAGGTTCGCTGGCCCGGGAGGAAAGGACAGTAAGGGAAGTTTGGGAAGGGACTCTCCGCAAATATTGGGGCCATTCCTCCATGAAATCAGTGGAATTTCAGGCGATGCTGCAACTTGGATACACATTAGGCTTATCTGATCGTGAGGATCAGGTCAAGCACCTCAAACTGGCAGCAGCCCAGCTTCATGCCGAGGAAAAACAGGCGGCCGATGAACAAAAACGCTACGAAAAAATGTGGAAAAGCCTCGGTCTGCTGATGGGAGCATTAGTCGTTATCTTGATGTATTAAGTGAGGTGCCTACATGAACGTAGATGTGAATGCCATATTCCAAATAGCAGGTATTGGAATCATTATTGCGATGATTCATACAGTACTCAAGCAGATGGGAAAAGAAGATATGGCTCATTGGGTGACGCTGATCGGCTTTGTGGTTGTGCTTTTTATGGTTGTCAGCATGCTGGACAACTTGTTTCGCGAAATTAAAACCATTTTTTTGTTCCAGTAGGTGAAGCCTCGTGGAAATGATTCAAATTGTCGGCCTTGGCCTTGTGGCAGCGGTGCTTTCCCTTATTTTGAAAGAACAAAAGCCGATCTTCGCTTTTTTGTTGGCCACGTTCACTGGAATCCTGATATTCCTTTTTTTAATAGATAAAATCTCGGCGGTTATTCAAGTCTTGGAAGATTTGGCGGAAAAATCAAACATCAATATGGTTTTTTTAAAGACGATCTTGAAAATTATCGGAATTGCCTATATCGCTGAGTTTGGAGCACAGATCGTGCGGGATGCCGGACAAGAATCCATTGCATCCAAGATTGAATTATCCGGCAAAGTACTAATTATGGTTATGGCGATCCCTATTATAATTGTCATTATTGAAACCGTGGTGAATCTGCTTCCGGCATGAATCACAAAAGAACCAGGAGATGAGGACATGCTGCACCCGTCGTTGCCGTCATCCTACAAACGAACGATGCTTCTTCTTTTTCTGCTTGCCCTATGTCTTGCCTGGGCAGGGGGAGTCTCTGCGGGTACAGGACCTGCGGAAGCTATCATAAAAGGGCAGGCGGACCAGTTGGAAACGGAGCAGGTAGAACAATTTTGGAACAAACTGATGAAAGATTACGGAGGGTACTTTCCGGAAAGTAAAACGCCTACCTTCAGTGACATGCTGCTCAACGGAATGCAGTTAAAACTGCCGGATATTTTCAAGGGAATTTTCAAATACCTCTTTCATGAAATCATTGTAAACGGCAAACTGCTTGCTTCTATAGTCATTCTTACTGTGTTCAGCATGATTTTGGAAACTCTGCAAAGCTCTTTTGAAAGAAATGCCGTCAGCAAGATTGCTTTCGTAATCTCTTACCTGGTTCTGATGATCATAGCCATCAACAGTTTTCAAGTAGCCATCGAATATGCGCGCAGTGCGATTCAGTCCATGATGGATTTTATGGTTGCCTGCACCCCGATTCTGCTTACTTTACTGGCCTCGATGGGGAATATCACGACAGTAGCCATCATGCATCCCCTTATTGTATTCATGATCCATGCGGTCGGTACGGCCGTGTACTTTATCATCTTTCCGCTTCTGTTTTTTTCGGCCATTTTGCATATTGTCAGTTCGCTGACGGACAAGTATAAGGTAACGCAGCTGGCCAACTTGCTTAGAAATATCAGCATAGGGCTGCTTGGAATATTTATTACTGTTTTTCTCGGCGTAATATCGGTCAGGGGCAGCATGGGGGCCATTACGGACGGTGTAACCATACGCACGGCCAAATATATTTCCGGCACATTCATACCGGTGGTAGGGAGATTGTTTTCTGATGCGACAGAAACGGTGATTGGAGCCTCCTTATTGATGAAAAATGCCATTGGCCTGGCAGGCGTCGTTATTCTGATTCTGCTTTGTGCTTTTCCGGCTATGAAAATCTTAACCCTGGCACTGATCTACAATGCCTCCGCAGCGGTCATGCAGCCTCTAGGGGAGAGTCCGATCATTAAATGCCTGCAAACGATCGGCAAAAGCATGCTGTACGTGTTTGCCTGCCTGGCGGCAGTTGGCCTGATGTTCTTTTTGGCCATTACCATCATTATTACCGCAAGCAACGTTTCGTTGATGGTCCGCTGAAGAGAATACCTGTTCACTACCTTTGAGATGGGAGGAAGGGACGAAAGATGGAATGGCTCTCCGGATGGCTAAAAACGGTCATCACGATCATTTTATTAGCAACCTTTGTAGATCTGCTCCTTCCGTCAACCAAGCTTCAGCGTTATGTAAAGACCGTGATGAGCCTGTTCATATTACTGGCCCTGCTCAGCCCTGTGATGCAGCTGCTCCAGCGGAATTGGAATGTAGACCAACTCCTTTCAAGAGCAGAGAAAAAACAGGAAGAAGCTGCAAAGCTTGCAGGAGGAAAAGGGGGAAAACTCCAATCGCTGGAGGAAGTGCTTCAACAGGGAAAAAGGCTTCAGGAACAAGGACAGCGGGATTCGGTACAGCTGGTGGAAGAGAAACTTGCGCAGATACTCAGGGAAGATATTCAAAACAAAGCAGACTGGGAAGTTAAGGAGGTGAGTGTCAAGGCTTCTTATTCCGATACGGGTCAGCCTAAGATCAGTAGGGTCACGGTGCATCTCTGGGACTGTCCCCCCAACACCAGGGACCAGGAAAACCAGCAGGCTGACCACAGAGAAGCTATTGCTGTCATTCGCCCAGTAGACCCTGTCAAGCCGGTAGAGCCTATTACGAAAATAGATAATCAGAAGTCTTCCGAATCTGCTTCCGCTCAGGTTAAAAATCTCACAAAAGAGGAAAAGGCACAGAAACAAAAAGTGGAGGAACTGTTAGTTAAACAATGGGAGCTCGACCCTTCGTACTTGGATGTTCAAATACACCGTTCAGGCAGCAAATTATAACAGAGGCGGCATGACCCGCAGGGAAGAGAGGTGACAGCATGTGGGCAAGTTTAAGCAGTGGTTCGACAATTGGTTGGGTGGAGGAGAAAAAGGTACAAAAAAATCCCATCTTACGCTCATGATCCTCGTTGCCGTACTGGTGGGGGCTGCCTTGATGATTCTGAGCTCTTTTATGAATGTGAAGGACATCAGTCACTATAACGAGGGTCGTGGCTCCCCCAAGGAAGAGGTCTCCCAACAGGTTTTTTCCGGAAAAGAAAATAAGGAGAAAAACGGCTTCCGGGAGTATGAAGAGGCTTTTGAAAGCCGTCTAAAAGAACTTTTGAAAAAAATTGCAGGAGTGGGCGAACCCGAAGTAATGGTGAATATTGAATCGACTGAAGAAACTGTCGTAGAAAGAAATGCGAAAGAATCCCATCAAACCACTTCTGAAAAAGACACCAATGGGGTTTCACGGAATATTTCCGAGATTACTAGAGACGGGCAGGTGGTGCTGTATCAGGTCTCAGGGGACCAGAAACCGTTAGTGCTGAAGTACATCAAACCTAAAATACGAGGAGTCTTAGTTGTAGCTAAAGGGGCTGAGAATATGACTGTAAAGCGGATGATCTCCGAAGCTGTGGAACGGAGTCTGGATGTTCCGGCTCAGAAAATCTCAATCCTGCCCAAAAAACAATCTTAAATGATACGAGGAGGAACGAAGAATGAATGGAAAAAGACAAACAATCTGGCTGGTATCGATGCTGTCTTTAATGGTACTGCTATCGGCCTACTATCTGTTCACTGAGGGTGTGGGCAAACTTAAGGATGTTACGCAGGCACAAGAACAGCCGACACAGGTGAAAGTAGATTTGAGTGAACTCGGCAAGGACGGGGAAAAAAGTGAAACTGATGCAGCAGGAAAAAAAGACGGAAAGTCTGATACAAAAACAGAAGGAAAGGATAGTACGGCTTCTGGCAAACAGCAGGATGATTCAAAGGCAGCTTCCACAGATGCCCAGGTTCTTGAAAAAATGGAGCAGAAAAAAACCGGCAAAGAATTTTTTGACCAGCAGCTGATGAAACGCAATGAAGTCATGCAGAAGGAAGCTACCCGCCTCATGGAAATTGCCAATGATTCCAAGAAAACTCCCGAAGAAGTCAGCAAAGCCGAGCAGGATCTGAAAGCAATTCAGGATACAGTTGCCAGAGTAGCGAATGTAGAGGATAGTTTGAACAAAGATTTTAAAAATGCGGTGGTAGTGCAGGAAGACAATAAATGGAAAGTAACCGTCCAGGCCAATAAACTGGAAAAAAGCCAGGCTGTCTCTATTGTAGACCGTATGATGAAAGAGCTTAAGATCGGACCTGAGAAGGTAGTCGTCCAGTACATTCAGTAAAAAGGATTTGGCTTAATGTCAGATTCCCTGGAATGAACAGCACTGTAAGCAAAATCTTTTTACCATTTCATACTTTGTCTGTACGTTCAGAGCCCGAGATATTCGGGCTCTTTCCATTTCTTTCGTTTGTGATATAATACATAACGTTACCGTGAACAAGCTTTAGATCATTCAGTTTAGGTATGTGCTAAGAAACCATCCGGCACCGTCCGGGTCAAGTTTTTTTGTTTAGTTTGGTTCACAAATGTAAAAGGAGTGACATGGATGTACAAATTAAATGAAATTAAAGAACTTTTGAAATTGATGGATCAAACGTCCCTGCAGGAGCTGGAAATTGAGAATGAAGGTTCCCGCATTCTGATCCGCAAAGCGAATAAAACGGAAACTGTGGTAGTCTCTGCCTCGCCGGTACAACAACCCGTAAACCCTGTCATTCCTGCACCAGCATTGCCGGCGGAACAAAATCAAGCATCTGTCCAGCCTGCGGATCAGCAAGACAGCGGCGAACAGTCTGGAACTGAATTACATAAGATTGTATCTCCAATGGTAGGCACTTTTTATTGTTCACCAGCTCCCGGAGCAGATGCTTTCGTGTCACCGGGCACCAAAGTAGGGGATAAAACAGTCGTGTGTATCATAGAAGCGATGAAGCTGATGAACGAAATTGAAGCTGAAGTCAAAGGAGAGATTGTAGACGTTCTGGTAGAAAATGGCCAGCTTGTAGAATACGGGCAGCCATTGTTTTTGGTGAAACCGGAGTGAGTTCAGGAGGGAATGCAATGAGGTTTCAAAAGATATTGGTGGCGAACCGGGGAGAAATTGCAGTCAGGATTATCCGAGCTTGTAAGGAGCTTGGTATCTCTACGGTGGCTGTTTATTCCGAAGGGGACCAGGATGCACTGCATGTGCGGCTTGCGGACGAAGCTTACTGCATTGGCCCAACCCCGGTCAAAGACAGCTATCTTAACGTTACAAATATTATGAGTGTAGCTACGCTAACCGAAACGGATGCAATCCATCCCGGATACGGGTTTCTTTCGGAAAATGCGGATTTTGCTGAAATTTGCGAGAGCTGTAATATTACGTTTATCGGCCCTTCCCCTGAGGCTATTGCCCGGATGGGGGATAAATCTGAGGCAAAGCGGACGATGAAAGAAGCGGATGTGCCGGTAATTCCCGGTTCTGACGGACTGATCGAGAGCGTCGATGAAGCCATACGTCTTGGAAGGGAAATTGGTTATCCGTTGATAATTAAAGCTACGGCAGGAGGCGGAGGGCGAGGTATCCGCATTGCTGAGAGCGAGGAAATGCTCATTCAGCAAATCACGACGGCCCAGCAGGAAGCGGAGAACGCATTCGGGAATGCCGGAGTCTATCTGGAGAAGTATTTAACCGGCATGAAGCACATTGAGATCCAGATTCTGGCAGACAAGCACGGCAATGTAGTCCATCTTGGGGAGAGGGACTGTTCCATCCAGCGCCGCAGACAAAAACTGATTGAGGAAGCGCCCTGTCCGGTATTAAGCCCTGAACTCCGGGAAGCTATGGGAGCTGCTGCCGTTCGTGCCGCTAAAGCGGTACAATATTCCGGGGCAGGTACCCTTGAATTCCTGCTGGGACCTGACGGACAATTTTATTTCATGGAGATGAATACCCGCATTCAGGTAGAACACCCGGTTACCGAGATGATCACAGGTGTGGATTTAATTAAAGAAATGATTCATATTGCAGAAGGTGTCCCGTTATCCTTTACACAAGAGGATGTGGTCATTAATGGATGGTCTATTGAATGCCGTATCAATGCGGAAGATCCGGACCGCGGTTTCATGCCTTCTCCAGGCAAAGTCGATTTTTATCTTCCTCCGGGAGGCGTGGGAGTACGCGTTGACAGTGCGGTTTATCCGGGTTATCGCATTTCTCCCCACTACGATTCCATGGTTGCCAAACTCATTGTATGGGGAGCTACCAGAGATGAAGCCATCGCACGCATGCGCCGTGCATTGGATGAATTTGCAGTAGATGGTGTGCATACCATTATTCCTTTCCACGAAAAATTATTACAGCATAACGGCTTTATCCGCGGTGACTTTGACATCAAGTTTTTGGAGGAACACGACATTAACGATCCTGAATCCTGATAAGAATTCGATTCATTGTCATATTTTTGGCTAAATGGTATAGTATTAAATTAGTACAGCTTATCCAGCTGCGCGGACCAGGCATTGGCTTACAAGGCAAGTTTGCTGTTCGCAAACTTAGAGGAGGTGTGCACATAGCATGACAATTTCTACGGATTACGAAAGAACGGATATGGGCTCCATTCAGATTGCCCCGGAAGTCATTGAGGTAATTGCGGGTCTGGCCACTGTAGAGGTGGAAGGAGTTGCCGGCATGAGCGGCGGTTTCGCGAATGGGATTGCCGAATTCCTTGGACGCAAAAACCTGGCTAAAGGTGTAAAGGTTGAAGTGGGACAAAAGGAAGCTGCGGTCGACGTTTCCATTGTGATCGAATACGGCCAGCGGATACCTGAAGTGTCTAACAATATTCAACAAAATATCAAGAATGCCATTGAATCGATGACAGGGCTTTCCGTTGTTGAGGTTAATGTCCATATTCATGATGTTCACTTCAAGACAGATAACGCTACGGATGATGACCATTTAGTACAACGGGTTAAATAATCGGGATAGTATGGAATAAGGAGAAACCCCCTACTAGAAGAAGAAGTGAGGGGGTTTCCTTGCCAATAGAAATAAGAACTTTAGTTACTCTGGCCAGAAAGGGGACAAGCTACCCGTGGTTAAAGTTGTAGACCGGTTTTTACTATTTATCTATAGCCTGATAATTCTAGCTGGTTCGGCCATTGCCGTTTCAATAGGCTTTCGAATTATTCCGGCCAAAGAGGTTTCCTATTTTCTCAGGGACCTTTATTCGGAGACTTCCTACGCAGCAACTGCAATTGTGGTCGGCTTTGTGATTATGCTGATCAGCATACGCCTTTTTTACATATCGATAAGACGCGGCAATACCAGATCCCCTTCCATTGACCAGAGGTCGGAATACGGGGATATCCGCATTTCCCTTGAAACCGTTGAAAATCTGTCCTTAAAGGCAGCGGGGTGTACCCGGGGCGCCAGAGAATTAAGATCCCGTGTACATGTAAGCGAAGCCGGCCTCGATATTGTCATGCGGGCTGTTGTGGATGGTGATCAGCCCATACCATCACTGACCGAGGAAATGCAGGCAAATGTGAAGCGGCATGTGGAGGAAATTACCGGGATTCCTGTGGCCAAAGTCTCGGTGTTTATTGCAAATATCGTTCAATCTCAACCTACCTTCAAAAGCCGGGTAGAATAGGGGGACCCGCTTATGTGGAAAGAACTCTTACGAGAACATCCCGGCAAGACAGTCGGCATATTAGGGGGACTGCTGTGCGGAATTGTCTATTTGTTTTTCGGTTTTTGGGATATGCTGATATTTGCTTTTATCTCTTACCTGGGTTATTATATCGGCAAAAAGATAGATCAGAAGGAAGCTGTTTTTCCTGCCCAGGACATTTGGGACTATTTAACGCAAAAATGGAGAATGTTCCGCTGAAATCCTTGGTTTTGCCTTGGATTTTTTTGTTTGGAAAGGTTTAAGATTGACGTATACTATAAGCAAGCGTGTGAAAAGTTTAGGAGGCCGTTACATGAGGCGCAGAGTTGCGAGAGAAATTGCTTTACAAAGTTTATACCAGATGACAATGAACGAGGTAACTGCAAAAGAGGCGGTAGATTCCGTCATTGATGAGGCTCTTCATGAAAATGAAGGGGCAGTGGATCTGAATGGGGATACTTCAGCCAAACCTTATATTCATGAGCTCGTAGAGGGAACTTTGACGAACCGGGAACGGATCGACCAAATCCTCTCCGAATATTTAAAAGGATGGCAGATGGACCGTTTGTCTAAAGTGGACCGCGAGGTTCTTCGAATGGCCGCATATGAAATGCTCTACAGGCAGGATACGCCGCCTAAAGTTGTTGTTAATGAGGCGATAGAGCTTGCCAAGCATTTTGGAACTGATGAATCCGGAAAGTTTGTCAACGGAGTACTGGGTAAGCTGATAAAAGAGATGGACAGCCTGAAAGCAAATCTCTAATCTGTTTTTTACCGAGCGGAATGCCTGCAATAAGGAAAGAAGCAGTTCCCGCTTGACCGCAGAAAGGGAACATGTCAGACTGATTCTATAGATATCCATGGTGAGGGGGAAACCAGATTGGCAGGACAAGTTATTAACGGAAAAGAACTCGTAAGTTCCATTCGGGAAGAAATCAAGACGGAAGCTGCAAAACTGACAGAAGCGGGCATCAGGCCGGGATTGGCCGTAGTAATTGTCGGGGATGATCCCGCTTCCCATATTTATGTCAACAATAAGGCTAAAGCATGTGAACAAGTGGGCATATACTCCAAAGTATTCCGTTTACCTGAAGCTACAAAACAGGAAGAATTGCTTGCTTTGATCCAAAAGCTGAACGAGGACAATCGCATTCACGGTATTCTGGTGCAATCCCCGCTTCCGTCTCACTTGAACGAAGAGGAAGTTGTAGATCACATTGATCCCCGCAAAGACGTTGACTGTTTTCATCCTGTTAATGTAGGAAATCTTATGATCGGTAAACCGGGATTTCTTCCCTGTACGCCGGCGGGCGTGATCGAAATTTTAAAGAGAACCGGTATTGATATAGCCGGCAAGCATGCGGTAGTAGTAGGACGAAGCAATATTGTCGGTAAACCGATGGCTCTTTTGCTTCTGCGTGAGCATGCGACAGTTACGGTCTGTCACTCCCGGACTCCAAATATGGAGGAAATCACCCGCCAGGCTGATATTTTGGTAGTGGCAGTCGGCAAGGCAAACCTGATCCGCAGTCATCATGTAAAACCGGGTGCCGTGGTGATAGATGTGGGCATGAACAGGAACGAGCACAATAAACTTACCGGAGATGTCAATTTTGGGGAGGCCAAAGAGATCTGCAGTTATATCACTCCGGTACCGGGCTGTGTAGGACCTATGACGATTACCATGCTGCTGAAGAACACCCTCCAATCCGCCGTTAAACATCTGCCGCCGGGTATAAGTGAGTGAGCGGACAATGGCGATAAAAGAACGGAAAATTCTGTCGGTCAAGGAATTAAACCGTTATATGAAAATGAAGCTGGAGAGTGACTCCGTTCTTCAGGATGTTTGGGTACGTGGAGAAATCTCCAACTTTACCCATCATTCCAGCGGACATATGTATTTTACATTGAAGGATAAGGATAGCCGCCTGAAGAGCATTATGTTTGCGTCACAAAATCAGCGCCTGTCTTTTAGACCGAAAGAAGGTACAATGGTGCTGGCCCGTGGCAATATTTCCGTTTATGAACGTGATGGACAATACCAGTTCTACGTTCAGCAGATGCAGCCGGACGGAATGGGGAATTTGTATCTGGCCTTCGAACAGCTGAAAAAAAAGCTGGAATCGGAAGGCTTGTTTGCCTTAGAGCGCAAAAAGCCCATTCCTAAGTATCCGAAAGCTATCGGTGTTGTCACATCGCCTACGGGTGCTGCCGTACGGGATATTATCATCACGCTGCAAAGAAGGTTCCCTTCGGTGCCGGTATACCTGTACCCTGTTCTTGTGCAGGGGGCACAGGCGGCCCCGTCGATCACCAAGGCGATCGACGCCATGAACCGCGACGGTGAAGTCGATGTACTGATTGTCGGCCGGGGCGGGGGATCGCTCGAAGAGTTATGGGCGTTCAACGAGGAACTCGTTGCCCGCAGTATCTTCGCTTCCGCGATCCCTGTCATTTCGGCCGTCGGACATGAGACTGACTTCACCATCGCAGACTTCGTCGCCGATCTGAGGGCGGCGACGCCGACAGCCGCTGCGGAGTTGGCCGTGCCGCACAAGCTTGAGCTGCAGCAGCAGCTCGACCAGTACAGGCAGCGGCTCCACCAGGGGCTGCTAAAGCGGCTCGAACGCGGAAGGGACAGGCTGGAGCGGCTGCGGCGCTCCCCCTTCTTTGTCCATCCGCGGCGCCAGCTTACTCAGCAGCCCCTGGAGAGGCTGGACCGCGTGCGGGAGCAGCTTGCCTTCCGTATGCAAAAGAAGCTTTCTGCAGCAGGAGACTGCCACCTTAGACTGGAGAAAAGGCTATCCGCCTTCAATCCGAAAGAGCAGGTAGTCTATGCCCGAAGATGTAGTGATGCGGCAGGGCGTGCCCTAATACTGGCTATACAGGGGATATACAAGTCGAACCGGCGGGAACTTGGCGCCGTTATGCGCCAACTGGACGCGCTCAGCCCGCTGAAAGTAATGCAGCGCGGATACAGCCTTGTTTATGATGAACAGGAAAAGCAATTAATCAAATCGCTGGATCAGGTACAGATCGGCGATGTTGTAAAAATAAAACTGACCGATGGCCGGCTCGGTTGTCATATCTGGTCGATGGAGGAGAACAAGGATGCCGAATGAGGAAAACACAGTAAGCTTTGAAGAAGCCATAGAGAAGCTGGAAGCCATTGTTGCCCGGCTTGAAAGCGGAGATGTTCCTCTTGAGCAGGCCATCGAGCTGTATCAGGAAGGAATGAAACTTTCCCATCTCTGTGGGAAAAAGTTGGAGCAGGTTGAAAAGAAAATAGACATGCTGGTAGAAAGTGAAGCCGGTCTGATCAAAAAGCCTTTCGAGCCTTCCTTGGGGGACAAGATCGAATGAGCATAAATAATATGGGGTCTATTCAAGCATATTTACAAACCCGTGCCCGCCAGGTTGAAGAAGCTCTGGAAGGGTCTTTGCCTGTACAATGGGAGTTTCCGGCTGATCTCCGGGAATCTATGCTTTATTCCTTAATGGCAGGAGGCAAACGAATCAGACCGGTCCTCGTACTTGCAGCGGTAGAAAGCTTTGGACTAGCTCCTGAGAAGGTCATGCCGGTAGCCTGCGCTATTGAAATAATTCATACTTACTCCCTGATTCACGATGATCTGCCGGCTATGGATAATGATGATTATCGTAGGGGCAAGCCGACTAACCATAAAAAATTCGGGGAGGCCATGGCTATTCTGGCGGGAGATGCTCTTCTGACACATGCTTTTTACAGCGTGACACAAGCTGCCCGGCAAGGTGGTTTTTCTGCGGAACAGGTGCTGGCCGTTGTTGAGGAAATATCTGTCTACGCAGGAGCAAGAGGAATGGTCGGCGGACAAGCTGCCGATATGCAGGGAGTGCAGGGTATCACGCGGCTGGAAGAACTGGAGTACATTCATGCCTGCAAGACCAGTGATCTGATTATATGCAGCTTACGTGCAGGAGCCATACTTGCCGGGGCGGATGAGAAGCAGCTGCGTGCGCTTACAGTCTTCGGTTCCTGTATCGGCATGGCCTTTCAAATTATGGATGATATACTTGACGTGGCCGGAGACGAAGCCAAGCTTGGAAAACCGGTGAAAAGTGACGAGAAACAGAAAAAGGTCACCTATCCTTATTTTATTGGGCTTAAAGCATCCAGGGATAAAGTAAAAGGGTTGACGGAACAAGGAAAACAAGCGCTGCTTGAAGCAAATTTAAGCAACCCCGAATACTTAATAGGAATCGCTGATTATCTTTTGCAAAGAGACCGTTGATCCCGCAAAGGGTGTCAGCCTTTGGTCTGATCATTCTGCTTTTAAAACAGGCCAGGCCTGTCTATGTTAGAAATGTCACGAAATTATGTTATAATCGAGTATATCTGTTATGGAGTGGTACAGTATTCAGTCAGTCTACCGTTTCCGAGGGCGGACCTAAAAATTTGTTAAAGGGCACATCGATGAAGTTCCTGATGTTGGCTTCCGGCGCCCATTTGGGGGTTGATGCTGAATGAAACCATTCCCTTTAAAAGAGGCTAAGAAACGGTTAAAGGCTGCCTAGGAAAGCCCCTAGACTGTTCATGATTATGGGGCTTTCTGGGGATTATAGTGTGGACTGAGTGGTCATCTAGTCTGATGGCCGGCGGGCGGCATCAAGACAGACATGAAGGAAACCGCCCATTTGGCGACAAAAGGGTGTCCCGCTTGGGAAAACCTGCTGGACCTAAGCCACAGCGTTTACTCGCGAGCCAACACTCTGATTCCATGACTTTTATCATGTTTTTCTTATTCTTGGATGTGTTACATTCGTTTTTGAAGATCCCGTTTTATTTCCCCGTCATGCCTGCTGCCTTTAAAGGAGCGGCTTTGTTGTTTATTGTTTCCTTTTTTGGACATGGGAGTTGAAAAATGAGATTTTCTTGGAAGTACTCCATCAAATAGAGTATTTTTATCAATTGTAACTTTTATTTTAGCTTGTATATTTAATAGTCGTTTCCACCACCATGCTCGAAGGTTTTCCTTGGGGTATCGGAATGCTGATTGTTTTACTTTTAATCAGTTCGGTGTATTTTTTGATTTAATTGACCTTCGTTATCCACCATTCGACGGCAATCGTACTTTTTATAGGAAAGTATTTTATGTTATAGAAAATAAATTCGGAATACGCATTTTTGCTAATAAAAAGCAAAAAACACAAAGCGGAAAGCGAGGAAACAAGCGTGCTGCTCGATCGAATCAATCAGCCTGATGATCTAAAGGGATTATCCCTTGAAGAATTGGAACAGCTGTCCGGGGAGATCCGCCAATTTCTTATCGAAAAGCTGTCCCTTTCCGGCGGTCATCTGTCTTCCAACTTAGGTATAGTAGAGCTTACCATTGCCCTTCATACGTTATACAACAGTCCGAAAGACAAGTTCATTTTTGATGTGGGCCACCAGTCTTATGTCCATAAAATTTTGACAGGTCGGAAGGATCAATTTGATACACTGCGCAAGTATAAGGGCATGTGCGGCTTTATCAAGCGTTCGGAAAGCGAACATGATATTTGGGAGGCGGGACATAGCAGTACCTCGCTTTCAGCTGCGATGGGGATGGCGGTTGCCCGGGATTTTAGAGGGGAGAAGGATAAAATTATCGCCATTATTGGAGACGGAGCCATGACCGGAGGAATGGCCCTTGAAGCCATGAACCACATAGGGCATGAACAACGGAAGATGATGGTTATCCTGAACGATAATGAGATGTCCATTGCCCCGAATGTAGGTGCTCTCCATAATTATTTGACAAAAATTCGTTCCGACAAGCATTACCGCAAGGCCAAAGAAGAAGTGGAAAGTCTGCTGAAGAAAATTCCGGCTATAGGCGGAACGCTTGCCAAAACAGCAGAGAAATTCAAGGACAGCCTGAAATATCTGCTTGTTTCCGGAGTCTGGTTTGAGGAACTCGGATTTAAATATTTTGGCCCTGTTGACGGTCACAATATCCATCAGCTGATGGAGACAATGAAACAGGCTGAACGTGTGGACGGGCCAGTCTTGATTCATGTTGTGACGAAGAAGGGAAAAGGCTATACACCGGCTGAGAAGGATTCGCACAAATGGCATGGAGCCGGTCCTTACAAAATTGAGTCAGGGCAGATCCTGAAATCTGTCGGAAACCCCATGTATACGGAAGTGTTCGGAAATACCCTGATTGAACTGGCTGAAAAGGATGACCGAATTGTCACCATTACACCTGCAATGCCAGGCGGATCAGGACTTATGAAATTTGCCGAACGCTTTCCGGATCGTATGGTCGATGTAGGAATCGCTGAACAGCATGCGGCTACATTCAGTGCAGGTCTTGCCACTGAAGGGCTGAAACCGGTATTTGCCGTTTATTCCACTTTCATGCAGCGGGCTTATGACCAGATCGTACATGATATTTGCCGCCCGAATCTGAACGTGACGTTTGCCATTGACCGCGCCGGCTTCGTCGGTCCTGACGGGGAAACCCATCAAGGGGTATTTGATATCGGATTTATGCGGACACTGCCTAATATGGTGCTGATGATGCCCAAGGATGAGAACGAGCTTCGGCATATGATGAAGACGGCTCTTGAGTATGATGACGGACCCATCGCTTACCGTTACGCCCGAACCAACGGACTAGGCCTTGAATTGGATAAAGAGCTGAGATCCATTCCTATCGGAAGCTGGGAAGTGATCCGTGAAGGTCAGTCCGCCGCCGTATTGGCAGTAGGGCCTATGGTTCAAGTAGCAGAGGAAGCTGCTGAACAGCTTATAAAAGACGGGATTCAGCTTAGAGTGATTAATGCGCGGTTCATTAAACCTATGGATGAAGCGATGCTGCTTCAGTTGGCACAGGAGAATCTTCCTTTGATTACTTTGGAAGAAGGGGCTCAGCTGGGAGGATTCGGCAGCGGTGTATTGGAATTTTATGCGGAGCAAGGCATCTATGGAATGCGAATCAAGACCATGGGGGTACCGGATTATTTTGTCGAGCATGGCTCTATCAGAGAGCAGCGCTGCGAAGTCGGACTCACATCTGATAATATCATTCTTCAAGTAAAGTCTTTTTTATCAAGAAGGCATAATAAACGAGCCCAATAACCCGATCCTTCAAACCCCAGAATAGAATACAGGAGATGGCAATGTCAGATAAAGAACGTATTGATGTGCTTCTAGTGGAGCAGGGATATTATGAAAGCAGGGAAAAAGCCAAGGCCGCCATCATGGCAGGCCTTGTTTTTGTGAATGAAGAATCTGTGGACAAACCAGGGATAAAAATATGCCGGAAAGCGGATATACGGGTGAAAGGAGCTGTTCACCCTTATGTCAGCCGCGGAGGTTTGAAACTGGAAAAGGCGTTAAAACTGTTTTCGATAGACGTTACAGGGGCTGTGATGCTTGATATCGGATCTTCAACGGGAGGATTTACCGATTGCGCACTGCAGCATGGAGCTTCCTATGTATATGCTATTGATGTGGGATATAACCAGCTTGACTGGTCATTGCGGAGTGATGAACGTGTAAATGTGATGGAACGAACCAATTTCCGCTATTTGACTTCGGCTGATTTACAGGGGCCGAAACCGAATTTTGCTACGATTGACGTCTCCTTCATCTCTTTAAAAATCATTCTCCCTCCCCTTAAGCAAATACTGGGGAATTTTGGAGAAGTGGTTGCTTTAATTAAACCCCAATTTGAAGCCGGGCGGGAAAAAGTAGGTAAATCCGGGGTTGTGCGTGATCCGGCTGTACATGTGCAGGTTATTGAAGAAGTGGTTGAGTTTGCTGAAACTATTGGTTTTTTTATGAAAGGACTAACCTTTTCTCCCATAACCGGCGGTGAAGGAAATATTGAGTTTCTGGTCTATCTTGCCTGCAACCCGGAAGACCCTTTAATCGTAAAAGAAACTATACAGGCAGCTGCCAAGCAGGTGGTTCAAGAATCCGGGGCACTGCGGCCGGGAAACTCATCTTCATGATGAGTTTTCATACTTCTTAAGGAAAAAAGGGTTTTTCCCCTCGTCCTAGAAATAATAAGGCGAGGTGATCCGCGGTGCAAAGTGGTGATTTATTTGTTACATTACTGGTTGTGACCGTAATTGTGTCCTGGTTAACCCTGCGTTTTCGAAGGTGGCTTGATGTTCCTGTAAAGCAAAATATGCCGATTCCTCTTGCCAAGGAGCCAGTACCCGAGGACGAAGTAGTGGAGTTGCTTGAAGGTGCCGGTTTTAATGTTCTTTCAGGGAAAATAAAGGTTCCCATTCTCATCACTGTTAACGACACCGAGGATCTGCAAAGCCGACTTTATCTGGATTATTTTGCTGAAAAAAATGATAAACTGTATGTAGTGAAAAAGGCCAGGGAGAGAAAACCAATGGAGTTGACAGGAACATCTGTTCGTGATACGCTACTAATCTATCAGTTGTTATATCCGGAAACGGATGGAGTATTATATGTGGATATGAATCAGCTAAAAATAAAAAAAATAACGTTTCAATTAGAGGTGCAGGAATGAAAGGACAACGCCATGTCAAGATCAGAGAAATTATAACGAATAATGAGATTGAAACCCAGGATGAACTGGTGGAGTCCCTCCGGCAGTCCGGGTTTAATGTGACGCAAGCGACTGTCTCCAGGGATATTAAAGAGCTGCATTTGATTAAAGTGCCTCTTCCTGATGGCCGGTACAAATATTCGATGCCGGCAGATCAGCGTTTTAATCCAGTGCAGCGGTTAAAGCGGGCCTTGGCGGACCATTTCGTTCAAATTGATTATACGGAAAATATGATTGTCATGAAGTGCCTTCCTGGTACAGCTAATACCATATGTGCTCTAATTGATAACATGGAGTGGTCTGAAATAATGGGTTCCATTTGCGGAGATGATACAGTTTTGCTTATTATCCGCAATAAAGAACAAACCTCTCATGTAGTCAACCAAATATTATCCTTAATGTAAGGTAGGAGAATGTATGCTTACAGAGCTGTCAATCCGTAATTTAGCGGTAGTCGAGTATGTTCATTTGGTGTTCCGCCAAGGTTTTCATGTGCTTACAGGAGAAACCGGAGCAGGAAAATCGATGATTATCGATGCGCTCGGGTTAATTGTAGGAGGCAGAAGTTCTTCAGAGCTGGTCCGCCATGGGTGTGACAGGACAGAGATTGAAGCCGTATTTGAGCTGCCCGTTTCTCACCCCGTATGGGAGGTTCTGGACAAGCTGGGGATTATGGCCCGGACAGACGAACAATTAATTATCCGCAGAGATGTAACGGCTCAAGGTAAAAGCTCCAGCCGCATTAACGGCCAGCTTGTGAATCTGACAATGCTCCGTGAAGTTGGAAATTGGCTGGTGAACCTTCATGGACAGCACGAGCATCAATCCTTACTTAAAGTAGAAGAACATATTCATCAGCTTGATGTGTATGGTGAAAGGGAAATAGGGAAAGCTAAAGCCGATTACCAAAAAACATACAATATTTATATAAAGCTTCGCCGGGAGCTTTCCGAACTGGAGGAAAACAGTAAACAATCTCTGCAAATGCTTGATTTATACAGGTTTCAGATTGAGGAGATTGCGGCGGCCGGGCTGAAGGAAGGAGAAGACCTTTGGCTGCAGGACGAGAAGCGCAAATTGTCCAATGCCGAAAAACTGTATCAGCATGTCGCCGAATCTTATGATCTCATTTACGGAGGCAACCAGGGGCTGGATGCAATCAGTGGTGTTGTTCATAAACTTCAGGACATCACCAGACTGGATGCCAGACAACTTGAGCCTTTGCTAGAGCAAATTCAATCTGCATTTTATCAGCTTGAAGATGCCGCATATCAGCTTCGGGATTACCGGGATCAAGTGGAATTCAATCCGGACAGGCTGCAAGAAATTGAGGAGAGATTAGACCTTATTGCTAATTTACGCCGGAAGTATGGAGACGATGTATCAGAAATTCTGGAATATATGGATAAAATCAAGCGGGAACTGGATTTAATCGAGAATAAAGATGAAGTCATCCAGAAAGTCAAGGAACAATTGTTAAAGCAGGAAGAAGAGCTTATTCATAAAGCGGTCAGGCTTTCTTCCGTAAGAAAACAAGTTGCCAAGCAGCTGGCTCTGGAAATAGAGTCAGAACTGAAAGATCTCCATATGGAGAGAACCCAGTTCGAGATTCATATCGAATCCGTCTCGGACCCAAAAGGAATAGAAGTAAATGGGGAACTGCTCAAATTTACACGCGAAGGAATAGATGAAGTTGAATTTCTTATGGCGCCCAATCCCGGGGAACCCCTTCGCGGCTTAAGTAAAATTGCTTCAGGTGGGGAGTTATCACGTATTATGCTCGCACTTAAAGCGATATTTGCCCGAATGGAGCAGATACCGGTTCTTATTTTTGACGAAGTGGATACCGGGGTGAGCGGCAGGGCGGCTCAGGCTATTGCGGAGAAATTATCTTACTTATCTGAAAACTGTCAGGTGTTTTCCATCACTCATCTTCCGCAAGTGGCTTGTATGGCTGATGTTCATTTTTACATTCATAAAGAAATTCATGATGACCGGACTTTTACCAAAGTGGAAGATTTGAACGAAAATGGACGAATTCGAGAGCTTGCACGAATGCTAGGCGGCGTAGAAGTTACGGATACAACCTTACATCATGCACAAGAAATGATTGACATGGCAAAAGTCAAAAAAACAAGGAATGTCTAGTGGAATCAGACATCATTTGCAGTTATAAAACAGCGGGTCAGCGGTTACCTTATAGGTACGCCAATGACAAGATCGGCGCGGCTTTCTTCCTGACAGGGAGAAGCCGCTCTTCTCTTGTTAAGCCACAAGAAGCAAAAGGAGCGTGGTTGATGTTGAAAAAAGACCAAATAAGAAAATGGATTGGTCTAATGCTCGTTTTCTTCGTGTGCCTGGTAAGTTTTTCGACCCCGTTCCAGAATTTTGCCTCATTCCCTGAAACATTAAGAATTTTCAGCGGTCAAGGCAAACAGCTACACCTTACGATGCCGGTTCATGCCCAACTGAAAGTGGTTGACCCGAACATTGTTCAGGTGAACGGTCAGGCGCAGCACTCATTTCAAGTTAATTTGAAAAATCCCATCTCATTGCAGTCGGGTCATTCAGGTCAAACGGAAATGCAGTTAAACTTATTTGGCCGAATCCCCCTCAAGACTGTCAAGGTGCAAGTCGTACCGGATCTTAAAGTCATTCCCGGGGGACAAACTATTGGCGTCAAGATTAAATCGGCAGGTATCCTTGTAGTGGGGCATCATTTGGTTACGGCCGATAAAGGACAAAAAATATCTCCTGGAGAGGAAGCTAAAATTCATGTAGGTGATTATATCACCCACATTAATGGAAATCCTTCCAACGATGTTACTAAAATTGCCCGAATCGTAAACGAAGCCGGCAAAAGTTCTAAGCCGCTGGATTTGTCTATTACACGGGGAAATCAAAAACTGAATATCAAACTGAAGCCCGCATATGATGTATCGGAAAAATCCTATCGGCTTGGCTTGTATATCAGAGATTCTGCGGCGGGAGTTGGAACTCTGACTTTTTATGCTCCAAAACAAGGTGTATATGGTGCACTGGGACATGTTATTACAGATATGGACACCCAGACACCGATAACTGTGGGGAATGGGGAAATTGTTCATTCTAATGTAACTTCCATCGCTAAAAGCCAAAATGGAGAACCTGGCGAAAAACATGCCCAAATTTTTAAAGACAGTAAAGTCATAGGAAATATTGAAAAAAATACGCCTTTTGGTATTTTTGGAAACATGAAGCAGCCGCCGGACCATAGTTTTTCCGATAAAGCTATTCCCGTTGCTTTTGCCGAGGAAGTTAAGGAAGGACCTGCGCAAATTTATACGGTATTAAACGGACAAAAAGTGGAGAAGTTTGATATTGAAGTTGTTCATGTATCCAAGCAGCAATACCCGGCTACTAAAGGAATGGTTATCAAAATAACAGATCCCCGGCTGCTCGAAAAAACCGGAGGAATTGTACAAGGAATGAGCGGCAGTCCTATCATCCAGAACGGGAAAATGATCGGTGCTGTAACCCACGTCTTTGTTAACGACCCTACAAGCGGATATGGCTGTTTCATTGAATGGATGCTTCAAGACTCAGGGATTATGCTTAAAAACACCGTGAAACCAAAAGAACTAAAGGCCGGTTAGCCTTTAGTTCTTTTTTGTCGAATCGTGGTGGATTTTTAGATAAAATATTATTATATGATATTTGCACAAAAAAATAAAGATATTTTTTATTCGACAGAAGGATTTTACAGTGCGTTGTCGAATACGTATCATTAAGGAAAAATCTTACTGATTGTTTTTCAGGAAGTTAAAGGAGGCTAACCACGTTGCAGAAGATTCAAGTGTTATTGGCGGATGATAATCGAGAGTTTACCCAATTGCTTTCCGAGTTTATTGGAGAGCAGGAAGACATGGAAGTGATGGCTGTTGCTTACAACGGAAATGAAGTATTGCGTTTATTCGAGCAGAATGAAATACCGGATGTACTGATTTTGGATATCATTATGCCCCATCTGGACGGCCTAGGGGTACTGGAGAAACTTCGTGAGATGAATTTGACTCCTGCTCCCAAAATCATAATGCTGACAGCATTCGGTCAGGAGAACATCACTCAAAAAGCGGTTCAGCTTGGGGCGTCCTATTATATACTGAAACCATTTGATATGGAAGTGTTAACTAACCGAATCCGCCAGCTAGTTGGAAACCAGCCTTCCCTCACTTCAGCCATTTCAAACAAAGCGAATATAGTGCAAATGCCTAAGGGTAAAAATTTGGATGCAAATATCACCACGATCATACATGAAATCGGCGTACCTGCACATATTAAAGGATATCAGTATCTGCGTGAAGCCATTACAATGGTGTATAACAATATCGAAATATTAGGGGCAATTACAAAAACCCTTTATCCGGCTATTGCAGAAAAATATAAAACCACACCAAGCCGCGTGGAGCGCGCTATTCGGCATGCAATTGAAGTTGCCTGGACACGCGGAAATATCGACAGCATCAGTTATATTTTTGGATACACGGTAAATATCAGCAAATCCAAACCGACAAACAGCGAATTCATCGCAATGGTAGCGGATAAATTGCGGATTGAGCATAAAGTTTCTTGAAAGGGTTAGAATCTGTGAGCCAATAAAACAGAAATAATAACCCAGTAAATACCATTTGTTTATTAGTCTTCCCAAAAGCTGATAAAGAAGTGGTATTTTTTATGACTAATTTTCACATCAGCAATTTTCTGCTGGTAAGAAAGTGAATCATCCTGGCAATAGAAGCGACTTTAAAAAGGACATCAGAAACTGAAAATTTCTTCTGTATTCATTCATCATGTGATATACAATCCAATGGACCTGATAATCAAACCTGTTGTAACTGCTCGAACCAGCTTTTTCACGCAAATCATGGGAAAGTATTTTCTTCATAGTTCTCCCTCTCTTCCTTCTAAGCTATCATCGGAGGCTGGCGGAGGGTAAGACAAAAAAACCTCATATACGTGAGCGAGAAGGTCCGTAAACCATCATCTACAGTATGATGAAGAATAAGACGGAAATACAGGGCGGCTACTAAATAAACCAATTACCAAAAAACGGAAAATTTTATAAACTTTCAAAGGCTTATTCCAACTTAAAAATGGAGGAGGAATGAGCTTTTTTACTTTTTAAACGAACATAAAATATAAGCTATCTTTCCTTTCTAGAGAATAATGTGAAAGTGTTTTCGGTATTAAATTTCATTTGTTCAAACAATCATTGAAGTTAAATTTCAAAATGTTTATAATGTAATACAATTAATTCAATTAAGTCAGGAGAGATATAATGCTAGGATATTCAATTTATTTTTCTCAATTAGATATGTCATTCGTTCAAAAAATGGATAAAAAAGGTATAAAAACTATTTTTACTTCCCTTCATATTTCAGAGGAGAGCATCAGTCAGGAGAAGATTCGCCATTTTCTTGATGATTCTAAGAAAAATAATAGAGATGTAGTAATTGATATCTCCCCAAACACTCTTCAAGCAATTGGTGCCAAAAATTATATTGAAATGAAAGATTTAGGCGTAAAAACAGTCCGCATTGATTTTGGAATTAGTACTGAGGAAATTGTGGAAATGCAAAAGCATTTTCGTATTGTGCTGAATGCTAGTACCCTTGATGAACAGAAAATTTGTGAGCTAAAAGAAAAGGGATTGTGCTTACAACAAGTTATTGCAATGCACAATTTTTATCCGAGGGAGTATACAGGGCTATCGTTAGATTTTCTTCATAACAAAAATGCATTATTCAACAAATATCACATTCAAATATGGGCATTTATTCCGGGAGATAAAGTATTACGTGGACCCATTTTTGCAGGATTGCCAACGGTTGAAAAACACCGCAATCAATCTCCGTATATCAGTTTCGTTGAATTATCACAACATTTTTTGATTGACGGTATCTTTATTGGTGATTTGCAAATAGAAGATGACACACTGAATATGATCGAAAGATTCGACAAGGAAGGAATAGTTACATTACCAACAAAGACGTTATCTCCCTATATTCCAAAAGATATTATTTACAATAACCGTATGGATGAGTCAGAAGCAGTTATAAGAATTGATCAAGGAAGAGAATTATTTTCTAAAAATGAGAAACTATATACTGCGACAAAACCGGGAAAAAGAACTATTGGAACTATTACAGTGGATAACAGCGAGTACTTTAGATACATGGGTGAAACACAAATACTGAAACGGGATTTACCGGAAGATTCGAGAGTAAATATTGTCGGGAATGTGCAAGATGAATATATTGCCCTATTAGATTTTATAAAGGCAGGGACTAGAATAAAATTTGAATAATTAAGCGATCTTAGATGAGCGGAATTTAAACAAAATTTGAAATTTAACTTCAGATATATATTAAGATGTTGAAATTTAATTTTAAACTTGTTATGATGGAAAACGTAATAAGAAAACGATATCAAAAAGGATAGGAGAAAATATGTTAGAGAATTTAACAACCGAAACACGTAACGAGAAAACGATGAATTTAGACGGAATGTCTACAATAGATTTTTTAACAGTTATGAATGAAGAAGATGCAAAAGTTGCCGGGGCAGTTAAACAAGAAATTCCGCAAATTGCGAAGGCAGTAGAGGCAATTATTGCAGCAAAAAGAAAAGGCGGGCGATTAATTTATATAGGAGCCGGAACTAGTGGGCGTATTGGTTTATTAGATGCAGTTGAATGCCCCCAACATTTGGTACAAATCCGGAAGAAGTAATAGGATTAATTGCAGGTGTTGAGAATGCTTTTATCAAGGCAGTAGAGGGGGCAGAAGATAACAAAGAACTAGGTATCCAGGATTTAAAAGATATTAAGTTAACAAAAAAAGATATCGTAGTTGGAATTGCAGCAAGTGGTCGTACACCATATGTAATTGGCGGTTTAGAATATGCGAATTCATTGGGAGCCTCCACAGTGGCAATATGTTGCAACAAAAATTCAGCAGCAGGAAAAGTTGCAGACATAGCTATAGAAGTAGTAAGCGGACCAGAAGTGCTAACAGGTTCAACCCGTTTAAAGTCAGGTACATCACAAAAATTAATTTGTAACATGCTTTCGACAGCATCTATGGTTGGAATTGGAAAGGTATATGGAAATTTAATGGTAGATGTACAATTAACGAATGAAAAATTGGTAGAACGTGCAAAACGAATTATCATGGAAGCAACCTCTTGTGATTATGAAACTGCTGAAATTTATTTAGAACAAGCAGACCATAAGCCGAAAGTTGCTATTGTGATGATTTTAGCAGGTCTTACGAAAGAGGAAGCAATTCGAAAGTTAGAAGAAGCTCAAGGTTTTGTCCGCCAAGCAATTAAATAAAAATTGAAGTTCCACTATTCAACTTCACGCCGAATCAGGGTTTCTGAGTAAATCATGAAAAGGAGAATATAACATGAGCAAATATCATAATATGGCATCACAGATTTTAGATGCTGTTGGCGGCAGGGACAATGTTGCAACATATACAAACTGTATGACTCGCCTTCGTATAACTCCATTAAATCGTAGTCTAATTAATGAAGAAGCAATAAAAAAAATGAATGGAGTTGTTGGAACGGTTGATGACGAAACCTACCAAATTATCCTTGGACCCGGCGTTGTAACAAAAGTAGCAGAACAATTCGGTATTTTATTAGCGGAGAAAAAAGGGCAAAGTGGTACTTCCGGAACTCCTTCTGCAGAGGAACTGCAAGCAAAAGGCGTAGAAATGAAAGCGCAACTAAAGAAAAAGAACAATACACCTTTTAAAAACTTCTTGAGAAAAGTAGGTAACATCTTTATCCCTCTTATTCCGGCATTCGTTGGAGCGGGGTTAATTGCCGGTATTGCATCTGTTATCTCAAATAATATGACAGCAGGTAATTTAGATGCAGGAGTCTGGGGACAATATGTGACAATTTTAAATGTTATTAAAAATGCAATTTTTAGTTATCTGGTTATTTATGTAGGTATTAATGCAGCAAAAGAATTTGGCGGAACACCGGCCCTCGGTGGAGTAATCGGTGGAACAACACTTTTAACAGGGATGACTCCGCAATCTCCAATTGATAATGTCTTTACTGGAGCACCATTATCAGCTGGCCAAGGAGGAGTTCTTGGAGTATTATTGGCAGTCTGGATTTTAGCAGTAATAGAAAAACAATTACGTAAAATAATTCCTGATTCAATTGATATTATTGTTACGCCGACGATTGCATTATTAATAATAGGCCTTATTACAATTTTCATCATTATGCCATTTGCCGGATTCGTTTCAGATAATTTGGTCGGTTCTATTAACTGGATATTGGCCCGCGGTGGTGCATTTGCAGGATTTGTTCTTGGAACGGCATTTTTACCACTTGTTATGTTAGGGTTGCATCAGGTATTAACGCCCATTCACATTGAGATGATTAATACAACAGGGATGACACAATTACTTCCAATTCTTGCAATGGCGGGAGCTGGACAAGTTGGAGCATCGATTGCACTGTGGATCCGCTGCCGTAAAAATAAATCTCTAACAAATATGATTAAAGGTGCACTTCCAGTAGGCATACTTGGAATTGGTGAACCACTGATTTATGGTGTTATCTTACCGTTAGGGCGCCCATTTATCACTGCTTGCATCGGTGGCGGTATTGGTGGAGCGGTAATTGGCTTACTTGGCCATGTTGGAGCCATCGCTATCGGACCATCTGGTATAGCATTAATTCCACTTATCGACGGCGGAATATGGAAATATGTAGTAGGTTTGTTTGCAGGATATATTGGCGGTTTTATTGCAACATATTTCTTTGGCGTACCAAAAGAAGCAATGATGGAACAAGAGTAAATAAGAAAAGAACAAATTATTTATTTCTTACTTTAGACAATTTTAATTTTGAATAAGTACATTTGAACTCTCTCCCAATTGTACTTTTTTTGTGAAATGAGGGCAAAACGGCAAATCGTGCATGATATTCTTTTTTATTATGTCTAATGCCAAAAGTAATTACCCGGATGCTGAATACTTCATTGAGCGAATCTCAATAAAAACGGACGGTTATTTTTTTGAGAAAGAATGGCGCATTTCTTATTTTTCAGGACCTACAGAATATATAATTACGGTTTCCTCCTAATTGGGGACATAATTGAGTTGCGATAAACTCCTTCACATCCGTAAGGTAAAAATGGAGAAGTACGGCGCTGCAATTTTGGGTATATTCAATGGATAACAAAATGCAAAACGCTGGAATTCAAAGAACCCTTTTGAGGTCTTGAAATAGATTTTTATCATTGTGAATAGATCAGAATCCCAAATATGTTTATTGGGTTCCAGTACATAATTTGTTCATACGGAAAAAAACCACCGCTGCCTTTGGCAGATGGTGGTTGTTTTTTTGAAAGATCCATTTTTCATAAACCAGCATGAATTCAATAATGGCTTTGTGGGGTTTTCAATCGGCGAACCACTGCTGCAATAAGGGAAGCAAATCCATACCAGGCCAACACATTAATCACGTAATAGTCCAAACGGATAAAGCTGTTCTTCAAATGTTCCCAGGCGAAAAGATCCAATGCGCTGTGGATAGAATCGGCCATAGTACCATCATAAATGATAAAAGGAATCGGAAATCCGATTTTGAAAATATCCCCGGGAATCAACAATGTCAGAAATGGAAGCAGAAGGCTGACCATCAGTAATTTCCCATTAAAGAAACGGTTCATAGGTAATTTCCTCCCTAATAAAGTGATCATATTTGTACATTTTGTGTACTTCTATTATTCACGCTACTGGAAAGAAATTCAAGTCCTTTTTTGGGATTATTGCTTGGGAAATAAATGCGAGAGGAATAAAACCCAGTGGAAAAGTAACAATTTTCGTTGTTTTCGCATCTAATCATGAAAACGTTTTAGATATACAATATGTGTAAAAGTTGCTTGCTAAGTAAACTGCCATCGAGGTTAGGGGGATAGAAGAATGGAACAAGCAGCGGTAGAGAAAAAACTTGAGCCAAACCCGGAAAAAAAGAAAGCTCAAGCGTTTTATGGGGCAACTTGATATTCAACTGATGGTTCTCCCGGCTATGTTATTTATTTTTATTTTTTCGTATATCCCGATGGATGGGGTACTGATGGCATTTCAGGATTTCAGTATATTTCATGGTTTTTTCACCAGTCTCCTGGGTTGGATTCAAACATTTCATCATGTTTTTCGAATCACTGAGTTCTTCAACATTATGAGGAACACGATGGTTATTGATTTACTTAAATTTTGTATTGGTTTTCCTGCACCGATTTTGCTCGCACTGATACTGAATGAGGTCAGGAGCATATTTTTCCTTTTACAAATATTTTTAATCAAACAAAAATAAATTGCCCTATTGCAAAACTTTTTCTGATGCGTAATAATAACTACTAACGGGTCTGTGATTTTTTTGAAAGATAACAATTTGTTAAAGTCACATCTCTCGGTAAAGAACCTAGCAGAATAAATAAGGAGGAGACTAATACAATGGGGAAACAAAGCAGGGCAGAATTCAAATACTTCCAGCGTTTTTTATTGGGGGCGGCGTTCCTTGCCATCTTTCTGATTGCTGCCGGATGTTCCAAACAAACAGAAAGTGGTTCATCCAAAACGGAAGGAAAAATCCAAATTACTACAACGATAGGGATGATCACGGATATTGTAAAGGAAGTGGGCGGTGGTCATGTAGAAGTTTCCGGGCTTATGAAATCGGGGGTTGATCCGCATTTGTATAAAGCTTCGCAGGGGGATATTAAAAAGCTGGACCAGGCAGACATCATCTTTTACAACGGGTTGCATTTGGAAGGGAAAATGGTGGATATTTTAGAGAATATGAGCAAGAAAAAGCCTACATACGCCGTTTCCGACTACATAGATAAATCCGTACTTCGTTCGGGGGACCAGACTGATACCGAATATGATCCTCATATCTGGTTCAATGTCCAGCACTGGATGAAAGCAGTGGAAAAAGTAAGGGACGAATTGGCTAAATATGATGAAAAGAACAAAGCTGACTATGAGACCCGTGCAGCAGCCTATTTGAATAAACTAAAAGAACTGGATGACTATACGCGGACTCAAATCGCCTCTATCCCTAAAGAATCGAGAGTACTTGTAACAGCCCACGATGCCTTTGGCTATTTTGGAGACGCCTATGACATCGAAGTCAAAGGCCTGCAGGGAATAAGCACAGCTTCGGAATATGGGTCCAAGGATGTAAGTGAATTACGGGATTTTCTGGTAGAACGGGGCATTAAAGCAGTTTTTATAGAATCCAGCGTTCCTAAAAAGGCTATTGAGGCTGTTATTCAGGGGGCCAAGGAGAAAGGCCACGATTTGAAAATTGGAGGAGAGCTGTACTCTGATGCCATGGGTAAGGAAGGAACGGAAGAAGGTACCTACATCGGGATGGTCCGGGCTAATGTAGATACCATCGTAAACGCATTGAAGTAGCAGAGACATCTCATAATGAAAGGAGCGCGTATCAGCATGAATACCTCACCTTTATGGATTGAAAATATGACTGTTGCATATCGCAAAAAACCTGTCCTCCGGAATATCACAGTCGAAATGCCCGAAGGGAAACTTATAGCCATAGTAGGACCTAACGGAGCCGGAAAATCAACGTTGATCAAAGCGGCTTTGGGTCTAATCCCGACCGTGACAGGAAAAGTTGCCATTTATGGCCGTCCTTATAAGGAGCAACGGCAGAAGGTGGGCTATGTGCCTCAACGCGGATCTGTAGATTGGGACTTTCCTACCAACGCCCTCGACGTAGTTATAATGGGGAGATACGGCCAGCTTGGCTGGCTAAAACGCCCGGGACAAAAAGAGAAGAAGATCGCGATGGAGTGCTTGCAAAAGGTGGGGATGAGCGGATTTGCCCACAGGCAAATCAGTCAGCTTTCGGGCGGACAGCAACAAAGGGTGTTTCTGGCAAGAGCTCTCGCTCAGGATGCCCAGCTGTATGTCATGGATGAACCGTTTGTCGGTGTAGATGCCGCTACTGAAAAAGCCATCATTACCATTCTCAGTGATTTAAAACAAGAGGGCAAAACCGTTTTGGTCGTTCATCATGACTTGTCTACAGTCAAGGAATATTTCGATTGGGTGCTTCTGCTGAATGAAGAAGTTATTGCTCTTGGTCCTGTAGAAGAGACGTTCACGAAAAAACTGCTTCAGCAAACTTACGGGGGACGTCTTGCCCTGATTGAGGTTTAAAGAAAAAATTCAAGTACATTCAGTTGTTCACAACAAAGAAGGAGGGCATATGAATGTTGGACTGGATACCACTTCTGCAGGATCCGAACACGCGGTGGATTCTGTGGGGAAGTATGCTGCTCGGATTATGCAGCGGTGTAATCGGCAGTTTTGCTTATTTACGCAAACAATCCTTAATGGGTGATGCTCTTTCCCATGCGGCCCTGCCGGGGGTTTGCCTGGCCTTTATGCTAACCGGGACCAAGTCCACGCTCTGGTTTGTAGTAGGAGCTTTAATTTCCGGTCTAATCGCCACATGGAGTATCGGCTGGATTACACGTCATTCCAAAGTGAAACAGGATGCGGCTTTAGGCATTATTTTATCTGTTTTTTTCGGTTTTGGAATTGTCCTGCTGACGCAAATCCAGCACAGCGCCTCAGGTAACCAAAGCGGACTGGATAAATTTTTGTTCGGCCAGGCTGCTTCCATGGTCATGTCGGATGTATATACAATGGTGGGAATTTCCGCATTGCTTATTATTCTGTGTACCCTGTTTTTTAAGGAATTGAAACTGGTTTGTTTTGATCCGGGTTTTGCCAAAGGATTGGGGTTTCCGGTCAGCTTGCTGGACCAATTCATTATGGCGATGATTGCAGTTGCGGTAGTGGTTGGAATTCAGGCGGTCGGAGTTGTTCTCATGGCGGCGATGCTCATCACTCCGGCGGTGGCTGCCCGTTATTGGACAGAAAAACTCAGCACAATGGTTATTTTATCCGGTATTTTTGGAGCCTTGAGCGGAATATTGGGTACGATGCTGAGTACACTGGGCAATAGCCTGCCGACCGGTCCTCTTAGCGTGTTGGCAGCAACAGCACTTTTCCTGGTTTCAGTCGTAGCCGGACCCAAGAGGGGGCTTTTGTCCAAGCTGCTTGTCCGCAGGTCCGTAAAACTTGAAGTAGAACGCAAGCAAGCAGTTGCGCCTCTGGAGAGGAGGGAGGCGCTTTGAATGATCTTTGGATTATAATAACCGGGGCCCTGGTAGCTTGTGCTTGCAGTCTGGTAGGCTGTTTTCTTGTGCTCCGGAAAATGTCTATGATTGGAGATGCCATCAGCCACTCCGTATTACCCGGCATCGCGATTGCCTTTCTTATAAGCAGCAGCCGTGAATCGGTACCAATGCTCATCGGGGCAGCCATTGTCGGTTTGATCACAGTCTTTTTGATCCAGTTGTTCCAGCAGAGCGGTGTACAGTCTGATGCTTCGATTGGTGTTGTATATACGGCTTTATTCGCCGTTGGTGTGGTGCTGGTCAGTCTATTTGCAAGGGACATCGATTTTGATCTGGATTGTGTACTATACGGAGAAATTGCCTACGTTCCTTGGAATACCTGGGATTGGAACGGGATGAATATGGGGCCCAAACCCGTCTGGATGATTGGTGGCGTTCTCCTGCTTAGTGTAGTGGTCATAGGGCTTTTCTTCAAACAATTTAAAGTATGTTCCTTTGATCCCGCCTTAGCAGCTGCAATAGGGATCCCGGTTGCATTGTTCCATTATTTGCTCATGGGGCTTGTCTCTATGACGACGGTAGCTTCTTTCGAAAGTGTGGGAGCCATCTTGGTAGTAGGTATGCTTATCGTTCCTCCCTCAACGGCATATCTGCTGACCGAGAAATTATCCCGCATGATCGCCTACAGTATGGTCATCGGAATATTGTCTTCCGTTTTAGGATATGGAGCGGCCTACCTATTGGATGCTTCCATTGCAGGATGCATGATCAGTGTAGCCGGTTTTCTCTTCCTGCTCGCCTTTCTATTTACGCCACATAACGGGATTGTGTGGAAAAAATGGCGGAATACTGCCATGGCTAAGGAACAATCCTGATCAAATTGAAATTTTAAGAGCCTGTATTTCTGCAAAGAAGAAAACAGGCTCTTTTGGTCCCATTAAATAATTTAAATCAATTTCCTGGATTTACGACAAGACCGCAAGCTGCCTCCGGCTGGAAGCGGTCTTTTGTTTTTTCTGTATCTAGTCGATTGTCCGTAAATCGGGTACTCTCATAAAGAGCAGGATTGTGCAAATAAAAAATTATAATATTTTTCAAAGAGATTGTTCTGCAAAAAACAGGTTTTTTCAGGTATACTCGGGAGTAGGTTCTGAAAGTTACCGTGGATAGAATGCGTTACTTACTGTATAATACAAACCCGTGCACTTTTTTATTTTAGGAGGATTAGATGAAGAGCTTATCAAGAAAAGAAACACTTTCAATTGGACTCATGCTATTTGCCTTATTTTTCGGGTCAGGAAATCTGATCTTCCCGCCTTTGCTCGGACAATCCTCCGGGACGAATGTTTGGATTGCTGTTTCAGGTTTTATTATTACAGGAGTAGGTCTCCCGCTCCTTGCTGTTGCTGCTTTGGCCAAGTCAGGGGATAGTTTTCAAAGGCTGGTCAACAGGGTGAACCCTTTGTTCGGAGTCATCCTTACCGTTGCCATTTATTTAACTATCGGCCCATTATTTGTGATTCCGCGCACGGGCGGCGTCGCTTTTGAAATGGGCATATCTCCTTTTTTGCCGGGAGGAGCCGGACAAAGTCCGCTTATTTTATTTTTATTTACACTGGCTTATTTTGCACTTACCTTCTGGCTTTGCTTGAATCCTTCCAAACTGGTAGACATCATTGGAAAATGGTTGACTCCTGCTTTGTTGACCCTTATAGCTGTTTTGTTTATCCGGACGTTGATTCATCCGATCGGTCCGATAGGAGAGCCTACAACAACGGAATATGCGAATTATCCGTTTTTCAAAGGTTTCGTGGAAGGCTACTCTACTATGGACACCTTGGGAGCTCTTGTTTTTGGAATAGTTATTGTAACGGCTATCCGTGAAAGAGGAGTTACAGACAGCAAAACCATAGCGTTGTCTACAATTAAGGCGGGAACGATCGCCGCAACCGGTCTGGGTCTTGTTTACATTGCACTTGGATATATTGGAGCAACGAGTCAAAGCTTCGGAATACTGGGTAATGGCGGGGAGATTTTAACCAAAGCCGCGTACGGGCTGTTGGGCACGTCGGGATTAGTCCTTCTTGCAGGAGCAACAACGATTGCCTGTCTGACGACTTCCATCGGGCTTACAGTATCCTGCGGCCAGTATTTTTCCAGGCTGATACCCGGACTTTCCTATAAAGCTATTGTCGGTATGGTTTGCCTGTTCGGTATGGCATTGGCCAACCTGGGGCTGGATAGAATTCTGGAATTTTCTGTGCCCGTTCTCCTGCTGCTATACCCGCTTGTCATTGTGTTGATATTGTTATCATTTTTTCACACATTTTTTCACGGATACTCGTCTGTTTATATTGGCGGAATCATCGGAAGCGGTATTATCAGTCTGATTGATGTATTAGCGTCGGTAGGTATCCGGTGGAGTTCAGTCGATGCTTTATTGGAGAATCTACCAGTACACGAACAAGGACTTGGATGGCTGGTTCCGGCTCTTCTGGGAATTATAATCGGCTATGTATTCGGCAGAATAAAACACCGTACCGTTCCGGCATAAATGCTAAGTTCCTAAAACAGGCCTGTCTTTTCTTTATTGCAAAGACAGGCCTGTTTTTGCGGTAAAGATTTAGAACAATTAGGCTAAAGCAAACTGAAG
The DNA here is from genome assembly GCF_002003265.1 of Paenibacillus larvae subsp. larvae. Lineage (NCBI taxonomy): Bacteria > Bacillati > Bacillota > Bacilli > Caryophanales > Paenibacillaceae > Paenibacillus > Paenibacillus larvae. The sequence continues at coordinate 139,035 of NZ_CP019687.1, forward strand.
CAGGCCTGGAAAATCATACTTTTGAAGAAAAAATAGCCTATAATATAGCCGGCTGCTGAAGGCTATGGAACGGGAGAAGGAACGGTTGTCTGTCCTGGGCAGACAACCAGTTGGCCAGTTGAATGAAGAAGAGACGGTGGAAAAGGCAAGTAGATACCAAAAAAAGCAATAGATGACATAAAAGAGTGCCCTCGGGAAAAGGTTGCTCTTTTTTATGTTTCTTCCTATCTATGAAAATATGAAAATGGACGGCTTTATAGGCTATTTACTGTTTCAGTATTGATAGAGTAGACATAATCTAAATTAAACCTGGCTGCAAGGAGGTGAATATATGAAAAAATGGCTAAAAGGTTTGCTAGTAGCGTTAGGAGTAGCTATTGTTACGGCCATTTGGCTTAGCTGGAAGGAGGGGCCTGTAACGCGCAATCCGATACCGGTACCTGAACAGGAGCCCAACAATACTTTTGAACAGACCGGCGATTTATTTGCGAACACAGTTCATACAGGAGTTATCAGTTCAGATACAGACGTAGACTTCTGGATGGCAGATAACCGTTATATGGAGGCTTCACATTTGGTTTCTCTCAGCCTGACGGATATTCCTGAAGGTACTGATTACGATATTGTCGCCTATGACGAGTTTGGGACCATTATAGCCAAGTCGGCAAACATGGGGAATTTGAGTGAATTGCTCCAGTTTGTACCTGTACCGGGAAAAATATATTATTTCAAAGTATATTCAAGCACCGGGTCAAATCCGGATGGATGGTATCTGCTTGAAGTAAACAGTTTCTATTAGATCTTTGCCTTCAGGGGGAAATTTCAGTATAGTGAGGGAAAAAGGAGTTATGTACTGTGGCAAAATTCGCCTCCTACAGTCCCGATGCTACAGAATGGCTAAAGGAAAAAACAGGAAACAGCCGGATTATGTGTTACTCTTGTATCGATCCGTCGGATCAAGGGAATAGTTTTTTTATAGTCAGTTATGGTCCAGATGTACCCAGAGTAGCACACGTAAATTTCCGTGATATCCGCTATAATCCATCCAGTTTTGCCAGTCTGATTGAAGGGTTATATCAAGCATTAAATGAATAGGGCTGTCTTACGATAAAAAAGCAAAAAGACCTCCATCCACACCAGCAGGTGAAACCGGAGGTCTTTTCGCGGGACCTAATGCGATGAAAAAGAAGATCCCATTTTTAAATGGACATTTTGGACAATTTGTCCACTCTATTGTGAAAGCTCTACCTTGGCAAGTGCCTGTTCAGCCAGTTGGGTAGAGTAACGTTCCATACAGTTGCAAAGAAAGTCTTTGCGGCAAACCGGACACGGTGCCTTGTTCAAACGGTTTGCATGAGTGATAAGAGGGGCTCCGTCCGGAGTCCGTTCAAAAATTAACCGACAGTGAGTACGGTCTTTTAATACAACTAAAATTTCAAACAGTCCGTTATTTTTGTTCTCACTTACTAGGGTTGCTTCTTCAACCTGCGGGGTATAGGCCATCTAATCTTTTCCTCCTCAATATACATTGCCAGCTATTTTTAAAGGTTGCAATGTATTAGTATTATATATTAAATTGATTTTTTTATACAAGAGAAAAGGCGGTTAAAATGATAATCGATTATCATGAAGCAGAACAAACCAAACAAGGAATTCATTTTTCCGTCGGTGTCCATTTTGAGGATGAACCGGATTCCTACTATGTCATATTAATAGATGCTGATCTTGACGGCAGACTGGTCCGTACCGATTTAAACTATAATGGCATGGATTGCAAATATACGTTTACCAATGAAGAGAAACATGCGCTGCTTGACTATCTAAACCAGCAAGAGATTATACCCGACCGTTTTTATTTTTAAAGGTACCGGAAATAGCTGACGAAAGGAAGGGGTCTCATGGCCATCCGGGTCCGTTCGATAATCGATGGTAAACCTGTTAAAGAAGATGAGATTGAGTTGAATGAGGACAAGCTTGAACCGCTTGCTGAAGAAGAAATCAGACAGGTTATTGAAATAAAAGTGCAGGAATGGGCCAGGCGCTGTATTGAAGCAGAGTGGGAGTGGAAAGGCAAGACGAATCCGGAATAAGAAAATAGATGGATGGATGCGGGCCGGGCTGTAAATACTAACATCATAGTAACCAGCTAGGGAGGACTTTCCTGTGAAGATGAACCAGAACATGGATGCTAAAGTGGACGCATATAAAGAAGGAATGGCCCAGATGGGGAATGAGCTTCCGAGAGTTACGGAAGCCTATCATGCCTTTACGGGAGAATGCTTTGCGGACGGGGCGCTAAATGCCAAACAGAAGCAGCTGATCGCGCTTGGCATCGGATTGTTTGCTAACAATGAGATTTGCACCTTGTATCATGTTGAAGAAGCAATAAGCAGCGGGGCTTCTGATCAGGAAATCATGGAGACAGCAGCTGTAGCTGCCGCTCTTGGGGGCGGTCATGCCATGTCACAAGGGGTAACCCGTTTAAGGCAGGCACTGCATGGAAAAAAGCAGATACAATAATTGTATAGAAGCTTGTAATGCGAAGAACAGCTTTATACCTGCCAGGAAATTGAAGCTGTTTTTAAGTGATACATTAAACAGGGAAAACCTTGTTTTTAAGAGGTTGAACCTGTATCTTTTTGCATCCGGCCTTTACTTTGTTGCCGCTTCGCTTTAAATCTGGGGGCCACATAGTTTCGTTTCCGGTCCCGGTAAAAAATCCATCCGCCTATAAAGCCGGTACCCAAAAGAAAAAGGATAAATCCGAAGGCCATTTTTAACCAGGGGACGTGTCCGATCTCCGGGGCAAATTGATCAAAAAAAGCATCCTTAACCAGCAAAAAGCCGTAAGTTGCCAATATTCCGGGAATGACCAACAGCAGTATGGCAATAAAACGGGAAATTTTGGTTTTCATATCTGCTCCTTCTATCTCTTACTGTCGGCTTGCCGTCAGGCAAAGTCTGCCAGTGTATAAATCTATCATACAAGGAAATGGAAGCGATGTCTATTTGCCTTATGGGGATCGGGACTTTCTTTTCATCATGCAAAAAAGTACAATGAGGCTAGCGATAGATGGAGCTAGGAGGAACGAGAAGAATGAGCGATCAAAATCAAACCGATGTAGTTATTTTAGGTGGAGGTACCGGAGGGTACGTTGCAGCGATAAGAGCAGCACAATTAGGAAAATCCGTAGTCATTGTAGAGAAGGATAAGCTGGGAGGAACATGTCTGCATAGAGGATGCATTCCAAGCAAAGCCCTGCTCAGAAGCGCAGAAGTATTGGCCACGATGAAGAAAAGTGAAATATACGGCATAAAAACCAGCGGCGTTGAGCTTGATTTCGGGCTTGTACAGAAACGGAAAGAAGCCATTGTAGAGCAGCTTCATAAAGGCGTCCAGTATCTAATGAAAAAAAATAAAATTCAGGTGGTTAACGGAACGGGACGGTTAATGGGAGCTTCAATTTTTTCTCCAAGAAGCGGTTCTGTATCCGTAGAAAAACCGGACGGGGAAATTGAAGTATTTGTACCGAAACAACTGATCTTAGCTACAGGATCCCGGCCTAAAACGCTTCCGGGTATTGAGCTGGACGGGAAGTATATTTTGTCTAGTGATGATGCTCTTAAGATGAAGCAGCTTCCGAAATCTATTCTAATAATCGGAGGTGGAGTTATCGGAGTAGAATGGGCTTCTATGCTAAATGATTTCGGTGTGGAAGTAACCTTAATCGAAGCCGCACCGCGTCTTGTCAGTACAGAGGATGCCGATATATCACGTGAATTTGAACGTTTACTGAAAAAACGGGGAATAAATGTTAAAAATGGCGTTACGTTAGATCTGAATTCCATCCAAATAAAGGACGAATCCGTTTTTGTAAAAGTTCAAAAAGGCCAGGACGAAGCAGTGGAGCTATCTGCGGAAAAAATGCTAGTATCCATAGGTCGTTCAGCCAACGTCGAAGGTATCGGTCTGGAAAATACGAACGTTGTTGTTGATGGCGGCGTTGTAAGGGTAAATAAATACATGCAGACTGCCGAATCCCATATTTACGCAATTGGCGATATGATTGGCGGGCTCCAGCTTGCCCATGCTGCCAGTCACGAAGGAATAACAGCTGTAGAACATTTTAACGGTGAACATATTCACCCGGCACAAACCCACCTGATTCCACGCTGTATTTATACGAGACCGGAGATGGCCAGTGTCGGCTGGACTGAGCAGCAGGCCAAAGAACTCGGGTATGAAATCAAAACGGGAAAATTCAGTTTTAAGGCTATCGGAAAGGCGCTTGTCTACGGTGAGCAAGACGGTTTTGTTAAAGTAATTGCAGATGTCAAGACAGATGATATTTTGGGTGTGCATATGATTGGTCCCCATGTGACGGACTATATTTCGGAAGCCGCCCTGGCACAGTTGCTCAATGCAACCCCTTGGGAAGTTAGTCAGACCATTCATCCTCATCCTACCTTAACTGAGACACTTGCAGAAGCTATGCTGGATGTGGACGGACGGGCCCTTAGCATGTAAGAATTGTATTCCGGACCCGTTACGTTTATAATAAACTTATAACGTCAAGTCTTAGGACCAGGTAATAAAAATGACTTGTTAAAAAGGGAGGGTTTCCCCATGTCCATTGGACAGCTAACTAAACATAGAACTTTAGGTTTATCCGATGACACTGTCATTAACATGTATAAAAAAATGGTATCAGCACGTAAATATGACGAACGTTCTGTCCTGCTGCAAAGGGCGGGCAAAATTCCTTTCCACGTATCCGGTATCGGGCAGGAAGCTGCCCAGGTAGGAGCAGCTTTTGCTCTTGACTTGGGTCAGGATTACTTCTTGCCCTATTACCGTGATTATGCCTTTGTACTTAGTGTCGGAATAACCCTAAAGGACTTGATGCTTTCAGCTTTTGCCAAAGCGGAAGACGTAAGCAGTGGGGGGCGGCAAATGCCGGGCCATTTCAGTTATAAGGAAAAGCGGATTGTTACGGGTTCCAGTCCGGTTACAACGCAGGTTCCGCATGCTGTAGGGTTTGCTTTGGCTGCTAAGATGAAAAAACAGCCTTTCGTTTCCTTTGTCACATTCGGGGAAGGCTCAAGCAATCAAGGGGATTTTCATGAAGGGTGTAACTTCGCGGGCGTTCATAAACTCCCGGTTATCCTGATGTGTGAAAATAACCAGTACGCCATCTCGATCCCGGAGCATAAGCAGGTAGCCGGACGGGTGGTTGACCGGGCGATCGGTTACGGATTTCACGGTGAACGTGTGGACGGCAACGATGTGCTTGATGTTTACCGTGTTGTTAAGGAAGCGAGAGAGCGTGCGGTGAACGGTTATGGGCCCACTTTGATCGAAGCGTACATGTACCGCCTGTCTCCTCATTCTACCGCGGATGATGATATGCTGTACCGGACCAAAGAAGAAGTACAAGCAAACAGGGAGAAAGATCCGATTCCGAGGTTTAAAAAGTATTTGGTGGACTGCGGTTTATGGGACGAAGAAAAAGAACAAATGCTGGCTGACCAACTGAAAAAAGAACTTCAGAAAGCAACGGCTTACGCGGAAGCGGCCCCGTTTCCACAGCCGGAAGACACTTTGAAACATGTTTACGGGGAATAGGAGAAGGAGGCATAGCTTGTGGCGGTTATAACCTATTTAGAAGCAATACGCTCCGCAATGGAAGAAGAAATGAAGCGAGATAATCAAGTATTTGTACTGGGTGAAGATGTAGGTAAAGGTGGCGTTAATAACGCAACCAAAAATTTGCGTGATCTGTATGGGGAAGAAAGAGTACTGGATACTCCCCTGGCAGAATCCGCTATTGTCGGAGTGGCCATAGGAGCGGCCATGTATGGCATGAAGCCTATTGCGGAAATCCAGTTTGCCGATTTTATTTTTCCGGCTACAAATCAAATTATAAGTGAGGCAGCCAGAATCCGATACAGGTCCAACAATGATTGGAATTGTCCTGTCGTTATCCGGGCCCCTTATGGAGCAACAGGCGGGGGAGCTTTGTACCATTCCCAATGTCCGGAATCAGTCTTTTTTGGAACGCCGGGCTTGAAAATGGTAGCACCATCGAATCCTTACGATGCAAAAGGGTTAATGAAAGCCGCAATCCGGGATGCCGATCCTGTTCTCTTCTTTGAACATAAAAAATGTTATTTGATGCTTTCAGCGGACGTGCCGGAACAAGATTTTGAAGTACCGATCGGGGTTGCTGACGTCAAAAGGGAAGGGATGGATTTAACCGTTATCACATATGGCATTGCTGTCCATTATGCACTTCAGGCTGCGGAAGAGCTTGCCGGAGAGGGAATCAGTGCACATGTACTGGATTTGCGTACTATTCAGCCACTGGATAAGGAGGCTATCCTGGAAGCAGCCTCTAAAACAGGAAAAGTTCTGATTGCACATGAAGACAATAAAACCGGAGGAATTGGAGCCGAAGTATCCGCTATCATTGCCGAGGAGCTGTTATATGATTTGGATGCTCCTGTGATGCGTCTATGCGGTCCGGATGTGCCTGCGGTCGGGATGAATCCTCCTATGGAAAAATTTTTCTTGCTGAGTACTGAAAAACTCAAAGATGCCATGCGTAAGCTCGCGCAGTTTTAACCGTAGCAAGGAGGAGAACCATGAGTGAAGTTAAAGGAACCATCACGGAAGTTACCGTTCCTCATCTGGCTGAAACGCTTGTTTCAGCAACAGTAGGAAAGTGGCTGAAACAGCCCGGGGATCAAGTGGAGCAGTACGATGTACTATGCGAATTGTTTACGGATAAGGTAAACATTGAAATGCCTTGCCCCATTGAAGGAAAGCTGCTCAAAATTCTGATCGGAGAGGGGGAAGAGGCAGCGGTAGGGCAAGCAATTTGCCTTGTCGAAGTACCGGTCTCTGCCGAAGAGGCAGCCCAGATACCCGCACCTTCAGATGGCCAGCCGACTGCGACAGAAGGGGTTCCTGCTGATGGCAGTATGAGAAATCGCTATTCACCAGCTGTGCAGCGGTTAGCTGCGGAACATGGGATTGATTTAAACCGGGTTCCGGGGACAGGACTCGGGGGAAGAATTACCCGCAAAGATGTGGAAACCTATATTCAGAACGGACATGCAGCATCCGCGAAGGTTGCCGGTCAGACCGTTCCGGGTTCACAGGTAAATCTTGAACAGAAGGTTTCTTCGAACACCGGATGGGCGATCAATGAGCCGCTTAAGCAGAAGGAAACCCCAGTGAGAACTTCAGGTATCCATTTGTCCGAGACTCCTCCTCTCCCTCATATTGAAATAGAGGAGGCAAATCGGGGTGAAACATTGATCGATGTGACGCCTATGCGTAATACCATTGCTACCCGCATGAGACAAAGTGTCTCCGAAATTCCTCATGCGTGGACAATGATCGAAGTAGATGTCACAAATCTGGTTCAGCTCCGCAATAAAGTGAAGGACGAATTCAAGCGCAGGGAAGGCATTAATTTGACTTATTTGGCGTTTCTGCTCAAAGCGGTGGTTGGAGCTATTAAGGATTACCCGATTATGAACTCGGTATGGGCTGTTGATAAGATTATCGTGAAGAGAGACATTAATCTTTCCTTGGCCGTAGGTACGGAGGATTCTGTTATGACCCCGGTTATTCAGAAAGCGGATCAGAAAAACATTGCAGGACTTGCTCAAGAAATTGATGATTTGACTAAGAGGGCGAGAGCAGGAAAACTTTCCTTAAATGATATGCAGGGGGGAACGTTTACGATTAATAATACCGGCTCCTTCGGATCGATTTTATCATACCCGATTATCAACTACCCTCAGGCAGCGATTCTCACGTTTGAATCCATCGTGAAGAAGCCGGTTGTCATACAAGATATGATTGCGGTGCGCTCCATGGTTAATTTATGCTTATCCTTGGATCACCGGATACTGGATGGTGTCATTTGCGGAAGATTCCTCCAGCGGGTCAAAGAAAATCTCGAGTCCTATAATCTGGAGACGTCTTTATACTAACAGGCTACATAAGGGAGCCTACAGATAATAGTAGCGTAGACAATATAAAAGTGATTAAAATAAGATAGAGAACGAACTTGAACCAAAAATTGTTACGTTTCAAAGTAATGCTCACCCCTTCTATGGACAAAACTGAACATTACTATTGTAACGCATGTCGGGTATTGGAGGAAAGTAAATGATTAATCAGGAACGATTGGTAAAAGAATTCATCGAACTCGTGCAGGTGGATAGTGTAACTAAAGATGAACGGAATATTTGTGATGTATTGAAGAAGAAGTTTGGCGATCTGGGACTTACCGCAGCAGAGGATAACACTGCCGCCAAAACCGGGCATGGGGCAGGAAATCTAATTTGTACGTTTCCGGCTAACGGAGCGGATAAGGCACTGCCCATTTTCTTTACTTCCCACATGGATACGGTGGCACCCGGTAAAGGGATTAAGCCGCAAATCGGGGAGGACGGCGTTATTCGTAGTGACGGTACGACCATTTTGGGCAGCGATGACAAAGCCGGGCTTGCGGCCATGTTCGAGAGTATCCGGGTACTGAAAGAACAAAAAATCCCTCACGGTCAAATTCAATTTGTGATTACAGTAGGTGAGGAATCCGGTTTAATCGGTGCCCGTGCCATGCAGGCAGGATCTATTGATGCGGTGTTTGGTTTTGCCCTTGATTCCAACGGCGAGATCGGAGAAATTGTTACCGCGGCCCCCTCCCGAGCAGAAATCAGGATGATCATGAATGGAAAAACCGCTCATGCCGGCGTGAATCCTGAAGACGGCATCAGTGCCATTCAGGTAGCAAGTAAGGCCGTTTCCCGAATGAAGCTGGGGCGGATTGATTCGGAAACGACAGCAAACATTGGAAGCTTTTCCGGTGTAGGCCCCCTCAATGTTGTGTGTGACCGGGTAGAGATCGTGGCCGAAGCCAGAAGTATCGTACAAGATAAATTAACTAAGCAAGTAGAAAGTATGAAGGAAGCCTGGGAATCGGCAGCGGCAGATTTCCATACAACCTGTGAGTTCAACGTTGACATTGCTTATCCTGCCTTTATGCATGAGGATTCCTCTGAAGTAGTTGAACTGGCCAAACGTGCTTTGGAGGCTATCGGCTGTAAGACAAGTACAGTTCATTCCGGTGGCGGAAGTGACGCTAATATCTTTAATGGGATGGGAATTCCGACTGTTAATCTGGCTGTTGGTTATGAGAACATACATACAACAAAAGAGAGTATTTCCATCAGCAACCTTGTAAAAACGGCTAAGGCAGTTGTGTCCATAGTTAAAGAGGCAGCTAAATAAAATAAACACCCTGAAAAGGGTGTTTCAGATTGAAGACAAAGTCCCGCGAAATACTACAGTAGCGGGAGTTCTTTATGTTTTTTATCCCTATTTCAAATACAAAATTGAATTTATCAGATGGGCGACCTCTCTTCCAGAGCCAGGTCGCCATTCTTTTGAGGTTCATGGCAGAAAAAACAAGCATTTCCTGCATGGTGACGCTTTTAAGTCCTCGTAAGGTCGTCCACCGCATACCATGCTTCTCCTTTAAATCAGCAAAAACTCGCTCTATGGTTTCTTTTCGCTCTGCGTAAATCCGTTTGTTTTCTTCTGTATGGCGAAGGTGGTCCGCCTCTTCCACACATTCAGCCCAAACATGACGACTAATACGCTTCACTGCCTCTTTACTCTCTGTACATTGTGTCCGGAAAGGACAGGCTTGGCAGATTGCCGGATTCGAGCGATACATTTTATAACCAGCACGGTTCGTTGTTTCGTAAGACAGTATGGCATTTGCCGGACACAGGTAGCAGTCGTAGTGCTCATCGTAAACGTAATCATGCTTTTTAAAGAATTCTTCTTTCGTCTTGGGACGGGTATACGGCAGGACGGGACGAATCTCTTGTTCTTGCAGCATTTTGCAGATGGCTGGTGTTTTATAACCTGCATCCGCGGCAACCGCTTGTGGAGCCGGAACTACGCGAGTAACCTCGTGTAGAACATCTTCAAATACTTGGCTGTCGTGGATATTTCCAGGGGTTACTTTGACGCCGAGTACAAACCCGTTCCGATCACACGCGGTATGGAAGCTGTAGGCGAAAACACGTTCTTACTCTCCCTTCACGAACAAACCACACTCCGGGTCAATCGTGCTCACCTTCACCTCCTTCTGCGTGACATTGGGCTTTTTTTCGAACGGTTTCTTTCCATGTAGAGCCCGATCTTGATTGATCTCTTCATCAAGCTGATCCTGGTACTTTCGACTTTGCTCCTGAACGATCTGTTTTACATATTTGTTTTTGTTCGCGCTTGCTTTAACATGTGTCGCGTCGATGAAGAGTACGTCAGGTTCAATGAAACCATGCCGGGCAGCTTCTTCGAGGATGCGATGAAAGATTCCCTCAAACAGTCCAGTATCCCGAAAACGGCGCACGTAATTTTTACCCAGCGTGGAGAAATGAGGAATGGGCTGACTGAAGTCATAGCCAATAAACCAACGGTACGCGACGTTGGTTTCAATCTCTTTGATGGTCTGACGCATGGAGCGAATACCAAAAAGGCATTGAATAAGCGCAATTTTAATAAGAACAACCGGATCAATGCTAGGGCGGCCGTTATCCTCACAGTAAACATCCCGAACCATGTCATAGATGAAACTAAAATCGATGGCGTATTCGATTTTGCGGACCAAATGATCTATAGGTACAAGCTCGTCCAAGGAGACCATGGAAATTTGAGAACGTCCTTCGTAACCGGTTTTTCGCAACATATTCAAGCACTCCCGCACTAGTTATTTACCTATATGATACTATATGAATGCGGTGAATGGTTGGTGTATTTTCGTAAAAAAGACTGTCGACAGGACTTTGTCGACAGTCTGAGACACTTGGGAATAATCCCCAAGTGTTTTTTTGCTATGAATTGTTGGTTGTGATTTTAGCGCTTTTTTAGTGAATTGGTTGTAGGCAGGATTGTCAAGACTCAAGTGCTAGGTTTACAGTATTCAAGTATAGATAATGGAAATGAAATAATCAGCTGGAATCCTAAAAAGGATAATAATGGATCCCGTATCATAAGCGGGATGATGGCTGCTTAATGTTATTTTCTAAATTTAATTAATCCGAGGGCATCAAATTCCATAATTGATTTCCATGGTTTTTGTTATCTCGCTACACCTTCTTATTTTAATTCCTTAACTTGGTCATATGCTTTGACCAGGTTTCGTACTCTCTCAACAATCATTGTGTCGGTGTGGTTGGACCATAGTAAAATCTTCAATAAGATTACAAACATGTTTTCTGGAGGTCCGTTAAAATCTCTATAGGGTATGTATACCTGTATTTATTGTTGAGAGCTATTTTTGCACTTGGGTATGGGCCGGCTGAGTGATGTATCTTGGCTTCTGATGGACAAGATATGGTTTGGTCCTAAAATCGGAAGAATTAAAGTTGGCCACAAAGGAAAGAAGATCCGGGAACTCTACGAATACAAATTGGGCTCGGACGGAGCGATCAGGAGAGATGAGGTTACGAATCTCGATGATCTGAGAAACCCCTGTCTTTAGGCATGGGGAGTCGTCACGACAATCATGTTTGAAATGAAACCTGTCAAAATTGTAAGATAGATGTAAGCTAATTCGATAGATCTTATGTACGTGCTCCTTTTACAATAAAACATAAGAAGCAGGATTGGCTTTTTTCTTAGGAGGACCTTACATCATGAGAACTGGACTAACAACAGAAGAAATACGCATCCGTGTTCAGCAAGGAAAAGTAAATAAGACCCCGGAAGCCCCATCTCGTACCATATGGCAAATCCTACGAACGCATCTTTTTACAACTTTCAATCTTTTAAATGCGATACTCGCCATTGCCGTACTCTTGGCAGGGTCACCTAAAAATGCATTATTCGTTGGTGTCATCGTATCAAATACGATTATTGGCCTGTATCAAGAACTGCGTGCCAAGGCTACGCTTGAGAAGCTGTCTGTTCTTCAGGTTTCAAGTGTTCAGGTACTACGGAACGGTCAAGAAACCTCGATTGCTGCAGAAGAGCTGGTCATGGATGATGTCATGATCCTAAAGCCAGGCGATCGAATTGCGGCTGATGCGAGCATGCTGCCTGGTTCCATGATTGAGGTGGACGAATCCCTTTTAACAGGTGAAGCCGATCCGATCGGAAAGAAAGATGGAGCAGAGATTTTATCCGGCAGCTTCGTTGTTGCAGGCAGCGGCTATGCTATGGTAACCAAAGTAGGCTCTGACACGTATGCTGCGAAGCTTGCTAATGAAGCAAAACGATTTAAGCGCATCAATTCTGAGCTGCAGGCTGCCGTCAATAAGCTGTTCAAAGTCATCATGTGGATGATCCTGCCGATTGGTTCCATGCTTATCTTTACACAGCTGATGTTTGTAGGTGGGACCTGGCAGGACGCCGTTATTGCAGCTGTATCCGGTATTGTTAGCATGGTACCTGAAGGGCTCGTCTTATTAACTAGCGCTACCTTTGTTATTGCCATCGTCAAGCTGGCGAAGCATCAAACGCTCGTTCAAGAGCTTCCTGCGACGGAAGTACTGGCTCGTGTTGACGTATTATGTCTCGATAAGACCGGAACAATCACCGAAGGCGATCTGGAGCTTGTAAGTGTGAAGATGATTGCCGAAGACTCCAAGGAGCGGATTGATGCCGTGCTCTCAGGTGTGGTCCATGCGCTGCCGAGTATGAATCCAACGCAGCAAGCCATTCGAGATCAGTATGAGCATGCGCCGGACCTTGGAGTCACACACACCATTCCCTTTTCATCAGATAAAAAATGGAGCGGAGCAGCCTTTGAATCAGAAGGTGCATGGGTGATCGGGGCTCCAGAAATGATCCTTCAAGATCACTATGATCTTGTGAGGGAAGAGGTTGAACAAGAGGCTTATCAAGGCAGACGCGTCCTTCTGCTTGCTCAGGTAAGTGAAGCTGATTTCTATGAAGATCGGATTCAACACCCCAGAATGGTAGCGATGCTGATCATCGCAGACCGCATAAGAGAAGAAGCACCGGAAGCCCTGCGTTATTTCGCTCAGGAAGGCGTCACGATCAAGATTATTTCAGGCGACAATCCGATCACCGTATCTGCTGTTGCTGCACGTGCAGGGGTTCAAGATGCGGAGCATTATATAGATGCACGCTCGTTGTCCGATGATCCACAAGTACTGGCAGATGCTGCGGAGCAATACACAGTATTCGGCCGTGTATCCCCTCATCAGAAGAAATTACTCGTACAAGCCTTGCAGGTAAAAGGACATACCGTTGCGATGACTGGTGATGGTGTTAACGATGTGCTCGCCCTGAAGGAAGCCGATTGCGGCATCGCGATGGCAAATGGCTCTGACGCAGCTAAAGCGGTATCGCAGCTCGTGCTCCTCACCTCCGACTTTAGCGTACTGCCTAGAGTAGTCATGGAAGGCCGTAAGATCATTAACAACTTGGAGAAAGTGTCGGTGCTGTTCCTATCGAAGACGGTATACTCCGTCCTCCTGTCGATTATCTTCTCCTGTATCTTAATGCCATATCCGATCATGCCGATTCATGTCACGCTAATTGGAACCTTGATGATTGGGATTCCCGCCTTCTTCCTGTCGATGAGTCCGAATCGGGAGCGCGTAAGCCATGGTTTCTTAAAAAGGGTGCTGAAATCCGCCATCCCGAATGCCGTTATATTAGCAGGGGTAACCTTAACCATGTTTCTATATGCCTACTTTAGCGGCCTTCAAACGTCGGAGGCAAGAACGCTAGCTGTACTTGTGTTAGGCGGATCAAGTCTAGTTGTGCTCACAAAAATTGCAAGACCTTTAAATGGGCTCAAGATTCAATTGGTGATCGTCATGCTGACACTCTTCGCAGCTGCTTTCCTGACTCCACTTGGCAACGATATCTTCATGTTAACGGTACCAGAACTGGCTCATATCTTATCTGCTTTCGTGCTTGTCATGGTGACCCGGCCGCTGCTATCGAGCAGCAAGCGATTGGTGAACAGGTTCGTGTAGCAGAGGCTTGAACATCGTGCTTATTTAGGGCTTGCTGAATGAAGGAAAAAGTGATAGAGGCAAGCCCTAACTATATACATACATTTAGTCAAAATACGCCTTTTGCGAAATAGTGCATTAAAGAATTAAAACAAATTACCGCAATTGGTGTTCCTATTTGAAATGTTTTTCTAGCGCTTTTGGCGTTCATCCATAGGAATAGGTCATGCTTTGAAGTTATCTCTGCCCTTTTTGCCGGATCGGATCCCACTAACCATTCACGTCCATAGCTTCGCATGTTATACGAGATCATAGTCTCAACCAGCTTAATCATGGTTTATACAATAGCCAGGTAAACAGGTTGTGTAACGGGCTCATTACCCAGATATTTTATCGTTCTCCCCGGCTACAACTATGTTAAACAATAAACGAGGTTAACCAGATTAAGCTGGCCAACCTCCTAATACGAAACTATTTTACAGACTCTACCGAATGCGTGGGATATGAAGAGTAAGCGTGCCTATACACGTGTCGTGAGCTTAGCGGGTATAAGCCTTTCCGATATGCCTTGCGTTACTCTGCTCTTTCATAGCGTTCTGCATCCAATTGTTCGATCACCTGGCTTGTAATACTTGATTCAATACGGATTTCAGCAGCTTAGCTATACCGTAATCTTAACTATCTCCAATAAAACATGGATGTTACGGTAATATTCTACTTGAGGGATTTGAACATGGGCCTCCTATTTTTTTGGAAGAAGCTATTTTACACAATTATACAAACTCAACTGAGAAACTTTTACTGAAAATAATCTGGATATGTTTCGATGAGTGTTTGTTTTTCGTCGATCATCATATGAAGATGTTGAGATGTAAGAAACTCTGCTTCTTCGGGATTACGATTTAGAACCGACAGGAACATATTTCGGTGCTGTTCTAATATAAGTTCCCATTTTAAATCAACAACTTCTAGACGTAGCCAACGGAATCGGTTTAAGTGTGTATTATGAGTTTGCATCCAATTCCAAATCTCGTCCTTACCAACTAGTTTATAGAAATATCTGTGAAACTCATCATCTGTTTCTAAGAATCGATTGTTATCCTGTTGTAGAGCTGCTTTCTCTTGCGATAATAATATTGCCTCTAAATGATGTTGATCTTCTTGAGTCAATTTGGAACAACATTCCAACATAATAAGTTTTTCTAAATGTTCTCTAACAAATCTAGCATGATCGGCGGACGCTAGATTTATTTTTGAAATATAGGTTCCACTTTGTGCTTTAGCATATAATAATCCTTCTCTTCGAAGCCTGATCAAAGCTTCTCTAATGGGGGTTCTGCCAATATTTAATTTTACTTCTAGTTCTTTTTCTGAAATTTTTACCCCTGGTCTAAATTCTCCTAAAATTATTTTTTTCCGGATTTCTTGGTAAGCTTTTTCTTGTAAATTATTAATTTCTCTACTCATTATCGTCACCTTTAAACAGTAATTTATATTAAGAACTAAATAGGAAGGATATACAGTACTAATATATCAAATTTTTCGTGAATATTCTTCACAAGAAGATAAATATTTATCGTTCAAGATGCGCTATAGATATAACTGATATATCAGAATTTAAAAGATAATACAAAAAAACAACCAAAAATTTTTTAAATCAAGAAAATAATCCTCTTGACAAAGTATTCTAAGCGCTATATATTTAGCTTGTGATCAAAACTAATATATTAGTTTAAGAGAAGGAGGAGAAGTATGGTTCATTTGACAGATAGTTTAGAAGAAAAACATTACGAATTTGAAAAAAAGTAACATATCAGTTCCGCGATATAAATTGAGGAAATAAAAAGTAACACAAAAAAAAGACCTACTTGGATTCATTTTGGTGGTGGGAATCTATATCGAGGTTTTCATGCACAAATAGCAAATGATTTACTAAATAAAAAAATAGCTGATACCGGAGTTATTGTTGCTGAGACTTATGACAAAGAGGTAATAGATAAAATTTATCGACCTTATGACAATAGATTTTTACAAATTATCATGAAATCCGATGGTACTCTTGAAAAAAATCTAATCACTTCAACTACGGATAGTTATTATGTGAATTCCTCTAATTCAGAAGACTGGGAAAAAGTGGTTGATATATTTGAAAATCCGAGTTTGCAATTAGCTACATTTTCAATCACTGAAAAGGCTTATAAACTTCATGACATTAATGGAGACATGCTTTCAGTTGTTGTTGAAGATATAAAAAATGGCCCTGTTGCACCAAAACATACTATATCTCAAATAGTATATTTCCTTTTACAACGTTTTAATAAAAATGCAAAGCCTATTGCGATGGTCTCCACAGATAATTTCTCGCAAAACGGAAAACAATTTTGGGAGAGTGTCATGAAGATTGCAGAAGGTTGGAAAAAGAATGGATTTGTTACTAATCAGTTTATAGAATACTTAACGGATGACCGATTGGTAAGTTTCCCCTGGAGTATGATTGACAGAATTACTCCTAATCCTTCATCAAAAATCGCAAAACTATTGGAAGAAAGCGGCTTTGAAGATACTACTATTCTTCATTCAAAAAAACATACGAATATTGCTCCTTTTGCTAATACAGAAGAAGCTCATTATTTAGTGATAGAAGACAAATTTCCAAATGGCCGTCCCATTTTTGAGAAGGTCGGAGTAATAATGACGGATCGAGATACAGTAGATAAAGCGGACACAATGAAGGTAACAACATGTCTCAATCCATTGCATACAGCATTAGCCATTTTCGGCTGTTTATTAGGATATGAATCTATTGCTACAGAAATGGAAGACCCAGATTTATTAACTTTAGTTCAACAAATTGGATATAAAGAAGGACTTCCAGTTGTGGTGAATCCAGAAATTATTAATCCTAAAATGTTTATTGATGAAGTTATTCTAAAACGATTACCAAACAAGTATATACCAGATACGCCGCAAAGAATTGCAACCGATACTTCTCAAAAAATAGCTATCCGTTTTGGAGAAACCATAAAAAATATGCTGAAAGCAATGATTTATCTGTTGAAATGTTAAATTTTATCCCACTAACAATTGCTGCATGGTGTAGATATTTAATGGCGATTGACGATAAAGGGGAGCCATTCAAAGTAAGTCCAGATCCTTTGATGGATGTTTTGCAAGGGCATCTCAGAAATATAAATATTGAAGATAATAGTGATATCCATAATGTCCGCTCCTCTCTCAAACCCATATTAAGTAATCATGAAATTTTTGGCATGAATTTATATGAAATTGGTCTGGGAGAAAGGATTGAAACGTATTTTCAAGATATGATTCAAAAAAACGGAGCTGTTAGAAATACTTTGCATCAGGTTGTTGAAGAAAAAGGAGACTTGTCAATATGGAAATGACGTTCAGATGGTATGGTCCGGAGAATGAAAAGATCACTTTGGAAGAAGTACGGCAAATTCCTGGTGTCAAAGGGATCGTAGGTACACTTTTTGATATTCCGGCAGGTGATGTATGGCCTAAAGAAAGGATTAAAAAGTTAAAGGATGAGATTGAAGCTGCTGGACTGACCTTAAAAGTGATTGAAAGCGTTAATATTCATGATGATATAAAAATTGGGTTACCAAGTAGAGATAAGTATATTGGGAATTATAAAGAAACGATACGTAATTTAGCTGAATTTGGAGTAGAGGTTATTTGTTATAACTTTATGCCGATTTTTGATTGGGTAAAGACTGATTTGAACTATAAATTACCGGATGGCTCTTATACTTTAGCCTTTGAAGAACACGGAATTAATAAATCACCAGAAGAAATTATTAAAGACGTAGAAGACTCATCTGGGGGATATATTCTTCCAGGATGGGAGCCAGAGCGTTTAGCTCATGTAAAGACTTTATTTGAGGCATATAAAGATCTAAATGAAGATAAATTAAGAGATAATTTAGCCTATTTTCTTAAAGCCATCATACCAACCTGTGAAGAAGCAGGTATTAAAATGGCTATTCATCCTGATGATCCTCCTTATTCTATCTTTGGATTACCAAGAATTGTGAAGAACCGCGAAGATTTAGACTGGATCTGTAATGTAGTAGACAGTCCATCAAATGGAATTACTTTATGTACAGGAAGTATTTCAGAAGATCCGTCAAATAACGTATATGCTATTTTAGCTGAGTTTACCAAGAGAAATCGAATTCCTTTTGCACATGTGAGAAATATAAAATTTATAAAAAATAGAGACTTTTATGAATCTGCTCATCTCTCTTCTGAAGGATCTTTGGACATGTACAAGATTATGAAGGCGCTACACGATAATGGATTTGATGGATATATTCGGCCTGACCATGGACGTATGATTTGGGGAGAAACTGGACGTCCTGGTTATGGATTGTACGATAGAGCTTTAGGAATTTCTTATCTAAATGGTTTATGGGAATCACTTGAAAAAAGTAATGCATAATCATTTTCTTTATAAAGATCAACAAGTTGTATTAAACTTGTTGATTCTAAAAACATTAATTGTGAAAAAAATAACTTTTTGTCTAGCCAAATAAACATCAATGGAGGAATGTGGTAATGAGACAACGACAGGAAAAAATTTCGTTACCCACAGCAATTGGTTTTGGTCTCACCGATATAATGGGTGGGGGCGCGTTTACGGTAATCGGTGCATTCATGCTTTTCTTCTATACTACATTTGCAGGCTTATCAGCAGTTCAAGCAGCTTCAATTATTGGTATTGCAAGGATTGTAGATGCTTTTTCTAGTTTGGTTATTGGTAGTTTAACAGATAATTTTTATAAGACAAAAATCGGTAGAAAAGTTGGCAGGCGACATTTTTTCTTGCTTATAGGTTCTCCATTGATGTTAGTGTATGCACTACTCTGGGTAACAGGTATGGGATATTGGTATTACCTTTTTACGTATCTGGCATTTGAAATTATAGCAGCTTCCGTTTTAATTCCTTGGGAAACATTACCCTCGGAAATGACTGAAAGTTTTGTTGAACGTACAAAACTATCAACTGCTCGAATGGTTATATCTGCGTTAGGAACATTTTTAGCAACCTTTATTCCTGGTCGTCTTATTGCTTACATGGGGGATGATAAAGCATATCCTTATTTCGTTAACGGATTAATATTAGCGGTGGTTTTTGCTATTTGTATTTTTATTTCTTATAAAACTACTTGGGAAAGAACTCCTGATGAAGTAGTGATTGAGGAGAATTCATTAGGAATCTGGGGAACAATAAAGAAGGAAGTAAAGGATTATCTTTCTACATTAAAAATCAGAGGTTTTAGAAAGCATCTGGCAATATATTTACTATCATTTACCGGAAAAGATGTCCACAACACAATTTTTGTATTTTTTACTGTATATTGCTTGAATATTTCCTCTGCGACAGCAGCTAATTTATTGTCACTAAGTATTATTGGGATTCTGATTACTTTAGTTGCAGGATTTTTGATTGTAAAGATTGGCCCGTCACGTTTACTTCAAATCGGTTATACATTAATGTTATTAATGTTAGGCGCATATTATATCGTATAGTTGGAACAACCTACTAATTCAATTTTTATTTTATATGTGATTGCATTAATTTATCAGGTGGGGAGAGCTATTTTAGAGTGTACACCATGGAATGTCTTTCCTTTTATTCCTGATCTGGATGAAATTGTCACACAAAAAAGAAGAGAGGGGATATATGCGGCAGTTATGACATTTACGCGTAAATCCACAGTAGCTATTGCAACATTTTTTATTGGTTTAATTTTAGATGAAGGCGGATTCATTAAAGGAAGTTCAGTACAGACACCACAAGCCGTTCAAACCATCCTATTGGCTTTTCTATTAGGAACCGGTGTATTGGTTGGTTTAGCTTTACTTATTACCTTTACTTTTCATCTGAACCGTGATACACACAAAATCATTGTAGACGAAATTAATAGACTTAAAGCCGGTGGTAGTAAAGAAGATGTAACTCTAGAGACAAAAGCAGTTGTTGAAGATTTAACAGGGTATAAGTATGAAGATATTTGGCAACCAACAGAAGTGACTACATGAAAATTTAGGGAGGGTTTAATATGTTTTTAGGCGATAATTTTTTACTTAACAATCCAGTATCAACAAAATTGTATCACGATTATGCTGAACCAATGCCTATTATAGATTATCATTGCCATTTAGATCCCAAAGAAATTTATGATAATATAAAATTTGAAAATATTACTCAAGCATGGCTATACGGAGATCATTATAAATGGCGCTTAATGAGGGCAAATGGTGTACTTGAAAAGCTAATCACTGGAGACGGTGAAGATTATGAAAAATTTTTAGCCTGGGCGGAGACGATTGAAGGATGTATAGGGAATCCGCTTTATGTATGGACGCACCTGGAGTTAAGAAGAATCTTTGGAATAGATGAAGTACTTAACAAAAAATCAGCTCCCCAAATTTGGGAAAAAGCGAATCGAATCATTCAACAAGATAATATGTCAACAAGGGAAATCATCAAAAAATTTAAAGTTAAGGTAATCTGTACAACTGATGATCCGGCAAGTAATTTGGAATACCATAAAAAAATAGCTGCTGAAGAAGATAATTTTAAAGTATTTCCGACTTTTCGACCAGATAAAGCTTTAAACATATCCTTGCCTACATTCAAAACAAATATAGTAGAACTTGGGAATATGTCAGATATAGATATTCAACAGTATGATGATTTATTGACGGCCTTGAAGCAACGTATTAACTATTTCCATGAAAATGGGTGCCGGCTGTCAGATCATGGTTTTGGAAATATGAACTATGTTAACGCAAAGAAGGAAGAAATAAATAAAATTTTCCAGAAAGCTATGTCTGGTGAACCAATAACCAAAATGGAGGTTGATAGTTATCAATCTCAATTATTAGTGGATTTGATGAAAATGTATTCTGACAAAAAATGGACAGCCCAATTACACATACAAGCTTCCAGAAATAATAATACTAACCTTTTTAAAGCGTACGGTGCAGACGTTGGAGCAGATGCCATAACTGATGGTCCTGCAGAATCGGCGATTTCTGGAATATTTGATCGGTTAACTATAGAAAACAAACTACCAAAAGTAATTCTATACTCTTTAAACCCGAAAGATTACATTTCTTTAGTCGCGTTGATGGGCTGTTTTCAAGAAGAGGAACCTGGGAAAATTCAATTTGGTTCAGCTTGGTGGTTTAACGATACCTATTCAGGTATGCGCCATCAAATGATTACCTTAGCTGAAGGAGGCATTTTTGCTAACTTTGTCGGTATGCTAACAGACTCGCGTAGCTTTTTATCTTATCCCCGTCATGAATATTTCCGCAGAATCCTATGTGAATTGATCGCTGAATGGGTAAATCAAGGACAATTTCCAGAGGATTATGAATTACTTGGAAATATTGTCCGAAGGATTTCTTACGAAAATGCATCGACATACTTTGGTTTTGATGCTTAATTAGACATTTTCATTTGTTGGATTATAAAAGGTTATACAAATTTGAAGAGAAAGGAAATGCGCGAATGAGAAGAGTAGAGATTCTAAATCGGCTAAAAGCTGCAGGGGTAGTTGCAGTGGTTCGCGGATCATCAAAGGAAGAAGCCAATAAAGCCAGTCATGCAATCGTTACGGGTGGTATGAAAGGAATAGAACTAACCTTTACAGTTCCTCAAGCCGACGAAGTCATCCGTGAGTTGATTGCTGAATATAGCAATCAACCGGAAATCGTGGTGGGAGCGGGTACAGTTTTAGATGCTACTACAGCTCGCCTGGCTATTATGGCTGGGGCGGAATATATTGTCAGTCCAAGTTTTGATCAGGAAACTGCCGAAATCTGTAATTTGTACCAGATTCCATATTTACCGGGTTGTATGACTATTACTGAGATGCAGCGTGCTTTAAAGAGTGGGGTAGATATTATCAAATTGTTCCCTGGAAGTGCCTATGGCCCGAGTATTGTTTCGGCATTTAAAGTACCAATGCCCCAATTGAATATTATGCCAACGGGCGGAGTCAGCCTCGGCAATATGGAAGATTGGTTTAAAGCTGGTGTTGTTGCCGTCGGGGTTGGAGGTAATTTGTTAGCTCCAGCTAAAACAGGCGACTTTGCGAAAGTGACAGAAGTTGCGAAACAATATATGGAAAAATTCCGTCAAATTCGAGGAGCTAACTAATATGGCGAAGGTTGTCACGCTTGGAGAAATTATGTTACGACTTGCTACGGTAGCGGGAACTCGTATTGATTGTTCTCATCAATTTCAAGCGATGTATGGGGGCGGAGAAGCAAATGTTGCGATTTCTTTAGCTAATTTTGGACATCAAGCAGCTTTTGCAAGTAAAGTTCCGAACAATGCTTTGGGAAGAGCAGTAAAGAAACATTTAAATAGTTATGGTGTATCTACAGAGTATTTGCTATTCGGTGGAGACCGTCTAGGAACTTATTATATGGAAGCGGGTGTCGGTGAACGGGCAGCCAGCGTTATTTATGATCGTTCGCACTCTAGTTTCGCTGTAATGGAAGAATTAGAATGGAACTTTGTAGAAATGCTTAAAGATGTGGACCTCCTTCATCTTTCCGGGATTACGCCAGCTCTTTCTAAAAGATGGGAGTCATTACTTTTAGAAATAATTGAAAACGCTAAAAAGGTAAAGGTTAAAATCAGCTTTGATATTAACTATCGCGGGAAATTATGGAGTCAGTCAGAAGCTGGGTCTTTCTTAGAGAAAGTATTGCCGCAAGTTGATTATTGTTCTGCTGGAAAAATGGATGCGATTTATTTACTGGGAATTGAACCGTATCAAGGGAATGAAGAGGAACTGATTTATTACTATCAAAAAATACAAGAGTTATATCCTAATATTCAAGTCTTGTATTCCACTAAACGGACAGTTTACTCTGCCAGCTCAAATGATCTGGTTGGAACATTATGGCTGGATCAAAAGTATTATGAATCATCTCTTCATAAAATGGATCCGATTGTTGACCGTGTTGGAGGTGGTGATGCTTTTTCCGCTGGTGTTCTTCATGGGATTCTTAGCGGATATTCCGCTCAACAAATAGTCGATTTTGCGACAACGGCTTCAGCATTGAAGCATACTGTGCAGGGGGATTGTAATCCATTTACAATTTCGGACATTGAAGCGTTTACCGCTTCAGGTTCTGGAAAAATAATTAGATAAATTATATAATAGATCGTTTCCGCTTAACTCTATATATTTAAATATTTCTTTTCGAGCTTGTTCAGGTGTTTGAAATGTAATACCTTGAATCAGCTCTCTTTTTATGGTTTTGTAAAAGGATTCCATTCATGCATTGTCATAAGGGTTTCCTTTTCTACTGATTGAGTCGATTTCCTATCTGTTTAGGAAAAGGTTCAGTCTTGTTAAAGATTATGAAAACGCTATTATTGAAGTAAGGGCGTGATGGAATTGAAAGAGCGTTACTCCAAATTGCTACATTTGTTGCAATCATCGTCTGGTAAATATATGAGGGGAGGGGAAATCAGTCAGAAGCTTCATGTCACCGAACGTACTGTACGGAATGATATCAAGGATTTAAATGAGAATTTTTTAGTTCATGCAGAGATTGTATCGAACAAGCGGTATGGGTATAAACTTGTTGGTCAGTTGGATACGAATGTGGGCAAGAACTATCCGGAATATGAGGATCGGGCATTTTTTATTGTTCGCAAGTTGATAGAGACAGAGGAATGGATAACATATGAACAAGTCGCTGCAGAACTACATTTTTCCCATCAAACGATTCGGTCAGATGTACAAAAAATAGCTCACCTGATTGCCCGTCGGAATATAGATTTGAAGCTTGAGACGGTCATTTTCCATGGAATCCGTTTAACGGGGAGTGAATGGTCAAAGCGAATGTTATGGCATGAGATGGCGCGATTGCAGTGCACGTCGAGTGAAGAAGGGAAGTTTTTAATTCATAAGTACTTTGATTCAAATGATTCTATGCCAGGTTTATATGAAGATGTTCAACACCTTATTCGAAAAGAGAATGCTCTGGCTACGCCAGAGCAAGTCACATCGACAGTTGCGCATCTTTTTATTTTATGTAAAAGAGATGGAGAAAAATGCAAATTAGAATTAGTGATTCCTTTGGAATCAAAAGAATATGTACTGGCGAAGAAGTTGTTAGAGAAAACGGGAGAAGTTGCGAACCACATCTTTTCTGATGATGCAGTCCTTTATCTGTCGGCTCAGTTGATCGGATTTAAGTGGTTTTTTGAACCAGAAAAATGGAGGCAGACTGAAGCATCTTTTTATCTGCCAATAATTCAGCAGTCATTAAGAAATAGCGGGGCCCAGTTTCACTATCCTTTGGCGGAAGACGAGGAACTGGTTCAGGCATTATCAGCACATTTAATGAAGACAGCGATCGCACTTCAGCGGCAAATCCCGATTAGGAATCCGCTTCTTGATCAGATTAAATCGGATTATATTCAAGCCTATCAAATGGCCGTACTAGTAGCAGATGAATGGAAAAAAAGTTGAAATGGTGGATCCCTGAACAGGAGACTGGCTACATTGCTCTTCATCTAGCCCATGCAATGGAACGGTTAAAGAGCAAAAAGATGAAAGTGGCGATTTTAAACACTGGTAACAGCGTGACAGCGAATTTGATTAAATATCGCGTGCTTCGGAGGATTCCTGAAATTGATATTCAAGGAATATATACAACTGATACGATCGAATATTGTCCAGAGAATGTACAATTAATACTTTCCACATTTCCTTATGAATCAAAGAGGCGGAAAGTTATAGTTATTCACGATTTACTAACAAGAGAAGATTTAGAAATTATCAATCGTTCGGTGAATATCGGCATAATGAAAAATGCACTGCACCCGGATTGGTTTTTTAGGGGAAATGAAAAAACAAAAGAGCAGTTTTTAAATGCCATGTTGAAAGCCATTGGAAAGGAACATTACCTTTCAAGCCTGTTAGAAAGGGAGGCGCTATCGTCTACTGAAGTTGGTCACAAGTCGGCCATTCCTCATCCCTTAGTAAAAATGAAGGAAAAGAAATTCAGTATTCATATCGGGATCAATGAAAAACCGATTTTATGGGGCAATAAATACGTGCAGCTCGTATTTTTATTTTTTCCTACAGATACAGACCGTGAGTATTATGAACGGTTGTTCCGTGAGGTTTATCAGTTAGTTACATCGGAAGCAAGAGTAGAACAACTTATTTGGGCTAAAACGTTTGATGAATTTATTCAACAATTATATTAAAAACCAGGGAGGAACAATCATGTTAACTACAATGAAGGAACTATTAAAAGTTGCGTATGAATATAAATTTGCAGTGGGATCTTATAACGTCGCGAATAGTGAATTCGTCCGAGCGATTATTGAAACGGCAGAAGAAAAACAAGCACCGGCGATCTTACAAATTCACCCCAATGAATTAAATTTAATCAGTGATGAATTCATTGCGTATTGTCGGGAAGCAGCTCACCGTGCAAAGGTCCCAGTTGGCATTCATTTGGATCATGGAGGTACGTTAGAAGATATCATCCGAGCGGTAAGAAACGGTTATACGTCCGTGATGATGGATGCATCTCATCTTCCTTATGAGGAGAATATAGAGCTGACGAAGAAGGCGGTAGAGATTGCACATGCAGTAGGTGTCTCTGTGGAAGCAGAGCTAGGTACGATCGGAAACAATGGAGACAGTTCAGAAGGTGGGGCAAATACTATTTTGTATACAGATCCAGAACAGGCTGTCGATTTTGTGAAGCGAACGAACGTTGACACACTAGCCGTGGCAATCGGAACCTCTCACGGAATTTATCCAAAAGACCGGGCGCCAAAAATTCAAATTGATCGGTTGAAAAAAATCAATGAATTGATTGGTATCCCTCTTGTGTTACACGGTGGATCAGATAATCCGGATGAAGATATTCGAGCGGCAATAGAAAACGGAGTAGCAAAGATTAATCTTTCAAGTGATATGAAGCGGGCGTTTTTTCTTCAATTGAGAAAAACACTATCAGATCAACCCAATGCGTTTGAGCCGGATGTCATTTACCCGGATGCGAATAAAGCAGCTAAAGAAGTATTGGCTTTCAAAATGGACTTGTTTAAATCAACTGGAAAAGCACCACTCTATCAGCTCGCTGCTTTTTAAGGCCATTGACTAAGGAAGAGGGAAAAGATGTCGATTCTACAGCTATTGACGAATAATACTATTTTAATAGACATTCAAGCGAAAGACCAGATGTCCTTGTTAGACGAAATGATTCAAACGCTGGATCAGGAAGGATATTTAACCAATCAGAGTGCTTTTAAAGAAGCGATCCTGAAGCGGGAGGAACAAGTATCCACTAACATTGGAGACGGTGTTGCGATCCCTCATGCCCGTACTAACTCCGTGAGAAAACCATTTATTTTGTTCGCACGATCAAGTGAGGGGATCTGGTACGGCCAGGAAAAGTGTCATTTATTTTTTATGATCGGTGTAAGAGAGAATTCTTCTTCTGAACATATACAAATACTTTCGTCACTCGCGACATTATTAATGGATGAGTCATTCCGCGCACAATTACTATTAGCCCAATCAAAAGATGGCGTTCTTTCATCAATTGAACAGAAAGAGACGGCTGGCTATGAGTATCAAGAGAAAGATCACGCCTCTTTAGCAAATCAAAAGATGAAGAAAGTTGTTGCTGTGACATCTTGTCCAACAGGTATTGCCCATACGTATATGGCGGCAGAATCATTAAAGCAAGCGGCACAAGAAATGGGCGTTCAGCTAAAGGTACAAACGAATGGGGCATCTGGTGTCGGTAATCAGTTATCGAAAGAAGAAATATCAGCGGCAGACGGTGTGATTGTGGCGGCAGATACTCATGTGGATTTGACTCCATTTGAGGGGAAAAATCTTGTTCAAACCTCCGTTAAAGACGGAATTCAACAGCCGAAAAAATTGATTACCGCAGCGCTTGCCGAAAGAACTGTTCCTTTTCAAGCTAAACAGTCTGATAAGCCGAAAGATACCAGCGAAGGAAATCGTCCCAAGTTTTATCAGCACGTAATGAATGGCGTTTCGTATATGATTCCTTTTGTTGTAGCAGGAGGAATATTAATCGCCATATCATTCTTTTTCGGCATCAACGCCAGCAACCCGGATAGCCCAGAATACAATGTCTTCGCTGCGTTTCTGGGCACAGTTGGCGGGGAAGCAGCTTTTGCCCTTATGATTCCTATCTTTGCAGGGTATATTTCGTATAGTATCGCTAATCGTCCTGGACTGGCTCCCGGTGCAATCGGTGGGATGCTTGCTGCCATTGGCGGCTCTGGCTTCTTAGGCGGACTCGTTGCAGGTTTTTTAGCTGGGTATATCGTTCTATTACTGAAAAAATGGCTAGTACACCTTCCGGTATCTCTTCAAAGTTTAAATCCTGTGCTTTTTTATCCTGTACTTGGTGCGTTTTTTACTGGATTTACCATGCAATTTGTTGTGAATGTTCCTTTATCCAACTTGAACTTATTCTTAGTGGATTGGTTAGGAAGTTTACAAGGAACGAATGCCGTTATTCTGGGTGGTTTACTCGCTGGTATGATGGCGTTTGATATGGGCGGGCCAATTAATAAAACAGCTTCGGCATTTGGACTGGCGATGTTCAGTAGCGGAGTATACGAACCATCTGCAGCTTTAATGGTAGGCGGCATGGTTCCGCCGCTTGGTATTGCACTTGCTACTACATTTTTTAAAAACAAATTCACTAAGGAGGAGCGTGATGCAGGCAAAGCGACCTACATTATGGGCGCGTGCTTTATTACAGAAGGAGTGATTCCATTTGCAGCTTCTGACCCGCTCCGGGTGATCCCGGCGAACGTTGTTGGTTCGATAATAGGTGGTAGTTTATGCATGTATATGGATATTTCACTACGTGCACCGCACGGTGGAATCTTTGTTATTCCTATTGCGGCAAACAGACCCGTTCTTTATATCGGATGTATTTTACTCGGAAGTATTCTTACATGTATCATGATCGGCCTTATGAAAAAGAGTTTGGTAACCCAATCTGTCAAGTAAAAAGAGGCGGTTTAAAGGAGAAATTCAAATGGACTTACGTGAATTCATTGATACTGATTTAATTAATTTAGAACTAGGAACGAAGACAAAAGAAGACACGATTGATGCCTTAGCAAGCCTTATGGTGGAGAAAGGGTACGTTCATGAAAAAGAAGATTATGTTCATGAAGTACTTGAAAGGGAGAAAAGAGGATTGACTGGCATTGGCCAGTCAATCGCAATCCCACATGGAAAATCAGCCAGTGTTACGAGAACGTGTATTGCAATCGGACGCACTGCAAATGATCTTGAGTGGGAAGCACCAGACCAGCGGCCTGTTCGTATTGTCTTGCTTTTTGCAGTTGAGGAAAAGCATCAAAATACAACACATTTACGGTTGTTGGCGGCTATCGCAAGTGCATTAGCTGATGAAGAATTGTGTCGTGGACTATTAACCGCGACCACAAAGGAGAAAGTTATCTCTTTGTTTCAAGATAAACAATTTGAAAAATGAAGGCGCTTACTTTGGGAGGAGAGATTGGGATGAAGATTGTTGGAGTAGCTGCTTGTACTGCTGGAATTGCACATACGTATTTAGCGAAAGAAAAACTGATCAAAGGGGCGGGGGATCTGGGGCATAGTATCAAAATCGAAACACAAGGGACAATTGGAATAGAAGACGAACTAACAGCGAAAGAAATCGCAGAAGCAGATGTCGTCATTATCGCCGCAGATATCAATGTAGGAGGAAAGGAGCGCTTTGAAGATAAATGGGTTGTATCCGTTCCAACCCATGTTGTCATTAAATCTCCAAAAGCCTTAATCAGTAAAATCGAAAAGGAATTTAAAAAATATTAAGGTGGAGTATGGTGATGAAACTGGGAGTTGGTATTAAAAAACACTTGTTAACTGGTATTTCATTCATGATCCCTATTATTGTAGCGTCTGGGCTTTGTATTGCACTTGGACAGATTTTTGGAGGTACAGGTGTCTCAGAACAAGAAGGAACGATTCCCCATTTGATTAACCAGATAGGCGGATGGGGAATGGGATTGGTTGTTCCTGCCTTTACGGCCGCTATTGCCTACTCGATTGCTGATAAACCTGGGATAGCTCCTGGTTTGATCATTGGGTTGATCTCTGTTGAAATCAAAGCAGGATTTATTGGAGGCATCCTTGGAGGATTTTTAGTTGGGTATTTTGTTTTATTCCTTAAAAGAAAAATTAAACTTCCAAAAAGTATGATAGGGCTAATGCCGATTATGATTCTGCCGCTATTCGCCACACTCTTATGCGGATTAGTGATGCTTTTATTCATCGGAAAACCTATCGTTTACTTACAGGACGCACTTATTGACCTATTGAACTCTATGAAAGGTAACTCCAAGTTACTCATGGGTGCCATTTTAGGTGCCATGTCGAGTTTCGATTTTGGGGGACCTGTTAATAAGACGGCTTCACTCTTTGCTGATGGTCTTCTCGTTGAAAAGGTATATGGACCTGAAGCTGTGAAGTTCATTGGTTCCATGGTACCACCATTTGGTATTGCGATTTCATTTTTACTAACTCGTAATAAATATACGAAGACCGAAAAAGAATCCTTAAAAGCTGCTGTTCCCATGGGAATCTGTATGATCACAGAAGGTGTCATTCCGACAGCCCGTGACCTGATACGATTCGTCGCTGCCTGCTCCGTAGGCTCTGCTGTCGGTGGTGGATTATCGATGATGTGGAACGTGGGTAGCACAGTACCCCATGGAGGTCTTTTCGTTGTTCCATTAATGATCAATCCTCTCTTCTTCTGTCTCGCATTACTTATCGGAAGTCTCGTAACAGGTATTATCTTATCCGTCTGGAAACCGATCGTAAAAGAAGAAGAAAATAACCTTGGAGAACTAGAGACAGAAGGTGAGTTGGATCTTTCCACCATCGACTTTGGTGTTAAGGCTAAACATCAAAGATAGTGCTTGATACCATTAAATTTTATGTTTGAGTTGTAGAAACATGAAGGCTATTTCATCTTAAAAAGCGAAAAAGTATGAATCCCCCTGGACCCTGCAAAGCAGGGGGGATTCATATAGCTTGAGAATGTGATGGCATGGAGATATGGGAATAGCTAAACGATAATTGGGTAAGCCTCACCTTATATAAGTTATTCCAAAGATATGAGTCACGTCATTTTAACCATTTTTCTCTTAATGCTATCCTAAGATGCTAAGAATCGCGCTATGAATATAAGGTTCGGCGTTAAAGACGGGCATAAGCACGGATATTTTGGGCATGATATCACCTCTTCTATTCTGCAAACTGTTCCTTCCCTCTCCGCTTTATGCTGCCCGGTCTTTTAAGGCATCACAACCACTTTCTCTTTACAGGATGCACAATACTTGGCATACTGGATACAAGTCTCCAATGAATCGTCCGGCTCCATCGGCCACCAGCGGATCGCCCCCGCAGGTGCTTGAGAAGCGAAAAACTCCACTTCCTTGGGGATACGGCCCACAACGATAACCTCGGTGTTCTTAAAGCCCGATTCCATACCCATTTGGAGGGTCTTCCTTAATTGAGTATGCTCCGTTTCCGGATGAGAGTAAGGAACCGGGAACAATATCGAAACTCGGGAAGTATCTTCATGAATGACATGAGCTGTTTTGCGGGCGGGATCGTGTACAGAGGTCTCCCATATACGGCTGTACGGCAGATGCTCCGGCAGCTCCAACTCGGTCAGCCTCGAATGAATTCTATCGTGGTAATACCGTTCCAGTTCTCTGACCAAAATCTGAATCTGCTTATTTCTTAGAAAAGTAGTATTGTTTCCTCTTTCGTTCCGATATTGGATATAGAGTAAATCGGGAACGGCCGCAAACTTGGTACAAAGAAACGTCCGAATCAGCATGTCGTAATCGTCGGACACCAGCAACTCATCGCGATGGCCCCCAACCAGATGATAACAATCCCGGGACCATGCGCGAGGATGATTCGGCAACCCGACCAAGTGGCGGACGGTATTGCCGTTGATCGTCGTATGTCTGTGCGCATTTTGCCAGCGGTTCATTTCACGCAGCCAGACCCGATAAAATACGCTGTATCCAAAACCGCAATCCCAGCCGTACCAATGCGCATGAAGGTTCTCTGCGTACACCTCGGTGCAATCCCCGTAAACCAAGCCGCATTCGGGATTTTGCTGAAATGCCCGGACGATCTTCTCCAGGCAATCGGGCATCAACTCGTCGTCATGATCCACCTCTACTAAGATTTCCCCTGTACAAAGACCTGCGGCATACCTTTTGAGCGCCCCAATATAGCCATTGCGGGAATCCTGGAGATATCTGCGCACGCGGGGGTCTTTCAAAGAAAGCAAATCATTCTTGTAAGTCTCCCCGTCATCTCCGGAATCGTCCACAATGACCCATTCCCAGTTCGGGTAAGTCTGATTTAATAGCGATCTATAAGGACGTTGAATTTTTTCTTTTGACCTGTAGCTGGACGTGAACACGGATATCAGAGGCGTATCGGAAGAAAAACGGGTAGGAGGAACGGTTTTGTTTTCAGGGAGAGGATCCGTCCCTCTGAGCCAGCAATAAAACAATTTATACGATTCGAGTTCGTCCGGAGAATGGAAGTGCAGCCAACGTTTTTTTTCCTGAATAGGCAGTGATCTTAGGGTTGTAAAAGGTTTCCATTCATCTCCTATGGAAACATAGACGCGCGGCTTCCGGGGCCCGGCATCGACTAATGGATCTTCAGGTCCATACATTTTCACGGTGATGTGGTTTTCTTCCAACCTCAAGATCGGTTCTTTCAATTTATCCTTCGAAATCTTGTCTGTCACAAACAAATGAACCGTCAATAAAGGAGTGAAGTACGATGACAAGTTGATTCCCCTTTCTCAAATGTCGAACACAAGCTGGAACCCAAGTGCCGATCCATTCTCTTTTTTCACATACGCAGTGTATTCCGCTGCTCGAACATTTGTCCGCCCAAAAAACTTGTATGAACGCACATTTCGCTTGAGAACGCATATTCTGGGAGGTAGCAATCCTGTCGTACAATGCGGGACAGAACTCATTTTTAAGAAAGGTGGAGTTATCTTGGAACATCCATTGGTTAGTGTCGTTATTCCCGCTTATAATCGGCCCCATACGCTAAAAATCGCTATCGACAGCGTACTTGAACAAACCTACCCGAATATCGAAATCATCATCTGCGACGACAGCTCCAATAACGAAGTGCAACAAATGCTGGAAGCAGCTTATCTGCAGTCTTATCCCCAGATCAAATATCACAAAAATGAGAAAAACCTTTTTCTTGAAAACTGGCACAAATGCTTCGGCCTGGCCTCGGGGGAATATATCAATTACTTGATGGATGACGACGTATTTCATAAAGAGAAGATCTCCAAAATGCTTTATTTTTTTAACGAAATAGAAAACATCACGCTGGTCACATCCTACCGGCAAACCATCAATGAATCGGGGAGCTTTCTTGCGCCCATCGCCGCAACGGTCAGACTTTACGAAGAAACGAGAGTGATGGATGGAAAAATGCTGGGGAACATCGCATTAACCCGCTGCTTAAATGTGATCGGCGAGCCGACGACCGTTTTGTTTAAAAAAACGGACCTTACCGAACCGTTCGGAGTATACCGCGGGAAGCAATATTCGCTGATCAACGATATGGCTACCTGGTTATCTCTATTGTCCAAAGGGAAAGCGGTTTATATTCCGGAAGCGCTCAGCTACTTTCGATTACATGCCAACCAAAACAACAGCACGCTTGGCTTCAAAGCGTTCAGCGAATGGCTCGATATGACGATCGCCTCCAGAGAAGAGGGGTTTCTCGAAACGGAGGAGTTGTACAAAATCGCCCTTCTTGCTTACCGCAAACGCGTGCAGGGATACCCGCAATTTGCAGCGGACATTCAGCGGATCGATACGATCTTGAAGACGATAGAATGAGGCACCGCGAAAATCGGAGAGCCAGGTATTCGCCGTTCCTCCCGTTCATGGGGTTCATACTATAAGGTATACACACTTGATTGGAAAATGGATTCCAGCAGGAAGAGGTTGTCTCATGTATGAAATTCCGTTCTTGCGGCCGAATTTAGTCAAAAAGGAGCGGTTGCTTTCTTATTTTGAAAAAATAGAAGCAAGCCGGATTTACTCCAATTACGGACCCTTAAATCATCTGTTTGAAACGCGCGTGATTGCCCAAATGTTCGGCGGCATCGGCTCAGCCGTGACGGTGCATAACGCTACACTCGGGCTGATGCTGGCGATTTCGCAAAGCAAGCGGCCCCGGGGCAAATATGCGGTGATGCCCAGCTTTACTTTTGCAGCGACCCCGCTTGCCGCCGAGTGGTGCGGGCTTGAGCCATATTTCCTGGATATTGAACCGGACGATTGGCAAATGAACAGAGCGCAATTGGAGGAGACAGTCGAGCGGCTGGGCGAGCAGATCGCGCTCGTCGTTCCTTACGCCACTTTCGGTTCGGCTATCGATTTTTCCATATACAACAAGCTGCTGCAGGAAGGAATTCCGGTCGTCATCGATGCGGCTGCTAGCTTTGGAACGACCATTGTGGAGGATGCCGCACAATTCGGCAAAGGCTTCGGTGGAGCCGTGGTGTTCAGCTTTCACGCGACCAAAACGTTTGGCGTCGGAGAAGGCGGGTTAGTGTATAGCGCGGACCAGGATCTCATTCAGTGAATCCGCCGGGCTGGAAACTTCGGCTTCTCCAGTTCCAGGGAATCCGTAATGTTGGGCTTAAACAGCAAAATATCCGAATATACCGCCGCTATCGCCTTGGCCACTCTCGAAGGGTTCCAGGCAGTACAGGAGAGAAGAAAAACGATCATTGGCTATTATCGCCATGAACTGCAGCAACAGGATTTATTACAACGGGGATGGTCTGCCCAAAAGATGCAAGGCCAAGTGCCCCTGCAATTTTTCTCTCTGCTGAGCCCGGACTCTCTCGGCAACCGGGAAGTCATCCGGCTGTTAGCCTCCCATTCGATTGAAGCCCGGACTTACTTCTCCCCGGCATGCCATCAACAAAAGCAGTTTCAAAGCTCCCCCATTCCGATCTTCAGGTGACGGAACGGATTGCAGACCGGATTGTCAGTCTGCCGCTCTGGGAGGAAATGAATAAGGCCACCGTTGGGCGAATTGTGAAGGTGCTTGGAAGAATTACCGAGGGGAATGCCTTATGAGAAAGATCATCATCTGGGGATCGGGCGGACACGCCCGCGAGGTCAACTGGCTTTGCGAAGAGATGGGAGTGCAGGTGCTGGGGTTCCTGGACGAACGGCCTGAAATGAAGGGCCAACTGGTGAATGAAGTTCCCGTATTGGGAACGCTTGACGATATCGAAGCGATGCGGCATGAGGTCGAGATCGTATGTGCCGGGGTCGGGACCCCGGCATTAAAGAAGCGGTTCGCTTACGATACCATCCGGTCGGGATTCCGCATCGCAGACCCGCTGATCCATCCGCGTGTCCGTTTGTCGAGGAGAAATATCGTGGGGCAAGGCAGCATGATCTGCGAAGGGGCCATCCTTACCGATAATATCCGGATCGGATGCCATGTGATCATCAATCGAAGCGCCAACATCAGTCATGATACGGTCATTGACGATTATGTCACCATCGCCCCGGGTGTGAATCTGGCAGGCAACGTGACCGTAGGCGAAGGAGCCTACATCGGTATTGGCTCCTCGGTTCGGGAGAAATGCCGTATCGGATGCTGGTCTATGATTGGCGGCGGAGCCTTTGTCAAAGGCAATATCCCCGACTTTACTATGGCTGCGGGGGTGCCGGCCGTCATCAAAAAACGGCTTGGCAAGAGATAGGAAAGGAGATAAATCATTTGGTTGACCATCTCAAACATCAAGGTCCTTACTATTGTCCTTATTGCAATAATACGATTGTACGTTTTCGCCCGTGGCCGGATATTTACGATTTTCCTAAGTGCCAGTATGAAATGTGGAACAAGCAGACCGCCATATGTCCTGTGTGCTCCTCTTTCGACAGGGAAAGGTTGTATAAATTCTATATTGAACGGGAAACGGATCTGCTCGTAAGGCCGCAAAAATTACTGCACATTGCACCCGAGAAAAATTTAAGAAAATGGTTAAAAGGGCATCCGAACATTTCCTATATATGCGGCGATTTAATGACTCAGGATGCGGAAATGGAGCGGGTAGACTTAAGGGCCATGCCTTACGCTGACGAAACATTCGATGCCGTTATTTGCAGCCATGTACTGGAACATATCACCGAAGATCACAAAGCGATGGCGGAAATCTACCGCGTATTGAAACCGGACGGCTGGAGCATTCTGCAAGTGCCGATCGCTTTAAACTTCGAGGAGATTTTAGAGGACCCGGCGATGACCTCGCCGCAGGCAAGAAAAGAACACTTCGGCCAAGACGATCATGTACGCATTTATAATCGCAAAGGATTCGTTGGCCGATTGGAAGCGGCCGGGTTTCATGTCGTTTTATTTAATTTGGCGGAAAAATACGGTATCGAGGAAGCAAACCTATACGGTTTGTCCGAGAAAGATACGCTGTATATCGGGACCAAGTAGACTGTTCCCGAACAATGAATCGTTAGTCCCCCAAATTACGATTAGAATCGATTAAGGGGGCTAAGAACCGTTCATAGCCAAAGCATGGTTTTGTCAAGGCGCTCTTCCTTGACGGAAGCGGGCCTTGGCTATATATTTTCTAGCTGCTGGCCCATAAATATTTTTCCCGCACCGGTACCCTTTAGCCACTTTTGAGTGCGCTCATCTGATAAACCTTGGGAGAGACGAGGTTACGAATCTCAATGATCTGAGTAGCCCTGCCTTTAGGCATGGGGAATCGTCATGATTAACCTATTCTTAAGAATACTGATTGTTTAGGGCTTCCCGGGGATAGCAAGCTTTTTAATAAGATTTAGTTTTTGCAATAATCCGGTATCCGGTCAGAAAAGTGTATATCAGCGGGGAAAAGGTACTACATAAAATAAGACGACGGAAAAGTGGCACACACTGCCTGCCAGAACAAAAAGATGCCAGATAGCATGGTGGAAGGGGACACGTCTCCATACATAGAAAATAGTTCCTACTGTATAGAGGATACCACCGGAAACAAGCCAGATCATACCTCCTGCGGTTAATTGCTGAGCCAGCGGTTTTATTGCAAAAATGATGAGCCATCCCATGGCAATGTACAGAAGAGTAGAAAGTACAATAAACTTTTTGCAATAAAAAATCTTAAATACAATACCGGCAAGCGCAAGGGCCCAAATTATGCTGAACAGGGTCCAGCCGATTGTTCCTCTAAGGCTGACAAGCAGAAAAGGAGTATATGTACCTGCAATCAGGACGTATATGGCTGAGTGGTCCATAATCTCAAAAATGTCTTTAGCCGGCTTGTAAGTAATGCTGTGGACTAGTGTGGAGCATAGATATAATAAAATTAATGAAGCTCCGAATATGCTGACACTGACAATATGCCAGGCATCCCCGTATTGGACGGAATAAAAAATGAGAGCGGCTAATGCGCCGATACTTAGCAAAACACCGATACCATGACTGATGGCATTGGCAATTTCTTCACGGATGCTGTACTCCATAATCAATCTCCTCGTATAGTATTTTTTGAAACAAGGTTTCGAACAATTTCCAGCCCCTTATGGATTGAAAAATTTCAATCCTACTTTCCAGCTAGAATCTTGGACCTGCCCGTGGGACAATGGGAGTAGCGCCCAAATCGTCATCTTCTTCAGAAGAGTGCTGATGACGAGGCTGTAGTAGGTGGCTTAGGCGGGCACCCAGGTCTGAGATCAGCTTGATCTATGCTCTACAGGAGGTGATCCCATGTCGCAAAAACCGGCAGCCTTTTCGTTCAATTTAAGGTAACCCTCAGCCCATTAAGCTGCATACGTTGTTGTAAATAGAAAGCATAGCGGTGATATGTCAACAGGGTAATGAAATCAAATTGGAAATACAAATTGACCTCACGGAGAATCGATGGCTTCCTTCTCCATCCCCAACAACCGTAACGGTGCCGACACGCTGATAAAACGAATCAGCGCAAACAAAGCCAGCACATTCAGATCGGTATGGAAGTGACTTCGAATCTTGGTTGGCACTTGGCTCATTACTTGCATGATCAACTAGAAGCCTACGAGCCAGGACAGTGAAATCAACATGTTCATCTTTTCCTGTTTCTATACATGAGACGTGACTGGACGTATAATCCCTTCAAAATGTCTTCTTTTTTAAGATCTTGGGAGGGGGAAAGGGCTTCAGAATTGATGGTGAAAGACTTTAACACTTTGAAGACGATCGCTGAGGGGATAAGGCGAAGATACTTTAATGTTAGGAACAGATTCAGGTAGTTATTTCGATGAAATGCAAGTCCATATTAATAAAAAGGTGAACCCGTAGTTATCTACGGGTTCAGACTGTCGACAGCCTTGCTTGTGTGATTCTTTAAATTGTTCAGATCGTCCACTTTGCTCTTTAAACTGTTGGAATAAAAATTAATAATGTCATCAATATTAGAAAATACGACACTAACGTTCGAATTATTTGTACTTGTTTTGATAAAAAACCGCTTTTCTGATGTGGTCACATCTTTATTTTTTATATTAGCATTGGTGGCGTTAAACTCTATTTAAAGCTTTTTTCAGAGTGATTCCTGCCGTAAATACAGGGACTTTACCCGCCGGAAGTTCCACCTCTTCACCGGTTTTGCGGTTTCTTCCCATGCGTGCTTCACGACTACGGACATCAAATTTTCCGAAGCCAACTAGTTGAACTTCTTTGCCTTGTTTTAAAGCTTCAAAAATCGAATCGAGTACATGAGTTACTGCTTTTTCAGCATTCTTTTTTGAAAACCCACTAGATTTAGCTACTACTTCCACTAATTGTTCTTTGTTCATTTGCGATACCTCACTTATGTTATCAAAATTACGAAAATGAGCATGGATATAAGCAAGAATAAACAAAAAGCTGCCCCACATTTAGGGCAGCTTTGAAAGATTAATAATAAACTTTAGAAACGTTCTCAGCCTGCGGTCCACGATTACCTTGGGTCACATTGAACTGGACGCGTTGACCTTCATCCAACGATTTGTAACCATCACCCTCAATCGAGCTAAAATGAACGAATACATCGTTTCCCTGTTCGATTTCGATAAAGCCAAAGCCCTTTTCAGCATTAAACCATTTAACCGTACCTGTTTGCATAGGATTCCTCCAAAAAATTTAATTTATTAACATGACCATATGAGCACTAAGTAAAGATTAGCGGTCATAAAGGCTTTCAGATGTCCGCTATTTTTAGGTTAACATAAGAATACCATGTCCGCTAATATAAGTCAATACTTGAAGGCCTCGCTATTGAGTGAAACGACTGGATTCTCTTCCGTCGTTGTATTAATCGGTCCTCCATCGTGGGAATACCCAACGGTCTGGTCTTCCCGTTTCCTTTCGGATATCCACTCGTCTTACCGGAAGAGCTTTATAGCGATTTGGATTGTCAACATTGAATTGGACAGTTTTTTTAAGGTGTTCAAGTTTATACTCGATGGAGGTCAAGTAACCGAGTGTGCCGTGGATTCTGATGTGGTTGTACCAATTTACGTAGTCGGATAACTCAAGGATTAGTTTTTCTAAAGTTTCAAAATGCTTACCTTGTACAAACTCGGTTTTGAAGATTTTGAATGTTGCTTCAGCGACAGCGTTATCGTAGGGACAGCCCTTCACACTCAGAGAACGATTGATATGAAAAGCTGAGAGGGCCTCATCGATCAGCTTATTTTTAAATTTATTTCCACGATCTGTATGAAACAATTGGGATTTTACTTAAATCGGTTTGAACAGATGTGATAACCTGGTAGACAAGCCTTGCATCTTTGTATGGACCAGTACTGTAACCGATGATTTCACGGTTAAAGAGATCAACTAATAAACATACGTACTCCATTCTGTTCGACTCTAACGTATGTAAAATCACTAACTACGACTGCTAGTTGTTCTTCTTGGTCAAATTGACGATCAAGTTCATTTGTCACGTATGATTCGTTGTATGATCTTTCATGAGGTTTGAATTGAGCCACAGTATACGTTGATACAAGCCCATTCTCTTTCATGATTCGTCCAATTCTTCGCCGTGATACGATCCTGTTCTTCTTTTTTAATTCCGCCTTGATTTTACTTGTTCCATAGTTATGACGGCTGATGCAAAAAGATCTCTGTAATCATTTTGACCCGTTCATCTTCGGACTGTGTTTCCTCTGCCTCATAGTAATATGTGCTTCTTGGTAATTGTAGGACTTTGCACATGGCTGGTACCGAGTATTTGTGCTGGTTATTCCGAATCACATTTACATTCGTCCTAGTATCAGCGCTGCTTGCTTTAAAATATCATTCTCCATCTGCAATTGTTTATTTTCTTTCCGCAATCTAATAAGTTCTTGCCTCATATTCACGGATGATATCTTTCCTTTGGCTTGTCATTTTTATATAGCTGAACCATCTGCTCTTTAAATTCGGTCGTAAAGGTTCTTCTTTCTTTTGTTGTCATAGTAGATTCTCCTCAAACTAGGTTAGTTGTAGTCTACTTGACCTTATTTTTCTGTCTAGTTTAGTATAGCCGATCCAGAGCTATAGGTTAAAAAAAGAGGCTGCCGAGAGAAGCCCCCGACAGCCAGTTCATATTGGCGGAACTTATCTGTTGTAAATGAAGGTCATTACGGCCCAGGTGCGCCAGTTTTGCCTTAAGGCCCTTGAGGTCCTTGATCACCTTGAGGTCCTTGGTCACCTTGAGGCCCTTGATCGCCCTGAGGTCCTTGATCACCTTGAGGTCCTTGATCGCCCTGAGGTCCTTGGTCGCCTTGAGTACCTTGAGGTCCTTGGTCACCTTGAGGCCCTTGATCGCCCTGAGGTCCTTGATCACCTTGAGGTCCTTGATCGCCCTGAGGTCCTTGGTCGCCTTGAGTACCTTGAGGTCCTTGGTCGCCTTGAGGCCCTTGATCGCCCTGAGGTCCTTGATCACCTTGAGGTCCTTGATCGCCCTAAGGTCCTTGATCACCTTGAGGTCCTTGATCACCTTGAGGCCCTTGGTCACCTTGAGGCCCTTGGTTACCTTGAGGTCCTTGATCACCTTGAGGCCCTTGATCGCCCTGAGGCCCTTGATCGCCAGTTGTACCTTGAGGTCCTTGATCGCCCTGAGGCCCTTGAGGTCCTTGATCGCCCTGAGGTCCTTGGTCGCCTTGAGTACCTTGAGGTCCTTGGTCACCTTGAGGCCCTTGATCGCCCTGAGGTCCTTGATCACCTTGAGGTCCTTGATCGCCCTGAGGTCCTTGGTCGCCTTGAGTACCTTGAGGTCCTTGGTCGCCTTGAGGCCCTTGATCGCCCTGAGGTCCTTGATCACCTTGAGGTCCTTGATCGCCCTAAGGTCCTTGATCACCTTGAGGTCCTTGATCACCTTGAGGCCCTTGGTCACCTTGAGGCCCTTGGTTACCTTGAGGTCCTTGATCACCTTGAGGTCCTTGATCGCCCTGAGGTCCTTGGTCGCCTTGATCACCTTGAGGTCCTTGATCACCTTGAGGCCCTTGATCGCCCTGAGGCCCTTGATCGCCAGTTGTACCTTGAGGTCCTTGTTCGCCCTGAGGCCCTTGAGGTCCTGTCGGCCCAATAGCTCCATCTGTCTTTGCAGCCTCAAAATGAGTATAAATGGGATCGGCTACCACTGTAACCATTCCGGCGTTGGGTTGAAGAAATACCCTCACGCTGTCACCCGGAGCGAAGTTCATTTGAGCGGTAAAGTTTACTGTGAAAGGCAGATCCGGATGATCCGTATTACGTATGAATATCGTTCCGGAGAAATTAGGTCCTTCCAATGCGAGTGAAACGAATTCAACGGAAGGGTCCGCCGCGAGCATAAGGCTGACGCTAATCGTATACACGCCACCCTGGCTGGAGACGAAGGTAGAAGTCGCTGGGTTGTACTCGCCGTTCAAATCATACTCAACGGTTTGAAAGGCTACGTAGAACGGTCCGGTTGTTGTAAAAATTTGGTCTATACTTGCACGAGCTCTAAATGCGGATTCGGCCAACTGGATGTCACCTCCGTATACTGATGTAGCTTCACTCCTAAAAACTTAAGATCGTGAAGCCTTTAATATAGTATGTGATGATGAGGAGCAAGCCTCGGCGTTTGCAGAGGTGAAATCGTATATTTTGAAATGGCCGTAAAAGCTTCTTTTGCCGGGTAACATATTGTGCATACCGGCATGCCTATTTTACAAGGACGGAACGTTAGCCATGTCTCCCCCCGGCAAAAATACATAAAATGAAAAAGGCGATAAGGCATCTATATACTTGGAACAAGAGATGAGGACACGTGGCAAAGTGGCAAAAACGACCTGTATCCGAATCCTAAAGTATCGGTGGTCATTCCTGTTTTTAACGAGAACAATACGCTGGCGCGAGTCTGTACGAAGCTTACCGCGTTCACAGGGATACCGAGGTGATCGTCGTCGCCAACGGCTCGACCGATGGTACCAAGGAAATCGCCGTACGTTTCGGCGCGAAGGTGATCAGCTTCGGGGAAGCGCTCGGTCACGATGCCGGCCGAAGCATCTGCGCCAAAGAAGCCCGGGGAGGAGATCGTGCTGTTCCTCGACGGGGAAGCTGATCCGTTCATCCAGGCGGTTGGGCAAGGGACGGATGTTGCCTTGAAGCAAAACCGCAAGGATGTGCATTAGGTGGTTACGGCCAAGCATGCAATAAATGCGATGATCAGCCGTCCTGATCTTGCGGGCGCATCACTCACAACATCCCTCACGCGATGAGCCAGCGGGCTCTACACGTGATTGGTACGGAGCATTTAGCCGTCCCGTCCAAAGCCCAGGCCATCGCTGCGGTCCGAGGCCTCCGTATAAGAGGCCGTTCACCATATCGACGTAAGGAAGCTCAATCCGGTGGGCAGAAGGAGCCGGTTTAAAGATCCGGTAGGCGATCTGATCGTCGGAGATCTTTTGGAAGCGATAAGCTGGCTAACGGAAAATCGGTACCATAGAGGCAGCTTGCCGGATTTTGGCCGGAAAAAGGAGATTATGAGGTGATCGTGATGAAATCGCGTTTGCCCTGATTTGCGGGCAAAAGAGGGAAAGCTCGCCGGGCGGCATGGCGGAAGTGGGGCCTGCAGGCGGACGATCAGGACGCCGGCCGTTACCCCATCGTGGACGAAGGATATCAAAAAAAAGCGTTAAACCGTTATTGGCTGGAACATATAAGGAAGGAACAATGCCATCATCAACCGTGGGAGCATTACTGGGAAGGCGGTGAAAGGATATCTCGAAGGTTATGGGTGAAGATCAGGCATCGCCACTTACGACTGATTGCTTTAGAACGATTCCCTGAACCTTCTATAGATAATGAGGTAAACGCTGTAAAGATTGAATATCATATTGAATTTTATTACCAGAAAGCGATTTATGAATTTAATCAACATCGCTTTGCAAAAGGATTGGAATCCATTTTATACTAATCTCTGTCTATCCCCACAAACCCCACAAAAAGATACTCTATGGCTGTATTGTGTGCAGCCCAGTATGAAAAGCATCAGAACAATGCTTCGGATCCCCAAAGGGAAAAATTCACAAACTTGATGAAAGAGGTGTTGGAGGTTGAAAAAATTTAAGAAATGGCTATTAAGTATTGCAGTAGTCGCCGCAATACTAGGCAGTGGAATTGCTCTCAGTACACCACAAGCATACATGGATCTGGTGATTAAAAAAAATTTCTATACCCCAAAAACCGGCCTCTTATAGACTTAAGCAGCCGGTTATTCATTAATTCTATTACTCTCGTAATACCGGATACCCCGATCCGAATTGCCCAAAATAAAAAAGCCCTTAAAACCAGGCTTTCACGCGCTTTTATAGGAACCGTATTTCCTACTCCCACAATATTATTTTTTTCTTTGCAATTGCCGAAAATACCGAACAATTAATTTAGTATTCATCCCCGTTACGGCTTCGCCGTGTCCTATCTATCTCCTTCGCTCTTGTTGCCACTCGGCGGCTTACCGCCGCCATCGCTCTGATCGCTTCGCCAGACAGGGTAACTTCCTTTACATAGAGTTTATAAAAACGAAATTAAAAAAGCAAACTACTCCTAAAACCCGCCTCCAGCCGGCTAGAAGCTTCTACCTTTGAATCCCTTCCTTGACTTCTCCGTAACGATCCCCGCGTGACAATATCCCCCTCCTAAAACTATATCAAAATTATCCATCCTGAATCGACGCCCCCACCCTACTCAAAAAGAATGCTATCCCAAGTCCCAAGAGCAGCAGATAAATTGAATTCATTACTGCTGTTAAATAAATTTCTTCCCAATTCAACTATCTTCCGATATCCGGATGAAAGCGTCCCATAAGCTTCGCTTTCTATGGCATGTTTACCCAAGCATAACTTCGATAGACTCCATACCATACAGTATCAACTGCAGTAAACAAAACCCTAGTTTTGGGAAATTTGAGGCATCTATATAAGTTGAATCAATATTCTTAGCAAACCTTGGCAAGGAAAAAGGAACCATTTGTCGAATAAGAAACAGATCAAGAATAGACAAGTGGGGATGACAATGGATAAACATACCGAACTGGCAAAAGTAACGGCAGCCATGCAACAAACCAAAGAGCGCCGAATGTATGAACGCTACCAAGCGATCTATTTGCATTTGAAAGGCACATCCATGAAGGCGATCGCTGACATTTTGAATCGAAACCGAATGACGGTGAGCAGTTACATTCATACGTACGAGAACGGTGGACTGGGAGCCTTGCAAATCAAGCATTCCTCAGGTGCTCCTACTCGGTTGACGAAGCAGCAGCAGGATCGCTTGAAACAAACCGTCGCCTATTCGGTTCCCCATGAGGTCGGCTTTACGGCAAAGCACAACTGGACGCTTGAACTGATTGCCACGTACGTGGAACGCGAATGGGGCCATTGCTATTCGCTCCGAGGCATTTCCAAGGTCATGGAGCGGCTAGGGCTCAGCTATACGAAACCGACCTACACGCTCGCAGCAGCAGATCCCAAGAAACAACGCCATTTCAC
The DNA here is from genome assembly GCF_002003265.1 of Paenibacillus larvae subsp. larvae. Lineage (NCBI taxonomy): Bacteria > Bacillati > Bacillota > Bacilli > Caryophanales > Paenibacillaceae > Paenibacillus > Paenibacillus larvae. Next base: position 183,253 of record NZ_CP019687.1, read on the forward strand.
CGAAACGACCTTTCCTGAACTGAAAAAAAGCTACTGAACGAGGAGATTGATCACTTGCTGTTCGAGGATGAGTCGATGATCCGGGACTACCAGGCGATTCAGAAGACCTGGTTCCTTCGCGGGAAGCAACGCATCATTCCAACCACGGGCAAGCATCGTGGGGTCAAACTGCTGGCCACGGTTGACTATGAAACGGGACACATCGTTTGGCAAGAAGATGAACAGTACACCGCTGAAACGTTTCTTTCCTTTCTTCAAAAGGTCATGGCGACTTATCCAACAGGGAAACTGGCTCTGGTTTTGGACAATGCCCGGATTCATCATGCAAAGCTGCTTCGGCCGTTTCTGGAAGCGCAAAAAAATCGGCTTGAGCTTGTGTACTTGCCTCCATACAGCCCTCAGTTAAATATCGTAGAAGGACTCTGGAAATGGCTCAAGTCCAGTGTGATCAATAACGTATTCTATTCGGCCGTTTCCGAAATCCGTCTGCGTGTCGGGCAATTTATGGATGAAATCATGAAGCATCCTCATGCCATTATTGACCGGCTGTGCGTGCGACTTTGATTGCTATTTTCTTTCGTTCAACTTATATAGAAGAACTGGAGGAATAATTATGAATAATCAAACAGGTATCCAAACAATAGAAAAAAGTGCCTATGAGGCAATTCGAAGCGGAATTGGTGTAATAGATTTGTCCTCTGCCGGAAAGATTGTGGTTAAGGGTGATGAGCATGTGGAATTCCTCGATGGACTTGTGACCAAAGATATTCAATTTATGGAAGAAGAGAGAACCGCTTATACGCTGCTGCTGCGGGAAGACGGAACTGTAATTGATCTTGTCAATCTCTTTAAAAACGAAGATTCTATTACGATCATTACGGCATCAGAAAAGAAGGAGCAGGTTCTCGCCTGGCTGCAAGAGAATCGGGAAAAGCAGGAAAATCAAATTGAGATTACGGATATAAGTGAAAGCCACTCATTAATTGGATTTGAAGGACCTTATGCCTGGAAACTTGCACAGCAATTTTTGCACTTCGAAATCTCATCGCTTCCGTTTCAGTCGTTTGCTTTGACTACTTTGCAGGGGACAGAAATCGTATTGGCAAGAACCGGGGTTACCGGAGAATATGGATACCAGCTTTTATTCGGAAGAGAACTCAGGGATGCTGTCCTGGAGACAATGAATTCTTTTAAAGAAATAGACCTTCAGGACGTAGATAAAGAAGCACTGGAAACAGCCATGTTAGAGATTCGGCACCCTTATTTTGAATTTAAAACAGGACAAGAGCTGTCTTTATTTGAAGTTTGCCTGGAATGGTTTGTTGATTTTTACAAAGATGCTTTTATTGGAAAAGAGTTTCTGGAACAGCAATTGGAGAAAGGGTTCAGCCAAAGAATCGTTGGATTCACAACAAACAAGGAAAATCCCGTTTCATTGGATGATGAAATCTATGTGGGTGAACATGCCATCGGAAAAGTAATAGAAATGAAAGAGAGCCCGGGATTAAATGCCAAGCTTGGGATCGGATTATTACGTGAGCCTTTTGCCGTTTCCGGAATTCACTTCCAAATAAAAAACAAACAAAACCAGATTTTTGATGCAACAACACAATCTTCACCATATATCCTTTGCAAGTCATGGGAAATGAAAACAATATAAGGGTGACAAATATGAATACCAATAAGCAGCGCATTGTTGTAACCGGAATGGGAATTATTTGTCCGAACGGCAAAAATCTGGATGAATTCTGGGAACGGGTAAAAGCCGGAAAGTCCGGCATTAAAGTCGTAAACAATATTGATATGTCCGACATGCTGACGAATTTGGGCGGAGAGATTGCTGATTTTAATCCGGAAGACTATTTTTCCGAAGAAGAGCTAAAAGAGATGGACCGCTGCGGCCAATTAGGCGTTGTTGCAGCCAGGGAAGCGGTGAAACATGCGAATCTGCAGATGGAGTCTCTCAATCCTTACCGGGTCGGAATTTCATTAGGAACCTCCCTGGGCGGAATGCTGAGCGGAGAAGAATTTCATGAGCAGTGGCTGAAAAAGGGCATTCAGCATGCGGATGAAGCTTTACTTTATAAATATCTCATTCATACTCCTTGCGATAATATTACACGCGCATTAGGAATGAAAGGCCCCAAGATGGTTATTTCCAATGCCTGTGCGGCGGGAACGAATTCCATCGGGTATGCATTGGACATCATTCGGAATGATAAAGCTGACGTTATGATAACAGGCGGGGTAGATCCGCTATCCAGATTATCGTTGAGCGGCTTTAACAGTTTGCAGGCGTTAATCCCGACTCCTCCATCTCCATACAGCAAAAGCAACGGTATAGTAATTGGAGAGGGAGCGGCGATCCTTGTTTTAGAAAAGTTAGAGCATGCTTTGGAACGCGGAGCTTCTATTTTGGCAGAAGTGTTGGATTACGATTTATCTTCCGATGCGTACCATCAGACGGCACCGGACCCTGGGGGGAAGGGGCGCTGCGGTCTATGCAGGGTGCGTTAAGAAAAGCAAATGTTGAGAGTAACGTCATATCTTATATTAATGGGCACGGGACAGGTACCCCGGCTAATGATATGGCTGAACCGAAGGCAATTCTATCCTTGATTGGTGACAATAAGATACCGGTATCATCGACCAAATCCATGATTGGCCACATGTTGGGAGCAGGGGGAGCGGCTGAAGCCGTGACGAGTATTTTAGCCATTCAACACGGGTTTTTGCCCCCAACCATTAATTTTGATATAGAGAGTCAGAAATTTGATCTTGATTTCGTTCCGAATGAAGGAAGAGACGGGCATCTGGATTACGTCTTGTCGAACTCGTTTGCTTTTGGGGGGAACAATGCCAGCATTCTATTCCGGAAATATCAGGATGGAAAGGAACGGAGGGTGGAAAAGCCGGCGAAAAAAGTTGTCATCACGGGCATCGGGGCCCTGGCAGGAAACGCCGCCAACCTGGAGGAAGTCAAGGAATGCCTGCTTCAGGGGAAAAGCGGCGTCTCTACCATTGAAAAATGGGAAGCGGAATCTTCCTCTTGCTTGAAGGCCGGTCAAATCCCTGAATTAAATTTCCGGAAAATGATTCATCCCAATTTATTGCGTAAGATGGATACGATAAGCCGGAATGCGGTTGTATCCGCCAAAATGGCATTAGAACATGGGAAACTGAAGATTGACCGTGATAACAGGGAGAAAATTGGCATTATTTTTGCTACGAGTACTGGCCCTATTGAAACCGTGGAAAGTTTTAACCGGATTATTATACAAGAAGGGGTAAAATCAGCAAACGCGAAATTATTCCCAAATACAGTCATGAATGCGGCCGCCGGCCATATTTCATTAAATTTTAAAGTGAAAGGCCCTACATCAACGGTTTCGTGCGGCAATGTATCCGGGATCAGTGCCCTGTATTACGCCTATTCTTTGATTCAATCCAGTGATTACGATACGTTTATCGTTGTGGCTTCGGATGAAGTGAATAAACCGATCGTAGAGGGACATTCCAAAATTAACAGATTCTTAACATCAGACGAAATTCAACCGTTTGACTCGAATAGAAGCGGGACGATTCTCGGAGAAGGCAGTGTTGCTTTTATAATAGAAAGCGAGGAAGCGGCCTTAAGAAGAAATGCAGCTATTTTGGCAGAGCTCAAAGGGTTCGGGTTAACGTCAGATGACAGCAAAATCGGAAGTATGAACCATACGGGGGAAGCCTGGAAAACATCTATGGAAATGGCCATGAGCGAAGCGGCAGTATCTGCTGGTGATATCGGATATATTGGTGCAGCTGCTAATGGACATCCTTACTTTGACAGTGTGGAAGAAAGGGTCATTCAAGACATATTCGGGAACAAGGTGCCTGTGAGTGCTTCAAAGTCAGTATTTGGCGAAACCTTTGCCAGTTCAGGACTTCTTTCATTGATTAGCGCTTTATGTGCTTTCGACGGAAAAATTCCTCCTACCCAAAATGTAACCTCCCATAACGGAAGAATTGACCTTGTCACTGAACAAGCCCGTGATGCCGAGATTGACCATGCTTTAATCAGTACGTATTCTTATGGAGGCAATTACAATACCGTCGTAATCGGAAAGTACGGACAATGAAACTATATAAACAGTTTTATTCTCTCTATTAAGCAAATTGTTCTCAAGTATAAAAATGTAATTCTGTTTTTATTTTAACATAAAAACCAAAATTTTAATGTTACTATAATTGTCAAAAAGATTAATAATTTTATAATAAATACAATGTTAAAATAAGGCCCTAAATAATTTAAGAGGAGAGAGGGAAATGAAGAAAAAGTTTTATTTTAGTCTTGTTTTTATTTTTACTTTAGCATCAGCAGCAATTGGCCATGCAGCCTATGCTTATGGCGGTGCAGGATTAAGCAGCTACAATCGTTTTGAAGTTAAAGATAACCGTTCGGCAAAAGATTTTAAAGAAGACAGAAAAACAGCAGAAAAGTGGGGGAAAAGGAATATAAAGCCTGGGAAAAAAAACTAAGGGCAAATGAAAAGGAACTCGTTAAAGAGTATACGGCCAATGCCAAACCCTTTAATACTTATCTGCGGGCAAATGAAGGGAAATTGGGTTTTAAGCCGGAGATTGATAAAAAGATTCTGAAATTGGATGAAGCACTAAAAAAATCAAAGTTAAGTGAAACTGTACAGGTATACAGAGGTGATGACACTTCTATTTTCGGTAAAGAGTTTCAAAATTCTATATACCAGGGAAATAAAGTGAACAGAGAATTATTTAGAAAGTTAAGAGATGAATACCAGGGAAAAATCAGAACAGAGTATGGATATTTAAGTACATCCATTGTTTCTAACCAGCAGTTTGCAATGAGACCTGTTTTAACCACATTAAAAGTACCCAAGGGAGCCCATGCCGGTTATGTGGATAAGATTAGCCAATATAAGGGTCAATATGAGTTATTATTACCGAGAAATACAAAGTATAAAATAGATAAAATGTATATTATAGTAAATAAAGGGAGCGAAACTATCAAAATTGAGGCTACTGTACAACCCTGACATTAAGAAACAGTACTAATCTATACAAATTATACCAGAGGAAAATCTCGTATTGCCATCAAACGCAGAAGATTCGAAAAAAGATGAAATGACTCCAAAACATACACGGCAAAAAAGAGAAGTTGAAGAGGTAATGGATACAGATGATGACGGCATTTATGACAGTTGGGAGAGAGAAGGATACACGGTTATCAATCGCGTTGTAGTGAAATGGGACCAGGAGAAACATAAACCTCCCGAATGATGCCCATACAGCAGGCGATCCTTATACGGACTATGAGAAAGCTGCCGGCATTATAGATAAGGCTGTCTCCAGAGTAGCGCTGAATCCGTTAGTTCCCGCTTATCCGTCCATTGGAGTTTCTATGGAAAAGTTTATTATTTCCAAAAACAAAAACGTAACGGAAGAAGAGGGGAAAAGCTTAACTATTTCCCAAGGTTCAAGCACAACAAAATCCGTTGATGTTGGAATGAATACAAGTCTGCATGCAAGTTTGCTGGATTTTGGAGCCAGTGTATCCGCGAGTTTTCATGAGGGCAGTTCGCATACCCTGTCAACAGAACAAGGCAAAGGGAAAAGTTGGTCCTAAAGTATAGGCTTGAATACAGCGGACAGTGCTTACTATAACGGAAATATCCGGTATTTCAACCGGGGAACCGCTCCGATTTATAATGCGGAACCAACGACAAGCCTGGTTTTAGATACGGGCAAAAAAGCTAAAACTTTATTTACCGTGAAAACGAAAGAGAACCAAAAAGCACAGGTTGTCAAACCGGGCGATTCTTATCCGCGAAAAGGACTGGCACCTATATCAATGAGAAGTATGGATGATTTCGGCAGCACTCCAATTCCACTTTCATATGATCAATTAAATGATTTAGAAAAAGGCACCCCTCTTTCTTTAGAGACGGACCAATTCGCCGGGGATTATATTAAGGTGATTAACGGGAATCAGTCTTCTCCGGAACCTTGGACCTACTGGTTAACCCAAATTGAACAATCCTCAGCAAGATTAATTTTAAATGACGGGGATACGGAGACAGAAAGAAGAATAGCCGCCAGAACAGCGGAAGGATATGATCAAGAGACAAAGCCGGAAGTAACGTTAGGGGAGGCTATGGAATTAACTTTTGGCATTCCGAAAAGTGATAAGCCTGCTTATAAGGGGGATTTGATACAGTATGTTTTTGATGAAAATACGGCGAAGGAGGTTAAAAAACAGCTTAAAAATATGGGAGATCAAGCGGACCTCCAAAATGTGAAATTAAAAGCGGGTATGCAAGTCATGCTAAAAACAAATTTAGTCCATAACGGTTCTTTTCAAAATGAATTTGGCGATTGGGGGGAAAAGCTTGGCAGTCTGACCATTGAAAAAGGCCAGGGACCTGATTCGGAGAATGTTTTAAGTATTTCAGAATTCGGCGGAATCTGCCAGGAGTGGATCAAGGTATTACCGGAAACGAATTACAAAGTAGAATTGACGGTAAAACAAGATGCAGGTGATGGATCGGAAGTAACAATTGCTTCAAAAGACGGTAAAGAGTTAGGAAAACTTGCTATAAAAGAAAAAGAATCAACCGGCGAATTCAAAACCTACACATTCAATTTTCATTCCGGTCAAAATACCGAAGTAGGGTTATACTTTGTTTATTTGGCAAGCTCCGGCACAACGCATCCAATGAATGTAACCAATTTTAAAATAACTAGAAGATAGTTCCCGTTTCAAAATGGCTCCTTTCGTAAGATGGTAAAACAAAAGAAAACCGTTCTTTAGTAAAATGGAAGTGTCATCCGCCATTTACGAAAGGAACGGTTTTTTTTGTATATTCAATATAACATTTATCGCGGGGATACCTTCCACCAATGCTCAAAAGACGGAACGGGTTTAGGACTTGCTATTTCCAAAAATATTTTGCAGCTGCATGGTGTCCGGTACGGGGTATATAATACAGAAGACGGAGTATTATTTTACTTCTATTTAAATAAAAGCGTGTAGAAATTAGTTTCTGCACGTTTTTTATTTTTTAACTAATTTTGACATTGTCTGCATGTTATCTTTATCTTTCTCTATTAATCTGGTTATCAAGCCAACAATGATAGGGAAAATGAGGATGATCATGAAAATATCGCGAAATAAAAAAGAGGATTATTGATAGGTGTAAACGGTCCATTCAATAAGTCAGCTTCTATCTTTATTAGAATCACTTTCTGGGGCGGAGCGGGTACTGCTGGTAACAACTCGAGTTCCAAAAAAACTGGCAGGATACGGTTAATTCTCATATTAAGGAAGTGGCGAGTGAATTCAGCAATGTAAAAGTTATCGATTGGTACTCTGCCAGTGAGGGCAAAAACGATTACTTTTATAATGATGGCGTGCATTTAAAGCCGGAAGGATGCAAGTATTACGTCCTGCTTTTAATAGACGCCCTGAAAGAATAATACGTGAAGGTTGAGTAAAGGTTCACACTTACTTCTAAGGAGACGAAAGGAAGAACAAAATGACAGCAAGAAAAAATCAATGCTAACGGTGGGGCTTAAGGCGATCCATCCGAAGCCGAACCTGAGCCAACGCCTTCACGCCAAGTACACCCGTCCTTACCTGCTGCGCGGTTTCACCTAAGAAATAACCATTTTAAGGAGGAATGCTAATTGTCAGTCAGTATCAAGCTGTCGGACGAGTCCGGTAGTGAAAATGAAACGGGAGTAACCATCAAGGATATAGTGGATTCCAAAAACATCGGACTGAAAAATAATGCGGTTGTAGGCGAATCAAACGAGATGTTCGTGGATGTATCGGCACCGCTTCAGGATCGTGAGCAAGTTGACATCGCCAACCGGGAGTCTGCCGATGTTAGGAACGCACGGGCTAATTCGCGGGGGCGGGGCGTCTCGTGGCGCTTGATGCAGCGCGGGGGCTGGCGGTCATAGGGATGTATTTGCAGCACTTCGCATCGAACGAAACGATTTCTGCGATCGTTTCCGGAAACACGACGCTGCTGTTCGTGCTCTGTGGCGGCATCTCCTACTCGATCATGGCTCAACGCATGAAGGATCGACAAACGGAGACGACCGCGTTCCAGACAAGGATGCTAGCTCGCGCGGTGTTCGTCGATGTTATAGGGTATCTGCTCATCCTGCTGAATACCTCGTACGGGGTAATTTTACCCGCCTATGCGGCAATGTTCGTGCTGGCGTTGGTGTTGGTTCGTCGTTCGATTCGGGTACTCGTTACGACAGCAATCGTTTTGACCGTGGTGGCCCCACCGCTGATGATTCTTGGAGGCAGTGTCCTTTCGAAAGCGTACGTCCTTAGTGATATTGCGGGCGGTCCGATGTCCGCGCTCGCACTCGCTCCCGCTTTCGTCGCCGGTATGGCGATCGGGCGTCTCGACCTCACCAAGATACGTACCGCACTCTCGCTCGTGGGCGGCGGCGGCATTATGCTTGTCTTCGGTAAGGTGCTGGGCGCTTTCGTTCTTCCCGGGCTGAGCCGTTCCTTCGAGGCGTGGCTAATTAGCGTTCAAGGTACCGTCGTCGCCCAACCGGACCCGTATGCAATCTGGCCGCTCAACGTGGAAACACCGCTGTGGAACATGCTTCTTTGGACATCTCCGCACAGTGCGTCGACATTCCAGACGCTGATTGGACTGGGGGTTGCATTCCTGGTGCTGGGACTGGTATGCCTCGTACCGAAGAAGATCTCTACCGTGATAATGCCTTTTGCTGCAGTCGGACGCGTGGCGTTGACGATGTATGCGGCTCAGTTTGTCGTGATATGGGTTCTCAAACACGCGGGAATCGAATATAGCCTTGGAGGGATTCCATTTGGTGACATTCTCGTTGCTGCTGCAACGCTGATGACAGGGTGGTTGGTCGCACGGCTCCCCAACGGTCCTATCGAGTCATTGATGAGACATTTTGACCGCGCGTTCAGCGCCTCCCGTACAGCACAGTCGTCGAGGTAGGCGTTCGTCCTCGACGACGACTTACTCACCTTTTTCCTCAAGGCAGTAGCTAAGAAAATGAAAACCACCACCTCGATTATGAAGCTACCTACTATCCTTTTAAGGAAGTCAGTCCCTTTATCGCCAAAAAACGATATGTGGAAACTGGCTTCGGTGGGATATCAGAGCACAGTTGAGGAGAGCGAGCAAATTCCTTCAACTATTACGTATGCAGACGGTACTGGTCCTATATCTGTACAATTTTTGCTTGGAATAACACTTAGTGGCCCCGCCATTTTTTGTCAATATTCATAAGAAAGATCCTCCTGTCTTATTGGGTGAGGTGCATGGCCCACCCTATTACTTTATCATAATCAACTTATTACAAGATGAAGAACATAATGGCACTAGCTAGGTTTTTTTCATGTCCCATAAAGCAAAAGTATCAGGATCAGAAAAGATTACAGCTGTTGAAAAGTATTTACGTGGAGAAGATTCGCTTAATCATTTAGCAGCACTTCTTGATGTACACCATTCATCCGTTAGGCAATGGCTTCAGACTTACCAGTCGCTAGGCCCAAACGGATTGCTTCAAACATTACAGAATGCATTTTACTCCGCAGAGTTAAAAAGAATAGCTGTCGAGGACTATTTGGCTGGCGGCGGTTCTCACATGGATATATGTAAAAGATATGGCATTAAGTCAACTCGCCAATTGCGCGATTGGATTCTGAAGTATAATGGTCATGAGAAGTTGAACACTTTTGGAACGGGAGGAGCGCCGATCATGACAAAAGGACGAACAACTACTTACGATGAGAGAGTTGAAATCGTCAGATTCTGCATTGAACATCAACACAATTATGCCCAGACAGCTGATAAATTCCAGGTATCCTATCAGCAAGTGTATTCATGGACAAATAAATACTTAACATCTGGTGTGGATGCACTTCAGGACAGACGCGGGAAAAGAAAATCTGAGGATGAGATGTCCGAAGTGGAGAAACTAAGGGCTCAGAATAAGCTGTTACAGGCTGAGAACAGAAGGAAGCAGATGGAGATCGATTTGCTAAAAAAGCTGGACGAGATCGAAAGGAGGCGGTTCTAAGCCAGGTAAGGTATGAAACGATATACCTTGCAATACGCGAGCTCCATGAAACGAAGTCATATCCCATATGTCAACTATGTGATCTTATTGGGATCCAACGTTCATCGTATTATAAATGGATCAACCGGAAAGAAAGCATGAATGAGATCTTTAATAAAGCGTTGCTTCCCATGATTAAAGATGCCTACGAGGAAAAGGATGGCATCCTTGGATATCGCCAGATGACCATTAAACTAAACCGGGAACGCCATTTAACTGTCAATCATAAGCGAATATACAGACTTATGGGCATCCTAGGCCTTAAATCGGTATGCCGCAGGAAGCGAAAAAACTACATCCATTCCACGCCTGAAATTACGGCGGAAAATATCTTGAACAGAGACTTTGAATCCTCTGAGTTCGGTACAAAATGGCTCACAGATGTGACTGAAATGAAGTATGGCAACCAAAACAAGGCTTATCTTAGTGCAATCCTTGATTTATCGGATAAAAGCATTGTTTCTTTTGTGGTAGGGCATTCCAACAACAATGAACTTGTATTTAAAACTTTTGATATCGCCCATATGACTTATCCTGACGCTACACCCCTCTTTCACAGTGACCGGGGTTTCCAATATACATGTAAAATCTTCAAGAAAAAACTAGACGATGCAGGTATGACTCAAAGCATGTCCAGGGTATCCAGATGTATAGATAATGGCCCAATGGAATCATTCTGGGGAATGATGAAATCCGAAATGTATTATCTTCGTAAGTTCTATACATATGAGGAACTGGAAGCAACCGTGATAGAATACATCGATTACTACAATACTCGTCGATACCAGAAAAGACTTAATTGTATGACGCCGTTGGAATATAGGCAATACCTTCTAAGTTCAGCAGCATAGAAAATGGCACCAACCATGGGGATACGGTTAGTGCCACAACTTTTTTTGTTTTTTACACTGTCTACTTGACAGGGGTCAGTTCAAAATGCCGGGTTTTTTTGCGTCAATGAGTGGATGTTGAATTTATGTTTTAAATGTACAATAAAGACTGTACAGGATTTGCACAAACCTTCTTACATTCTTTGACCAGTGGAAACCCTTACATTTGGGGGGTTAAGGTGTAAATAAGGGGGAACGTGTAGTCATCGATCAGGATGAGAAGAACGTGTTGAAATCAACTGCCGAATATGCCGCTGCCGTGAACATCAGCAAGGAGCTTGAGCAAGTATTTTTAATTCCGTTTCCGGAGGATGAAGTCTGCTATATCGCAATGAACCTTCTGGGTTCGAAAGTGAATCATATGAGCACCGGAACAGAAAGAGATGCGGACATACAACAATTAAAAGGTGTTATTCAAAGGATGGCAGACGACTTTCAAAGGTTTGCCTGTGTTTTCTTTCATGAACGCCCGCTCATTGAGGAAAACATGCTTATTCGCTTAAAACCGGCCTATTACCGGATCAAATACGGTTTGGAGATCGAGAATCCCCTGACCGAAACAAACTATATACAGCAAATCTGCTTAATTGCGGAGTCAACTTTCAAAAAACCATGTCCATAAGTGAACTTATTACCTAAATTAGTAGCGCTTTTTTAAGTAATTGTTCTATTTTCTTGTTACTTAAATTCGGATATTTTGATTTTATTAACGCGATCGCTCCTGTTACATGAGCAGCAGCCATCGAAGTTCCTCTGAAAGGAACGTATACATCCGAAAATAACGAAATTATATCTACACCGGGAGCGACAAGAGCAAGTTCTTTGCCAACAGAAGAAAAACTTGCGATTTTCTTTTCTTGATCAACAGCACCTACAGCAATCACATTATTATATGAAGCGGGGTAGGCGACATTCCCTTTAGGGTTAAACTCCTGATTTCCCGCAGATGCAACGATTACTTTTTTGGTAATTTCGTATATCTCACTGTACTTTTGTTTTATCGTTTCGGTCAGGGGATTCTCGACCTCCATCATCTTGAAAGTTTCACCGGAAGAGAAGCAAGTGAAAAAGAGATGGCCTACCTTGCGATGCATTTCGGAGGATGGATGAGAAGAGAAGGCTCCCAGCCGCCTCCCCGCAAGAAAGCGTTAATCGTTTGCGGAAACGGCATATCCACTTCCCGGATCTTGCAATTGCAATTGGAACATTTACTTTCAACCGTAGACATTGTGGCGGTTACCTCGCTAAGGGAATATGAATCCTCAGCGTATGATGTGGATTTTGTCATATCTACCGCTCCCATAAAGAAAAAAGACAACAAAGTTTTTATCGTCAGCCCCAGTACGATTTTTGGCAAAGCTTGATTTTACTTGGGTTTGACAGTAACACAAGGTGTATTGAAACTGCAGATTTTTGCTTCGGTTGGAATTGTTGACGGGTTTGACAGTAACACATGATGTATTGAAATAATTGAGTCTAACACCAAACATGGTCATCCCATCCTGAAATTTTAGAAGGCTAACCTATTAAAAAAACGCCCTTATAGTTGCTTTATAGCAATATAAGAGCGTTTTTTATATATTCCGTTGTAAGAAATAGACTCTGGAAAGGTTTATTTTACTCAAAACTTCTGTGTTTTCATTTCTTTATACCACCATTCTATTGCTTGTCGTTCGATTTCTAGAACAAGATATTCCTTATCATGAAGCTCAACCAAAAATTGCTTAGCACTACAAAGAAACATGATGGCTTAACTTAAATATACAGCAAAAATCGCTCTAAATACAGTTTGCAGTACAAACTAAAAAGCATCAAAGCAGGGATTGACCGGCAGCTGATGCTTTTTAATATTTAATCCTCTACTCCAATTTCGACACAAGCTATAATTGGTTGTTTGGCCTCTTTGTGGGTTTTATCCAGACTAATCCCACTTGCACCATATAACACTGAAAACATTAAGACAAGGCACGCGATGTATTTTTTAATGTTCACGCTCAAATCCCTCCTTTAAAATGTTTCTAAATTTTTCTTTCTGGAAATGGGAAGCATATTCAATGAAATTTTCAAACTTATTAACGCACATTAATGATTCGCGATATTTATGGGCCGGAATAGACAAGGAAAGACAATATAAAATAGTTTCCAACCCTTCTTCATACAGCTTCCGATTAAACTTATAAATCGCTTTTTGATAATAAAACCTAAAATTCCTATGAGCAAATACCCACTTTGATGAGATGTCTGAGGATAGGCCTCAGCGAAACGTTCTAAGATGTGGTCTATATTCAATCTGTATGTATTCGCCGCCTCTAAAATAACTAAAAGTGCACCTGAGGTATGTGTAGGATGGTCTGTGAGAAAATTTATAAACTCATCAAGCATGTCTGTATTCCCTAATAGCAATTCTATACAATATCTATTACCTTTGGCAAACTGACTATATTTAGCGACTTCTTTCTTTCCTAAATCGTCCAACAGTTTAAACCAACCGAGGTCCTCATATCCTTTTATGCATGCTTTTGCTTCTTCGTAACGACCTTGTTTAGATAAGGTTAAACTTTTCATTAAGTATGATTTACCGTAATAAACCACAAGATGCCGTTCGGTTTCTATCGGTGGTTCTGATCTATTGTTATCAAGTTTTCTTAACTCCTCTAGATATACAATATTCGATAGTGCCCGAAGTTCTTCAGCAAACTGTTCAACCATGGGCCAAAATTCTAGAGTATAACAAACATTTACCAGCTGTAACAAAGCATCTAACTGAAAGCCTTCAGGCAGTTTATTTCGAAAGCTCTCAAACCGGATCACTGCTTTATAATTCTCTTTAGCATTTGATCCAATACTGGCTCTAAAGATTCGATAGTGACTGATGGCTATGCGTTCAGAATGATTGTACTTTTCTCCCTCGATGACTTCTTCGTAAAAGAAAACAGATTCTTTAGCATAACCGCTTAGATATAATTTTTCTGCTACAGAAAAAAGTAGTTCGGTGTACTTGGGATGCTCTACTAGGATATTAATCGCCTTCATAATCAAGTCAGTTTTTCCAAGTTCCACGCAGCGGAATAAAAAAGATTCCATTCGGGATCTAGCCACTCTGTCTTTGTAAAAACACTCCGCAAGGTAGAACTCATAATAATATCCTTCCGGTAAGCCAAGTACTTCTGTCAGCTTATCTAATTGTTTCATGGTGATAGGCCGGAGCGTTTTGCCTCTAAGGCAGGCACTCAGATTCCCAATTTGGGTGCCGCCCTTTTCTTCCAGTTGGGATAGTGTACATCCGGTTTCATCTATGGCTTTTTCAAGTTCGCCACGCAACGTAATCCTATAGTCCATTTTTTTCTTCCTCCTCTCTTTACCCAGAGTACCATTTAATTCCATAATACTACATTTGAATTTTTCTGCAAATTTGTATGAATGTTTATGCTACAGAAACGGGTTCTATAAAGTTTTTTTCAAATTCAAAAAATCTAACATGGATTTTTTTATAATTTGGACTATATAATGGTTTCTGGGAGACATCGGCATTATTGCTGAAGTCGACACCATATTTTAGGAAAAGGAGAACGAATGAAATGAACATGTTTAAAAAGGGTTTTACAGTAGTACTGTCGGTAGCTTTATCAGCAACACTCGTCTTGCCAAGCTATAGCGCTTATGCAGAAACAGGATCGATTCCAACTGAACAAGAGAAAGAACAAGCTAAACAAGTCGCCGAAAATATCGAAAAAGTAACAGGGAATGATGATATTGTACAATCAAACAACAAAAATGCTGAGTATATTGTTAAAAATGATGCTGGAACAATCAGTATTCCACATGAAAATGATTCGCAATCAATTGAAATCAGGGGGAGAACCGATTCTCTAAAGATTTCATTGCCTGAAGTGGATACAAAAGAAGCCGTTCAAACATCCAACGGAACTATCGTTTATAAAGGGAAAGAAGAGAATAGTTCAGTCGATCTTGCCGTACAACCTACAACAAAAGGTGTACGTAATTTGGTTAGAATCAATGACGCAACGGCTCCAAAAGAGTACAATTTTAATATTAAAATCCCTGAAGGAAGTAAACTGGTATCAGCAGCTGATTACCTTGGAGCTGATTTTGATACTAAAGAAGTTTTTATTGTGGATGAAAAAAATCAAATTCAGAGTATTTTCACTCCTGCATGGGCTAAAGATGCTAATGGTAATGATATTCCAACCCATTACGAAATTAGAGGGAATGATTTAGTTCAAAAAGTAGAATTTAATGAAAACACCGCATTTCCTGTAGTTGCTGATCCGAACTGGTTTCAAATCGCAAAATGTGCTGGTGCAATTACTTGGTTTCTTGGAACAAATGTATTTTCTGTATATAAAATTATAAAAATAAAAAAATATATGCAAGAATTAGGGGGTGTTTTTGAAGCTGCTGAGTTAATGTTGAAAGCCTCTACCTGGGAAGAAAGAATGAAATACGGAGGTAAAGCACTAGTAGGCCTAGCAGCTGAACTTTCCGGAGTAGGCGCACTTTCTGTTTGTTGGGGTTAAAAAGGGGGGATTCAATGATTAATGCGGGTATAGGTTTATGTTTTGGTATTTTAATACTAATAACCGCGATAAAGCATTTAATAGATGCCCTTCGAATGAAAACTGTAAGTACGGATGATATTGTTAATGACTTTAATTGGTCCCCCGAACATGTTGTACTTGTTTTCGGTTCGATATACATCGGAAGCTGGATTAAAGGTGCTAACATTGATTTATTCAGTGACGGTGTCTTAAATACCTTTTATATCGTTTTCGGGATTGGAAGTATTGTTTACTGGTTCAAAAATAAACCATTAGGGCTTTTTTTAGAACATAAAAAAGGCATTAAATTAATAATCATGCTACTCTTTGGTTTATCCGTAGGATTGCTATTTTAAAATTTTGCAAGCTTGCCTGCTGATTAATGGGTTCAGCAGTCCGAAACCTTTGTTATCTATGTGTTACTATCAAAACCTGGTAAAATTAAAAGGGCCTTGAGGTGCTTCTAAAAAAAGTGTTTTGCGGGTCACAGTTCACTTGTATGTTTAACCGCGCAGAGAGACAAATAAGTAACGGATGTTCCTCCTTTTGTGGTTATTTCTGAAACATCATCCAGACTCATAGTTTCAGGCAGATGCAGCATAATATTTCGATAAAGTCATGGCAAAGCGCTTTGAGCTATCAAAGGAAATGTATGGGCGGGTAGTCTCCAACATTCCTTTGGTAACAACCAGTATATCTACCTTAAAAACTATGGAAAGGAAAGAGGCAGTGACTTCAACGTGAAGTCACTGTTTTGCTTTATCCTTTTCTTCATTGGCCAACAAGCAACGGTAGAAAGTGCAAAATCTTTTTTTCAAAAATAAAAATTAAACTATATATTTATTCATTTCTTATAAAAAATTACGGAGATTTTACTGCTGTTAACAATATTTCTTTGCGCATAGAACAAGGAGAAATATTTGGATTGCTTGGTCCGAATGGAGCAGGAAAATCCACGATTGTTTCTATGATCAGTACCATTCTTTTCCCTACATCTGGAGAAATCAAAGTGGACAATAAGGTTTTGGGAAAGAGTCCTCGCGAAATCAAAAAAATAATGGGTATTGTTCCACAAGATTTAGCGCTGTACCAGCAATTAACTGCTAAAGAAAATTTACATTTCTTCGGAAGCTTATACGGACTTTCGGGAAAACAGTTAAAAAAAAGGGCAGATGAAGTGTTGGACATCATCGAGTTACAGGATAAAAGAAATCAAGATGTTTCAACATTTTCCGGGGGAATGAAACGTAGAGTAAATATTGGTGTTGCGCTGATGAATAACCCCAAATTACTCATCTTGGATGAACCCACAGTTGGAATAGATCCACAGTCCAGAAATCACATCTTGGAGACTGTCAAAAAATTAAATGAAGAAAGAGGAATGACTGTTATCTACACAAGCCATTACATGGAAGAAGTCTAATTCTTGTGTAAAAGAGTGGCGATACCATGGTTCCCTTATTGCTTCGGGTACGAAGGAAGAATTAAAAGAAAGTTTGCCTTTACGCGATACGATTATCGTTAAATTTAGTGAAAACAGCCCGGAATTATTGAATAATTTAGAGAAAATCCAAGGAGTAGAGAAGGTCACAGTAGAGTCAAACCAGATTAGAATGCTCGTTTCTACAAAGATAGATGTACTTGATTTAGTCGATGATCTAAAGAAACTCGGTGTACCGATTATCAGCTTTAGCTTTGAAGAGGTTAATCTGGAAAGCATCTTCCTTCAAATCACAGGGAAGACATTAAGAGAGTAATCGGGGGCGATGACACATTGAATAGATTAGTACGATTGTTTTTTTTGGACTTCAAACTACTCACAAAGAATAAACAGTTCTATTTTAAACTCCTTTTGTTTCCAACCGCGCTAATTTTTATATTAGGCACCGTTTTTGGAAATTCAAACACAGAAATCACGAGTTTCGATGTTGCTTTTTACAACGCCGATATCGCTAACGGAAACGCCTCTTTGAAGAAAATTCAAAAACGTCTCGGCGATGTATTGCTCGTCTTCTTGCCAAATGATCTGACCTGTTGCATAGTCCACCGTAGCCAGCAGTTTCACGCCCCGATGCTTGCCCGTGGTTCGAATCACATGCTGTTTTCCGCGAAGAAAACATGTTTTCTGAATAGCCTGGTAGTCCCGAATCATGGATTCATCTTCAAACAGCAAGTGATCGATTTCATCGTTCAAGAGTCTTTTTTTAATTCGGGAAAGGTGTGCTCAGAAAACTGACGTTGCTTCTCTGGATCCGCTGCTGCCAACGTATACGTGGGTTTGGTGTAACTCAGTCCTTGGCGATGCATTATTTTAGAGACGCCTCGCAGGGAGTAGCGATGGCCGAACTCGCGTTCAATAAAAGCGGCAATGATTTCAAGCGTCCAGTTATGCCGTGCCGTGAAGCCGACCTCATGCGGGAGCGAATGGATGATGGTTTGCTTCAGCTTTTCCTGTTGTTCTGCCGATAACCGGGCTGGTGCACCGGGAGAATACTTCATTTGCAGAGCCGCTAATCCACCGGTTTCATACGCTTGGATGTAGTTTTTCACTGTTTCTGCGCTTCGGTTCAGGGTCTCGGCAATCTCTTTAACTGACTTTCCCTTCAGGTGCAAATACAAGGCTTGATAACGTTCATACATGCGCCGTTTCTTTGCTTGTTTCATGGCTTGTGTCACTTCGTTTAATGCGAATTGATTATTCATCTTAATACCTGCCTGTCTGAATGGGTTTCCTTATCTTATTCGACAAGCAGGTGTACATTTCCTTACCATTCTTTTCCAAAACTTAAGTTCAACTTATATAGAAAGGCATATCCATGCCTTAAAACAGGTGCATTCTCAAGTCCTTCAGGATGTTGCGAAACGACTAGATAAGGCTTTTCAAGCATTTTTTCGCCGTGTTAAGCATGGGGAAATGCCATGCTTTCCCCGGTTTAAACCACAGCAACGAACTGATAGAAGTTAATTTTTTTGTTCAGAAATATTCGGAACGGCAATAATACCTACACCGATTAATGTAGCAATTGATCCGAAAATAATAAGTGCCGGTAAAAGTCCTACGATAGTTGATAATAAACCTACA
This sequence comes from Paenibacillus larvae subsp. larvae, assembly GCF_002003265.1. Classification (NCBI taxonomy): domain Bacteria; kingdom Bacillati; phylum Bacillota; class Bacilli; order Caryophanales; family Paenibacillaceae; genus Paenibacillus; species Paenibacillus larvae. The sequence goes on from NZ_CP019687.1 coordinate 201,927, forward strand.
CCGATGGTTGGAATTGCCATCCCTGTATAGCCAGCAAGATAATACGTAGATATAATGCCTGGGCGTTCAGAAGGTTTTCCTAAGCTACCTGCTAATTGCATGCTAGCTTGAAACGTCCATCCGTTACCGATGGCTAAGATAATCATCCCTATAAATAACAAAATCATACTTGCTGTTGATCCTGCACTAATCATGAGCCATGCTCCAATAAGCAATAAAACAATCCCCACTTGAATACGGAGAATGGCCCAGGTTGGCCATGAAATCTGTTGAGCAATTGCTCCACCACTGAGAAAGATAAGAAGTAATAGACCAGACCAAGCCAAATTATTTGAGTGTAGAATAGAGTGAACAAATGTTGGGATTAAAGAGATTACTACACCATTTAGGGCAAGCATCACAAAAACAGCAGGACAAATAAACATTATAAACAATGATCGAGATGTAGAGGGAATTCCTAAACGAAATCGAATCGGAATTTGCTTATTTTTATTTTCATTAGTTGGTGGTACTGTAATTAATAGTCCTAAAGCTAAAAGTAACAGAATAAGTAATACCACATAAGGAATAATTTCAGGAATAAACAAAGAATATTGGATAATCACTCCACAAACTGCCGGACCTAGACCGAATCCTAATAAGGTAGCCATACTGGAATAAGCGAGCGAACGCTTTATATACTGAGATGGAGTATAGTGTAATAATAATGCATTACTTGTCCCCATAAAAGCTCCTAAAGCAATCCCCTCCACTGCCCTTGCAAGATATAACATCCAAGGAGAAGTTGCTCCAACAAAAATTGCTGATGATATAAGAGCAAAAATGACCCCTACAGTTACAACCCATTTTGTTCCGTTTCTTTCAGCAAGAGAACCTGCTAGTAATAAAATGAGTAACATACATACTGCATAAATAGCAAACAGTGCCGTTATAGCAAAATTGTTTAGATTATATTTCATTTGATATATCGGGAATAAGGGTGCTGGTAAATTAGCACTAAATGCAATGATCCCTATAACCCATAAAATGCGTTTCATAGTTTCGTTCCCCCTTTAGATTTATTATATTATTGACCGAAAATATATTCTAATACATAATTTGTTATGTATTTATGTATTCAAAGGTATTGGTTTAAAGGAGATAAAATAATGGAACTTTTACAATTAAAGTATTTCCAAAAAGTCGCTAAAATACAGCACATGACCAAAGCAGCGCAGGAGCTTCATATTGCACAGTCTTCTTTAAGTAGAACTATTAGTCGCTTAGAAGAAGATTTAGGTGTATCTTTGTTTGAACGCAAGGGGAGACAAATTCACCTTAATATGTTTGGACAACGTTTTTTAAACCGGGTAGAGAGAATTTTTACAGAATTAGAAGAAGGAACAGAAGAAATAGCAGAATTACAAGGAATAGAAAATAAAAGGGTAGTGGTTGGGGCAACGATTACACGGCTATTACCTGATCTCTTTAAGGAGTTTCTTACAGTCCATCCTGATGTTAAATTTCAACTTTTTCAATTTTCTACCACAGAGATACAGGAGCAAATTCAACAAGGAACTATTGATTTTTGTATTTCCTCTCCCCCTATCCATCAATCTGGAATCGTCTCAATACCGATAATGACTGAAGAGTTTTTCTTAGCAGTTCCGCAAAATCACTATCTTGCCAATAGGAGAACAGTTAAACTAAGTGATATCGCGGAAGAATCTTTTATCAGCTTAACGATGGATTATAGCTTTCAAGAAAGCATTTACAGTTTATGTATACGTTCAGGATTTAAACCTAAGATCATGTTTGAAAGCAATGATCTAGAGGTAATAGGTAAGCTCGTTACAGATGGATTTGGTGTTGCCTTTATGCCCGCATATTGGTGGAAGGAAAACAAGGTAAATTCACCAGTAAAAATACGAATTGATTCTCCTTATTATCAAAGAATAATTGGCCTTTCATGGAAAGAGAGATGTTATTTATCTAATGTAGCATCTGACTTTCGTGAATTTACTATTCAGTATTTCTCACATAATTGAGTTTAGAGTCACAAAGAGAGAGAAGTTTTATATACAGGTATACAGATGCATAGGAATATGTATACCTGTATTTGCTTGACAGACCCTAGCCAGGTGTTTTTTTATTTTGGTAACTAGAGATTTTAGTGAGATTTTTCTGACACTTTTTTGGGATTTTTGATAGGTATTAAGATGCTAACATATATGTGACGGATACAAGTCGAAAGATGATGGGCAGTGTGCCGTAACGAGAGGAAACACTGGAGTCTGGATCGCGCGTTTTGCGGTGATTTTACGTTCTTGGAACATAAGCCGAATGCACTTTCGACTTCCTTCAGAACTCACTTCGTTTATTTTTTTAGAACTAGTGGTTCTCTAAGCCTGGTTTTCCTCTCGGGCTTGGTGGTCGTCGTAGTGTAACAGTACCCAATGTTGGGTTCTTTTTTTTGCACAAAATCATAAGAAGGTGATGAGGAGAGAGTGTCAAAAAGCAGCTATTTTATTGGTCGTTATTTCATTATTTTCGGTTTCCTGGTTGGCTTTAGTTCAGAAACCATACCTGTTTTATAGCTTTTCGTTTCACCAGTAGGAGATATAAAACCGGATAAACCACTTAAAGGAAGTAGATAGCTATTGGGCCTACGAATAGGTACATAGAGGGTCATTTTTGAAGTCAACCATACGGAACAAACCGTTATATTGTTATAATTGACCAAAAATTTAAAATATGTGAGAGAAGTCATAGCGGTTAATTTTTTAGGATATGTACAATATTGAAAATGATTATCATTATCAATATTATTGGAGGTTGAGGTTATGAGTTTAGTTGATGTTAAAATAGGCCAAAAAGTTTTAATTATAAACTTAGAGGCGTTAGATAAACTGTTACAACGAAGATTAGCTGCATTTGGATTTGCTAAAGGAAGTGAACTTCAAATAAAACAAAAAGCAATGCTGAAAGGGCCTTACACACTAGTGTGCCGTGGGCAATTAGTTAGTATTCGTCATTGCGATGCAAAAATGATAAAGGTGGAATTAGCATGAATAAGGTTGCATTGTTAGGAAACCCAAATACAGGAAAAACATCATTATTTAATGCGTTAACAGGTTCTTATGAGTATGTAGGGAACTGGAGCGGAGTAACTGTAGAAAAAAAGTTGGTAAACTAAAAGATAAGCAAGGAATATTAATCGATTTACCGGGTGTATATGATTTAAATCCTGTTTCTCGAGATGAAGGTGTTGTTACCAACTTTTTATTAAAAGAAGAATTCCATCATATGTTAAATATTGTTGATTCATCTCAATTTGAGCGTAATATGCATTTAACATTGCAATTATTGGAATTAGGTAAACCCCTTTTTATAGGTTTAAATATGATTGATGTGGCAAAGCAGCGCGGAATTGTGATTGATACAAAAAGGTTATCAGAAATATTAGGAGTGACAGTTTTTCCTGTTGTTGCAAGAAGTGGTAAAGGTTGCGATGAATTACTTGCTACCCTACATGAGAGCAAGAAAAAGGATATTAAGCCATTTATTCCTTCGTATGGTGAACAAGTAGACACAGGAATTGCAAATATAACGAAGCTTTTAATGAAAGAAAATTATGAGCATCCAAGATGGTTTGCCATTCAATTTTTAAGCAATAATGAAGTGGTCGAACAAGAGGTATTAGGATTACCAATTTATAATGACTTAATATCAATTCGTTCTCAGTTGGAAGCAAAACTTGATCGTACGTTAGAACAACATATCTATGAGACACGTGTAATGTATATTGAAAAGTTAAAAACAAATGTTATGTGGTATGAAAAAGAAGGAAAGATTCCATTTTCAGAGAAAATCGATAAGTTAATCACACATAAAATTTTCGGACTTCCAATTTTTTTAGGTGTTATGTTTTTTATTTTTCAAGTTACGTTTACATGGGTCGGCACACCCTTGTCAGATATATTTGATAACTTTATAGGTGGGCAGTTTACAGATTGGGTGACAAGTGGCCTTGCAAGCATTGGTGCATCTGGATTTATTCAAGATCTAATTACGGACGGAATTATAGCAGGTGTCGGTGCTGTATTAGTATTTGTTCCACAAATCTTTGTATTGTTCTTCTTTATTTCACTATTAGAAGACTCAGGATATATGGCCCGAATAGCTGTAGTTATGGATCGTATTATGGAATTCTTTGGATTAAACGGGAAAGCTTTTATTCCAATGATTATCGGTTTTGGTTGCAATGTTCCAGGAATTATGGCAGCAAGGACAATCGAACAGGAAAAAGAAAGATTACTAACTGTTTTAGTAACCCCTTTTATGTCTTGTTCAGCTCGACTACCTATATATGCTTTATTTGCAGGGGTCTTCTTCCCTCATAGTCAGGCAACTGTTGTGTTCTCTTTGTACATTGCAGGCATCATACTTGCATTGCTTGTTACAAAAATAATGTCTATTACAATTTTAAAAAAAGAAAAATCTATTTTTGTTATTGAACTACCTCCTTATCGCATACCACAAGCAAAAACGTTATGGCTTAGCACATGGGATAAAGGAAAAGGCTTTGTACGAAAAGCAGGCACTTTTATTTTTGGCGGTTCTGTTATCATTTGGTTATTAAACTATGCTGGCCCATCTGGCTTTGGTGTCGAAATGGGAGATAGTTTTTTAGCGCTAATTGGAGGAGTTATTGCACCCCTTTTAGCACCGCTCGGTTTTGGAACATGGCAAGCCGCAGCGTCACTTTTAACAGGATTTTTAGCAAAAGAAGTCGTTGTGTCCACAATGGCAATTATTTATGCGGTAAAAGAAGATGTACTAGGAAATGTAATGGGAGCGCATTATACTGCCTTATCAGCATATGCGTTTATGTTCTTTATTTTATTGTACGTTCCATGCCTCGCAACAGTAGCTGTTATCCGCCGAGAAACAGGTTCTGTAAAATGGACCATTTTCTCTGTTGTGTATCCGCTTATTATTGCTTATGTATTAACGCTTGTTATATACCAAGTCGGATCCTTATTTGGATTTTAAAAGGAGATGTGTCATGATAATAGTCAATAGTGTCATTGGAACTGTTATTTTTGGTTATGCAGGATATACTTTATTCAATTTTATTAAGAACAATAAAAAAGGAAAGTGCGCGGGGTGTTCCTTAAATAAATCGTGTCAGTCAAAAACTTGTAATCCAGTTATCAAACAAGACATGAAATAGAAACACGGTCTCTAAAAACAGATAAGAAAAAAAGCTTGACAAATTTCATTATTTGCTTAATTATAATAATTATAAATTGTGTTTAGAACATATTGTTGCAGGATGATCTAATCACCAAAATACACCTAGAGGAGAGATGAACATGTCACTAATCGGAACAGAAGTATTACCATTCAAAGCATCCGCATTTCACAATGGTAAATTTATTGAAGTTACAGAAGAAAATTTCAAAGGTAAATGGAGTGTAGTTTGCTTCTACCCAGCCGACTTTACATTCGTTTGTCCTACCGAGCTCGAAGATTTGCAAAATCAATACGAAACCTTGAAACAACTTGGTGTTGAAGTGTATTCCGTTTCAACGGATACTCATTTTACACATAAAGCATGGCATGAAAGCTTTACTGCTATCGGTAAGGTTACGTATATTATGATTGGTGATCCTTCACATGTACTCTCTCGTAACTTTGATGTACTGATCGAAGCTGAAGGTCTTGCGGACCGTGGTACTTTCATCATTGATCCGGACGGTGTTATCCAAGCGGCTGAGATTAATGCAGGAGGCATTGGCCGTGATGCAAGTGCTCTTATTAACAAGATCAAGGCAGCACAGTATGTTCACAACCATCCGGGTGAAGTTTGTCCAGCGAAATGGCAGGAAGGTACGCAAACACTCAAGCCAAGTCTTGATCTCGTAGGCAAGATTTAAGGTGCAAAATGATGATACTAGATCAAGAAATAAAAAGCCAACTAGCACAATATCTTCAGCTCTTGGAAGGTAATGTGGTGCTCAAAGTCAGTGCAGGCTCCGATGATTCATCTACAGAGATGCTGGCTTTGGTGGATGAAATTTCCAGTATGTCTTCGAAGATAACAGTGGAAAAAACACAATTATCTAGAACACCAAGCTTTAGTGTAAATCGTGTGGGCGAAGATACTGGTGTAACCTTTGCAGGAACTCCTTTGGGGCACGAGTTTACTTCATTAATATTGGCTTTACTACAGGTTAGCGGGAGATCTCCAAAGGTTGAGCAAAGTTTAATTGATCAAATCAAAAATATTCGTGGCGAATATAAGTTTGAAACTTATATCAGTCTGAACTGCCATAACTGTCCTGATGTTGTACAAGCACTGAACTTGATGAGCATCCTCAATCCTGGCATTACTCATACGATGATTGACGGTGCAGTATTCAAAACAGAGGTAGAAAGAAAGGACATTATGTCTGTACCAAGTGTTTACCTCAATGGCGAATTTTTCGAAAGTGGCCGTATGACGGTTGAAGAAATTCTTGCCAAAATCGGTAATGCTCTGGACGCATCAGAGTTTGACAATAAGGATCCATATGATGTGCTTGTTGTTGGCGGTGGCCCAGCAGGTGCAAGTGCAGCGATTTATGCAGCACGTAAAGGGATTCGCACAGGTATTGTTGCTGAACGCTTTGGTGGTCAGGTCAATGATACTTTGGGCATTGAGAACTTTATTAGTGTAAAATATATTGAAGGTCCTCAGCTCGTAGCTAATATTGAACAGCAAGTGAAAGAGTATGGCATTGATGTTATGAAATCACAGAGTGCCAAGTGTTTAGAAAAGAAGGATCTAATCGAAATTGAACTGGAAAACGGTGCTATTCTAAGGAGTAAGACTGTAATCGTATCAACAGGTGCTCGTTGGCGGAATATGGGTGTACCCGGCGAAGTAGAGTTCAAGAACAAAGGTGTAGCTTACTGTCCACATTGTGATGGTCCTTTATTCATGAAAAAAGACGTTGCGGTTGTTGGCGGTGGGAATTCAGGTATCGAGGCGGCGATTGATCTGGCAGGTATTGTGAGACACGTAACGGTACTCGAATTTGCGCCAGAGCTCAAAGCTGATGCTGTGCTGCAAGAGCGACTTTACAACTTGCCTAATGTTACTGTCCTTAAGAACGTGCAAACAAAAGAAATTACCGGAACTGACAAGGTTAACGGTATTTCTTATGTCGAGCGTGAGACAGGAGTAACTCAGCATATTGAATTGCAGGGTGTGTTTGTGCAGATTGGTCTTGTACCAAATACTGATTGGTTAGGTGACTCGGTTGAACGAACTCACTTAGGTGAAATCGTTGTAAATAACCACGGCGCTACAAACGTACCTGGAGTGTTTGCTGCCGGGGATTGTACGAATAGCCCATATAAGCAGATTATCATTTCTATGGGATCTGGCGCTAATGCAGCTTTAGGTGCTTTCGATTATCTAATTCGTAATTAGAAGTAAGTGCTCTTGGAAGGATAGGAACAATGGGGCTGTCCCAAAAGTAGTTTTTAACTACTATAAGACAGCCACCGCTTATAAAACAATTTAAGTTTTATACAAAAAGGTCGAGTTAGAGCTCATATTGGCTCTCGAACTCGACCTTTTTTCGGTCATACTCTGTCACTTCTCACCTCCAGGCTCACTTTCGCTAAGTCGCGAAGCAGGAATCGTCTGGACCTCGAGTCGTTTTTCATTTGCCCGAATACACTCTCCGGTTCTACCCATATATCGAACCCACAAAGCGTATCCTTCTTCAATGCGAATTTTTCTTTTGTATTTTTATATATTCTTAGAGTTAAAACCTAACCTACTAGAGAAAAATAGAGAAGGGGAAGAGAGCGTTTTATCCAACTCACTACAGAAAAAAATGGGGCAAAAAGAGGGACTGAAAGTGAATGTTATACCATTTCCAGAGTATATTCCTATTTTGGAGGAATATCGAAAAGAATTATCTAATAAAGATGATTCTACCATTGATGCTTATATGAGGATATTAAGGCAATTTACAGAAGCTCATAGAAGAAAAAGGGTTGATCCGGAAAAATCCTGCACAGGGGATTGTGATACCTCCACAACCGCAAATGGCTCCCCGGATGTTATCTCCTGATAAACGTTATGTGCTGAAGAATCTTATAGAACGGGACGGGGAAGAACGAAGCGCAGCCATTTTTGCACTTGGGTACTGGGCCGGCTGCCGGCCAAGTGATGTTTCCTGGCTTCTGGTAAACAACGTTTATGTTGGTCCTAAAATCGGAAGAATTAAAGTAGGAAGATCCGGGAATTGGATCTCCGGAATGAGGTTCGGCGGAAACTCTTCGAATATATAAACAGATCACAAAGGAAATCTCCAGAAAGCAAATATGTATTTACATCCCCAAAGATCGGATCGGCTTACTGAGAGTGGTATTCATCAGTGGTTGGAAAAAATCAAGAGCCGTGCAACGAAGGATGAGTGGGAACTCATCCAGGATGTGACATTCCATGACTTACGGCATGATTTTGCACACCGGGCGAGGGAGGCTGGTTGGGACCTGAAGGAGATTGCTTTTTATCTTGGGCATGTCACCAACAAGGGAACGCCAGCTATACAAACCACGGTGCGATATACTCAACCGAGTATGGAGCAGTTCAACCGTAAGCTGAAGGAAGTATGGGGATGATCCGATTCTCATGCGAATGGTTTGTTTGTATGCCGGACTGGAATGCATCGGTGATCATTGGTAATGAAACAGGAAGTTGTTGCGGATCTACTTCACAAGAAAAACAGGCAATAAATTAACTTAGTAAACCTAGTTAACCAACTGGTAACACTGATTATTATAGTTAACTAAAAAGGAGAGTAATATTATGGCTGAAACCACAAAAGGCTTTAAAATGACCGACGATTTAAAGAACAGAATCAATAGCATCATGGAATCACGAACGAAATGGTTGCTGACGCTCCAAGTTGGCCTGAAGTTTGGGCACAGGTTCAAAAACTTCTCACCGGTAAGACCATGCTCATTTATAATGCCGATTTCGATACTCGCATGATCCGAAACAATTGCAAGCGTCATAACTTATCTTATATCCCTTTTGAAAGTTTTTGTATCATGCAGACCTATGCGGAATTTGTCGGTAGTTATTCCAAGGATCAGCGTGATTTTACTTGGGTAGGTTTGGTAGATGCTGCTTATGATCAGGACATTCAAATAATAGGCAGTCACCGAGCAAAAGCCGATTGTATAACATGTGCCCGGATAATTAACCGAATCGTGGCTAAAAGAAGAGTTGAAGTTGAGAGTGCTAAAACTTCTTAACGTTGTAAATCCGCATTTTGCTGGCGGTACCCCTACCTATATTCGTCAAGATGTGACATAAATTCTCTGTTAGTTTGAGACGAAAGCAAAATAACCCTCCAAAATGGAGGATTATTTTTGTTTTAAGACTTTTTAGCCCGGGAGAAGCAAAACTAAGTAATGTGCAGCTTGATATGCAATATCAGGTGGAAGTCCGCCAGCTATAAATATTTGTGCAATTGCGTGTTCTTCTATTTTTTGTGCTTTTTCAATGAAGTCAGCTACTTTATAAAAAGATTGGCTGGCTTTTTTCGCCCACTTTTCCCCTATTACTTTTGCTAATCCTTTTTCTACATATGGTGCAGAAAAACGCAGCAACTTGGTAGCTAACTTTTTAATCAAAGAACCTATAATACCTTTTTGTTCAGTAGATGGAGTAGTTTTGGGACCGTTTTTTACTAAACTCATGTTTAACTCCACTTTTTGGGGAGTAGGCTCTCCTGTAGCAGTCGAAGCTGAACTAATTCCTCCTCCTAAGAGGGTAACCAAGACAGTTATAGCCAAAAAGGCTGAAAAAAACTTCTTTTTCATAACACACCTCCTTACATTTTTTATTTGTCACACCATAAATATACACCCAAAAACCATAATTTGGGTGTATCTCTTATCATTTTTCTTTCTTGTCTTTTGTTACATTTTTAATACACCAGAAAAGGATAAATGCCAGAACCATAGAGATGATAAAATCAGAGGCTTTAAAGGAAGAAGAACCATTAAAAAACTCGATTACAAATTCGACTCCATTTACTAGATAAATGAAAAAAAACACAATAAGTATTAAGTGAACAACTCCTGATTTCAATGAATTGGGAATCGCAATCCACAACTTTAACATTCTGTCTAGAAATTTATTCCACATACCACGTTCACCTACTTTCCCTTTTTACCTTTTAATGTAATTGTATTCCATTTGCGTGTTTGGTCAAATGGCCAGAATGGTTAAATAACTTAACTGAATAGGCGGTGAGCAGATGGATTTGCAGTATAAAGGTGTAAGGTTGTGTGGAATGGATTGAACGTGATCTCGCATGCCCAACACGGCCAGAAGGTCTTGTTATAGAAGAATGGCAAGTTAAGCAATACAGATCATTTGTAGAAAAGTATCCAGTATTATATTTGGTGTGAAATGATAAAAAGTTCTGGATATGAACAAAGAACGATTAATAATATACTGAGCCTTATTAAGGCTGCCAATCTTCAAGGAAAAGAAAACAAGAAAACGTGACAGGAGAAAAATCGTGAAAAGTAAGGTTGAACAACTTATAATGGGTGCCAAGGAAGCCGGTGCTAAGTGGGGAAGAACTCCCGGCCAGATAAAGAGATTGTGCTGAGAAGAAAGTTGGATGCGGTGCGTATAGGGAAAACCTGGGTACTTCTCAGTATTCAACATAGTTAATATTCCCAAAATTATCCATATATGCTATTGTCGTCTTGGGGGGATGAAAATGGATAGCCGAATTTCGCTGCGTGATGAACTTGAAAAGGCCATAGCTGAAACCGGATGTACACTGTCTCAACTTCAAGAGATGGGCGGTTCTCATGTTGGGAATCTGAGTGCCAGCTTACGAGGGAAAACGCTTCGGCCTATCACCATTAAACAATTAAATAAGCTAACAGAAGTACTTGGCTTACCAGAAGGATATTATTATGAGTACTATCTAGCGGAGTGTTTTTATAAAGATAGAGTGGCTAGACCTCGAATGGGAACCTTTTTATACCGATGTGCAGAACTTGGAAAAACCGAATTGATCATGAAGGCCATCGATATGTTAGCGGAGTGTTCCAGGTATACGGAACTGCTTTTTTCTGTAGCAGAGAATTTATATATGAATGGTCTTCTTGAAGAGTCAATTCTTTTTTACGAAGAAGTCATAGAGGAGGAAAAGTACATCATTCTGATCGGCTGGCCATCAGTCACTATCGAATTTTTAGAATCACTATCGGAACTGATGCTGAAGAAAATTACAAAGCAGTGATTCGTTTTGAGGGCTTCCGCAAAAAACTCCCTGAAGATTTGCAGTTGGAAGCCTTGTTGCAATTAGCTGAAGTTTGTTTGTGTCTTAAAAAATGGAGATTTACTGACAATTTGCTGATGAATTAAGAATAGTTGCTACGATTAGATACCAAGAAGAACTGTTAAAGAAAAAGGACAAAAGTGTAACAGAACTAAAACGGAAAAACCCCTTGTTATGTACTATGGCCAATCCTATCTAATAAAAAGTGCTGCTCTATTTAAACAGGGTTATTATGAGAAGGCTAAACAATATATAGAAGGATATGAGGATCTTAGTTGGTTTGAGGTTTTAGACGAACAAGGAAAGAAAGAAGTGGAGAAGTTTCGTTTGTGGGCAAAAGCGAATACTTACTGTATAGAATTACTTCTAGGAAATGTCAGTGTACTTGATGAGTACACGAATTATCTTGCCGAACATCCAAATGAAATTCCTACTGGTTTGGCTAGAATTATGGAAGCTGCCAATGCACACGGATTTTCCATAGAGCATATATTAGAGCGATTCCCTGAGTTTTCTACAGATAACAATAAAGTGGAGATTGTAAGAATTGAACAACATTTTAGATTCCATTACCAAAAAGCTATTTATGCTTTTAATCAGCAACATTTTGCAGAAGGGCTGGAAACCCTTCTATACTGTCTCTCTTTATCTATTTCAAATAAGGAACATTCTGAAACTGTATTATGTGCAGCCCAGTTACTGCAGTACCTGAACTATGCCTCGGATTCCCAGAAAGAGCAATTCGCGAACATCATGAAAGGAGTGCTGAAAGGTGAAAATTAAGAATTGGATCTTATGTATTACAGTCGCAATTACATTGATAAGTGGTTCTGCTCTTAGCACAGCGATTCAAAAAGTAGCGACAGAAAATCCTATTATGGCTTTAATCGATCATGGAATTGGGGATCATAAAGCATCTTCATGATATTCTTCACCCAAACCTTACGCTAAGATAATAAAAGACCGGTTCCTAAGTGTACAAGGAACCGGTTTTTTTATCCGTAACGGATCCAGAACGGAGACTTGATTAATGTTGCGTTTTACGAAGGTAATCCAGAGCATGTACGGGTGCTATGGAAACATTCTGTTAAAAAGAATATCCAGGAGGACTAGGTAAGGCTTTTCAAGCATTTTTTCGCTGTGTTAAACATGGGGAAACGCCAGGCTTTCCCCGGTTTAAACCAGAGCAACGGTATTTTTTCATCAGAGACGGGAAGTTGTTGCGGATCTACTTCACAAGAAAAGCATGCGTAGTATTTCCCGTTTTTCACGGTAATGGTACAGGTTTTTGATCTTTCCTTGAAGTTTAATCTTTACGTCACCGATCTTAGACAAACGAACTTTGTTACCGCTGATGGCATGTCCGCCTTGCGGGTAGGTGTAAAGAATTGGGTATTGATCTTGGCTTGTTACACCTTGCTGTTACTTCAGACAGCACAATGTTTAAGGCACCCAAGCAACTGCGAAGAAACGAAAGTCATCTTAAACAGCTCCAACGTGCTATAACACGCAAGAAACGCGGTTCTAAACGTACTAGCCAAATTGCATGAAAAGGTTCTTGATGATCTGGGAAGCCCTTGCTTTTAGGTATGGGTCTTGTTAATATTGTTAAAATTAACTATATATGGTATTATTAATCTCGTAAAGAAGGAGAAAAATGGATAGTCGAATTGCACTGCGTGTCGAAATTGAAAATGCCATAGTAAAATCCGTATATACGCTATCAAGTCTTTCAGAATACAGCGGACTATCTATCGGTAATCTTAGTGCCAGCCTGCAGAAGAAAAAACTGCGGCCTATCACCTTGAAACAATTAGATACGTTAACAGAAGCCTTAGGCTTACCCGAAGGACATTACTATGATCTATACCTTGCTGAGTGTTCCAATAATAATAGAGTTTCCATCCCCAGAATAAAATCCTTTTTAATTCGCTGTGCTGAGCTAGGGAAAAACCGACTTGATTATGAATGCGATCCATATGTCGGTGGAACATCCTAAGTACACCGAACTGCTTTTTTCTGCAGCAGAGGAATTGTATTGAATGGTCTTGTTGAAGAGTCGCTTCTTTTTTATGAGGAAGTCATTGAGGAGGAAAAATTTAATCACTCTGAGCGCTTGGCCATCAGTCATTATCGAGTCTTTAGGGCTAGTATTGGATCTGATGCTGATGAAAACTTCAAAGCAGTAATTCGTTTTGAGGGTTTCCGCAAAAACCTCCCTGAAAATTTTCAGTTGGATGCTTTATTTCAATTAGCCCGAATTTGTTTCTCTCTCAAAAAATGGAACCTGGCTGAACAATTTGCTGATGAATTGAGAATACTTGTTACGATTAGGTACCAAGAAGAACTACTGGTACAAAGGAGCAAAAGAACATCGGAGCCATCTATAAGAGAACACCCTCTTGTTGTATATTATGGACAATCTTACCTTATGAAAAGTGTGGCACTGACTAAACAAGGTTATTATGAGAAAGCGAAACAATATTTACAAGGTTATGAGGATTTAGGCTGGTTTGAGATCTTAGACGAACATGGAAAGAAAGAAGTAGACAAGTTTCGTTTATGGGCACAAGCGAATAAATATGGTATAGAATTGCTTTTGGGAAATACAAGTATACTTGATGAATATACAAATTACCTTACTGATCACCCTAATGAAATTCCTGCCGGTCTCTGTAACATTTTAGAAGCTGCAAATACCTATGCGTTTAACGTAGACTACATCTTAAATAAGATTCCCATTACCTCCATCGGAAAAGAGGCAACCGCTATAGAGATCGAACGACACTGTAAAATTCATTATCAAAAAGCAATTTATGCATTTAATCACCATCGTTTTGTAGAAGGACTGGAAACCATTTTATATTGCCTTCCCCTGTCTATTTCCACTAAAAAACACTCTCAAACTTTATTGTTCGTTGGACGGTTTCAGCAATATATTAAGCATGCTTCAGATTCCCAGAAAGAACAATTCGCAAATATCATGAAAGAGGTGTCGGTAGATGAAAATTAAGAATTGGATATTATGCATTACAGTAGCGATTACATTGATAGGCGAGTCATCCGCTTTTAGTACAACTACTCAAGCAACAGCATCAAATGCTACTATTGCTCTTTCTGATCATGGAGTTGGGGGAGATTATGCTTCATGATTTTCTCCTTCAAACCCACAACTACGTTATTATACCCCCAAATAATAACCGGCCACTTAGGCAGCCGGTTATTTGCTTAATTCTTACCCTCTAATCCCGACGGGAAACCAAAATAAAAAAGCCCTTTAAAACTAGGCTTTTGCACTTACCCCTGTCAAGTAGAACCTAAAAAGCCCAAGCGAACCAGACCCAGAAGCCGGAATGGACTCTAGGTTCCATTAGGCTTTTTTGCTACGCTTTCGCTCCATAACCATGGGTACCCGGTGGCGTGGAAGAACAAAAACCGTATTTTGAATCCTCCTGGAAGAAGAAATACACGGATCGGGGAATCTGCAAGATTCTGGGCAAATATTCCGAGGAAGCCGGACTCACTCAAAATTGAAAAAGCAAGGAATCGACGATGCGTTGATTTAGCCCTGTTCTGATTTGATCTTCTATTATCATTAAGAACAAAAGTTTTTTAAACATGGGCATTGGATTTCCCTGAGTACTGTTAAATAAAAATTATTGCATCAAGGGGTAGTACCAGCGTTGCTGATACCACCCGCAAACCCCTTACTGGCGATACCTGAATGTGGCAATAATTGTGATTGGACAAAAAAGGATATACAAACAATTATTGACTATACATGAAGTATATGTAATAATAATTTTTGAAATTTATAACCATATATTAGGAGGAGATTCATCTATGTTTAAATTTAAAAAACTAATTCTGGCGTCTTTGGCAGTCGCAACAATGCTAACCATTGCACCGATGCCTTCTTTTGCGGCAGAAAATACGACTATAGAAGTAAAACAAGTTCCCATGAATTGGGGATCAATCGATTTTAAAAAAAATGCAAATAATCAATCAGTAGTGACAATGGATCAAGATGGTGAAGTAACTGCACAGGGATGGAAAAAATCCGTTGTCGTGTGGGGTTTACGTAACGGTGGAAGTGCTTTTCATAAAATTACAGAATGGCTAGGCTTTGGAACTAAAGAAGCCAAATATTTAAAAGATAATGCTAGCAAAATTGCCGATTCATTAGAAAGATTGAATCACAAGTCGAACAAAGGTTAGTTGATTTTATGATTTTTCAGTGTGGAATTCCACAAGGATCTGCTAGAGTAATAGCAAAAGCTATTACTACATTTATACTTTAAACAGGTCGGGTGGTTTATAAGATGGAACAAGAGATTAAGAAAGTGAAGTACCATCAAAAGTTGATGCTAACTATGATTTTACATGATGATCCTGAAAGATTTGCTTTTTACCATCAAATTATCAATTATGACTTAGATGAGCAAATTGAGAAATCAGTCTTATGCATAATCAGTTTATTTAACAATCGATTATCTAAAAACGATAACCTAAGATTTGAAAAGGATTATTTTGATTCAATTGGTTTAGATGTAATTTATGATGTAGATGTGACTCCAACTATCGATGAATATGAATCTTATTTACAGAAACTCAGTATTCCGATAGATCCTAAATATTTGTTAATGGCCATCAATAAACAAAAAGAGTCAGATGATGCCTGTCAATATTTACTTCAACAATACAAATAAGGCTTGTAAAACAAGCCTTATTTGTGTTTTAAAAGGAGCTAAAAATGAAGAAATTTCTTGGGTTATTCTTAACATTATTTACTTTGCTTGGAATGTATAAGAATGCAAATGCAGAGATCATCAAAAAGGCTGACTATTTAATTTTGTTTAAAAACGAAATTGATGAAAAATTTATTATTGTTGAAAATGGTGGGACAATCAAAGAAACATTTCCAAATATATCTGCAGTAAAAGCTGAATTTGCATACAATCCAAATGTGATTTTGGAAAACAATAAAAAGATTAAACGGGTTGAACAAGATAGAGTTGTAAAAGCACAAGATAGTCATCAAAATAAAATTTCAAATCTTAAATTTCCTGTTAAAAATCAAGAAAAGAAAACTGAATTAACAGGAAAAGGAGTATCTGTAGCAATCCTGGATACAGGAATTGATAAGGATCATAAAGCATTAAGGATAAAAGATGGTATTTCATTTATAGAAAATAATGTGGATTTTGATGATGACAATGGACACGGAACCCATTTAGCAGGAATTATTGCAGCTCAATATAATAACAGAGGTGTTGCAGGTATAGCACCCGATGTGGATTTGTATGCTGTAAAAGTCTTAGATTCCGAATCTAATGGAAAGTATAGTACTGTAATTAGAGGGATAGATTGGGCTATTGAACATAAAATAAAAATTGTTTTAATGAGTTTAGGAGGAACTAAAAAATCGACTTTCTTTGAAGATGCAATGACAAAAGCTTATCAAAAAGGAGTATTATTAGTTTCTTCTGCTGGAAATAAAGGATATATAGACGATGATACGATCACTTATCCAGCTAAATTTGATTCTGTAATAGCAGTGGGAGCATTAGATAAAAATGATTCAAGAGGATTTCTATCAAGTAAGGGGGCAAAACTTGAGTTGATGGCACCGGGTACAGATATATTAAGCACATGGAATAACGGAGATTATGAAAGTGACAGTGGAACGTCCATGGCTGCCGCTCATGTTGTAGGAGTTGCTGCGTTACTTTTTGAGAGGGACCCAGATTTAACCAATTGGAAAGTTAGAGAAATTATGAATAAATCAGCTATACCATTAGGAGACCCCTTTGAATATGGAAATGGTAAAGTAAGTATAAAAAATTCTCTAAAAATGATAGATACTAATACGGTGCGTATAGCGGATAACCCATAGGGTTGATGAGCGATGCCAGCGGTTCTTAAGGTCGTTTACTTTTCTAAAATTTTCTTGTAGAATACTCCTTAAGAGGAAAATAAAGATCGGTTAGTTTCTTTGGATTCAAAGGGGTAGCGTATTCGTCTGGCGAAGCGACCGGAGCGCAGGCGGCGGTAAGCCGCCGAGTGGCAACGGGAGCGAAGGAGCTGAGACAGACAGCGGCGAAGCCGCGTAAAAATAAGATGAGCGAAGCGAATCATAAGCCCCCCCACTAATAGGGGAGTAGAAAATACAAAGAAAAAAAATAATGTATGGTAAGTAGGAAATACGGTTTCTATAAAAGCGAGTGAAAGCCTGGTTTTAAAGGCTTTTTTATTTTTGGTCAATCCGGATAAGGGGTAGAGACAGCAAAACGCGGAAAACGTACGCTAACAACTTGTGTTGCATCGTGATCCGGCCATAATTGGCTATATTGTGTTGCGTTAAGGCCATTGTAACGATTGTTAAAGCGAGAATTACACAACACAATTGACTTTGTGCTGTATCCCTTAGCGTACGGGAAATGGCGATTTTGCTGGCTTCTTCTCCTTAACGTACGTTTTCCGCGTTTTGTTGGCGGGCCCCCTTAACGTGCGAAATTCGCGTTTTGTTGGCGATATCCCTATTTAGACCTGCATTTTCCTTTATGGCATTTATTCAAAACAAGCTGAATATACATTTCCAACATTAAACAATTCTATCAGTGCTCTTGTAGCTTCTGGACCTGCTTTTTCTCCAGCTTTAGAAACAGCTATTTTTACAGCATCCCAAGTTGCTTTACCTGCATTTTTTGCAGCTTTATATGCCGACATCAAAGTCTTAACAAACGTTGTCGCGCCTCCAGCTGCTTTAATTGCAGCTTTAATTTTGGCGATTTTTGCAAAAGGTATCAAATTAGTAAAAAGTGCAGTTCCAATAGCAGAAACACAACCAATTAATCCAAAAGTGGCAAAATCACCTTGCTGTCCAACGTGCATATTAGAATTCTTGTTCAACCAATCAACTATTGCATTGTCACCCTCTGCAATAACACTATCAGGCAAAGATTCAAGCAGAAAAAACATCTTCTAATGGTTGATACTCTTTGTCAGCTTCTGGATTAAATGCTGCATTCGCAGACCCAATAGATGAAAATAACAAAACAAAAGCCATCACCCACAAAATACTCTTTTTACGAAAAAAAGAAATGTTAATAATAAATACCTCAAATGTATTTTATTCCCATATATAGTATCATGGTATTTTTATTGGTTCAATGTTCATATAATGGTATTTGGAGGTGATTTTATGGATATATTGGAAAAGTATGGCCACTTAATTATTTTAATCTGTTTAGGCACCATGGCAGCCGTTAATTTTTCAACTAAAGATATCACTATACGTGATACAGTATCTGTAATTGGTTTTGTAATAGTCTTTTTAACCGTAGTGCCTTTAGCAATTTATAGAAAAAACAAAAAAAATAGTGTGGCTTTCTGGTTACCCTAATTGGCGAATATTATCCCCCTTTTTAGGTGGTGTGATAAATCGCCATTTTCCCTACCAAGAAATGGTTAAAGATATGGCCCAAGCGAACCAGACCCATTATCGGAAGCCGGAACTGGCTTTAGGTTCCATTGGGCTTTTTTGATGCGATTTCGTCCCGAAACCATGCGTACCATCCGGTGGAGTGGGAAAATAAAAAAATAGCGAAAAATGGTGGTAACTTTTATCGAGAAACCTTTCAAGCAGCGCGACAAGTTGTGAACGGTAACAATAATACAGCACAGGAACTTCTGCTTATGAACTTTGATAATAGGCAAATGACTCTCTTTTAGGAGCAGGACTTCATGACACGAGATCTGATTGAAAGAAAAGCTAAACAGCCTTTAGGTTGTTTTAATGTTCAGTCTGATATTGCTTATGTACTTGCAAATAAATAACTTTTATTGGGTTAAGCGAAAATGGTGACTTACCGCAACCCTAAAAAAGTAGAGTGCCATAAGTCACCATTTAGGTTAAGTTTGTCGGATATTTTTAGTTACTTTCTGCTTTTCTTTGGCTTATAAGGAAACAAATAAAGCAGTAGTAACACAAACAGTATTACGATGACTATTTTTACAATAATAGAGACATCGCGGAAATAATCTCTTATAGGTTGACCAAAATTAGAATCTATAAAAGTTCTTATAGAGCTAGTTACTAAGAAAAACAACATTAATGTCCAAAATGCTATTTTTTTAAAATTGTCCAATTTTCATCAACTGCCATTCCTAAATATTTTTAAAATAGGATAAACATAATAGTTTTTGCTGTCCAATGGGCTACTGTTATCTACTAAGTAATTTTCAATTCCTTGTTGAAGGTTATCTTCCCAATCAAAAAGATAGTCCGCTATGTCTGCGATTGATTTTTCTCCTAGTTTAGCAGCTAAAATTTTAGCAGCTTTTTTAATAAGTGAAACTTTCAACGTTTTTTCTTGCTCTTGCCCCATATTTTCTCTGTCTTTGAGTAATTGAACTTGTTGTTGGTAATTCAAATTAGTTCCTTTGACGATTTCCATAAATTCCTTTTGTTTATCTTTGGTTAAACGTTTATATAAATCATGGTTAGTAATATCTGCATCTTCATAACTTGTATATTTCACCCCGGTTGAGATCATATATGATGAGTTAGCTAATGCATATGAGCCTCCAATTGAACTTAGAACTAAAGTGGCAGCTAAAACACTTCCTATAATTTTCACTTTCATTAAACACATCCCCTTTACCATGATTAAAAGGAATATATATCCATTATATACACCTTTTAGGTTAAGGGTAACAAAATGAAAGCCCTTTTACAACTGTTTAAATGAGATATTTTTCCTCCGATACTCACCAGGTTCAGGAACTTTCACGGTCTTATGCTCTTGCATTGATTTACCACATTGGTAATTAGAAGATGCCCCTAGATGGGTACTTTCCTTGCGGAAAGTCTTCCCTGTTCAGGGCGTTTAAAAAGGGCATCGAGCCCTTATTTAAACGCCTGTCCTGTCGGACAGTGTGCAGTGGAAAATATCTTCGCTTTGCGAATATACTTCCCAGCTGCTCCTTTTGGGTGGGGGCACCTTCTCTGTTCTCTTTAGAATAAATTTTTCCTTATTAGGCCATCAAGGGGGGCGACAAGTCGCCAACAATGAAAATTTTTTTAAGAACTTCACTCAAAAAATTTTTCATTCTTCAAGCCCCTTGACGGCCCTTGCGGAAAAATTTGCAGTTTCTTTGAACATAGAAGATGTTCACATAACAAAGGAGGATGATTAAGGATGATCATTGACGGAATCGAATACGAGGATGTACTGGAAATTACGGGGCGACGGGTATTACGATCTGCCGCAGGTTTTTACATTGGCCGGCTGGCTAAGATGAGCTGGTCAGATGGGGAAATTGTTCCATTTGACCGGCTAAGTGGCTACTTCCGAAAGGAGGTGAATGCACAAGCAGTTTTAGAGAGGGATTCGTAAGAAGAGTTCATGGTTCCGATAAGGAGCCATGAATTTTTTTAGTCGGTGCTCTTGATCGATTTCGTTTCCGAAGCACGGTAGGTTACTCTAATTTTAGATCGATGATAGTTCCAATATAGTGTGCATGGTTTCGTTCTTGTCACTGTTAATCTAAAGTCTGTATGACCAACTAACATTCAAGAATCTCAATGATACCAAAGGTGACAGCTTGCGGCTTTAGCCGTGGGAGTCTCAATCATCTATAATGTCCTCCAATTTTCATGTGAAGCTCTTTAGCCTGGCCGGATCCTGTAATGGATTCTGTACGCATGATCGAAGCATCGCCGAACCGGACTTTAATACCGTCAAGTGCCTTTTTCAAAGCCATTTTTTTCATCCGATCTTCAAAAAAGATGAGCTGCATCGTATCATCACGGACAAGCCCTTCCAACGAGACGGATATCTTTCGGACGGGAAGATCCTCCCAATGTTTCTTGAGCAGACTTTTAGTTGAGGCTTAATGTTAGTAGAGGGAATGCTTGGCAAATACATTGATATTAACTTGGCCACGAAACCCCACCACCCACTAAAGCCCAAGCGAACCAGACCCCTTAACCGGCAATCCGGAACGGGCTCTAGGTTCCATTGGGCTTTTTTGCTGCGCTTTCACTCCGCAACCATGGGTACCCGGTGGCGTGGAAGAACAAAAACCGTAAATAGGAGGTCCGGCCTATGCCCTGCCTTTTTTCTTTTTTATCACATGGGTCTTTCCTTTCGGAAAGTCTTAATTGGAACCTGTTCAGGGGTTAAAAAGGGCATCGATCCCTTATTAAACGCTTATCCTTTCGGACTTGGGACACCTTCTCTGTTCTCCTCTGTTTAAATTTTTTTCCTTATTAGGCCAGGGTGCAATAAGTCGCAAACAATGGAAATTTTTTTAAGAACTTCACTCATGACCAAATGATAAAGGTATGTTACAGCTCTACGCTTGGGAACGGCAGAAAACGAAGCCATTCATAAAAATACCCTTCCCAAAGGGGAGGAGTATTCCGTTTGAGGCTTTTGACTTTCTATGCAATATCAGGTGGAAGTCCGCCAGCAACAAATTGTACTCCTTCAATAACGTCAGCTACTTTATATAAAGATAAAGATTGGCTGGCTTTCTTCGCCCACTTTTCCCCTATTACTTTTGATAATCCTTGCTTTGTTAATTGTTCCTTTGCTTACTCTTGAGTTTTTCTACCACAAAATCCAAAAGGTGTATTAAAAGATATAAGACAAACAAGGACAAAGAAACAAGGGCTACCCCAATATCCTTAATGACAATATCCTCGGAATACAGAGAATAAATTAATACATAAAGATACATCACCATTAACACTAACAGTTCCTCTAAGATGAGATTAAATAACCCCTTCTTTTTTATTAAAATCAGGCAAAAGAATCCATCTACAATCAATAATGTCACTACAGTAATAACAAAAAATTTAAAGACAATAACCATAGATTCGAAAGTGCTACTTGAATTTATGGATACGTAAGGTGTTAAAGAAACCAACTTAAGCACTCCATAAAAGATAAAGAATGGTATAGAAAGTATAAACAGCAACATCAGAGCCAGAACCGTAATTGCAAAAACGTGATCCCCAATAGTCTCTTTCTTGGTTTCCTTATTTTTTTCTGGTTTTACCAACACAAACACCCCAAAATTTGTATTTTATGTTATTATATCACTCGGGTGCAATTTACTGCACCAAAATGAAAAAATAAGAGGTACTATTTAATGAAGTTAAAGAAAAACATCACTCGAGGCATAGTAGCACTCACAGCATTAACCATTTTAACTACTTCAGGATTTGGTTCAATTTCATCAGCTCAAGCAGCTGAAAAAACATCAATTTCTAAAACACAAACACCTTCAGTGCCAACTAATTTCAATCAAAAACCAACTGTTTTAAAGTATTCACAAGCTTCTACACAATATGTCTTCAATTCAGCTAAATCAGGAAAAATACAGCCTAGGGGTCCAATTTTTGGTGCTCTTAGAGCAATAAAATTTATCGGATCAATATGTAGAGTCGGAGGCAAATCTCTTCAATGGATACTCAAACCTTTGTCTCCTGAAAAAGCGAAGGTAATCAGTAAATATGCCGATAAAATTGCAGATGCTACAGAAAGATTAAACACTGCATCAAAAGGTGCTCTTGTTTCTGCTTTAAAAGCGGTAGGAGTACCAGAAAAAACGGCTGAATCTATTGCAGATATCATTATGTGGCTTATATAAGACTAATAAAAAACAGGCTATGAATCTTCACATAAGATTCCAGGCCTGTTTTTTTATATGCCAGCAAAATAGGAATGGTGATTGCATGCCAATAAATGGTTATTTACTTGCAAGAGCATAAGGGGTTTTTGTTATCATTCAAGATTCGCTAACATCATGAAAGGGGTGCTGAAAGGTGAAAATTAAGAACTGGATCTTATGTATTGCAGTGGAGATTACATTGATAGGTGGTTCTGCACTTAGTACGACGCAGAAAGTAGTAACGAAGACTGTATAGCATTTATTGATCATGGAGTTTGGGAATTTGATATCGAAGAACACATTAAGAACAAAAAGAGCTGTGAAGGGCTTTCGGATGTAGAACAGATTTTTCTTGAGCTCTGTTGTTTTTTTGAACACCCGGATCGAACGTCCTTTGATTTGAGTAAGTTGTTTCAATTTTTAGATGGGTCATGGCTAACTTTGGCATTAGAAGCTATTCACCTTTTCTTTAAAAAAGATACCTATTTATTGCCTGAGGGCTCGGACCATATGTATATTGTGGATAAAGCGGAGGTTGAATTACTAAATCAAACTCAATTTGCGGATATGCTACGGGAGGCAGGATTTCGTTACGATAGGAGAAAAATAAATGTGTATTATAAAAGGGGTAAGCTTCCTCCCGAAGATAAAAAGATAGGCGGAAAAGTCTATTGGTTTATAGATACTGTTGAACAGTACATTCAGGACTTGCTGAAAGCTACCGGGACGGAAAAAAGATAAAGCATCGTGTTATTCAGAGCTTAGGAAATACTGATAAAGCAGCCCGACTGATTCGTCAGATTGTGGCTAAAAGTTGGGAATACTAAAAATACGGGTTGAGTCTAACAAAGGAGCTAGTATTTATAATTAAAATCTAAGGAGAAGGAAATTTTTTAATGAGTAACCAAGAGATTGTAGAAAGAATAGCTCTTTATTTGGCGAAAACGGATATTCATATGTTTTCAATCATCCTTCAGGAGAATAAAAAATTGCTTACGGATGCAAGTTTCCGGAAGTTTTTTGATTCTTTGTTACAAAGTTTTCCGATTGGCCAATACATTATAGAGTATACCGAATCGTCCGATCATAGATTTAAGGATATGATTTTGGAAGAAGTGATTGATTATATACAAAGTGATAAAGAGTACCTGCTCTATAAAGACCAAAAGGAAGTACAGGAAAAGATCGGATCATTGGAGATGGAACTGAATTATTATTACACAAGAAAATATGTTACTGAACAATCACCGGCTTATGTCACCGAAGTGACCCGGTTGGAGAAAATGAACGAACTTACTTCTGAATTACTGCAGTTCAACCACCAACTATCTAAGCTCGAGCTGCTTCTGGGAGAATGGCCTGTAGGGTTTTAAGGACTTCTTGATCAAAAGGAAAGGTTTACTTTAGATAATCTATTGCCGGCACCGGAATCAATAGAAGGTTGTAATTCAGATCTGGAAGAAGCTGAAAATACTAAAACTTATGTGGACAAGACTAAACTATACGAGTTTCGAAGGAAATTAATTGGCGATTTCATCATGGAAGCTGCTTATGATGGTAGCAATATATTTGTTAAAGAAACTGATGTGAAGAGAATGGGGATTGAAAACGGGGATAATGGCCATCCTCGTACGCTTTCAAGATTTTAAATTTATCCTCTGCGGAATAAGCTCTTTTAGACATAAAAAACACTCCCCTTCAGGAACAGATTTTTATTATTTCATCTGTCTACCTAAAGGGAAGCATATCACCTTTGGAAGGGTTATTTTTTTGATTCTTAAAATAAGAACAACCATTTTATGTTGATAACACAAATAAATACCAGTATAATTTTGGTAGATCCGGTATTTAAATAAAGTTAGGAGTGTGGTAACAATTAAGAAATCGTTAAAAATTTTACTTGCTATGTGTGGTTTTAGGATTTTTTAGTTCAAACGCTGAGGCAGCTTACCAAACGCAAATTAAAGGGCCATTTTACAAAGTTTTTATTGGTTCAGAGCTTGATACTTGGGCTGCCAAGCACTCTTCTCCAAGTTTAACTTTATCTGCTGCTGGCCGTAAGGCCGCCATTGCTAAATATGGCAAAATAATTCCCGATATACACTATAAAATTAAATGGTATCAAAAGATACAATACAGTCCTTATGGTTTAAGTTATAGGGGTACAATCGTAGATTATTCTTGTGTTTGGTAAAGGAGTGTAAAGATTATGGGAGCTATTTTGGCGGTATTAGCACTTGTATTTTCAAGTATTGCTGCAACACTTTGGTATAATCGCGAAAAATCAAACAATGATTGATGACATAGCCCCCCTTGAAGCAAAGGGGGGTAAATTTTGGTATTAGGGGCAATACCAGCGTAGCTGACAGAGACCGCAAAGTAGGGCTTACCTCACGAAAAGGAAAAAATCGTACGCTAAGGATTATTAA
This sequence comes from Paenibacillus larvae subsp. larvae, assembly GCF_002003265.1. Lineage (NCBI taxonomy): Bacteria > Bacillati > Bacillota > Bacilli > Caryophanales > Paenibacillaceae > Paenibacillus > Paenibacillus larvae. Next base: position 227,401 of record NZ_CP019687.1, read on the forward strand.
TTGAGCGTTGCAAGGGTGTATTCCGGTAATCTCAGCTAGCTGTTACCAAGTGCCAACTTGCATATGATAATTTTTAAGTTCCGAATTTGGTTTTGTATTTGGAACTTCGTATATTCTACGCCCTTTATTGTATATTTCTACCACGAAAGCTATATTAATCCTATAAAAAATGCTTATCTTTATCTGCAGCCGGTATTAATACATCCGATCAACCTGGGAATTGATTCGGCAGCAGTATGATCAAATGATGAAGTATGCTACAGCTCTACGCTTGGAAACGGCAGAAACCGAAGCCATTCTGAAAAGATTCACACGAAATAACCTGAAGCATCCCACCTATCAAGCTTTAGGAGAGTTAGGGAAAGCAGTAAAAGCCATCTTCCTTTGCAATTACTTACACTCCGAGGAGCTGCGATGCGAAATCAACGAAGGGTTAAAGTGGTAGAAAGTTTCTGGCTTTGAGCCTAAATTATAATGAAAATAATACTTGCCAAATTATTTTGAAAACGCTATCATATTAATGCATAATAATACTAACATAGGAGCGATGCCGTGTGAGAATTGGTATTCCAAAGGAAATTAAAAACAATGAAAACAGGGTCGCAATAACTCCCTCAGGCGTTACGGAATTAGTAAAGAATGGACATTTAGTTTATATTGAAACTAATGCAGGATTGGGTTCTTCTTTCACAAATGAAGAATACAAGGCTGCTGGAGCTGAAATTGTAGCTAGTGCCAAAGAAGCATGGAATACAGATATGGTCATAAAAGTAAAAGAGCCTATTCAAGAAGAGTATCGCTTTTTCCGGGAGGGCTTAATTTTATTTACATTTTTACATCTTGCCTCAGAACCAGAGCTTACGAAAGCCTTAGTAGAGAGTGGCGTTATTGCTATCGCCTACGAAACAGTACAATTGAGTAATTCTTTACCATTATTAACACCGATGAGTGAAGTCGCAGGACGTATGTCAAGCCAAATTGGCGCACAATTTTTGGAAAAAAATCATGGAGGAAAAGGGATTCTTCTATCAGGTGTACCTGGTGTAGAACGGGGACAAGTAACTATTATTGGCGGTGGAACTGCGGGGACGAATGCTGCAAAAATTGCTGTTGGTTTAGGAGCTAAGGTAACCATTATCGACTTAAATCCTGAACGTCTCCGTCAATTAGATGATATTTTTGATGAGAAAGTCACAACCTTAATGTCCAACGAGACAAATATTGAAACAGCAGTAAAGAATTCGGATCTTGTTATTGGAGCTGTTTTAATACCAGGGGCAAAAACGCCTAAATTAGTTACTGAAAAAATGATTAAACAAATGAGATCTGGTTCAGTATTAGTAGATATAGCTATTGACCAGGGAGGAATTTTTGAAACAAGTGATCGTGTGACTACTCATGATAATCCTACTTACGAAAAACATGGAATTGTTCATTATGCTGTCGCTAATATGCCAGGTGCAGTACCTCGGACGTCTACCATTGCTTTGACAAATGTTACACTTTCTTATGCTAGAGAAATTGCCAATAAAGGTTATTCAAAAGCTTGCCTGGAAAATTTGGCACTTCAAAAAGGGATTAATGTTATGAAAAGACAAGTTACATTTAAAGCTGTCGCTGATGCAATTGGTTATGATTATAAAGAACCTCTTTCATTACTTGATTGAATTGTATTATGAAATTTTGAAGAAAGGCATTCTGTATTAGTTTGCCTTTCTTTTTACTACTAGGAAAACTCTGACGAGAGAGGTATTATCATGTCATCGATTTTTAAAAAAAAGCAATTAAATGTAAGCTCCTTAAAAAGAAACGAAATTGAAAAAAATCTAGGTGCTTTTGATTTGATTTTAATGGGAATTGGTGCTGTTATTGGAACAGGTGTATTAGTTTTAACCGGTTTAGTAGCTGCAACGGATGCAGGGCCAGGGGTGATCTTTTCGTTTATCATTGCGGCCATTGTTTGTGGTTTAGTAGGATTGTGTTATGCAGAAGTATCATCCGGTATTCCAGTATCGGGAAGTGCATATACTTATACCTATATTGCTATTGGAGAGTTTGTTGCCTATCTCACTGGATGGATACTGCTTGCAGTATATGCTTTAACAACAGCAACTGTAGCAAGTGGTTGGTCAGGATACTTTGTTGGATTTCTAGAGGGACTTGGTTTTCATCTCCCAGAATATCTAGTCACTATACCATCAGCTGGTGGCATCATTAATTTGCCAGCTTGTGGTATTGTTTTATTCATTACATTTATTTTATCCCTGGGCACAAAAGAAAGTAAAAAAATCAATAACATGATGGTGCTTGTTAAGTTATTCATAATTTTCCTATTTGTAGTTGTTGGTTTTTTCTATGTTAAACCATCAAATTGGTCACCTTTTTTACCCTTTGGTATTGAAGGGGTTCTAAATGGAGCCTCAGCGGTTTTTTTCGCGTTTTTAGGGTTCGATGCAATCTCTACATCGGCAGAAGAGGTGAAAAATCCTCAACGGAATTTACCTATTGGAATCATCTCATCCTTGGCAGTATGTACACTTATTTATATAGCGGTTTGTCTTGTAATGACGGGGGTATTGCCGTATTCAGAGCTTAATGTACCTGATGCAATGGCACATGTACTCTATTTTGTGAATCAGAATACGATTGCGGGTATTATATCTATCGGTGCTATAGTAGGTATTATGGCAGTTATTCTGGCTTATATTTATGCTGCTACACGTGTGTTTTTTGCAATGAGCAGAGATGGATTATTACCTAAATCTTTTTCGACTGTTAGCAGAAGAACAAATGCACCTACCTTTTCAGTATGGATTATAGGTACTATAATTATACTTATTACTGGTTTTATAGATTTAAAAAGTTTGGCTAACTTATCTAATATAGGTGCATTAATTGCTTTTATATTGGTTAGCATATGTACAATTATATTAAGAAAAAAACACCCAGAGATTCAAAGCGGATTTAAAGTACCGTTCATGCCTATACTTCCAATAATTGCCATATTATTCTGTCTCTTTTTGCTCATAAATCTACCGATTTTCACCTGGTTGTATTTTGGCATTTGGCTCTGTATAGGAACCGGTGTTTATTTCTTTTATTCAAGAAAACACACAATTTTAAAATAGTGGTCAAGACCCCATTTTGTAGACATTAAAAAAAGACCCTAGGCGGCAAGCTGGCGTCGGTACTCTGATATTATCCCCTTTAGGTAGACAGCATTAAAACTGATAGGTCCTAAGCAACCTTAGTACGGTATTCCACCGGACTAAGGTTGTTTAAGTGCACCCAGCATGGGCGCTATCTTTAGGGTTCAAGTCCCGAATGGCGAAGGCAGTAGTAGCCACTAGCTTAAGACAAGGGTGTCGATCGCGAGGTCGAATCTGAAGGAAGTCGGCGGCAAATCTCCGGCCCGAGGAACACGAATCTCATAGAAGGCTAACGTTCGTTGGATGAGGCTGCTTAACAAGTCGAAGTCCTTACTGCCGAAGGCGGATGGGAGTAAATGAGACGGGTAGGTGGAGAGGAAGATAGCGTTCTTACCTGGGGAGATCTGTACGGAACGCGGAGTATCTCCGTAAATTTGCTTGTGAAAGCAGACTGAGCGTACAGAAGTCAGCAGACGCCATAGTACGCAAGAAGTTGCAACGCCTTGCGGAAGGGCAGAACATGAAATAGGAATTTGTATATCCAGGCGTTCAGGATGAGTGATGAAAGCAGAAAATCCGAAAGGACCTGACTGAAGAAGGAAACGGTGAATCCCGTGTGGGGCTTCGGCAGGGCAGAACTTACTCCTGGCACAAGAGGAAGGTACAAATCACGTAAGGAGATGTAGAAATGTTGGAACAGTTGCTGTCACGGGGAAATCTTCTTGAAGCATTGAAGCGTGTTGAAGCCAATAAGGGAAGCCACGGCGTAGATGGCATGTCCGTAAAATCCTTACGAGAGCACATCAAACAAAACTGGCAGACAATACGGCAAGCGATAGAAGAAGGAACCTATCAACCGAGTCCCGTTCGCCGAGTCGAAATCCCGAAACCGAACGGCGGGACAAGGATGTTAGGCATTCCTACCGCGACAGACCGACTGATTCAACAGGCAATCGCTCAGGCACTAACGCCATTGTTTGATCCACGGTTTTCCGAACATAGCTATGGCTTCCGGCCGAAGCGGCGAGGGCATGACGCAGTGCGGAAGGCTAAAGCGTACATGACAGAAGGATACCGATTTGTCGTCGATCTTGATCTGGAGAAGTTCTTTGACCGTGTCCATCATGACCGGCTTATGAGGAAACTTGCGACCAGAGTGAAGGACAAGAAAGTTCTTCTGCTCATACGCAGGTATTTACAAGCAGGTGTAATGGAAGACGGTTTGGTTAAGCCAACAGCGGAAGGAATGCCACAGGGGGTCCATTAAGCCCGTTGTTATCCAATATCGTACTGGATGAACTAGACCAAGAACTAGAGAAGCGTGGACATCGATTCGTCCGCTATGCGGACGACTGTAACATCTACGTGAAAACCCAAAGAGCAGGCGAACGAGTCAAGGCAAGCGTAACCCAATTCATTGAAAGTCGACTTAAACTAAAGGTAAACCAAGCAAAAAGTGCGGTAGACCGCCCATGGAGACGAAAGTTTCTTGGATTTAGTTTCAGCGCGAACAAAGAGCCGAAAGTAAGGATTGCCAAGCAATCCTTACAGAAGGCGAAAGCTAAAATCCGAGAAATTACTTCGGAAGAAGCCAATAAAGATGGAAGAGTGAATTAAAGAGCTGAACCAATATCTTGTAGGTTGGTACGGTTACTTCTCGCTAGCGGACACGCCCGAGTATCTTTCAAAGCATGGACTCATGGATAAGAAGAAGACTACGCATGTGTCTTTGGAAACAATGGAAGAAACCAAAAACCAAAATAAAAAGGCTGCTATCTCTAGGGATTCCTAAGGATAAAGCTTTTGAATGGGGAAATACCCGAAAAGGGTATTGGCGAATTGCAGCTAGTCCGATTCTACAACGAGCATTAGACAACCAATATTGGAAATCCAATGGTCTGAAAAGACTATCGGACAGATACAACTCATTACGGAATATTTCATGAACCGCCGTATACCGAACGGTACGTACGGTGGTGTGAGAGGTCGGGGGTTTGCCGCCCCCTCCTACTCGATTTTTGCCTGGAACCTGTCGTAATTATAAAACCGTATGTATTTATCTATAGCGGTTTTGAGTGCCTCTTCAGATTCAAAAGATTGTATGTATAGACACTCTGATTTGAAATGCCCAAAAAAACTCTCCGTACAGGCGTTATCCAAACAGTTCCCTTTCGAGACATACTTGTTTTCATCTTGTATTGTTTCAGAAGTTTGCTAAAATGCCTGGAAGTATACTGATACCCCTGGTCACTATGGAGGAGGACACCTTTTGTTTTACGTACTTTTCGGGCTTTCTCCAATGTATCAATCACTAGTTGTAAGTCATTTCTGGTACTTAGGTGGAAAGCAATGATTTCGTTGTTGAATAGATCGCATATAGCGGACAGGTATAGGTTTTTCTGTTTATATGGAATGTAAGTAATATCGGTGACCCATTTTTCATTTGGCCGGGTTGCATGGAAATCTCGGTTTAATACATTATCGGAAACCACACATACTTCCTTTTTGTCATAATACCTTTTCTTTTTGCGAATCTGAGCTTGTATCCCCATTTGTTTCATTAAACGATAAACCCTTTTGTGGTTTACGTGTATACCATACGTCTTCTTCAACCAAATTCGCATCCGTGGATATCCTAAGATGCCACGTAGGCGTTGATGTCTTCTACTATCTTTTCCTTTAAGAATTGATCCTCCAGTTGTTTACAAGAAGACGTACCACGTCTTCGCTGCCATTTGTAAAACCCACTTCTGGATACATGAGCGATTTCACAAAGCATTGAGATACTATAACCCTTGAATGAGAGTTGATCCACCACGGCATATTGAGCGATTTTGCTTACGTTTTTCTTCCCCTCCTTTGTAGCGCCCAAAGCTTTTTTAAATATTCATTCTCCGCGCGCAATCTAATTAATTCCTCCTCAGGGCTCAGAGGGTTCTTTCTCGGCCTGCCTTTGTTCAAACCTTTTGATTTCCCACGTTTCTCTTCTAGCCCAGCCATACCTTCATTTTCATAATATTTAACCCAGCGTCTTATTGAAGCCTCTGGAATATTTAACTCTTTAGCAACGCGTTTATACCCTAAACCACATTCAAGATACATCTGAACTGCTTTATATTTCGATTCAGCTGAGTGAGTGCGTTGTATTCTTTTCATTAAAAAAATCCCCTCCAAGTTAACAGTAAGAGTCATTCTCTTAACTGTCTACCTAAAGGGGATAATATCAGAGTACCGATGCCAGCTTGCTGCCTAGGGTGCGTTTTCAAACTATCATGAAGTCTAAAAGTCTGGTAAACTTTGCATATGAAGAGACGATACGAATTACGAGATGATCAATGGAACGAAATCAAAGATGTGTTGCCGCCTGAACGAAAAACGCAGGGTGGCCGCCCTGCCAAGGATAATCGTCAAATGCTCAATGCGATGCTTTGGGTGATCCGTTCGGGAGCGCCTTGGCGCGATTTGCCCGAATACTACGGACCTTGGCAATCGGTATACACCCGATTCCGCCGATGGGAAAAAGCAGGCGTATTCGATCGCATGGTGGATATCCTTTCTGCCGATCCCGATGACGAAAGCGTCATGCTCGATGCCTCCATTATCCGTGTTCACCAGCACGGGGCGGGGGCAAAAGGGGGCAGCAATTTCAAGCCCTCGGCCGGTCGCGAGGAGGCTTAACCTCCAAAATCCACGCGGTAGTGGACGCCCTCGGCAATCCTTTAAAATTCGAAGTGACGGCAGGAAACATAAACGATTGCGTAGTCGGATACGAACCTTGATATCGAAGGTAAAAACGTCTTGGCTGATCGTGGGTACGACACCGATAAAATTATTGCGCTGCTGGAAGACAAGCAGGCCTGTTCCGTCATTCCCAGCCGTAAACATCGAACCGTTCAACGCGGAACCGACTGGTGGCTCTTTAAAGAACGGCACCTGGTCGAATGTCTTTTCAATAAACTGAAGCACAATCGTCGATTAGCTACTCGTTACGATAAATTATCGTGCACGTTTGTTGCTTTTTTAAAGCTGGCTTCTGCTATGATCTGGCTGGCTTAAGGTTTGAAAACATACCCTAGGGTCTTTTTCTGTTGTCCACAAAATGGGGGCTTAACCACTTAATCAAGAGCTTCCTCGTTAATTCCAAAGTATTCCGGACAGGCTTCCAGCAAAAGCAATGCGCTATGAAGACCAGGATGCGATGTGTTGAGTTGCAAAGCTTAAGCTTACTGCTCTTTTTCCCAACTTGAACAGTATCAAAAACCTCCTGCCTCAATCTTCTTCTCGTTGGCGTATCTGCAGCCACCAAGTGCTGTCTCACGAAGCGCGGAAGGCATCGATTGTCCGATCTTAAACATCGCTTCAATCATCTCATCGCAAGGGATCGTGCTCGTGACTCCAGCCAAGGCTATATCGGCGTTCACTTCATTGGTGGCTACAACATTGCTGACTGTGTCCAGGATCGTAAATCCGATTAGTCCGTGATCTGCGGAGATGTACGCATGAAGCTTAACTGTATCTCCTCCAGTCAAGCCGGAATTTACCACTTATCAGAAGTAATTTGCTCACTTTATAATAAGTCTAACAATCGTTCGAGTTATGCCTCTTACTTGCGGGCCTGAAGTAGCAAGGTGGTTAGTCCGCAAAGCAGTACGGCAATGGCCATAAAGGTAAAGGCGGAACTGAACGATCCGCCGTTCTTGTCAATCAAAGCACCCATAATCATTGGTGCCAAAAAACCACCGATCGTACCGCCCGTATTAATGATTCCGATTGAGGAACCAATAATCGCTCGATCAAATAATTTGTGTGGCCACGTAAAGATAGCTGTAAACGTACCCACGGATACCATGCTGATCAAAATTAAAAGAATCGTCGATACGATCAGGTTCATGGAGAAGATAAAGCCGACGAGCAGTAAAGACACTAAGATGGCAGTAGAAATGACGAAGGCTTTCTCTTTGCCAAGGAACCATTTAGATAGCAACCCACCGAAAATCATCGTCGCAACCGTAGTGCACACTGCATTGATTGCGAGAATAGTGCCTACTTGACCAATTCCAATGCCAAATTGGCTCTTAAGATAAGTTGGTAACCATGAGATGTTGCCGTATAACAAGAAGTTAAGCAACAGCAATGCTACAAACAGAACAAGCACATTGCGATTCATAATAATTTCGGTAAACTTGAGCTTTGGAGCACTATTGTTCAATTGTACAGGCACCTTATAGTCATTAGGGACGAAGAGGAATACGCAGAGCATCGCTACGGCAAATAACATACCAAGCACAAAATAACCAACCTTCCAGTTGCTTGCGATTAGTTGAGCTCCAAGGGTGTACGCTAGGATTCCCCCAATACCGGATGTAGACAAGATTAGGGATTGTACGAATGTTCTTTTTTCCTTCGGGAAATGATCCGCAATCGTCTTCGAGCAACTTGGCGGATAACCCGCATGTCCTACACCAGCAAAGAATCGAATCATGACGAAGGCGATCAAGCTAACGCCCATTCCGAAGAAGAAGGAGAATAAGGAAATAAGAGAAAGTGACGTCATCAAAACCTTCTTTGCTCCGAACTTATCCGCCAGCCATCCGCTTGGAATCTGCATAATCGAGTAACCAAGGAAGAACAAACTCATAATGAGTCCCGTTTGTGAATTCGTAAGGTTGAATTCATCTGCCAATGGAATAATCGCCGTGGAGACCAAGTTTTTATCCATATAAACCATAGAATAGCCGGCCATTAGCGCAAAGATTAACAGATAAGGATTTTTGTTTTTGGATTTGTCCATTGCTGACCTCCTGTTAATGTGGAACGACAATAAAAGATTGATCAAGCCTTCTATTGACGGCTCCAGTAAAGCTATTTCTTGCCGAGTACATCGAGCGCGATCTGAACATGCATTTGCATACCGATAGCAAGTGCATCCTCATTGATCTTGAACTTCGGATGATGGTTCATATAGCCGCAGCCCTCCTCTTCCGTTCCGCCTCCCAAGACGAAGAATGATCCCTTTGTTACATCGGTATAGGCTGAGAAGTCTTCACTACCCATCATTTTCGGACAAATAAATTGCTGCTCCCCTACGATCTTGTCTGCTGCTTTGCGAACGATATCTGTAGATTCCTCATTGTTCACAACTGCACTGTAGCCATTTTGATAATGAAGCTCATATGTGCCGTTATAAGCCTTCACGATATGATCAATCACTTCATGAATGCGTTTCTTCATTAATTTACGAATATCTGCATTCGTTGTGCGAACCGTTCCTTTAATTGTCGCCGCATCGGGAATAACGTTGAATACCTCGCCTGCCGTGAATTGTCCGATAGAAAGTACGGCATTGTCTAATGCAGATACGTGTCTGGATACAATGTTGTTCAGGTTCGTCACGATTTCTGCCCCGATTGTGATTGGATCAATGGACAGCTCAGGTGTAGAACCGTGTGAGCCCTTGCCTTGAATTTTAAGTTCGAAGATATCCTGAGCCGCGGACATCGCTCCAGGATTGGTACCTATCATTCCTGCTGGCAGCTTAGGGAAAATGTGAATACCAAATACGTAGTCGACATCATTAAGCACCCCAGTATCCACGATTTCCTTTGCTCCACCTGGCGGCACCTCTTCTGCTGGTTGGAAGATGAACTTAATCACGCCTGACAGCTGATCCTTCATGCCAGAAAGCACTTTGGCAGCGCCAAGCAGCATAGCAGCGTGCGTGTCATGTCCACAAGCATGCATAATGCCAGGCTTGGTGGATTTGAACTCCACATCTGCTTCTTCTTCGATAGGAAGGGCATCGATATCTGCTCGCAGTGCAATCGTCTTGCCTGGCGTACTTCCTGTTAGCTTGGCAATTAGGCTGTTTGTCGTTGGTCGTGATAGTTCGAGATTCGGAAACGTACTTAGTACGTCATAAATATAATTAGACGTCTCTTCTTCTTCAAAGGATAGCTCTGGATATTGATGGAAATGTCTCCGCCATTGAATGACTTCTTCAGTCGGCAATTGCTCTCTCCAGTTTGTCATGTTGTTCCCCCCGTCAGGATATATTAAAAACGCTTACAAAAATATTGTAAAAAAAATTGCCCCTTTTGACTTGCCGGAATTTGCTGAAAAAAAGGGCAATTTATAACTTTGTAGAGGACATCTTAGATTTGGAGCAAAAAACAATCTGTTATTTTTGCGGTCCTGTACATTATTGAACATATTCCTATAGCAATGGTTGGATCACATACAGCTTGCAGGCATTCATCGTCAGACTTGCATGGAGATTCAGTTCATCTAGAAGGAAGCTACGCTCCATTTGAACCTCCGGGAGAATTTTACTTTCAAGGTACCTTAACATTTCAGCATCAAGCTCCTTTGGAGCACCAAGTCTAATCCACTCATGATAGATTCCTCCATGATCCTTATCAAGCAAATACTGCTTCAGCTGATAGTTTCTTGCAGGCAGCCCCGACAAATAAATATCAATTCGCTTATTGCGCACTTGGGTCAAGAAATCATCAATGGAATACAGCGGGTCCATATAGCACGCATTGTAAACTAGAAGGTGCCATTCCTCTCCCTCAAGGGTAAGAACGCAGCCTTCCTCGATATGAAGAACCTTGCTGCCTAGGCGATCGAACATTTGCAGAACGAAGAATAACGGACGCTTCAGCTTCTCATACAAAAAGACGGACAAGCAGCTATCTTGTCTAACCCTGGTCAGCTTCTCCTTCAGCTTGATGTTTAGCCAGAAGCCAATGCCCTGGATCTCGCTAGACAGGTCTGTCAAGATCTCAATAATAAGCGCAGCGCGGAAGAAGGAGCCACTTAGTACATCGCCTTGTCCCACCAAAGTGTTCCATTCCGTAATGAAGCATCGTGGCTGCTCAAGGCCTGCTTTCTCGAACCCCTGTTTCACGTGCTGAAGCAGGTTCTTCTGATATTTCCGATAATACTGGAATAAATTCTCCCCATCCCGGGAATCTTTTTCTTCCGATGGGTCCGCCGTCAGCGTGACGAAGTCCGGTTCTCTTTGACTACTCTTGGCATAGTCTACAAAGCTTTGGAAGCGTTCTGTCTCCTCTGGATCTAATGAAGATAGGATCTGTAACCCCACTTGAAGTCTAGGATGAACCATTTTGAGTTGGTTATAGAGCCTTTCATAAGCCAGTTGTATGGACTTGCTATCCTTGACCGATTCAGATACAAGCTCAAAACACCATGTCTCGAGCTCGGCTCTGCCATACCGATCTATCAGGTAACAGACCATATCCAGAATAGGGTCTTTCTTCAACTTGCTGGATTGGGAAGCCATTACTTCCTCTACTTTTAATTGAATCATCGGCATCATCTTGTTCGCAACGATGAAATCAAAGATTCGGTTATTATTAGGCCACTCTATCAGCATATTGCTTTTTTCTTTCAGCTCATGCTCGATTCCGAACCCAATCATTCGAATATAGTGAAATTCAAGCTCTTGATACACGCATTGAAGCTGGCTTTGAACCTCTTGATCCAATACTTCCGAGGCTTGTCCAATGTTTATAATCTTTCGAGGTGTAGCTATATAAGTTGAATCAATATTCTTAGCAAACCTTGGCAAGGAAAAAGGAACCATTTGTCGAATAAGAAACAGATCAAGAATAGACAAGTGGGGATGACAATGGATAAACATACCGAACTGGCAAAAGTAACGGCAGCCATGCAACAAACCAAAGAGCGCCGAATGTATGAACGCTACCAAGCGATTTATTTGCATTTGAAAGGCACATCCATGAAGGCGATCGCTGACATTTTGAATCGAAACCGAATGACGGTGAGCAGTTACATTCATACGTACGAGAACGGTGGACTGGGAGCCTTGCAAATCAAGCATTCCTCAGGTGCTCCTACTCGGTTGACGAAGCAGCAGCAGGATCGCTTGAAACAAACCGTCGCCTATTCGGTTCCCCATGAGGTCGGCTTTACGGCAAAGCACAACTGGACGCTTGAACTGATTGCCACGTACGTGGAACGCGAATGGGGCCATTGCTATTCGCTCCGAGGCATTTCCAAGGTCATGGAGCGGCTAGGGCTCAGCTATACGAAACCGACCTACACGCTCGCAGCAGCAGATCCCAAGAAACAACGCCATTTCACCGAAACGACCTTTCCTGAACTGAAAAAAAGCTACTGAACGAGGAGATTGATCACTTGCTGTTCGAGGATGAGTCGATGATCCGGGACTACCAGGCGATTCAGAAGACCTGGTTCCTTCGCGGGAAGCAACGCATCATTCCAACCACGGGCAAGCATCGTGGGGTCAAACTGCTGGCCACGGTTGACTATGAAACGGGACACATCGTTTGGCAAGAAGATGAACAGTACACCGCTGAAACGTTTCTTTCCTTTCTTCAAAAGGTCATGGCGACTTATCCAACAGGGAAACTGGCTCTGGTTTTGGACAATGCCCGGATTCATCATGCAAAGCTGCTTCGGCCGTTTCTGGAAGCGCAAAAAAATCGGCTTGAGCTTGTGTACTTGCCTCCATACAGCCCTCAGTTAAATATCGTAGAAGGACTCTGGAAATGGCTCAAGTCCAGTGTGATCAATAACGTATTCTATTCGGCCGTTTCCGAAATCCGTCTGCGTGTCGGGCAATTTATGGATGAAATCATGAAGCATCCTCATGCCATTATTGACCGGCTGTGCGTGCGACTTTGATTGCTATTTTCTTTCGTTCAACTTATATAGTACCGTAGAGTGTTCAGTTTCTACCATAAGCTCAACCTTCTTACGAATCACATTGCTATGGTCATTCAAGTCTTTTTTTACCATATACTTCGACAGCTCTTCGAGTGCAGCGGAAGGATTAATGACCTCATAGGAGGAATGCGCCGCTTGAAGCGATTCTTGAGCGGATACTTCTTTTCCCCGCTCGCTTCGGAATTCGCTTGGCGTCATGCCATAGTGGTCCTTGAAGCACTTATTGAATGTTTTCACATTGGCAAAGCCATTGTTCATTGCAATCTTTAATATCGGATGCTCGGTATGCAATAGTTCTGGAACAGCCTTCTTTAACCGAACCTCGTTCACATACTGCGTAAAGGTCATCCCGACGTTTTTTTTGAACTGTCGGGATAAGTGGTACAAGGAAATATACTCCTGACGTGCAAATTGCTCCAGCGATAGTGGTGATCGATAGTCCTGATCGATGACGTGAAGGATTCTTAATATCCGTTTGTTATGAACCCCATTCGCTTGGATCATCGACTCACCCTGGTCCTCCCCTTGAAAATGGGTCGTAAGGATGGAAAGTAGTTTGAACAAATATTTTCCCATCTCAAAAGGAAATCCTTCATGCTGTCGATAATAGGCTAGCATGAGGTACGTTAATGTCTCTCGGAGCATGCGGTACGTGTCCTGCTCTCCCTCATTCGCAATCGCTGAATTACAGGAAAATCGTGGATTCCACGGGCACTTCAAATACTGCTCCACCCCAGCTCGCGTGATCATCAGCTTTAGAATAAAGGTACCGTTATCACTACGAAGCGTAAAGTTCTCGTAAGGGTGAATCATAACCACATCATCAGCTTTAAGCTGATAAGTCTTCCCGGAGATTTGGATATGGACACGTCCTCTAAGAATCAGCAGAATGATTAATTCATCTAGGGCTTGCTTATTCATTGTCTTAAGCTGTACTAACGAGAGTTGTATAGAAGATGGCCATTCATTGCTCATATGTTCATTGTCCTTTTTTTATCATGTTGAAAGGAATGGCAAAGCCACTCCTTGAGTTATCGAAAACATTCTCGCTTTACATATTCCTATATATCTGTATGCCTGCCTGTATTCGTCCAATCCACGTCATACGTCCCAGTTTTGTTCGAACTGTGGTTCGACTGTTAAGAAAACACTATCTGTTCGAATCCATCTTGTGATCACTGTGGTTACATGGCTGACCGTAAGGGAAAATGCCGCTACGCAACGGCATTTCTAGGTCAACAAACGACACAATTGGATGCATATGTCCGTCAACGGATTCGCCGCTGTCGCCTTTCACAAAGAGGTGGCAGCAAAACATACAGAAGAGCCGATATGTTGAAGTCGATCTACACACACGAGCGCCTTGTAGGAGCAGGACTTCGATATGCCGAGAGAATTATTCGGGATGCAGCCGCAGGTCTGCCGATGTCAGATAACGAATATTTAGCGATTATTCGTCAGCGTAGGAAGAAGGCAGCCATAGCTAAACGGCAACGCAAAGCCGATGACACCGAGTACTGGGTAAAACGGGCCGCCGCTTACCAACGGGTGGAGGAAAGAGTGCGCAAATTCGAGAGTAAGTAACGTAGAGCGGTTTTCAACCGCACGAGCCGTTCATTGAGGGGCCGACCTCGAAAGAGGTTGGTCTACTCTATCACAGGGTATATTGCTTCCGTAATTTTCATCTGATCTTGGACAAGGCACCCAAATCCCCAAAACTTGAGGTCGAGCTCATATTTCTTTGTCTCCGGGTTCTGTCTTAAAAAGCCTTTTTTCTTATATGTCACCAAAATACGATAAACAATGGAATGGCTGAGACCCATTTTTTTAGCTAATTCTCGAACTCCCCAAGATGGTGTTTCTTCAGTGAAATGTTCTAGCAAGTCCAGTGATTTTTCCAATGTCTTCAGCATATCATCAACTACTTTCGCCATATTAAGTTTAATATAAATTATAAAATTTCGATTAAGAAAAGTTAATGATTTATATTATAATGCCTAAATATGGAATAAGCAAGCCAAATTAAATATCGAAGATTAAAAAGTATATATTAAAAATGACCGCAGACACGGTAACGTCTACGGTCTGCAACAGACGCCCTAGCTATATAATTGTTAGATTGTGTCTAACAATCGGGGTGCAGTTCATTTAACACCAGGGTGTTTTTCCTATATCCCACTATAAGGGGTACATTTCAATATTATCCCCTTTAGGTAGAGGGATTTTTTCATGAAAGGTTACCCGGCAGTATGCCGTTTTTTATTTCAATAGAAAGGTTGCTTCCTTGCGGAAAGTCTTCCTGTTCAGGGCGTTTAAAAAGGGAATCGAGCCCTTATTTAAACGCCTGTCCTATCGGACAGTGCGCAGTGGAAAATATCTTCGCTTTGCGAATATACTTCCCAGCTGCTCCTTTTGGGTGGGGGCACCTTCTCTGTTCTCTTTAGAATAAATTTTTCCTTATTAGGCCATCAAGGGGGCGACAAGTCGCCAACAATGAAAATTTTTTTGAGAACTTCACTCAAAAAATTTTTCATTCTTCAAGCCCCTTGACGGCCTTTGCGGAAAAATTTGAAGTCTCTTTGAACATAGAAGATGTTCACATAACAAAGGAGGATGATTAAGGATGATCATTGACGGAATCGAATACGAGGATGTACTGGAAATTACGGGGCGACAGGTATTACGATCTGCCGCAGGTTTTTACATTGGCCGGCTGGCTAAGATGAGCTGGTCGAATTGAGAGTTTGTTCTATTTGACCGGTTAAGTGACTACTTCCGGAAGGAGGTGGATGCGCAAGCAGTTTTAGAGAGGGATTCGTAAGAAGAGTTCATGGTTCCGATAAGGAGCATGAATTTTTTTAGTCGGTGCTCTTGATCGATTTCGTTTCCGAATCTTCGTAAACATCATAAACGGTATTTTTTACCTTATTTTTCGTGGCCAGAGCGTAGTTAAGAATTAAAGAGAGTTCGTCTAGCCTCTGCTCATCAAGTGAGGTTTTTTCATGTTTTTTAAAATGTGAAGCTCTTTAGCCTGGTCCGATCCTGTAATGGATACTGTGCACATGACCGAAGCATTGCCGAATCGGTCTTTAATGTCGTCAAGGGCCTTTTCCAAAGCATCTTCAAAAAAGGTGAGCTGCATCGTATCATCACGGACAAGCTCTTCCAACGAGACGGATATCTTTCGGACGGGAAGACCGTCCCAATGTTTCTTGAATAACACAAGGCTGGCCTGGTGCACATCATCACTAAGGTTGGTTGGATCCTCTAGGCTTCATCTGCCGGTGAAACCCGGTAGGATGATCAAAGTTAGCTCCTTGGCAGCCGACAGATACGACCTGCCCCATGTATCCTTTGGACCGGACCGCTGGCACACTAATTCCGATAGCTCTAACAGAGGGACATGCAATTCTTTAAGACCAAGACCAATTCCCTTTTGACCGATAAAAGTATCCGGAGTAACTATAATGCTCCCATTAGGTTGAGACACGGGAGGGTGATAAATAAGTTATAATGAAACTATGGAAAAACGAAACCGGTATACCTCAGAGTTTAAAACAAAGTGCTGGAGACCCTCCGTGAGGAGCAGACCGTTAACGAGATCGCCACTAAATATGAACTAAGCCCAGTCATGATTAGCCGGTGAAAATCGGAATTTCTTGCGTCTCAATGGTGTTCGAAAAGAAAACTAATGAAGTCGACAAACTGAAAAAGGAGTATGAGAACAAGCAGGAGCATCTAGAGAAGCTGGTTGGCCAACTTACAGTAGAGGTCGACTGGCTCAAAAAAAATCTGGTCTTAAATAAATCCCTGGAAGATCGAAAAGTAATGGTAGAGCGTGACAACACTAAGATCACCGTTAAGCGCCAGGCAAATAGAACAAGCGTTTCTCGCCATCGTAAGGGGCACCGTGAAAGCGAAGAAAATGTGCAAATCATGCATCACATCGATGAGATCTATATGAAGCATCCCTACTTTGGCTATCGACGTATGATCCAATTCTTCGAGATCAAGATCCAAAATCAATTTTAAGCGCGTACGCCGTCTCATGCAGACCATGGGCATTGAGGCGATCTATCCGAAGCCGAACTTAAGCAAACGCCTTCACGCTAAGTATACCCACCTTTATCTGCTGCGCGGTTTAACCATTGACCAGGCCGAATCAGGTCTGGGGAATCGACATCACGTATCTTCGGATGGCAAGGGATTTATGTACGTATTCAACATCACCCGGCTGGTACATCCGTAAAGTGATTGACTATGAGCTTTCTAGCACACTGGAAAAAGGCTTTGTTCTTAGATGTCTCAAACGTGCATTCAGCCGTTATAAGCCGGAAATTATAATAGCGATCAAGGCTCCCATTTTACCAATGCTAATTATCTTGATTGCTAGAGGTAGAAGGCATTAAGGTATCAATAGAGGAAAAGGCCGAGCAAGGGACAATAGCCCAACAGAGCGTTATTTCCGGTCACTGAAGTACGAATGTATTTAATTGAATGAATTTGAAGACCCTCGCGCACTCCGTAAAGGGATAGCTCGCTATGTCCAATTTTATAACAACGAACGCCCCCATCAATCTCTTAATGGAGCAAAACCAAACCAATTTTACAATCATAATGTTCAGCCAATCGCATCCTAAAATTACGAGAACACACGAGAGGAGGATATAACTTATTCCTCAAAAAATTGTGTCTTGACAACGGGGAGCATTACAATCACTCCCCATTTACCTGACTCATACTCTTTTACTCATCGATGTAGCATATTGGATGTTAGCTCGTAACGTCTTGCCACGGCTGCTTTGTTTCTGGTTTCCAGAGCTTCCTTTACAACCTGTACCTTAAACTCGTTGGAATATTTCGTCCGTCTCATTTATCATCCTACCCTATTACTTGTAGTATAAACAAAACACACTTTTATTGTCCAAGTTCATTAGGGGGCTTTAGAACTAGCTTCTAAACATGGTAAATGCTAAGAGATGTATAGATTTTTATTAATTCCTTTTAAGAACTCATTACATATATTCAAAAATAAGTAGAAGAATAAAAAGCTTTATCTCTAATTTTCCCAACCTCTTTTACAGTGGTATTCGTCTTCAGCCTTAGAACCATAAGGATTTTTGCTCATTTAAGTTCATTTTATTTTAAGGTATATTTCGGTTGGGAAAATTTTGCGAAACCCCTGGTACTGTAGTAAAATGTGGACATACGGCTTTTGGAAAAGCTTGATTTTACTAGGGGTTTGATAGTAACACGAGGTGTATTGAAACTGGTGTGGGTGATTCCGTGTCCGTCCACCATTTGCCGTTTGATAGTAACACGAGGTGTATTGAAACGGAAAAGTATCAGGCAGACGAATACCGAATCATTCCGTTTGATAGTAACACGAGGTGTATTGAAACAGTTCTTCCATTTCCCAATACTCTTCCGTTTCCGTATGTTTGAAAGTAACACAAGGTATATTGAACTTCGCAAGCTGTCTATCTCCACTTGGAGAGCACGGCTTGATAGTGCCATAAAAATAAATAGGCCATTCCCATTGGGACTGGCCTATTTTACTTACATTAATAGAGTAAATCTCTTTAAACAAATAAATAATGAAAATTTTATTTACAAATCAATTTTGTTTGGTATAATTTAGGGGGTTGATAATTAGAAGAACGTCCTACGTTACGGTTAGAGTTTAAGCAAATGAATAAATTTAAATGCGCCTTGCGCTAGGGTCCTCTTATTTTTTGATGTTTACTGTACTAGTGTACTATTTATTGGAATCCCTTTCAATACTAAAAATTTCTCAACAAAGGAGGTGAAAGAGATGTTTTACGAACTTAAAGCAACCGTGCTATTAAAACAAGAGGTCCATTACTTGCATGTACCGGAGCGAATTGGTTCCTGGATTAGCCGGGCGGCTCTAAATGATCCGGTATTAAAGCAGGAGCATTACTCGACAGGGTATAAGCACATTGTTTATGGGAATCCTTACCCCAGGGAGAAGGACGGTATTTACAAGAAAGACAGGGTTTACGTCATTACGATACGAAGTTCTCTTAACGAGACGTTGCAACGAATAGACAGGTCTTTACATATTTTGCAGGAAGATAACTATTTTCAACTGTTGGCGCTTTCCGGTATTCAAACGAAGAATCCTAGGCATATTCTGGAGTTGGTTACGGTGACTCCGGCTATTGTGACAGTGGATGGTAAACCGTGGGTGCCTGGTGGGAATATTGAATTATTGCTAAGTCGTATCCATGCGAATACTGAGAAGAAATTCCATTCCCTGAACCCCGATCAAAAGGTTCGGCTTGATCACTATTTTGCCCATGGTGTACAGGTGGAGAACTCAAAACCGATTGCGCTTGCATACAAAGGACGTAAACTGCTTGGTAACAAGATCCGGTTATTTATTCAGGAAGATCCCGTGTCCCAACAGTTAGCTCATACAGCACTTGGATCGGGTATTCTGGAGAAAAACTCCGTTCTGGGAGCCGGATTTTGTCTTGCTAAAGAGTTGGATTAATGTGGGAAGGAGGCGATAGTGTGTTAAAAGATATGGCGGAAAGCTATCGATTGGCAGCACGAAAATTTCCCAACCTTATCTTCGACCAACATATGCTTAAGGAAGGATTGTATCTCCGGCTTAGAGTGGACAAAAGTTGGGAAGAACAATCTGAAGCATTTGAAGATAACCACTTGATTATTCAACCAAAAGAGGAGCAGCATCCTGAGAACGTGGACCTTTATGACTGGTTTACAAGGCGGGACTACTATAGTTCCCTTGTTGCCATGAACAAACCTGTGGATAGCAAGAAGCAAATTCACAGTAATAACCCATTCACATTCTATGTTAAGCGGGAAGTATTTTTGGGTGAAAAGCCAGGAAAATTCTCCATGCAAGAGAATGTTACTCGCTTTTTGAATATGACATATCCTGACGAAGTGGAACGCAAATGGAAGGTACTGCTTCCGGCCGGGAAAGTCAAGAATACTCAGGTTATCGAAACATTCTTCATGCAAACAGAATATACAGACGCTTTGCACTACTTAGCAAGTGACTTCAGGCAGAAGTGGATGGAACGAATAACCCATTGGTATGCCAATAATCTAAACGCTCTAACCGATTTTTTGCGACAGATTCCATTCAAAAAATATGTGAAACTATACTTTACTACCGATTTTCCTACATCCTCAGATCAACTTCCTTGTGAGCAAGTATATGCATACGAATATACCCTCTATACTATACCTAAAATTTTCAACAGTAATGATTACAATCAGATGATCGAAGGTACCATTGTTGGCCTTCCCAGTTTTAATATCAGTATGAATAGCAAGAAGCCGTTTCTGGAACATCGGACCATGCGAGTTCAAGTTCCCATTCGCGTATCTTTGGAACAAGCCATGCTGATAAAACAGACAGCAGAGTGGTTAATGAGCAAACCTAAATATACCACCAATAAATTTGCTTATACGTCTGATTTCACGTTTGAACAATCGATAGAACCTGAAGGTACATTTCACATATTTGTGGATGGTAAAGACAATGAAGTAGTCAGTTTTGAAAATGTCCCTTTTCCTTCCGAATTTAATCTATTCATATACCAAAAAAATATACTGCATCTTAGAGATCATGAGGGGAACTTGAAACCCGATAAGGAGCTAAAGAGTACAGAAGAAGTCCAGAAGGCCATCAGCAGCAGTTTCTTCAGAGGTAGAATGAGCGGGCAGTTTCTGTATGACGAACCCAAAGCGAGAAGCAAAGATTTCACCTCGGTTATGGTCGCTTTGTTTATGCAGAGCAAACAGGCTTTCCATGATTGGTTGTTTAAAGGCACTGCAATATCTCTGCGTCCGTTATTCTCACGGCTTACGCTCCGTTTGTTAGAAGAACAGCTTCTGTATGTTGAACCGGCACAGCAGAGTCAGAATAAGAAAGTACTTGATTTAAGGTGGTTAGCAGACGCTTTTAACTTAAGATTATGTATTGCTGACTATTTAAATAAAGAAGGGAGTAGAACGATGACAAACCGGATTACGGAAGTGATGACCTCGCTAAAGCAAAAATTTTCCCAAGATGGGATGAGCGTATGCGGAAATGATGATGAATTTTATTTTCTTACCGGGCAACTAGCTTTTTACTTGAAAAGTCAATCGGAAACCCAAAACAAAACCGGTGATTTGCTAAGCCCCTTTTTAGTAGCTAAACGCAGTGAGCAATTAAAAAAGAAACTGGAAGACGCCTACATTTTACATAAGCATAAAATAAAACTGAATCATGCCAAGTTCAACAAAGCTTTTTCCAATATCTTTGGTTATAAACCGGATGGTCATGAGCTTACAGGAGATGCGAGGGAAATGTTTTTGGCCGGATTATTCGCGGATAATTGGTTCTATGAAAAGCCCGAGAAGAAAAAAAATGACGATAAAGGAGCGGATTATAGTGACTAAAAAAAAGAATCGAGTAGTCGGCTTAATTGGGATCGTAAGCAGAATGGCTAACTGGAATGCAGACTTTAGCGGCAATCCGAAAACAACAAGCAACGGACAACTTTTTGGCAGTGATAAAGCACTCAAATACAGCATCAAGCGGTTGTGGGAGGAACAGGGCAAGAAAGTTCTCTATATTCGTTCCTATAAACTTGGTGGTGGCAAAGGGGAATTGGAAAAGATTCAGCCGAGAGATTTGGCAGAGAGATATGAATATCTATTTGGGGAGGCTGTATCCAAAAGTTCACCTGAGGTGTTGAACCGGTTATTCCAATGTGTGGATGTCATGAACTTCGGCGCTACTTTTGCGGTTAAGGAGCAAAACATTGGTTTGACGGGTCCGGTTCAAATTGGACAAGGCTTTAATAAATATGAGGAATCTAATATTGAAGTTCAAGATATTTTATCTCCTTTTCGGAATTCCAATGAAAAAAGTGAGGACAAGGATGCTACTTCAATCGGGAAGAAAATAACGGCTGACGAATGCCATTATATTTATCCTTTTTCTGTTAATCCGAATTGCTATGACAATTTTGTGGGACTTCCCGGAATGGAAGGTTTTGAAGGGTACAGTGAGGAAGCTTATGAAGCCTTTAAGGAAGGAGCTTTAATCGGAGCGACGATACTGAATACCAACAGCAAATCCGGTGCGGAAAATGCTTTCAGTTTGTTTATTTCCTTTAAAGACGGCTTACCGGCTTATCTTCCTAACTTGGACCCCTATGTGAAAGTATATAAGCAAGAAGGAATGACTGTATACGATCTTTCAGCTATCATTCCAATTTTAAGGGATGTTCAGGCTTATATCGAGAAAATTGAATTATATGTGAATCCTTACGCGACTAAAGTCCAACTTGATTATCCGGGAATTGAAACGTTAAATATTTTTACACGTCAGGAAGTTGCATTAGTATAAAGTAGCCGTAAATTCAAGGCAAGGGAGGGATAACGATTGAGAGCACTTCGTTTTGAATTGAAAGGGGAGACGGCTTTTTTCAAAAAGCCGGATGTGAACGTATACGCCTATTTTACCTACAGTCATATCCATAAAGTTGCCTTATACGGCCTATTTGGTGCGATTATCGGCCTTGGTGGATATTCACAACAATATGAACGCAATCATCCTTTGACATCAAATCGTCGTAAGAACAGTGAAATCAAGGCTGTTTTTCCGGAATTTTATGAAGTTTTCCGAGATACTTCCGTCTGCATTGTGCCCCACGGCGATCGAGGTTATTTCGCGAAAAAGATTCAGATATTTAACAATACGGTTGGTTATGCAAGTCAGGAAGTGGGTGGTGTACTCAATGTAAGAGAGCAGTGGCTGGAGCATCCGCATTGGACGATTTATGTAGCTGAAGATGAAGGAATTCCCCAACCTGTCTTTGATCGATTGGCCGATTATATCCTTCATTCTAAAGCAGAGTACTGCCCTTATTTAGGTAAAAATGATCATCCTGCTTCACTGACCCAACCGGCCCTTGTTGAACTAGAAAAACCAACGAATCCGCCTTTATATATCGATTCCCTTCATCGGAGCGAGTCTATCCGTTACGATCAGGAAGGTGGAGTAAAAGGTGGATTACAAAGCTTTTTTAAAGAATTCATGCCTGTTGGATTAAATGATGCAAACAACGGCTACATGTTGGAACCGCTTGTGTTCACGAACCATGAGATTGATGCGGACACTTTGCAGGAAACAGATTGGGAGAGGCTGTATCTGGATGGAGAGCGTACCCTGTATTTCATCTGAATTTTTTATATTTTATATAAATGATTTTTTGACTGAAGCTTTATATTATTCATAACCGCCAAGTTGGACTAGCTTCTAAGTTCAGCTCGGCGGCCTTTTGTAGGAGGCATTTCATGACGGTTACATATTCTGTATCGATACGGACCTGGATGGTAAGCGAGACAGCGGATCTATTATGGGCACATACCCCGCAAAAAGGACAAAATGCTGCGCCCGAGACTTTGATCCAACATAGTGAATTAGTGATGCAGTTTGCGCAGCAGCTTATGGGGTGCAATGGCGTGAACAGTGCAATAGAAAGAGCGCTTGACCGTTTAAAAATCGACAGTGAAAGCCTGGATACATCCATTCGGGAACGGATTCGCAACTATTTCATTCAGGCCATTTATTTGCATGATTTGGGGAAAGTGAATCCTGCTTATCAGCGGGTAAGATTACGAAATGAGCAAATGGGCGAAATGGGGAAGTTTGGGGATAGTCATCACTCCTTGCTGTCTGCGCTTCTGTATCTCCATATTCATCTGCGTGAGCTTAGAAGCGAGCTTTCACTTGATCCTTATGCATTTTCACCCAACAGAAAACTTAATCGAAGAATGTATAAATTTCTTCGCCATGTTTTATATACATTTGCTTATGTGATCTCACGTCATCATACCTGCTTAACCTATGTGGAAGAACGGCTGGGAGGTCAGTTTACTGAGTTTGAATCCAAACTCTCTGCTTTGCATGAAAGAATTATTCAAAACCCGGAGTATGTCCATTTCTACAAATATAAAAAGGAATTGATAGAGGAAACGTCCCTGTTCAATGATATCATTGCCGATAAAAGAGGGCGGTTAAACCACCTGCATAGTGCTTTTCCGTTTTATATTCTTGTAAAACTGCTATATTCCACGCTGGTAGCATCCGATTTTCGTGCTGCTTATGCTTATTTGGAAGGTAAATCTCCACGTTTTCATTACTTTGGAGAGGATCTTCCTATTCATCCTATGATAAAAGCGTATCGAAATACACCCGTCTATCAAGGTATAGAGCAGTTTCGAAAAAATCCAGAGAGTACAAAGATAAGCCCGATAAACCGTCTGCGATCAGCACTATTTGATGAGACAGAGAACAGATTGCTGGAGCAAATTCAGGAGAATGTATTTTATTTAGAAGCTCCGACTGGCTCCGGGAAGACCAATATGTCTATCCATTTAGCCTTGCAACTATTAAACAGTAATCAAGGCTTAAATAAGCTGATTTATATCTTTCCTTTTAACTCACTGATTGAGCAGACCAAAGAGACGTTAGATCGTATTTTCGACAAGCCGGAACTTGGGAATTATCGGGTGGAGGTTATTAATTCCATTACACCTATGGTAACGAAAGCGGAAGCAGAGGGAGAGCAGAAAGAGCCGGATATTGATTACAGAGCAGTACTTTTGCAGAGGCAATTGCTGCAATATCCGGTCACCCTCACTTCACATGTAAATTTCTTCCATTATTTGTTCGGAACCGGTCGTGAATCTAATCTGGCCTTTGCTCATCTATGCAATAGCGTTATTATCCTGGATGAGATTCAGAGTTACCGTAACGATTTATGGAAGGAAATCATTCATTTCATGCGAGCCTATGCAGATATTTTACATATAAAATTCATCATTATGTCGGCTACACTACCTGAACTTGATTTACTAATGGAACATAAAGAAGCAGAACCGGAGATTAGCACTTGCTTACTTGTTAAGGATCGGAATTTGTATTTTCGGGATCCTTTATTTTGTAACAGAGTCCATTTGCATTTTGATTTATTGAAAAAGGGAAAGATCGACCAAGATGTCCTGATCAAACAGGTATTGGAGGTTCTGGAGGAGCAGAAAGCAAACGGCAAAACAACGCGGCTGCTAATTGAATTTATCAGTAAAAAATCAGCACGCTTATTCTATAAAGAAATCCGACAGCATGTTGGTGAGATTCCTGTCTTTGAGCTGACCGGAGATGACAGCCATTTTTATCGCAAGCGTTTGCTGGAGAAGCTGGGAAAAAACTCTGAAGGGAAATTTTATTTACTGGATGTCATTGTTGTGGCCACGCAGGTTATTGAAGCGGGTGTAGATATTGATATGGATGTTGGGTTTAAAGATATTTCTCTGCTTGATAGTGAGGAGCAATTCCTTGGCCGCATAAATCGATCCTGCTTGCGTGACGATTGCCATGCTTACTTTTTTCATATGGATACGGTAAGGAATATTTACCGAAACGACTGGCGAACTGAATATGATTTACGAGCGGAACCCTACCAACACATGTTAGCGACTAAAGATTTCAGCGGATTTTACCATTTAAGCATGAAAAGAATTAATGATTCCAGGAATAAATCAGATGAAAACAACTGGGAAAAGTTTAAACGAATGATACAGGACCTAGATTATCGGCAAGTAGAAGAGTGGATGACATTAATCAAAGAGAAACAAGTTTCCCTTTTTCTAAATTATGCTCATCAGACTGAGGATGGTTCGATATTAGTGGGGGAAGAGGTCTGGAATCAATATGTGGATCTTATGGAGAACAGAGATATGGATTATGCAGAACGTCAAGTGAAACTATCCCAGATCCGTCAGACGATCAGTTATTTTACGTATACGTATTCTCTGAGCCACGGAGATAAGCCGGGCATTTATGATAGACAACTCGGTTCCCTGTATTATGTTTCAGACGGAACAAGCTATATGGAAACGGATCCGCTTACTCAAACGAAAAAATTCAATAGGGCCCTGTATATGGAGTCTGAGAGGAGTATTCTGTTATGAAGATAACCGGTACGGTTGTGAACTATTATGTTCATTGCCGTAGGCAGTGCTGGTTGGTTGCTCATGGGATGAATTTTGAAGATGATAGTGAGGATGTCCGGATTGGCAGAGTGCAGCACGAAATTCGAAGTGAAGGGAAGAAGAATACCGAAATCGCTATTGAAGGTATTAAAGTGGACAAGCTTACTGATCAATACGTGGTAGAGGTGAAAAAGTCGGATGCCGATGTAGAAGCAACGAAATGGCAGACACTTTATTACTTGTATGTTCTCAGGCAAAAAGGGATGGAACGTCAAGGCAGACTAGAATTTATCGAACGTAACAAGCAGGCAAGTAAGAAGATGGCATTAGAATTGGATATTGAAACGGAACAGGAGTTACTAGTATTGTTGGAAAAAATTGAACAATACTTGCAACAGGAGCAACCGGATCCGCCAGTTCTGGAAAAGAAATGCAAACGTTGCGCTTATTATGCTTATTGTTTTGTTTAAAAGATGGGAGAGTGGGGTTATGTCAAAGTCCGTACCATCAACAAGATATATACGTACACCAGGAACGTTAGGAAGAGAGGACAATTCATTAACGTTCCGCAGTGAGAAAGGGATCGTTCATCTGCCGATTCATGGACTTAAAGAACTGTATTTATTAAATGAAATATCGTTAAATAGCAAACTGTTTTCTTTTTTATCAATGGCGGGAATTACAGTTCATTTTTTTGACTACTACGGCCATTTCAGGGGCACATTTTACCCTAAGGAAGCAAGGGTTAGCGGTAAGGTAAAGCTTCTTCAGGCCAAAGCATGTTTGGAGAGGCGGATGCCGATTGCTATTTCGTTAGTTTATGCGATTGCGTCCAACATTCATGAAGTACTGTATCACTATTACAAACATGGGAATAAAGAGATCAAGCCCTATCTGGATTGGTTGAAAAAAGACGTCCCTCATTTACTTGAGAAGATTCAAGATATTCCCAGGCTGCTCAGTCTGGAAGGGGAGATTTGGAGGCGCTTTTTTGAAACATTTAAGACATTTCTTCCGGATGATTTCAGAATGAGTAAACGAGTGAAGCGGCCACCTGATAATCCACTGAATGCTTTGATCAGCTTTGGCAACACTATTTTGTACACAAAGACCATCTCTCAGATTTATCATACTCATTTGGATCAAACGATCAGTTTTCTGCATGAACCAAGTGATCGTCGTTTCTCGTTAAGCTTGGATCTGTCGGAGCCTTTTAAGCCGCTGATTGTATACAGGACGATCTTTGAAGTTGTGAATAACCGAAGGATTCAGGTAGGGAAACACTTTGAGAAGAAGTATAATTATTGCATATTAAATGAAGCGGGACGAGATGTATTTATTTCTGCATTAGAAGAAAGAATGCAGCAAGTATTTGAACATAAAACACTAAAGCGTAAGTTGAGTTACCTGACGGCGATTAAGTATGATGCATATAAATTGAAAAAACATATTGTAGAGGGGACGCCATTTATGCCATTTTTGGAGAAAGACCGGAGGTAGAAGGAATATGGCTAAAAATTATCATTACGTCATCCTTGTGTACGATATTGGTGAAAAACGGGTGGGCAAAGTATTCAAAATATGTAAGAGATACCTTGTTCACTTTCAGAAATCCGTATTTCGGGGCGAAATTACGCCCTCCAATTTACTGAAATTGAGAAACGATTTGAAGAAGGTTATAGATAAGGATAGCGACTTTATCGCTATTTTTAAAATGACGGGTGACTATGTATTTGATGAAGAAGTTATCGGTGTAAGATCGAACAATCAGGAGTCTTTACTCCTCTAATTTTCCCAACCTCTTTTGCACTATTACTTGGCTTCAGTCTTAGAACCATAAGGGACTTTCACTCATTTAGGTTCGTTTCCTTTTTAAATCCATTTCGGTTGGGAAAATTTTGCGAAACCCTTGGTACTGTAGTAAAATATGCACATATGGCTTTTGGAAAAGCTTGATTTTATTAGGGTTTGACAGTAACACATGGTGTATTGAAACTATTGCCCGCCGCGTGGGCGTCGTACCTGCCCTTGTTTGACAGTAACACATGGTGTATTGAAACTGCAGTAGCGACAGTGTATTCAGCAGTTATAAGTAGGTTTGACAGTAACACATGGTGTATTGAAACTTCACACAGCCCTCCTCAAATTATCCGCCCTTTGGCGTTTGACAGTAACACATGGTGTATTGAAACTGGAGATGAAAGCACTTTGTGAACAAAAAGAATTGGGTTTGACAGTAACACAAGGTGTATTGAAACGGCTGTGGGTGAGCCTGTCAATCACATACTTTGGACTTCTGTTAATAGATTGGACACCTAAAACCGAGAGAATTATGCAGCTAAACAGATCATATGTTCGCATTGATTGGGCGTAAGATACCCGATAGAGGAATGGATTCTTTTTCCATTGTAAAAGCACGTAATGTACTCAAAAATCTTCTCCTTGGCTTCTTTCCTGGTTTTGAATTTGTGCAGGTAAACGAGTTCTTTTTTCAGCACGTTGTGGAACGATTCAATACAGGCGTTATCGTAGCAATTGCCCTTACGGCTCATGTTGCCCGTCATGCCGTATTGTCGTAGCTGCGTTTGATAGTCCGAGGACGCATACTGGCTACCGCGATCCGAATGATGCAACACGGTTCCTTTCGGCCGTTGATGGCGGTACGCCTGATCCAACGCCCTCAGGCAGAGCTCCCTGGTCATTCGCTCGCCCATGTGAAACCCGACGATCTTACGTGTGCACAGGTCTTCCAGACTGGCGAGATAGAGCCATCCTTCGTCAGTCGGAATATACGTGATGTCCGCCATCCAGACCTGATTGGGCTTTTCCGCAGCAAACGATTGATTCAAGACATTTTCCGCTACGGGCAGGTTGTGTTTCGAATTCGTCGTCGCCTTGTACTTCTTAACGGTACGGGATCTCAACCCAAGTTCCTTCATGATACGAGCAACGGTCTTCTGAGAGACGTGAATACCTTGTTTTTTCAATGCATACCACACTTTCGGACTGCCGTACAACTGCCTGGAATCAAAGAAAGTTCTGCGAATCCATCGTTCGAGTTTTTTGCGACGTTTGAGGCGTTCGCTTTCCTTGCGTTTCGTCCATTCGTAATAACCGCTTTTGGAAACGCTGAGCAGAGCGCACATCTTCGTGACACGGAACTGGAAGCGGTGATCATGGATGAATGGATAAATCAGCGCCGGTCTTTTGCGAAGTAGTGCATCGTCTTTTTTAGGATGTCGTTCTCCTCTTCCAGATTGCGAATTCGCTTCTGGAGGTCGCGTAAAGCTTTGTCCTCCGGCTTTAGTTGTCCACTACCAGGGAATGCCTGATTGCCAGCGTTCTTAAATTCCGCGATCCAGCGGTAAAGCGTGTTCTCATGCAAGCCCATTTCCCGGGCTACCTGCGCCACCGATTTTCCCTCTTCCTGGATAAGTCTTACGGATTGAAGTTTGAATTCCTTGTCATACTTTTTCGTCATGTCGGACACCTCGATTATGAATGTTTTTATTGTCGCACTCTCAGTTCTCTGTGTCCAATTTAAAGTCTAGCATCACTTTTTAGCGTTTGACAGTAACACAAGGTGTATTGAAATTGTCGGCAGCAAGAGTTCTGTCGGTTTACGTTGAATGTTGGCAGTAACACAAGGCGGATAAACC
This sequence comes from Paenibacillus larvae subsp. larvae, assembly GCF_002003265.1. Taxonomy (NCBI): domain Bacteria; kingdom Bacillati; phylum Bacillota; class Bacilli; order Caryophanales; family Paenibacillaceae; genus Paenibacillus; species Paenibacillus larvae. The sequence continues at coordinate 256,997 of NZ_CP019687.1, forward strand.
CTTAAAGTTGGACACGCACTCACTTAATCTTGCGGTTTCATTAAATTTCATTTAGACTCGAACTACTTTGATCGGAATCGCTTCCACTTGGTTCTGACTGTAAAATATCTCAGGGACCATATCCCTAATACTGGAATGAATTCTGTGTTTGTTATATTCTAACGTTCCATTTCTTGAGTGTGTTGATGAAATAAAACGAGGTAAAAAGTGACTCGTACAAAGAGTTATCAATTTACCTCGTTTTTGGATTGCATATCTATAAGCTTATTTTTGCATTATAAAACCATTTCTCATCATACTTTGGTGTATGAATTCCCTATATTGGATAATAGCAATTATTATTCAGAATAATTCAATTGAGGATGCCTTTGTTCCATGTGAGTACGCCTTTGTTCCATATCCATATGAGGATGCCTTTGTTCCATGTGAGTACACATTTGCTTCATATCCATATGAGGATGTCTTTGTTCCATGCGAGTAGGCATTCGCTCCATATCCATATAAGGATACCTTTGTTCCATATCAGGGATCATTTCCTTTGAAGAGTAAGGCTTTGCCTCCGAAGCATATACTGCTGTACCGATTCCTAGTGCCAATATCGCCACTCCAATTATCCCAGAAAACTAGATTTCATTTGATTCACCTCCTTTCGCAGTCACTTTAAGACTTCGTGAAACCCGCAATCATAAAAACCCCAAAAAAACACTAATAGCTTAATGGACCGTATCCATTTTCTAACTTAAATAAAAAGATTAATGCCGGATTTATCTGCTTTGCCTAAATAATAACCGACTCCTCCGACGCGTACACCATCGATCAGCTCTTCTTTCTTGATGCCCATTACGTCCATGGACATTTGGCAGGCTACGATTTCAACACCTTGCTGTAAGGCTGTTTCCATTAACTCCTCCAGGGAAGATACGTTGTTCTTTTTCATGACAGAACGGATCATTTTGGCTCCCATTCCCATCATATTCATTTTTGATAGGGCAAGTTTGCGGCTTCCACGCGGCATCATGGCCCCGAACATTTTACCGATCAAGCTCTTCGAAACGGGAATCTTTTCGCTTTTCCGAATGATATTCAGGCCCCAAAAGGTGAAAAATATCGTTACCTTTTTACCGGAAGAAGCTGCACCGTTAGCGATAATAAACGAGGCAATGGCTTTATCCAGGTCGCCGCTGAACACAACCATGGTACTGTTTTCCGGTATTGGAGTCTGACTTGTTGTCTTCTCAACGGGCGCTGCAGAAGTAGATTCTTTTTGTATATAAGCCTCGACCGTGCCGTCATTAAGTTTGGAGATTTGCAGCAGCGGGTTGCCGCACATACCGGCCCATGCCTGGATATCTTCGTAAAATCCCGGATCGGATGCTGTTACTTTCAAAACCTGTCCGTCTTGAAGCCGGTCCATCTGCTGCTTCACCTGGATTAATGGCCCCGGGCAGCATAGTCCGCAAGCGTCCAGACTTTCGTCGAAGGAGAGCGGTTGTTTGGCAGAAGATGTATGGTCCTGCTGTTCCCAGCGATGCGAGAGATAAACTGTTTCTGATTCCGTTTCTGATTGCAATCTGGACGGAGTGACAGGAGGCTTTACTTTCCCGGGCTTAAATTGTGCCATCTGATAGATCTTGTATCCACCTGTTAAATTTTTCACTTTGAATCCGTGCTGGATCAAAATCCGCGAAGCCGTATATCCTCTTAATCCCACCTGGCAGTACACCCAAATTTCCTTGTTCGGGTCCAACTCATGCATACGGCTGCGAAGATCATCTATAGAAATCGATAGCGATCCTTCAATGTGGCCGTTTCGGTGTTCCATTTCCGTCCGCACATCGACCAATATAGTCGTTTCCTTGTTTCGCTTTAGCAGATCACCCGGTGTAAACACTTCTGTCCTGCCGGCAAGGATGTTCTCAGCTGTATACCCTGCCATATTTACCGGATCTTTGGCCGAAGAATAGGGGGGAGCGTACGCAAGCTCCAGCTCTGTCAAGTCTGTTACGGTTCCCCGCAGACGAATTACGGTTGCGATATCATCGATCCGTTTGTCCACACCATCATAGCCGACGATTTGGCTGCCCAGGACGGTTCCTTTGTCATTAAAGATCAGCTTGATCGTAAGGGGGGCAGCACCCGGATAATACGATGCATGTGAATTCGGGTGAACATAGTTTACTTTGTAAGGAAGCCCCAGTTTTTGCAGTGTTTTCTCATTGCTGCCTGTTGCGGCGCCGGTTAGCCCGAATACTTTAAGGATAGAAGTACCCTGCGATCCCTCATAAATGGTATCAAGACCACAAATGTTATCTGCTGCGATCCTGCCCTGTTTATTCGCGGGTCCTGCCAGCGGAATCGCCGTTTTCTGCTTGGTTACAAAATCGGTGATTTCGACCGCGTCACCAACTGCATAGACGCCGTCAAGATTGGTTTCAAGCTTATTATTTACTATAATATGGCCTTTTGGTCCGAGTTCAAGCCCGCTGTCCCGGAGAAATGCAGTATCTGGTGAAACCCCGATAGCGAGTATGACGATGTCGCTTTGCAGTACCGATCCGTTTGCCAAGACGGTTTCGATGTAATTGTCTTTGTCGTGAAACGACTGGACACTATTTTCTATAATCAGGCGTACACCCTGTTCTTCAAGTTCTTTTGATAATACCCCGGCCATTTCCGGATCAAACGGCGCAAGAATTTGCAGTCCCGCCTCCACAAGGGTGACATCCAGACCGATTTCACGCAAGTTTTCAGCCATTTCCACACCGATAAAACCGCCGCCGATAACAACGGCTGAACGGGTACCTTCTTCCGTCACTGAAGCTTTGATCCGGTCGGTATCCGGGATATTGCGAAGTGTATGAATACGAACACTGTCGATTCCCGGCAGTGGGGGACGGACTGGCTTTGCCCCTGGCGAAAGAATAAGATAATCGTAGGTTTCTTCGTAAACTCCCCGTTCTTTGCTTTGTACACGTATGGTTTTAGTATGAGGATCGATACCAGTCACTTCACTGTTTACACGCACGTCAATATTGAAACGCCGCCGCATTGCCTCCGGCGTTTGGACGAACAGTTTTTCCCTGTCTTGAATCGTATCTCCGATATAATAAGGAAGTCCGCAGTTAGCAAACGAAACATATTCTCCTTTTTCAAACATGACAATTTCAGTATCTTCATCCAGCCTGCGCAGCCTTGCGGCCGCAGATGCGCCTCCTGCCACACCGCCGACGATAAGCACTTTTTTATTCATGATGACTCCTCCCTGAAGAAAATTTGCACCAGTTGTTTAACCTTTTCATTTTCGACGCTGTAGTTTATCTCCAGTCCGGTACGGTGTGCTGCTACAATGCCCAAGGCGCGCAGCTTCTGAAGATGCTGTGAGACGGTGGACTGCGGAAGCCCCAGGCAATTTTGCATGAAAGAAACGTTGCAGCTCCCCTTTTCCATCAGCCCTTTGACGATACACAGGCGAACCGGATGGGCTAAAGCCTTCAATAGTTCGGCAGCTTCGTTATACCTTTCGAAATCGTTATTCATGGATAACCTCCTGTACTGGAAAATCAATATATTAATATATTACGATATAATGATTTAGAAATCAATAGAGCGTTTAGAGCGTGGATAGGTTAGGCAATAAAAAAGAGCCTGGATATCGGCTCTTTCGATAATTTTTATGTTGCGTTTTTCACTATTTCCGGGGAGTTCCCAGCTACACCTAAAGCAAGATTTGGGCTAAGCTAATATTTAGGCTAACAATGTTCACTTCCCTATATCCTACATAATGGTATCTATAGGAAAGTGTGAATTAAATCCAGTACATCGTCAATAATTTCTTGTGGTACTTTTTCCCGAACTTCTGCCTTTCTTGCCTTCCAATCCAAGCTTTTTACTTGATGAGCCAAAACAACACCTTCGGTCATAAGATCGGAAGGGAGGGGAACTTCATATGGATAATTCCTAACGGTTCTTGTAATAGGGCATACAACTATAAAGCCTGTTACCCTATTGAATGATGTAGGAGAGACAACAAGGCCTGGTCTTCTTCCGGCTTGTTCATGTCCAATCTGCGGGTTAAAATCCATATAGACAATGTCGCCTTGGTCTGGGGCTCTCTTTACCAAACCTCGTTCCCCTCCGGTTTTCCAAAGTCAATTTCCTCATGATGGTTACCGTCTGTTATTTTTGCCAGTAATTCTTCAAGAGTTGGCTTACGTTTTTTAGGTTTTATAGTTAGTGTACTATCCATGATGCTTAATTCAACTTCAGAACCCTCTTTTATGTTTAGGCTTTCTGCCAGGTTACTTGGAATGCGGATTGCGAGACTATTTCCCCATTTGCTCACAATTGTGCTCATTACACTCATCCTTTCCCTGTCTTTACCCATATTATAACATCCTTCCATCCAAGTGTATATACTTAGTGTATACATAACCAAGGTATGTCATACATCAAAATGTTGTGCATAAAATCTTTTAAACTACGGAACAAATTCTGAGTTTTTATATGAATTAAGAATTGATCTTTTCTAGTGAACGATTCGTTATGAAAAATAAAATCTATCTCTAGCATACTTACAAAACGACTCGGAACCCTACTGGGAATTTTCCTTTTGTTCACTATTTGTACTATTCTTTATCTTGATTTACCAATAATTGACTATTATGGTTGTATTGTAAAATATATTTTATCTGGAGGTTATCCTATGAAAATTCTAAGTAAAGCTTTGCTATCATCCATTGCAGCATTCGGACTGCTGGCCGGTTCTGTTTCCACCCAAACTCCGGGCCAGCAAGCTATCACGTCTCAACAGGCCGGAGTTAAGTCTACCATAGTTAATCCGCTTATTAAGCTAAAAGTAGGCTGGTCTACTTGGATAGGCATGCCAGGCTCAAAAGTAGTCCTTGTCAGCGGTGAAGGTGTAGTTAGTCTGGACCAATACGGAAAAGTGGTGGGTTTGAGCCCCGGTAATGCTACCGTATATAATTATGCTGCAGACGGAAACCTCTACATCAACCATATTCAAGTAACTTATTAAGTCTGGTTTAAAAAGATGTAAATAAGAAGAAGCTGTAGCTGAGTTTCTTTTTTGATAAGACAGACCGTTCCCGGAATGAACTGCACCCCGTCAAGTAGACAGTACAAATTGGATGGGCTACACTAAGTTGGACAGAAAAATTAAGGGCTAGTAGAATAAACATATTATTATAGGGAGCGGATCTACTATGCCAAGACAAAGACGTACATTCACAGATGATTTCAAGAGACAAATGGTCCAACTTCACGAGAATGGAAAATCAAGAGCAGCCATTATAAATGAGTATGAACTGAGTGCATCTGCATTGAATCGCTGGATCAAGCAAGCAAATCAGTCAGGATCCTTCTCTGAGAAGGATAACCGTTCTCTAGAAGAGAATGAACTTATTGCATTGCGAAAAGAAAATCAACGTCTTAAGATGGAAGTCGATATTTTAAAGCAAGCAGCGCTGATCATGGGACGAAAGTAAATGTCATGAAGCGTAATCGTGACAAATACTCGGTATCAGCAATGTGCGACGTCCTACAAATCTCTAGAAGTACGTACTATTATGAAGCCAAAGAGCGTCAGAATGAAGACCATGTAACCCATCATATCGTTGAAATCTTTGAAAAAAATCGGAAAGCATACGGTACAAGAAAGATTAAAGCAAAACTTCATGAACGTGGAGTCATCGTATCCAGACGCCGAATTGGCCGTATTATGAAGGAACAGGGCCTTGTTTCCACGTACACGGTGGCTCAATACAAACCACACAAAGCCGCATGTAACGGAATCGCAACAGCCTAATGAACTGAACCGTAAGTTCGAGCAGTCTGAAGCTAAGCGTGTTGTTGTAAGCGATCTAACGTATGTCAAAGTTAAAAATAGATGGCACTACATCTGTATATTTGTCGATCTTTTCAATCGAGAGATCATTGGCTCCAGCGCAGGCCCGAAAAAGAACGCAGCTCTAGTCGCGCGTGCCTTTTCCTCTGTACAAGGAGACTTACGACAAATTCAATTGTTTCATACAGATCGTGGCAGTGAATTCAAAAATAAATTGATTGATGAGACGCTTGCTACGTTCCAGATTGGTCGATCTTTAAGTATGAAAGGTTGTCATTATGATAACGCCGTTGCTGAAGCTGCGTTTAAAGTTATGAAGACCGAATTCATTAGTCAGATGAACTTTCAAAGTTTACAGCATCTAATATTGGAGCTCAATGATTACATAAATTGGTATAACAGGCATCGCATTCATGGAACCCTGGGCTATATGAGCCCGATAAATTACAGAAGATTATCCCTTAAAAAAGCTGTCTAATTTTATGTTGACAATCCAGTGCCCGAAAACGTAAGACACAATCGTATTGTCATAGAGGTCTAAAACGGCGCTTAAATACGCCTTTTGACCGTGACCATATTTGAATTCCGTTACATCCGTTACCCATTCTCATTCGGCTTTGTCGCAGCGAATTCACGGTTCAACAGGTTCTCAGCCACGTGTTGAGGAGTTGACGATGCATATTTCTTTCGTCTTCTGCGAATCACCGACTGAATGCCTCTTTAGCTTCATGAGGCGCTGGATGCGTTTGTGGTTAATCCGCTGCTGTGTTTCTCCTGTTCACGTACACTGGGCTTACGTTTTAGCCATTTGTAATAGCTTGATCGCGGAATCTCTACAATTTCACACAGCGTTTTTATGCTGAATTTCCCGTCTTGCAGAACCGTTTGTATGGCGAGATAGATATTTTCTTGACGTACTTGACTTAGCGTCCCCTTCTTTCGAGTTCCTCTAACTTTTTTAAGAGTGCATTCTCCGCTCGTAGACGTTCAATTTCTGTCTCCATCTTCTTCATCGCAAGCTTCTGGCGGTCGGCGTCGGTTAATTCTTCTTCTGCTTTCTTACGTCCTCGGCCATCGTTCTTGCCCACCGTCCTGATATTTCTTCACCTGGTATACCTGTTGGTAGGAAGCCTGATACTGCTCCGCTGTCTTCCTATAGTCCTGGTTATGTGTCAGACAATATTGAACAATCTCCAACCGTTCCTGCCAGGTTGTCTTACGTCCCTTCGTCATATCTTTTACTCCCCCTTGATAGGCCTTTAAGCTGCTATGACTATTATACTTCTTCACCCAGTTCGATAGCTGTGTTCTGCTCGCAATCTTGTATTTATCAATGATGTCGTATTGGGATAATTCCCCCTTAAGGTAATCCAACACTGCCTGAAGCTTAAGTTCTGCAGAATAGCTGCGGTTCTTTGTCCGAACTTCTAGTCCTTCCAAACCATAGACGTTATATCGGCGTGGCCATTTCACCAGGGTTGATTTCGATATCCCATACTTATACGCCACGCCCAAGCTCACCACTTTCGATTTTTTCGATCATGGCGAATTTCTCCTTCGCCTGTCTACTATGAGGGGAGCATATCATTTCAGAACGGTCTGTTTCCTTTTGTTTACCCATGGGACCTATGATTGAAAGAATAGAAAAAACGTGTGTTTCTCAACGTCTGAATCTCCTGAAGCGGAGCGTTTTTATACGGCACTGTACGCCGTGTGTCAGACCCCATACTTTTTTTTAGTTTTTAAGACGACACTCCTTGGTCTTTTTCCGGCTGTTTTGCTCCCTGGGGCGAGTTTTCATATGTAAGATTCCTAATGGGGGAAATCAGAAATGTTCCTGCTGTAATAACGATTAAGAAAGCACCGAAAATGCGGATAATCAACTGTATATCAATGTGGAGGTGCAGCAGATAAGAAATCATGGCGAATGAAAGCGGAGTTAATCCGGATGCTACAGATATAAACAGGCTCATGACTTTTCCAACCATATTAGCCTCGGTATTGGTTTGAATGTAGGTAAATAACGGGATGTTCATCAGTTGGATGAAGAAACTGACCAGCAGAAGCGCGAACATGGATAGGATAAGTTGTTGAACGAACCCGAGAGCGGAGTAAGCGAGAACCATCACTAGGAGTGAATATAAGATGGCTAAACCAGGCCTGTTAAATGGTTTTCGTATTGAAACCGTAATGGAACCTAAAATAAATCCCAATCCCAAAGATACCTCCAACATGCCCAATACGAAGGCATTGCCTTCTAATATATCTTTTGCCAATATAGGAATTACGACTCCTATAGGCCCTGCAACAAAAAAATTCATGACAAAACCAAGCACCATTAAAATGGGCAGCACCTGGTGTTTACGGATATGAGTTACGGATGCTTTGAAGTCGTCCCATTGTGATGTTGAATGCTCAGAAAATTGTTGATCGGGGACTTGAATAAAAGATACAAGGAGAGAGGATGCAAGAATCGTAAGGAGACTGAATGAGAATACACCTACAAAGCCGATGGTGACAATGAGTGTACTGCTGATCAGCGGTCCGATGATGAGACTGTATTGATTAGCCAGTCGCAGTAGAGCATTGCCTCTTTGCAAGCTGCTTTTTTCTACGATAGACGTGATGATGGATTCGTAGGCCGGAGAGGCAAAGGCACTTAAAATGCCAAATAGAAAGGAAGCTACAATAAGAAAAACAGGACTAATCACATCTGCGATATAGCAAAGCAGGATGGCTGCAATAATAAATGCTTCTCCCCACTGCGTTACAAGAATAATCAGTTTCCGGTTCAGCCGGTCCGCAATGATGCCTCCATAAATGGTGAATAATAGTCTGGCAAAGGAAGAGGAAAACAGCATTAATCCCAAATAGCTCCGGGAATCATATAAGGTCAACATGAGCCACTCAACGGCTATAATATAGATGTAATACCCTGGACTTGATAAGATATCCGCAACAAGAAGGAACCGATAGTTGCGATTACGGAAAAGTGTGGTTTCAGTTGCGGATTTCGGCTCTGGATTCATCAGCTTTAGCACCCCGATTCAAAATATATTGGACTAATTCTTGGGGTTGTGGAAGAGAGGCATCAGATTTTATATAGGAACCCTGAGCTGTTTTGTAACCAAAACTTTCTACGTTCACAAATATATGACCATCTTCCTTTAAAGTAATTATATTCTGTTGAATCCTTGGATTATTCCACATAATTTCGTTCATATTAGGGGCTATATAGATAGGCTTTGCATAATTTAATACACAACAACTGAGCAGATCATCTCCAACCCCATGAGCCATCTTAGACAAGAAGTTAGCGGATGCCGGGAGAATGAGAAAAAGATCGACATTCTGTACAATATTGACGTGGGGTGATTTCATACTCGAAGTAAATAATTCGTCATAGACATAATCAAAAACATTAGTCAATGCCATTTTGGAAATAAATTGTTTTGCATTGTCCGTTATTACAGTTTCTATTTGACATTGAAATTCGTTTTTGAGTACAAAAAAATAGTTATACACATTAATGGCACCAATTGCTCCCGTTATACCTATTAATATTTTATTGTATGTTTTGGTCATCATAATCATAATCTCCATCGACAAGTTTGACATAATTTTTTAAACTTTTCTTGATGGGAGGACATGGAGTTTTATTAGATTCAATCCGTTCAAGGGGGCAGGCATTTCCCTGGCAAGATGGCCTGAAGAAGCATTTGGTACACATTGGGTCTTCATTGACTCCACCGGTAATCCACAAGCTCCATCTCTCCTGATCCAATATCATTTGGCCATTCTCCAATAAATCTCCAACATGATTATAAGGATTGTTAAAAGCAACTGTACATTTATAAATCATGCCATCCGATCCAATAACGTAAGAGGACGGATTAGAGGCATAGCATTGCGAACCGCCCGGCCTCAGGTATTGCTTATAGAAATTAAACTCGAAACCCTCTTTTTTAGCTTTATTGTATAGGGGAAACAGATCTTTGGTATCACATAAATGAATATCAGCTTTTTGTTCTCCTTTTAAATTCTGGATCGGAATAAAATGAAGAATAAAACGCGGATCTTCGACGAAAATGTTACTTACCAATGAAATGTAATCATTCATGACGGCTGACACTTCATTGTTGATATTTGACCTGAGGACAACTGTGAAGTTACTGGAAAACTGTTTCATAGCAATCAGATTAGATAAAATTTTATCGAATGTTTTTTCTCCAAATCTTCCAGCCCGATAAGTATTGTGCGTCTCCGCAGTTCCGTCCAAAGTAATTTGGTAGGAGACTACATTCAAATCCAATAATTGCTCAAACGTATCTTTGTCGAGCAAATAGCCATTTGTCGTAATTCCAGCGTAGTAGTGAACATTGTATCTCTCACAAATTCCCATTATTTTGTAAGAAAGATTTTTAATGATATCAAATGATTTTAAAGGTTCTCCTCCAAACCAATTAATAAACAGCTGCCTATATCTTGAAATATTCTTTTCCAAGAATTGAATAATTCCTAGTTGTACATCAGTTTTCATCTCAGATTTTGTAAAATCTTCATAACAGTATGTGCACCTGAAATTACAATCTTCGTTTGTCAATAATATCAATTGTAATGTACGTTCACTGGATAGCATGTTGTATTTTTGAGAAGTTCCCAATTGGAATTCATTAATCTCTAGGTTAACGAGATAACCTTTTTTGAATAAAAAATCAATAAGTCTCAACTCTTTTTCTTTGTTATCCGATAAATCTATCTCTTTTCTTCTCAATATAGCTTTAACTAACGGTACTTCTTTTCCGGTAAAAGCAACGATATCCCCGCGATAGGAATTATAAACCTTTAATAAATTGTTATCCTCTACGTGAAAATTGAAACGTGATGGTTTCAACTTATTTTTGTTCTTTAACGAAATCTTACCTCTTACGACCATATAATTAATCCTCCAGAATGAAAGTTTGCTCATCACTTGGCCGACTATTTAAGTGCATACAAGAAGGAACGACTTTCCTTCTTGTATGCATTTTGAAAAATGATAAATTTTAACAGAACACATTAACTACTCTTACTGGATCTTTTTTTGCCATACTAACACCTCCTCTATACCGATTAATCCCAATAAAAAGCATAATATGCAAGTGGTTTATTTGTCAAGTATTCCCTTTTAAGTTAATAATTTCATATAATAAGTAAACCTAGATTATTTAGTGATTGACCGTTATGGGTATTGGCTTGAATCAGCTAAATAGAAGTGTTCATTTGCTAATAAAAAACTAATCAGCAGGGGTGGATATAGATAGGATAAGCAGTTGAACGAATCCGAGAGTAGTAAGCTAAAACTATAATAAGGAATATATACAAGATAGCTAAACCCGGTCTTAATGGTTTTCATACATATGTACCCGGTTATTCAATTTGATAAATTTCAATCATATATACAAACGTATATATAAAATGATTGAATTTAAACAAACAAAAATTTAGAATATCTATAAATAAACTTTAGAAAAAAGGAATCTATTTTTCTGTATGGATCAAAAGGAAAATGATGAGTTGGGAGGCTTTACATATGAATACTGAAGAAAAGTTACCCTTCCGTTATGTTGTAACACCGCAGGGTCAGATGAACTATTTGCTTGGCCTTTTTTCCGCAGATCAACAAATTAATGCTGCACTTTATTCTCAAGGAAGGATAGTCTTTGAACTTTTGGAGCAGGCTCTTCAACTAACATTGAAGATTGAACCCATTCTTGGCTGCAGTTTTGTCAAAGAGGAAATTCCTTATTGGAAAAGACAACCTGAAGGACTCGAGGGTGATAACCTTTCAGTGTGTTCCATTACCGAATGTGATGATTCCGAACTTGAAAATAGGATTCTCTTATTCAAAAAGAACGCGACTGTATGAGTAGCCCTAGGGTTCAGGCGAAATTGTTTCGGAAAAACAGATGTGATATGCATCAAAATGTCACACCCATGTTCAGATGGAACAGGGGTCAAGGAATATGTCCAATTACTGGCTTCTGTATACACTGAGCTTGTTGAGAGTAAGATGGCAGGTCAGATAGAAGCGGAAATTTCCGGGAGGGATCGTGGTTTTCGCGATCAGGGTCCTTCCCTTCCGTAGGAGTTTCAGATATAAGCTCCGCCATTCGTTAAATCATACTTCAACACCTTTGTGGGGCTTTCCATCCAACCCGAATGCCAACGATAAGCCGAATATAGCGTTGCGCCGTCTGAACCAGGATGATAGAAAAGCTTATTCGATGGACGAAAGACCGTCGGGCAACAATAAATGGTGTGCTTGTTATAGCTTTTTTTCGGTCACTTTTGTACAGTACAATCTGTATGGAGCCGAGTTTGTCACTAAGAATGGTCGGGATTACGGTCGATTTACGGCGTTATCTCCCTAAAAAAACGACAAGTTCTATTTGCAATCTATCCGGCATGGAAATGCCGATTGTTGAATTGTACGATGTGGAGTCGTTTGAAGTAACCTTTAACCGGGTGAAAAGAGAGATGGATTCACTCAAGAATAATCTTCAAGGTATCTCCTCAGCAGCAAGGATGGAGTTAATGGCGAAGACGGGGCTCTCTGCTTTACGTGAGAAGTTAAACAGCAGCATGAAAAAGCGGTTCAAATGAAGATGGCCTTACCACTGTTGACCAACTTTGGGAAGATGTCCAAACGTCCCATCTGTTTTGGAGGAAACGAAGCGGAAGATGCCTACATGACCTCACCCATTATGTTTTCTCCTTTTTTTGTATCGGGGCCAGTTTCTATAATGGTGTCCTGACACTAACAGCCGGCTTTCATACACGGCTCTATCAGATAAAGCGGTCCAACATTTTTTGGATAATATGGCCGAAGAATTAGCCGTGAGCAAAGAGGGGAAAAACAGGATTTAGAGGGGCACTAGTCCCGAAAAAAAGTTTGGCCTTGGAAACCTGTTCGCACTTACTGCGGTCGTAGACTCCCGGCCAAACTTTTTTTGTTTTCTTTTTGTGATGATTGAATTTCACTGCTCCAGTAGCGTAACTGGCTTAAAGGTCGTCCATGGTTTCGCTTTGAAACTTATTTAAACGAGTATTAAACTTTACATTGAAAAAAAGGAACTCGGTTTTCCACCGGGGTCAATCACCCGCTTTTTCTTCTTCACTTTTCCCATATCCGCTATCAACTAAATACTTCCTCAGTTTACTCAGGGCTTTGAGTCTGGTTTTGGATACGGATTGTTGAGAGACTTTGTTTAGACGGGCAATTTCTGTATCTGAGTAGTCCCATACATAGGACGCAAGCAGAACCGATTTCTCTTTTCCTGTTAGCTGCTGAATGGCTTCGTGCAAGACCTCATTGGTTACCATATCCTCAAGCTGTAAACTGTCGGGGTTCAGATCCGGCTGCACTTGAAGAGACGGATGAACAAAATGGAGATGTGAAGGATCATTACTAGGGAAAAAAACAAGTCTTCTTTGATTTCTTCTGATTTTCTTGTCAAAATCAATGGCTGCATTGCGGATTAAGGATGAGATATAAGTGGTGAACCTGAGTTCAAAGAAAAACGAGCGGAACGATTCATCCAATTGCCTGGAGTTCTCTGGCGTCGGATTTGATAAATTTTCCAGCAGCAACTGGTAATGTTCATCCCGTTTAAGAAACTGGTGAATGACAGGGTTTTTCGACATAGTATTTAACAATTCCTTTATGCTTTCCTCTGACGGCTGGACTGTTTTCGTCATGGCATCCATACTTTATCACCCCTTTACCACTTCATACGTATCAAAGGTGTGGAAAGTAATGGGGAATTCAATAAAATTTGATTATAATCATTGTTTCCCGGCCATTTTTAGTTACACTGTTGTCCAGAATGAAACTGGCAATTGCAAATGCTTGCGCCGATTCTTTCGTAGCAGGCTGTTTCAATCGCTTTTAAATGGGATGCATACTTTTCACAGATCTCCTGGTAAAACAGGATATCCTCTGGATCAGCCCCCTCAATTCGCTTACTTAATTTCAAAAGCTCTATTTTCAAGGTCCGATATCTGGTTCTCGAGGCAAGCAGTTCTTCCATGCGTTTTCCCCTACAATTTTGGTTTTATAAAAAAAGTGGAAGAAATATCGAGGGACACAACCTTTTCAAAATTTTTTCAAAAATGGGTTGTGATTTATTCTCCTGTTTCTCTTTATAGGTTAAATCCGGTTTCAGTTATGAGACGGATTTAGAAACAAAAATAAATTGAGAAGGAGCGAGAATGATGTTTCAGTTGTTGAAGGGTGCAGACATAACAGGAGAGCGGTTGGAGGATCTTTTGCGGCAGCTTCATGCCAAGGAGGAATTTCAACTGCTGGTTGGGGAACTGAAGGAGAAGGTTTCCTTAAACGCGGATGATCTGGTTGTAAGGAAAGCGTATCACGGGGATATGGAACTCGAAACACAAATTGTCACGCTATATTATGTACTTTTGGCAGATAAGGAAGAAAAAGTACTAATCCGTTATGCGACTACAGATGAAGAAATTCTGAAAGAGGAACTACATGCACAAGCAGTCATTCGGGTAGATGGAAAACATCAGCTTCATAAATTTGAGGTAACGGATTTCACCGTCTCCAGTATGATCGTGGACCAAAACTATACCGAAACGGAAGTTGCTATTCCGCAGCAGGATTTGCATCATGACCCGTCTTATACGCCCGGAGAAATGAAAGATGCTGTTCAGACACAAGTATGGTGGTTAGGGGACGGCTGCTTGCCCGGGGGTATCAGCACTGTGGCGGAAACTGCGGATACGGACGCAAGCATGGCGGGGGTACTCCGATTAATCTGACAGACCAATGCTGTGTATTGCATGATTCTTGCTATGATGATGCGGCTGAGGGAAAAATCCGGAAGTGTAAGTGTGATGCTATGCTGATTGACTGCGTAAATGAGAATGATGACGGTTCCTGGGCAGCCATCGGGATCAGGCTCTATTTTGCTTTGAAAGCATGCTGAAGCCATGTTCATTCGAATCACCTTAAATTATAATAATTTTAATTTCTTAATATTAAAAAAGGGTGGTTGATGAAATGAGGCAGAATAAATTTTTATTATTTTTCACTTTTATATTTTTTATACAAACAATCTTCATTGGAAATATGGCCTTTTTTCAAGAAGATGCCTCTATTAAAAAGATTATATTATTTGTTGGTTGTCTAATGGCGTACACGGGAGTTGAGTCCGTATAATTGTGTAAAAAGCTAGGTTCCAAAAAATGAAAGGAGCCATATTCATAGCCCTCAGTTAGAATAATGTTGGGACACAAAATTCTAAATATACGAGGTGTTATGAAATGGCTCAATACCAGATTAACGTAGATTCGCAGCTTTTGCATCAACTATTTTTGGGAAATTCTCAGGATGCGGGTGTAGCCAAGCTGCTCGAGTCTGTACTGAACCAAGTCTTACAAGCACAGGTGAGTGAACAAGTGGAAGCAGATCGTTATGAACGAACAGAGAATCGAAAAGCGTACCGGAATGGATCGTATCCACATGGGCTGCATACGCGGGTGGGAACCATTACACTAAGTGTTCCGCGCATCCGTGGTGGGAAGTTCACGACAGAGCTCTTTAGTCGTTACCAGAGAAGTGAACAAGCGTTAATCTTAGCGATGATGGAAATGGTCGTAAACGGCGTCTCTACGCGTAAAGTCTCGCAAGTAACCGAAGAACTCTGCGGAACCGAGTTTTCTAAATCCACTGTTTCAGACCTTTGTAAGCGGCTGGATCCCATCGTAACTGCTTGGAATAATCGAAGCCTGGCAGACAGCCTCTTTCCGTTTGTTCTCGTAGATGCGATGTATCTCAAGGTCCGTGAAGACGGTCGTGTACGCTCACGAGGCATCATGATTGCCATTGGTGTAAACACCGAGGGCTATCGTGAAGTCCTTGGCCTGATGCTGGGTGACACAGAATCTGAAGCAAGCTGGAGTGAGTTTTTCAGCTCTCTAAAAGGACGTGGATTACGAGGTGTGGATCTCATTACCTCCGACGATCATGGCGGCCTTGTACGCGCGGTACGGCAGCAGCTGCAAGGGGTAACATGGCAGCGATGCCAGACTCACTTCACGCGAAATGTATTAGAAGCCTCACCCAAAGCCTTGAAGGATGAGATCCATGGCCGTCTACGGTCGATTCTAGATGCTCCTGATACTGGAACGGCAAGGTTTTTATTAAAACAGACCTTAGCGGCTTATGAAGATAAGGCGGGTAAGGCGATGGGCGTGCTGGAAAGCGGATTTGACGATGCTACCGCCGTCTTAATGCTGCCAGAGCGTTACCGAAAACGGCTGCGCACGACAAATAGCGTTGAGCGTCTCAACGAAGAGGTTAGACGCCGGGAACGTGTCATTCGCATCTTCCCAAACCGTGAATCCGTGATTCGTCTTATTGGTGCTCTATTGATGGAACAGGATGAAAAATGGGCAGCCGGCAAGAAATATCTCGACATGACCGAGTACATGGAATGGCGGAAGGATCGGCCAAAGTCCGATGCCAAAGTGACTCGCATTATGTAGCACAGTCTAGCTGAGGGAATTTACACACAAATTTGGACTTGATCCGTTATTAGTATCTATATGTATGTTAGTGTATAAAAAAATAAAAAGTGATCAAAGTGCGGCTTAGTAGTTTTAAGGAAAAAAATGGATTTCATCCATCATGGCTTTCGGATTTTTCGTTGAAAGGCTGGATAGCAAGGAAGGGAAAGGCCCGTAGTATAGAGAAGAAAATCAGCAGGAAAAAAGAAACCGATTTAAAGGAGGCAGGCATGGCATACTTGTTGGCAGGTGACCGGAAGGTCAGGATTGAAGGTATTTTGTTCGATAAGGACGGGACACTTTTGGATTTTATGAGCTTGTGGGGCGAATGGGCCCAATCCGTGTGCGATTCACTGGCCGGATATGTATCTTCAGAGAGTTCGATTTCGCTGGATGATTTGCTGGGAACGGTGAGTGATGACAAGGGAAATATTGTCTCCCATAACCCCAAAGGGCCGCTTATGATGGCCTCCCCGGAAGAAATGGGGGCGATTATCGCCTGGCGGTTATATTATGAAGGTCATTCCTGGAATGATTCTCTGATGCTGGCCCGCCGTTTTTTCCAAGCGGCTGATGCGCATGTGGAAGAACAGAGGGGAGCGAAGCCGATACATGGGTTGCCCGAATTTCTGGGGCAATGCCGTGCACAGGGGCTTAAGCTTGCTGTCGTTACTTCGGATCATACTGCATCGGCTGTCAAACATTTGGAATGGATGAATATTCGCGATTATTTTGAGCATATAATCGGAGACGATCAAGTAAAACACGGCAAGCCCCATCCTGAAATGGTCGGGGAGGCCTGTGCCCGCCTGGGTCTTGTTCCGTCACAGACGGTTATGATTGGAGACGCCAACGGGGACATGCAAATGGGGAAACGGGGAGGCGTGGCACTTACTGTCGGAATCGCCTCCGGCCCGGAAGCACGGGATGCACTTCGTGATGCCGATATTATTGCAGGCCATTATCATGAACTTTCTCTATCAGCCGAATTATAAATCGTGAATGAGAGGCGAATACACAATGCAAGCCTGGGCCAGCCCGTAGGTAACCCATATCCATAGATGGGGATTGTTCATTCGCCGTCCGCCGATATCCGACCACCCGATGAAGAAGTCGGACAGAACGAACAGGAGACCGCCCGCAAGAGGAAGCCACCAATGGCCCGCTGTTGCTTGCCATAAACCGGCTGCGGCTACGGCTGTCGAACCTACGAGCAGCCCGTAGGCGAAAGCACCGTTCACAACGGCCCGGGGGTGGGTGGGAACGCGCAGGATCGTGCGCCAAATCCATGTCTGGGTAACAACAAGCAGGACGGCGCCGGCGATCAAATCGGTGTTCATAATAGCGATGCCTTTTGTGCCTGCAATTCCGGCAAACGAGGCCAGATAACAGACGTGGGCAATGCCGAACGACAGCATGCCCCTCCGATGAGATTATGGCGCCATGGCAAAAATCCGGCCATCGATAAATCCCCTATGAACGAGAAGGTCATACCGGCGGCAAGCAGAGCGCTGAAGCCCATACAATTCAGTTTGGGGAAGCGCTTACTACCCGGACTGTCTTGTACGGCTTTATAGATGGCAAGGCCTATTATGGGTTTTTATCCCAAATATATGCGTGAAACCGGTCTGTTTCATGATATTTCATGTACAGATTGTCAACTGCACGGTCCATTTCCTATTTCTTCCAGGAAGTGATCGCTTTCCGGAGGAGACGCCGCCTGACATGGAGAAATCAATAAAAGAATGTCTTCGGCCCAAATTTGAAATAAGCCGTATCAGCGATACATCTGAGCAGTGGGTATTCAGCGGGCCCAGCATCACCCTTCCATTTCGTCCGGAGTTAATGGAGTTATCACTATCGATATAGTGGACAAATCTACTTATGCTGATGATGGAAATTGTCCGGGATTTGCTTGGATTACCCGAAGCGTTGTACTATTTCAATCCAAATGGCGAATATGATATCGAGAGAGCAGGACATTTGAACTTTACGGATTTCCCTCTGTATTCGCCATTGCTTGCCCGGATTAGTCCTGATGTAAAGCAGAATAACCGGATCGTGAACGAGGCATCCCTATGCTTTTTGGATAGACACTTGAAAGGAAATTTGAATTCCAGCTGCGAGACCATATCCAACAAATATCCGGGAATCCATTTGCAGAAAGGTAATTGACAAGTAGCGTTCAATGAGGCAGGTTTCTAAACATTGAAGCAGGCACCTTTCTTAGGTCCTGCTTCAAACTTATATTGGCGTACTTAAAACAGATGAATTTTAAAAATAATTACTTTTGTTTAATGTGTTGTTATTTTTATCTTAAAATGCTAACATTTTATTGATCCAATCATCCTATGTTCGGAGGTTTCACATTTCCATGGAAATAAAAAAAGCGGTCCGGACTTCTTTATCGAAACAGATAGCAGCCCAATTTGAAACTTTGATTGAAACAGGCACATGGCAGGTTGGTACGAAAATTCCTCCCGAGCCGGAGTTAGTGGAATTACTGGGAGTAAGCCGCAATACAATCCGTGAAGCGGTACAGGCATTGATTCATAATGGCATGCTTGAAGCAAGACAAGGGGACGGCACATATGTGACAGCCTCCAACAGCTTCGAGGCAGCGATGTTTCGCAGGCTGAGAGGTTCGGACGTGGGTGAGATTCTGGAAGTCCGTTATTTGCTGGAAAGGGAAATAGCCCGGTTGGCTGCTTTAAGAAGGACAGAAGAGGATGTTAAGAAGATTGGAAATTGGCTGGAACAAAGAAATAAGCAGGCCAGAGCGAGACAAAATTTCGTTCAGGCCGACCTGAAATTTCATATGGCCATTGCCGAAGCTGCTCATAATACTATTCTGATCGAACTGTATAAATACATGTACGATCATTTGCGTATGACCATTAGCAGTGTAGTGGATAATGCCGAAGTGGCGGAGGAACATATTCAGACCCACCGCCGCCTCTTTGAGGCAATCCGCGATAAGAACAAAACTGAAGCAGAGATAGCTGCCTCGCAGATAATTGAAGTCATTCAGCAAGAATGGGGGCTCAATAGTAAGAGGGGGTAACCTGATTGGAAGGCCGTTCATTTACCAGAAAGTCCATGTTTTTAGTTGGGATTATGTTCATTGCGTTTAATTTGCGCCCGGCCATTACGTCAGTGGGTCCCCTTGTCGGTTCCATCCGAAACAATCTCGGGATATCCAACGGCGCTGCGGGATTAATAACGACCCTGCCGCTGATCTCTTTCGCGATATTTTCCCTACTTGCCCCGAAACTTGGAAGCAGGTTTGGGAATGAGTGGACGGTGTTTGCGGGATTGCTGATTCTAATGGCCGGTATCCTGATCCGCTCAGCCGGTTGGACGGCTGCGTTATTTGGTGGAACGTCGATGGTCGGTGTTGGCATTGCTATCGGTAATGTACTTCTGCCGAGTCTGGTCAAGC
Organism: Paenibacillus larvae subsp. larvae; assembly: GCF_002003265.1. NCBI lineage: Bacteria > Bacillati > Bacillota > Bacilli > Caryophanales > Paenibacillaceae > Paenibacillus > Paenibacillus larvae. Next base: position 276,877 of record NZ_CP019687.1, read on the forward strand.
AAAAGTACCCCAAAAAAATGGGAATTATGACCAGCATGTATTCGACAGCCATGAACGTCTTTGCCGCACTGGCTTCAGGCATTAGTATCCCGCTGGCGACCGGACTTCATTTGGGATGGGACAACTCGCTATTATTCTGGACCATCCCGGCTTTACTTGCCGCTGTTATCTGGTTACCGCAGCTCAGGAGCAGAGAGAAACAGCCTCACGCCAAAGAATTGCCGCAGGCTGAAATCCGGCTCTGGTTTTCCGGAATAGCCTGGCAGGTTACTGTCTTCATGGGACTGCAATCCTTCCTGTTTTACTCCTTCATTGCCTGGATGCCGGAGATTCTCCACAGTTACGGCATGAGCGGCTCCACGGCAGGATGGATGTTGTCGGTTACACAGTTTGCCGGACTGCCGGCCACTTTCCTTGCCCCGGTGCTGGCTGAACGCTTTCGCGATCAAAGAGGAATTGTAGCCGGAATCGGCATTCTTTACTTCATCGGCATAGCCGGTCTTCTGGCCGAAGGCAGCCTCGTTATTTTGTCTATTTGCATTGTATTTATCGGTATAGGCCAGGGAGCCAGTATCAGTCTGTCCCTTACTCTGCTTGGACTTAGGTCCGCAAATGCCAGACAGGCGGCCGCTCTGTCCGGAATGGCCCAGTCGGTCGGCTATTTGCTTGCAGCAGCAGGCCCAATCCTGATCGGATTTATATTTGATCACACGCATTCCTGGCTTTGGCCTATCCTGGTCCTGACCGGAGTGCTTATCGTTATGGTAACGGCCGGACTCGGTGCGGGACGAAACCGTTACGTGCTTGGGGCCAAAAAGAAAGACAGCGTTACTTACAGCAGCCTGTAAACTTAAGCCCTACTTATCAGCAGAAAAGATTTTACTTCTGCTGTTCGTGGATACTATCCGGTGCGATGGAGAAAATGCTGCCTGGTTACTGGAAGGTCCGTCGAGCCAGAGATATTACGAGATTGCGGAAGGATGGACTTTCCTTAAAGGAAGAGGGAGGATGGAATACGGCATCGGGCTGATGAAAAGCCCGGTGCCGTTTATTCTGGACACCCTCAATTTTTATTCAGCAAGCATGGCACCAAGGGGGCTTTTTTCCTCAATCAAATTGTGCAAGGTATAGACCGGGATAGGGAACATGGGCAAACCAACATAATAAGGGGTAATCTCGTATGCCTGAAAATAAATGACGAGTGCTTTGTCAGAGATATAAAACTCCTGGTCAGGCCAAATGCCGGCGAAAGGTTCGAGCAGCGGCAATTCCCTTTCCTTGATCTGTATCCTGATCAATTCGGATATTTTAGTTACATATTCGCTTCCCGGTTTAAACAGTTCATGAAGTAAATAAAACCGGCCTGTTGCCGTATTAGCAGTCAGGGAGCGAATAATCGTGAGTCCGTGAGCATGTCCTTGGATGTAGGCGTAATTTCTGAGACATAGGCTTAGTACCGCCCTTTGATTTGTTTTGATCTCATAGCTTCCCGTCATTTCCAGGTTGGAAGCCTGTTTAGGATAGCCCTGTTCATTCATCAATGTTTTTGTCTGCATTTCAATAGTTTGATTTATTTTATTTTGTACATTGGAATCGGTTAAACCGGAAACGGCAGGAGCATAGACCCGGACTCCCTCTGCCTGAAAACGTATGGTCTGAACAGGTAAAGGAAAAGAAACTTTCATGTCATCATCCTCCTCGCATCGCGAAGGTTCTCTTCTTAGCCTATGCGCTCTTCCAATGATAAATTGCCGGACTTATGATTTCTTATGATTTAAGGAATAATAAGTGAGCAAAATAATTGACAACTTCTGGGCGGCGGGTCTATTCTTTACGATAGAAAAAATAGAGAGGAACTATAGAAAGATGAAGATCCTGGTGGGGATGATAATCCTAGTCGTACTTGCATTAGCGGTTTTGACAATAATCAGTTTGTACTTTTATAGAGTAGCGATACAACGGACACCGAAGGAGTTTTTGGCAAATAACCCCAATCTTAAGCAATCGGATAACTGGCAGGCAAGAGAACGGATGAGGCAGCAGTGGTTGGAGGACCATCCTTGCGAAGAGGTCAAGATTACCTCTTTTGACGGATTAACCCTTTATGGCTACTGGTTTCCGGCGTTTCATCCGACGAATAAGGTGGCTCTTCTGGCTCATGGATATACAGGACAGGGAAAAGAAATGACCGCCTATGCCCGTATCTATTTTGATAAACTAGGTTGGAATGTATTGATGCCGGATAATCGGGGACACGGTCAAAGCGAGGGAGATTATATCGGGTTTGGCTGGCATGACCGGCTGGATTATGTTGCATGGCTCGACTGGATTTTGCAGCGAATGGGTTCGGATGTAGAGATTGTTCTTCACGGGGTATCCATGGGAGGCGCCACTGTCCTTATGACAAGCGGGGAGAAACTTCCGGATCAGGTTAAGGCTGTAGTGGCGGATTGCCCTTATTCTTCAGTGACGGACATTCTTACCTATCACCTTAAAGAGATGTATAAACTTCCCGCATTTCCTCTTATTCCGGCTACCAGTCTGGTTACCAGGATCAAAGCAGGCTATTTCTTCCGTGAAGCATCCGCTCTCGATCAGGTCAAAAAGTCAAGGCTGCCGATACTCTTTATCCAGGGGGATGAGGACAAGTTTGTTCCTACAAGCATGATCTATCCTCTCTATGAAGGCTGCAGGAATGACAAGGAACTGTTCCTGGTACCTGGTGCGGGACACGGGGAGTGTTTGCAAAAAGATCCTGAGGGATACCTGGGTCGGGTTACCGCATTTGTACAGAAGTATGCAAACTAGTATGATCATGCCCGAAGTTCAATTTCAGGAAAAAAAAGAACCTCCATTTCCACTTTGTTAGTGGATTTGGAGGTTTTCTCATATAAAATTTGGGGTTGTCCATTCATGCGAATACTTATGCGACAGTTCCCTTTTCACGCGTTCAAGCAGGATAAGTCAGGCGCGGTTACCGCTAACTGCCGGTTATTCCTTAACTTTCTTCATAGCTGCTTCTACAAGCTGTCCGAAAAGCTCATCATTTTCTTCCAGCTCATCTTCCAATGCGAGAATCTCTTCCTCGCTTCCGGGCTCATGGAGGAAATGCAGACTGTACTCCCAGTCCTCTCCCTTTTTGCTGAACAGTGTAATCTCATAAGGTTTTTTGTGACCGGTGACTTCAAAGTGAGTTTGTCCTGCATAGCCGTTTTCCTCACTATGTCTCATTATTGCGTCCAAGATATGAATCATGTTTCATCACCCTTCATCTGACTTCTCGGCTCTTTGGGCTCTTTCCATATATTTATCATAACGGCCGTCCACTTCCTGCGCAATCTTCCGTACGCGTCGGGTTTCCTCCACAATAGGATCCAAGGTGACCATCTGCCTGATTTCGTATTTCGGGGGCAGCTTACGTACAGCGGTTTCTTCCGGTTTTTTCTCCCGGATGTCGCTTTCCTCCAGTGCATCCTGTATTCGTTTTTCGATATCGTCGCGGGTAGACATAAGATAAACTCCTTTCTCACGCTAATATAATGGTTGCAATATAGTATTCCTGCTATATTGGAATTTATTAGCATACATTATACATGAATAAAAGGCAACGGACGTTATATACTTCCTATTCACCAGAATCAAAGAATCAGAAACAAGAGCAGTCGGCTATCATTAAGGTTACGCTATAAGGTGGTGAGGTGCAAGTTCTGTTTTTTACATATTTTTGAAAATGTATTTTTAAGTATTAAGCTTTATAATGATTATAAATACTAGAAATATGCAGAAAGGCCGTCTAACCGGAAAACGATTTTTATACAACAGTTACTCCGGGATAAACGGGATGAGGTTGAAAGTATGGAAGGAGAAAAGTGGATTGCCGTCCTTATTTTTGTCTACCTGTTTGTCGTCATGGGTTTGATTTTTATGGTATGGACTTAAATGAAGCAGACAGGAATCATTTCATAGCGGTTTTTAGAAATGGATATATAATGAAGGATTCCGTTTATTAATCGAATCAATTTCATAATACCACTCAGATGCAAATCCAAGTTGTGAAATTGATTTAACCAATGTTATTTTTAATGGGTAAACCGGTTCAAGACTTTTAGTCTGGACCGGTTTTTTTAATGGGAAGATAAGTAAGTATTTTTCTTTGCTATTGTCTTGTCTTTCAGAATTTGTACGCACATACAAAGAAGTTGAAAACGCTTTAAATGAGTGAAAGGAATCCGTTATGGTAAAGATAGAACTGATAGAGAAAGGGGAGAGTACTCCATGCAAAATAAATCTTTGAAGTCCAAAATGTGGGAGTTTTTTCAAGGGTTAGGCAAAACGTTCATGCTTCCGGTTGCCCTGCTGGCTTTTATGGGGCTTGTACTGGGGATTGGCAGTTCGTTTTCCAGTCCTGCTACGATTGAGACGGTCCCTTTTTTAGGCAATCCTGTCTTACAGATAATCTTCCGCTTTATGTCAACTATCGGAGGATTTGCTTTTACCTACTTGCCGATCCTGTTTGCGATGGCTATTCCGCTCGGGTTGGTTAAGTATGAAAAAGGGGTAGCCGCTTTCTCTGGATTTGTCGGCTATGTCATTATGCACCTGTCGATTCACTTCTATCTGCAGGAAACCGGCACTTTGGCCGAAGCCGGGAATTTGCAGCAATCCGGCCAGAGTATGGTTATGGGGATTCAGACCATTGAGATGGGTGTGCTGGGAGGAATACTGGTCGGAATTGTAGTTTACTTACTGCACAACCGGTTCTATGCCATCAAGCTTCCGGATGCTTTTGCCTTCTTTGGCGGTGCCCGGTTTGTTCCTATTGTCACTACGCTTGTCTTATCCGTTATCGGAATACTCTTACCGATGATTTGGCCGATCTTTGCAATGGCTATAGCCGGAATCGGCAACCTGATTCAGAAAGCCGGAGCATTCGGACCTATGCTGTTTGGTTCGGGAGAGCGGCTGCTGCTTCCTTTTGGGCTCCATCATATTTTGGTGGCTATGATCCGCTTTACAGAAGCTGGCGGTACTGAGTTTGTGAACGGGGAGACAGTATCTGGGGCTTTGAATATATTCTATGCCCAATTACAGCAGGGACTTCCGATTAGCCCATCTGCGACAGCCTTTCTTGCCCAAGGGAAAATGCCCACGTTTATGTTCGGGCTGCCTGCTGTAGCTTTGGCTATCTATCACACGGCCCGTCCTGAAAACCGCAAGAAAATCAAGGGGCTGCTTCTATCGGGCGTATTTGCTACCCTGATTACCGGTATCACAGAGCCGATTGAGTTCTTGTTCCTCTTTGTGGCTCCTGCCCTGTATTTGGTTCATGTTGTATTGACCGGTTTGGGCTTTATGACGATGGCCCTGCTTGGTGTGACTATAGGGAACACGGATGGCGGTCTCCTGGATTTCCTTATTTTTGGAGTACTACAGGGATTGAATACGAAATGGTATCTCGTTCCGGTTGTAGGAGCTGTCTGGTTCATCGTATATTATTTCGTTTTCCGCTATGCCATAATGGCTTTTAACCTAAAAACACCAGGACGTGAAGAGAAAAAAGAGGGAGCCGAAGAAGAGGATTCCCCAGGCGGGAAATTGAAAGATTATAATGCGCAAAGAGTACTGGATGCCTTAGGAGGCAAAGAAAATATCGATACGCTGGACAACTGTATTACCCGTCTGCGCCTTGTGGTTCATGATATGTCCAAGGTGAACCAGGAAAAACTGAAGGAATACGGTGCTCTGGGAGTGGTCGTGCTGGATGAGCATAACGTTCAAGTGATTATCGGCCCGCAGGTAAATATATTGAAATCACAAATCGATAAATTGATGTAAGCCGGATTAGGGAAGTGGATAGATAATGAAAACAATTTTTGATAAAGTGGTAAACCGGAAAGGCATGTTTTGTACCCAATGGGACTATATTGAAGACCGTTTCGGGGAAAAGGACCTGCTGCCTTTTTCGATTTCGGACATGGATTTTCGCTCTCCTCCGGAAATTATACAGGCTCTTGAGGAACGCTTGCATCATGGAGTTTTCGGTTACACAAGGTGGAACCATATGGAATTCAAATCAGCCATCCAATATTGGTTCCGCCGGCGTTTTGCCTGCACCGTCCAGGCTGATTGGATTGTTTACAGCCCGTCGGTTATTTACACTGTGTCCAGGCTGATCCATCAATTAACGGATCCGGGGGACCATATCGTTATACAAACACCGGCCTATGATGCGTTCTTTAAGGTGATCCAGGATAACGGAAGGAATATGTCCTGCAATGATCTGAAGATTGAGCAGGGCCGCTATACCATTGATTTTGACGACTTGGAACGGAAACTGGCCGATCCGAAGGCCAAGCTGTTTCTGCTCTGCAGCCCGCACAATCCGACTGGGAGGGTATGGTCCCAGGAAGAGCTTGCGCGGATGCTGGACCTGTGCCGGGCCCATCGTGTATTTGTCGTTTCAGATGAGATTCACATGGACATTGTTCATGGACCCGGGTCTCATATTCCTGTTGTAAAAGCCGCGGAAAGTACGGATCATGTTTGTTTGTGCACTTCAGCAAGCAAAACGTTCAATACTCCCGGGCTTGGAGGTTCTTATGCGTTCATTCCGAACCCGTCTGTCCGTGAGAAATTTCTGCTTCAGCTCAAGAATCAGGATGGCTTGTCCAGTGCCAGTATTTTCGGAATGCTGGCGACGATACGGGCTTATTCGGCCTGTGAGGAATGGGCTGATCAACTGAGGGCTTATCTGTATCATAATTTGCGGATGGTAGAACAGTTTCTCCGCCAGCATCTGCCTGATCTGTCTTTCACTTTGCCGGAATCCACCTACCTGGCCTGGATAGACGTATCAGACCTTGGCTTTAGCAGTGAGGAACTTCAGGAAGCGCTTGTTCATAAGGCTAAGGTGGCAATTATGCGGGGAGAAGTCTATGGCGAGGCAGGCCGGGGATTTTTGCGAATGAATGTTGGTTGTCCGAGAGTGAAGGTACAGGAAGGACTCAGGAGACTGAAAAAGGCAGTTGATGAGCTAAAAGGTTGTTCCCGGTGATAGCTGGGCTTTTTGGCGTATAATGACTATAATGTGAAGTAAAAAGCGCCGATGAACATGGAGTGAAAGCAGAACATGCAGACATTATTGAAACGAATGGTCCAGAGAAGAGACAAACTGAGTCAGCTTGAGAAACAAGTGTTTGATTATATTATACGCAACCCGGAAACCGTGGCAGGACTGAAACTGGACGAGTTGTCCAAGCGATTATACGTGTCTACGGCTACCATAAGCAGAACTTGCCGGCAGCTAGGTTTCCGCGGATTTCAGGATATGAAATTTGCTTTGGAACAGCATGTAGTGAAGGATAAACCCGTGGTGCCGTCCGGTTCCCCGGGTTCTTTCCTGTCCGCTCATTTAGACAGGTTCCGCCGTGAGATGGAACATACCCTTGCGCTGGCGGATCAGGATAAAATGAAGCAGGCAGCAGAGTGGATTTATAAAAGCATTGATGTAGAGTTTTTCGGTGTAGGCAGCTCATTTGCCCCTTGTCTGGATGCTGCCAAGAAGCTTATGTTCGCAGGGAAGATGTGCAGCGCCCGGGAAGACTGGGATGAGCTGAGATGTGCGGCGGCAAGCCTTGGTCCCAAGGATACGGCGATACTGGTGTCATTTAGCGGGGAAACGGTTTACATCAAAGAGTTTGCCCATATATTGCTGGTAAGGAAAGTGAAAACGATTGCCATTACCGGAAACGAACCTAATAGGCTTCAGGAGATGGCGGACCTTTCTTTTCGTGTGGGCATTGAACATTGTTATTATGGCGAATTGGATATGTGTTCCAGGTTCCCTTTTATTATGATACTGGATGCCATTATTCTGGCTTACCTGGAACAGGTGAAAAAATAGAAAGGGCTCCTCCATCCCGGCAACAATCGCGCTGTTGGCTCGATAGCCGTAAACACCCCGAGTCCGACCGCATCGAACAGCATAATAATCGTTTTTAATTTGTCGGTCTGCTTGTAGAACAAGCAGGTAAACAAAGCGGCTAGGGCACTGGCCAGAAAATAGGAAGATTCCACAAAGGAAACAGGAGGAAAGTGGCCAAGCAGTACTTCCGGATGATCCCCCCACCGAGCGAAGTCAAAATCGGCAGACAAATCACACCGAAAATATCCAGTTTTTTTTGATTTCGATTAAAGCGCCGGAAATGCCTGCCGCTGCTATACCGATAAAGATAAAAATGTTCATGACCACCATGACTCTCTGCCACTCTCTGCACTCTAGCTGCTCTGTCTGTTCTAAAACGGAGCAGAAAAGCCCCGCATATATGCAAAAATATTATATAGGGAATTGGACGAAAGTAAATATGTCCGGGAAACCCATTTGTGGGGAAAACGGTACCAAGTATAAAAACCGGAACCGTTTTCTAAAAACAGAAGGAGAAAAGACATAAATGTGGAAAATATATACATAAGCAAGTGGCTTATTAAAATCATTTTAAAAGAAAGGGAATGAAATGCGGTGTGGAACAAAAAAAAGGAAATATGCAGGATATTTTCTTGGAGGAATTTTATTGCTTATATTGGGGGGACTTTTAATAGGGAATCATGTTATGCTTGTTCTTGCTTGTGCGCTAGGCTATTGGAGTTTTAGTCTGTACCGGAAATATAAAGGGGAAGCGGATAAAACAAAAAGGCATTATGTTCCTTTAGGATTTGCTGTATTTGTTCTAATCATATGGGGAGGAATGATAAACGCTCCTGAACAGCCCAGACAGGCTGCACCCGTTCCAACTCCCTCGGCACCAGAGCCGAGTCCATCCCCGACTGTATCCGTTCAGCCGACGCCTATTCCCGAACGGCTGGCTGCGAAAGTAGTAAATGTTTCCGATGTAAACTCTCCGGTGGTTCAAATAGATGGAAAAGAGGAGAAAGTAAGACTTTACCTTGTGGAAACACCTGAGCAGAAGGAAGGGCTGTCAGATACTCCGCTGGCAACTGAGGCACTGGATTTTGCAAGACAAAAGCTGCTGGATCAGGATGTACAGATTGAATTCGTTAACGATCAAAAGGATAGTCAGGGACGTAGGCTCGCTTTTATACATCTTGGCGAAAATCTCTTTAATCAAATGCTGCTCGACCAAGGGTTGGCCCGAATGACGGATTATCCGTCCGATGCCAAGTATATAGAAGATTTAAAAAGGACTGAGGAAACAGCAAAAAGCAGTTCACACGGAATCTGGGGAATTGCGAATTTTGTGACGGAAAGCGGGTATAATTATGAAATTCTAACTGCGGCAAAAGAACCGGAACCCCAGGCGGTAAAGGAACAACCGGCGAAGAAAGAGCAGGCCAAGCCAGAAACAAAACCGTCCGGGCAGACTTCCCCCAAAAAGGAGGCATCACAGTCTGCGCCTAAACCCTCTCCTTCTACTTCCGAAGGGAGTGCATCCTGTTCCAACCCTACTATTAAAGGGAACCGGAACTCCATGATTTACCACGTACCTGGAGGAGCGCATTATAATAAAACGAAGAAAAACGTGGTCATGTTCTGTTCTGAGAAGGAAGCCCAGGCAGCTGGTTACCGCAAATCCAAAAATTAGGGATACTGCGTAATAATAGAACCCAACCTTCCATACACTGAACTGTGACCCGTAAAAAGGACACTTTGAAAAAAGTGACCCTCTTGCGGGTCACAGTTCATAGATGAAAGGAAGGTCTTTTTTGATTTCATATAACGGACCGGTTCACTTCCGGTGCAAATTTATCACCGGTTTCGCTACACCTTTTATAGTATTGGCGCCAGCAGACGGGAAATCGACTCCTTGAATTTAATAATGAGAGAACGGTTGCGGTACATTTCATAGGTCATTTCCCTGCTTTTCAGAAGGTCCCGCTCATAGATGGAGTAAAGCTGTCCTGCCACATTGGTATCATAAATGAACGCATTGACTTCAAAGTTCAGCTTGAAACTGCGGATGTCGAAGTTGGTTGTGCCGACAGAAGCCACTTTGCCGTCCACAACCAGCATTTTGGCATGGATGAAGCCATTTTCGTAAATAAAGCATTTGACCCCGATATCCAATAGTTCGCCAATAAAGGAGAAAGAAGCCCAGTAGACAAAGATGTGATCAGGCTGATTGGGAATCATGATGCGCACATCAATTCCGGATAACGCGGCGATCCGCAGGGCGTGCATCAGGCTTTCGTCCGGGACAAAGTAGGGGGTCTGGATGTAGACGCTTTTTTCTGCGGAATAAATCATCTTGATGATCCCGTTCTTAATCTGCTCCCATTCGGAATCCGGACCGCTGGAAACAATCTGTATCGGTATATTTCCGGTATAGGTTTTTTCCGGGAAATAACGGAGATCAAACTCCAGTTTATCGGAAGAAGCATTGTTCCAATCAAGGAAAAAACGTGACTGTAATGATTCGACTGCACTTCCGTGAATCAGCAGATGGGTATCCCGCCAAAAACCGAACTTCTTCTTGAGTCCGATATATTCTTTCCCGACATTATATCCTCCTACAAAACCATATTCTCCATCGATGACAACAATCTTCCGGTGGTTACGGTAGTTGATACGGTAATTGATAAACGGAAAAAAAAGCGAAGGAAAGAAGGCTGCTACTTTCCCGCCCGCTTCCCTCAATGGCTTGAAGAACCGCCCGGGTACACGGGAGGAGCCCATTGCGTCGTAGAGAAGCCTTACTTCCACACCTTCCCGCGCTTTTGCGGCCAGCGCCTGAACTACCTTTTTCCCCAGAACGTCATTTTTAAAAATAAAATACTGCATATGGATGTGGTCTTTCGCTTCCCGGATTTTCTCAAAGAGAGCTTTGAATTTAGCGGCTCCATCCGTATAAATCTCTACTCCGTTATCCTGGGTTAATACACCGTAGCCGTTAATCAAATTCAGATAGATGGTGGACCGGTACTCTTGAAGGGTAGGATGGTTAAACTGAAATGAATTTCTATCCAGGAGTTCCTTCTGTCCCTTGATCTCTTTGCGCAATTGCGCCGTCAGTTCGGTGTTCAGGTTAAAGATCCTGCGCCTGCTCAGATTTTGTCCAAAAAAGATATACAAAATAAATCCCAAAACCGGAATGAAAAATAAAATGAGCAGCCAGGCCCAGGTGGTGGCCGCATTCCTCCGTTCCAGGAAAATGATGGTGATGGCAAGCAGTATATTTAATAAGGTGACAAAAGGCAATGAAGAAACAAAGAAGTTGATGATGTACATAACCTTATCCTCTTTTCAAGTTCTACCATCAGTCTACCACAAGGCGGAGCATCTCAAAACAGATTTCACCAAATTAGGAAATGAACCTTTGCAGATCAAACGGTTTCATAGTCCGGTAATAGGGGAAATATGCTCGAAAAGCACTTATTTTTGTGCTAAAATATTATTTAGTACTTAAGTATTTTTGGAATATTCCTACCTTATAAAGAAGCACTCTATGAAAAAGAAGAGTTGGATGTATGTCCTTATAGCCTTAATAGGGATCATTATGATTTGGCCTGGTTTCAATGACGCTCTGGGAAAAGCAATAAAGGCGCGTAAGGAAGCAGCAATGGAAAAGAACCTGTCTGTAGAGGAAACTTCCATTCCTTCCTCTACCCCGGAACCTATGCAGACGCCGGAACCTCTTCCGGCCGAAAAACTGCTGACCGTTCCTATTATTTCTCAAAATCCGGAGCTTTATAACGGTTGCGAGATTACTAGTGTCGCGATGATGCTGAAGGCGGCCGGGCACCCGGTTGATAAAATGACGCTGGCCAAGCAGGTTGCCAAGGATTCCTCCCCAATCCGCAGGGATGAAAATGGAAACATTCTCTCATGGGGGGACCCAAACGAGGGATTTGTGGGAGATGTTACAGGTGAACGTATAGGATTCAGTGTTTATCACGGGCCGGTTTACGATCTGGTAGAATCTATTCTTCCGGGAAGGACAGTAGATTTGACGGGGGAATCGTTTGATCGTGTTCTGCAGTCTATATCCGAAGGGCAGCCTGTATTGGTCTGGACCAATGTAACCTTTGCTTCCGTTGGGAATTGGGTAACCTGGAACAGTAAAAACAGCCCGGTCAAAGCGACCTTCTCCGAGCACGCGGTATTGCTGGTTGGATATGACGAGGATAACGTGTACGTCAATGATCCTCTCGATGGTACGGCCTCCAAAAAATTAGACCGTAAAGATTTCATTGATTCATGGATACAGATGGGCAGCCAGGCTATTACTTATATAGATGCCTGAGTCTAGGAAAGTGACCGGAAAACCTACCTGGGCCTACGACGGATTATTTGTCTGAGGGATGAGTGAAACTGAAAAAGGAAAGTCTGACCCAATCTTGACGGACTTCCCTTTTCATTTTTAATATTTCTCTAACAGGGGAAGGCTCTGGCTCTGGAACTGCTGTTCCACGAGTTTGTGGTAGAAAGGATGGCTATCCATCAATTCTTGATGGGTCCCGGTTCCTGTTATCCGCCCATCCTGTACAACCAGAATCTGGTCGGCGTGTACAACCGTTGAAAGTCTGTGGGCGATGACGAAAGAAGTCCTTCCTTCAAGAAGGGTATCCAAAGCTTCCTGTACAATCCGCTCGGACTCAGAGTCCAGGCTGGCTGTGGCCTCATCGAGCAGAAGGAACTGCGGGTTCCTCAGCAAGGCCCGGGCAATGGCAATCCGCTGGTTTGCCCCCCGGCGAAATTGTGCCGGAGTCCGGTTTATAAAACCTCTCAATCAGGGAGAAGATGGTTGTTTTGCCGGCCCCGCTCGGCCCGACAAAAGCGGTAACCGTACCCGGTTGTGCCGTGAACGAGATATCCGACAAAACGGGTTTGTCTTGACCGTAGCCAAAACTGACTTGATGAAAAGATAAAGTATCTCCATCTGGTTTTGGTTTTCCGCTCTCATATTTCTCCTCAGGCTCGTCCAGAATCTGCATAAGGGGGATGCTGGTCATAAATCTGCCAATGGAGCCCACCAGCAGAAAAAAATGTCGCAGCTTACCGCATTTTTATCCTAAATGCTCATGGAAATCCGGCTGTTCAAAGCCTATACAACAGAGAAAAGTGAATTCTCCACCGGGAAAAAGGAAATTGATTCGCTGTACTCATTCGGTATTCAAAAAGCGAAAATTGAATCCGTGCTGATGCCGTTAGGGCTGATTACTGAAATTTTATATAGTTTCCTTCCTATCGGGACCATAATTAAGAGAATAATAGGAACGGAAATCAGCAGAACCAAAGTCATGGGAACATCCAGGGTGAACAGAATTACAACGGTTCCCAGAATCGTAAGGTAACTAGTCTAACAATTATTATAAAGAAAGGTTTGGGACTATATGGAAATGATTTCGTTTTTTTTTTGTTTTTTTTCTTGCAACTATCTGCTCACTTATTTGTAAAAGATATTTTCCTTTATTTCCAATGCCCATCTTACAAGTTGGTCTAGGCATTTTAATAGGCCTTTTTCCAAGCTTTGATAAATTCCAATTTGAGCCGGAAATATTTTTAATCCTTATTGTTGCTCCACTTCTTTTTAATGAAGGGAAAAATGTAGATCTGGAATCCATATGGAAAAGCAAAACTAACATTCTCCTGTTATCATTTATTTTAGTTATTCTAAGTGTCCTTGTATTAGGTCCATATATACACTGGCTGCTCCCAGCTATACCGCTTGCCGCTTGTTTTGCTATGGCGGCAGCACTTGGTCCTACAGATGCGGTTTCTGTCGTTTCCATTTCCAAAACAGTGAAAATTCCTGGAAAAACATTGCATTTACTAGAAAATGAAGGGCTTTTTAATGATGCTTCAGGGCTTATTCTGCTTCAAACAGCTGTGATGGCATTGCTTTACGGGAGTTACTCTGCTACCGGACTTATTTCACAGTTAATCATATCAACTCTAGGGGGGATCATAGTCGGCGTCGGTATCGTTTTTGTTAAAAATCGTATTATTTCTGTTTTTAAGTTGCATCGAAGAGCAGATATTCAAATACATCTCATATTTGAATTAATTCTTCCCATTATCAGTTATATAGTAGCTGAGTTATTTCATTTTTCAGGGATTATCGCTGCAGTATCTGCTGGGATTATGTTTGCATTTGAATTTAAACGAATTTCCCAAGCTGAGGCAGAAAGAAGTACCATCTCCCAATCAATTTGGGAAGTAATACTTACAATACTTAATGCATTTGTATTTCTTTTTTTAGGTGCACAACTTCCTTCAGCGATTAAAAATATAAGGGAAATCCTTGAGACTCAGTTGACTTTGTTGGCAATCGTAGTTATTTCCATTACGATTTTAATTTTTTTGATTCGTTTTGTATTTATTGGTGTACTGATGCCAAAAGTAATAAAAGATAATAATAGCTATTCCCTCAAGAATCATTTAATCATTACATTTGCTGGAGTAAAAGGAACCGTGAGTTTAGCAGCAATTTTATCATTACCCGTTTATTTAAACTCTGGAAATTACTTCGAACAAAGAGATCTGATTATTTTTATTACTATGTGTGTAATTCTACTTTCCATGGTTATCGGAAGTATCATGATTCCAATAATATCGCCTAAAATTAATCAAAAGGACCTTACTCCTTTAGTTATCGAAATATATGATAAGGTGATAAAACAACTGTATAAGCTGCGTAGAAACAGTGATAAAAAATCTGAGTACGATATGGTAATTAGTAAATACAGAAAACGTAAAGAAGAAGTTATAGAAGAATATGCTTTAGGGAAATTTCCCAAAATTCTCCGAAAAGTCCGCAAACAAATGATGAAAATTGAAATGGAAGGACTAATGAAACTCTATAAGGCAAACAAAATCAGCTACCCAGCTTTTTCTAGGTATCAAAAGATCTTAAATATCATTAACACATTTTTATACAAAGACAAGCGGGTTAAGATAAAGTATTCAGGCAAACTAATTTTTATTATATTAAAGAAATGGTTGGGAAGGGGGGAACAGTTGACTCAGACCAGCGAGGATTTGTTTAAAGAAATAAAGTTTATTTTTAGTTACAACACAAAAAAAATAAAGAAAATGGAAGATAATGATTCATTAAGTGCCAACGAATATTTTGTCTTTCGTAATTTGCTGGAAGAGAGGATAGATATTAATAAACAATTGATGAAAGGTCGTTTTCTCAGCTCACAATTGGTTGGGATTCAGCTAAAATACATGAACCAGTTATTGGAAGGATTTGCTATAGAGCGAGAAGTTATTTCAGCCTACCACGAGGAGCACCTAATCAATAGTTATGAGCATGCTGAACTCATTCAAAATGTGGACACCATCGAATGGTATTCACTGGATCCCAATAGAAACATAACAATTTACAGATGGTTAAATAAAATCATTATCAAATAAAGGTCAAGGTTGCCGTTGTTTTGATCTTCTCCATTGTTTTCCTTGTACTGCCCATTATTTTCCCTCATAATCAGATACTTGATTGGGTACGTAATATTCTGTTTATTGCAATTTTAGCCGGTTTGCTTTATGACTTAAATGGTAAAGGCACCCTTTTAATTGATTTTTCCTTCTTATTGCATTCCTTTGAATTTTGTGTCTATTTTGTGAATGTTCCTTCATACAATGAAAGAAAGCATTTTCTAAACATCTGGGAACAATTGACTGTTTCTTTTTTCCATGTTAAGTTCATTTTTGCTGTTTTTTATTTTTATTAAATATATAGAAAAAGGAGTGACAACATGAAAGGCTGGAATAAGTTATTCCTTTCCTTTGTATGTGGGGCTTGGGTCCTGATGTTGGCAGCATGTGGGGGGAAAGAGGATCCGAACGATCATCTGGTAAAGGCGTTCGATCAACTGAAGGCAGCAAGCAGTTACGAATCTGAATCAACCGTAAAACTGAAAATTAATGCTCCTGACAAAGCTAAAGGAGATCCTCAGACGGAAGCGGCTGTTAAAGCACTTAATGATGCTAAAATCCAAGTGGTTTCTGTTGTAGATAATAAAAAGAAACAGAGCGAGTCCACAATCAGTGCAAGTATAAAAGTTCCGCCTGTCAGCTTCGATATCAAGCTGCCAGTCCTGGTAGATGAACAAAATGAGAAAGTGTATGTGCAGACAGATAATCTGTACGAAAACTTCAGCATGTTCCTGCCTCCTCAAATCAAGGGCAAATTGCTTGAAATCGATACAAAAGATTCGAGCAGTCAGAACTTGAAACCGGAGGAAGTCGCCAAAATCCAAAAAGCGGCCCAAGAGGAACTGCTGAAAGCCGTCAAAGACAAAAAAATCAAATTGACGGAACAGGAAGTAACCAAAGAAGACAAAGACAAAAATATCAAGAACAAATATAAGGCGGAAGTTGATGATGCCGGCCTGAAAGAACTGATCACTAACATTCTGACCAGCACCTCCAAGGGACTTGGCCAGGAAGCTTCCCAAAAAGATCTGGATGAATTGAAAAAGTCCATGAATGAAGCTACTTTTAAAAACACTTCTCTGGTAGCGGGTCTGGATAAAGACGATAATTTTGTTACAATGGATCTAAACGTTGGTATTGAAGCTAAAGCAGACGGTGAAACTTTCGGTATTGAGCTGGCTTTAAATTCTGCTTATTCCAAGATGAATCAAGAAGTCAAAATAACGATCGATCCAAGCAAAGCCGATATCATCAAAAGCGATGAACTGGATAAATATTTTGGCAGCATGAAACACGAACTGTAAGGTTTTGATAAGGAAGCTTACGACTATGAAGATGAAGAAAGCACGGATACAGCCTTCGGAATCTAATGGTAATAAACAAAGCTTTGTCTATAGCTTAAGCGCTCTTCTGTATAAAGACAGGGGAGTGCTTTTGTTAGTTTATGGGGAAAACAGGAAGATCATTTTCTAAAATCTTTTGTTGACAACGGTAGTGAAAGGGAGTAATCTAAATACCGATTAAACCAATGGGAATTAAGAGTTTATAGAAAGAATAAAATATATAATTAGATTTGGGAGGTGGAGGTACAATGAATTTGACTTATACAAGCTGGATTGTAACAGCCATTCTTATAGGATTCTTGTACTTTTTGAAAAAGAAAAAAATCAGCTTTGGTATCCGTGTCCTTATTGCCATGGCACTGGGGGTTGCGGTTGGTATAATCTTCGGAAACCAGGCACAAAGCATTGGGGTACTCGGAAGCATTTATATTAATCTGATCATGATGCTGGTTATTCCTTTAGTTATTTCCTCTATTATTTCAAGTATGACTTCTCTGACGGATATAAAACAGCTAAAAACCGTAGGAGTAAAAACAATTGGTTTATTCCTGCTTCTTACGGCTATCGCCAGTGTAATCGGCATTCTGGTCGGTTTGGTATTTGATCCGGGTTCAGGCATCAGCATAGCGGATACTTCCGGATACAAAGTGCGTGAAGTTAATTTCACCGCGTTCCTTTTGGATATGATACCGAAAAACCCTGTGGCCGAGATGTCCGCAGGTAAGATTATTCCAGTCATTATTTTTGCCATGATCATCGGGGTAGCGATTACCATTGAAAGTGAACGTAAACCGGAAACTATGAAGCCTGTAAAGGACGTAGTTAATTCCTTTACGCAAGTCATGTTCCGTGTGACAAAAATGGTACTGAAGCTGACACCTTACGGCGTTTTCGGCCTTCTGACGGCTATGGCCTCAAAATACGGACTTGGAACCCTGTTAGAGCTTGGGAAGTTTATTTTGGCGGTCTACGTGGCCTGCATTCTTCATACGGTCATTACGTATACCGGTTTTGTCGGCCTGGCCGCTAAAGTGAACCCGCTGAGATTCTTCCGCAAGATTTTTCCGGTTATGGTGGTCGGTTTTACAACAAGAAGCAGCTACAGCACTCTGCCGGTTACGATGAAGACTTTAACGGAAAGGGTTAAAATCTCCGAAAGGATTGTCAGCTTCGTGGCTCCGCTTGGTGCCACCATCAATATGAATGGATGCGGTGGCTTGTACCCTGCAATTGTCTGTATTTTCATTGCTAAAGTATATGGTATTGATCTTACGTTTACGAGTTACCTGCTTATTGTTCTTACCTCTGTCCTGGCTTCGGTAGGTACAGCAGGAGTTCCGGGAACAGCCTCCATTATGGCTACTGTTGTCTTGTCGAGTGCTGGTCTTCCGGTTGCAGGAATTGCCCTTGTTATGGGGATTGATGCAATCGTGGATATGGCCCGGACAGCCGTCAACGTCACCGGTACAACCGTTGCGGCCCTTATTGTAGGGGAGAGCGAAGGAGAATTTGACCGCGAGGCGTTTAACCGGGAAGATGATACGCTTCAATTGAACCCTTCCTGATCAAATCCGCATTTAAAAACCAGAGCTATTCGGCTCTGGTTTTTTTCCATGGAGAATTTGCCGGAGTTTCGGGTTGGGGGTTTACCGGTTTCCGAACTCATCTCCGGGTTTTTTTAAATCGTTCGGATGACGGTCTCAGCCAGAATAAGAAGAAGCAGGATTGAACCATAGACGCCGATTATATAACTGGTCTTATACGCCATACCAAATCCTTCATTTAAAACAAAAGCTTACCAGTCAAAATTTCTTGATCTGAAGAGTCCGGGCTATAAACACTTTGATAGAAAATTACGTGATCAGTAAAACTTGATCCCACTCCGGTTCTTGTGTACTGCAAAGTCCAAGAAGTGCGAGAACCGTTCCTGCAGCCCCTTGTAATAACCCGGGACTATGCAATACAGATGTTTCATGCTCTGTCTTAATTACTTCGCTAAAGCCAAAGGGAGTATTCCGGTCAAACGATTCCAAAATACGCCACGCTAAACGTTCCCGAACAACATTTAGTTGATCATCCCCGCTTTCTGCATACATGCGCTGCGTCATCTGGAGCAGACCGCCAAAACCGTGGCAGAGTGTTGGTGCATGTAAGTTCCAATCCTCTTCAGGACGGTGGGCTAATGCGATAAATGTTTCAAGGGAGAGCCGGATTCATCAAGTGCCTTACCTGCCAGCCAAAGTGTACGGGCAACTCCCGGGCTCCCATAGCACCAGGCTTCACGCTGCCAACCCGATCCGCCAAGTCCCGTCTGCTGCTCCTCCCAGGCAACCCGTTGCGGCCAAAACGGGCCATACCTGTCTTCTTGTTTCCACTCCAATAACCATTCGGCAATCCTTCGGATAGCTTGGCTCTGTCCGGGAACTTCCACACCCGCGGATAGAGATAGCGAAAGTAAGGCCAGTGGTCCGGGAATGCCATGAGCAACTCCACAATTATAGTTACCGGAAGGAAAGTCGATCTTCTCCTGCGGCAAAACCAGATGCGAGGCCGGGATGTGCCAACCGGGAACTGATTGTCCGTCTACGGTCTTATTTTCACTTAAGCGTACCAAATATGTTAAAACCTCGCACAGTACTTTCCTTAATTCCGGTTGCTCAGCAAAGGCTAATAAGTATCGTCCAATTCCGGTGAACCCTTCAAAAACATCATAATCGCCCATATGCACACCGTTCTCTAAATGAAGCATAGCTTGACTGAGATTCCGCTGATAATGACGCAGGAAAACTCCCTGCAACGTTTGTATGAAACCCTGATAGCGGATACCGCCGCGGGATAATGCCCGAACCGCTATGGCTATGCCTGACAAACCTCCCCATAGTGAGAGCGAAGACAATTTTTGTGCTTGTATTATACACTGTAACTCTACCAAATGGGAGTGTCCGATCACGTCCCAATCTTCACCCGGAAATAACCGGTCCAACTCACCGAATAATATGCACAGACCCGGATAACCAGTCGCAAGATCCAAATCGGACCATACAGGACCAGGACGACCGAATCTTTCCTGTGCAGTCTTGGACAACTCACGTACCAATGAAGGTTCCGACAACCTTCCGGCAACATCCCGTGCACAACTTTCAATGGCATGCTGTAACTCGAGTGAATGAATTGGTTGCCAAGACTTTGCATTATTCATGTATTTCATTCTCCTTCGCTTTCCGGTTCCCGCGTATGTACTGCAGATTATATAGTGTATGAAGTGCCAACGTAAGAACCTTTTTTCACGACGGCGGTCAATGCCAAGCATCCGGTTCAAGTGCAGGTGGATCATACTGGACAGGATATTATAGAAGCTGTTGTAAAGCAATCCGTCTTCCTCTTGGTCCCTTACCGCCTTCTGGTATTGCCGCAGAGCATGGCGGCGGGCTTTCATCCCCTCATAAAGTATTTTTCCGTCACGGTGTTTCAAGAGATTCTCCCAATCATGAAACGAATCCCCGAGACTCAGGTACAGGCGGCGTTCTTTTCTGAACTCCTCAAGGTATTCTTTTCGAAACGCCATGCTGTCAAGTAACTTTAATTGATCGGCGAACGGCACGTTGAATTGTTCCATAATGTCGATTACGCTGATTGTTCCAATCATCTCCATTGACAGCCCGATTTGTCCGGTCCTTTTTAACCCGAGCCACAGTGCAGTCGTCTGGCTATCGGTTGCAAAAACCGATTCGGCAAGCCCTATCAACGCAGGACCGCCATAGCGTTCGATCTCCGGTTCATAAGTATCCACCACTAGACGAGTTAGGAGACCTTCCTGCTGCAGGTAAAGCGCCCATCGGTATACCTCCGGAAGAAGTTCAGCAGTCAGACGTTCCGAATTACCGTGAAAACGCAGGCGAATATGAGGTTCTGGATCTGCATAACGCATAAAGAAAAATTGATCGGCCTTTCCTTGCTTTAATATTCCTTCACAGAAGGTTCTCAGCATAAAGCCTATAAACTCTTCCTCTCGGCTGTGCAGACCGTACAATTTCAGAAACATCCAATTGCTGCCGGGCATGTACTGACGCTCCGCTTGAGGTATGAAGGGCAACCGGGATTGCTTTATCTGCTCAATCGAAGTCTCCCTGGCAGTTGGCACCGTCCGGACAAGCGGGAAAACAACTTCAGTCAAATGATGCCCATCCGGGCTCTCCGCCCAATGCTCATCCAGTTCAGCTCCCGCTTCGGTCAAAGTTAAAGCCTGTCCCTCATTGAGCTTTGCAAAATCACGTTGTAATTCCCGGACATGCAATGGATGATCAAGATCAAGAAAAATCCTGTGATCCGCCATAGTTAAGTATACATACTGTGGGACATTCCAATCTGAACGCCATTTTGCAAGTAATTGACGGAATCTTTCATCCGAAACTTTGGGTTCGCAGGCTAAAATGCGACTGTCAAGTTTCCAGCGGGCCAGTGACAATACCGTCCGGCCATAACGTAAGCGCGGGCACATCGGGGCATGCTCAAGTGATCCCCAGGTAAAGGGTTTCTAATTGCATGTACGCATGATGGACAACTCTCGCAAAAAGCGGTAGACGTTAGGAGTGTGCATAAAATTTAGCATATGTAAAGTCACCGGAATGACTTCTTGGCCCAATGACTTGGATTTTAAATAAAAATGATCCATCGTACTGCCTACCATTAAATCAGTTAGAGGCAAAGAGATCTTTTCCCCTTCAGATGGATTGGTGCCCATTACTACCTCATAAGGCCTTATATTCGTTGAAAGTGCAACATTTGCGGCAAGTCCGGCGTTCGGAAGATAAACCACTTCCGCAAATACCGCATCTGGATGCAGCGACTGTTCATATTTCTGAATTTCTGCCAGAGACGTATGCTCTTGTTCGGTCATAAACCGGACGAATCTTCCAAAGGTTTTGCCCGCTCCTTGCGATCCCGGATTTGGACCGAGTATCAGGCGATAGTTACCTTGCTCTAGCGACGACTTGTCAGGAGATGCTATTGTAAAATAAAGCTCCAATGACATTGGTGCCTCTTTGGGATTATCCGGAGTCACATGTACAAGCTGCTGAATATGGTCTTCAGTCAGTTCTACTTCTATCTCGCCACGATGCAGCGCCTGTGTCATCCAGAGTAATAAAAGAGCATCAAGCTGGCTGTTTGCTGCTATTATTTCCTGCCTGCGTCTGCTTGGAGGATACTCATATCCGGCTGGAGCACCCAGTCCAAGATCCGGGTCAAGTAATTCTAGTAGAGGCACTTCCCGCTGGAGGCCGTAACGTTCTGTAAATTCTTCCCGATACGCCTCCAGGTTCGCTTCGTCTACTGTCTTTACACTCAGCAACCAAAGGACTTCAGCCGCCTTGGCGACTTCTTCTCCGATCCCATGCGGAAGCTCGGCAGCCTGCTTGTTAAGCGAGAGGTCAACCTGGATCGGATTTTTCGCATCTGCCAAGCTTCTCATTTGTGCCGCCAGTTTCCGGTAAACAGCCTCACCCTCTCCAATTTCCAACCTGTCATAAGCATCCAGCTGCTCGGCAATAGCCTGCAGACTTTGTTTTTCTTCGTCGATTCCTTTAATATTCGCAAGACGTTCCCGCAGATAATCAAAAGGTGACTCAATCATTAATGGCGGCCGCAGTTCACTTATTAAAAATTCCTGCTGAAACATCTGCCATAGAAATCTGATAATTTTCTCATCAGGAGTATCCGGATATTTCTGCTTAACCCGGTCGGCCAATTCACAGAATAGAACAGGACGTTCAGCCTCCTGTAATACGAATTGAACTACAGGGGTTAATCGGATAGAGGCACTTTCCATTTGTGACATCGTTTCAATTTCCCGTTGTCCATATCGGGTCACATACGGCAGCTTTGCCCGTGAACCAGTGAAATAAACCATTGAATTTGAACGAACCCGCAATTGTAATACCAGGTCTAAATCGGCCTCCAATTTTCGTACCATTTGCATTAACCAGCTCATATCCGGCCTGGATTGCTTCTGGTGGCCAGAAACTTCTCCCATGGCCACATTTGCCTTATTCCCAAACCTTCCAAAACCTACGGCAGAACATAGACCATAAGGTGTCGGTCTCGTCGTCATCCTTAACATATACCGTAAAAACCCTTTAATAGCCTGATCCTGTTTCCGTGGTTGATCCATATTTGTTAAGTTGGGCAAAGAATCAAGCAAAGACAGGCTGGTGACGGCAATTGCTTCCCGTACAACAGGATCGTGTGACTGGTCAATCAGGGGTCCAAGTATCCCCGGCTTCCCGGATTCAGTTAGTTGTTTATATTTTTCTATAGATAATAGCGGAGTCCGTACCATGAAAAAAGGAAGCGGTTGGAAGAAATTTTTATCTTGACCCGGTTTTGCATGTGGATCTGGAATTTCTCTGGTCAAAGTCAAATTTTATCATCCCTTCTGTCCAGGCTCATTAATCATTCAATCTATATAAATAGCAGAGAAACACCAAAGGAATTCATTCCTTTGGTGTTTCGGTTCACATTTCATTTACTTCCGGCTTAGCAGGAGACACAGAAAGATAACCAGTTTTTAGAGTGCCCGGTGTAACCAACCTCTTGATTGGAGTTCTCCTCCTCGTTCATCATCTCAATTTGGACATCCAGTTCAAAGATATCATTTGCCAATGTAAACACCCCGTTTATTAGAATTGTAGGAATTATATTCCTCGAACCAAATGTATCTATTAATCTATTAATTGTCAACACTTGTAAATTGTAAGTATAGTATAATTGCTTTAGTATAAATGAAATATAATCGTTTAATCCTTGAGCTGCCAAGGATATTAATTAGTTTTGAAAGAATTGTGAATTTGCCTGAATATGGATCATTTTTAACCTCCAAATAAGAATAATTTAGTAAAGGAATGTACCGGAATTGCCCGGAGAGCTGAATGGGTATATGATCATTATGAAGACAAACAAACGGGAGGAGAACACTCGTGATTTTTGAAGCTATTGCCATAAGTGTTACTGATGCCAAAATTGCAGCCCAACATGGAGCAGACCGTCTGGAATTAATAACAGGCATCAAAGAAGGAGGACTCACACCCAGTCTTGGTCTGATTGAGGGAGTTTTGGTAACGGTAGACATTCCTGTACAAATTATGGTCCGGCCCCACAGCCAGTCTTTCGTGTATGGGGAGGATGAGATTCGAACAATGATCCGGGATATTCAGAAGCTTAAGCCCTTTGCACCCAAAGCGGGTATCGTCCTGGGAGTTTTGACCCCCGAAGGGCATATTCATGAGGAAGCTTTGAAGAGAATGCTTGATGCAGCCGGGGATTTGGAAGTGACCTTCCACCGTGCTTTTGATGAATTGTCCGACCAGTTCTCCGGACTGCAGATTCTGTCCCAATATCCCCAAATCAAACGCATTCTGACATCAGGAGGCAAGCCAAATGTAATGGATGCTGCAGATCGGATAAAGGAACTTGTTCAGGCGAGCCGGAAGACGCATCTTGCCATCCTGGCAGGAAGCGGACTTAGAGCTGAAGGCCTGGCTGATTTTGTTGCCGGAACAGGGGTGACCCAGGTACACTTCGGTTCCGCCGTGAGAGGCCCCGGAGGTTCATCCGCTCCTGTTTCCGCTGAAGAAATAAGCAAAGTCCGGCGTATTTTGGACCAGTTGTCTGCCCAATCGTAGCCTGAATATAATAAAACAGCCGGCTTTTTCTTTAACTGAAAAAGCCGGCTGGCTGCTATTTTAACGGAAACCTGCTGTTTTTAGAGGCAATAATCTCTTCTTTTCAGTTTAGGCACCTGCCATGAAGTTATAGACAAACAATAAAGAAAAAGTGAGAACCATCGCCCCAAGTGCATAAATAAACGGTTTTGCCTTTTCCCTCGTCATCAGTCTACCCCCAATCATCCAATTAATATCCTATATTGTTTTTATACCCCAATGAATTAAATTTTAGCCAAATTTTTTGTAAACTCCATGTAAAACAGCAGACCTCCTGATTCGTTTTTAGCATAAATTTTGTTTTGCTCTGGAAGAATTGTCCTATCCGTTTTTGTCTATAGACAGAATGGAGTGCTTATGGAACAATAGGAAAAAACACCAAAGGAGCGAGCTCATGCAGGCGGAACATCCTGTTTCTTCTAAAGAATATTGGAAAAAAGTAAAAGGGGAAGAACTTGCGTCCCATTTATCCGAAATCGTACCAAGCTTTGGGGACAATCCTCCTGTTTTTGTATGTATTGGTACAGACCGTTCCACAGGGGATGCATTGGGACCGCTTGTAGGGACTTATTTGGAGGAACACGGATATCCTTTCGTAATCGGGACTTTGGCTTATCCATGCGATGCCAGTAACATTCATCACCGGCTTAATGAGGTTCCTTATCCCTCTAAGGTTATAGCTATAGATGCTTGCCTGGGAAGAACGGCTTCAGTGGGGCTTTATCAGGTTTCCAACCAGCCTCTTTTACCGGGGAAATCACTCGGAAAGGATTTGCCGTGTGTTGGGGATTTTACGATTGCAGCTATTGTCAATAGCGAAGGCCCGCGGCAATATGCAGTTTTGCAAACAACTTCTCTGCACAAAGTTATGCTTATGGCTAAAGAAATTACGACTGCGATTCTGCAATCTTTTCCTCTTCCATCCTTGGCGGAATCTTGAATACTCTTAAATAAGTGTTTTAGTGCTAAAAGCGGCTGAGAGCAAACTGGTAAGTGATATTGGCTATTTGGTATTACGCAATTGAAAAATGAATAAGATGAAAAATGAAACTAAGGATCCTCAGGTTACCTGAGATTTTTTCCTGTCAGCCGAAGGCCCGCTGCTAAAGCGGGCTTTTTTGAAAAAGATAAGAAGGTGATTTCATATAATAAGGCATATCAATTTAAAGAATACAAACGGAGAAGTATACTGCTGCTTGCGAAACAAAGTGGAAAAATGATATTTGTAGCTTAATCTATATTTTTCTGCTTTTCTCCCGAGAAAATTATAAGAACTTGCTGGCCCAAAACGATCATTCCCACAATCCTAAAGCTTCATAATCCTGTCTTCCCATTACTCCGTCAATCGGCAGATCGTGATCTTTTTCAAACCGCTTAAGGGCCAGCTCTGTCTGCGGGCCAAATTTGCCATTACAGATACCGTTAAAATATCCGGCACTTTTAAGGCGGTATTGAATAAGCTGCACATCGATCCCGCTATCTCCCGCAGCAAGAGGGCGGGGATCCTCGTAGGGAGGTCCCAGAGGATGGCCATAGATGGTGACTTTGGTGCCGATTTTTACCCACTCATACAAAATCTCTACATTTCGGTTGTACATACGTATACATCCGTGACTTTGGTGCCTTCCTATAGAATCCGGTCTGTTAGTCCCGTGAATGCCATATATCCCCCAAGGAACATTGAGCCCGATCCAACGGGTGCCGAACCCGGAACCCCAATTTTTATATTTATTGATCACAGTGAATTCGCCAATTGGAGTCGGAGTCTTCTGTTTGCCAAGTCCTACAGGGAATTGTTTGATCCGCTTTCCGTCAACTAATACCCACAGTCTATTGTAAAGGGGATCGATTTCCAAAGAGAGCTCCCCCGGAGGGAGAGAGGGAGGACTTGGAAGTAACATTTCTTTTTGCCCGGCCTTTATATCCCCGGTATGGAAATAGAAAAAACAGCCTAAAAAAAGGAATAACATCAAGAATTTTTTCATATATGTTAACCCTTGATCTGCCTAAGGGTTATTAAGAGGCTTGGCCTGGTTCAAATTGCGCTGCCTCATCAGTTCGGATACAGTCACGAAACGAAATCCCCGTTTTTTCAACTCGGGCAATATTTGTTTGAGGGCTTCAATCGTTTGTGTGCTTCCTTCCACGTGGTCATGGAAAAGGACAATGTCGCCTCCACGAGCATTATTCAGTACTTTATTCACGATTTTTTTGACACCCGGTGTTTTCCAGTCAACGGTATCCTGATGCCAGGACCATAAAATAGGGGTATAATTATTGGCCTTGCATACGTCAACAAGAATTTGATTATAATATCCTCCTGGCGGCCGGAATAGGCAAGTATGAACTCCAGATGCCTGAAAAATGGCTTCTTCCGCATCTTTAATTTCTTTTATCATCCGTTCTTTGGAAGCTCTGTTAAAGTACGCGTGACTATACGTATGATTCGCAAGTTCGTGCCCTTCGCTAGCCTCTCTTTTAACCAAATCAGGATAACGTATCACCCGGTTCCCAATCAGAAAAAAAGTTGCCTTGGCCTCATATTGTTTCAGCAAATCCAGTATTTGCACGGTTTCATCGGGATCCGGCCCGTCATCAAAGGTAAGTGCCATCATTTTTTTTCCCATCGGGACTTCCCATACGATATCTCCGCGGGGTTCGAAATAATCTCTTCCTTTAACCGGACCGTATAACATATTCACCTCTTTGTCTTTATCAGAAAAGCCGGCATGAGCGGGGAAAGAAGCTGTGGAAAACAAGACCAATGCCAGTATAGTTATAACAAAAGTGCGGCGCATATACAGGTCTCCTTTGTTCATGATAACTACTTTGTAGGATGAACGTTATCGGAAACAATTATGAATCCTGGGCGGAATTACCAAATAGTTAAGCCGTCCCCATAGGGATAGTATTCATAGCCAGCGACAGAAGCAGGAAACTAAGGCTAAAACCTATTATCATGAATAAAAAGGATTTTATGTCTTTATGCTTATGAATCATTTACATGTTAATAAAATACAAAAGTACGGGTTATCAAAACCCCGTACTTTTCGGTATCCCTATACGTATTAAGCTGTTACGCTTTCTTCACGGTTTCCCGGAAGGTTGGAATAATGTTTTTTGAAACTGATGGCAAGCACTGCGTAAGTCAGGAGACCGAACGCGACGATGGTACATCCGAGTACAAGAGCACTATGCCACATTTGACTATAATTTCCGCTGGAGATTACGGCCTTATATCCGCTTACCGAGTAAGTCATCGGAACGAGGGCGTTAAATTTCTGCAGCGGTGTCGGAATCAGTTCCAGCGGAAATGTTCCGGCAGAAGTTGTTAATTGCAGAATTAACAAAATAATGGCAATAAATCTTCCGGCATCACTGAATGCCGTAACAAGGAATTGCAGGATCGCCATGAACACCCAACTGGTTATGAGACTGAACAAGAAGAAGTATCCGACGTTTTGAACTTCGATTTTCAAGCCGTACAGCAGAATGGCATCAACCAATATGGCTTGAACGGTTCCGACAAGCAGCATCGAACTGAATTTGCTCAAGAACCAGCCGAAAGCGGATTTTGGTGGTGTTACCGGATTTTTAATCGGGAATACGATGGTTAACATCAGTGCACCGACAAACAGTCCTAGTGAAACGAAGTAAGGGGCGAATCCGGTACCGTAGTTTGGAACAGGTCCGCGTTTTTCTTCCGTCACTTTTACCGGTTCCGCAAACATGTTATAGTTGCTGTCATCACCTTTGACATCCCCGGTTTTATCCGCTGCCTCTTTGAGCTTATCGGTCAGTTCAGTCTGGCCTTCAACCAGGGTATCCGCGCCTTTATCCAGTTTTTCTGTTCCCTCTGTCCGGAGCTGGTTTGTTCCGTCTGTCAGCTGGTCAACACCGCCGCTCACTTGGGAAGTACCATCTTTCAGTTTTGCGCTTCCTGAGATCAATTCATTCATTTTACCGTCAACCTGTTTGGCTCCGGCACTTAGTTCATTCAGCTTCTGGCCGAATGTATTGAAGTTCTTCACGAATTCGTTTTGTCCCGCAGCTGCCTGGGCAATTCCATTACTTAATTTAGTAGAGCCCTGGTGAAGTTTTTGGATATTTTTAACAAGAGCATTCATCTCCCCTTTTTTTATTTTTTCACTAACTGTTGAATTTAATTGATTTATTCCGTTAGCAAGTCCATTAGTGCCATTTACTAGACTGCTTTCACTTTGGCCATTTACTCCTTTATTCAGCAATTCATTCCCGTTCGCTACATCCTCGGCAGCCTTTTTCAATTGTTTAAACTGGGGAAGCTCGGCCAGTTGGGGGTTTAATTGCGCCAACTTTGCTAATCCATCAGCAACAGCTTTTGAACCTGTTTCAAGTTCCGGGGTTTTCTTTGCGAGTTCATTAACTCCAGTTTGGAGCTTTTGTGTAGTGTCATTTATCTTGCTAACTCCTGCGGGTAATTGGAGCAACTCATTTGTTTTCTGGCCGGCCAATTGTTCCATCAGACCAAGATTATCGCTTAAATCAGCCGAACCGGATTTCAGATCATTTAATCCGCTCTAGATTTTATTTGCCCCTTCTGAAGAAAGCTGTTTTTGGGCATCGGCCAATTGTCCTGCGCCGCTTGCCACGACAGATGTTCCCTCATTTTGTATGCGGGAGGCTCCATTATTTAGATCACCCAATCCGTTGTATATTTGTATAACCCCATCTTTCAGAGTCAGCGTTCCTTCATTGATTTTCAACAGATTTTCATCCACTTGAACGATCCCGTCTTTAATCTTGATAGATCCGTCCTTGAGCTGCAGGGAACCGTCTGCGGCTTGAGCCAAGCCGTCTGAAACCTTGTCAATACTTTTAAACATGGC
The DNA here is from genome assembly GCF_002003265.1 of Paenibacillus larvae subsp. larvae. NCBI lineage: Bacteria > Bacillati > Bacillota > Bacilli > Caryophanales > Paenibacillaceae > Paenibacillus > Paenibacillus larvae. The sequence goes on from NZ_CP019687.1 coordinate 306,203, forward strand.
TTCCGCATAAGCTTTTGTCAGGTTTTTTGAAAGTTCTGCCTTCATTTTTTCAACTGCGGTCGCGCCAATTTGCGAAGACAGGAAGTTCAAGCTCTCATTCGGGATGTAAGTAAGATCTGACGCTGTAGGATGCTCATCCAATATTTTTGTTGCTTTCTCAGAAAAGTTTTCAGGGACGACTACGGTCATGTAATATTTATTGTCGTCCATTCCCTGGATAGCTTTTTCCTGTGAAACAAAATCCCATTTAAAATTCTTGGATTCTTTGATTTTATCGACGAATTCATCGCCGACATGAAGCTCTTTTCCTTCGAAATTAGCTCCCTTATCCATATTGACTACAGCAACGGGCAGCTCATTCAATTTTCCGTAGGGATCCCAGAATGCCCATAAAAACATAGACGAGTAAAGCAGGGGGATCAGCGCTATGACACAGATGGAAATTAGCACTTTCTTGTTTTTGAAAATGGCCGCCCATTCTTTTGTGAAAAACCCTGTGTTTTTCAAGATGGTTTCACTCCTTTTTTATCTGTGTGTTGATTGGGCCTAACAAGCAAACGGGAAGAAAAGAGAAGAATGTCACATTTTCTGAATTACTGACCGTTTTGTCCATGTAGTCAATTTTTACCGGTAAAAAAGGATGGCTACCGAACAGCCAATCCTTCCATGAAGTAAAGTTCAAATAATTCGGCAAGATCTTTCTTTTCAAGCGGTTCAGTATGATAGGCGGCCCAGTCATGAACAAAAGCGATATACATTTTCATCATGGCAAAGGCAGTTTTTTCCGGATCACAAGGCTTTAATTCTCCCTTGTCCACGGCTTCTTTCACTTTCTTGGCCACAATGGACAGCATCGCTTCCTCGACCTTTTCCATGCCTTCTTTGGCTGCCATCGTTCCCATTTCGTTAATCTCATGCGAAAGCCGGATTGTCAACTCATGCTTACGCCGGAAGTCCAGCATAGCATAAAGGAAGATATGCAAGTTTTCCACGAATGATTTATTCGGGTCAATAGCCCGTTCAGCAACGGAGATCAGCTCTTTGTTAAGCTGCTTGACAATTTCACCGAACAACTCTTCCTTATTGGAGAAAAACGTATAGATTGTCCCTTTCCCCACATTTGCAAGTTTGGCCACCTGATCCATCGTAGTCGCTTTATAGCCGAAGAAGGCAAACGATTTAGCCGCCGCTTCGACAATCATCTTTCGACGATCGACAGACAACAGTGTCACCTCCAAATGACCAAATGAAAGTTTTGGTCAATTCGTTATTTGTATCCTACCATGGGTATTTTCTTTTTTCAAGACCTATTTTAGTCAGGCTTGTCCTATATTATCCGGTAAACGGAAGGCTGTTCATTCGTCCATATAAAAAGGAGCGGGCCCGTTTAAAAAGCTGATATTCCCGTTCCGTTCCTTTAAATTCCATTATTCCTGTTGTTTCTGAATGAAAGGGAGAATGACCCTAAGGAATAAGAAAATCATATTGTGCCATCCTTCCGTGTAACCAGAATGAAGAAGAGGCCAGTCCTTCAAGCAGACAATTCTGCTTTTGGGACAGCCTCTTCGCATCAGCCGCCGAACGCATCCCTGAATGCCCGGGATAGATCATGACGGTCTACTTCCCATAGCTCCGCAATAAAAGAAGAAACGTGCTCATCCCACCAATCCACAAGCTTCTTGCGGTTTTGTTCATTTTCTACGATGAAAGGCAAATGGAGCAGAACTTCTTTTATATAAAAATTTTCAGCTTCCTTCATTTTTGCCTTGGGTATTCTTTTTTTAAGTCTTTTTACCGTCCTGTACAGCTCACGGCTGCAGGCTCTACGTATAGTACGATGAGTCGGGAATGGCTGATTGTGCTTTGCCCTGGGCTTCTGCATGGTCTCTCACCTGCCCTAATCTTTTCCTTACAGAATATGCCGAGGGACTGAGAGAGGGAACTATTAGCGATTTAATTCTAATCCAAGACCTCAATATACCCAACCATAGGTCCCTCATGGGCGATGTCGGGATGGGTCAGACAGATAATCCGGTATGTACCCGGCTTATCAGCCGTAAAAGAAACTACGGTTTCTTTTCCTTTCTTTACTTCTCCCTTGATATTCAGTCCTTCAATGAGAAAAGGATGGGTTTCGCCATTGACCCCGTATATGTTCAGCTTAACCTTCTCTCCTTTTTTTACGACAATAGTTCCCGGGTCCCAGCGATAAGCTTCTATTTGTTTACCGTCTTTCGTGGTTGTCTTGAACTCTGTCGTCACCATCTGAAACGTTCTTTCTTGCCCGGCAGGAGTAATAGTGGATACAATGCTATCTTTTTTTGTGAAAAACAGGATGGCCGCAAGAACTACAAGCAAGATAAACCCTGTAGCAACAAGATGGGCTTTCCGGATAACTAACGATTTAAACATGAGAACAACCCCTTTGGTCAGTTTGTACACAATATATGCGGGGGTTGGTGGAAGCATGTACAAAAATACCCCGTGCTCTTTTTATTGGAATAAGCAGGTTCTTTTGTGATAGAATAATAACGGCAATTCGTAGATTGGTATAGATAGACAAACAGGTTTGCAAGGAGAGAGAAACTAGGAAAGTAGGGTGGAAATGGCCGAAATTATCAGTTCGATTCTTGTGTTTTTAGAGGGACTCGGATATTGGGGTGTTATGCTGGGCCTCATGATCGAAATTATTCCGAGTGAAATCGTTCTGTCCTACGCTGGATATTTAGTGTACAAAGGACAAATCGGTTACTTGGGAGCCGTCTTTTTTGGAACGGTTGGGGGAGTTCTGGCCCAATTATTCATTTATTGGATCAGCCGTTATGGGGGCCGTCCGATATTGGAGAAGTTCGGAAAATATATTCTGATTAAAAAGCATCACATTGATAAATCAGAGGAATGGTTTAACAAATACGGAACAGGCGTAATTTTTACCGCGCGTTTCATACCTGTTGCACGTCATGCCATTTCGGTTCCTGCCGGCCTGGCCAAAATGAAGGTGAGCCGTTTTATTCTTTATACCACTTTGGCTGTGATTCCCTGGTCCATGCTGTTTGTATTTTTTGGGCAGAAGCTGGGCGAAAACTGGGAAAAAATCGATGACTATGCAAGTGCCTACATGCCTTATTTCATTGCAGGGGCTATTCTGTTAACCGGGGCCTACCTGATTTATGCACTCTGGTTTAAAAGGAAGAAAACCCGTAAAATTTAATGTTATGGAAATGATAGAGATACAAGGAGACCGGTTTCTTCCTGTCAGGAAGTTGGAGCCCTCTCCTTTTTTTGCTAATATAAAGGTAATTCATGTCATGACAGGAGGGTGAACAATGAGTAAGCAGCTGTCGGATAAATTCGGACAGGGATTGACCCCCGAGCAGTTCATAAACAGTATGAAAACCAATCAGAACGCCTTAAGGCAGTGGATGGACGCTTTTTCCTGGGATAATGAAGAGGACCGTGAATTTTTCGAATCCCTGCAAAACCGGGATGATCTTCGCTGTCTTCTGGTAGCCGCCGAATGGTGCGGAGATGTGGTACGCAATGTACCCGTTATCTTCAGGTCTTTGGAGAATAGCGGTATCCCGGTAGAGGTACTTATCCTGGAGCAGCATCTGGATGTCATCGATCAGTTTCTTACCATGGGAGGAAGAGCTATTCCCGTGGCTATTTTCACGGATACAGGCGGACATGTGCTGGGTACGTGGGGACCGCGTCCGAAACACGTACAGGCCGTCATGACGGCTTTTAAGCAGAAGAACCCTGATAGGGAAGCGCCGGATTATCAGGATAAAATTGAGGTTGCCCGTCAGGAAATGATGCGGCAATACGGGGAAGGGACCGGTTATCAGAAAGTAATCGTTAAGGAGCTTCGGGATTTGCTTTCTTCGTTTTAATCTAAGTAAGGAGCATGAAGACTATGATAGACATAGAAATGATTTCTCTAGGTCCGCTCAGCACGAATGCTTACCTGATTTCGGACCGAAATGCGGGCAAGGGGATTATCATCGATCCCGGGATGAATCCGGGTCCATTGCTAAAAAGAATTGAGAACCTGGATATTGAATCCATTTTGCTTACTCATGCCCACCTTGATCATATTGGAGGGGTGGATGAGATCCGCAAGCTAAAGGGATGCCCGGTTTATTTGCATGATGCCGAAGCGGATTGGCTCGGAAATCCGAAGAAGAACGGGTCCGCAAGGTGGCCGGAACTGGGAGAACTTATCGTTACTGATCCTGCGGAATATGCGCTTGATGAAGGACAAGTGTTGGAATTTCTGGGCATTCAGCTTAAGGTGTTCCATACTCCCGGCCATTCCCCGGGCAGTGTCAGCTTTTTGTACGGCAAGTATCTTTTCAGTGGAGATGTGCTGTTCAGATTATCCGTTGGGCGCACAGATTTGTACGGAGGAGATGAACACGCCCTGCTTGAATCTATTCACGGCACGTTGTTTGAACTGGATGACGATGTGACGGTGTACCCGGGGCATGGTCCCAAGACTACAATAGGTTTTGAACGGCAGAATAATCCTTACGTGTAAATCCGCCCCCGCCTTTAAGATAAAGAGCGGGGGTTTTCTGTTCTTTCCATAAATGAAGATGTCATTGACCAGACAAGGACAGCTGTAATAGGGGATTTGTCCGAAGAATTGAAGGAGGCCTATACACTTTCCGAAGAAATTCTGCGCTCCACTGAAGCGATGCTAAAGCCGGGAACAATAGCGGAATCCCTGTATTTCAATGCCCTTGAACAAGCCGAGGCAGCCGGGCTTTCCAGGCATTTTATGGGATACGGGCAGGATCAGGTAAAGTTTCTCGGACATGGCATCGGACTGGAGATTGACGAATGGCCGGTACTGGCCAGGGGGTTTAGGATGGAACTTATGCCAGGTATGGTGCTGGCCATAGAACCTAAATTTACATTTCCCGGCCGGGGGGTTGTAGGTATTGAAAACAGCTATTTGATTACAGAACAAGGATTTGAAAAACTCACTTTGCCCAGAGAAGGGCTTATTCATCTATAAGTCTTCTTCGAATAGGGGGCCAAGCTTTTTCTGTTTGTGCCTGCATCTCGACACACTCTTCTTTTTTTAGTAGGATAAAAGAATACGGGATATACTCTGACCGGCTTTCATATAAATAGATTAGCTGGTAGAGTTCCTTTGTCAGAAAAAAAGGAGGGGAGTACACGATGCTGCCTCTTGGTGAAAAGGTAATTATTGTAGCAGACCGCTTTGAGCAAAGTCTTCCCATAGGTGAATATGGTTTTATTATAGCGTATGACCGCAATACGGATAACGTATTTGATTATGTTGTCCGGCTGCCCAAAGTAAACAAGCATGTATTCGTTCCGGATTCGGATATAGAACTTGAAGAAGTGCTGATCCGGAAAGAAGCGGAACGCATTGAGAAGGAATCCCTGCTTGATTTTGCACTGGCTACACGTAATGAAGAACTGTTCAACCGCATTTTAAACGGTGATGCTATAGAGGAAATACAGGAAGATGCTGGTCAAGAAGTCCAATCTGCTGAAGATTTCATCAAACAGGTTAACTTGCGGGCATGGATCTAGAGGCCGTAAATTAAGAAGTGTGAGCTTATATAAGTGAAAAACAGCCGCCCTCTTTTGTCAGGAAGAAGGCGGCTGTTGTACTTCATTGATAGGATCATACATTTTCTTTGTCGATAAAGGGGACGGAAAGCGGTTCTGGTGCCGGTTTGCCGAGCAGATAACCCTGGGCCAGGGAAACGCCCAGCTCTTTGCAGCATTGCCATTCTTCCCACCGTTCAATACCTTCGGCAAGAACAGTCGCCCCGCAGCTTTGAGCGAGGCCTATGATTTCCTTGATCCGCTCTCTTTTATCCGTGTGTATGTCACAGTAGCTGATCAGGGAACGGTCCATTTTGACATAATCAGGTTTTAGGTCCCGGATAAGATCAGGAGTGGCAAAACCTGCTCCTACATCATCCAAAGCAACCTGAATACCGCTGTTTTTAAGGACCTCAAAAATAGAGAGAAGATGCCCCGAGTCGTCTATTTTTTCATTCTCCACCATTTCGAATACAAAATCGGCAGGATCGAGTTGATACTCTTCAATGGCTGCCAAAGTATGACTTAAACAATACTTAGGATTGTAAATAGAAGAAGGCAAAAAATTGATAAACCGTTTAATCCCTTTTGGAAGTAACCTTCCGCTCGTCTTGATAGCACTTATCCGGGCCGAGCGGTCCAGGAACGAATGAAGTCCCGTCTCTCTGGCCTGCTCGAATAAAGGTCCGGGGGAGAAAGGGTTTCCATCAGGAGAGGCCCGGAGAAGAAATTCGTATCCGATTACCCGACGGTTTGACATCAAGGCAATGGGCTGAAGGTGGTTCGTGAATTTTTTTTGCTCTATGATTTCAACAATATCGGACCTTCGAATCCGCTGTATGTATTGTTCAAGTAAAATGGATGTGGTTGTTTCCGTACAATCTTCCTCTTCGGGGCCGTCCCAGGATACCAGAACATGGGCTTTGTCTTCAGGACTTAAGGAAGCTTCAAGCAGGTTTAAGACATTGAGAAGCTCTCTTTTGCGGGTATACCAAAATATAAAGATCCCTTCCTGCCGGAAAAGATTCAAACAGACAGAGAGATATTCAAGCCTTTTTCCGGTGGAATCCCGGGTACTCTTTATGACAATTTTTCCCGTATCCTGGATAGGTTTGACGCTGAGGCAGTTCAGACAGCTCATGAGTAGACCTCCGCTAGGATCGATTTCTTTTTCAAAACGGGGTGGTTGATCCGGCCTTGTATTTTATATATCGGTAGGTTGCACAGGGATTATGAATCTTGTAGAATTTGGTCAAAACAAACCGGAAATAGGAGAAGATGGGCAATTGAGTTCAAAAAATAAACAGGCTATAATAAGAAGAATTCATTGTCCGTACGAAAAGAGAGGTGTAAGGAATGAATATTAGCATCCAGGATGTAGAACATGTGGCCAAGCTGGCCCGTTTGGAACTGAATGAACAGGAAAAGGAAACATTTACGGAACAATTAAGTAAAATTCTTACTTTCGCTGAACAGCTGAATGAGCTAGATACAGAGCAGGTTGAGCCGACCAGTCACCCGATGCCGCTGGCTAATGTGATGCGTGAGGATGAGGGACGTTCTTCCTGGTCTATTGAGGAAGTTATGAAAAACGCTCCTGACGAAGAAGCAGGACAGTTTAAAGTACCGGCTGTTCTTGAATGAACGCCGGTGGACCGATGAAGGGAGGAACAACTGTTGTCTTTATTTGATCTTAGATTGCAAGATATACATAAACGGCTGTCGGAGGGAGATTTATCCGTTACCGATTTAGTGGAAGAGTCGTACCGTCGTATTGAGGAAGTGGACGGCAAGGTACGGGCATTGCTCAAACTGGATGAAGAGAATGCCAGGAGAACCGCTACCGTGCTTGACGAGCGGCGCAGGGAAGGCGGTGAACGCGGCTTACTTTTCGGACTTCCGGTTGGGATTAAAGACAATATCGTGACCAAAGGTGTGACCACAACTTGTGGAAGCCAGTTTTTGTCGGATTTTGAGCCGATCTATGACGCCACAGTCGTGACCAGACTGCAGGAAGCTCAGGCGGTGCCGATCGGGAAGCTGAACATGGATGAGTTTGCCATGGGAGGTTCCAATGAAAACTCCAGCTTCCATCCGACATATAATCCGTGGAATCTGGAGCATGTTCCGGGAGGTTCCAGCGGCGGTTCTGCCGCTGCGGTAGCGGCTGGAGAAGTGTATTTTGCCTTGGGTTCAGATACGGGAGGGTCGATCAGACAGCCTGCAGCATACTGCGGTATTGTCGGACTTAAACCTACATACGGACTTGTTTCCAGGTTCGGCCTTGTAGCCTTCGCTTCTTCTTTGGACCAGATCGGACCTCTTACTAAAAATGTGGAAGACAGCGCCTATGTGCTTCAAGCTATTGCCGGACATGACAAGATGGATTCGACTTCGGCCCAAGCCCCGATTCCGGATTACCTCAGTGCATTGACCGGAGATGTCAAGGGACTCCGCATTGCGGTACCGAAAGAATATCTTGGAGAGGGCATTGATCCTAAGGTCAAGGAAGCGGTACTCGAAGCTTTGAAAGTGCTGGAAGGGCTTGGCGCAAGCTGGGAGGAAGTTTCTCTGCCCCATTCCCGCTATGCGGTAGCCGCCTATTATCTGCTGGCATCTTCTGAAGCCTCATCCAACCTGGCCCGCTTTGACGGAATTCGCTACGGGAAGCGTACGGAGAATGCTTCGGGCCTTCTGGAGCTGTATACTTATTCCCGCAGCGAAGGATTCGGTTCTGAAGTTAAGCGGCGTATTATGCTGGGTACTTATGCCTTAAGTTCGGGTTACTATGATGCTTATTATTTGAAAGCCCAAAAAGTTCGTACCTTGATTAAACAGGATTTTGATCAGGTATTTGCGGATTACGATGTTATTTTGGGACCTACGGCACCGACTCCTGCTTTTAAAATTGGTGCCCAGGTGGGAGATCCGCTTACGATGTATCTCAATGATATTTTGACTATTCCTGTCAGCCTGGCCGGAATTCCTGCTATCAGCGTTCCATGCGGATTTGCCGATGATCTCCCTGTAGGATTGCAGATTATAGGCAAAGGTCTGGACGAATCCACGGTCTTACGTGTGGCCCATGCCTTTGAACAACACACCGAACATCATAAGCAGCGTCCGCAGCTGTGATAGAAAGGAGAGGATAGCATGTCAGGTACGGGAAACAAATTTGAAACTGTCATTGGACTGGAAGTCCATGTTGAACTGCATACCAAAACCAAGATCTTTTGCGGCTGCTCCACTTCCTTCGGGGCTCCTCCGAACACGCATACCTGTCCAGTCTGCCTCGGGCATCCGGGAGTGCTGCCGGTATTGAACCGCCAGGCAGTAGATTATGCTATAAAGGCAGCCATGGCCCTAAACTGTCAGATTGCTGAAGAAACCAAATTTGACCGAAAAAATTATTTCTACCCGGACTCTCCGAAAGCTTACCAGATTTCCCAATACGATAAACCGATAGGAGAGCACGGATGGATTGAGATTGAGGTCAATGGCAATACGAAGCGCATCGGAATTACCCGTCTTCATCTGGAGGAAGATGCAGGCAAGCTCACCCACGTGGAGGGCGGATCGGTGTCTCTCGTTGATTTTAACCGGGTGGGAACACCGCTAATTGAGATCGTGTCGGAGCCTGACCTGCGCAGTCCGGAAGAGGCGAGAGCCTATCTGGAAAAATTGAAGGCGATTATGCAGTATTGCGATGTTTCAGACGTCAAAATGGAAGAGGGATCGCTTCGTTGCGATGCCAATATCAGTCTGCGTCCGGTTGGACAGGCAGAATTCGGCACGAAAGCGGAACTGAAAAACATGAATTCTTTTCGCGGAGTACAGAGGGGACTTGAATATGAGGTTATTCGGCAAACCGAGCTCCTTGAGGACGGTGAGAAGGTAGTTCAGGAAACGCGCCGTTGGGATGAAGCCCAGGGTAAAACCTTGTCTATGCGCAGCAAGGAAGAAGCACATGATTACCGCTATTTCCCGGACCCGGATCTGGTGAAAGTGTACATTGACGAGGAATGGAAAGAACGGATCAGGAATACTATTCCAGAGCTTCCGGATGCCCGTAAAGCCAGATATATAAGGGATTACGGTCTTCCGAGCTATGATGCGGAGATCCTTACAAGCAGCCTTAAGCTGGCGGAATTTTTTGAGGAGAGCCTCGAGTACACAGCAGATGCCAAAATGGTTTCGAACTGGGTAATGGGTGAACTGCTCGGTTATCTGAATGCAAATAATCTGGAGATAACGGATGTGAAAGTAACCGGTAAGGGCCTGGGAGAGATGATTGGCCTGATTGAAAAAGGGACGATTTCAAGCAAAATTGCGAAAACCGTCTTTAAAGAAATGATCGAAACGGGCAAGGCTCCACAACAGATTGTTGAGGAAAAAGGCCTTGTACAGATCAGTGATGAAGGAGCCATTCAGGCTGTTGTAAACCAGGTTATCCAGAACAACCCTCAATCGGTAGCAGACTACAAGGCGGGCAAAGAGAAAGCCGTTGGCTTCCTGGTTGGACAAGTTATGAAAGAAACCAGAGGAAAGGCCAATCCCGGACTTGTGAACAAACTGATTGTAAACACGTTAAAAAGCCAGTAAGATTTACTGATTTCCCGTGGAAATTTTAGGAAAAGTGGTGTATCCTTTGTGGTATGCCGCTTTTTTTAAAAAAATACGGATACACCTTTTTGAAAAGAAAGGACGTATACAGCATGATAAAGCCTATCCGGGTGGAAGACAGGCACTCGGCTCTTGAATTTTTGGCGCTGCAAATGATATCTTATCTAAGAGAAGCGGAACTCTCCGGTTTAAGTGACATCCCCCCTCTTATGGACTCGATTTCTTCTCTTTAGTACTCAGATGAAACATTTCTCGGTTATATGATTGACGGAAAGTTGCATGGGGCAATAGCATATAGACAAAAAGAAGGGGTTGTTACAATCAGTCGTCTCATGGTCCATCCGGACGTATTCCGTAAAGGAATTGCATCCAGGCTTGTCCTATATGTGATGGAACGGCATCCGGATGCGCTTTGGTTTGAAGTCGCTGCCGGAACGGGAAATGAACCCGCCTTGCATCTATACCAAAAGCTGGGATTCCAGCCCGACGGGGTTAGGCCAATATCCGCTGGAGTCAGCTTGACTTTGCTTAGAAAGCGGGGGTCTGCAATCCGAACAGAAGAAAACAAAGACAAAGGGGGATGAAGAAATCGAACACAAAAAAGCGGAAATCCGCAAAATCGGACTTGGAGAAGAAGAGGACGATGAAGGCGAGCGCACCATTCTTATTTCCTGTACCATTCATATCGGAAATTATAAGGCAGTCCCAACCTTGCTGGAAGATATCCGACAATTGCCGGGAGTACTTGGGCTAACAATGGAATAATATCGTTTCGTGCTTTCCCTAAAGAGGAAAGCTTTTTGTTTTCTGAAAGGGCAAAAATTTTTGCTTATTTTGAAGGGGTGTTATAATAAAGGTCGTCTTATATCCATGAGTCCCGGGAATCAGAATGAAAGGCAGGTGGAACGATGGAACAATTGACGGATGAGGAATGGGTAGAACAGATCCGTCAAGGCCATGCAGAAGCATACCGATATCTGGTCGAACGCCATAAAAATTATGTCTATACGTTAATTTATCGCATGGTTGGACATCGGGAAACTGCCGAAGACTTGTCGCAGGAAGTGTTTTTGAAGGCTTACAGAAGCCTGGCCCAGTACCGCGGTGAGGCCAAGTTCACCACTTGGCTGTACCGTTTAACGACGAATCTTGTTACTGATTATCTAAGGGAAAGAAAAAGAAGACCAATGGAGGTTTGGGCGGATAAAGTGAAAAACTGGTTCGCCTCGCTGGATCCGGACAAGGGTCCTGAGGAGCAGGTTATCCTAAATGAACAAAGGGATGCTTTGCATGAGGCCTTATTAAAACTTCCGGAGAAATACCGTATCGTGCTATCTCTATACCATTTTCAGCAATTTTCGTATCAGGAAATCTCCGATATTTTGCAAGTCCCTGTGAAAACCGTTGAAACGAGATTGTATAGAGGCAAATCCATGCTTAAACAAAAATGGTTGGAGGTGGATCCGGATGCCAAGCAAGCATCGGAACTCAAAAAAACGGCTTCGTTTAAATCATAATGAACTGACACTTCCCCTTCTGGAGCCTTCTTCTTCATTTACTGACCGGGTTATGCAATCCATACGGGCATCTTCCGATCAAACGCAGAGCCTATTGGCTGAAAAAAGAAATCAAGTGAACGATTTGATTAAAAGGCGCAGGCTTGTTCATGGGATGGTAGCCGTTGCTGCTACTTATATGTTCCTGTTTGCCGGTGGAATGGACTGGCTGACACATATGGAAGGATCTGCCCATTCGTTTGCTTCGTATATTCAGTATCTTATTGAACACATCCAGTAACCAGATAAAAACTATTCCAAAAATAAAGGAGGTTTCTGCTCTTGCATTTTGATCATCCTTCAGAGCATGAGAGGCCGCAAGGCGGTTCACCGTTCGGTTTTGATTACCCGCCCAGACCGCCTTATTCCAACTATCCGTATGCTGCTCCGCCCAGATTGCCGGCCAAGAAAAAATGGCTAGCCTGTTTGTTTTCGATCATGATGCCGGGCACGGGCCAGATGTATTTGGGCCAAATGAATCGGGGGTTATTCATTATGTTTTGTCTCATCCTCGATATTTGTGCAATCGTGCTCAGCGCTGTAAAACTTGGCAACCCGGCCTTAACTACGTTATTTTCTTTGATTGTGCCGATCATTTACTTTTATAATGTATTTGAAACACTTCAACTGGCCGATTGGGTCTATTACAGCAGAATGTTCGGAGGAGAGGAAATTAGCGATCCTACTCTTCATTTAACAAAGATGTCCCATCTGGGGGTTATCCTCATTATGGTCGGAGTGTTTTTCTTCCTTGCGAGCAGCAAGCCGTCTTGGCTGAATATTTTCTTTGATATTTTGGGTTCATACCTTGGCGGGGGAATCCTGATAGGAGCGGGGATCGTGCTGCTGCTTTGGGAAAATCGAAAAAACAAAGAAGCTTGATGAAAAAAGTGTTTTTTCCAAAAAGAAGGCCACATATTAACATTGACAAGAACAATTTTACAAACGTACAATAAACATAAGAATAATTCTAATCGTTCATACTATGTTATAGGTGGTGAGTTTCATGTCCGAACATTTGGAACAGGCACTTAGCAAATTGAAGAATACCGGTGTTCGCATGACTCCGCAAAGACATGCCATCTTATCTTATTTGCTTGATTCAAAAATTCATCCAACAGCCGATGATATCTACAGAGCATTGGAATCGAAGTTTCCTAATATGAGTGTGGCTACAGTTTACAATAACCTCAAGGTTTTTATTGAGGCTGGATTAGTACGTGAGCTAACTTACGGAGACGATTCTAGCCGGTTTGATGCAGATATGTCAGACCATTACCACGCACGATGCGAGGTATGCGGCAGGATTTCCGATTTTGAATATCCTTCGGTACAGGAGATTGAGCAAATAGCCGCAAGAGAGACGGGTTTTGACGTTCATGGACATCGTCTCGAAGTGGTTGGTCTTTGTCCGGATTGTGCTAAGCGAACAAAACATTAGTTCTATTTAGAGCTTACAAGGTTTGAGATTATAATCTGCAGGATAATACGTAAACGTGCCCGCCAGCGTTTTGCTGGTTTTGGGCACGTTTTTTGTTAGAAATATAAGAGTTATAAACGGATGAAGGAAGCTTGATAAGGGAGTGGAGAATAGTTGCCGTACCGCAAACCAAGAAAAAAATCACGATATAAGATCATTCTTTTTTTACTGCTTTTGGGCTGCATAGGGTATGTATGGTTTGCCGAAGCACCTAATGATAAGCACGTATCCTTTTCTTTTGAAGGGAAAGAAAAACCGCTGTTTTTTCGGGGAGAGCTTTATAAAGAAACGGCCTTGGGCCAAGGGAATACCCTCAGGTTTCCCTTGTCTTTTATTCAGGAGTACATAGATTCCGGGGCTTATTATGAAGCGGAAAGTAAATCCGTAATTTTGACGACTTCCAATAGGGTAATCAGAGCTATTGCCGACAATAAGACAGCTGAAGATACAGGAAAGACAATCTCACTTGAACAAGCTGTAACAGTGCAGGATGGGGAAGCCTATGTACCTGCCTCTTTGCTAAAATCGATCTACGGAACGGAAGTCCGGGAAGAAGAACAAAACGGAATCGTGCTAGTCTGGAATGCCGGAGAAGAATATCAAACGGCCCGGATAAACGGGGCAAAAGATGAAACAAGACCGCTTCGTTCCGGTCCTTCCAGCCGTTCTCCCATTTATTCGGATGTATCTTCCGAAGAAACGATGTATATATGGGGCGAAGCTAAGCCGGGATGGGTTAAAGTCCAATTACAAAATGGTGTTTCCGGGTACATGAAGGAGGGCCATCTCGGGGAAACTGAAGCCCAGAGTATCCCTGCCAAGGAAGAACCGTCTTTTCAAGCGTGGAAACCTGAAAAAGGAAAAATCAATGTAACGTGGGGACAAATTGTTACAAAGCATCCCAAAACAGAGAATATTCCGGACATGCCTGGATTGAATGTAATCAGTCCTACCTGGTTCCGTCTGAGTGATGGTCAAGGGAATATTGTAAGCTTGGCCAGTTCCGATTATGCGGCATGGGCCAGACAGAGGGGATATCAGATCTGGGCTTTATTCAGCAACAGTTTTGAACCGGGTCTTACCACTGAAGCCCTTTCCAGCTTTGACAGGAGAAAAAATGCTATCACCCAGGTGATAGAGAGTGCCAGGCAGCTTGGTATTCAGGGAATTAATGTTGACTTCGAGAATGTAAAAACGACCGATAAAGACAATTTTACTCAATTCGTAAGGGAACTTACCGCATATTCGCACAGTAACGAACTAACTATTTCAGTGGATGTAACTCCTAAATCAAACACGGAAAACTGGTCCTTATTTTTAGACCGTAAAGCCTTGGGCAAAATTACGGATTATATGATCGTAATGGCCTATGATGAACATTGGGCTTCAAGTCCTAAAGCGGGGTCCGTTGCCTCCCTGCCGTGGGTAGAACAGGTCCTCACCAAGATTTTAAAGGAGGATGAAGTCCCTCCTTCCAAAATGATACTGGGAATACCTTTCTTTACCCGGCTTTGGACTGAAGAAGAAAAAGACGGGAAAACGGAAGTCAGCAGTAAGGCTATGGCAATGAGTGCAGTGGAAACCTTGGTACAGGAGAAAAATCTTACCCCTATTTATGATGAGAAAACGAAGCAAAATTATGTGGAATATCAGGAGGACGGAAAAACTTACAAGATATGGATGGAGGATGAAACGTCGATGAAAGCCAGAATGGAAGTAATGAACCGGTATAATCTCGCGGGTCTAGCATCTTGGCGTAGAGGTTTTGAAAAGCCCGATGTCTGGCCTGCAATTTCTTCTTTCGTGAATCCATAAGTAAAGGAGCTGTCCTAAAAATGTCCGCATGAATGATCCAGTCCCAAGTTCCAAACGGTAGAACCTCCAAATCCACTAACAAAGTGGAAATGGAGGTTCTGTTTTACCTGAAATTTAACTTTAAGCGGGTCAAAACATCGCAAATCGACTTTTGGGACAGCCTCTTCTTAATTTTGAATATAGGGCAGTTAGCTCTGAAGGTTTTTTTCTGTCTGATCCGGAGAGTTCTTTTGCGGAAGCGGATCGGGATTACCATTTTCTCCGGGTATATATTGCGGATCAAAAGTAAGGATTGTTTTACAAAACATGCAACGGTCCGTTTTACCTAAAAGTTTCGTTCGTTTTCCGCATTCAGGGCAATCTAGAGAAACGGCCGAAGTGGAGAGCATTCCCGCCCAGAAATAGATAGCCATGCTGCCCATCATGCTGAGCATACCGATAACCATGCATACGACAGCTATCATTTTGCCGATCGGGCCCCAATTAAATACAACGCCGGCAAGACCAAGAATCATAAGCATCATCCCACCCATTGTCAGCAGCAGGCCCCACAGGCGAAATTCATTCACTTTGCTTGATTTGAATCTCACAAGAAGTCACTTCTTTCCTTATATTTTGGATAAGATTTATCACTGAAAAGAGCAGGAAACTTCTACAAATTGTAGAAGTTATCATTAAGGAATTCCGCCGGGGAGGAATGAACGAAAAATGATCGAACCGTTGGCTCTCAAATACAAGCTTAATAATCAAATTGAGGGGGTTCTTGTTGTTCAACCTGGCAAGGAAAATCCTCCTATGTATGACGGTGCGGATAAACTTCTGTTTATTGTCTCTAATGGCAATCTAAGGAATTGCAAATCTATTATCCATTATATAAAAGACGGGAAGCGTATACAAGAAAGATGGATAAATATTGAGGAGATGAAAGTGTTTCTTTTTACAAATTCTTATATTGAAATCAGGAATTCGTTATTAAAGGGGGAGATTATTCTGGACCGCTATGGAAACCTGGGCGGATTGCGGCAAACTCTTTTAGACCTTCCGGAGCAAATCCGGGAGTGGCAGCTATTTGTCGAATTTGCCCAGTTTTTAAATGAATATGTACAGGGAAAGCGGTATAGCCTGCAAGGGCAGCAAATGGATTCCTATCAGCATATTCTTGAAGCTCTCCGTCATTGGGCCCAAATCGTATTGATTGAAGAGGGGGAGCATCCGGATCTGGGCATCTGGGGACGAATTAAGCAGGTGAACCCCGGTGTCTATAAGCTCTATGAAGAACTAACTATGAGTAAAGAAACAATAAAACAGCGTGTTGAACTTGTACTTTTGGCTTGTGAATTTTCTGTCATGTCCAAAATGGAAAAGTGCTGCAAACCGCTTCTCGCTTTAATGGAGGAACGTCAAGAGACCTGGAGTATGACTGAATTACAACAATTAACCGATTTACAGGAAGTTCGGAACCTGATTCCAATAGTTGTTCATAAACTGGTTAAGCGGGGACTGATTGAGGAGGTCTTCGTTCCAAGAGATGAGGATTTAACAGAGCTTTTGATCAGATATGTAAGAACGGCGGATTTGGATGATTCCGCTAAAGGGAAAAGAATCTGATAGGGGGTTGACTCTCTGATGGGTCTATGGTAAATTATATTTCGCCGCCGGGAACGGCAGCAAACACTATCATCAAACTCTATTAGTTTTTTTGTTTCATAGTAAATGGAAATAAAAAAAGCTTGCAATTAGATGATTAGATGTGTTATATTAAAGAAGTCGCTGCGAGAGTGGCTGACACGAAATGTGAGATTAACTCACATGATTGTCCTTTGAAAACTGAACAACGAGTGATAAAGCGGGTCACGCAAAGTGACTAAGAGAAGAAATTCTCGTCAGCAAAGTATAGTTGAGCAATCAGCTCATTCGATAAAGAAACAACTTTATTGGAGAGTTTGATCCTGGCTCAGGACGAACGCTGGCGGCGTGCCTAATACATGCAAGTCGAGCGGACCTTGTGTTTCTTTCGGGAGACGCCAGGTTAGCGGCGGACGGGTGAGTAACACGTAGGCAACCTGCCTGTAAGACCGGGATAACTTGCGGAAACGTGAGCTAATACCGGATAGCTGGTTTCTTCGCATGAAGAAGTCATGAAAGACGGGGCAACCTGTCACTTACAGATGGGCCTGCGGCGCATTAGCTAGTTGGTAGGGTAACGGCTTACCAAGGCGACGATGCGTAGCCGACCTGAGAGGGTGAACGGCCACACTGGGACTGAGACACGGCCCAGACTCCTACGGGAGGCAGCAGTAGGGAATCTTCCGCAATGGACGAAAGTCTGACGGAGCAACGCCGCGTGAGTGATGAAGGTTTTCGGATCGTAAAGCTCTGTTGCCAAGGAAGAACGGCCAGGGGAGTAACTGCCCCTGGAGTGACGGTACTTGAGAAGAAAGCCCCGGCTAACTACGTGCCAGCAGCCGCGGTAATACGTAGGGGGCAAGCGTTGTCCGGAATTATTGGGCGTAAAGCGCGCGCAGGCGGTCTTTTAAGTCTGGTGTTTAAGCCCGGGGCTCAACCCCGGTTCGCACTGGAAACTGGGAGACTTGAGTGTAGGAGAGGAAAGTGGAATTCCACGTGTAGCGGTGAAATGCGTAGAGATGTGGAGGAACACCAGTGGCGAAGGCGACTTTCTGGCCTATAACTGACGCTGAGGCGCGAAAGCGTGGGGAGCAAACAGGATTAGATACCCTGGTAGTCCACGCCGTAAACGATGAATGCTAGGTGTTAGGGGTTTCGATACCCTTGGTGCCGAAGTTAACACAGTAAGCATTCCGCCTGGGGAGTACGGTCGCAAGACTGAAACTCAAAGGAATTGACGGGGACCCGCACAAGCAGTGGAGTATGTGGTTTAATTCGAAGCAACGCGAAGAACCTTACCAGGCCTTGACATCCCTCTGACCGGTTTAGAGATAGACCTTTTCCTTCGGGGACAGAGGAGACAGGTGGTGCATGGTTGTCGTCAGCTCGTGTCGTGAGATGTTGGGTTAAGTCCCGCAACGAGCGCAACCCTTGATCTTAGTTGCCAGCACGCAGAGGTGGGCACTCTAAGATGACTGCCGGTGACAAACCGGAGGAAGGTGGGGATGACGTCAAATCATCATGCCCCTTATGGCCTGGGCTACACACGTACTACAATGGTCGGTACAACGGGAAGCGAAGGAGCGATCCGGAGCCAATCCTCAAAAGCCGATCTCAGTTCGGATTGCAGGCTGCAACTCGCCTGCATGAAGTCGGAATTGCTAGTAATCGCGGATCAGCATGCCGCGGTGAATACGTTCCCGGGTCTTGTACACACCGCCCGTCACACCACGAGAGTTTACAACACCCGAAGTCGGTGAGGTAACCGCAAGGGGCCAGCCGCCGAAGGTGGGGTAGATGATTGGGGTGAAGTCGTAACAAGGTAGCCGTATCGGAAGGTGCGGCTGGATCACCTCCTTTCTATGGAGTACAGAAATGTACAAGAAGGCTTTACTCACTCGTTGTCAGTTTTGATGGAGTTTGGGGCCATAGCTCAGCTGGGAGAGCGCCTGCCTTGCAAGCAGGAGGTCAGCGGTTCGATCCCGCTTGGCTCCACCATCTACGGTGTTTTGTTTACACAAAACGCACTTGTACCTTGAAAACTAGATAGCGAAACAAAGCGAGAACTTAGAACATCCTTAGTATAAAGCGAAGTGTTTCGTTTGAAGTGAGCGACTTTGCAGATGAATGTTCACCTTACGTGTGATTGAAAACATTCAGGTGCAGCGAAAGCCCTTCAAAGAAATACAAAGCATAGGTTAAGCTGGTAAGAGCACACGGAGGATGCCTAGGCGCTAGGAGCCGAAGAAGGACGTGGCGAACAACGATATGCCCCGGGGAGTCGTAAGCAGACTTTGATCCGGGGATGTCCGAATGGGGGAACCCGGCTGCGGTTATGCGCAGTCACTCACTTCTGAATCCATAGGAAGTGAAGAGGCAGACCAGGGGAACTGAAACATCTAAGTACCCTGAGGAGAAGAAAACAATCGTGATTCCGTCAGTAGCGGCGAGCGAAAGCGGAGGAGCCCAAACCAGAGAGCTTGCTCACTGGGGTTGTGGGACACCTTATACGGAGTTACAAAGGAGCAGATTAGGCGAAGAGGTCTGGAAAGGCCTGCCACAGAAGGTAACAGCCCTGTAGCTGAAAGTCTGCTCTCTCCAAGGTGGATCCCGAGTACGGCGGGACACGGGAAACCCCGTCGGAATCCGGCAGGACCATCTGCCAAGGCTAAATACTCCCTAGCGACCGATAGTGAAGCAGTACCGTGAGGGAAAGGTGAAAAGCACCCCGGGAGGGGAGTGAAAGAGAACCTGAAACCGTGTGCTTACAAGAAGTCAGAACCCTATGATTTTCTTCGGGAAATCAGGGTGATGGCGTGCCTTTTGTAGAATGAACCGGCGAGTTACGCTTGCATGCAAGGTTAAGGTGAAGAGCCGGAGCCGCAGCGAAAGCGAGTCTGAACAGGGCAAAGCATAAGCTTACGAAGTAGCAATACTTTGTATTGCTTGGAAGTATGCAGGCGTAGACCCGAAACCGTGTGATCTACCCCTGTCCAGGGTGAAGGTGAGGTAACACTCACTGGAGGCCCGAACCCACGAATGTTGAAAAATTCGGGGATGAGGTGGGGGTAGCGGAGAAATTCCAATCGAACTCGGAGATAGCTGGTTCTCCTCGAAATAGCTTTAGGGCTAGCCTCGGGTTAGAGTGATGGAGGTAAAGCACTGATTGGGTGCGGGGCCCGCCAAGGGTTACCAAGTCTAGTCAAACTCTGAATGCCATCCACTCGGTGCCCGGGAGTCAGACAGTGAGTGCTAAGATCCATTGTCAAGAGGGAAACAGCCCAGATCATCAGCTAAGGTCCCCAAGTGTGTGTTAAGTGGGAAAGGATGTGGAGTTGCACAGACAACCAGGATGTTGGCTTAGAAGCAGCCACCATTTAAAGAGTGCGTAATAGCTCACTGGTCGAGTGACTCTGCGCCGAAAATGTAACGGGGCTAAATACACCACCGAAGCTATGGGTCCTAATTAAGGGCAGTAGGGGAGCGTTCCAAGCAGCATAGAAGGTTGACCGTGAGGACAGCTGGAGCGCTTGGAAGTGAGAATGCCGGTATGAGTAACGAAAAGATCAGTGAGAATCTGATCCGCCGAAAGCCTAAGGGTTCCTGAGGAAGGTTCGTCCGCTCAGGGTAAGTCGGGACCTAAGGCGAGGCCGAAAGGCGTAGTCGAAGGACAACAGGCAGAAATTCCTGTACCACCAAACACCGCTATGAGCGATGGGGTGACACAGTAGGGTAGGGACGCAAGCTGATGGAAGTGCTTGTCCAAGCAGTGAGGCTGGTGTGCAGGCAAATCCGCACACGATGAAAGCCGGGCTGTGACGGGGAGTGAAAATAGCAGTAGCGAAGGTCTTGATCTCACACTGTCAAGAAAAGCCTCTAGCCAGGTGCAGGTGCCCGTAC
This sequence comes from Paenibacillus larvae subsp. larvae, assembly GCF_002003265.1. NCBI lineage: Bacteria > Bacillati > Bacillota > Bacilli > Caryophanales > Paenibacillaceae > Paenibacillus > Paenibacillus larvae. The sequence goes on from NZ_CP019687.1 coordinate 326,792, forward strand.
CGCAAACCGACACAGGTAGGCGAGAAGAGAATTCTAAGGCGCGCGGAAGAACTCTCGTTAAGGAACTCGGCAAAATGACCCCGTAACTTAGGGAGAAGGGGTGCCCCGGTAGAGTGAATAGCTCGAGGGGGCCGCAGTGAATAGGCCCAAGCGACTGTTTAGCAAAAACACAGGTCTATGCGAAGCCGCAAGGCGAAGTATATGGGCTGACGCCTGCCCGGTGCTGGAAGGTTAAGGGGAGTGGTTAGGGCTTAAGGCCCGAAGCTATGAACCGAAGCCCCAGTAAACGGCGGCCGTAACTATAACGGTCCTAAGGTAGCGAAATTCCTTGTCAGGTAAATTCTGACCCGCACGAATGGCGTAACGACTTGGGCGCTGTCTCAACGAGAGATCCGGTGAAATTTTAATACCTGTGAAGATGCAGGTTACCCGCGACAAGACGGAAAGACCCCATGGAGCTTTACTGCAGCTTGATATTGGACTTTGGTACGATCTGTACAGGATAGGTGGGAGCCTAAGAAGCCGGAGCGCCAGCTTCGGTGGAGGCAGCGTTGGGATACCACTCTGATCGTATCGGAGTTCTAACCCGGGACCGTGAACCGGTTCGGGGACAGTGTCAGGTGGGCAGTTTGACTGGGGCGGTCGCCTCCTAAAGAGTAACGGAGGCGCCCCAAGGTTCCCTCAGAATGGTTGGAAATCATTCGAAGAGTGCAAAGGCAGAAGGGAGCTTGACTGCGAGACCTACAAGTCGAGCAGGGACGAAAGTCGGGCTTAGTGATCCGGTGGTACCGCATGGAAGGGCCATCGCTCAACGGATAAAAGCTACCCTGGGGATAACAGGCTTATCTCCCCCAAGAGTCCACATCGACGGGGAGGTTTGGCACCTCGATGTCGGCTCATCGCATCCTGGGGCTGAAGTAGGTCCCAAGGGTTGGGCTGTTCGCCCATTAAAGCGGTACGCGAGCTGGGTTCAGAACGTCGTGAGACAGTTCGGTCCCTATCTGTCGTGGGCGCAGGAAATTTGAGAGGAGCTGTCCTTAGTACGAGAGGACCGGGATGGACGTACCGCTGGTGTACCAGTTGTTCCGCCAGGAGCACAGCTGGGTAGCTATGTACGGAAGGGATAAGCGCTGAAAGCATCTAAGCGTGAAGCCCGCCTCAAGATGAGATTTCCCAAGTAGTAAGACCCCTTGAAGACGACGAGGTAGATAGGTTGGGGGTGGAAGCGCAGCAATGCGTGGAGCTGACCAATACTAATCGGTCGAGGGCTTATCCTAAAGAAACAACTGTTCTAAGTACACTTTGCTTCGCTGCTAGTTTTCAGGGTGCAAGAGGCTGGTTCAAGCTGCATGCCTTTTCTAAGGCAGGATATTTTCTCGCAGCCTGACCGAGGCAGTAATGCTTCGAAAAATCCTATTCCCCGATAGCTCAGTTGGTAGAGCACTCGACTGTTAATCGAGTTGTCACAGGTTCGAGCCCTGTTCGGGGAGCCAATGGAGAGGTGTCCGAGTTGGCCGAAGGAGCACGATTGGAAATCGTGTAGGCGCCAAAAGCGTCTCGAGGGTTCGAATCCCTCTCTCTCCGCCATTATATATCCGGCCCGTTGGTCAAGGGGTTAAGACACCTCCCTTTCACGGAGGTAACAGGGGTTCGAATCCCCTACGGGTCACCATGTATAATTTTTCTTTTGACAAAGCAGTGAGAACCTAATATAATTGAACTCACATTGCTTTATATGGACGCTTAGCTCAGCTGGGAGAGCATCTGCCTTACAAGCAGAGGGTCGGCGGTTCGATCCCGTCAGCGTCCACCATAATTTAACCCGGAAGATAGGCATAAGCGATTAGCAGATACGCTTGCTTCTAAGGTTAATTGCCGCGGGGTGGAGCAGTCCGGTAGCTCGTCGGGCTCATAACCCGAAGGTCGTAGGTTCAAATCCTGCCCCCGCAATATGGAGCTGTGGTGTAGAGGCCTAACATGCCTGCCTGTCACGCAGGAGACCGCGGGTTCGAATCCCGTCAGCTCCGCCATTCTATTCCATGAATCATGATGTCATGGAAGTTCTGGAAATAAGTTGAGGCTCGGTAGCTCAGTCGGTAGAGCAGAGGACTGAAAATCCTCGTGTCGGCGGTTCGATTCCGTCCCGAGCCACCATAGCGACCAGCCGGTGTAGCTCAATTGGTAGAGCAACTGACTTGTAATCAGTAGGTTGGGGGTTCAAGTCCTCTCGCCGGCACCATCGCATAGTTTTATAATGTGGAGGCTTAGCGAAGTGGCCAAACGCAGCAGACTGTAAATCTGTTCTCTTACGAGTTCGGTGGTTCGAATCCATCAGCCTCCACCATATTATAGGGGCATAGTTTAAAGGTAGAACAGCGGTCTCCAAAACCGTTAGTGTGGGTTCAATTCCTGCTGCCCCTGCCAAAGTTTTATGGCGGTCGTGGCGAAGTGGTTAACGCATCGGATTGTGGCTCCGACACTCGAGGGTTCGATTCCCTTCGATCGCCCCATATAGTCCTGTTGGGGGTTAGCCAAGCGGTAAGGCAACGGACTTTGACTCCGTCATGCATAGGTTCGAATCCTATACCCCCAGTTTAATGCGGAAGTGGCTCAGTGGTAGAGCATCGCCTTGCCAAGGCGAGGGTCGCGGGTTCGAACCCCGTCTTCCGCTCCATCCTAAGGCGCCATAGCCAAGTGGTAAGGCAGAGCTCTGCAAAAGCTTTACCCCCAGTTCGAATCTGGGTGGCGCCTCCATTATTTACGCCGGAGTGGCGGAATCGGCAGACGCACAGGACTTAAAATCCTGCGGTAGGTGACTACCGTACCAGTTCAAGTCTGGTCTTCGGCACCAGTTCTATCGAATAGTAAGTGCCCTTAGCTCAGCTGGATAGAGCGTTTGACTACGAATCAAAAGGTCAGGAGTTCGAATCTCTTAGGGCACGCCAGTAAGCCGGTGTGGCGGAATGGCAGACGCGACGGACTCAAAATCCGTTTCTCGCAAGAGAGTGGGGGTTCAAGTCCCTTCACCGGCATAATTCAAAAAGCAAGTGCAGCTATTACCCTGCACTTGCTTTTTCTATATACCCAATTCCACTGCATTTCTTTTCAAGAATAATTCTGTTATTTTTTGTTTCCAATTTGTTTTGATTTCTTTTTTACTAGCAGCATTCATTACCCTTATTATTGGAACATTTGCTTTAGAAAGGACTTTACCTGTTTATTGAACCAGCCAGGTTGCTCCAAAGGTGTCAGATGTGCGGATTTATCTATCTGAACATATTGGGAATCAGGAATTTTATCCGCCATTCGCTGCATCACATCGGGAGGAGTAATAGGGTCTTCGGTTCCGGCTACGATTAAGACAGGAACAGAAATGGAAGATAAATCCTGAATCGAACTCTCACGAAATGCCATAGCCAGACTGATGTGTGCCAAACCGGCCGGGTCCATGGACAGAATCATGTTTTGGATATCTTGTACCAGTTTTTGATTATCTTTTTTAGTATCCGCGGCAACAAGGTTTGGTAACATCTGCTCAACTAACTGGTTGGAGCCATGTTCAAGCAGGTTCCCAGCTGTATGCAATCGTTTTGTTTGGCCTTCGACTGTGTCCGCATCCGGTCTTGTATTCGTCAGAATAAACGCCAGGATTCGCTCAGGCGCTTTACGCCATAAGGAAAATGCAACATATCCTCCCATGGAAAGACCACAGCAAACAAATTGGACAATACCCAAATTATCCAGCAAAGCAAGTATATCCTCGGCTAATTCTTCAAATGAAAATGGATGCTTGGAGTCTTGAGATTGTCCCATTCCTCTAAAGTCAGGTGCAATTACCCTGTAAGACAATTTAAAATAATCCAGTTGATTAATCCACATGCTCCCCTCAAAAGGGGAACCGTGAAGGAAAACCAATGCTGGACCCTCTCCCTCATCAATTATGTACATTTCTTTATTTCTTACTGTTAATTTCATTAAAAATAACCTCCTTAAGTTCATAAACTGATAGTCGAATCCATTTCATAACTTAGATATCCATCGGAACGGGTACAAGATATAGATAAATCTGGACCGTATCTATCTATATCTTCTCTATTAAGTGCTCACCAGTTGTATTATGAAATTGAGTAACTCAAGTTAACAAAAAATAAATCAGCAGCCGAAATAAAATAGAGGACTTTCGTTTCTTTTGTTATATCATAGCACAAATCAAAGTTCCTTTTGGAAAGATGCTTTGAAAGACAAATATTGTTGGATAATATTTCCTCGGAAATAAATGCGTGAATACTGCCTTAAATTGTCAAAAATCAGAAAAAAAATTCAAACCCAATTTGTAAAAAGGAGAAAAGAATCCTCCATTCAAGTGAATACAGAAAATATAAATAAGTTTCCGGATGAAGGTAAATCAGATGGACTTAAGTTATAGGCTGAAGTCCCGGCCGAAATTAAACTCACTCATTTAATTTTCCGATAAAAGGAAAAACATGACGATAGTATCATACCATTTGGTCTATATGATAGATAAAAAGTACCGAAATTCGACACAAATTTGTAGCTATATGTTAAAATAATCCTAAAACTTATGTAACAATTACTTGCTATGATTTTGTTAGAATTATTTATAGGGAAAATTATCATATGAACAGGAAGGAATGGAGTGAATAGCATGTCAAAGAGATCATGGACTAGCCAAGAATTGGATAGGTTGATAGTGCTGTCGAAAGATTGCCCTCCTGCTGTCATTGCTAAAGAATTGGAGCGTCCTGTGACCTCAGTTAGAAAAAAAATGCGGGAAATCGGTGTAACTTACGTAAAAGGTGACGAGTGGAAAAGAAAACAAATTCAAATGCTCATCTCCAGTGACCAAGCACCTGTCTCACCATCAACCACGAAAATAGGGAAAAAGGAAGAAACTTATCCGGAATCCGCTGTATTAGATGAATTTTGGACGACTCTCCTTCGAATGGCAAGAGTGGCCAAAAAAAGAGGAAAACGTGTGGATGTTCTTTCCTTTATTGATACTTATCGCAAAATCCGTACTGGAGGCTAATGGTATGGACCAAGAGCAAGATAGTTTTTGGAAGGTATACACATATCGGGTCCAAGACAATTAGAAAACCTTGGCGGCTTAATACCTACCGTCAAGGTTTTTTATTGTTTTCCAGCTTATCTTATTCTAATAGTATCAATCCGTTATTAAGATTGCATGTTTCTCTTCAATCCTACAGCTGGTATAATTTGAAACATGTAGATTATTCACCAGGAGGACAACGAAGTGGCCGAGCCTTTAGTCAAATCCGTAAATGCTGGAATGCCTATTGAGGCCTGTTTTCACGGGAAACTGACGAAGACAGGCATTTTTAAAACACCAGTTAAGTTCCCTGTTTTCTTGAATAAGACAAACCTGACAGGTGATGGGCAGGCAGACTTGAAATATCATGGTGGACCTGATAAAGCCTTGTGTATATACTGCTACGAGCATTATCCTTTTTGGGAATCCAACCTTCAGCAGAATTTGTCTTTCGGGGCTTTCGGAGAAAACTTGACAGTAGAAGGAATGCCGGAAAATGAGGTGTATATTGGCGATATCTTTCAATTTGGAGTACCAGAGATTGTTTCTGAAGTAGCGAATTTGGGATATACAGGTTATTATGCAAGAATACTGGAGGAGGGAACTATTTCAGACTGTCCCGAAATTAAACTCCTCAAGCGAGATGCCAAAGAAATAACAGTCTCCTTTGCAAACAGGCTTAAATATCATGAACGTGAAAATAAAAAAGGTATTTTAAATTGTTAGAAGTTGAGGCTCTTTCCGATAGTTGGCGCACCAGTTTTGAGAATAAGCTGATTCAACTCTCCAAAACAGCAGGAAAACAGCCTTAAATAGTCTTGGTCATAAAATTACGGGAACAGGAGGAACAAGTGTGCAGAATGTATTGATAGATCGCTACGGCCGGGTCCATGATTATTTACGGATTTCGGTCACAGATCGCTGTAACTTACGCTGTGTTTACTGCATGCCTGAAGAAGGGATGGAGTTTGAACCGGATGATCACTTGTTAACTTTTAATGAAATCACAACAGTAGTTAGGGTACTTGCCCGACTGGGAGTGAGAAAATTGAGATTAACCGGAGGAGAGCCTCTTGTTCGTAAACATATTGAAGATCTGGTTAATCGACTATCCTCTATTCCTGGAATTGAAGATATTGCCTTGACAACGAATGGCATGTTCCTTGGACCAAAGGCAGAGCAGTTAAAAGCGGCAGGGCTTACAAGAATCAACATTAGTCTTGACTCTCTAAAAGAAGACCGGTTTGCATTTATTACAAGAGGGGGCAAGCTAAAGAAAGTTCTCGAGGGATTGAACGCATCGGCCAAGGTTGGGTTTAACCCGATAAAGTTAAATGTAGTATTGATGAAAGGAATCAATGACGATGAAATCGTTGATTTTATCGAATTGAGCCGGGACCATCCTATTCAAGTTCGATTTATTGAATATATGCCGATTGGTCATGACGACCAAGAATGGCGCGGCCGATATGTCTCCCTTGCAAGAGTGATGGAGGAATGCTCAAAACAAGGATGGGAAGTACAGGAGGTTAAGGGGATTGTCGGGAACGGGCCTTCGCAAAACTTCAGAATTCATGGAGCTGCAGGAACTTTTGGTTTGATCCACCCGGTGAGTGATCATTTTTGTGAAAGCTGTAACCGGCTGAGGTTAACGGCAGACGGGAATATTAAGCCCTGCTTATATTGGTCCGATGAGTTCAATGTCAGACCGTATATTGGTGATGAAAAGGCCATCATGGATTTGTTTTTCCGGGCGCTGGACCTTAAACCCCAAAGCCATGAGATGGCCCAGGCGCTGCTAGGAGAAAAGCAATCCCATCAGCCGACTTTGCGTCGTATGTCACAAATTGGCGGTTAGCCTCTTTTACCAGACTCATCCTATTTTCCTGCCAAATCAGTAGGCGGAAAGAATAAGGAATTCCGCTTTTCTCCTATTTCTGCTTTAAGCAAGCGGAATTCCTTATTCCTTATTTGTGAATTCTTATTCGGTTCTTATGCAAAAAAGGCTGAATATTATGACTGAAAGTAAAAACATGAGACCTTTGATCCGTTGTAAATACAAGCAGCATAGGGGGCTCTTTTTGACTCTGATCCAAAAGCAAGAAAACTTCCTTAGCATGCGCAGATGGGACCCATGTGTTTGAAAAAGTCAGAGGGGGATCCAAAGGAAACCGGATAGCCAATCCTTTGGGAGTATCTATTTTCAGTTTAGGGGAGATACCTGTTATTGTACTAAACCAACTGGCTACTTGTTCTCTGACTTCTTCATTCATGGGAATCGTTTGAATAACTTGCTGTTTTTCCGAGCTGTAAATTTGAATAAGGGGCTCTTTTGGTTCTTGAGCATTTGCAGGTGAAACAGCGATACATATAAGGAAGATAAATATACATAACCCGATTTTGCGGGCATAATTCAGCGGCATAACTTCCCCTCCTTTCCATGGCTAATATGCCCGCTATAGAAGAAGAATATGAAGGAAGAGGGCTGGGATTGTAAGGGAACCCCGACTTTGGTCGGGGGGAAGCACCGCCGCTGGTCTATAGGGAGACTTTGGTTTTTCGTGTACACTCAAGAGGAAACATAATCTTTTCGTTTTTTAACCGGTGAACGCTTCCCGTAACCTATGTAAAAAATCTTGGAGGCATCCTTCAAATATGGTATGCTTGTTTATCTGATGACCCAAACAGGAAGGAGGCAGGGACATGGAAAAGGAAGAGTCCGCCGCTAGACGGAAAAGAAATACCGCTTTTTTATTTATTGGAGCGGGTATATTTTTAATTTTGGAACGCCAGGTTGGCTTTTTTTCTGTCATTGCCTTTGCTTCCATAGTGTTTGGGATATACCGTATTTGGTCTCAGGCAGATAAAAAAGGATATCTGCTGGTAATAATCGGCGTTTTCTTTATATTTGGAGATCGGATTTTTCTGCTCATTGCCGTCATTTTTATTTCTCTTGGATACTTCTATTTAAAGTCGCAGCAGCTTCACAGGCACGAGCGTTATGAACAAAGACAAAGAGTCATTGACAGTATCCGCCTTGGTTCTGAGCCTTGGGTTCTTCGAGACAGCAGTATCTGGTTTGTGATCGGGGAACTGAATATGGATTTATCAACAGCTATTTTGGAGCAAAAAGAAACGACATTAGTGCTTCAAGGATTAATCGGTAATGTTAATCTGATTATTCCGGAGGATGTTGGGGCTTCGGTTTCTGCTTCAGTCATGATAGGGCAGGCTTCCGTTTATAACCAAAAGGAAACGGGTGTATGGAATAAAGTAAATTGGACATCTCCCAATTATGAAACGAGTGATCAGCAGGTGAAACTTGTACTTTCTTATCTCGTAGGAGATATTCAGGTACGTGTTTTCTAAAAGAGGAGGTTCGGCTGTGTGGAAAAAAACAAAAAAAGATTGACCAACATGATCTGGAGAAACATGGCCGAATCGATCCTGCTTGCTATGATCCTGCTTGGTATTTTTATGTATTTCTTTTATACGGCAGGCTTCCTGAAACCTTTTAGTTCATGGATCCAAGTCATTCAGGTGGCTTTGATCCTTCTGGGTATTGCCACTCTTCTAGGAGCTGTTTACGGGTATTGGTACAGCAATAGGATTACTCGGCGTTTGGAAGCTCTGACGGAAACGATGCTTTTGATGGAAAAGGGGAATTTTGTACTCCCCAGCTTTCATCTTGGTGAAGACGAAATCGGACGGCTAGGAGAGCAGTTGGAACGGATTACCAAAAAATGGCAGTAACAGGTTTCTTCACTGCAACGCTTGTCTACTCATAATGCCCAACTTGCCGAACAGGCCAGGGTATCGGCCATTGTTGAAGAAAGGCAAAGACTGGCCCGTGAACTTCATGATGCGGTTAGCCAGCAGTTGTTTGCTATTTCCATGACGGCAACAGCAGCCCTCCGGACACTAGATAAAGATTTTGATAAAGCACAGCGGCAAATTTTCCTTATTGAGGAGATGTCTGCGGTGGCACAGTCTGAAATGAGGGCTTTGCTGCTTCATTTAAGGCCCGTTCATTTGGAAGGAAACCCTCTTGCCGTTGGCTTACACAAATTGCTGCAGGAATTAAAAGCAAAGGTTCCTATTGAAATTGTTGAGGACCTTGATGAGGAAATCCGTCTTCCTAAAGGGATTGAAGACCACTTATTCCGAATCGTACAAGAAGCCCTGTCCAATTCTTTGAGGCACTCCAAAGCTTCAAAACTGGAAGTCAAACTTCATCATCGTGGTGATGGGCTAAGATTATCTATCCGTGATAATGGAATTGGTTTTGAAATTGATAATACGAAGCAAGCTTCTTATGGACTTCACACGATGAGAGAACGGGTAAACGAAATTGGCGGTTCCCTTCAAATTATTACTGCACCTGGGAAAGGAACACGCATCGAGATTCGGGTGCCAATTTTAGTTGAAGGTGGGATGAACATTGGATAGAGATATTAAAGTGCTGCTTGTCGATGATCATGAAATGGTCCGGATTGGTCTTGCCGCTGTACTTGGAACAGAGGATGGCATTGAGGTCGTGGGGGAAGCTAGTAACGGCGAGGAAGGGATACGGCTTACCCAAGAATATAAGCCCGACGTAGTGCTGATGGATCTGGTAATGGAAGGGATGGATGGCATTGAAACGACACGTAAGCTGCTTCAGCTATATCCGGAATGCAAAGTGATTGTGCTGACCAGTTTCCTGGACGATGAGAAAATGTATCCGGTCCTTGAAGCCGGTGCATTCAGCTACCTGCTTAAAACATCCAGGGCTCAGGAAATAGCACAGGCAATCCGGGCCGCAGTTAAAGGTCAGCCGATTTTGGAATCCCAGGTAGCCACTAAGATCATGAATCGTTTCCGCCAGCCTAAACCGGAATCTGCTCCCCACGAGGACTTAACTGAACGGGAAATGGAAGTGCTGCGGCTGATCGCTTCCGGAAAGTCCAACCAGGAAGTGGCGGATGAATTATTCATTGGTGTTAAAACGGTAAAATTCCATGTTACCAATGTACTGCAAAAGTTAGGTGTAGAGGACCGGACACAAGCTGCCATTTATGCGTTTAAACACGGAATCGTTTCTTAATACAGAAAAGCCCTTGCTTTTTTTGAAAAGCAGGGCTTTATTTATGCTAAAACAACAGGGCAAGAATCTGTCAGCTTAGCCAGCATATTCGGCTTGCGGGTCTTTCCTTATATTCATAAAGGTCGGCAACTTTTCTATAAGGATTTCGGTTTTCTACAGGTGAAACAGGCCAAACTTTACCGGAAAAAGACTGGTTTTTATAGACCGGATTTGGGGCATATCCCCGCATATTCTGCTTCCTCCTCCCTATATATTTGGTTCTATGATAATCTACACCCTCTTAGAATGGCTTTTGAAACTTAATTGTAGAACCAATTTGACGTTGAAAAGAAAAAAAACGTACAATAGAATAATAGTTAACTAAAGGAGCATAGTGGATGAATATGACCCAGGTTCTTATAGGCCTTCTTTTTATCCTCGTTTGTATTTATTTTATGTGGCAAATGAGTAAAAAACACAAGAAATAATGAAGACATATACATAGGTTCATTCTCTTCTTCCTTCATATAGTATATAAAATGCTTTTGGGGAGAAAACGGGAATGGACATTCAAAAAAGGAACGCTAACCAGGATGACAGATGGATTTATCGTCTAATTCTAGAGGAACTCCTGCCTTTTGCCCAGAAAACGAATCCCAGCCTAACAACCGGGTTTCAGGAGGTCCGGTCCAGACTAAACCGGGGTATAACCTGGATTGCAAAGGAGGGTCGGAAGGCCTGCTGCGGATTTATCAATGTTGTCCCTTTAAAGAACAAGAGGGAACTTCTGGTTGATATGCTGGCTGTTGATAGACAATATCAAGGAAGTGGAATCGGTTCCCGTTTAATGAATGTGACTGAGGCGTACGCCCATGATAAAAAAATGAGACGAATTGGCCTGTTTGTAGATAAGTCAAATACGAAGGCAATTCGGTTTTACGAAAATAAAGGGTACACGGTTTCAGGCTTTATTCCGGGTATCGAATGTTACATTTTATATAAAGAGTTGGGTCATCATGAGCCGCCATTACCTACCAGAATTTTAAAAAGAAAGCACTGAAAAGATAGCCTGCCCTAAACTCCAAGAAATGGGTTCCTCCGTTTAAGCCGGATTTCCGTACCTTGGGATCCGGCCTAATTTATGAGAAACCGGTCAACTCTCCTGTATTAAAGCATGACTGATTACTGATCTGATAAAATCCTTCCATGGGTCCGGTAATAGAATCTTAAATAATTTGATGGAGAGTCAAGGTGTAAAAAAACCAGGAAAAGAGAACATTATGAAAGGAAGAAATCAAATTGGAAAATCCCTTATAAATAATAAGACACCGGAATATCCCGGCGCCTTGTGTTCGTGTTTAGATTACAAATAAAGCGGCTATAAAAGCAATATCCAGGGCAAGGCTGGTACCAAAACCACGACCTAAACGGAACCCTCTACCCGACAGAGGGGTTCCCAATGCTTTGGTTTTCATAGCCCCCTTGGCAGCTTTCCTTTTTCCATTATATGCTTTTGTCGTGGCAACCCCGGGTGGTTCATTTAAAATTAGACACCCACCCTCCACTCGGCTTAAATGACCGTGGATTTCGCTTCCGTCTTTCATAAGGAGCATGACCATTTTACCGCAATGAGGTCTGCAGGCTTCTTTAGTAACCGGATATATGCGCTGCACTTAACCCACCTCCGATATGATTCTGTACTAACTTATTCCACATGTGCTAGAAACGTCTGGACGAATGTCTATAGTCACTTGAAAAAAGTTGAATCCTGGTGTTCATTTAGAGTATGCTAGAGATACCAAACTTCAGAGAAAGAATGATGACAAATGAGTGGAGCTGTATTTTTAATTTTTGGTGCAACCGGAGATTTGGCTAAAAGGAAATTATTCCCTGCGTTTCACAGTTTGTATCGGGAGGGCAAGTTAGGGCATGATTTTGCAGTGATTGGTCTGGCACGCCGGCCCCGTACAAATGAACAGTTTCGTCAGGATGTCAAGAATTCCATTAACGAATTTTCTCGTTACAAGGTCCGTCAAGATGACGATTGGGCCCATTTCTTGGATCATTTCGAGTATCAATCCTTAGACATCCATAACGTGGATGGTTTCCGTGAGCTAAAGACTTTGACGGAAAAAATGGACGAGAAGTTTGATACTAGAGGCAATCGTCTTTTTTATCTGGCGTTGGCTCCTAAACTGTTCGGAGACGTCTCCCATAATATTAAAAAGGGGGGCCTTTTGGAATCACATGGCTGGCATCGTCTCGTTATTGAGAAACCGTTCGGGCACGATCTGGCTTCTGCCGGACAATTAAATCAGGAACTAAGGCATGTATTTGAAGAGAATGATATTTACCGCATTGACCATTATCTTGGTAAGGAAATGGTACAGAATATCGAGATCGTGCGGTTTGCGAATGCTTTTTTCGAACCGCTTTGGAACAATAAATATATCTCCAATATTCAAATCACGCTGAGTGAAACTGTTGGTGTGGAAGATCGCGGAGGTTATTATGATCACGCAGGAGCACTTAAGGATATGGGACAAAACCATATGCTGCAAATGCTCGCCATGATGGCTATGGAACCGCCAAGCCGCCTGCATCCGGAAGATATCAGGGATGAGAAGGTAAAGGTGCTCCGTTCCTTAAGATTATATCAGTCTTCGGAAGAAGTACGGAAACATGTTGTTCGCGGGCAATATGTAAGTGGACAAAATGGAGATAAAACGCTGAATGGTTACCGTGAAGAAGAGAAGGTAGATCCTAATTCAATGACCGAAACCTACTTTGCCGCGAAAGTCTTCGTAGACAATTTCCGTTGGGCAGGTGTTCCTTTCTACATCCGCACAGGCAAGAGGCTTCCGGTTAAGACAACGGAAGTGGTTGTGGAATTCAAAAATATTCCGGACCATGTATATCTTTCGAATAAGCATAACCTGCAGCCGAATTTGCTTGTCTTCCGGGTGAATCCGCTGGAAGGGATTTACCTCAAAATGAACGCGAAAAGGCCGGGTTCTGAGGGAGTTATAGTCCCGATTGCCATGGACTTCTGCCAAAGCTGCCAGGTAGGCATTAATACTCCTGAAGCTTACGAGCGTTTGTTATACGATGCGGCCCGTGGAGATTCCACTTACTTTACCCGTTGGGATGAAGTTGCCCATGCCTGGCAGTATGTGGACCAGATTGCTAAAGCTTGGGGTGAAAGCAGTGAAGATATGGAATTCTATCCTGCAGGCTCCTGGGGTCCGGAAAAAGCGGACAAGCTGCTGATTGACGATGGGTTTAAATGGTGGCCGGTAAACGGTCAGCAGGAGAGTGAAGTAAACTGGGTTATGACACCTTCTAAGTCTTCTAAATCCTGATATCAGGCTAGCAACTGGAGTACGGCTTTTAGGAACCGCACAGGGGAAGAATTTCTATTCCGGGCTGTGCGGTTCTTTTTTTGAAATATCAGTAAGGATAAGGGGAGTGTTTGCATGTACCGGATTTTTATAGTCGAGGATGACAATAAAATTGCTTCAATATTAAAGGAGACATTAGAAAAATACGGATATGATGTCAGAAGAAGCACCAAATTCGAAGATATTAAATCTGATTTTATTGAGACCGACCCTCAGCTTGTATTGATGGATGTGAACCTTCCCAGGTTTGACGGATTTTACTGGACCCGCCAGATCCGCTCCATCTCTAATGTCCCTATTATTTTCATATCTGCAAGGGTAGGAGAGATGGATCAGGTGATGGCTATAGAAAACGGGGGAGACGACTATATAACAAAACCGTTTCACTTGGATGTCGTCCTGGCCAAAATTAAAAGTGTACTAAGGCGCACATATGGAGAATATGCCGTCCAATCACAGTCGAGAGATGAATGGGATCTGGAGGGGCTCCATTTGGACCGTTCCAAAAATGTGCTGGAATGGAAGGAGCAGAAAACCGAACTGACCAAAAACGAATGTCTGCTTCTTGATTGCCTCGCAAGGAAGGTAGGCCAGATTGTATCCCGGGAAGATTTGCTGGAGGCACTTTGGGATGATGTAGACTTTGTCGATGACAATACATTGACGGTTAATGTAACTCGTGTTCGTAAAAAACTGGAGGATATAGGAATAACCAAAGCAATTGAAACGGTAAGAGGTCAAGGATATCGCCTAAGAGTCAGCTGGGCGGAGTAATAAAGAAAAAGAATGAAAGAATACGTGATAAAGGAGTAACCACATGAAATTCAAGCAGTTTTTACTGGACCGGCTCGTCTATGTCTGGATGTATTTCATTGCCGTGGCCGTTGTACTGCTCATTGTGTGGCTGGATTTACTCTCCATGAAGCAGACGGTAACTGTTGGAAGCATGGTCTATGTTTTCTTGATGACAACGGTACTGCTTGGGATTGCTTTGGTATACGATTACCTTCGTCAAAGGCCCTTTCTGGAGGAAATTAACCGCGTTCATGAGGACAAAGATCCGCAGCTTGAGTCTGTAATAAATGTCCGTTCGGGCGTAACATATGAACAGCAGCTCATGCAGGATTTAATAAATAATCAATACAGGCTTTTCGTAGATGAACTGACACGATATAGAAATCAACAGATGCAGCACCTTCATTTTACCAATCAGTGGGTCCATTATATGAAGACTCCTGTCTCGGTGATTAATCTGGTGATTCAGCAATCCAAAGAAAATGTACAGGAGCCGGCCAGTAAAGCCCTGTTTTCAAGTATTGAAGAGGAGAACGAACGGCTTGCCCATGGGCTTGAGATGATGCTGCATACAGCCAGGCTGGAAAAGTTTGAGCTGGATCTTCATCCGCGGAGGGTCGATCTGGTAGGCCTTGCCCGGTCCGTCATTAATCAGAATAAAAAGGCTTGTATCCGTTATTCCATTTTTCCCAAGCTGATTTGTGAGACAGACAAGTTTAGCGTTGAGACAGATGAGAAATGGATGTCGTTTATGCTGAATCAGTTTATAACTAATGCCATCAAGTATTCGAAAAACAAACCGGGCAAAAAACAGTTAACGATTGAAATGAAAAAAGACGGAGAGGACCGTATACTGAGCGTGACGGATGAAGGAATCGGGATTGCAGAACAAGATCTGCCCAGAGTGTTTGATGCTTTCTTTACCGGAGAAAATGGCCGCATTGTGGCTGAATCAACCGGTATGGGTCTGTATTTGGCGAAGGAGGTTGCCCAAAAACTGGGACACGGGATCAAGGCCGAATCCCGGTTGGGTGAAGGAACGACGATTTCACTAGTCTTCCATTCAGGATCTTTATATCAGGAGCTAACCTGAAATAAGTTTTTTATTTATACTGCGGAAAATAAAATATGACAGATAAGGCTGTCCCGGTATTGATATGTTCCCCTTTAGGTAGACAGGTAAAAAAATAAAACCTGCTGCTGTGAGGGAGGGAGCATTTTCATGTCATTTTCTATGACCATAGGACAGCCTTATTCGTACAGATAATTTTAGAATTGATAAGCGTACGTTACAATCTTATACCCTTCAATAAGATGCTGGTTACCGGCTAGTTTTTCATAACGGCGTTCTAATACATCGCTTTTATAGATAGTTTTAATGCCAAAGGATGGGACTAACCGGAGCTGAGCCTGGCCCGACCCCATATTATACCATCGAACAATAAGATCTCCGCTTTCCTTGGACATCTTTAATGTAGAGAAAGCAAGAGCCGGATGAGATTCTTTCCAGGACAGCCACTGATGGCTGGAAGGAAGCGTTCCTTCGTGAAGGCCGGTCTGAACGGAAGTCCATGGAATCTGGTACCGGTAAGCTTCATGGAAGGCCCCGGAAGATATACCGTCTCCTGCATGCGGAATTATGGCATATTCAACCATATGTTCCCCAAGACACTGGGCATCGGGAGTTTCGAAAACTCCCCAGTCCCCAAGTTCGGATACAGCACGGAGCAAAGTAACGGCTATCGTACCCCTATCGTCCTGCAGCACCTCATACTCATTCAGCCCTTTGTTAGCAATTGTGAGGCCGTGGGAGCCGTCTGAAACACTGACGAAAGCATGCTGGTGCTGGCAATTACTCGGATTTGTCCATTCAGCGGCAGGTTTGGTATCCCGTTCGGCTACCTCGAAGATAGAATCAACGAAATGCTTCTCTGCTTTAATGTCGGACGGGAATATAGCCCGTAACCGGTGATCTTTGGCTTTATTGTTAAAACTGGTTTGAACTTGTACAAGGCCGCTGTCTGCTTCCAGGATATAGCGGGTGGTTAGTACAAGCGGAACGGTTTGCTGTACGCGCTGTGCCTTACGTTCAGTGAACAGTACTAGCTCCCCTTTTTCCTGCTCGAACAATTCATCGGCTCCGGCTGGAATCTCCCATTTCAGTACACTTTGGATGACGGCCCGGAAAGGGGAGTGTTCTATTACATGAATCTCAGCCTTCAGATTGCTGGTAGTCAGAACAGCTTCCCCTTCAGGCTGGCGATACACATACTCATTCCCGATATCACCTGTGTTCTCAAAGATGTTCAGGCCTTTATACAGGCGGTCTGTTCGTTTATCCCGGATTGTAAGGCTGCCGTTGTCTTCGACGTTTACATGAAGAAGCCCATTTTCCATGGTGTTTCCATGCACCTGAACTTGATCTGGAACGGCTTCAACTGAGCCGGAGTCAGTTGAAAGGGCGTATGTTTGGTATCCCAATGCAGGAACTTGCTTTGCCTGGAAGATGACTTTTACCTTACGAGCCATATAAGGCTGACGGAATCGGCCCTTGGGCAGTTCGTAACCAAAGTGAACACCCAGATCCTCAATTATTGCCGGAATACGGGCCCCCTGATCGTCCAATACTACATATCCCTCTACTGACTGTTTTTGCAGTTCTTTAGCAAGCGATTGCGGCGTAGGGCCTTCCGGGAAGTATTTTTTAGCGGTAATGAGATCCACGGTAACGGTGCCGGTGCGATCCCAACCTGTTGTGTTAAAGACAATAAACGGAATGGCCTTGTCTGTCCACGCTGCTACAGATTTTGTATGAATGGCTTTTGCAATAGCCTCGGTACTCTGGGCTACGATTCGCTCCGTCACATGACGGCTTTTCTCAAAGCGGGTGACCATCTCCCGATGCACCTCATCTACACTGCATCCACAGATGCTGTCATGAGGATGATTCTTCATGAGCAGCTTCCATCCATACGTAAAAAGATGATGCGGGTAATCCAGTTCTCCGTCCAAATGGGCGAAGGCAGCGAGAGGCTCTGCGACCTTTTCCAACAAAGTCTGACATTGCTGGTTCATCTGCTTCAGGTAGATCCGGGCGGATGCGGTATTAACCAGCGTTCCCCAGCCATCCGTGTGCTGGCTCCGCAGTTCCCCCTCAATCGTTACCAGATCATCAGGAAGTTGACCTTCCAGTGCTGCCACGTATTCATCAAAATTAGAATGCTTGAACTCAACCTCAGGGTACAACTCGGAGGCTGTTCGCAAAGCTTGAGGCAGGTCAGTTTGAATCGGTTGGTGATCGCAGCCGTTCATAAAGAGCAAATGCGGGGTTGAAGCAAACGCTTCGGCATCCGCAAACTTCTTATCCCAGTAAAGTTTGGCCTGTTCCTTGTCCGTTGGCACCTCAATGCCGTTACTATACCAGTTGGCAAAGAGAATACCCAGCACTTCAGAGCCGTCAGGAGATTTCCAAATCATTTCGGAATAAGGAGATTCATAAGTGCCGGCTTCACCCACCATGTTATTAAAGCCAGTGGGCTTTACTCCACGTCCGAACATAGCGGCATGAATACCCGCCTGTTTCAGAATTTGCGGGGCCTGGCCCATATTTCCGAAGGAATCCGGGAAGTAGCCGGATTTGGAAATAACACCAAATGGCTTCGCATCACGATGACCGATTAACAGATTGCGAATATTGGCTTCGCTGCTTGTTAGGAATTCGTCCTGCAACACATACCACGGGCCGATGTGAATGCGGCCTTCCTTGATGTATGCCTCCAGCTTTTCTTTTTGCTCCGGACGTACCTGCAGATAATCTTCCAGAATAATCGTCTGTCCGTCCAGATGGAAATAACGGTAGTCCGGATCATGGTCCAATGTTTCCAGCAATTTATCCATTAGTTCAACAAGCAGCACATGATGATATTCATACGGCATATACCACTCGCGGTCCCAGTGGGTATGGGAGATCAGATGGGCGGTTTTCTTTCTAGTCATCTTCTCCAACTCCTTTTTTGCATGAGTATTTTACATCCTTCGATTGAAACCATATATTGTAACTACATTTTGATGAATGGATCATTTTGGTTTCTATTTATGCAAAAATGTTGAAATATAAACACGTATGTTTAAGACCATTTGCCTTGCCGGATCAGGCTGCTGATTAAGTCTCCAAACAAGCTGTTGGCCCAGGCAAACCAGGGACGTGTAAACTTAGAGGGGTCGTCCACGTGAAATCCTTCATGCATAAAGCCTGTACCCGCATCCGTATCCTGCAGCATCTGTATGAGTCTGTCCGTTTCTTGCTCATTTGTAGAGGTAAGTGCCTGCATCGTTAGGCTGATATGCCAAATATAACACGGAGGCGTGTGCGGGCTGCCTATTCCTTCCGCTACCTTTCCCCGATAGAAATAAGGATTTTCCTCACTGAGAATAAAACGTCTTGTATTTAAGTAGATAGGGTCGTCTTTTGGCGCGTATCCCAGATAAGGAATTGAAAGAAGACTCGGAACGTTGGCATCATCCATTAGATTGTAATTGCCAAATCCGTCTGTTTCGTAAGCATATATCTTTCCGTATTTCGGATGGTTTACGATTCCGTAAGTCTGGATGCCGTAATCGATTTCTTCTTTTAATTCAGCTGCAAACTCTGCCAAATAAGGATCACCAAAAACGTCACGGGCGATCTCTTCCACATAGCCGAGAACGACTACTGCAAACATGTTGGCCGGGATCAAGTAACCAAAAGTACAGACATCATCACTAGGACGGAATCCGGACCAGGTCATTCCGGTATAATTTACCGGCATACCCTTACCCTGATTGCGGAGTGTATCTGTTTTCAGACCGGTTGTCCGTTCGAAACGGTAGTCGGATTTCTCCCCATGGCGCTGCTCCGTACCGATTAAACGAAGAATAGCTCTTAACGCGCTTTGATAGGTAAAATCGAACATTCCGGTTCTTCCGGTCTGTTTCCAGTACAAATAGCTGAGTTCAATGGGGTAGCAGAGGGAATCCAGCTCATATTTGCGTTCCCAAACCCATGGATTGATCTCTGTCAGGTCCGTCTCCCAACGCTTGTCATTAGATGTTTCGTTGAATGCATTGGCATAAGGATCCATTGTGATGTACATCATCTGGCGTTTGATCAAGCCTTCAATTATCTGCTGAAGCTCCTTATCTTGTCCGGCAAGAGGGATATAGTGTTTCACTTGGGCACTGGAATCGCGCAGCCACATAGCTGGAATATCCCCGGTAAAAACGAAAGAAGTTCCGTCATCGAGCTTCTTCGTAGTAGTCTCCAGGGTATTCGGGAAACATTGTCTAAACATGGCAAGCAGCTTTGGTTCTGAAACCAGACGGGTCTCTGCCAGCGTCAGCCAGTCCTGCACGGCTTTTGGTAAAGTCATGTCACTAACCTCTTTTCTGCAAAAATAATATGGAAAAAATCCGTCCCCGGACATTGAATAGCTCTTGCCCGGGGACACCTGGGTGTTGGCGTTACCTTACGCATTCATGTTTATTTCAAATGTTTTAATTTCATAAGGTTCCAGTACAAAGGATATAGAGGATCCCTCCTGTAAATCCCCGTCAGGCCTTTCCATCAGGTCACATTCTCTCCAGGAAATGATATTCAGATCACTGGAAAGTTCATGGTATTTCCGGCATCCGGAGTAATCATATACACGAACGATGATATGGTCGCTGTTTTCTGCTTTTTTCACGGCAGAAATCATAGCGCCTTCCGCTGCCAATTTGAGCAGGGAGACCGTTTCTTGTTTAGCTTGACCCACAGTGAAGTGAAGCGGATTGTTGATCGCCCATGCTTCCTGTACCGTATTGCCGGCCAGCCAGTCTCCTTGGTGAGGAAGAAGAGAATACGTAAATATATGTTGCCCCTGGTCAGCCTCCGGATCCGGATGCTTCGCACACTTGATCAAGGTAAGGCGCATAACATTATTTTTGATGTCGTAACCGTATTTGCAGTCATTGAGCAGACTGACGCCGTATCCGCGATCGGACAGGTCGGCCCACTGGTGTCCTACGCTTTCGAAGCGGGCATAATCCCAACTTGTATTCCAATGTGTAGGACGTTTCACATTGCCGAATTGAATGTCATAGGTAGCTTCTGTTGCCCGGACGTTGACCGGGAAAGCTACTTTGAGCAGCTGCTGCTGCTCATGCCAGTCTGCTTCCGTTACAAAATCGATCCGGCGCATATGAGCATGGACAATCATAAGCTGGCTGATGGAGGAGTTCATATAGCTCCATTCCAGACGGACAACTGCTCTGAGCGGTCCAGCCTCTATTACTTCGATTTTCCTGCAATCCGTGATTTCGCACATCTTTTCCTGATAGAAGATATCAATATCCCATGCTTCGTGGGCCAGGGGCTTATCTTCAAACAGCTGCAGAACGTTTCCTTTCGCTCCAGCGGCAAGGATCTCGCGTTTTTCTTCCAGATCGTACAAGCGGGTCAGTTGTCCGTGTTCGTTCCATTCCAGTTCAAAGAAAGGAGTAGTCAGACCCTTTTCGTGAATGGTAAACGGAAGGGGAGCTGCTGCTTTCACCGCTTCCGCTTCAAAACGGATAGTAGTGTATCCCATCGAAGGCAGGGAAGTGACTTCCACGATCCATGTCCCGTTTTCAAGTTGGGAAACCAGCTCTTCACCATCTTGATTCAGCCATCTGCCTTTTTCCATGCCGGATTCAACGGGGATCGCTACCAATTGGAAGACTTTCCACGGTGCATTGTTCCATATGGTGCAGACATGGCCGTCTGTTCCGTTAACGATGCTTTTTACGGCTTGGCTTCGTACGGATAATCCGATTTTCTCCGCTTCTGCATATTCAACAGCAGAATCCTCATACACCTCCCGGATCGAAGATCCCGGAATGATGTCATGGAATTGGTTGCGGAGAATAATTTTCCAGCCTTCTGTCAGTTCTTGCTGTCTGTAAGAAGAGAAATTGTTTCCAAGAAGGCTTTTCCATACGCTAAGCCATTCTGCTTCCCTGTAAAGCAGTTCCAGCTTGCGGTTCATCCGTTTGTTATAGGCCTGGCTGGTATAAGTGCCCCGGTGATACTCCAAATACAATTCGCCGTCCCAATGATGGATATAACTGTCCGTACCCGCAACGGTTTCCTGCAGCTTGCGGAAGAAATCCCCTGCTGTTCCGGTTTTCAATTTAGGCAGGCCCGGAAGCTTGTCAAGGCGTCTGCGCATTTCAAGCATTTCACGGTTAACGCCGCCGCCGCCATCCCCATAGCCGTAGGAAAGCAGCAAGTCCTGGTTCACTTCCTTGTCGCGGTAAGCGTCCCAGATTCCTTTTGCCGTCTTAGGAATGATGCGTCCGTTATAGGTATAGAACCAGGAACCCGGCTCGGACCATGGTTCCGGGGTCGTAATAAAGTGAGTCAGAATTTCGGTCCCGTCAATGCCTTTCCAGAAAAATGTATCATGGGGCATGCGGTTATATTGGTTCCAGCTGATTTTGGTCGTCATGAAGGTACTGATTGCCGATTTTTTCAAAATTTGCGGAAGGGCCCAGCTGTAGCCGAACACGTCGGGAAGCCATAAATAGTCGCATTCCGTTCCAAATTCCTCACGTAAAAATCGGGTGCCGATAAGAAGCTGGCGTACCAGGGATTCACCTGAGGTAAGGTTGCAGTCTGCTTCCAACCACATCCCTCCGCCTGCTTCCCAACGTCCTTCCTTGACTTTCTCTTTGATTTTGTCATAGATTTCGGGATAATCGTGCTTCACATATTCATACAATTGCGGCTGTGTTTGCAGGAAGACATATTCCGGGAACATTTCCATCAGACGCAGTACGGTAGAGAAAGAACCTGCACATTTTTCTCTTGTATGCTTCAAACGCCATAACCAGGCAACGTCGATGTGGGTATGACCAATACAGGTAACGTTTACCGGCGTTGTTTTTTCCATATTTTCAATTTCCCGATGCAAATGGTCTCTGGCCGATTCAATGGAAGAATAAAACGCTTCCGACCCTGGTATACTCCAATCGATAAGGCGGAATGCGTGGTCAAACGCCTTCAGCAGAAGCATATGAGCAGGCTCATTTTCATTCAGGATTTTCACGGTTTCCAGCACAGCGGTTGCCGTATAGTACAGATCATCGGCAGCTTCGTCCAGCCAGCAAAGTTCGGCCAAACGGATGCCGTGGGTCTGGTCTTTCTTCACACCGCCTCCTTCTAAACCTGACCAAAGGCGGAAGGACAATTCTAGCTCGGTTCCCACGACTTCGGCGGGGAAGAATACCTCGGTGTGGTTGGAATCTACACCCTGATAAGGCTTGCCTTGATAGTAAAACAGGGATTCAAAGCCGGAGTTGTTACCGGCACCCGTCTCACCGAAGTCAAACCGTCCTACGATATTTTTTCCGGCCCATTCTGCCGGAACGTTTACGGAAGCTTTTAACCATAAATATAGGTCCCGGCCTTTCCACGTATCTCCCACTTCCATGCTGGACCAAGGTCCCTCTGTAGGAGGAGTGGCGGCAATTTCGCATTGTGTGTCAACTTGGGAATCAAAAGAAGGGATGGAAATCCGGTCTCTGTACCGGTATTCCGAAAGCTCCCATAATCTGGAAGCTAATTTGTTTGTAGTGAGCAGCATAAGAACCTCCAAATAATTCAAGGGGCGAGGACTTATGTGTTCGGGCAGGAAACCCTCTGTCTCTACAATAATAAGGTTGTTTCCTTTTGTTTATAAAAGATAAGCATAAAACTGTTCCGCCTGCAAATACAATGGCGATATTGTTTCTGCTTGTGGGGGTAAAAGGGTTGGGGATGGCTCAATTATAGCCTGAATACCTGGTCTTGTAAATAACCGGGAATAAACCGGTTCCAGTTTCCTTCCTTGACAGAATGCCTCTTCAGACTGAAAATGGATAGTGGAAATTATATATAACCGGGCTCGCCAAGGAGAAATGGGAACGATGCATACTGTTCGGCATTTTTACCGCAACTACATGAAACAGCGTCTGTTCAATAAAATTCTCGTCATTTACATGCTGATTACTATCTGCTCCTTGATGGTACTGTCCTTTTTTATTTATAGCCACTACGAGACCACGATTATGCAAAATGAGATGAATGCGAATTCGCAGAAAGTCCAGATGGTCAGTTCCTACATGAATGAAAAATATCAGCGGGTACAAAACATCATGGAGGAAGTGTATAATGATCCGTCCTTGATGCAGGATTTTATGCTGTTTCTCCGTTTGGATTACGATTCCTATATCAAAAATAGGCTGGACCGGTACATTGAGAAAGCGGGATCCCCGACATTCCGGATGCAGACTGCCGAGCTGTTTTTGAAATCTCTGCAGGAGCGTGAACCGGACATTCAGAATATGATTTTGTATTCGACGGAACAGCAGTTTTTTTATCTCTACGAAGGACGAAACATGCAGCTCTTTAAAAAGGACCAAATTGGAAGCGATAAAAAGGAAGCGCTATCAAAATTGCGGGGCAGCAGCTTCAGCTATAATGAAGTGGTATGGGATGATTTATCGGTGCCTGCGGCCAGCCACGAAATCAATAAAAGCGAACATATTTATTCCATCATTAAAGATATAAATGATCCTAATTCCCTTAAGCATCTTGGTTTGCTAGTATTTTCATTTAATGCCGAAAAGATTATGCAAGCTTACAGTAAATCGGACAATGATAAAGGGTACATTCTGATCGCAAATAACGGTGGCGAAGTGATTTTTGATTCTTCCGGCAAGTACTCAGGCCGAAAATATCCCTATATGAAAGAACTCCTAAGTACCAATGACTGGGTCAATCTGGACGAACCCTCCAAAGTGGAGATTAGTTTATCGGGTGCCAAAGGACTGATTGTAGCGGGCATTATGCCGAAGTCCGAATTATCCGGAGAATTGGGCAGTATTAAGAAAGTAGTCATTCTGATCACAGCCTTATGCATCATGACTGCATTTGCCGCAACCTTTTTTGTCATGAGGCGTTTTTCCAAACGCGTTAATATTATTATGGAGGGGATTTTTCAGGTTCGCCGGGGGGATCTTTCCGTACGGATACCTTTAAAAGGGGAGGATGAGCTTCAGCTTATTGCCCACAGCTTTAATGACATAGTGGAAAAGCTGAATTTGTATATTGACCGGGTTTACCGTTCTGAACTGAAACAGAAAGATACGGAACTGATTGCATTTCAATCGCAGATCAATCCCCATTTTCTGTACAATACGCTGGAAGCGATCCGGATGAGGGCTCTTTCTCAGGGAGCAAGGGATGTAGGAGACATGATTTACATTCTGGCCACGCTATTCCGGAACTCAGTAAAGAAGAAAACGATTGTGACTATGGAAGATGAAATTCAGCACTGTAAAATCTACCTGGACCTGTTTCGCATCCGTTATCAAAATCGCCTGGATTATGATATTGATATACCGGATGAACTGCTCCAATATAGACTAATCAAGCTGCTCATTCAACCGGCCATTGAAAATTATGTAGTTCACGGGTTTTTGCCGGAACGGGACGATAATCTGATTCGCATTTCGCGGGATTATATGATGATGCCATTCAGATAGAAGTCCGTGATAACGGGAGCGGCATTGAGCCCAACCGGCTTCGCCAGCTCCGCAAAAGCTTGCTGGAGGCAGATCATAGCAGAAATGACGAGCCTGCTTCCATCGGGCTTCGAAATGTCCATGAACGTATCCAGATTTTTTACGGTATTCAATATGGAGTAGATATAGACAGCATGATTGGTGAAGGCACCAGTGTGACAATCACCATACCTGCAGTAAGGGAGATGAATAACCGTGCGTAGCGTTTTTCTTGTGGATGATGAACCGTTCATTTTGGAAGGTTTGCAGACGATTATGGAATGGGAGAAGCTTGGACTTAAAGTCGTTGGACATGATTCAAACGGGGAGAAGGCATTTGCCTTTCTGAAAGATCATCCGGTAGATCTGCTGATTACAGATATCCGCATGCCCAAAATGGACGGGCTTGAACTGATTAAACAAATGAAGCTGATTCACGGAAAAATGAAGTTTATCATTTTAAGCGGGCACCATGATTTCAATTATTTAAAACAGGGCATGAAGTTAGGAATTGAAAACTACATTCTGAAGCCCATTAATATTGAAGAATTGGAATCCACTTTACTTAAAATCAACGAAAAATGGGAAGAGGAGATGAGCCTTCCCTATTCCCGGCAGGAAGACCGGGATATTTTGCGGCTGAACATTTTAAGCAGATGGGTTACCAACAATATCAGCCAGGAAGAACTGAACCACCGTTCGCAAATTCTCCGCATACCGCTTGACTATGATTCTTATACTGTTGCAGTTTTACGGCTGTTATCCGATCCTGATGAGGAACTTGAGGAAGGACATGAGTATTACGGGATTGTCGTAAAGGCCTATCTGGTTAGCCGTGAAGTAGTGAACAGTCAGGAATCCGTTATCTGCTTCTATGACTCGGACTATGATCTTGTCCTGATCTTCGGGGGGAGAAAGGAAGCTGATAAGGAGAAAGAACGGATTCACGAAATCCTGAAGGATATCCAGCTGGAGATATGGAACAGGCTGCGCCACCATGTGGGGATCACGGTTGGTTCCAGGCAGACCGCCTATACTCAGGTGCATAATAGTTATGATGAGGCAAAAGGGCTTTTTCACAATTGGCTTGTGCAGCCAGGGTATCCGGTATTGGACATCGACCACCTGCCGGCTTCGGATTCGGTTCAGACCATGCCCGCGATTGATTATGATTTGTTTACGAACTTAATCATTGACGGACATAAACAGGAGGTTACCTTATTCATCGAGGAGACCTTCCAAAAGCTGCTTTCTTGGGAAGGACGGATGCGGATTGATGTTCATAATGTTGCCATCAAACTGATACTGATCGCCAAGAATATTGAGAAGAATGCCGACTACAGCCACCTGTTCAGCGTGCTGTTCCGTATCCATACCTTCGAACAAATGAGGGATTTTGTGGACAGCATACTGCAGGAAGTCATTGATCATCTGGCTGAGGAGGAGCAGGAAGTCAGTCCTGCTGTTAGACAAATGCTGGACCGGGTCCAGCAGAGTTACTCGGAGGAAATCTCCCTGAAAACCTTGAGCTACAGCATGGATATGCATCCGAATTATTTGGGACAGCTCTTTCAAAAAGAAATGGAGATGACCTTCTCGGAATATGTAAATACGTTTCGTATTGAAAAAGCCAAACACTTGCTGCTGCAAACGGAGCTGAAGACGAATGAAATCGCCGCACGGGTTGGCTACACCGACCCGACTTACTTTTACCGGATTTTCAAAAAATATGTGGGTGTATCTCCGACAGAACTGAGAAAGATGTATGGTGTTTCTTAAAACTTATAGTATGGAGAGTATCCTGGAAGATTTATGCCGTTTTTTTATTGTCACTGCTAATGTAAATCTGGGAAATTTGCCTTGCTTTGCGGGAAATGTTCTGCCTTGTCCCGCTTTCTTTGATTTGTCCATCCAAAGCGAGGTTTTTTTAACTTTCGCCATTCTCTGTTCCGGGTGCACAATAGAAGTATCACAAGGGGCGAGTGATAAAAAAGACTTAATGGGGGTTGAAGGCGCTTTCTGTATGCGTTTACCGTACAGGGCTAAAGCGACTTATTGTAAGCGGTTTTATGCCGCATTTGGGGAAAGGCAGAGGGGATGAAGGAGGACCGGGAGAATGCCTACTTTTCTAAAAAAGCTAAATAAAAATAAAGTGCTTCTGTTCATGATTTTGCCTGGGGCTTTGTGGTTTTTAATCTTTTCATACCTCCCAATCCTGGGAACGGTGATTGCGTTTAAAGACTATAAAATTCACAGAGATGGTTTTTTTGCAAGCGTTTTTAACAGCGAATGGGTAGGGCTGGATAATTTTAAATTCCTGTTCGCCACCGACGATGCCTGGGTTATTACGAGAAATACCTTGGTATATAACTTTATCTTCATTATAGTAGGACTGATTTGTACGGTTGGGCTTGCTATTGCTTTAAGCGAGCTGATAAATAAAAAACTGGCAAAAGTATATCAAACCGGAATGTTTATGCCTTATTTCCTTTCGTGGGTTATTATCGGCTACTTCACGTTCAGTTTTCTGAGTGTAGATAAGGGAGTTATCAATCAGATCATTATCTGGTTCGGCGGGGACCCTGTCCAATGGTACAGTGAATCCAAATGGTGGCCGTACATTCTTACTTTTATGAATTTATGGAAAGGAACCGGTTACGGCAGCGTGGTTTATCTTGCTGCAATTGTCGGAATTGATAAATCATATTATGAGGCAGCCATGATTGACGGTGCCTCAAAATGGCAGCAGATTAAGCACATTACGCTGCCTGCGATTAAGCCATTGATGATAATGCTCACCATTCTGGCGGCTGCCCGTATCTTCTATGCGGATTTCGGATTGTTCTACCAGATTCCACGTGACTCGGGTGCTCTGTATTCCGTTACTAATGTAATTGATACTTACGTATACCGTGGTATGACTGCAATGGGTGAGCTTGGAATGTCGACAGCCGTAGGTCTATACCAATCCATAATCGGATTTATTCTGGTTATCTCATCCAACTGGGTTATCCGCAAAATAGATAAAGATAACGCCATCTTCTAGGGAAGGGAGTGAGGACGATGGCAGAAGT
Organism: Paenibacillus larvae subsp. larvae; assembly: GCF_002003265.1. Taxonomy (NCBI): domain Bacteria; kingdom Bacillati; phylum Bacillota; class Bacilli; order Caryophanales; family Paenibacillaceae; genus Paenibacillus; species Paenibacillus larvae. The sequence goes on from NZ_CP019687.1 coordinate 354,800, forward strand.
TCAGTCATCATCGTTGCAAGTTAAAGACATGGTTCAGCCAAGTAAGAAAAAGAAACGGCGTGATCCGCACCAAATTTCACCTATATCCAATCTGTTTTTGAATCTATCCATCGGATTTTTCGCACTGATTTGCGTATTTCCGTTTATCTTCGTAATCATGATCTCCCTTACGGATGAGAAAGTACTCGCAGTGAAAGGATACAGCATTTGGCCGGAGAAATTCAGCCTCGCTGCTTATAAATATATTTTTGAAGCAGGAGATCAGCTTTTAAGGTCTTTCGGGGTGACCGTATTAATTACAGTTATCGGCACGCTGATCAGTTTGGCCATGATTACAATGTATGCCTATGCCATTTCAAGAAAAAGTTTCCCATATCGTAATTTCTTTACCTTCTTTGCTTTCTTTACGATGTTGTTTAACGGGGGAATGGTACCGACTTACATTGTGGTAACCCAATTCCTGCACCTGCAAAATACCATATGGGCCCTGATTCTCCCGCTTTCCATGAACGCTTTTTTCCTTCTGGTAATGAGGACATTCTTTCAGACAACCGTACCGGATGCCATTATTGAATCTGCCAAGATTGACGGTGCAGGAGAATTCAGGACTTTCCTTCAGGTTGTACTTCCGGTTTCCCTGCCGGGTATTGCGACAATTGGTTTGTTTAGTACCCTCGGTTACTGGAATGACTGGTTTAATGCCTTGCTGTACATTGACGAGCCTAATCTGGTACCGCTGAAATCCATGTTGATGAGAATTCAAAACACGATGGAGTTTATTACAGCTAACTCGAACATGTTGCCTGGTACTGAGGACATGGCAGCCACACTTCCTCAGGAAAGTGTAAGGATGGCGATGGTAGTTCTGGCTACACTGCCGATTGCCTGTGCCTATCCGTTCTTCCAGAAATATTTCGTACAGGGGCTTACTGTCGGAGCAGTTAAAGGGTAACTTACCAAAGCCGTATTTTATTCCGCGCGCTTTTCGCTGGCTTTATTCTGCGGTATAGTGGAAAGCGCCGGTTTAAATAAGATTAAATGACATAGAAAAAGGGAGGACTTCCAACATGAAAGCAAGAAAGACGCTTCTACTTGCTTTAGTACTCAGCCTGGTGATGTCCATCGTACTCGCCGGCTGCGGAAAGAAAGAGGAAAAGGCGGCAGAAGGCGGCAGTTCCGACAATGCGATCGGCGCTGACGGCAAGATTGATCCCAGCAAGTTAAAGCCTTATAATCTAAAAATTTACATGATTGGTCCTGAACAGAAAGACCATAAACTGGTTATGGAGAAAGTCAACGAATACACGAAAGAAAAGCTGAATGCCACAGTTGAAATGAAAATGATCGACTATGGTGACTATGATAAAAAAATGCAGGTTATCACGGCTTCCGGTGAGCCTTATGACATCGCTTTCACTGCTTCCTGGTCTAACGATTTCCGCCAAAACGTAGCAAAAGGCGCCTTCATGGAACTGGATGACCTGCTTGTCAAATACGGAAAAGGCACAGTAGCCGCTTTGGACCCCCGCTTCCTGCAAGGGACCAAAATCAACGGTAAAACATATGCCATTCCGGTAAACAAAGAACTCGGGCAACAGTGGGTATGGCGTTTTAATAAGCAATATGTGGACAAATACAACCTGGATTACAAAAATGTGCATAAACTGGAGGATCTTGAGCCTCTTCTGAAAACGATCAAAGAAAAAGAGCCGGAATTGACTCCGCTTGCCGTTCATAAAGGATTTAAGCCGGATCTTCCATTTGACTACATCATGGGTGACGACCTGCCGTTTGTAATGTATTTGGATACAAAAGATTACAAAATCGTCAATGCTCTCGAAACACCTGAAATGAAGCAGGCTTTGGAAACTATGCATAAGTACTACAAAGCCGGGTACCTCCGTCAAGATGTAGCGACACTGGAATCCATTGATAATATCAAAACGGGTAAATGGCTGGTTGACCGTGAAATTACTCAACCTTACGCCGAAAAAGGATGGTCCCGCAGCGCAGGTTACGAGATCGTAACTTCTCCGATGCACGAACCAACGATCTTTACGCAATCTGCCGCAGGTGCTATGCATGCGATCTCTGTAAAATCCGGAGATCCTGAACGCGCTATGATGTTCATTGAACTTCTGAACACAGATCCATACCTCCGCAACCTGATTAACTACGGTATTGAAGGTACGCACTACAAAAAGGTCGATGATACTACAATCGAAGATCTGCCTGCAATGAAAGAACGTTATCAAATGCCGGGATTTGCTTTGGGTAATATGATGATCACTTACCTGCATCAGGACGAGCCTAAAGACAAATGGGAGCAATTCAAGAAATTCAATGAATCTTCCAAGGATGCTCCGACTCTTGGATTTGCATTTGACGTAGCTCCGGTGAAAAATGAAATGGCTGCCGTGAAAAACGTACAAAAAGAGTTCAGCTCCATGCTTTATACAGGTTCTGTTGATCCGAACGAGTACCTGCCAAAAGCCATACAAAAGTATAAAGATGCCGGTCTCGATAAAATCATTACGGAAATGCAAAAACAATTTGACGAGTGGAAAAAGAACAATTCCAAATAAACATTGGTCTACAAAAAGGCAGACTGCCCCGGCAGTCTGCTTTTTTTCAAAGAAGGGGAGGCTTGCCGAAAAGGTGACAAGAATGTAAGATTTGAACGGGGAATGAAAGCTGGATCGATGGGTAAGGAAGCTCCCGATCGGCTATACTTAGGACATAACTATTTGTACGGGAGGAATGGACATGAGCCAGTCTGTTCTAAAAGCAGAAGGAATCTCCAAGATTTATAGCACAAGGGGCAGAATGACTTATAAAGCGCTGGACGATATTCACCTGGAAATTCAACAAGGCGAATTTCTCGGCATCATGGGGCCTTCCGGCAGCGGGAAGACGACCCTTCTCAACATTTTGTCGACAATTGATAAACCTACTTCGGGACATGTTCTGATTAACGGATTAAATCCGGTTGGGCTTAAGAACAAGGAACTTGCCCTTTTCCGGCGCAGAGAGCTCGGGTTTATTTTTCAGGATTTTAATCTGATAGATACTTTATCGATCAAGGAGAATATTCTTCTTCCACTGGTGCTTGACAAGGTTCCGGTGAAAGAAATGGAAACAAGGGTGCATCATTTTGCCGATGTGCTGGGAATCTCCCACATCTTACATAAACGTACGTATGAAGTGTCCGGGGGACAAAAACAACGGACGGCTATAGCCAGGGCCATGATCCATCGTCCGGCCCTTTTGTTTGCCGATGAGCTGACCGGGAACCTGGATTCCAAATCGGCTAAAGATGTAATGGAGCAGCTTAGGGACTTGAACGAGCGGATGGGGGCCACCATTTTGATGGTAACGCATGACCCTTTTGCCGCCAGTTATTGCAAGCGGGTCATTTTTATCAAGGACGGAAGGCTTTTTACGGAATTGAGGCGGGGGGCAAACCGGCAGGCATTTTATCAGCAGATCCTGGACTCGTTAAGTGTACTCGGAGGGAATTTCGATGACATTCCGTCAGTTCGCCATTAGGAATATCAAAGGGAATTGGGTTCAGTACAGCGCTTATTTTCTGAGCAGTGTCTTTTCGGTCATGGTTTTTTATATGTATACGGCGTTTATTTGGCACCCTGAGATTAAATCTGCCGAGGCTTTGCCAACGGATTTAATTTCCATTTCCATAACGAATATGGTTTCCCTAATAATGACGATATGCAACGTGATTATTTTCATTTTTTCTTTCTTCTTCATCCTGTATTCCAACTCGGCTTTTTTAAAGAAAAGGAAAAAGGAGTTCGGACTATATACTCTGTTCGGCATGACTAACTGGCAAATCAGGAAAATGGTTTTCCTGGAAAATATGGCAATCTCTCTTGCTGCTATAGGGACGGGACTGGGTTTGGGTACTTTATTCAGTAAACTTTTCTTTATGATCCTGTCCCAATTTTTAAAGCTGGATAAGCCGATTGCGTTTTACTGGCCTTATCAGGCTATGCGGTTCAGTGCCTTTCTTTTCTTGGGGCTGTTTCTGTTCCAGACTTTTTATTCGCTGTTTCGGATCAAAAAATCTGAAATTATCGATCTTATCCAGGGAGCTTCCAAACCGAAAACAATACCTAAATTTTCCTGGGTTTTGGTTGCTCTCTCTGTTATTTGTATCACCGCAGGTTATTTCATGGCTTACACAGCTAATATTGAAACAGTGGGGATTTACTTTTTTCCTTTCATTTCTCTTGTTATTGTAGGAACGTATTTTTTATTTACTCAAAGCAGTATACTGATTTTGAAGGGGCTGCAAAACAGGAAAAGTTTTTTTTACAGCCGTATTAATATGATTGCGGTATCCCAACTGCTGTACAAGATCAAGGATAATGCCAGAATGCTGTTCACCGTTACGATGCTGAGCGCGGTAGTATTGACAGCAACGGCTAGCGTATATATTGGTCTTCAAATCCTGTTGGCCCAAGCACTTTCCCATAATCCGCAAAGCATTGCCTTTCTTGAAAAAGGCAGGGGCGTTCATGATGTCATTGACCCGAAACAAGTGGAACGGATTTTGGCCGAAGATAAAGTAAACGTCCTGTATAAAGTGCAGATCCCCCTACTTCATGGGAATTTATTGTCTGAGACCGAACGGATGAGGAAAGCAAAAGGCACCAGTACGATGGTTATTTCGGAGGATTCGTATAATCAGGTGGCTGATTTGATGAGCAAACCCGGTCTCCAAATTACTCCCGGACATGCCGTTTTTGCGGATATGGGGTTAACTAACCAGTACATACCTCGCGATAAGGTAGAAATATCATCGGACAATTGGAGATCTATAATTACTATTGAAAAAGAAATAGAACAGGATATATTCGCCCCGATACTCGTGAGCGGGTTGCTCATCGTGAGCAATGAGGATTATGAAGCCTGGAGAGGGCAAACACCGGAATATGGGCAATATATATATTATGCTTATGAGCTAGAAAATTGGAAACAAAGAGAGGATACTGTTAGGAAAATCAGTGAGATTGTTCCCGAAAAGCATGATAGAGACATTCATTTTAGGGTGCAGACATATAAGATAGTAACCCAAATCAGTACCCTAGTTATGTTCATTGGTCTTTTTATCAGTGTTCTGTTTTTTCTTGCGGCAGGCAGCATCACTTACTTTAAACTGTTTACGGAAATTGAGGATGACCGGAGTAAGTTCCGTTCGTTAATGAAGGTCGGGATGACGATAGAAGAGATTAGAAGGGTGGTTGGCACCCATGTGGGAATCATGTTTTTTATCCCTTGCCTGGTAGGAACGGTTCATACCTTATTTGCTGTGAAAACACTCAACAATCTGATGGGAAATGTCTGGCTATACGCCGGTATTGTAATAGGCTGTTACTGGGTGCTTCAGACTTTGTATTTCCTGGTAGCCCGCAATTTTTATATGAAATGGATACTACGCGAAGAAGTGAAATAAGGAGAGCCCCGGTACTTGCTACTTGCCGGAGGCTTTTTTTGATGAACGAAACGGGAAAACAAGCTATAATAGGAAGACAAACCGAACAGATATGAAAAAGACTGGATGAAAGGGGGGCGAAATTTGAACAGACGTTCATTTTTGAAGTGGATGCTTGCCTTTCTTGCTGTACTTGCCGCAAGCTTTGCTTTTATTCCACTGGGAAAATGGCTTCGTACCACATTGAATATTAACGTCCTGAAGGAGAAGCGGAGGGGACGGAACCCGAAATACCTGTCCGGGATGACGGATCGGTTCTGGGTGTATTTGTGATGAGCGATCTGCACGTAAGCCAAGGCTCGGAGGCAGCGAGACATCTTGATTTTTCATTGAAAGATGTGAAGGCGTTGGGAACCCGTTTTGACGGCCTGATTCTAACGGGAGATAATACGGATGGCGGTAGTGAAGAGGACTACAAGGAACTGCAGCGTATTTTGGGCAAATACAAACTTCCTCCAATCCACGCTAATTTGGGCAACCATAACTTTTATGATGTATGGCTGGACAAAGAAGGCAGCTGGAACCGGGAAAACATGCCAAACGGCAAGACGGACAAGATGTCGAGGGAAAGATTCCAGAAGTATTTCCGGACTGACAAACCTTATCATAAAGCGGAACTGAACGGCATTACCTTTTTGATGCTTTCCCAGGAGGTTTACATACAGGAAAAGCCGGAAGTAGGCGAAGGCGCCTGGTACTCTGATGAGCAGATGAATTGGCTGAAAGGGCAAATGAAGCAGCACAAAAACGACAGGCCCATATTCGTAATGACCCATCAGCCCCTACCTCCCAAAGGCCGCGACGGCGGGACGCATCAGCTAATCATGGCCAAAGAATTCAGGGCAATTTTGAAGCCTTACAAGCATGTATTTGTGTTTTGCGGGCATAGGCATCAGGATCTGGAAGGGCCTGCCCAGCATTATGTGAAAGAAACTTTCCATTATTTCCATAATTCCTCTCTCGGGAAAGTCATGAATACCAAATTTGAGGTGGCCGACAAGGAGAAAGCCCAAAGCCTGTATGTACAGGTATTTAAAGATAAGGTGCTCATCCGCGGGCGTGCGCATGATAAGCAAAGCTGGATTGAATCAGCTGAATGGGCCATTCCTATCCAATAAGTAACGAAACTGTAAATAAAGGTGGTATTAACTCATGGGTCCGATCTGATATACTAAGACAATGAGAAAAAATGAAGTATGCCAAACAAGTGAAACGGATTAAGGAAGGACGGAACAATGAGTACACCACTTTCAAAAGAACTTGAAGCTGAGGTCGTCAGAAGGCGCACCTTTGCGATCATCTCCCACCCCGATGCGGGGAAAACTACGCTGACGGAAAAACTGCTGTTATTCGGAGGTGCGATCCGGCTGGCGGGTACCGTAAAGGGGAGAAAAGCGAATAAATTTGCCACTTCAGACTGGATGGAGATTGAAAAACAAAGAGGAATTTCCGTAACTTCCAGTGTAATGCAGTTTGATTATAAAGGTCATAAGGTTAATATTCTGGATACCCCCGGCCACCAGGATTTCAGTGAAGATACTTACCGGACATTAACCGCAGCTGACAGCGCAGTGATGCTGATTGACGTCGCTAAAGGGGTAGAGGCCCAGACGATCAAGCTGTTCCAGGTTTGCCGCATGAGAGGTATCCCTATCTTCACCTTTATTAATAAGCTGGACCGGGAAGGAAGAGACCCGTTCGATTTGCTGGAGGAATTGGAGCAGGTTCTTGGGATTCGTTCCTATCCAATGAACTGGCCGATCGGCTCCGGCAAGCGCTTCTGTGGAGTCTATGACCGCCAGAAGTCCCGTGTCGAGCTATTTCAGGGTGATAATCACGATGAGATTGCAGTTAGGGAAGTGGAAAGTTACACCGATCCGCTAGTAAAAGAAATTGCCGGAGAGCATCTGCATGAACAGCTTTGTCAGGAGCTTGAACTGCTGGATGTCGCAGGTGACCCTTATGATTTTGATAAAGTGATGAAAGGCGAGCTTACACCTGTATTTTTCGGAAGTGCTATCAATAACTTCGGCGTCCAGACTTTCCTGGAAAATTTCCTCCAACTGGCACCTAAACCGGAACCGAGAAAAAGCAGCGTAGGTGTTATTGAGCCTACCCGTGAGAATTTTTCCGGATATATCTTTAAAATTCAGGCTAATATGAATCCGGCACACCGGGACCGCATTGCCTTCCTGCGGATTTGTTCAGGGAAATTCCAGCGGGGAATGTCCGTGAAACATGCGCGTAACGGGAAGGAAATAAAACTTTCCCAACCGCAGCAGTTCCTTGCCCAGGACCGGGATATTGTAGAAGAAGCGTATGCGGGTGATATTATCGGGCTGTTTGACCCGGGGATTTTCCGGATTGGCGATTCCCTCAGCCAAAAGGAAGAGATCGTCTTTGACGAACTTCCGACATTCTCTCCGGAACTGTTCTGCAAGGTTACCGTAAAGAATGCGCTGAAGCACAAGCAATATCAAAAAGGCATTGACCAGCTGACAGAGGAAGGAACTATCCAGGTATTCCATTCTACCGGAGTTTTTGACGAAACAATTCTTGGCGTTGTAGGACAGCTCCAATTCGAAGTATTTGAGCACCGGATGCGTAATGAGTACGGGGTAGATGTTCAGCTTCACTGTCTTACCTTCCAGTTTGCACGCTGGATTGTGGATGAAAATATTGATCCCGGAAAATTCAGGATTAACTCCCAACTGGTTAAGGATAAGAAAGGGAACTATGTCGCTCTGTTTGAAAGCGAATATGCCCTCCGTTCCTCTATGGAGAAAAATCCGACAGCCCAATTTCTCAACAGCGCGCCGTAGGATTAAGACTATAAACTGACCCTTACAGCGGATAAACCCTCTCCTTGTGGAGAAGCGGTTTTCCGCTTTTTTTGGGAGATCAAATAGCGAAGCCGTTTTTTCGAAGAGATTACTGGCGCGAACTAGGGCCCACACAATTAAGTGGAAATCCTAATATGTTAAAATATCCCTGCCGGAAGGTGGTTTCGAAGATGAGGGTAGCCATCGTCGCTCCAGAACAAATTCCCGTCCCTCCTCTATTGGGAGGTTCCGTAGAAATCTGCATTTACGCAATTGCCAAGCGATTAGCAGATCGTCATGCCGTTACCGTCATCAGCCGCAAACACCCCAAGTATCAGTCCGTTTCCCAGGAGGGGAACCTGACCATAAGAAGAGTTCAAGGCAAATCTTATCTGGAGGCTGTGCTGAGGGAACTCAGGACAAGGCCGTTCGATCTTATACAAGTGGATAACAGACCCAAATTTGCGGCTGTCATTAAAGACCAGCTTCCCCATATTCCCGTTTCCCTTTATCTGCACTCCCTAACCTATGTACCTTCATCGGCCCGGCCGGAAGAAGGGAACCGCATCCTTTCCAAACCGGATATCCTTATAGTGAACAGCATTTCCCTTAAACAAGAACTGGTGCAGCGTTGCCCCCTTCTGTACCCTAAAATAGAAAAGGTAGCTCTTGGAGCAGACTTATCCCGTTTCCGGCAGCCTTCCTTTCATGAACAACAAGAAATCCGAAAAGTATACGGACTTGAATCAACCTGCAATGTACTGTTCGTAGGCAGATTAATTCCCCGAAAAGGAATCCCTGTGTTTCTTCAGGCAATCCGGCTGGCCCGCCAGGTTATCCCTGATTTACATGCGGTTATCATTGGCGGGGCCTTGAAATCGGGTTATCAAAGTTTCCTTAGGAAATTGGCAGCCCAGCTTTGTGTTCCCGCGACATTCCTTGGTGTGAAACCGCATAGGGAACTGCACCGGCTGTACTGGCTGGGTGACTGTCTGATCTGTCCTTCCCAGGAACACGAAGCTTTTGGTCTGGTCAATGTTGAGGCTATGGCGTCCGGGCTTCCGGTGATCGCTTCAGCAAATGGAGGGATACAAGAGGTGATTCGCCATCAAAGGACGGGTTTCCTTGTTCACGATTATCATAAACCGGAGGTATTTGCCAAATACATCAGGTTGCTTTATCATCATCCTGCCGCAGCACTGAGAATACGAAATGAGGCCAAACGGATGGTAAACCGGAAATACGGTTGGGAGAATGTTTCTTTTAAACTGAGCCGTCTTTACGAAGAAAGGCTTCAAAGAGGGGAGGTAGAAGTATGAAAACCCCCGTTCGCCGTCATGTTTTGAGCAAATGGGTTAAAACACAGGCGGTTCTGCAAGATGCCAGGGTAAAATCTCATATACCGGAAACATACCCGTTCTGTTACGAAACACTGAAATGGATGCTTCACCGTCATCACATGATCTATGTTAAGCCGGACATAGGAACTTACGGAAACGGGGTTATTAAAGTGGAGTGGAATCCAGGACATCCTGAGCAGCCTTATATATACCATTTGGGGAAAGATTCAAATTCCTGTTTCGATGTGGAGGTTTTATTTGGAGAACTGCTCAATCAGACAGAAAAACGGCGTTACCTAGTCCAAAAAGGGATCCGTCTTCTCAAGTACCAGGATCACCCTTTCGACTTCCGGGTGATGGTACAAATGAATCCGGGGAAGAAATGGGAGACTACAGGAATAATCGGCCGAGTAGCCGAGGAAGGCAAGGTAGTCACTAATGTACACAATGGGGGGCGTCTGGAAACGGTGGAATGTTTGCTTGCGTCTTATCTGGATGCTGCCGGACTTCTGGAGATGATGGAACTGCTGAAGGAAATCGGTGTCTGCTCTGCCAGGGCACTACATTCCCAATACAAGGGTATCCGGGATATAGGGGTCGATATTGCACTGGATCAGGAGCTTTATCCGTGGATCTTGGAGATTAATACATGCCCGGATCCGTATATATTCAGACATTTTGAGGACAAGCGGATTTTCTCCAAGATTATCCGATATAAACGCGCTTTCCGCCGGTAGTCATATAATACCTGGGAGGACCGGTATCCCTTAAGAGACCGGATTCTTCCTTTTCTAACGATTCCTTGCTATCCTTTTGAAACCTACGGAGATATTCTGGCCATTGTGGAGCAAGAATGGGAAAACATGCGGCTGAATAAGACGGGGGGAATTATAGAAAAATCCGAGGGCAACCCCTTTTGCCAGTTTGAAGATGCAGCCGGCTGAGGGCTAATTTTATATTTGCCATAAATTTTCTAGCCCCGGCTGCCTGCAGGAGTCTATTTCAAATGTTCTTCCAATGTATGCACTAATTGCTCATGAAGTTCCGGATTGCCATTTTCCCAAATCACTTCAAAGAGAACACCAAGTCCAGGAAGCACCTGCTCTTGTCCTCCTATGGAATCGTTGATGACTTCTTTTAGTTCTTCTTCCGATTTACCTTTCATACGCTGCATAATTGCTTGTCTTAAAGTCAGTTGAATCGGCATATGAAACCCTCGCTTTGTTGTGTTCTTCTTGTCCTGCTAATTCTAGGATGCGCAGGATTCCCAATTTCATGCCGGATAGGAAATACTAATTTTATAGTGCAATTGTGGTATAATACAAAGAGTTTTGGGAACATGAGAAATAAGGATGGGTGGCTTATGAAAAAACAATATGCCGTCATTGGACTGGGCAGATTCGGCTCCAGCGTGGCCCAGAATTTGACTAAATTCGGTTTTGATGTACTCGCGATAGATCAAAAGGAAAGCCCTGTACAAGAGATGTCATCGGTGGTGACACACGCTATTCAGGCTGATTGTACAGATGAAGAAGCGCTCCGTGCCTTGGGTATCCGCAACTTTGATGTGGTTGTCGTTGCCATTAGCGAAAATATTCAAGCCAGTATATTGACTACTTTAATTCTAAAGGAAATGGGAATTCCCACAATTGTGGTTAAAGCAGTGAATGACCTTCACGGGAGTGTGCTTCGCAAAATCGGAGCGGACAAGGTCATTTACCCGGAACGGGATATGGGGGCCCGCGTAGCACACCATCTTGTATCTCCTAACATTTTGGATTATGTAGAATTATCAGCCAACCACAGTATTGCGGAGTTTCGAGTGAACCATAGAATGATCGGTATAAATTTGAAGGATCTGGATTTGCGTAAACATTTCCGCTGTAATGTCATTGCTATTAAACGCGGGCATAACATGATTATCCCTCCACCAGTTGAGGTACCATTTCAAGAAAATGATATTTTAATTGTGCTGGGGCAAAATGATGACCTTAAGAAATTTGAATTATCTTATTCGGAGTAAATATGCAGAATCCTACTTATGAAATTCGTTCCATTCGTAACCCCAAGGTGAAAGAATGGGCCGGGCTGTTAGACAGAAAAGGCCGTAACAGGCAAGGAAAATTTCTGATAGAAGGCATCCATCTGGTTGAGGAGGCCCTTCATTCAAATGCTCCTGTACAGACGATAGTGTACTCGCTGGAAAAGGAGTTTCCCCATGAACTTTACAAAAAATTCTCCAGTCATGCAGATTGGATCGGGGTAAGCCGGGCCGTTCTTCAAAAATGTTCAGATACGGAAACCCCCAAGGAATCTTTGCTGTAGTCAGAAAGAGTGAACAGTCCCTTGAGTTAATTACAGCAGAGGAATGGGATCTGGTTGTGGTTGTGGACGGTGTTCAGGACCCGGGAAATTTGGGGACCATCATACGCAGTGCTGATGCAGTAGGGGCTTCTGCAATTGTACTCGGGCGGGGAACAGTTGATATCTATAATCCCAAAGCAATCCGTTCTACCATGGGGTCTTTATTCCATCTGCCTGTTATAGAAGCGGATCTTGCAGATCTTCTGCCCAAGGCAGTAAAAGCAGGAATCCAAGTGCTGTGTACGGATCTTAAGGCAGAGAAAAACTGCTATGAAATCGACTTCACTATTCCAACTTGGATAATCGTAGGGAATGAAGGGAAGGGAACTTCCCGGGAAGCCGGGGAATTGGCTACGCAAAGCATGATCATACCCATGAAGGGTCATGCAGAATCCCTGAACGTAGCCATGGCAGCTACTGTATTGTTGTTTGAAGCTTCCCGGCAGCGTATGAAACCGGGAACTTATGTAAAATGCTAACATAACAAATGGAGGCATGCACCTTGTCTAAAATCGCAAAAAACTTAACTGAACTTATTGGAAATACACCATTGCTCGAGCTTTCCGGCTATACAAGCTTCTACGACCTTGAAGCCACAATTGTGGCTAAGCTGGAGTACTTTAACCCTACGGGAAGTGTAAAGGACCGGACCGCTTACGCGCTAATTAAGGATGCGGAGCAACAAGGAAAGTTAAATAAAGATTCCGTTATAATTGAACCGACCAGTGGGAATACCGGAATCGGACTAGCTTTTGCTGCTGCTGCTCTCGGTTATAAACTTATGATTACCCTTCCGGAAACATTTAGTATTGAACGACGCAAGCTGCTGCAGGCATTAGGGGTAGAACTAGTGCTGACTCCGGCATCTGAAGGGATGAGAGGGGCTATCCGCAAAGCAGAGGAGCTTGCCAATTCTATTTCAAATTCGTTTATTCCCCAGCAATTCAGCAATCCCGCGAATCCGGAGGTTCATCGGAACACTACAGCAGAGGAGATCTGGCGCGATACTGGCGGGAAAGTTGACATTTTTGTTGCCGGTGTCGGTACTGGGGGCACCATAACAGGAGTAGGGGAATTTTTGAAGGAGAAAAAATCGTCTGTTCAAATTGTGGGTTTTGAACCTTACGATTCCGCCGTTCTTTCGGGGGGAAAACCGGGCATGCATGCTATCCAGGGAATAGGGGCCGGGTTTGTACCGGAAATTTATAACCCTTCCGTAGTGGATGAAATTATGAAAATCCGCAACGAGGAAGCGTTTGAAACCTCCCGGGAATTGGCCCGAAAAGAAGGCCTTCTGGTGGGGATATCATCCGGTGGAGCCGTATATGCTGCTCGTAAGCTGGCAGAACGTCCGGAGAATAAGGGGAAGACCATCGTTGCCATTCTTCCGGATACAGGAGAACGTTACTTGTCCACACCTCTTTTTCAAGATATCGAATAAATGGAGAAGCCTTGTGGAGTGATATGCTCCCCTTGCGGTAGACAGTTGAAATAATAAAACTGTTTACTGTAAGGAGGAGCATTTTTTCATGTCCCATAAAGCAAAAGTATCAGGATCAGAAAAGATTGCAGCTGTTGAAAAGTATTTACGTGGAGAAGATTCGCTTAATCATTTAGCAGCACTTCTTGATGTACACCATTCATCCGTTAGGCAATGACTTCAGACTTACCAGTCACTAGGCCAAAACGGATTGCTTCAAACATCACAGAATGCATCTTACTCCGCAGAGTTAAAAAGAATAGCTGTCGGGGACTATTTGGCTGGCGGCGGTTCTCACATGGATATATGTAAAAGATATGGCATTAAGTCAACCCGCCAATTGCGCGATTGGATTCTGAAGTATAATGGTCATGAGAAGTTGAACACTTCCGGAACGGGAGGAGTGCCGATCATGACAAAAGGACGAACAACTACTTACGATGAGAGAGTTGAAATCGTCAGATTCTGCATTGAACATCAACACAATTATGCCCAGACAGCTGATAAATTCCAGGTATCCTATCAGCAAGTGTATTCATGGACAAATAAATACTTAACATCTGGTGTGGATGCACTTCAGGACAGACGCGGGAAAAGAAAATCTGAGGATGAGATGTCCGAAGTGGAGAAACTAAGGGCTCAGAATAAGCTGTTACAGGCTGAGAACAGAAGGAAGCAGATGGAGATCGATTTGCTAAAAAAGTTGGACGAGATCGAAAGGAGGCGGTTCTAAGCCAGGTAAGGTATGAAACGATATACCTTGCAATACGCGGGCTCCATGAAACGAAGTCATATCCCATATGTCAATTATGTGATCTTATTGGGATCCAACGTTCATCGTATTATAAATGGATCAACCGGAAAGAAAGCATGAATGAGATCTTTAATAAAGCGTTGCTTCCCATGATTAAAGATGCCTACGAGGAAAAGGATGGCATCCTTGGATATCGCCAGATGACCATTAAACTAAACCGAGAACGCCATTTAACTGTCAATCATAAGCGAATATACAGACTTATGGGCATCCTAGGCCTTAAATCGGTATGCCGCAGGAAGCGAAAAAACTACATCCATTCCACGCCTGAAATTACGGCGGAAAATATCTTGAACAGAGACTTTGAATCCTCTGAGTTCGGTACAAAATGGCTCACAGATGTGACTGAAATGAAGTATGGCAACCAAAACAAGGCTTATCTTAGTGCAATCCTTGATTTATCGGATAAAAGCATTGTTTCTTTTGTGGTGGGGCATTCCAACAACAATGAACTTGTATTTAAAACTTTTGATATCGCCCATATGACTTATCCTGACGCTATACCCCTCTTTCACAGTGACCGGGGTTTCCAATATACATGTAAAATCTTCAAGAAAAAACTAGACGATGCAGGTATGACTCAAAGCATGTCCAGGGTATCAAGATGTATAGATAATGGCCCAATGGAATCATTCTGGGGAATGATGAAATCCGAAATGTATTATCTTCGTAAGTTCTATACATATGAGGAACTGGAAGCAACCGTGATAGAATACATCGATTACTACAATACTCGTCGATACCAGAAAAGACTTAATTGTATGACGCCGTTGGAATATAGGCAATACCTTCTAAGTTCAGCAGCATAGAAAATGGCACCAACCACGGGGATACGGTTAGTGCCACAACTTTTTTTTGTTTTTTACACTGTCTACTTGACAGGGGTCAGTTCAGAGCTAAAAGCCATAAGGCTTTTTGTTTTGAAAAAGATATGTGAATCGATCGCTTGGATGTCCATCCATGAAATGGCTTCTTAGTTATCTGATCATTAGAAAAAAACCTCCACAAATAAAATTAATAGTAGAGAAATCTTTTAGAAATTTCTGTAATATGCTATAAGGATAGGGTTAACTTAAAATGGAATTTTTTATGATGATTGCTTTTTGATAATGGTAGCGCTTTCGTTAAGTGCAGCCAAATAGCAGCAGCAACCGTTCTAACTAAACAAGCAGTGGAGCTGTTGAAAACCACTCCGGTTATAGCTGAGGGACATAACATATTCTTAATCCGGAACAAGCAGTTGAAATGTTGAAACTGGGGGCTTTTGCCGTAGTGGTGGGATCAGCGATAACCAGACCGCAGCTTATAACCCAACGATTTGTTCAAAGCGTCTGGACCTGTATCTCAGGCCAAACATTTTGAAAAGTCGGAAGAAGGGGAATATACCATGGCTAAAGTGATAGGTATAGATATCGGAGGAACTTCTTTAAAAGGGGTTGTGACGGATTCGGAAGGGCATATCTTAGCTGAACATAAACGGGCGACCGATGCGGCAAAAGGCAGGGACGTGATTTTGCAGCACCTGGGTGAATTAATTCAGGTGCTGCTAGATGCGGAGCAGCAGGTGGAAGCAATCGGAATAGGAACCGCCGGAAGAGTCAATTTATACACCGGGGAAGTGGTGTTTGCTACTGATAATCTACCGGGTTGGCAGGGAACTAATTTGGTTGCTTGGGTGACCAGGGAGCACTCTCTTCCTGTTGCCGTAGATAATGATGGCAATACGGCCCTGATTGGGGAAACTTGGCTGGGGGCAGGAAGACAAATGGAAAATGTCATTATGCTGACTTTGGGAACCGGCGTAGGCGGTGCAAATATGTGGAACGGGCGTCTTGTTCGCGGAACCGATTGGAACGGAGGGGAATGGGGGCATGTAATACTCTATCCTGAAGGTCTGCCCTGCAATTGCGGAAAGAAGGGCTGTATTGAACAATATTTATCAGGTACAGCTCTTGTCCGGAGTGCACGGGCCCTTACAGGTAAACCCTATTTAGATGGTGCCGAGTGGATACAGGATGTACGCGGGGGAATCCTGATGCAGTGTATGCGATGGAGCAGTATATAACTCATCTTCTGCTTGTTTTGGAAAATATTCATATGGGTCTTAATCCCGAGGCTGTTATTTTAGGAGGGGGAGTACTGGATTCCAGTGATTATTGGTGGCCGGATTTGCAAAGGGAGATGGAACAACGCGGACTTCATATAACCGTAAAACCAGCGGAACTTGGCAACCGGGCGGGGGCACTGGGAGCAGCTAAACTTGCTTTGGACCTAGTTAGTTATCATGGTTAAAACTGGCCGAATAAGAATAGGGAAGAGTGATTATTCCAGCTCATAACTGTTATGCCCAAAATTCTGAAAAAGGGAGGAGCGTATGCAGCATTATGATGCGAATATCGTTGTTCGGAGGCGGAATAGGAGGGACTATGGCGGCCTTGTCCGCCGCAAAGCAAGGGTTAACTGTGATTTTGAGTTGTAGATTATATTCCGGATAGCCATTATGTAATACCTAAACCGGAGATATACGAGTACTGGAGAGGGTATATTCCCAAGTTGTCTAAATTTCCTATCCTCAGTTGGTATGCCATGGATGCGAGTGACACCAGTAAAATCAAGCGCTTTGAGATGTTTCCTAACGATCAAACGGCTGTTACCGTCTTCACCCAACAGAGTGGAATATTGGGGAATCCGTGGGCCTCCTTGCTTCTTATACCTGGAAACATGGCAGATCTCCTCCGGTTAGGGAAAGTCCGGATCACCTGGCTGATTATCAGGCATTGCTTCGAAAAGAAGGGAAAAGCTGCGTTGGCTGATAATCTTCTTAAATAAATATAATGAGATCGGTTTGAAGAAGAAGTTTGCCCGACTGAGGGTACTTCTTCTTTTTTTACGCCCGTCCGCATAGGCTGATAGTAACGTGATACGAGCCTGGGGGTGTCAACTTGAAGAGGAGAAGGTGGAAAAGCCGTACACCGACAAAGAAGAGCCGCCGTAAGCGGTGGTTTATAGCATTGATCATTGTTGTACTTTTTACAATACAAGCCATGATATTCATTGATCACAACCTGAAACCCCCGCTGATGAACCTGGCCAAGGTCCGAATCAAACAGCTGGCCACCCAATCCATTAACGCCGCTATTACCGACCAGATATCTAAAGGAGGAACTAATTTTGAGAATCTGATTGATTGGAAAACTGACCCGACAGGGAAAGTAAAAGGATTTACACTGAATTATACCGAGCACATGAAAATAACTTCGAACGCTATTAATATTGTTCAGCACCAGTTAAATCAGCTTAAGGAAATTCCGGAGCATATTCCTCTCGGAATGGCTATGGAGAGCCCTATCATAGCGTCATTCGGTCCCGAAATTCCGGTACGCCTTCTTCCTGTGGGAAACGTTAAGGTGGATGTAAACACACGTTATCAGAATGCGGGCATCAATATGATTTTAGTGGAAGTATATATTCGCATTATAGCCGAACTCAGTATCATCATACCTTTTGATTCCGAAGCGGAAATGGTGGAAACGGAACTCCCGATATCCTATTCGCTGGTCGTTGGAGATGTACCCATGTACTATTTTGATAACAAAGGAAATCCTGTTGGGAATACAAAGGAGATTTTACCTCCGAACATTTCCATTCCGAATTTGAATAACCCCAGTAGTTCTAAGGAAAGCAGTTCAGATCAGGAAACAAAAGGCACTTCACTCGGAGGAACGACCATAACTCTCCCTGAAACAGGCAAGCCGAAATAAGGAAGGGAAGAAGCATTTCCCGCCATTTACTTTCTGTAAAAAAGATGCTTCTTCCTATTTGTTTTTGGTTTTAGCTTTCTTGTAGTCTTCTCTTTCCCATCTTTTCAGGTAAGGGTACGGATCGAACGACCAGTCTACGAGACCATTATCCCGGTATAACCCGTAATGAAGATGAGGAGGAAATTTTCCGGATGTTCCGGATTTCCCGTATCCGGAACTTCCAATACGACCTATTTTTTGTCCCGGTTTTACAATGTCCCCTGGTTTTAATGTTTTCTCATAACGGGACAAATGGGCGTAATAGTGATACACATTATTTAAATCACGAATTCCAATCCTCCATCCTCCATATCTATTCCACCCCATCACTTCAATTACGCCAAAGCAGGTGGCACGAACAGGTACGCCATAACCGGCAAAAATGTCGGTGCCTTCATGAATCCGGAATCCGCCCCAACCGCGGCTAGCTCCCCAAGTGCTTTGATAGGAGTATGACGCAGTGATAGGTAATGGAAAAGCATGTTCATGGAGTTCCAAAGTATTAAAGGCAGCATAAAGCTTCGCAAATTGCTCGATTCGTTCGACACTTCGTGTGTTTTGATAGTACTCCCAGAGTCCGATTCGCATATCTTCAGGGGTTTTTCCTTTTTTGATTATAAGATGGGCCATAGCGGCAAGCCTGTCTGCATCATTATTCAGGTCCGCGACCCCGTCGCCTGAACCGTCCCTTCCAACTCCATTAAAAAAAGTGATGGAAACCAGATTCGTATCCTCATGATCGGGGTTCATCATTCCTACCCAAGCCAGTTTCGGAAAAGTTATGCCAATAACGCTTTCCGGCGGCTTTTTCTTTCTGGAAAGCTGAAGTGTTCGCTCGTATTGGTCAACAGCTGCAAGTAACGTCCAAGGTATTCCCGTCGCTAATGATGCCTTCTCCAGTATATCCCGTCTCTCTTTCAGTAAAGCTCTCCGGTCCTTGAACTTAGGCTTCACTGATTTTGTTTTGGCAGGGGGGGATTCGGCACTGGATGGTGCAGCAATGGCGGGGGAACAAAGAACGGAGACAAGAAGTACGCTGCACAGAAAAAATCTTAAGGCAATAAAACCGGTTGCTTTTTTCCGGTGCTTCATCATGTTCATTCCAACCATTTCCTTTATACAGAAATATAGTTTGTATCTATAAGATGCACGAAGATGGAGCTTTTATCCATCCTTTATTCTGAGTCCGGGGGATGCAAGTGGCATGATTGCCTATTCGTGTTATAATAATCAAAGTAACCGCCGGTTAAACAAAGAGAGAAGGCAAACAAACTGAGAAGGTGAATAAAATGGCGACAAAACCGTTGGAACGGAAGCCGGAGTGGCTGAAAATCAAACTGGCATCTAACGAGAACTTTAAAGACATCAAAAATATGATGCGTTCCAAAACGCTACATACTGTTTGTGAGGAGGCTAAATGCCCCAACATTCACGAATGCTGGGCACAGCATCGGACAGCCACTTTCATGATTCTTGGAGATATATGCACCAGAGCCTGCCGCTTTTGTGCTGTTAATACGGGTATGCCTACGGAACTGGATCTGGAGGAACCGGGCCGTGTTGCGGATGCTGCCGTCCAAATGGGACTTAAGCATTGTGTTATCACATCCGTAGCAAGGGACGATCTGAAGGATGGGGGAGCTTCTATTTTTGCGGCCTGCATTAAAGCTGTAAGATCGAAAAATCCTTTTTGTTCCGTGGAAGTATTGATCCCTGATTTTATGGGAGATGAAGATTCCCTCCGCATTATGATGGATGCAAAGCCTGACATTCTTAACCACAATATTGAAACGGTAAGGCGTCTTTCTGACCGTGTCAGGGCGAAAGCGAAGTATGAACGTTCCCTGGAACTCCTGCGTAGGGCAAAGGAAATGCAGCCGGATATTCCGACCAAATCAAGTCTGATGATTGGTGTTGGGGAAGAATGGAACGAGATTTTGGAAACGATGGATGATTTACGTGCAATAAATTGTGATATTATGACAATCGGACAATATTTACAACCCTCCGTTAAACATTTGCGAGTAGAACGATATTATACTCCGGAGCAGTTTGCAGAGCTGAAGGAAGAAGGAATGAAACGCGGGTTCAAACATGTTGAATCCGGGCCGTTAGTCCGAAGCTCCTACCATGCTCATGAACAGGTGAAATCAGCCAGCAATCCAGCTAACTGATTCTAGGCAGCCGCCGGATGGGAAAGGATGAGTTTGGATGATTCAAATCGGCAACAAGACTTATGTACTGATAGTGGACCACAAAAACGGATGGAATCAGGAAGCGTTCAAAAACCGTTACAGCGAAGTACTTGACCGTTACGATTACATTGTTGGCGACTGGGGATATGATCAGTTGAGGCTTAGAGGATTTTTCCGCGAGAACCATCCAAAGGCTCATAAAGATTCAACGATTGCCTTTTTTCAGGATTATTTGAACGAATACTGTAATTTCGGCTGTGCTTACTTTGTCCTGCATAAGATTACGCAGAAGCAGCTTCAGGCCCAACAGCAGGCCACAGCCCAAATAGAGAAGGCGGACAAAACAAGAAACCATACGCAATCCCAAGAGGAGAGCAAGGAACCTGAAGCCGTCCGGCGGGTAGTCCCGTTAGTACCGGAAGAACAAGAAACATAAAAAGAAATAAAAGAAGGAGCGCCCGCGGGCGCTCTCAGATTGAAGACAAAGTCCCGCGAAATACTACAGTAGCGGGAGTTCTTTATGTTTTTTATCCCTATTTCAAATACAAAATTGAATTTATCAGATGGGCGACCTCTCTTCCAGAGCCAGGTCGCCATTCTTTTGAGGTTCATGGCAGAAAAAACAAGCATTGCCTGCATGGTGACGCTTTTAAGTCCTCGTAAGGTCGTCCACCGCATACCATGCTTCTCCTTTAAATCAGCAAAAACTCGCTCTATGGTTTCTTTTCGCTCTGCGTAAATCCGTTTGTTTTCTTCTGTATGGCGAAGGTGGTCCGCCTCTTCCACACATTCAGCCCAAACATGACGACTAATACGCTTCACTGCCTCTTTACTCTCTGTACATTGTGTCCGGAAAGGACAGGCTTGGCAGATTGCCGGATTCGAGCGATACATTTTATAACCAGCACGGTTCGTTGTTTCGTAAGACAGTATGGCATTTGCCGGACACAGGTAGCAGTCGTAGTGCTCATCGTAAACGTAATCATGCTTTTTAAAGAATTCTTCTTTCGTCTTGGGACGGGTATACGGCAGGACGGGACGAATCTCTTGTTCTTGCAGCATTTTGCAGATGGCTGGTGTTTTATAACCTGCATCCGCGGCAACCGCTTGTGGAGCCGGAACTACGCGAGTAACCTCGTGTAGAACATCTTCAAATACTTGGCTGTCGTGGATATTTCCAGGGGTTACTTTGACGCCGAGTACAAACCCGTTCCGATCACACGCGGTATGGAAGCTGTAGGCGAAAACACGTTCTTACTCTCCCTTCACGAACAAACCACACTCCGGGTCAGTCGTGCTCACCTTCACCTCCTTCTGCGTGACATTGGGCTTTTTTTCGAACGGTTTCTTTCCATGTAGAGCCCGATCTTGATTGATCTCTTCATCAAGCTGATCCTGGTACTTTCGACTTTGCTCCTGAACGATCTGTTTTACATATTTGTTTTTGTTCGCGCTTGCTTTAACATGTGTCGCGTCGATGAAGAGTACGTCAGGTTCAATGAAACCATGCCGGGCAGCTTCTTCGAGGATGCGATGAAAGATTCCCTCAAACAGTCCAGTATCCCGAAAACGGCGCACGTAATTTTTACCCAGCGTGGAGAAATGAGGAATGGGCTGACTGAAGTCATAGCCAATAAACCAACGGTACGCGACGTTGGTTTCAATCTCTTTGATGGTCTGACGCATGGAGCGAATACCAAAAAGGCATTGAATAAGCGCAATTTTAAAAAGAACAACCGGATCAATGCTAGGGCGGCCGTTATCCTCACAGTAAACATCCCGAACCATGTCATAGATGAAACTAAAATCGATGGCGTATTCGATTTTGCGGACCAAATGATCTATAGGTACAAGCTCGTCCAAGGAGACCATGGAAATTTGAGAACGTCCTTCGTAACCGGTTTTTCGCAACATATTCAAGCACTCCCGCACTAGTTATTTACCTATATGATACTATATGAATGCGGTGAATGGTTGGTGTATTTTCGTAAAAAAGACTGTCGACAGGACTTTGTCGACAGTCTGGGAGCGCCCGCGGGCGCTCTTTTTTAAAATTTGGGAGCAAAACGAAATCCCCGATTAAGATGATGGAGTCGTTTCTTTCTGGATTTCCTACTCATGCCCGACAAAAGCCTCCCGGACACGTGTCCAAAAAGGAAACGGCCGGTAGCGGGCGAACTTTACCTTTTTTGTGGAAGAAACTTTACAACGGATGGATACAATATTGCTCAATTGGAAATTGAGATGGTCCAGAGTAACAATCAAAGGCTGCCGGGCTTTTGGGTAAATATCGCAATGATGATGATTGGGAAGGAGCATGGGAGAGCCCAGGGTCCGGTAGACACGATTATTAATAGAAGCAATTTCTGCAATCTGGATCGCCTCCAGTGAAGGATGTACGATAGCTCCGCCGAGACTTTTATTATAAGCTGTACTTCCCGATGGGGTAGATACACAAATCCCGTCCCCCCTGAACATTTCAAACATGTCGTCATTAATATTCAGTTGGGCGACCAGGGTATTTTCAATTCCTTTGATGGTAAACTCGTTTAATGCAACCTGGCGTTCTGTACCTTCTTCCGTTTTGATCTCGATATCGAGGAGCGGATAGCTAACTACCCGCTGTTCTTGCCGGACGGAATCGGAATGGATTAATTGAGCCAGATGTTCAAGCTGATCCGGCTTCCAGTCGGCAAAAAAGCCGAGTCTTCCGGTATGTACACCTACAAAAGCAATGTGGTCGAGTTGATTCGTATACTGATGAAAAGCCTGGAGCATCGTCCCGTCACCACCTATGGAAAGCACAACATCAGGATTTTTTTCATCCTTCTCCATGCCATATTGCCGGGCAAGTACCCGGAATTTGTCGGCCAGGGCGGCTGATACTTGATCGTGACGCTGTACTAATGCATATTTCATGGATTGTCCCTCCTAAGCGCCTGCAGGCGGAGCAGGCTACGATGATCACTGAGCGTTAGGCTATTGATTCACTAGCCAACATACGGAGACTTCTTTTTACATAATAATCAATAACCGAAAAGAACTCAATCCCATGAAGGAGGTCAGGAAGAATGCCGGGCCCATAACAAAATGCTCTTTATTATCCGATAAAGGCAGTACAACAAAGGTATACAAAACAACGTGGCGGCAAATATGACAAAACTGGCTGGCAATGCATAACTTAACCATGAAGATAGCAGGCTTTCTGATCTCATTCCGTCAGCAAAAGCGGGAATCTGGCCTCTAAGGGAACTTAAGGGATTCCAAAGCAGCAGGACGGCTCCGAAGGAGAGAAAGGCATGCACAATGCGGGCTATAAGAAAAGGTCTGTAGCGTAAAGTGGTTTCACTAAGGAGGCTGACAATTTGGGCATGAACGGATAGTCCGGCCCAGGATAATCCGAATGCGGCTACAGCTACTTTTAGAGGTAAAGGGGAGGGATCATTGGCTGCAGCTTTCGCACCCAGTGTAACCTCAAAAAGGCCATTCATCAGTGCATCGGAAAGAGAGCCTGGCATATGAAACAGGGCGAGCATATATCCGAAGGCATGCTGTAATACGGTTAACAGCCTGCCGCTTATTAGAACTTCCATGATAACGGAAAAGAATACTACAAGCCCCCCTACGACTGTCATTAGCTGCAGGGAATTTACAACAGCGTCCGTAAGCAGCTTGCCGAGAGAGCGGCCATCTGAAGTTCGGGCCTCGTGCATAACTTTAAGGGCCCGGAAAAGAAGTGAGCTTATCCGCTTGTCATCGTCACCTTGCTTATTTTTAGGTGTGCCGTCCGCTTTTCTTGCATGAAATCTCATAAGAAATCCTAGCAGTAAGGAAGAACCATAATGGGCTGCTGCCAGGATAACAGCCAGACTTACATCATGAAAAAAGCCGACAGAAACAGCACCGATCAAAAAGATGGGATCCGAACTAGTTGTAAAAGAAACAAGGCGTTCCGCTTCTTCCCGGTTAATCATTTTTTCCTTCCATAAACCGGCCGTTAACTTGGCTCCGACAGGGTAACCGGAAGCAAAACCCATAGCCATAACAAAACCGCCGATGCCGGGAACGCGAAAAAGCGGCCGCATCATTGGGTCGAAAATGGTCCCGAAGAAATGCACCAGTCCGAATCCAAGCATCAGTTCCGCTATGACAAAGAAAGGAAATAATGAAGGGAATAAGACATCCCACCAGATGGAAACTCCTTTAACAGCTGCCCGAAGGCTTTCGGAGGGGAAGACAAGAAAAAGAAAGGCAAGCAAAATGACACACAGTGCCAGACCAAAAAGATGAACTTGGATCTTTTGAATTCGCACGCAATAGACCACCTCCTATTCTTCATCCTATGTGCCGGAGTGGACAGACATTCCGTTATAAACAAGGGTCTGGGGAATTTAGTACTGAAAATGAAAGTCAGGTATGGTAATATAGTACTAGTTCCACTTTCATTCTAAACCTATGGGAGTGATGGAAATGGCCAGCATTTTTGCAGGATTGTTTGTTTGTGCTTTCGTTTATGTGATTAAGGAAAACCTGATCGGAACGACGGAAGAAGATTTGGAAAACTATTAGTCTAATTATTCAAGGGAATACTTTGATTCTTTAACAGTAAAAAGGATGTAACAGGATGAAAGATCACTCTAAACTCACACTCTACGACAGAATGGGCGGAGAAGAGGCAATTCGTAAGCTGGTTGAGGCTTTTTATCCGAAAGTCCAGGCCGACCCGTTGTTGTCTCCGTTATTCCCTGCTGATATTACTCCGGTGATGGAGAAGCAATATTTGTTCTTAACCCAGTTTTTTGGTGGTCCCGCCTTATATTCCGAGAAATACGGTCACCCGATGATGCGGGGCAGGCATCTTCCTTTCCCCATTGATAAGGCCAGAGCGGACGCCTGGCTTGCGTGCATGAGGGCTGCCCTGGAGGAAAGCGGAATAGAAGAGAGTCTGTGTGTTTTTTTGATCGATAGGCTGACAGGTACGGCATACCATTTTATCAACACAGATTAAGAACTTAATTCGATAGGGGATATTGCCATGACACCGACACAGATAGAACCGCTTTATAAGATCGAGATTACTTGCCTGAATTGTAATGAGACCTTCACGACTATGCGGGTGCGTTCGAAGTTCAAACGGACGATCAAGAAGGATACGGACTTTTGCGGTTACTACCAGGGGGTTAATCCCGATCATTATATTGTAAGGGTATGCCCGAATTGCGGTTTTGCAGGAACAGAATATTTCTCGGAAAAGTTTACCCCTGAAGAAAAAGAAGATTTTAAACGAAAGGTAACGGATCGCTGGCAACCTAAGGATTTTGGCCGAAAGCGCACAGGAGAGGATGCTCTTGAATGTCTGAAGCTTGCTCTCCTTTGTGCGCAAATCAAACAGGAAAGCGATAAAGTTATTTCAGGCATCCTTCACCATTTAGCCTGGGAGTACAGAAGACAGGGGAAGGAAGAAGAAGAAAGAAGGTTCCTTAGGTTCGCTCTGGAATCTTATAAGCGCCTGTACGAGATTGAACCCTTTGATCCTCATAATGTCAAATTGATGTATATGATTGGGGAGTTAAACCGCAGACTTGGAGAATACAACGAAGCAATCCGCTGGTTTAGCCTGGTTGTTCAGGATAAGAAAATTATGGATTCCGCAATGATTCGGGCCAGCCGTGAGCAGTGGGATCTTGTTTGCGAAGAATGGAAAGAGCAACTCGGGGAAGAGCTTCCCCAAACTTAACCAGACATAATGAAACGCTTATGGAGCCGGACAAGATTAGTCTGATTCCATAAGCGTTTTGTTTGACCGGTAAAAGATATATCCTTTATGTTAAGGATGGAGAAGCCGCTTCTCCATGATTTTGCAGCTAGACCTTCCTAATAGGCTGGCTTGTTAATAAATAGTCCCGGTCCATATCTACTACAACAACACTGTGATGGCAGCAGGGGAAAACCAGAAGCTTTTTTTTGCCGGCTTGTATATCCCGGATTTCACCAGGCTTAATCGGAATAAGCACATTGTCCCGTTTGCAAAACGGACATTCCGGTACATAAAGATCGTTCATCACAATATCGTAGGGCCACGTGTTTATGAACGGAATCATATTAGCTGTTTTTTCCTTCCTTAGAGTCCAGGTTATGATTTGGGTCCTTAGATCCATTTTCATTTTCCGGAATTGACTTTGCAAGTTCAGATAATTTTTGTAAGAGAATATGCTGAGGCATATGCATCAAGTGCTCCAAAGGGATACCGAGCTGTTTGGAAAGCTTTTGTGCTGTTTCAGCTGAGATTTGAAGGGGTTTTATAAGATCTACTTCCTTTCTATGGAAAATAGTTCTTTTACTCCATTGATATCATATTTTTCCAATACGTGCAATTTATGAATATCAATAACCGGGTAAAAAGGGAAAATCCAATAAGCTTATTTAAGCATACTCCTCTCACATCTTCAATATAGATTGATGTTTCCCTTTTATTTGTGATTTAATAAGGATATCAGTATTAAAATTCTGAAAGGTGTGATTTTTTTGAAAACACCCTTAAACCAGACCTGGGATTTGGATACCTTTTTTAAAGGGGGAAGTGCCTCCCCGGAATTCGCTTCGTTCCTGGAGGAAACTAAACAGAGAATTGCTGAATTTAAAGAAAATTTGGCGGCGGCGAAAGCCCCTCAAAATGCACAGGAAGGAGAACAGCTTTTTGAACTGGTTAACCAGTCCCAATCCATTTCACAGCGGCTGGGAGAAGCCATGTCTTTCACAGGCTGCCTGGCGTCGGATAATCATAAAGATAAGAAAGCCCAACTTCTGTCCGGACAAGTGAAGAGCCTTTATGCAGAATATGAGGCTTCCTTAACCCGTTTTGATCAATTGCTGAGTGAGACAGAAGATAATGTATGGAATCAGCTTCTGGATTCTGCTGAATTCTCGGGCATAAGATTCCCGCTAAATGAACGCCGGGACCTTGCCAAGGAAAAACTTTCTCCAGAAATGGAGGCTTTAATCAGCGATCTCTCTGTTGACGGTTATCATGGCTGGGGAGATTTGTATGATGTGACCGTGAGCCGGTTCCGTATGGAAGTCGAGGAGGACGGTAATAAGCTGGAACTCTCCGCAGGCCAGGCTTTTAATAAACTCCATACTTCCGATAAAGAAAAGCGCCATCAATATATGGAATTGTGGGAGCAAGCGTGGGAAGAGCAAGGGGAGTATTGTGCGGACGAATTGAATCGACTTGCCGGATTCCGTCTTCAGGTTTATAAACATAGAGGCTGGAAGTCTGTACATAAAGAACCGCTTGCCATCAATCGGATGTCCGAACAGACACTGAATGTAATGTGGGACGTAATTGAACGAAACAAGGGGATATTTGTAGAATACCTGAACCGCAAAGCTAAGTTGATGGGATTGGAAAAGCTCGGTTGGGTCGATGTGGAAGCCCCGCTCGGTGGAGATACGAAAAAGATCAGCTATGATGAAGGGGCCAAGCTGATTGTGGAGCAATTCCGCAACTTTAGCCCGAAAATGGCTGAATTTGCCGAGATGGCGTTCGAGAACCGTTGGATAGAAGCGGAAGACCGTCCAGGCAAACGTCCGGGAGGTTTTTGTACGTCGTTCCCACTATCCGAACAAACCCGTATTTTTATGACCTATGGAGGAACTGCCGACAATGTATCCACATTGGCACACGAATTGGGACACGGTTATCACCAGCATCTGATGAACGATATGCCGGATCTGGCTCAGCAATACGCGATGAACGTAGCTGAGACAGCGTCCACCTTTGCAGAAATGATCGTGGCCGATGCCACGGTTAAGAATGCGGTTACGGATCAGGAACGCATCATTTTGCTGGAAGATAAGATTCAGCGCTCTGTTGCTTTCTTCATGAATATTCACGCCCGCTTTATTTTCGAAACCAATTTCTATGAAGAGCGCCGTAAGGGACTGGTCAGCATCGAACGCTTGAACGAACTTATGGTGGAAGCACAGAAAAAGGCTTTCCACGATGCGCTAAGCTCTTATCATCCGCATTTTTGGGCGGCCAAACTGCACTTTTACTCAACCGATGTGCCGTTCTATAATTTCCCATATACTTTTGGTTATCTGTTCAGTAGCGGCATCTATGCGCGGGCAATCGAAGAAGGTCCAACCTTTGAAGAGAAATATGCTTCTCTGCTTAGGGATACAGGCAGTATGACAGTAGAAGATCTTGCTCAGAAACATCTCGGAGTAGATTTGACTAAACCGGATTTCTGGCAGAGTGCAGTCGATATGGCTATTGCCGATGTAAACAAATTTATGGAGCTGACCCAATCTCAAGTAAACGGCTAGCAGACAATAAACATCCATTCCAGGCATAGCCGGCCAACGATATATTGAATGGAAAGAAGAGACCTCTCCTTTGGTGATGTATGTAGTAACTACATGTTTACCAAGGAAAGGTTTCTTTTTGTTTGATATGTGATGTTATGATTTGAATTTTAGTTCGCAAAAAGATAAAATTTGGAATATTATCAATATTTTCAGAACGGCTCAACCTTTTTGAGTATGAAATGCTGGTGCAGTTTATTAAGATTATTCCTGATATATACGAATCAGTCCATTTCAGAAATCGCTTTCTTGTTCAAGTTTTGCAGCCAAAGCTATTATACACGATATTTAAAAAGTTAACGGGTAATAACGCCGAGACAGTTCCGCAGGGATAATTCCGGTAAGTAGAAACTCGAATATCCGTATAGTTTATTCATACTTCAGACCTATTCAAAAATCTGCGAAATTTTACAATGTTCTAACATAAATAGTTCTTTAGGTTTAGGGATTTGTAAAAATTTGTTGAATTAGTAAAATTAATGTAGTATAGTAAGGCTATATACCTATATTTGTAAAGGATAAAGAAAGGAGAGAAGTAATGAGATTGGAGCATATACCGCTTGCCCGCCAAGTGGAGATCGCATTTCGTGCCATGAAAAAGGAACTCATTGAATTATCTTCAGGAACAGTACTCATTCAGATCCGCAACAACATGATCGGCAAATTTGGGATAAGACATCTTCCCCTGGAAGCGATGGATGGCCAAGTAAATAAAGCCGGGAGAGGGTTAACCAATTCCCAGTTTGAACAGTTCAGAAAAATGGCGATAGATTCCCTCAAGTACAAGGTGAACTGGACACATGGGGAAATCTTATTTGATTTTATGGTAAAAAAAGGAACTTTGTACACCAGTGTACAGTTTGAGTCTAACTATATTCTACGACTTAAACCCCTTGTAGCATAAGGGGTTTTTATTTTGAAGATTTCATTTTCCCACATTTTGCCCACAAGTTAATTCAAAACAAAACTGCACCCAACTGACTTGCCGCGTCTTTCTGCATGTTTGGTAATACGTGTGAATAGGTATCCATTGTTGTCTTTATTGTAGCGTGTCCGAGCATTTCCTGTACGATTTTTGGATTTACGTTAGATCCCAGCAAAGTTGTTGCGAATGTATGGCGAAGCCCATGCATTGTAATTTCAGGTACACCTGCTCCTTTAATTGTCTTCGCAAGTTGTTTATCTAATGAATTAGGGTATAATATCCCTTTAGTTTTCGGGCTTGGAAATAGTAGATTTAACTCATTAGCCGGGCATTCTAACTTCCACTGTTTCATTACTTTGATAGTAGGTTCCGGCAGTTGGATTGTACGGATCGCACTCTCCGTCTTCGGCATATCTTTCAAATAAAGCTTTCTTTGGGCATAAACTATTGTTCTTTTTATACTTACAATCCCCTTTTTTGTATCTACGTCATCCCAAATAAGGCCGAGTAATTCCCCCTTTCTCATCCCCGATGTGAGTGCTAAAAGAAAAATTACATAATAAAGCTTAGGTCCGTCTTTAGCATAATCTAAAAATTTCCTCTGATCTTCAACCGTCCAAGTTTTCATTTTAGTATTTTTTCTACTTAGCGACGGTTTTTTCACGAGCGGAATTGGGTTTCTACTGATCATATTCCATTTGACTGCTTGCGTGAAAGCTTTACTTAGTAAATTCCCGATGTTTTGGACGTACCCGGCCCCGTAATGTTCACGAAGACTGTTGTAAAATTTCTGAACATGATTAGGGGTAAGATCAGTAAGTCTTAAACTCCCAATGTTCGGTTGTATATGATTCTTTACAAACGTCATACGTTGCTCGTAAGTGTTAGGGGCAACCTCATACTTAAGTGTATTTTCCACGAAATCCAATAGGAATTCCCCTACGGTAAGTTTTGTTGGCTCAACGTAAGTCCCGTTTAACAATTCTGACTGTATCCTTACAGCAGCTTCTTGAGCCTCTTCCTTTGTTCTAAATCCGCCTACCTCTTTCTGCTTTCGTTTTCCTGTTTTTGGATCGGTGATATCGTACCGATAGTACCACTTTGCCCCACATGTACAGCGTCTCCGCTCAGGTGGGCACTTGCAATTACGTTTACGAAATGTTCCTGCCATCGTGCTCAATCCTCCTTGCGAATATATGTTCGGTTTAATATGTATGTTAAACAGCCTTGCGGCTGGAAAGCGCAAAGAATTAATATTCCAACATTTTAACTAAAACAAGGGGGTCAAAAAAAATTATATAGCTCTTGAAAAAAGCATAATGTTCATACTTTCTCCGATAATAATCAAGAGTCATTTCCAAAAAATCTTCAGTTATACCCAGAAATTCTGCCAACTCAAATTTATTACAGACGCCAGATTCGTAAGCGCTGACAAAGTCATTAAGTGTAACTAATCTTTGGCAGGCCCAGTCTCTGGCTCTAATTTCTTGTTTTCGGTTTCTTATATCTGATTGGTCAAGTATATTACCTGAGGAGGTATGATAATGGCCTAGTTCTTCAGAGAGGATACACTTCTTTTCTATGGTGGTAGTTATACATTTGTTAATCCATATTGTATTGTTACAGTACAAACCTTTTATAGAACCTCTTATATTTTCTTCGAAGATGTCCACACCATGCTGTGACGCTTCTATGAGCAGTTGTTCGTATGTCATGGCTGCGTTACTCCTGATTTTTTCTTTTTGATTTCACAAACTCCTTAAAACGTTCAATTTCCTCTAATTCTTCCTCCGTCCACTCCCCGTCATGGTGAGCGGCTATAGTATAAACCTCTCCAGATGTTTCTCTCCCAAGCAGGTAATCCGTTGAGACTGCAAAAATGTCCGCTAAATCACGTAAAACATTGCCCGGCGGGATAACCCTTCCAGCCTCGTAGT
This sequence comes from Paenibacillus larvae subsp. larvae, assembly GCF_002003265.1. Lineage (NCBI taxonomy): Bacteria > Bacillati > Bacillota > Bacilli > Caryophanales > Paenibacillaceae > Paenibacillus > Paenibacillus larvae. The sequence goes on from NZ_CP019687.1 coordinate 386,362, forward strand.
TCGCAATATTTGTCCGCTTCATACCAAGCATTTCCGCCAATTCATCTTGCGTAAGGCCTTTTTCTTCACGTAATTTTTTAATCCTTAATCCCATTTGTTTTTTCTCTTTTTCATTCACTAATAAACGCCCCCCCTTCGAAAAAAAGGTTTATAAAAATGACGTTTCGGGCTTGACGTTTGTTTAAATGACGTGATATGATGTCAGTGTCAATAAAAAGCACATCGGAAAGGAGGTAAACCATATGGACAGTAGTTTATCTCGCAGACAAATATTCCTAAAATATCGTCGTCAATTTAACGTCACCTAACGCCAATTATCAATAGACATGAACGTCAGCGAGAGTCATATCCGCAATATAGAAAGCGGAAGAGGTAATCCGGATGCAAAACTGCTTTTTAAACTAGCTAAGTATTTTGAGACTACTCCGGAAAATCTTTTTCCAGACCTTGCTGATGTAGAAATATGTCGTTCGGTTTCGCACTAATTGTCATTATTATAAACCATCATTTAAAATAACGCAAGTTAAAATTACATATATTTCAAAAAATTTATAGAGGGGGGGCAAAAACGTGGACCAACTGCCAAATATCTTGACCGCAAAGCAGGTGGCCGATTATCTTGGATGGCACATCAATACAGTTTACGCTCGTTGCACAAGTGGGGTATTGCCCAGTTTTAAAAGTGGTAACAGTCGCAGAATTAGAAAGGAGGCATTTTTGGAATGGATAGAAAGCATGGAGAAGAAATTCTAACTAAGATGTGGGAGCTTATGGAGCAAGTAATCCGCGAATGTGCAGGTGAAAATTTAGAAAACCTTGATTCTGTTGTACACCTTGCCCTTAAGCAAGCAACAGCGGAAAACGTTCCTGAGAAAGTTTCGATAATGCTTTCGGAAAAAACATTAGAAGCGTACAAGAAGCTCAAAGAAGAACGGAGACTTAAGAAAGCTAGTCCTACTAAACCACAGTAAAGGAGGTGAGAAAAGTATGATTGGTATCCACCCGATTCATAGGCGGCTTGCGGAGTTGCACATGCTTTCGAAAAAACGCGAACTAACCCCATTAGAGTGGGCAGATTTAACGCACTGCATAAAGCAAAATGCGACATTGGTACTTAAATTAGATTGGCTTAAAGAGCTTAGCGTCACAGCTTACGCAATGCAAGATACCGATTGGCAACATGAAATATGTGCCCAAATTAAAGAAATAGAACGCACTCTCGATTTTCCAGTAATTTGAAAGGAGGTGAACAACATGTACAATTTTAAAGCCGCGCGGCAAAGGATCGAAGAATTGAAATTGATATACCGCCAAAACAAAAAGCACCATCAAGAAGATGGCACTTGGGACTGGTGGTTGATGGCTCAAATAGAAGAAATAGAAAAAGAAATCCATAAAAATAGAACGGCTGTCCTGCACGACGACCGTTCTGCCAAAAAAAAGGTATACCCAATCATAACACAATGGGGAGGCGCTAATCAATGAAAGTAACCGGAATTGTAAGGAAACTTGACGAATTAGGGCGGGTAGTAATCCCAAAAGAACTCCGTACTACTTTAGGCATTGGTGAAAAAGACGCTCTGGAAATCTATGTAGACGGTGAGCGCATTATGCTGAAGAAATATAACCCGGGCTGCTATCTCTGTGGTGGAATTAGTGGCGATTTACAGACATTTTTCGGCCGTAACATCTGTCAGAAATGCATCGAGGAGATCAGTAACCACGCGGATAAGATCAAAGAAAGCCTATCACATACCGCTGAATAATTTCCAATTTTTCTTATAGGAGGAATTTGAAAATGAGTAAGAGCGCAAGAATCTCATTGGAATCCCTAGCAAATGGTGGTGTCGTTGAACGTTTTGAACAGGAGTTGGCAAAGGTATTTGCTAATATTGGTGATCCCAACACCAGTGCTAAAGCGGCGCGGAAGATCAATCTGTCTTTGTCAATCAAGCCTGATGAGAAACGGGAAATAGCCGAAGTCACCATTCAGGCCACGACCACACTAGCCCCATCAAAGGAACTGATGACTACGATCATCATGGACCGTGATAATGACGGGAAGGTTGTCGGTGCTGAACTTAAGTCCAACATGCAGGGACAGACCTACCTGGGGGATGATGGCGAAGTGCGAAGCGATGTCGGCGACAAAATCAAACGAATCTATTAATCAAATCCAAAACCCAAATCATAGGAGGAATTAAATATGTTTAATCGCGATGCATTGGAATATCTTTCGGAGCAAGGCCAGCCGGAAATTATTGAAGTTAATGGACAGCAGTATGCTACACACCAACTGTACGAGGTGGTAGAACCGACGCCGGAACCGCTGGTAGTACGTAATCTTTCTGGATTGATAGATTACTTGAAATCTGAGTTTGATAAGCAAGCTCCACTCTTAGTTCATGTAGTCAGTCCTACACAAGTAACGGTTGTATCTTCGTATAACAATGATTATGCACGGAAGGAAATCATCAAGGCTGAGGCATTGCTGCCAGAATATCGGTTCGGCTCCTACTATGAAGCTGAAGATTTTATCATCAAACTGCAATCTGGGTTCGTGGCGAACGAGGACCGTGCGAAGTTGCTCAAAGTCGTTGGAAATGTCAAGGAAGAAAACGTACGAAGCATCGGAGATGACGGCGTTTCGCAGTCTGTGACAGCCAAGACTGGCGTCGCAACAGTAGAGGATGTTAAGGTGCCTAATCCGGTACTGCTGGCTCCATATCGTACCTTTGTCGAAGTGATTCAGCCGGAATCTGCTTTCGTCTTCCGGATGAAAAACGGACCGCTGGCTGCGCTGTTTGAAGCCGATGGAGGCGCTTGGCGTAATGCGGCTATTGATGCAGTGGCTACTTACCTAGTTGAAAAATTATCAGAACTGATTGAAACAGGTCAGATTGTTGTCATTGCATAAGCCAAGCCTAAAGGGGCGGTTGTAATGCCGCCCTTCATTTAACCAAGCAACAAGGAGGATTGAGCGTGATCAAAATTAATAAGCTGGAAATCGAAAATGTCAAACGAGTAAAGGCCGTTAAAATCGAGCCAACGACTTCCGGGTTGACGGTTGTCGGCGGGAAGAATAATCAAGGCAAAACAAGCGTGCTGGATGCCATTGCGTGGGGGTTAGGCGGTAATAAGTATCGGCCTTCACAAGCAAAACGGGAAGGATCAGCGGTGCCTCCCCATCTCCACATCGTGCTGTCGAACGGCTTGGTCGTGGAGCGCAAAGGTAAAAATTCGGATTTGAAGGTAATTGATCCGAACGGCCAGAAAGGAGGCCAGCAGCTGCTCGACAGCTTCGTGGAAGAATTGGCCATTGATCTGCCCAAGTTCATGAATGCCAGCAACAAGGAAAAGGCCAATATTCTGCTCCGCATTATCGGCGTTGGTGACAAACTGCATGAACTGGAAACCAAGGAACAGGAAGTCTATAACCAGCGCCATGCCATTGGGAAGATTGCGGATCAGAAAGCCAAGTACGCCAAGGAGCAGCCTTATTATCCGGACGCGCCGAAGGAACCCGTATCTGCGGCGGAGCTCATTCGTCAACAGCAAGAGATACTTGCGAAAAACGGTGAGAACCAGCGCAAGCGGCAACGATTGAATTATTTTGAAGCTGAACGCGAGGCCAAAGGAAAAGAAATCGCCCGATTGGAAGCCGAATTGATAAAGCTTAAGGAAGAGTATATGAAAATCGGCGAAGATTTAGCGATTGCCCGTAAGGATGCCCTCGATCTCCACGACGAATCGACGGCAGAGCTTGAAGCCAACATTCAGCAGATCGACGAGATCAATCGCAAAGTTAGAGCCAATTTGGACAAAGACAAGGCAGAGGCGGATGCCAGTGAATACCGGGTGCAGTATGACAAACTTTCAGCCGAAATCACGGAGATTCGCCAACAGAAAACAGACTTGCTTAAGAATGCGAATCTGCCACTACCTAGCCTGTCCGTTGAGGACGGGGAACTGGTCTATAACGGCCAGAAGTGGGACAACATGAGCGGCGCGGATCAATTAAAAGTTTCCATGGCGATCGTGCGGAAGCTCAAACCAGATTGCGGTTTTATCCTATTAGACAAATTGGAGCAGATGGATATCGATACTCTTCGCGAATTCGGCCAATGGCTGGAGCAGGAAGGATTGCAGGCCATCGCGACGCGCGTCAGTACCGGAGATGAATGCTCCATTATCATCGAAGACGGTTATGTAGCCGGCCAGGAGCTAACACAGTCTAAACAAGACTCAGTTCAACAGCCAGAAACAAAAGCATGGAAAGCAGGTGAATTTTAATCATGTTCGAGGTTATCAGTGGAAAAGTTGAAAAGGCCAAGAAAGTTGTTCTATACGGACCTGAGGGGATTGGAAAATCCTCTCTGGCGGCCCAATTCCCTAACCCTGTCTTCATTGACACAGAAGGTTCTACCACAGAGATGGATGTTCAGCGCTTGAAAAAGCCGACGAGCTGGGAAATGCTCCGGCAACAAGTGGAGTGGGTAAAGCAGCAGGCGGGCCGGTTTGGAACGCTCGTCATCGATACTATCGATTGGGCGGAAATGCTTTGCGTGGAAAGTATTTGCGTGCGGCATGGAAAGAAGGGGATTGAGGATTTCGGGTATGGCAATGGCTATGTTTATACGAAAGAGGAATTCGGCCGCTTTTTAAATCTGCTCAGTGATGTGATCGAAGCCGGCATTCATGTTGTCTTGGTCGCCCATGCCCAGATTGTGAAATTTGAGCAGCCAGACGAAATGGGGGCCTATGACCGCTATCAGTTGAAGCTCGGAAAGAAAACGAGCTCACAGACAGCACCGCTGGTCAAGGAATGGGCTGACATGGTCTTATTTATCAATTATAAAACATTCAGCGTTGCTACTGACGATAAAGGGCGAAAACACAAAGGGCAGGGCGGTGCCCGTATGGTTTACGCAACCCATCATCCGGCTTGGGATGCGAAAAACCGTCATGGGCTGCCCGATGAGTTTCCACTGGACTATTCCCATATTGCTCATATTTTTAACAAAGCTACTACGGCCACACCTTTCACGCCGGAAACTCCGATTGATCAGGCCTCGACGCCAGCACCGAGTCCGACGGCAACTACTGATCCTGAGCCTTTACAGCAACCGGCTCCAGAAAGTGTTCCTGAAATGCAACTCGATCCCAACATCCCGCGATCTCTGCGAGATTTAATGATTCAGCATCAAGTTGCGGAATGGGAGATTCAGATGGTTGTTAACCAAAAGGGATATTACCCGCAAGATACGCCAATCACCAATTATGACTCAAATTTTGTTGAAGGTGTACTTGTTGGGGCATGGCCTCAAGTCTTTAACATGATTCAAGAAATAAGGGATAAAGTCCCATTTTAATACACAACACAGGAGGAATTATACATGAGTCAAATGGAAAGGGAATTAAGCTGGGATGATGAGATTGAAAAAGACGGTGGAGAGTTTATCGTTCTTCCTGCAGGCGACTACGATTTTACGGTCAAGAAATTTGAACGTGGACGGTTTGCTGGCAGTGAAAAAATGCCGGCTTGCAACCAAGCAAAGCTGGAATTGGCGGTTCATTCGCCTGAACATGGCGATGTGGTCGTATTTCACAATCTGTTCCTGCATACGAAAACCGAAGGGCTGCTGTCCAACTTCTTTGCCGGTATCGGCCAGAAGAAGAAGGGCGAGAAGCTTAAAATGAACTGGAATACGGTTGTCGGCTCTAAGGGGCGTTTAAAACTTGAAATTAATAAATTTACCGGCCGGGACGGCGTGGAACGGACCAACAATCAGGTGAAGACCTTTTATCCGTATGACGAGGTATATGGTCAGCAGCAACAATCACAACATCAGGCGCCTTTCCCAACAAATCAGCAAAACAGCTTTACACCGGGCCAATTTTAGGAGGTAATCATGGAGCTAAGAGATTACCAGCAGTCAGCGCGGGAATCCATCCAAGACGAATGGGAAAAAGGCGTCAAAAGAACGCTTCTGGTACTCCCGACAGGCTGCGGCAAGACAATAGTGTTTTCGAAGGTGATTGAAGACCGTGTAAGGCTAGGCGAGCGTGTGCTTGTCCTGGCCCACCGCGGGGAATTGCTTGAGCAGGCTGCCGACAAGCTGGAGAAGTCAACGGGTCTGAAGTGTGCAACAGAGAAGGCGGAACAGACTTCCGTCGGTAGCTGGTATCGGGTTGTTGTCGGAAGCATACAAACGATGATGCGCGAAAAGCGACTGGAACAGTTTGATCACGACCATTTTGACACTGTTATCATCGATGAGGCACACCACTGCATATCGGACAGTTACCAGCGTGTGCTGCAGTATTTCGATGGCGCAAATGTGCTGGGTGTTACGGCCACTCCTGATCGTGGCGATATGCGCAACTTGGGAAGCTATTTTGAAAGCCTGGCCTATGAGTATACGCTGCCCAAGGCGATCAAGGAAGGGTATCTCAGCCCGATCAAAGCCATAACGATTCCGTTAAAGTTAGACCTATCTGCAGTCGGGCAGCAAGCCGGTGACTTTAAAAATAGCGACCTGGGCACAGCGTTGGACCCTTATTTGGATTCTATTGCCGCTGAAATGTGCCGAGTCGCTAAAGATCGAAAAATCGTTGTCTTTCTCCCGCTAGTGAAGACAAGTCAAAAGTTTACAGAAATATTGAATCAATGCGGCTTTCAGGCAGCAGAAGTAAATGGAGAGTCACAAGACCGAGCAGAGATATTAGAAAATTTCGACAATGGCAAATACAACGTATTATGTAATTCCATGCTACTGACGGAAGGATGGGACTGCCCGAGTGTGGATTGCGTGGTAGTTTTACGGCCGACGAAAGTACGTAGCTTATACAGCCAAATGGTCGGGCGCGGTACCCGGCTTTATCCCGGTAAAACTGAATTATTGCTTCTTGATTTCCTCTGGCACACAGAACGTCATGAACTTTGTCATCCGGCCCACCTCATTGCGGAGAATGAGGAAATTGCCAAGGCTATGACCAAGCAGATTGAAGAGGCCGGTATTCCGCTTGATCTGGAGACGGTCGAGAAGCAAGCTGCAGAGGACGTAATCTCGCAACGCGAAGAAGCGTTAGCCAAACAGTTGGAAGAGATGAAACGCCGCAAGCGGAAGCTGGTCGATCCGTTGCAATTTGAAATGAGCATTCAGGCGGAAGACTTGTCCAGCTATGTGCCATCGTTCGGCTGGGAAATGGCTCCACCGAGTGAGAAGCAAATCAAAACGCTTGAGAAACTGGGCATCCTACCAGACCAAATTGATAATGCCGGCAAGGCAACGAAACTGCTCGAACGCTTGGACAAAAGGCGATCCGAAGGCTTAACCACACCGAAGCAAATCCGGTTTCTTGAGCAAAGAGGATTTCAACATGTTGGCACATGGTCATTCGAAACCGCCAAAAGGCTGATTGACCGGATTGCCGGAAATGGCTGGAGAGTTCCGGACGGCATCAATCCTAAAGAGTATCGCGGGGAATAGGAGGTTAATATGAACACTCTTCAATCCGTTCAATTATGCGTAAGTATTCCCATTGTAAGGAATGCGGTAGTGACCAAATAGGTAACGGTGAAGGAACTTTGATCATTGAAGATCATATTTTTAAACGCAGTTGTAAATGCGGGTGGAGTATTGAAGTGAATGAATATGAGGCAATTCAATCATGGGTCGAAACAGGGAAAGGTTGAGAAGCCTATGGAACATAAATTGGATCTTGTTTCTTTACTGGAGTATATCGATCCATCCTACCTAAATTATCAGGAATGGATCAACGTGGGCATGGCCCTCAAATATGAAGGTTATACGGCGAGTAATTGGGATGATTGGAGTAAACGGGACAGCACTCGTTACCATCCCGGAGAATGCTTTAAGAAGTGGACCACGTTTGAAGGTACGGGAACGCCGATCACGGGAGCGACGATCACGCAGATGGCGAAGGATAACGGCTGGATGCCGCGCTCCGCAGATCGCGAGGACCGGGAGCTGGACTGGAATGACGAAATCGCAGGTGATTATGTGGTTGTCGATAAGAACTGGATTGAAGGAAAAGAGATTCACGAGCCGGCCGTCTGGAACCCAGTGCAGCAGTTGACCACATACCTAGAAATATTGTTTGAAGCATCTGAAAATGTCGGCTATGTAGTGGACACTTGGCAAAACGATGAAGGAAAATACCTGCCAACCAAAGGGGCATGGGACCGGTCAGCCGGTGAATTGATTCAGCTACTTAACCAATGTAATGGCGATATTGGGTCTGTCCTAGGGGATTACAACCCAGAAGCCGGCGCATGGATTCGGTTTAATCCGTTGGATGGTAAGGGCGTCAAAAACGAGAATGTGACCGATTTTCGATATGCCTTGGTCGAGTCCGACACGATGGATATTGAAAAGCAAAATGCCATCATGCGGGAACTGGAGCTGCCGATTGCTGTACTGGTCTACAGTGGTGGGAAGAGTCTCCACGCCATCGTACGGATTGATGCGGCTAGTTACGACGAATATCGAAAACGGGTCGATTACTTGTATAACGTTTGTAAAAAGAACGGTCTCAGTATCGACAATCAAAACAGGAACCCGTCCAGGCTATCTCGTATGCCGGGCGTCGAGCGTAACGGTAAAAAGCAATTCATTGTGGACACCAACATCGGCAAATCAGGCTGGGCAGAGTGGCATGAATGGATTGAGGGCGTCAATGACGATCTGCCGGATCCGGAAAGCCTGACGGATTATTGGGACAACATGCCGCAGTTGGCACCGCCGTTGATTGAGGGCGTGCTGCGGCAAGGGCACAAGATGCTCATGGCCGGGCCGTCTAAGGCCGGGAAGTCTTTCGCACTGATTGAGCTTAGCATTGCCATAGCTGAAGGCGGTAAATGGATGGGATGGCCATGCACAAAGGGCAAGGTACTGTATGTCAATTTGGAACTTGACAGCGCTTCTTGTCTCCATCGTTTTAAGGACGTATATAGCGCGCTTAACTGGCAGCCTAACAACCTTGGAAATATTGACATCTGGAACCTTCGTGGGAAGTCAGTTCCGATGGATAAGCTTGCGCCGAAGCTGATCCGGCGCGCAGCCAAGAAGAATTATATTGCGGTCATTATTGATCCTATTTATAAAGTGTTAACCGGTGATGAGAACAGCGCCGACCAGATGGCGCACTTTACTAACCAATTCGATAAGATCGCAACGGAATTAGGAGCCAGCGTCATCTACTGTCACCACCATTCTAAGGGATCACAGGGCGGTAAAAAATCGATGGACCGGGCATCCGGCAGCGGCGTATTTGCACGCGACCCGGACGCGCTGATTGACTTGGTGGAGCTGGAAGTGACGGAAGCTCTAATGAAGCAAGAGGAAAACAAGGCTATATGTGCGGTCTATCAGCAGTTCTTTGAAAAATTTAATCCGGACTATTTGGAGGAACATGTATCACTGGACGACGCATTGAACGCCAAGGCTATGGAAGAACATGCAAAGCGTGCGATTCCTAGTCAGTTGGCAAGCGCTCAAGAGAGAACCAAGCAGGCCGTCCGCAGCGTCCGTATACGCTCAGCCTGGAGAGTCGAGGGCACGCTGCGGGAGTATCCGAAATTTGAGCCGGTAAACATGTGGTTCCAGTACCCGATCCATAAAGTGGATGACGTGGGCAGCTTGAAGGATATTGAGCCGGAAGGAGAAGCACCGGCTTGGAAGAAGGCGACGAACAAGCGGAAGGATTCGGCCAAGAAGGAACGCCGAAGCAAGGCAGAGGAGTTTGAAGAGGTCGTGAAAAACTGCAATTTTGGGGAGCCGCCTACCGTACTGGATGTCATATCATGGTACTCTTCAACTGGAAAAGAGGTTGCGGAACGTACCGTAAGAGATTGGATTAAGAAATACGGCTACGAAATTGATCGGTCAATCGGCTTCCGAATTATCAAAAAGGAAGACAAAGAAGATGAGTAAATTGCGGCGGCAATCATAGTTTTATGGTGGTTGCAATATGTTGCGGCAATCATTAATTTATGGTCGCCGCAAGTTGCAAGCATCATGGTTGCCGCAATTCCGCGAAAAGTTGCGGGGAATGACTCCTATTATTTATATATATCGCGCCCGTAGATAATTAATTTATGTTTATGAAGACTGTAAGTCAGTGGTGGTGTGTAAGGGGGTGGTGGTGTTTTGCTCACGCCACCACCACCCTGTACCACCCCTGCCTATCACTGACTCCCGCGAGAGAGGGGAAGAGAAAATGAAAAAAGAAAAAAAATACGATAACAAATATTGGGAAATGGAAAAAGGGGAAACGATTGAATTTGGCAGCTGCTATTTTATGCGGTGCTATGATAAAGCCGGGAAATTGCAATTCGGAACTAAGTTCAAAAACAAAAATACCGGCGAAGATGTGTTTCAAGTCAAATTCGTTCTTGATCGGGAAGCCTTGTTTTCGAGCGAAGAAGCCCCGAGCTATTTGCGAGGCACAGTAGACGAGTGGGAAGAAATGATTGAGGGTCAGAACAATGACGACTGAGTTCTTCATGGCAATGATTCCGCCGAAAACAACTTCCCAGCAGAAACAGGTTACCGTCGTGAAAAACAAGCCGGTATTTTACGAGCCGCCCGAATTGAAAACTGCTCGGGTGAAATTGATGGCCCACCTTGGGCAACATGTGCCGGAGAAGACGTATGCACGGCCTGTCAGGTTGGTTGTGAAATGGTGTTTCCCAATCACAGGTAAGCGCCAGGACGGGGAGTATAAGATGACACGCCCAGATATCGACAACAGCCAGAAACTGCTTTTTGACTGCATGACGGATTTGAAGTTTTGGAAGGATGATGCCCTGGTGGTCAGCTTGGTTGCTGAAAAGTTCTGGGCCAAGCTGCCGGGCATCTATATCAAGATCGAAGAGGTATAGCCTATGGACTATAAAGCCTTGTATGCAGATGTCGTTGACTGGATCAATCAGGCTAACCAAGTGGCAATGAAATACGGGATGGAGAATGAACAGTTTTGGGTGTGGGTAGCTGACTCTTCCGGTGCTCTAAGCAAGAAGTATCAAGAGAATCGGCTGGTAATTAAACAAATGATGATGCTGGTTGAATGGCTTGAAGAAGTTTACGAAAGCAGGAAAAAGGACTGACATGGGGGGATCGCTCTTGAGTATAAGATATAACCCTCATCTGGGATACGAAGATGAAATGATACCGGCATATGAGAAAATGGTGCATTCAGTAGCTCGAAAATACCGCAGCTGTATTGGTGCAGGACTTGATTATGATGATCTAGTGTCAGTCGGGATGATCGGACTTATCCAAGCATTCCGTAACTATGATCCAGACCGGTTTAACAGGAAAGTGTCTTCATTTTCGACTTATGCCTTTAACATGATCAAATGGAGTATTCAGCGATTTTTGGCGGATAAACGTTTTTCGGTTCGAGTACCCAGATCTATTCAAAACAAATTAACCGTTATTTGGAAACAAGGATGGGATCAAGAGTCAGCCGAGTCTATCGCTGAAAAGACTGGATGGAAGCTTGCTGAAATCCGGGAAGTCAAACGCCATTTAGCCGGGTGGTCGGTAGCTTCGTTAGATCAAGCATTGAGTTCTGATAAAACTGACGAAGAGGCAACTATGCTGGATGTACTTCCTGCTATGACAGATTTTACATCCGTTCATGTTCAAGATTTCTTGTGCGCTTTAAAACCATTAGAACGGGCCGTGCTTGAATTACGGCTGCAGGATCAAACACAAAAGGAAATTGCTATGCACATTGGCAAAACACAGATGTATGTGTCCCGGATTCTTAAGAAAATCAAAGATAAGTATACCCAGTTTCAAGCTGGAACTTTAAAAAGGGAGGCAATAAACATGAGTAAAGGACGCGGAAATCAGATGGTATCTAACCCCGGCATTGAATGGTTTGTCGACGAAGTTGTTCAAACGAATCCCACTATTGGCTTAAATAGCCAAGGGATGCATTTTAATCAAAGAGCAGTCCATCAGATGGGGTGTAAAGCAGGCCAGTGTGTCCAGATTGGTTATGATCCAGAGGGCCCAAGGTTGATCATTCAAGTCGGTGACAATGGCCTGAAGCTTCGGGCTCAAAAAAGCGATAGTGGCCTTCGTATAATCAACAAGCGTTTGCCTGATTGGTTGCGTCGAAAAAAAGTTACCCCCAAACGCTACGCACTTCAAACTGATACGGGATTTTATTACATTGAGCTGGATCGCCATGCGTGAGGTAGATCCTTATTCTAGGAGGGGAAACGGACGATGAATAGCGGTTGTGAATGCAATGATCCATTACGTGAAATTCTCAAAATCTCTAGTCAATTACCGCCGGTTGTTCTTCGAGATATTAACCAAAGGATAGGGGACTGGTTGGCGATGGGCGGACGAAGTACGGATTCTTATATTGTTCAGCAGTTACGTTATGCAAGGCAAACGCTAGAGAGGGTGGCAGAATGAGCAATCAAACGAAATTAAGACGTGGGACTTTTCAACATGTAGAATCTGAGCTTTATTCCTATCATGAGACGAGGAAAGAAATCATTAGATTGAAAAATGAAATTTTGTACGGGTCTACTCCGGCAGATGAAAATGTGGGTGGCAGTAAAAGTAATCTACCGGGTGATCCTACGGGGAAAACAGCAGTCTTATTAACCAGTCACAAAAAACTGGAGCAGTTGCAGGCAATTTCAGATGCAATAGAAACAACTTATAATGCCTTAGACCCAGCGAAACAAAAGCTTGTACGGTTGAGGTACTGGGCTCGACCCCAACTTTTAAACTGGGAAGGTATAGCGAGCCAACTACATGTTAGCCGACGGCAAGCAATGCGCTGGAGGGATGAGATTGTCCGTATGGTAGCCATTAGGTTGGGATGGAGATGACACTATGATGTCACTTTTGGCCTCATAAATCGTGTTATTATGTTAGTGTGATGATTTTGTAGTAAAGGCGTAACTGGCTATGCTTAAGGGTGTACGCGGTTGCGCCTATCTAAATTATCGGAGGTATAAAAAATGAGTAATCCACAAATCGAAAATAATTTTAAATATCATGCGCCAAAAGAAGGGCAGCCGGAAAAATATACTGCTCTTAGAGAAAAGGCTAAAGACCTCGCCTATTTGCTAGATGAGCTTTGCCCGAACAGTAGAGAGAAATCTTTAGCTATTACCAACCTTGAGCAAGCAGTGATGTGGGCGAACGCTGCCATCGCAAGGAATTAAATTATACGGTCAGTCAATGGAGTGGCTTTTTATTTTATGAAGGAGTGGATGAAATATGAATTTCGGACAAGCGCTTGAGGAAGTAAAGAAAGGAAAAGGTATGAGGCTACCACAATGGCGACCTGACGTGGTGATCAAGGCTCAATATCCTGATGAACATAGCAAGATGACGGCACCGTATTTGTACGTTGAGAGTCAATTTGGCAGAGTCCCTTGGAAAGAAACGATGATTGAGTTGTTCTCTGAAGCTTGGGAAGTTGTGACGATTGGGGCTGAGGGAATTGAAAAAGTATCGTAAAAAGCCAGTTGTAGTATCAGCCGAGCAGTGGTGGAAGGTGGGTGATGTCCCAGATGCCCAAATACGGGAACTTGACCCCGATGGGGTTTGCAAGAATATTTGTAAAGTATGTGGAAATTCAGTAGCTTTACATGGGCACTGCAAAACACTTGAAGGTTGGCTTATTGTTTGTCCCGGCGATTACATCATCCAAGGCGTTAAGGGAGAGTATTACCCATGCAAGCCGGATATTTTCACTGAGACTTACGAATCTGTAGAAACATCGGAAAATCAGCTTCCTAAAGGAACTGAAGTAACTAGTTCAGAGGTGGAGATACAATCGACCACAACATTTTGATAAGGAGGTGGACACATGATTGTCTTAGCTTGGATCTTATTAGTGTTATTTTCGCTTAAAGCCATCATAAATGCAGCAGGAGTCATTTGTAGTGAGGGCGTAGAAACAAGGCTAACGCATGCATTAGGTTCTAGCGTAGCTGGGCTAGTTGTATACTTCATGATTGCGTTCTTAAGGATGTAAGGTTTTTACAAAACAACACAATCAAAATATTGGGAGGTGGGGTGAGGTGAAATAGATGGCAAGAGCAAGAAGCCCAAACCGGGAAAAAGCACAGAAAATATGGATAGATAGTGGCGGAACAAAGAAACTGAAAGACATTGCCGAAGAACTTGGTTTAAATGAGTCTCAAGTACGGAAGTGGAAAAGTCTAGATAAATGGGACGATTTAAAAGGTAACGTTCCCTTTACGAATAGTAACGTTACCAATGCAAAAACACCCGGTGCACCAAAAGGAAATAAGAATGCAGTGGGCAATGAAGGTGGAGCACCTAGAGGTAACAGTAACGCCGTAACACATGGTTTCTTTCGCAAATACTTTCCCGAGGAAACGATGGAGATCATGGAGCAAATCTCCGAGCGCTCTCCACTTGACATGCTTTGGGATCAAATTGCCATACAGTATACAGCTATTGTAAGGGCACAACGGATCATGTTCGTAGTGGACAAGGACGACGAAACAAAGGTCCTCAAAAGGCAAAAAACGTCTGATACCATGGCCGAAGTAGAATACGAGATACAACAAGCTTGGGATAAACAAGCTACGTTCTTACAAGCCCAATCTAGGGCTATGTCAACATTACAAAGCATGATTAGGCAATATGAAGACCTCTGTCGCTCCGGGGTGGCTGACGAAGAACAGCAGCTACGTATACAGAAATTAAAAATGGAAATGAAAGAGCTATCGGGTGAGAGTGAAGCTAATGCCCATGAACAAAATAGTGGATATGAGGCAGCTTTAAATGCACAGGCGGTAGATGTGTTTGCTGATGAGGTGGAACATGGCGAAGAAGCGTAAACGCATCACATCATTCAAGTTCAAACCATTTAGCCTAAAGCAGAAGAAGCTTCTCATGTGGTGGACAGATAACAGTATCCACCGTAATAAAGATATTGTCATTGCCGAAGGTGCTATCCGTTCAGGAAAGACAGTGGCAATGATTGATTCTTTTTTAACCTGGTCACTCAGTAAACATCGAAACCAGAACTTTATTGTCGCTGGGAAATCAATGGGGGCTCTTAAGCGTAACGTCCTAGAACCGATGTTTAAGATTTTGGCTGCTAAAGGGATGGACTACCATTACCACAGATCAGAAAACCCACATATCATAATAGGCACAAATACCTATTACCTTTTTGGTGCTGCGAATGACTCCAGTCAGGATGTATTGCAGGGTTTAACGGCAGCCGGGTTATATTTGGATGAGGTTGCTTTATTTCCGAAATCTTTTGTAGAACAAGCAATTGGACGGTGTTCAGCGGAAACAGATGGAAACGGCGCAAAGATGTTTTTCAATTGTAACCCTGCAGGTCCTTATCACTGGTTCAAAACGGAATATATAGACAAGGCTAAAGAAAAGAATATCCTTATCCTTCATTTCACAATGGACGATAACCTGAGTCTTTCCGAGAAAGTGAAAGAAAGATTCCGTCGGATGTTTACAGGTGTTTTCTATAAGCGGTATATCCTTGGTTTGTGGGTTATGGCAGAGGGCATAATATATGACATGTTTTCCGAACGCCATCGGGTAAAGGCACCTCCGATAAAAAAATGCAGTCGTTTCTATGTGTCAATCGACTACGGCACACAAAACCCGACTGTTTTTTTATTGTGGGGACAATATCAAAATAAATGGTATTGTCTGAAAGAATACTATTACGATGGACGAAAATCGGAAAAACAAAAAACAGATCGACAGTATTATGATGATTTGGTGCAGTTTATTGGTGATCTGCAAATATCTAGTATTATAATTGATCCTTCCGCTGCAAGTTTCATAACAACGATACAGGAAAATGACAGATTCAGGGTTTTGAAGGCGAAAAATGATGTGTTAGAGGGGATTAGGAATACAGCTACGTGCCTGTCTAATGATTTAATTCTTTTTGATGACAGTTGTATAAATTGCTTTAAAGAATTTAATACGTACAGCTGGGATCCCAAAGCAACACAACGGGGCCAAGATGCTCCGCTTAAAGAAAATGACCACTGTATGGATGCCATTAGGTACTTTGTAAATACGATCATCCTAGGCAAGTCAGAAGTGAAAGTAAACCTGATGAAAGGAGGTCTATAGGTGGATGCATCGAATGTGTTTATTTTTCCGAGAGAAAAAGACATAACCGGGGAAGTTGTTTCTGATTTTATCTCGAAACACCAAGGTAAATTATCACGATATAAACGTTTAATGGGTATGTACAAGGGTCTACATGAGATACTAAGCCAGAAGAAAAAAGAAGCATTCAAGCCAGATAACCGTTTGGTAGTCAACTTTGCCAAATACATTGTTGACACGCTGAACGGTTATTTTATTGGGAAGCCAATTAGAATAACTCATCAAAATACGGAAATCTCTGATAGAGTGAATGATCTTTTAAAAAGAAATGACCAGGACGACAATAACAGTGAACTGTCGAAGCTTTGCAGCATATATGGTCATGCCTATGAATTTTTGTACCAAGACGAACAGGCCGAAACGTGTATAACGTATAACGGACCGCTTGACATGTTCCTGGTGTATGACGACACGATAGCCCAAAAACCACTATTTGGTGTCTACTACAAAAAAACAGAAGATGGTTATTCAGGGTCTGTTTATACGGCAGAACAGGAATATGTAATTGTGCAATCGGATGATGGTATTACATTACAAAATGGCAAACCAAATGTCTATGGGGATGTCCCCATCATTGAATACATCGAGAATGAGGAAAGGCAATCTGCATTTGAAAATGTAGAAACACTGATTAATGCTTACAACAAGGCCGTGAGTGAGAAAGCGAACGATGTGGACTATTTTGCTGACGCTTATATGAAGATATTGGGTGCAGAAATAAAGCAAGAGTCGCTACGGTCGATACGAGATAACCGAATCATTAACTTATTTGGTCGTGATGTAGACGCTACAAAAATTATTGTGGAATTTATGGAGAAACCATCCGCAAATGAAACCCAAGAAAATCTTATTGATCGGCTTGAGCGCCTTATCTATCAAATGAGCATGGTATCAAATATTAATGATGAAGACTTTGGCAATGCATCCGGGGTCTCGTTGGCATTCAAATTACAATCTATGGAAAATCTCGCATTAATGAAGGAGCGAAAGTTTACAAGTGCGATGAACAAACGTTTCTCCATGATCTTTGCGCTACCTACAAATATCAGTCCTGCTGATAAAGATGAGTGGCGCAATTTAGAATATATCATTACCCGGAATATCCCACATAACACAAAAGAGGAAGCTGAGACTGTTTCCCTGCTGGAGGGAATCATCTCCAAAGAAGATCAATTAAAATTACTGTCAAGCATCAGCAATGTTAAAGAAGCCATTGAAAGGCTCAAAAAAGAGAGAGAAGAATCAAGCAGCTACCCAGACGAGTTTGGGGGTGGCATAGATGGAGAACAAGGAATACTGGGAGAAACGGCAGATAGCACTGTGGAAGCAAGTGGAGAAGAAAGAGAAACGAACGCTGGAAAAGTTGGTTAAAGACTATATCAGAATGGGCAAGCAGTTGGAAAAAGAAATTGCTTACTATTATCAGCGGTACGGTCTGGATAATGTGTTGGAATACCGGAAGATGGTACAAAGTCTGTCCAATAGTGAGAGAGAGATGCTATTTCGGAATTTTGATAAGTTCGCAGTAAACCACCCAGAATATGCGTATCTCCAACCTATTAGGGAGAGCATATACAAGCTAAACCGTCTGGAAGGTTTGCAATTGGCAATCTATTTAAAACAAGCTGAACTAGGGGTTATAGAGCAGCAACTTATAGAAGAGCTTTTAAGTCAAGTCTATAAGACCGGGTATATGTCAACGCTAAAGTATCTCCCAAACGTTCCGGTGTTGTTTGGCATAAGTGATGAGATACTAAGGCAAACAATTTATCAAAAATGGGTAAACGGTGAGAATTTTAGTGATCGAATATGGTTTAACAAAAGGAAACTGATCAATTTTATTCGGAATTACATGAGGGATGCTCTTATAAGGGGGATAGTTACGCAAAGATAATAAAAATGCTACGGGGTAGATTGCAAGTTTCCATGTCCGATGCAAAGAGGCTGATTACCACCGAGAGCGCATTTGTTCTAAATCAGGCTAATAGGCAAGCCTTTATTGATGCCGGTATTAAAAAGTATCAGATAACGGCTGTTTTGGATAATAAAACATCCAAAACATGCCGTGGGTTGAATGGGGAGACATTTGAGTATGGAAAGGATATTGTGGGGGTCACCTACCCACCTTTTCATAGTTATTGCCGTACAACGGTTATACCCATTGAAAATTAGACACTCGTCCAAAACATGCTGATGACGTTAAAAGCTGCAAGGTGAGCAGACAAACAAGTCTATAAAAAGGAGCTAGATATATGATGGAAAACCAAGATAATCAGGAAATTATAGATCAAGGTACAGAAACAACAAAAGAAAACAAGGAGCAAAATAAAGAACAAGTCAAAGAAGAAAAAGGGAAAGTAACTTTCACACCTGAGCAGCAGGCCGCAATTGAGGAGATGTTTTCCGCCAGGTTTGCTCGGGAGAAAAAGAAATCCGAAGCTGAGAAAGAGGAAGCCGCTAAACTGGCTGAGATGAACGCCCAGCAGAAAGCGGAATATGAACGGGATCAATTGCAAAAACAGCTTGAAGAATTACTGAAAAAAGACCGCTTCAACGAGATGAGTAAAGAAGCCAACAAAATGCTAAAAGAAAGCGGTATTGTTGCAGATGATCAAGTCCTTGGTTTCGTTGTGAAAGATACCGCAGAGGCTACACAGGAATCCGTGAAAGCTTTTGTCGATTTAGTAAATGCAAAGGCCGAAGAAATCACAAAACAAAAGCTGTCTGGGACGGCTCCACGGGTTCAGACAAGTACATCAAACGCTATGACGAAATCTGAAATTATGCAGATCAAGGACGCGGCCAAACGGCAAAAAGCAATGGCGGAAAATATCCATTTATTTCAATAGGAGGTATGACAAATGGCAGAAAACGGACTAATTACATCTACAGATTTAGGTAACATAAAATCAATTGATTTTGTAAATCGATACAGTTACAGTATCCAAGGACTTTTGGACGTACTTGGAGTTACAAGGAGGTTGCCACTTTCGCAGGATGTTAAAATTAAAACCTACAAATGGTCGGTTACAAAACCAGCTAAGCAAGTAGAGGAGGGAGAAACCATTCCCTTAACTAAAGTTGAAAAGAAGGAAGACAAAGAATATACCGTTCCTTTTAACAAATACCGTAAAGTAACGACAGCTGAAGCCATTCGCCGCTACGGACATGACCTGGCTGTCAATGAAACAGATGATAAAATGTTGCAAGACATTCAAGAAGATATCAAGAGGACATTCTTTACTTTTTTATCTACTGCACCAACAAAACAACAGGTAGAAGGGTTTCAAAAGGCATTGTCCCTCGGATGGGCGAAAACAAAAACATTTTTCCCTGGAAACCCTCAAATCGTCTCATTTGTAAGTGCCATGGATGTAGCGAAATACTTAGGTGATGCTCCTATTTCTTCAGGTGCTTCTACAGATTACGGGTTTACATTGCTCACGGGGTTTCTCAATCAAAAGGTTTTTGTTTTCGACGACATCCCAGAAGGCAAAGTATACTCTACCGCGATCGAAAATATTGTATTTGCAAATCAACAGGTGAGTGGTAACGATCTGGCAAAAGCGTTTAACCTTACTGTAGATCAGTCTAATTTGATCGGTGTAACGCACTCTGTAATTACAAGCAATGCGACGATTGAAACCCTTGCTTTCCAAGGATCGACTCTGTTCGCTGAAATTTCAAATGGTGTCGTTGAGACTACAATCACAGAGCCGACACCAGAAGAACCTGAAACACCTGAAACGAAGAGTTAATCATGATACAGGACAGGGTAAAGGTCAGAATCCCGGAAATAACGGACGATCTGTTAGGCGAGTTAGAGACAACGGCAAAAGACAGGATCAAGCTCAGATTGGGACTGAATGAATATCCAGAAGAGCTTGATTCCATCACGGTCGAAGTCATTTGTGCCATGTATAACCGCTCATATCACGAAGGGATAAAATCGGAAACGGTCGATACGTTTAGCTCGTCCTTCGTAGATGATATCTTAGCGGAATATGACGAAGACTTCCGAAAATATCTTCTGAACAAAGAAAAAGAAAATAATAATAATAGGGGAGTGGTGAGATTGATATGAAATTCTCGCCACTCTTTTTATATGCCTATGTCGAAACCGGAAAAGATAGGTTGGGAAACCCGATAAAGGAGAAAAAACTGATCCGTAAATCTAGTGGACGCCTATCCAACTGGACGGCAGAGGACATAGCAGCAGATGTGCGAAATTTGACCAAGACTACCAGGAAGATAGTCACAAGGGCGCCGCTGGAGGATTGTAAAAAGTCGGAGCTAGTGGCGTTGGAAGGGACCGAATATAAAATTGTTGAACCCAAAAATTACGGGCGTTGGAGACTTTTGATAGTGAAGGCTTACGGGACGTGATAAAAATGCGCATTGAATTTCAAGGGGTGGAAGCGTTGGAAACGGCTCTTCGCCGCAAAAGTGAAACAGATTTCTTGGCAGTTGGTAGGAAGAACATTCGGGATATTTACGCACGGTCTCAACAAGCAGGAGGTACGCCTGTGGATACGAGCGAACTACGAATGTCAGCCAGATACACCGGGGATGAAATGGGTTATGTGAAAGAATACGCTCCCCATGTGGAATATGGTCACCGAACCGTTAGTGGCGGTTTTGTCCCAGGGCAATATTACCTCAAGCGGAACGTAGACACCCAGCGCCCTATATACAAGGAAGACCTCAGATCCAAACTAAGGGAGTGATGGAGTGTTACAGAAACTCAGTTTTGTAGAGGTATTATCCGCCGTACAAAAAAAAGTAGAAGAAAATACAGGGCTTCGGTGTTACGACTCTATTCCGAATAATGAACCTGTACCTTTTTACTTTGTTGAAATAGTTGGGCAAACGCCGGAGCCATCAAAGACAATGTGGAAAGAAAAATACCAGATATTCATCCATGCGTTCGCGGATGGACGAAACGGCTCTGTACCTATATTTGACTTGATACAGAAACTAGAAGAAGCCCTGACAGAAAGAATCAGAATCCCAGAGCCGTTTGATTTGCTCATGCAAACTCCAACCGGAGTACAAAGAATTTTAATAGAAGAAGATGGAACAAAGCATGCCATAATGGGCTATGATATTGTGATCTGTTACGGCTTTAAAGTTAAGATTTAAAGGAGGTTATAAGATGGCATTTGAAGACAATCTATATTGCGATTTTTCCGGTACTGCAACAAAAGCTATTGCAGGAAAAGATATCCTATTAGCCATTTTTGATAAAACGGGAACAAAACTATTGGCGATTGCCGGACAGAAAGGTCTGAAAATCAACAGGTCTAAAGACTCTATCGAGATCACATCCAAAGATACTAAAGGCGGATGGAAATCAAAAATCGGTGGCATGAAAGAATGGAGTGTTGACAATGACGGGCTTTACGTGATGAATGACGAATCCCATAAAGCATTAGGGGAGTATTTCGAGGGGGATGATCCTGTATGCATCAAAATAGTGAACCAAAGAGATCAAAAAGGCATGTTCGGCGGTCTAGCCATCGTCACAGATTATTCGTTTGAGGCTCCTTTTGACGATGCTATGACATATAGCATCAAGCTGGATGGCATGGGCGCATTGGTGGATCTAACTCTCAACGACAAAGCTAATCAGATGCCCGGGGAAACACCTACCGGAGAAAATAAAGGAGCTGGTGAATAATGATGTTTGAAATTCAAGGGACAGGATACACATTAAAGTTTAATAAGCAGAGAATCAAAACAGTAGAGTTGATGACTAAAAGGTCCGTAATGGCGGAAATCTCAAATAACAATGGCGTGCTATCTATGCAAACACTGGAAGCTTTATTTGCCATCGGCCTCGTAGAAGAGAAAACAAACGTTGCTGTAAAACAGAGTAAAGCAGTGGAGATCTTTGATAAAGTGATGGAAGAAAACGGATTGCTAACTTTGAACAACGCAGTAATTGAAAAACTGCAAGAGGATTTGGGGTTTATGTTCCAGTAAATCTCATCGAATTTGACTATTTCAGCAACACCGAAACCGACGAAGATCCTGAAGAAAGTGAAGACGAAGAAGCCAGTTTGTACTCGTATGAGCGAGAACTGGCTTTTTTTGTTGTCAATTTCCACATGAGCAAACGGGACTTTGACGAATTGACGGAAAAGGAAAAACTTTTCATTCGAAAAGAATGGGAAAACAAGGTCATCTTCGAATCCACGATGACCCGGAACGCGGCCCTAAACGCAATCGCAAATGCAAACCGGAAGAAGAATTCCCGCTTCATAGAGCTTCACAAGAAGAAACGGGAAAGGGCAAACAAGGAATTTAACACAGCAGCAATTGTGGTCATCACACAAACGGAAGAAAGAGAGGGCAAAGGATGGGTTGACGAGATATACAAAGCCAACGGCCTTAGACGCCAAGAATAGGGCGGGAAAGGAGGCCATATATGGCGGATTATACGTTATCTGCAAAAGTAACAGCGGATTCTAGTGGTTTTACAAAATCTTTTCAGAGTGCTGGGGAAGCTATAGACAGTGTAAAAAAGAAAGTGTCATCTGTAGGGGACATTGCTAAAGACATTGGTAGCAAAATTTCCGGGATCGGGAAAACTGCCACTGTAGCAACGGCCCCTATTGCTGCTTTAACGGGGTCTCTGGTCAAGACCGGGGTCGCGTATAAAGCCTTTAAACAAGAATCATTACAGGCGTTTTCCGTATTGCTCGGAAGCGCAGAAGCTGCACAAGCTCACATGCAAAAGATCATGGCCTTTGCAAAAACCACTCCTTTTGCATTCCCGGATTTGGTAACTGCAAACCGGAAACTTGTTGCGTTTGGTATGCAAGCTGAGAAAACCCAACCTGTCATGGAAGCAATCGCAAATGCTACTGCCGCTATGGGTGGAAATGGTGTCCAAATACAAGAACTGGCGGACGTATTCGCAAAAATCCAATCAAACGGGAAGATAACCGGGGAAGAGTTGAACAGGCTCTCAGATAAAGGTATTAATGCTCTGGCGATTTTGGCAAACAAAGCCGGGATTTCCATGGATGACATGCGGAAGAAAATCAGTGATGGTGGGGTAAAATCTAAAGAAGCCATTGATTCCCTTGTTGACGGGATTATGAACGGTACGAACGGGATAGCTGGACAGACCGCCAAAATGGGTGGAATGTTGAATGCTCTGAAAGGTACTTGGGGCGGAGCTGTGGATTCTATGAAAGGAGCCTGGAGGCGTCTAGGAGATGAGGTTGTAAGTGATGACACATTCGGTAAGATGACCGAAGGTGTGAACAAGGTAACTGCGGTGATCGGGAAACTGCCAGCCATCGTAAAACCCCTTGCTGACCAAGTTGGGGCGGCGTTTATAAAAGTTGTTGATGTTGTAGATGGCGTAGTAAATGCATTCCTAAACCTGCCCCCATCGGCACAACAGATAGCCGTATCTGTTATGGCGGCGGCTGTTGCAGCAGGCCCGCTCTTGATTGTGTTCGGGAAATTGATAGGTATAGTTGGCACATCTATAAAGGCTTTCAGTTTCTTACTCAATCCGGTGAGTTTAGTTATCGCGGCAATTGTCGGCTTAGGGTTGGCTTTTAAAACGCTGATGGATAGAAGTGAAACCTTTAGAAATACGGTTAATTCTCTATTACTACCTGTGGTAACAAGAGCAAAGGCCGTATTTGAAGAATTCCAACCTATCATAAATAATTTTGGGAAAGTCATGAATACAACCGGAGGTATCGTAAAATCCTTCTTTACTGATTTTTCAAGGGTCGCGGAACTCAATGGAGTTCTTCATGCTATCCTCCCTCAAGGCCAGGCAGATGCGATTTTTAACGGTTTGATGAGGATTTTACATCCTATCGCTGATTTAAAAGCCGGGTTTCAAGGTGTGGCTGCTGTTGCAAAAGGAAACATAAACACATTTGAGGATCTAAATGATTCGTTAGACGGGGCTTTTGGGGATGTTGGGGTACGCAGAATTCTAGCTATGGGGCAGGCTTTCGGAACAGTTAGGGAGAAAGCCGTATCTGTGGCACAAACAGTTGGTCCAGCGATCGGCAAAGCTTTTTCAAGCTTAGGTCCAATAATGTCGTCTGCACTAGGTAATGCGATCCCTACAATGTCAAATATGTTCAACGTTTTAATTGATGTCATAGCCAGTGTTATTTCCGTTATATCGAGTTTTGTAACAAGCGTGGTAAATGGTTTTAAAACCGCTGGTGTGAGTGGTGGCGCCATGATAACCACCTTGGGGTCAATTATTTTAGGCATAAACCCAGTACTCCGAATTGTTATTTCTATGTTTTCTCAATTCGGACCACAGATATCTACGATATTCGGGCAACTGGTAACTTCTATTGTCCCATTGGTCACAACAATAGGAACGGCAATAGGTCAATTAGCTGCAGCGGTAATTCCGATTTTAATCCAGGCGTTTGCTACAATCATTCCGGTCATAGCGCAAGTAGCGAGTACGTTTTT
The DNA here is from genome assembly GCF_002003265.1 of Paenibacillus larvae subsp. larvae. Taxonomy (NCBI): domain Bacteria; kingdom Bacillati; phylum Bacillota; class Bacilli; order Caryophanales; family Paenibacillaceae; genus Paenibacillus; species Paenibacillus larvae. The sequence continues at coordinate 411,030 of NZ_CP019687.1, forward strand.
AACGATCATAAGCAGCGTGTTACCGGTACTCATTTCGCTAATTATGCAACTGGTTCCAGTGATTATGCAGCTTGTTACTATGTTTGCCAGTTTACTCGTACAAATCATGCCACTCGTTGCGACTTTAGTTAGCGCCTTACTACCTGTGATAACGACAATCATACAGGTTGTGATGAACCTGGTGACGGTTCTTATGCCGTCTATTATTGCGATTATCCAGGTGATTATGACCGTCATTCAGGCACTACTTCCTGTTATTATGTCTATTCTTACGGTAGTCATAGAGGTGGTCTCTTCTGTGATAGCGGCGATTTCTCCGATCGTTGCCATCGTCGGTGGGATCATAAATGCTATTATGGCTATTATTGCTCCGATCATTACGTTTATTGCTAGCGTCATATCCAACATTTTCAGTGTTATTTCGCCAATAGTTGCTTTTGTTAGTGGAATTTTTAGTACTGTGTTCAGCATTGTATCTGGAATTTGGAGAAATATAGCTTCTTTCATAGGTGTGTCAATAAATGGGATTGGTACAGTTATCAGTACACTCAGTAGTGTAGTGAGTGGCGTTTTTAACGGTATCAGTAGTATTGTGCGCTCAGTTATGAGTGTAGTAGGTAGCGTAATAACTGGAGTTTTTGGCGGAATACAGGCAGCCTGGTCTGGCCTGACTGGCTTTGTAAGTGGAGTTTTTGGTGGAATTTCTAGCGCAGTGCAATCTTTGGTTGCATCAGTGAGAGGGTTTGTAAATGGCGTAATTGGGGGAATAAACTCCGCGATCGGAGTCATAAACCTAATTCCTGGGGTAAGCATATCAGCTATTCCGCAGCTGCAGTCTGGTACAACCTCATTTAGAGGCGGATTTGCAAGGATGAATGAAGGTGGACGAGGTGAGCTGGCATTACTTCCTTCCGGGACCCAAGTAATCCCGCATGATGTAAGTATGAAATATGCGAAAGAAAGCGCTCGAGCTAATGCTTATCAGGGAAACTATGAGGGGCAAACAACTGTAGACCTATCATCTATTGAAGAGTGGTTGAGACGGTTATACCAAAAAGACCCATCCATAAGTATCGACGGTCAAAAATTTGCCGAGATCACTCATAAACATTATGACAAAGTATCCGGCAGTCAGACTGAACTAACAGAAAGGTGGACGTGATCATGAGAAAAGAAGGTATACAATTTAACAACATTCACACGTCCGAATACAACCTATCGTTGATTAGCCGTGAGGGTAACCCACCAGAAAAAAAGAGAGTAACTGAATCTGTTCCATATATGCAAGGGGAATATGATTTTTCCTGGATGGTTGGGTATATTCCTTTTGAAAATCGGACGCTGGTGTATAACTTTCTGCTGGTTAATTATAAATACGAAGATAGAAAAGTCCTGGAAACTGCATTATCCAACTGGTCGCTGGGGGCAAAACGTCAAAAACTGGTTGATGATGCGGTTCCAGGATATTATTTTTTGGCGGAATGCGTGAAATTTGAATTTGTAGACACATATCACGGGATGGAAGTCAAACTTACATTTGACACATATCCTTTCAAAATTGCGGAGATGGAGGAAGGTAACGATTTATGGGACCCGTTCAATTTTGAACTGGACGTTGCCCAAACAACTTCATTTGATGTGAATGGATCTGTAAAGGCAATTTTGTATAATCCCGGAGCAAATAACTTAAACCCAAAAATAAAGACCTCTGCTCCAATGAAAATCATGAAAGACGGGATCACGTATGATGTGCCCGAAGGAGAGTCAAGTTCATCGGATTTTATTCTTACGATCGGCGAAAATGGCCTGACTATTGAGGGTAAAGGAACTGTCTCATTCCATTTTTATAAGGAGTTGGTCTGATGTATAAAGTCAGCTTGATAAACGATGGACTAGAGACAGTCATACACAGTCCACATGTGGATGATTTGAAGCTTTCTAGTGGGATGATCAATCTTGGATTGAACCAAATTGATAGCTTCACTTTTTCTATTAACTTGGGAAATCCTGGATATGGGAAAATTAAGCCGCTCAGGACTCTGGTAAAAGTAAAGGATACGAAAAGAAACAAGATAATTTTTGATGGTCGGGTCCTCAAGCCTCAATCCAGCATGTCAGATTCAGGTATGTTTTCAGGTGCGTATATTTGTGAATCCAAAATGGGTTATTTGCAGGACTCAGCCCAACGCCATGCGGAAATTCATGACACCAGCATAAGGGATTTCTTTCAGATTATGATAAATAATCATAACCGGAGCGTAGAGCCTTATAAGCGTTTCCAGGTAGGAGAGGTAACGGTCATAAATACCACGGATAACGTATATCGGTATCTCTCATATGACCGTACTTTCCCAACCATAAAAGATAAATTGATTGACCGGGAAGGCGGATACCTACGCATACGGGAAGACGGCGGAACGACCTATATAGATTACCTGGCTGAGATCGGAGAGGTTAAAGCAACTCAAATCCGAATTGCCAAAAATCTAAAAAGCATAAGTAAAGAAGTAAACCCAACAGAGGTCATAACCCGCCTGGTGCCGCTGGGTGAGACCATCCAGAGCGAGGATGAAACTGCAACAGATGCTTCTCCGCCGCGTTTAACAATTGCTGAGGTTAACGGTGGTATTGATTATTTGGACGATCCGGAAATGCAAAAAGAATTCGGAATTATAGAGGGTTCGGTGACCTGGGATAACGTCACTGAGCCTTCTGTTCTGCTCTCCAAAGGACGCGATTACCTAAAGAATCAAAAGGCAGCCAGAGTGACCTACACTATTAGCGCCTACGATCTATCCCTAATTGGGTTAGATGTAAATAGTTTTGAAGTGGGTAACTGGCATCCAGTAGTTAATCCTGTATTGGGCATCATCGATGAACCGCTACAAATAATAGAAAAACAAATTGATATCAATAGTCCTCAAAATGCCGCTCTAACTATTGGGCAAAAATATAGGACATTGAGCCAGTACCAGGCGGAGACAAACAAGGCAAGGAAAAGCGTTGTTAATCTTCGGGATACGATAGCTTCACAAACGGAAAAGGTAATAGCCTTGAACGAATCGCTTTCAGCGGCACAGAAGACCATTAAGGAGTTACAACAAACCGTTAATAATGCTGATTTGGGCAATTTGCAACCCACGCTGGACGCTATTAATACACAATTAGGAAAACTGGCGGAAAAGATAAATGCCATTGGGGCGGAGATTCCGGCCGACCTAGCGGCAAATCTGAAACAAATCCAGAGTAATCTAACAACCTTAAAAACTTTTAAAAAGAATCAGGATTTGTTAAATGCCGATTTTGAAAATAGGCTTACTAAGTTAGAGGGAGGTAAATAATGGCGGATATAAGTAAATATTTGAAGCAAATCCGGACCGCTATATATGGAAGGGAAGTACGCTCCAGTATCGCGGATGGTATAGAGGCGGTAAACACTGCACAGGAAACCTTGGATCAAAAGTTTGATGATCAAATTGCAAATATGACGCCCCCAAATAATCCATCTCTCGCGGAAGTAGTAGACGCGAGAACATCCGGGGTTACTGGGAATAAATACGTTACATTGGGGAAAAGGCTTGATTCAGGGGAAATTGAATCCAGGACGTATACAGACGAGAAGATAAGCGAACTGGTTCTTGGGGAGGTTCGGTCCGTAAACGGAAAGACGGGAAATGTGGTGCTTACCGCTTCCGATGTTGAAGCGGTGACATACCTTGAGATGCGAGAAGAACTAAGGAAGTATGCGCTTCTGGGAGAGCCCGGGGGACAATACACGCCTGATCTACTAAACGGCTGGTACGTACAAGCAGGCGAAGTTAAAGGGGTTTGTTATTACAAGGACCAATTCGGTTACGTGCACATCTACGGCGCCGCAGAGGGTGGGAAAACGGACTTTGGGACAGTGCTTTTTAACCTTCCTGCCGGGTTTCGCCCGTCTGGCATTGTCCGCATAGGCTGCGTGATGATAAATTGGGAGGGTTACGCAAGGTCTATTCAATTTCTCGGGGTTTACCCCAGCGGGGAAGTATTGATAGAAAGTAATGGGTTACCTGGAAAGGTAACATTTTGCATATTCCCAAGTACATTCTATTGCCAGAGATGAGAGGTGAAATCATGGAACTTATACAGGCTACAAGAGTCACAAAAGACGGAAAATACAAAGAAGCACTGGCTTTATACCCGAGGGGGGACAAGTTTTTTAATCTACTTGGGCAAGAGGTTACAATGGACGAAACTGTCGTATTTGTCCCCTTGCCTAAAGGTATCTATACTCCTATTTGGAATTTTGGGAAAAGGTTTGGGAAGAAGGATTAAGCCCTAAGGAAATAGAGGATATTAAGAATCGCCCAGATCCCCCCAGACCCGCTTAAAATAATGGCGGAAGAGGTAAAAGCCTTGCAAGAGGCTCTTAACTATCTGTTGCTAGGAGGTGAGAAGGATTGAGGAGCCCGCTGTATAATCATTTTTACTATTGTTGGCGAAATGAAACAGTCACATTGGATCAGTTGGGGAGGGCGGTAGAAAAGGAATTTATCACAGGAAAAGAAAAGGAAGAGATAACCAAAACAGAACTGAAGAAAGAAATGTCAATCGACGCCGATAAGTAGGCGTTATTTTTATGCTCAAAAACAGGAGGATCGTATGGAGCAATTAGGAAAATGGGCTGTGGCGGCAGGGGGTGCAAGCGTTTCGTATTTTTTCGGTGGGTGGGGGCCGCGCTGGATATATTGCTGCTAGTGGTCATCATTGATTACCTTACGGGAATGGTAGCCGGCTTTATTGAAGGAGGATTGAAAAGCAAAGTGGGATTTGTGGGGATTGCCCGGAAGGTCGGTATCTTTGTGGTTGTTGTTATTGCACACAAAGTTGATGCCTTGCTTGGACAGTCCCACTTCCTCCGTGATACGGCTGTAATTTTTTATATAGTAAACGAGCTATTAAGCATACTAGAAAACTGCGGCCGTGTTGGTGTTCCTATCCCGCCTGCCCTTCGCGAAGCTATCCAAGTGCTGAAAAAGAAATCGGAACAGAAGGAAGAACGAAAATGACAATTACAATTTCATTGATAGATAAAAATATATATGCTCTTTTAGAAATATTTAAATCTATACTTTGATTGTAATTGAAAGGAGGATTGATTTTTACAATGATGGAAATCAGAGAAATGTTAGTAGACCCAAGTAAATATGGCATTAAATGCCCAAACAAGATGACACCGAAATACATTACGTTCCACAACACATGGAACGATGCACCTGCAAATAATGAGATTCGCTATATGATTGGAAATAACAGAGAAGTTAGCTTCCATGTTGCTGTAGACGATAAGGAAGCTGTTCAGGGCATTCCTTTTGATCGAAATGCCTGGCATTGCGGAGACGGGAACAGAACAGGAAATCGTCAGTCCATCGGCGTAGAGATTTGCTATTCCAAGTCCGGTGGCAGCCGATATTATAAAGCAGAAGATAATGCTGCTATTATCATTGCTCAGCTTATGAAACAGTTTTGTATTCCTATTGGAAATGTGGTTCCGCACCAGCATTGGAGTGGTAAATACTGTCCGCACAGAATGTTAGATGAGGGAAGAGTGCCAAGCTTTATAGAGCGAATTAAACAAGCTTACGAAGGAGAGGAAGACATGAATAGAACCTTACAACTGGAAGATTGGCAATGGAAACAGCTCTATGACAACATGGGGAAAGCCTGGAATGCCGGGAAGTTTACAGACTGGAATTGGATGGTCAAGATTGAAAATCACTCGCTCACAATCGACGAATTGGTATGGCTCAATAACCACATCTTAACGAGCAGCTTGTAGAATAAAAATAGCCCGTCACGGCAACGCTTATGCACCGGTTGCCGATGCGATGCATAAGCGAAAGCCCGTGCGGAGTTTCTGAGAAAAGGAGAGCCACCCCACCCACCCGCACGCAAAAGGTGGTCATCCAAGTCAAAGAGATGAAATTGGGGTGGCACTATAATAATATTCAACACCAAAGCGTTGTTGCTAGGCAAACGCAATTTGCAGTGAAATTAGATGGTTAGCCAACGAAACAATCAACATTAATAACTAAACAGGAACTAATCAGAAACAGCGAGTGCATTAAAGCTCTCGGGACCTACGCGAGTTGCTAAAGCTATACCAGTTACGCTGACGAAAGCCTGATAAGTCAAGAAGACAGGGTTTGGAGGCAGGAAGTCGGCACCGGCAATGGTGATGACGTCTGTGCTCAAAACACCGACGCCGAGTATTGGCAAAGTATGAATTGCCGTATATACGGTTGTTCCTACTCCCGGTCCGCCTACTCCTCTAACAATTTGAATGATAACAGATGAAAGAACGTCAACAATCGCACTTATTGTAACGGTGGCCTCAAACTGAACACGTAAGTTCGCTCCTGCACCTGCTGTGATTAACCCCAACGTCCCGAATAAGGCCGGAGTAGTGGTAACAGAAGCCAGCGGGGCTCCAAAAGATCCCGAATTTTGAGAAATCTGTGCGTCTAAATAAGTCGGCATCATCTTTCACCTCCTTTACAGTTTGATACTCCATTATATGAATCTTTCATAGTTTCGTTTGGACAAACATGCCATGTTAAACATCCAAATTTCAACGTGGAATCAATTTTTTGTTATTGCAATGCACTAAAGACCAATAAAAGAGGGCCGAGGTGGCGGCCCAATTCGCTGTGGTACCGCCCCAATGGTCGTTTTTGTTAAACATGTGCTAAGAGGTACTCTGGTTACCAAAAGACATTAAGGGCGGCATGACTAATATACCCATATTTTTTCGTCTTTATTACGAGTTACTGTGAAATTAGTTTTTTCTTCGAGGGACGACTGGCCTACCGAAAGGGCGTGTTCCCGAGATGTTAAAGACCCATGTAGAACTGAAAATAAGGCCCTCACGGCAACGCTTATGCACCGAATGCATGATATATAACCAGTCCATATTGTAAGCTTAAAGGTCATAAGCGAAAAACCGTGAGGTACCAGAAACAAGGAAAACCACTCCTACGGCCGTGAGGTGCACATTCTTGAGTCAAAGGAGATGCTTAGGAGTGGCGATATTATACTATGCCAGCATTGCATTGTTGTTGCTTGGAAAACGGGAAAATACCTACGATGATGGTTATGCCATTAAAATTGAAAAGGAGCAATTCAATATGAATATAGAAATCTCAGATGTTGTGATTGTTGCTGTTATTGTCGGTTTTGTTGAAATGGCGAAAGGGATGGGACTACCGGTTCGTCTGGCTCCCGTTCTTTCCGTTATCCTGGGCATCATAGCAGGTGTTGTTTACTTCCCGGGTGATGTGAAGACAAGCGTTATGTTTGGTATTGTTTTCGGTCTTACTTCATGCGGGCTATATAGTGCTGGTAAGAGTGCTGTGAAGAAGGAACAATAACGGAAAATGCTCACTCAGTAACAAAACACCATCGTACAGTAACAAAAGTACAGATATTAAAACAAATAACGTCGGCTTAATAACAATATTGAACGCTCCTTCTTAAAGGACTAAAAGATTAGTTTGGGTATTTTGTTATCAATTCTGGGGTATCATAAAGCTTGTGTTACTCTCCTAATACACAAAAAGAAGATCACGTTTGGGGAACTAAACGCCTTCGCGATCTTCTTTTAGTGTCCTAGACAGTGGGATCACAAGTGTTTAAAAAAAAAGGGGACGTACGATATAAGAGTAGCATACATTATTCTTACTAGCAAGACATATAATGTAAGATTTGTACAAAAAAAGAAGCTCCTGAACAGGGAGCCAACATGAAGATTTTCCAGAATAAGAAACCAGGTTATGCTGTAAGATTAACATAAGTTGCTGTATTGATCAAGGTAATATATGGGCAGGGATTTTCTTCCTGCACACATAAAAAAGAAGATCACGAAGGCATTAAACCAACATAATCTTCTTTTTATGAACACTGGACCTTGTTCAGGTGGGACCAAGAACAAGATAAGATAAGATTATCATACCTAAATCAATCTGACAAGAACTGAACTCCTTAAAGGAGAAGGGAAAATTTAGGAAATGGGGTAGGACGGTAGGTGTGTTTTCTTCAGTTCTGGGTAACATAAAGTTGATCATTCTCTATATAAAGAAAGCCAAGAAGGTAAATAATATCACCAACCTAGCTTTCTTTATTTTGAAATTTGGAAATGCTTTATGAAGAAACCAATATAATGATAACATACTCTGTAACCACAGACAAGAACTGATGTCCTTTAAGGACATGGCAAATATAAAAATATCACGAAGGCATAAAGTTGCCAACGTGATATTTTTGTAAAGAAATTGGTAGCACGAGTGTTTGACAAGGGAATGTACAGCATTAGAGTATCATACTTCATTCTTGATGACAAGAATTGAACAAATCTCCTTAAAGGAGATGGGTGTAAATGGTAGAAACAAATTGATCATTTACAAAATTGTCACTAAAAACTTTACATAAGTCTAGAAAAAACTCTTGCCACCATCTCACCCAAAAACCCTTGTTTTTGCAACCAGTAGACACCTTACTTAAGTACAATACGGATGGTAAAGCACCATTACAGAAAGAGCCTTTGAGGAAGCACTGATATGCTCCCCTTGCGGTAGACAGTTGAAATAATAAAACTGTTTACTGTAAGGAGGAGCATTTTTTCATGTCCCATAAAGCAAAAGTATCAGGATCAGAAAAGATTGCAGCTGTTGAAAAGTATTTACGTGGAGAAGATTCGCTTAATCATTTAGCAGCACTTCTTGATGTACGCCATTCATCCGTTAGGCAATGGCTTCAGACTTACCAGTCGCTAGGCCCAAACGGATTGCTTCAAACATCACAGAATGCATCTTACTCCGCAGAGTTAAAAAGAATAGCTGTCGAGGACTATTTGGCTGGCGGCGGTTCTCACATGGATATTTGTAAAAGATATGGCATTAAGTCAACTTGCCAATTGCGCGATTGGATTCTGAAGTATAATGGTCATGAGAAGTTGATGAGGTGCTTTTAGTGGGCAGAAAAGGTGTCTTTCTTGAAGTCATACCCTTTAGGGCATGGTTCGGCAAATAGCCTGTAGAATAGAAAATAGGCCATCACTGCATCGCTTTTGTGTCCAACCCGGATGCTAAGCGAAAAACCGTGGGGCCTATTTCCTTCCCGCCAGAAGAGAAGCTCCACCCCCGACCTGAGAATTCCGTTCATCATTCAAAGGGAAGTCTAAGGGTGGTGATACCATAATATGCTGACAATGTACCGTTGATGCATGAAAAGTCCGCCATAAAAAACAACGGATTCTCCTTGGCAACTACCCGGTTGCAAAGAGCTTATGTCAAGGTTTTTTTAGATTTTTCTCCTCAGTATTTAAAGTTGTCCCCCTTGACAATTCTTGCCTACAAGCAATTCACTAAATAAACGCAAAAATCACAACCAAATCAAAAAAAGGGGTGAACCTGGTCATAGCCCCGTCAAGTAGACAGTAAAAAAGAAAAGTAACTTATGCGGCGATCGCTTCGCGGTATTCAACCGGGGAGAGGTCGCCGAGTTTTTTCTGGAAACGTTCATGGTTGTAGTAATTGATATAGTCTGCAATCATTTTTCGTGCGTCTGCTTCCGAATTGGGCTTCTCAAGGTAAAGCTTCTCTGTTTTCAGGTGGGAAAAGAACGATTCTATACAGGCGTTATCAAAGCAATTCCCTCTTCTGGAGTGACTCCCGATGAGCTCTTTTTCCTCAAGCAAGTTCTTGTACGTTTTTGTTGTATATTGAAATCCCTGATCGGAGTGAAGAATAGCTCCTTTGATGTTCAGATGCGCTACAGTGTTTACAACGAGTTGTAGATCGTTGCGGGATGAGACTTCCCATGCTACAACCTCATTGTTGCAAAGGTCTAAAATGACCGACAGATAGATGAAATCATGAGCAACCCGAACATAGGTAATGTCGGTTACAAACTTCTTCAGAATCGTATCGGATGTAAATTGACGGTTGAGAACATTCGAAAAGACAACAGATGGTTTCCGTCCAGCGAAAGGGCGTTTCTTGCGAATAACCGAGCGTATTCCCAGTTCTCGCATGAGCCTTCGTACTTTTTTATGGTTAACTTGAAGTCCTTCCTTACGCAGGGCGGTGCGTATGCGTTTATATCCGAAATAAGGCCGAAGCCGATGGAGGGCGAGAATATGCTGCTTGAGAAGGGTATCCTTCTCCATGCGAGTTTCCCGTGCTTCCAAGGCAGCTTTCCACTTGTAGTAACCTGCTCGTGATACCTCGGCAATCTTACATAACATCACAATGGAATATATCTGGCTCATTTTTCCGATGGTCCTAAACCTGGCTTGCTTATCCAACTTCCCTCCCCGTGTAGATTCGGTTTGAGCTTTTTTAGGTATTCCACTTGCGCTTTCAAATAGGCGTTTTCTTCTTCTACACTACTGAAATGCTTCTTATTCCGGCGTCCCCGATAATCCTCAAATGATTCTCCGTTTTGATATTTGCGGACCCAATTGACGATTTGGGCATCACTTTTAATCCCAAGTTTCCCCCGAATCATGGCATAGCTCCACCGCTCCTCGGTCCGTAGCCGAACAGCCTCTTTCTTGATTTCTTCGCTGTTTTGAGTAAAGGCTTGTCCCATCTTTGGTGGCATGAAAAATCCCCTCCGGTCAACAGTAATGAGTCCATGATATCGTGAACTCTTTTTTTACTGTCTACCATGAGGGGATAACACCATATATTCATTTTCTACCCTCTTTTTTTATTTGTTGGGATCCAACAGATTCCGGCCTATTTTTCTGCAACCATACAGGCAGCCGGACAAAAGTATCCTTCATGTTACGTAGCCGTAACGGTGAAACAGGAGATCCGTAGGGCGTTCCCAGAGACTCTAAAGCCAACAGATGGATTACCAGGGTCATGACTCCTGCAACAATGCCAACCATACCCAGAACAGAAGCCAACAGATGGATTACCAGGGTCATGACTCCTGCAACAATGCCAACCATACCCAGAACAGAAGCCAACAGCATAATAGGAAAACGGATAAGCCGGATTCCCGCGCCAAGTTCTAAATTAGGCAAAATAAAAGAGGATATAGCCGTAATCGCAACAACAATCACCATAATGTTGCTGACTAGTCCGGCTTGCACTGCTGCCTGACCAATGACAATACCTCCGACAATGCCTATCGTCTGCCCTACTGGAGCAGGCAACCGGATTGCGGCTTCACGGAGCATTTCAAGAACCAACTCCATAATCAAAGCCTCAATCAAAGGAGGAAAGGGGACTCGTTCTCTGGACTCTGCTATGGTTAGAAGCAACCGGAGAGGAATGACTTCATAATGAAAAGAAACCAGCGCGATATATAAAGCCGGGGCAAATATAGCAATGATAGCTCCTACAAACCGGAGCATACGAACGAAAGAAGAGACAAGCCAGCGTATGCTGTAATCATCGGTAGTCTGGAAAAATGAGGTAAGCGTCATGGGGCCGATCAATACCCCCGGTGAGCGATCGACAACGATGGTGACTCTTCCCTGAAGTAAATGGGAAGCAGTTGTATCAGGTCGTTCGGTTATAGTTAACTGAGGAAACTGCGAATATGGATCATCCTCTATAAATTGTTCCAACTCGCCTGTATTTAGGATTGTATCGACATCAATTTTCTTAATTCTTTTTTCTACTTTTTGAAGAACGGAAATATTGACCACATCAGCTATGTAAAGGATAGAGATATTTACTTGCCCTCGCTTTCCTACAGTGCATGTTTTTACCTTTAATTCTGTGCTGGGAATGTACCTGCGGATCATGGCAATGTTTTGACTGGCTGTTTCCGTAAAGCCTTGGTGGGCACTTTTAACGTCAGGTTCAACCTTTGACTCCTGTATCGATCTTTGAGGCCAGCCTTGTGTCTCCAGTACTAATACATAGGAGATTCCATCTACAAATAACACAGTCTTCCCGGAAAGAATAGCCTGTTCTATTTCCCTCCAGTCTCCGTTTTTTTTCACAGTCCCCATGGAAATGGAAGATTCAAACAAATACTGCTCGTCCCACTCTTCATATAAAAGTGGGCGTATAATGTCCCGGTTGATAAGAACTTTATCAGTCAATCCGTCGATATAAGCAATTGCAGCTTTATTTTTGTTTTTGAGTACAAGTTCTTTACAGACAAATTCCGGGATACCATTGAAAATTTCAGACAAATGTTTTGTATTTAACGTGATATGATGAGGTGATTTTGTACTCTGGTTGTTTTTGCGGTACGTATGTCCTCTTCCCCTTGAGCCAATCGAAAATAGATACCATAAGACCACCTTTTCAACAAAATATAATCTTATTATGAGGAATTTTGACTGGGAGTATGCAATTTAAATGTGAGCTGGACTTCAGTCATATTTCACAGAAGTGACCTCGTATGCTTTTTCCGAATCTGGTTGCAAAAAAAGTTTTGTCAAAATTGATAATTTTATAAACGGCCAATTTATTTTTACCAAATCACACCCGCCTGCTTAAAGTATGTCGTCAGTTCACTAACCATCAGTAGAGATAAATTATGTTATCCTTTCTACCGGTGTTGGACTCACCATCTCGAACATCTTCCAATTTACATAAAAAGGAACACGAAGGTATTAATTTACCAACGAGATCCTTTTTTGTCCCAAACACTGAAAAATATCTAGTGCGCACCATCACCAATATAGGAGTAGGATACCTAAACCAAGCTATCAAGAATTAAATTTATCTCCTTAATAAAACGGGCTTAATTGGTCAAAACACACGGTACAACAGTCCAAGCAATGGCTCAGCATCCATCATAAAATATTTTGAATCTAATGAAAGGGAGTGTAATGAGTGGGCGAAGTATACGGAAATGGAGCTTCATGTGGAGGATACGGAGGATTCACAAGTACATCAGCTATTTTAGTCTTGTTTATCCTATTGGTCATTATTTCACGTTCTATATGGTGGTAGGGATCTTTAAAGTAAAAAGATCACGAAGGCAGACGTAAAGTTGCCTTCGTGATCTTATTTTTGTGTGAAAAGCCCGAACAGTTTTTGGCATTCTGACATAGCATAATGTAATTTCTTGTTAATTATTTCAATGGGATTCATTTTGGTTAAAAAAACTTTTAGGGAGAGGATTAAGTGAAAAAACTACTACTGACATTTTTAGCGGGGTTCTTTCTTATAGGGACTTCCTTAAGCGCTGGAGCAGCAGAGCCAGGCGATGAATTACCTGCTAAAGTTATTGCTGCTGAAAGTTGGGAACCTACGCCTGGAACGCCTGAAGAGGAAATAATTTGGGAGTTTCTTCTTAACAAAGAAAAGGAACTGGATATTAGTTCTGGTGAACTTCGGAATCAACTCCGTATTATCAAAAAGGAAACTTATCCTAAAGCAGGAACGGTTCATTACAAACTGAAACAATATATACATGACATTCCCGTGTATGGCGCTGAACAAACCATTCATATAAATAAAAAAGGGAAAATCACCTGTTTACTTGGTAATCTGCTCCCAAGTCAACACCAAAGCTTTTTGCCAGAAGAGGTTAATCCCCAAATAAGTCCAACAGATGCTATTCAAGTCGCGAAAAAAGACGCTGAAAACCAAATCGGACATATTGACAAACCTGCAACGGACCCCAAAGCTGATATCTATGTATATTTGCATCAAGGCAAGGCATGGTTAGTCTATATGACAGAAATGAATACAATTGATCCCAAACCTTTTCGTACACGTTATTTTATCAATGCAAAGGATGGTCGTATCGTGAACAAATATAGCCTACTAGAACAGGCTACAGGAACAGGAACGGGTGTTTTGGGTGACACAAAAACATTTGAAACCAAACAAGTTGGAGCTCAATTTCAACTCTACGATACTACTCGCGGTAATGGTATAAAAACATACACAGCACTTAACTCGTACTTCCTTCCGGGATTTCTTGTAATCAGCAGGGACAATAATAATTGGACAGATGCAGCTGCCGTGGACGCTCATGCCTATGCTGAAAAGGTCTATGATTACTACAAAAGCAAATTTAATAGAGATAGCCTAGATGATGAAGGAATGCAGATTAAATCAACAGTTCATTTAGGCTTGAATTACAATAATGCTTTTTGGAATGGGGAACAAATTGCTTATGGAGATGGTGATGGAGTTAACTTTCGGGCATTCTCTTCAGATTTAGGTGTAATTGGTCATGAATTAACTCATGGCGTTACCCAGTATACGGCAAATTTAGAATATCGAAATGAACCTGGGGCGCTTAATGAATCTATATCCGATATTATGGGCAACTCTATCAAAAACAAAGGATGGCTAATAGGAGAAGATGTGTCGGTAAAAGGAGAAGCTTTTCGTTCCATGCAGGACCCAACACGCTATGATCAACCCGATTCGTACGAGGATCTGTACACAGGTCCATTTGATAATGGAGGAGTCCATATCAACAGTGGAATTAATAACAAAGCCTTCTATTTGCTTGCAGAAGGAGGAACTCATAGAGGGGTAACAGTGTCTGGCATAGGTAGGGATGAAGCAGTCGAAATATATTACCATGCACTTACTCATTATTTGACACCATATGCTAATTTCTCAACTATGAGGGTTGCAGCTATACAAGCAGCAAAAGATTTATTTGGAGATGATTCAAATGAGGCTAACTCAGTAAATAAGGCCTATGATGCTGTTGGGGTTAATTAGACTTAATAAGTCTAACTGGAGAAAATTAGTAAAATAAAAGATAGTGAAGGTGTAAAGTTCATTTTATTGGTCATTATCTCACGTTCTGTATGGTTGTAAAAAGAGATTTTATGAAATGAGGATAACCTGTCTTAGCGGCAGGTTATTTTTGCGCAAAATAAAAAGCCCCGAAGGGCTGCAACCAATTTTAAAATTACATTATAAATAAAAGGTAATATGTGGTACAATGGTACAAGCAATAGTGGCTTACGTGGGAGGTCGGCATCACCTCGAAAGGAGGTGATGCTATGGAGACGTTTCAGGCTCTTCAATTAATGTTCTTATTTGGAATGTTTATTTTAGCGCTTCTAACGTTTATCCAGAAAATGAAATAGATCGCCCACCGTCCAAAGGTTAAGTGCGATCTATTCGTAATTCCTTTAAGCCGACCGCCTAGTAGCGCGGCTATTGCCGACCGTGGACGTTCCAGCGTCTGCGGTCATTTTTAATATATGCTTGATACCATTATTTTAACACATGTTTATTTTATTTAACAAGTTTATGTGTTTTGTGCAAAAAAAGCCCCGAAGGGCTTACTTAAACAATAACTACATTACGCAGTTTCTCGTTCACCTACGAGATGTTGTAATTCCGAGTCGTTCAGGCTTCTGGTGTGGACTGTTTTATTCCACGTTTTCTTTTTACGTTGGAGCAATCCGATAAACCAAATAGGAACCCATGAGATGGAGAATAGATATACTTGTGGTGTCCACAAGATAGCTTTTGACTTCTTTTCCATAATAAGTCCTATTAAAGGTATGATGTAATAGATAATAAGGGCAGTAAACCATACCCATGAGTGCCGTATAAGACCGAAATCAAATAACCATGCCATTAGAAATGAAAACATCGTTATGGATGTTAATATAATACGTGATGGGTTGAAGAGATATAGGAAAATATCAAATGCTATGAATCCTTTTCGACTAAATACCATTTTAAGAAGTGGCCATCCGTACTTGAAACTACAATCGATATGACCCCGCGCCCATCTACAACGTTGGACGAATGAAGCCTTCATTTTTAACGGCTTTTCATCAAACGTTTTGGCCGTATGAACCCATCGAACAGTTTTTCCTGTAGCCAGAGCATAACGGGCCACATATTCCAAATCCTCCGTTAACGATTCAGTTCCCCATCCTATATTTTTCAATACGGATGTTTTAAAACACATACCCGTACCACCAAGCTGAGCGGAAAGCCCCAACTTTTCACGGGCCAATTGGTATATACGATTGGTTGCCCAATAAGCATAGGCATAGGATTTTGAAATCCAGCTATCTTTAGGATTCTTGGAATCGAGATAAAGTTGCAATACTTCGGCTCCACTAACAATGCGTTGATTAAGCACCTTCAATGTGTTTGGCGTGACGAGATTATCTGCATCTAATACCAGGACTGCATCATAGGTGGTTCCACGAGCTTCCATATTCCATAGTTGTTCAAACGCCCATTCAAGTCCATATCCTTTAGATTTCTTTGTCGGGTCATGTCGTTCTAGTACAAGTGTACCGTTTTGGCGAGCCACAAGAGCAGTGCTATCAGTGCAGTTATCGGCTATAACGTAAATATCATATAGATTCCGGGGATAGTCCAATGAATCTAGATTTTGAACCAACTGACCGACAACTTGTTCTTCATTATGTGCACAAATCAGAATAGCAAATCTGGTCTCTAAGGGATGTTCTTCTTCATGCTTTTCTTTTGACGGTTTAAACATTCCCAATAGGCTGATAGTCGAATTATAAACAATAAAAAACAAGCCAATAAATTCAATTGCATAAATCAAAAAAAAGAATACATTGTATAGCACGGTATGTCCCCCAATCAATTCAATTGACCTAAAATTAGAAAAACAGCGTCAACCCATTATTCTTATTCAACTCCCATTTTATGTAGTAAGGCACATGAAACAGTTTACATCCTAAATTTGGGACAAGCAATATAAAAATAAGCATTGTATGTAATGTATGATTTAGTATATCAACTAAGATATACGAATGAATGCAAACAGTAAATAATCTTAAGAATATGGAATAAATAGGTAATGCCCTAGTTGAGTCCGTATAATTGTGTAAAAAGCTAGGTTCCAAAAAATGAAAGGAGCCATATTCATAGCCCTCAGTTAGAATAATGTTGGGACACAAAATTCTAAATATACGAGGTGTTATGAAATGGCTCAATACCAGATTAACGTAGATTCGCAGCTTTTGCATCAACTATTTTTGGGAAATTCTCAGGATGCGGGTGTAGCCAAGCTGCTCGAGTCTGTACTGAACCAAGTCTTACAAGCACAGGTGAGTGAACAAGTGGAAGCAGATCGTTATGAACGAACAGAGAATCGAAAAGCGTACCGGAATGGATCGTATCCACATGGGCTGCATACGCGGGTGGGAACCATTACACTAAGTGTTCCGCGCATCCGTGGCGGGAAGTTCACGACAGAGCTCTTTAGTCGTTACCAGAGAAGTGAACAAGCGTTAATCTTAGCGATGATGGAAATGGTCGTAAACGGCGTCTCTACGCGTAAAGTCTCGCAAGTAACCGAAGAACTCTGCGGAACCGAGTTTTCTAAATCCACTGTTTCAGACCTTTGTAAGCGGCTGGATCCCATCGTAACTGCTTGGAATAATCGAAGCCTGGCAGACAGCCTCTTTCCGTTTGTTCTCGTAGATGCGATGTATCTCAAGGTCCGTGAAGACGGTCGTGTACGCTCACGAGGCATCATGATTGCCATTGGTGTAAACACCGAGGGCTATCGTGAAGTCCTTGGCCTGATGCTGGGTGACACAGAATCTGAAGCAAGCTGGAGTGAGTTTTTCAGCTCTCTAAAAGGACGTGGATTACGAGGTGTGGATCTCATTACCTCCGACGATCATGGCGGCCTTGTACGCGCGGTACGGCAGCAGCTGCAAGGGGTAACATGGCAGCGATGCCAGACTCACTTCACGCGAAATGTATTAGAAGCCTCACCCAAAGCCTTGAAGGATGAGATCCATGGCCGTCTACGGTCGATTCTAGATGCTCCTGATACTGGAACGGCAAGGTTTTTATTAAAACAGACCTTAGCGGCTTATGAAGATAAGGCGGGTAAGGCGATGGGCGTGCTGGAAAGCGGATTTGACGATGCTACCGCCGTCTTAATGCTGCCAGAGCGTTACCGAAAACGGCTGCGCACGACAAATAGCGTTGAGCGTCTCAACGAAGAGGTTAGACGCCGGGAACGTGTCATTCGCATCTTCCCAAACCGTGAATCCGTGATTCGTCTTATTGGTGCTCTATTGATGGAACAGGATGAAAAATGGGCAGCCGGCAAGAAATATCTCGACATGACCGAGTACATGGAATGGCGGAAGGATCGGCCAAAGTCCGATGCCAAAGTGACTCGCATTATGTAGCACAGTCTAGCTGAGGGAATTTACACACAAATTTGGACTTGATCTAATGCCCTTGTCAATTAACTTATTTATCTATATAAGCAATAATATGGAATATATTGATCGTTGTATTATTAGAGACACTAAATTTATAATGAAATAGAAAAGAAAGGAAGTGGTGGGCGGTGACACGTGAATTCATTCACCTAGGTACATAAATGAGGGAGTTGAAAGCGATCTTTTAGTAGTTGGGGAAGTAATGAACGTGGCATCATACTTATAATAATAGGGAGGGATATTACTTATCTTAGAACCAATTGCGGGTATTTTGAAAACGATTTATTTAAAGGTTATCCGTTCAAAACTTCCTAGAGCGAGTTCGCAATATCATGAAACTAAAATATAAACAAGAGGTGATTCAGATTAAAAAGCAAGTTGACTTATCAAAATTGTATTTAGAGATCGGTAAAGATGCCAATAAGGGGAGTTGTCCAACTATGGTAAAGGAAATTTTAGAACCGTCAATTCAATCTCGCATTTATCAGTTGCGTGATGAATATGAAAAGAATAACCAGTCTGTTCTAAGATTTGAAAAAAGGTTCAAAGACCTTATGAAGTATATCCCTGACAATGAAATAGATAATTATTTTGAACTTGAAGAGATGTTTCACGTCAAGTCTAAAGCGATTGAATTTGCTTACAGAGCGGCAGTCAACGACATTCTAATACTCAGATAATACAATAGAAGCAACCTGCTTATATGGGGTTGCTTCTATTGTATTAACGTATGGAAATATACATTTCCCCATCGGGGACGAATTGGGGACGAAATGTACTCGGACTCACCATAATTCAATCGGATACGAACAGATGCAAACAAGAAAAACCCTTATAAATCAAGGGTTTTTAAGATGTACATAGTTATATTAGGGGGAGAAACGTTCTTTTCTACAAAGCAGATCAATCCGCAAAAGATGATTTTAACCGGTATGGCACCCATTAGTATCCGTAATCTGCATAAATCCCTAACCGCCTTGAGATGGTAGTATATATGGCTTAAATTGGTCCAAATCATTCGTATATAGTTGAGATTTTGTGAGCTTTAATCGATTATGCAAAATTCCAATATACCGGTATGCAAAAGGCCCGGTTTACTACAGGTGTTTTATTTGTTATGGAAAATTGACAGGACCTTAGCTGACGTTTATCATCAAATACAGATGTATTCGCTTTGGGCGGATTCATCCTATATGGTAACCACCAATCTGCCGTCCGCTTCGGTTAAGATTTCCGTCCTTCGGATGTTGATTTTAATAACCTGAAGGAAGGACTGGGTACATACCCTTGAAAATTGCCGGTGGCCGTTTGGTTCATGTTTACACATAGACAACAGATAGAAAGGGTGCTGCACATATGTCGAAACAGCAAATTGGTGTGATCGGACTGGCTGTCATGGGGAAAAACCTTGCTTTAAACATTGAAAGCAGAGGTTTTACTGTCTCTGTGTTCAACCGCTCTCCGGAGAAAACCAAAGATCTGATGGAGGAAGCCAAAGGCCGCAACCTAGTAGGCACCTATAGCCTGGAGGAGTTCGTTAACTCCCTGGAAACTCCCCGTAAAATTCTGATTATGGTAAAAGCTGGAGCTGCTACTGATGCTACCATTGAACAGTTGGTTCCACTTTTATCTGAAGGGGATATCCTGATTGACGGAGGTAATGCCCACTTCCCTGATACACAACGCCGCAGCAAAGAGCTGGAAGCGAAAAACATCCGCTTTATTGGAACAGGTGTATCCGGCGGTGAAGAGGGGGCACTTAAAGGCCCTGCCATTATGCCTGGCGGACAAAAAGAGGCTTATGCCCTAGTTGAAGATATCCTGACCTCAATTTCTGCTAAAGTGAATGGAGATCCTTGCTGTACGTATATCGGACCGGACGGCGCCGGACATTATGTCAAAATGGTCCATAACGGAATTGAGTATGGGGACATGCAGTTGATTTGTGAAGCCTATCACCTCCTGAAGGACGTGCTGAACGTTAATGCTGAAGAGCTTCATGAAATTTTCAGGGAGTGGAATAAAGGGGAACTTGACAGCTATCTGATCGAGATTACTCGTGACATTTTCACCAAATACGACCTTGAAACCAAACAGCCAATGGTAGATGTCATTTTGGATTCCGCTGGTCAAAAAGGTACAGGAAAATGGACAAGCCAAAGTGCCCTGGACCTTGGTGTTCCGTTATCCATTATTACTGAGTCCGTGTTTTCCCGCTTTATTTCTGCAATGAAAGAGGAGCGTGTTGCTGCAAGTAAAGTACTAAGCGGTCCTACCCAAAAACTGTTTGACGGAGACCGCAAATCCTTTATCGAAGCTGTACGCAAAGCGCTGTATGCAAGCAAAATCTGTTCCTATGCCCAAGGCTTCGCGCAGATGCGCTCTGCGTCAGAAGAGTATAACTGGGACCTCGACTTCGGAAGCATTTCCATGATTTTCCGTGGAGGCTGCATCATCCGTGCAAGATTCCTACAGAACATCAAAGACGCATATGATCGCAACCCTGGCCTCAAGAACTTGCTTCTGGATGAGTACTTTAAAAACATTGTGGAAGAATACCAGGACGCTTGGAGACAAGTAGTGGCTACGGCTATTACTCGCGGTGTACCGGTACCGGCTTTTGCTTCTGCATTGGCTTATTACGACAGCTACCGGACGGAAAGACTGCCGGCTAATCTGCTGCAAGCCCAGCGTGATTACTTTGGTGCTCATACGTTCCAACGCGTTGACAGAGAAGGCACGTTTCATTTCAACTGGTTGGAGGATTAAATTAAACTGGGGGCTCAGGAAGACGAAACAGGCCGCAGGCAGCCTCAGCCAGTCGGGATTTTAACCATAGATCCGCTTCCTGATCAACTTTCCCCCGGTTGTGGATGATCATCATAGCGAGTTCACAAAAAGCATGGAAATTCTGAAAAAGGCGTGGTGTGGGCAAATCCAGTAATCTGGGGTCGCCTTCAGCCACTCTTTTTTTTATAAAATCCATCATCCAGATTAAATCATCCCGGCATAGAGGGTAGTTAGGCTGGAGCATACTCAAAAATTTATCATCAGGATCCTGTAAATAATGGGGGTTCAATGAGCCATCTCTCCTTTAGGGTACTGCGGCTACTTTGCTCAAAAAGGGCAAGTTTGAACGTATACCTTTTCCTTATTTTGTTTATCGTGGGACACGAAATGATCATCGCTTGAGAATAAGCGGCGAAGTCCCTTTTCTGGTGTCAAGTAAAATTAAGGAGGGGTACCATACTTATATGCTTGTTTCAAACCCAGTATGCCACGGCGAAATCACGAAGTATATAACCATCTATTGTAGGATGGAAATAATAGGAAGTTGGAACAGCAGAGGCTGTACAAAACCTGCTATGCTTAATCAAAAACGGTAAGAAGCAGGAGTGTACCAACGTTGACCAACGGAAATTTTTCAACTATTTTCAGCTCATTCACGATAAGTGGCAAGAAGGCAAAGTGGTGCATAGATTAATGGACATCTCTTATTGGGGTATGTGGCATGCTGTGCAATTGTAAGGATTGGGAAACGATCGAGCTGTGGGCACAGGAGCGGACGGAGTGGCTAAGGCAGTATATCGAGTTGAAAAACGGAGTTCCATGATTAAGGGCTGTATTGTGATAGTGGACGCACTCAATACGCAAAAAGAGATCGCTCGGAAGATCGTGAAGGAGAACAAGGCGGACTACGTTTTTGCGTAAAAGGGCAATCATCTGCTGCTGCTTGAAGAAGTGAAGGGCTTCTTTGTGGAAGGAATGCGTGAGACCGGGGAAGAATCGAGGCCTTACGACGTGTCCATATTTGTATGTAAATTCCCTCAACGTTGCTTTAGCTCAAGCGCACAACTTTGGATGCTGTCTTTACCTGAATAAAGAAAAGGATTTTAAAGTCGTCCTGACGTAATAAAACGCGGGAGGGATTTTCATGTTATTTGTTCGCGAATTAACCAACCAAGAAGGTCAACATCTGCTCCGGGTTACTCGCCGGAATACATCCGGTTTTGCTGTACGGAGCTTACATACTACTCGCTTCAGCCCAAAAAATGAAAGTTAAAGGCATCGCGACACTTTACTATTGTGCGGAGGATCATGTTTGTGATGTCATCCATACCTTTAATAAAGATGGCCTAGCCTGCCTCAAACCGAAGTGCTATACTGCCGAGTTCTCTTAAATGAAAATTCCTTGGATATTTTGAACGATCTGATATTTAAGCTTGAAAGTATTAATCATCCTACAGTGAAGAAAGTCACTGAATTATTGAGGTCGGTTGATAAATGTAAATCGGAATATAGTTATACTTCCATAATCGGCCGAAAACAAATGATAGATATAATGAGAAGCTTATTATTGGAAATCTTCGCGATATTAAATTATAATCCGGTTATTCCTAATCCGCTTATTTATGAAGATACTTCTTACCAGATCAATACTATGCTACGCAGTTCGGATTGGAATAATACACTTCGACATCTTTCTATACTGCAGCCCTTGATTAGTCTGTTTTCTATTAACTTCCCTTTTGTTCAGACCCTTAAGCATTTTTTTATTGAAAAGTATGGAGAAACTGGAGTTTGTAATGACATTCTCGCTTTGTTGGATGAATATCGATTTTTCTTTCAAGAAAATCTTCAGTCTACAGATGAAGTGAATGATGAAGTGTTCAATCCGTTTCAATTAGAAGTCATTCAAAAAGCAGAATCGATAAAGAGGGAATTATTAAATATTATTTTTGAAAAAATAGATACTACTATTGAAGAGGAAGTCTGCTTAAAGGACAAAGATTTTTTGCATATTATTGACGATATCCCTTCAGCTATCAAAAATTGGTCATATTCTTATAGCTTTTTTTTGCAACCATACAATATTCAAAATTCAGAAGAACCAGAATTCGTCATTAACAAAATGGCTGCAGGTTATGGACAGTATGTTTCTCGGTTTATTGACCTTTGTGATATTCCTGAAGGTATAAAGTACACAGATATGATTAGAGAAGTCTATAATAGGATTTTGTATGAAGGTCACGAGTTTGCAGAAATTTCAGGTGTATTTGGCTTTAATGGCAACATTCATTCGCCTATGGCACCTTACGAAATTATTTATCCTGGAATGGTTCCTAACTCGAATTTTGAAGAATCTTTGAAAATAGAGGATTTATCTATTCACTATCTAGCCGAGGAAGATAAACTGATATTTAAAACTAAAAAAAACGATGCAACAATTCATCCTTTATACTTAGGTTTTTTAACTTGGTATCTCTTGCCGCCAATTTATCGTTTGTTATTTTTTATGGTCCCGTCGAATTATATGTCATTACCTATTGCAAAGTTGTATTTTTTTCAACAAGAAAAGGCTAAAAAACAAGTTGTCGTAAAAATACCAAGAATAAAAATCAATAATTTGGTGATAACTCGAAAACAATGGTGGATACCATCAAAAGAACTTCCGTACAGACATCTTCCATACGGTGATCTGGAAAGGTGTATGGTTTATGAGAATTGGAGGAAATCCCAAGGGTTACCTCGAGAAGTGTTTATTAAAATTTTAAACCTTCTAACAAAAAAGGAACTGACTTCAGAAAATAAGGGAAATGAGGATGAAATAGCTTTGAAAAACGATGCACTACGAAAACCACAATACATTGATTTTAATAGCATCTTTTTTATTAGAGCTTTTGAAAAATATTGTGATTTAACAAAAGGTTTAAACAGTTATTTAATTGTTGAAGAATTTCTGCCAGATGAAGAGAGTTTGGTCATTCAAGGGGAGACAGATTTCTCTAAACATCTATAAAACAATCGTTCAGCCTGATCTGGATTTTAACAAAACGGCGGCTACTCTTATATTGTCCGGGTTGCCATCCTTTATGGAAGAATGTAGCAGATTATATCGCAAAACAAATATAGTCTGCGGGATAATGATGGAACGAATTATACATTCTGCCGTTATCCAGGGTTTAGGACAATACCCGTTTTTATCTTATTCTGCCGATGCTTTCAAGACAGTTATGAAACTGCCTGAGCCGTTTATACCACTCTCACTTATTTTTATCGGACATAAGGATTGTTCTAATTATATTCTAAAGTATCCAATGTTTTTATAAGTGTATTTGCTTGGGAGGAGACTCAAGATGAAGCTATTAGACGTTAATGTAGATGAAGCGGGGTACTCTGAAGAGAACAAGATTATCTATGATATTAAGTTCAGTGTAGGACATGGTGAATTGGTAGGCTTGATCGGCCCTAACGGAGCAGGAAAATCAACAACTATTAAATCCATTATTGGGTTGCTTCCTTATGTAAAAGGTTACGCGTCCATAAAGGATGGAAGTGGTTCTTACAGCTATATACCCGAGCAACCGATTTTGTATGAAGGTCTTACTCTCTGGGAACATATAGAGATTGCATTGTCGTCCTACGAATACTATTCGACTGAAAAAATAAAAAGGAGTGAAGAATTGTTAAGTCAGTTTCGATTAGAAAAACTTATGCATTCTTACCCCTCAAGTTTTTCTAAAGGAATGCAGCAAAAAGTAATGCTTATTTTAAGTTTTTTATTGGAACCCGATGTATATATTGTCGATGAGCCTTTTATAGGACTTGATCCTATTGCCATTAAGGATTTATTAGATTTAATACAGATGGAGAGGGCGCGAGGAGCTGGGATTCTTATGTCAACACACGTATTGGATACGGCGGAGCGTATTTGTAATCGATTTATATTACTAAATAATGGTCAAATTGCCGCTTCAGGCACTCTGATACAAATTCAAGAACTATGTAAATTGCCAAACGGTACACTTTATGAATGTTTTCATAAAATGATTAAAGGATGAGTTCTATGAATACGGCTTACCATCTATTCGTACGCAGAGTGAAACTTAATGCAATATTTCAATATCGGGTTATCAAATCGGTTGTAGATTGGAGTGTAGCTCTTTATTTTGTTGTTCCGGGCTTTTTCTACCTAGTCAGTTATTATTATTACTTATGGAATACAAAACCAGACTGGATTTTTAATGTTCCTTTTCTAACCGTAGCGCTTTTCTTTTTTGTACTTATTGGCTTAAGTACGGTTCGTTCATTTTATGAATACGAAGACCAACTGTTTTTGTTGCAACGAAAACCATGGATTATAAAACTGAGACGATATGGAATTATTTACTCATTTTTGGTGCATTGCATTAAAACGGCTTTGTTCATAATTTGTTGGCTTCCCGTTATGTATTTGGGGTTTCAAATGGATATGGTCCAGATCACTTACTTCTATTTATTTACGGTTCTTTCCATGACACTATTTGCTTTAATAAAACGCAGAATAAATGCGGTTTTAAATACAATTAAACGGCTAACGTTACTCTTTTTATTCTACGTCGCCGGAGCAGCGTCTTATTTGGTAATTATTTTACAGAATCAACCGTTAATCATCATTTGTTCGAGTGTAACTTTAGCGTTTACCTTCATTATAGCACTATTAAATAAACACATAGAATACAAAAATCGCTTTTTGGAATATGTTGATTATGATATTCTTGATCGGTATAAACACCTAGCGTTATTGCTGAATAACACCGGCTTTAAATATAAGAGCCCTCGTTCAAGAAGGCCAGCACCATTCTTGTTCCGGAATTCAACGAAATTTTTTAAAATGCGAAGCAGGGCCAATATTTTATCCGAATGCTGCACTAAGGCTTTCTTTAGGGATTCATTTAGTGCGAAGCTTTATATACAGTTGACTATTGTTTCATGTTACGGTATATATCAGATGCCCCCTTTAGTTAGTTATATCTTTTTGTTTATGCTTGCCCTTACATTACTTTCACTAGGAAAGATGGTTTGGATTCAATTTATTTATTCAGATTATATAAAAATTTATTTGTGGCCTTATGATGTAAAAAGATCAGCTATGAAGATTACAATGATTTTGCTTGCGATGCCAAGCTATATTCTTGTTGTCATTACATTGCTAGCAAAATCTCAGTCGGCGCTTATTTTATTGGCGAGTGTCGGTGCAGGTTTTCTGAGTTTCTATATTTCCTTATTTATTATCTTAAGATGGTTTAAAAGTACCTTCTGAATTTGCGATTAATCCAGGAGCGGACGATGGGTTCGTGATTTCCCCCTGTCCGTATTGTTGTATTCAAGAGCGTGAGAGCTGTGATATGATAGAGTGAAGCTTAGTCATGAAAATAAGGCAGGAGATAGATGTGGGGAAACATAATATCATTTTGATCGGTTTCATGGGTACCGGAAAAACTACAGTTGCAGCCGAATTGGCAAAAAGCCTAAATCTGACCCGGATTGATCTAGATCAGGAAATTGTAAATGATCAAAACAAATCCATACCGGACTTATTTGCCAAGTATGGAGAGGACCATTTTCGCAATGTTGAAGAAGCCCTTCTTCACCGGGTTCTAATGAAGGACAGGCAGGTTGTGGCTACAGGCGGAGGTGCTGTGCTTCGTGAAGCTAATTGTATTTGTATGAAGCAGAACGGGTTTGTCGTAGCTCTGACGGCATCCCCCGAGGTGATTATTCAAAGAGTCAGCCAGGATACCGACCGGCCTCTTTTGAAAGGCAATGTGGCAGAAAGGGTGCATTCGATATTGAAGGAGAGGGAAGATACTTATCAGTTTGCCGATCTTACCTTGGATACAAGTTCTGGTTTGCTCACAGAAACTATTGATACGATTATTAAACAATGGAGGGCATGGATAACCAGATAACTTTTATCCGGACCTTCCGGGATCATCTATATGTTTTCCCAGTCCATCATACCGCCTGTCATATTTTGATCACAGGCAAGACGGAGCAAGGAGTGAGAACGATTTGGATGTGCTGGCTGTCGGGATTGCCGGAATAGTTGGAGCCTGGTGCCGATATCTGATTTCATTGGCCGCAAATCCGGTTGGCGCTGCTGAATTTCCCTGGGGGACCTTGGCCTGTAATTTAGCCGGCTGTCTGTTTTTGGGTTATTTGGGCAGAGCTGCTTTTTTGAAATGGAGTCCGCGGCTTCAACTTGCCATCAATACGGGGTTTATCGGATCGTTTACTACCTTCTCCACTTTTAGCGTTGAAACGGTTGAGCTATTTCGTGGTGGTGAAATAGGGATGGCTATTGCCTATGTGCTGCTCAGCCTTTGGGGTGGATTGGGATTGGCTTGGGCCGGGTTTGCTTTGGCAAAGCGCAAGGAAGGAATGAAGCGGGATGCCTGAAAATATGTGGATATCGTTACTATGGATTGCAGCTGGAGCTTTCCCCGGGGCAGTGGTCCGGTATTTGTTTTCGAAATGGGTTCAGTCTGTTTTCCTTCCGTTTTTCCTGCCGCTACCTTTTTGATAAATAGCACAGGTGCTTTCTTACTAGGATATTTACTTGGACACAGTGCTTCGGATTCTTTGCGGTTATGGATCGGAACGGGATTCATGGGGGCTTTTACTACCTTTTCCACTTTGAAAATGGAAAGCGTCAAACTGCTTGATCAAAAGAGGATCGGGATTTGGCTGCTCTATACGGGAGCTACTTATTCGGTTGGACTCGCATTGGCCTATGCCGGGTTTATATTATAAATTGAATCTGATTTGGCATTTTGCCTGAATTTTTAAAGCAATAGTTCGGATGGAGATAGAATTTAGAATTATGCAATAGAATCAAATCTGTATTAAATATAAAATTTTGTATAAGGAGAGAAGCTCATGAAGGCTATTGTTCATCCAACTCCCCGTTTGTCAGGGGACATACAGGCCTTGTCGTCGAAGAATTATACCACCCGCTTTTTATTGGCTGCTGCACTTTCAGAAGGAACCAGTACAATCTATTATCCGGCTCAAAGTGAGGATGGAGAAGCGATGCGCCGTTGTATCCGGGATTTGGGCGCCCGGATTGAAGAGGATGATCAGAAGATAATCATTACGGGGTTTGGTAAGTATCCGCAACAGGTGAAAGAACTGAATGTGGGGAATGCCGGGGCTGTGTTGAGGTTTCTGATGTCGGTTGCAGCTTTCTGCCAGGAGGTGACCTTCGTCAATGCTTATCCGGAATCACTTGGAAAACGGCCTCACGATGATTTAATCCACGCTTTGGAACAAATGGGAGTTGAAGTAGTAAATCAGGATGGCCGTCTGCCGATAACAATAAGAGGGGGAGAGCCTCGCGGAGGCCGTATCCAGGTTTCCGGTAACGTCAGTTCGCAATTTTTAAGCTCTATATTGTTTATTGCTCCTTTATTAAAAGAAGATAGTGAAATTGAAGTGCTGCATGATTTAAAATCCAAAATTGTCATCGGGCAGACACTGGATGTACTAAAACAAGCCGGCATTCGGGTAGAGGCAAGTAAAGACCTGATGCATTACCGCATTCCGGGAAATCAGACTTATCAGCCAAGAGAGTATGTCGTGCAGGGGGATTACCCGGGATCAGCGGCCATTTTGGCTGCGGCGGCAGTTACGGAGTCCGATGTTACAGTGAATAACCTTGAAGAAAACAGTCTGCAAGGGGAGCGGGCTTGTATAGATGTTCTTCGCCAAATGGGAGTTCTGCTTACACATAAGGATAGGCAGGTGCAGGTAAAGGGTAACGGAAGGCTTAAGCCTGTAGAATTTGACGGAGACGAATTTACAGATGCTGTATTGGCTATGGTAGCCACTGCTGTTTTCGCCGATGGAACGACCCGTTTTTACAATGTAGAGAATCTTAGGTATAAGGAATGTGACCGGATTACGGACTTTCTGACAGAACTTCGAAAAGCGGGGGCCAGTGTGGAGGAAAGACAGAGTGAAATTATTGTGCACGGGAAGCCTGAAGGGGTGGAGGGCGGCGTGGAAATAGATGCGCATATAGATCACCGTGTGATCATGGCTCTTTCCGTAGTTGGCTTAAGATCACGTAAAGGTCTGACTATCCGTGATGCCCAGCATGTAGCGAAATCTTACCCGCATTTTTTCAATCACTTGCAAGCATTAGGAGCCCACATCGAACTGATGAACTGAACATTTGGGTGGGAGCTGTATGAGAATTATTTTGAGAGGAATCAGGGTATTCTTTGCTTATTTGCTTATTTGCTTATTTTAATATTGCTAGGAGTTACCGGGTTTTTATCTACAGAGCTTTATCAATATGTTTCTGAAAATGTATGGGGAGAGACCAAGGAGGTACTCGCCAAAGAAAATGATAGTGTACCTTCTAACGATGCCGAATCTAAAGCAAACCAGGAGACTCAAATTCCCGCAAGCGCAAGAATAGAGGCTCCTTTTGTCAGTCAATATCCCGAATTGCCTTCAGGCTGTGAGGTAACCGCACTGGCTATGCTGCTGCAATTCAAAGGCATAGATGCAGATAAAATGCAGCTTTACAATGAAGTAAAAAAGGACTCCACCCCAATTGTCTGGAGTCCGGATAAAAAAACGATCTTGTACTGGGGGAACCCTAACCTTGGCTATGTAGGGGATGCAACTGGAAAATCTAAGGGGTTTGCCATCTATCATGAAGGTCTATTCCCTTTGCTTCAACATTATATTCCTACTGGAATTGATATGACCGGTCAGGATTTCAGTGAGCTGGAGCGCCAAATTGCATCCGGGATACCTGTTTTAGCATGGACTACAATATCTTACGAAATTCAGGAAGAGGATTGGGTAACCTGGGATACTCCTATTGGACCGATTAAGACTACCTTTAAAGAACATGCTGTCCTGTTAGTGGGATATGATGAAAAATCGGTTTACATGAATGATCCAAGAAAAGGGAACACTCCAGTTCAGGTAGACAAAACCACATTTGTTTCAACGTGGGAAAAAATGGGTAAACAAGCTTTGTCTTACCTGCCCTAGTTTAAGGAGGAACTCATAATGACATTTGAAAATCCTTCCAGAGACAGCATAAAAGACATTTTGGCAACTGCTAGAAACATTGCTGTAGTAGGTTTGTCGGATAAACCGGACCGCGTTTCACATATGGTGGCTGAAGCTATGCAGTCCCGGGGATACCGGATTATTCCGGTTAATCCCAACGCCTCCGAAATATTGGGGGAGACTTGCTATGCTTCCCTTCAGGATATTCCCGAACCGGTAGATATAGTGAATGTATTTCGGCGAAGTGATCAGGTAGTTCCTATAGCAGAACAGGCAGTTCAAATTAAAGCCAAAGTGTTTTGGCTCCAGCAGGGAATTTACAATGAGGAAGCAGCTAAAATCGCGGAAGAAGGCGGTCTTAAGGTTATTATGGACCGTTGTATCAAAGTGGAAGACGCTATTTTGAATCCCCGTGGTGTGTAATTTTAGCATAATATTTGCATAGCCCGGAATTTAAAACCGTCCGTAAGTTTTCGGGCGGTTTTTTTGTTTGTCCAACTTCCGCAACAATTTCAAACTTAAATTTCCATCCGAACGGGAACAAGATAGAGATAACCCCTAAACCGGTCTATCCGCATCTTCTCCATTAGTGCTCATCAGTTAAATTATGAATTATTCGTCTCATAAATAATATACATCTTTCCGGTAAAAACTATAGGAGGCTCTAATGGAATGTTTTTTCCAGAGGAGAAATTTTAAACATACAAGGAGGCTATCTGAATGCACAACCAGTTCAAAGCCAACGTAGGTCAGTCTGGATACCAAAGCCAAGGCTACCAAGCTAAATTTCAACCAACTGGTAATGTTCAGTCGGCATATGGGAATCTCCCAAGCCAACAATCGTACCACACGGCTAATTACCGTGGAAACCAGCCTGGACATGACAATTCTCTGCGCTCCGATTCGCAAAGCCCGGCTCAAAGCTATAGTGCTCAAGGGATTAGCAGCAGCGTAGGAAGCCAAAACTATGGTGCACAAGGCATCAGCAGCAGCTTCGGAGGCCAAAGCTATGGTATGGGCACTGGCTATGGCCAAAGTCAAAGCTACCAAAGTTTCCAAAGTCCGCAGTCTTACCATGCTGCGAACTACCGCGGTAACCAGCCCGGACATGACAACTCTCTGCGTTCCGATTCGCAAAGCCCGGCTCAAAGCTATAGTGCCCAAGGGATTAGCAGCAGCGTGGGAGGTCAAAGCTATGGTGCACAAGGCATCAGCAGCGTGGGAAGTCAAAGCTACAGTACCCAAGGCATCAGCAGCAGCGTGGGAAGCCAAAGCTACGGTACCCAAGGTATCAGCAGCAGCGTAGGAAGCCAAAACTATGGTGCACAAGGTATCAGCAGCTTCGGAGGCCAAAGCTATGGTATGGGCACTGGCTATGGCCAAAGCCAAAGCTACCAAAGTTTCCAAAGTCCGCAGTCTTACCATGCTGCGAACTACCGCGGTAACCAGCCCGGACATGACAACTCTCTGCGCTCCGATTCCCAATCCCCTACGCAAAGCAGTCAACTGTCTGCTGGAAGTTATGGCCAAAACCTTTCCAGCAGCTATACTAGCCAATTCTAATAAGCGTAGAATAAAAACAAGCGGGTTTTTACAGCCTGCTTGTTTTTTGATTTTGACAAATATCCCTTATGCCTATACGATTTGATATAAAGAGGGGGATGGAAGATGAACTGGATGCGGAGTCTGCAGCAGTTAGGGCGTTCTTTAATGCTGCCAACTATTACTCTTCCTATTGCAGCTGTTTTGCTGCGTTTAGCTGATCTTCCCTGGGGTTATCTGCATGCTGAATCCGTTGGAATTACTTTGCAGATAGCAGGAGAATCCATTTTTTCCTTTTTGCCGCTTATTTTTGCCGTAGGGGTAACGCTGGGACTTACCGGAAACTCAAGCATTTCCGCTATGTCGGCTTTGTTCAGCTACTATATGTTCATGCTGGTTACCCAAAACAGTTTAGGCAGCGGATTTCAATTAGGTATTTCCGGTGGGATCCTTATTGGTATTTTGACGGCAATTACTTTTCACAAGTGTAAGAATGTCAAGCTCCCGGAATACATACAATTCTTTGGTGGTTCCCGTATGGTACCACTGTTTACAGGGATGGGAACGCTGATTTTATCATACGTAATGATTTATTTAGGCCCCATTCTGGTACAGGGTATGCATAAACTCACCGGATTTTTACTTGATCTCGGCGGATTCGGTACATTTCTTTACGGAATTGCTCACCGACTGCTAGTGCCTTCCGGACTCCATCATATTCTCAACAACTTTTTCTGGTTTCAGCTTGGGGGCTATGAGCAGTCAAACGGAACAATAGTTTATGGGGATTTGCCCCGTTTTTTTGCGGGGGATCCATCGGCGGGAATCTATATGGCGGGGTTATATCCGGTCATGATGTTTGCTCTCCCGGCCATTGCTTTTGCTATTATTCAAGAAGCCCGTGAAGACTTAAAACCCAACATACAAAAAACATTTATGGTTGCCGCTTTGGCCTCTCTTTTGACAGGAGTTACCGAACCCATTGAATTTGCTTTTCTGTTCGTGGCCCCTTATTTATTCGTCATTCATGCTGTTCTCTCCGGAACAGTTATGTGGCTTGCCTATGCGCTGGACATTCATCACGGGTTTTCTTTCTCAGCAGGAGCTATTGATTTTCTGATCAACCTGCATTTGTCTCATAATGGTTGGATGCTTATTCCGATCGGGCTCTGCTATGGCCTCCTTTATTATATCCTGTTCCGCCAGGTCATCCGCAGATACCAGATTCCGACTCCCGGCAGGGAAGAAGGATCTTCACTGGAGGAGTGGGCTGGAGATATCCCGTCAAGAGCCCCGCTAATTTTGCAGGCTCTCGGGGTAAGGAAAACATCAAACAGTTGGAGGCTTGCATTACCCGCCTTAGGTTAACCCTTAAAAATGACCGGTTAATGGATATTGCGGCTCTCAGACATTTGGGTGCAGCCGGGGTTATCCGTCTGGGCGGCGGGAATGTTCAGGTTGTGTTTGGCACATACTCCGAACTTATCCGGGAAGAAATTATGAAAACTTTGAAACGGGATATTCATCTGGTTACCTTCTGTGCTCCGGTTCAAGGCAGAATGATCCCACTTGAGGAAGTGCCGGATCAAACTTTCTCGAGCAAATTAGTAGGAAACGGGGCAGCTTTTTTGCCGGAGCGCGGAGAACTGGTATCTCCTGTAGAGGGTCAGGTGATGCATATTTATCCGTCTATGCACGCTCTGGGCATTTTAACAAAAGAAGGTTTGGAAGTGCTTTTGCATATTGGAATTGATACATCTCATTTATCCGAACATTTGTTTACCGCTTGTGTGGAAGCGGGGGATCAGGTCGTACCCGGACAGTTGCTCATCAAATTTAACTACAACAAGGTGAAGAAAATGAGTAAGTCTTTGGCAACGCCCATGGTCATAACCAACTCAAAGAAAGTGAGATCCTTCAGTTATGCACCGTTTAAATCTGTAAAAAAGGGCCAGGCATCAGTTATGTCGGTTATCTTAAAACCCAATGAGTCAGCGGAGGAGAGTTCAAATGATTAAAGGATTGGGAGTATCGGCAGGCATTGCGATGGGGGAGGCTTATGTTATTCCTTCCTGGGAATGGGAACTTCCTGATGAAATGGCGGATGTAAATGATCTGGCCTTTGAATTTGAACGTTTATATGAAGGGATCCGTTCATCCAAAAACGAGCTGGAACTGATCAAGCAGAAAATTAAGGAGGCTCTGGGCAAAGATGAAGCTTTTATCTTTGACGCCCATCTGGCTATCTTGGAAGACCCGGCCTTTATGAATGAGATTCAAACTATAATTGCAAGGCAATCTAAAGCGGCAGAGGTGGCTGTCAAGGAAGTCATTGATAAATTTGTGGATTCTTTCAGCGAATTGGATGACGAATATATGAAAGAAAGGGCAATGGACATCAAGGATGTAGGAAATCGGCTGCTTAAGCATTTATTGGGAGATTATGAAGAAAAAAATCATGTCCCTGAGGAACCTTATATTTTAGTGGCCAAGGAATTGACCCCTTCCCAGCTTACCAATCTGGACCCGGACAAAGTGCTCGGCATCGTTACTATGCTCGGAGGCGCAACTTCTCACTCGGCCATCTTAAGCAGGGCCTTGTCCATTCCATTTGTTATGGGGCTGGAAGGTAAGCTGCTCCGGCCCATTCAACAAGGTGATTTTCTTATCATTGACGGAGAACAGGGAGAATTGTACATTGATCCAGATGAATCGATCAAACAGCAGTACAGAGAACGCAAGGCACGCTTTCTGGCTTACCAGGAAAAACTTCAGGAAATTGCCCATGTTTCTTCCGTGACGAGAGATGGTTTGTATGTGAAGTTAGAAGCTAATATCAATGCGGTGAACGAAATAGACCAGGCCATTCAAAATGGTGCCTATGGAGTCGGGCTGTTCCGGACAGAGTTCCTATATATGGACCGCCAGTCACTGCCAACTGAAGAAGAACAGTTTGAAGTATACAAAGAAGCAGCTGGAAAATTAGGAGAGAAGCCTCTTGTAATACGTACACTGGATATTGGAGGAGATAAGCAGCTTAGTTATTTGCCTCTTGCAGTAGAAGATAATCCTTTTCTTGGCTATCGAGCTATTCGCGTGTCCCTTGATCGCAAAGAGCTCTTTAAAACTCAACTCAGAGCTATTTTAAGAGCGGGAAATTATGGAAAGATCAAATTAATGTACCCCATGATTTCATCCATTGATGAGGTTTTAAAGGCCAATGCCCTTTTAGAAGAGGCTAAAGAGGAATTGCGGAAGAGGAGTTTGGATTTTTGTACTGATCTTGAAGTGGGAGTAACGATTGAGGTACCCGGTGCAGCTCTAATTGCTGACCTGCTTGTTCAAGAAGTTGATTTTCTCAGTATCGGTACCAATGATTTGACCCAGTATATTTTGGCTGTGGACAGAATGAATGAGCATGTGGCACACTTGTATGATCCGTTTCACCCAGCAGTGATCAGACTCCTGAAATATACAGTTGACACAGCTAAAGCGGCGGGTATTCCCATTGCGGTTTGCGGCGAGCTTGCCGGAGACATACGCTATTTGCCGCTTTGGATCGGGATGGGAATAGATGAGATGAGCATTTCGGTGAGGAATATGTTAAATGTGAAAAATCATTTGTTGTCCAGCAGCTATCAAGAGTGCAAGGAATTGCTGGCCAAGGTGCTCAAGCTCCGAACAAGTTCCGAGATTCAGGAAGTGCTCAGGTAGGACCCGGCCCCAAAATCGGAGGTTATAAAAAGGAGGAATCAAAATGGTATTGGAAGGAAGCAAGATTGCAGCTTTTGTTGACCATGATTTTGAAGACCTGGAACTTTGGTATCCGGTATTGAGACTGCGGGAAGCAGGAGCGGAAGTTCATCTGGCAGGACCGGAATCCCATAGCGTCTACGTTGGGAAATACGGAGTTCCCATTACATCAGATTTTTCATTTGAACAGATAAAAGCGGATGAGTACGAAGGTTTATATGTACCGGGGGGTGGGCTCCGGACAAACTGAGGCGCGATCCGCACGTACTCCGGTTGACCAGAGAGTTTCACGAGTCAGGAAAACCCATTGCCCAAATATGTCATGCAGGTTGGGTACTTATTTCCGCTAAAATTGTTGAAGGGTACACGATGACCTCTACTCCAGGAATAAAAGATGACTTGGAAAATGCGGGAGCTACTTGGGTAGACAAGGAAGTTGTTGTCGACCGGAATATTATATCTGGACGCCGGCCACCGGATTTACCTGCTTTTACAAAAGCCTTTGTGGATGCATTGGAGGTATTCAGACAGTCTTGATCATGTGAAAAAGATCATTGAAATTACCTTATGGCAATAAATACTACCCTTTGTGCGGCAGGAAAAGCTGTCTGCCCGGCCGAATATCTGTTAGTATAAAGACATGTTACAGGGTTCGAATCAAAGGAGAGGGTCCTGATGGAGAAAGAATGCACCTGCGGTCGGATTATGACCATCAATATGCGTACTGTCGTTTACCAAAGCCATATCTATATCGAGAATGTTCCTGTCTTTTTATGTGAAAGCTGTGATAACAGTGAAGTATATAGTCCTGTTAGGCCTGAGCTTAAGCATGTTCTTCAAGATTTAAAGGAGTCTTCTGAAAAGAAGCGCATCTGTTTTGAGGACGTTTCAGAAATTGCCCATGTCCTTTTAAAATTGCATAAAACCAGAAGGGATCTTGATTCGTCTTTGGAAATTATGGAAGAAAGGGTTAACGAACTTTTGGACATTTATTTGCTGGCCCGTTCTTTAAACGATGTAAACTGGGTCAATGAAATCCGCGGAAAACTGCTGCAAATCAGCCGACAAATGATGACAGCAAGCTAAGGGTATGAAATTTGGAGATTTGGTAAACCTGAGGGAGAATCAACGGAGAAGGTTGGTTTTCTTTCAGGTTTTTGTTACTATAATAGGGTAAAGACCCTTTACATTGCGAAAAGTAAAAGAATGTCGTATTATATTGTGTAACAATAAATGTGCCGAAACCTATTTTGTGATAATTGGAGAGAGTGACGTGACAGTAACTATTTATGACGTAGCAAGAGAAGCTGGTGTTTCCATGGCTACCGTTTCTCGGGTTGTGAATAACAATCCGAACGTGAAGCCTCAAACCCGAAAAAAAGTATTTGAAGCTATCGAACGTTTAGGCTACCGGCCAAATGCCGTAGCAAGAGGGTTGGCTAGCAAAAAGACAACAACCGTTGGGGTTGTTATTCCTGATATCTCGAACTCCATCTTTGCTGAAGTGGCTCGGGGAATCGAGGATATTGCGAATATGTATCACTATAATATCATCTTAAGCAATGCCGATAAAAAGAAGGAAAAGGAAATCCGGGTTATTAACACTCTACTTGAAAAACAGGTAGACGGGCTGCTTTTTATGGGTGGAGTAGTGACGGATGACCACATTGGAGCATTCCGTACATCATCGGTACCAGTAGTTTTATGCGGGACCGCTGATGAACAGAAACTGGTTCCTTCCGTTGATATAGATCATGAGAAAGCGGCTTTTGATGCGGTCAATGTATTGATTGAAAACGGACATCGTAACATTGCCATGATTACTGGATCACTTCAAGATCCGGCCAACGGTTATGCCCGTTACCATGGGTACAAACGGGCTATGGAATCAGCAGGAATTCTGCTTAGGGAAGAGTTTGTCCGTATCGGAAATTACCGTTATGAGTCCGGTATTGAAGCTACTGACTATTTCTTGCAGCTAGAAAAAAGACCAACAGCGATCTTTTCCGCTACGGATGAAATGGCGATTGGAGCCATACATAAAATCCAGGATTCAGGCCTGAAGGTGCCTGATGATATTTCGGTCATAAGTATTGATAATATCCGGATGGCTTCCATGGTAAGGCCTCAGCTTACAACAGTAGCCCAACCTATGTATGACATTGGTGCTGTTTCTATGCGCTTGCTTACCAAATTGATGAACAAGGAAATGATGGAACAGACCCAAGTTATTCTTCCACATGAAGTAATCTACAGAAATTCAGTGGCTCGGCATTCCTGAGCCGCTTTTTTTCTCTTCCAAAGAAACTAATTTGAGAGGGGAGGTAAGCGGGATGGAGAAAATCGCAGTGATCGGAGCAATGAAAGAAGAAATTGAATTGCTCGTACCGGATATGGAAGTTCAAGGTTCCACCACAATTGCAGGCATTGAATACAGGGAAGGGTCTCTGTATGGAAAAGCAGTTGTCCTGTGTATGTCCGGTGTGGGGAAGGTAAATGCGGCTGTCTGTACGCAAATTTTAGTTGATCGTTTTCAGGCAGATACGGTGATTTTTACAGGTGTAGCAGGTGCATTAGATCCGGAACTGACTATTGGTGACATTGTTATTTCTTCGGACTGTATTCAGCATGACATGGATGTGACAGCCCTGGGCTTTGAAAGGGGAGTAATCCCTTATGCGGAGACATCGGTATTTAAGGCCGATTCGAATTTGATAGAACTGGCGAGGTTTGCAAGTAAAAATTTTGAAGGCCGGACGAAAGTAGGCAGGATCCTGTCTGGAGACCAATTCGTAGCAATCCGGGAAATGGTTGGGGATTTGCATAAATCTTTACAGGGAACATGCACGGAAATGGAAGGGGCTGCGGTGGCACAAGTTTGCCATATGAACGGAATTCCTTTTGTTATCATTCGTTCCATGTCGGATCAGGCGGATGGGAAGGCGCATGTGAATTTCGCCGAATTTACAGTAAAAGCGTCTGAACACTCCTACCAAATCGTAAAACGAATGCTTACGCATATGTAACACGTTTATTTACTTTATGGAAATAAGCCCTTAGAGCATTATACGGCTCCAAGGGCTTTATTGATTCACAACTGTTGGAAGATGTACTAAGAATGATTCGGGATCTATTATTGATGATACATAAGGGCAATCTCCAACGTCTGCCGGTTTTTCACCTCAATCGCATCTCTACGGGGAATCGGTTCCCAATTTTCCACAGGATCCAACCAAGTGGTGGCCAGGGGAAACATACTGTCCTTGCGATGGAACTGCACCCATTTTTCAGGAAGGGGCAGATAAGGATTCCGGGATAGCTTTTCGATCAAAGGATGTTCTGACATGACAAGCCATAGGAGGCTCCAGGCCCGGGGAACAACGCGATAATAATCGTACCCCCCTCCGCCGAAAGCGACCCAGCGCCCTCCGCAAAATTCATGAGCCCATTGATGTATCAGCTCAGGCATACGTTTATAAATTTTCATGGAACAGTACATGTGGGCAAGCGGGTCGAAGGCATGCGCATCACATCCGTGCAAAGAAACGATGACATCCGGCTTGAACTGCTTCAAGATAGGGGGCATTGCTTTTTCCAGGCAGTAGAGCCAGGACTTGTCTTCCGTATAGGGTTCCAACGGAATATTTATGCAAGTGCCGAAAGCCTCCCCTTCACCTCGTTCCGTTACGGATCCGCTCCCGGGAAACAGATACTTGCCTGTTTCATGAATGGAAACGGTACATACATTCGGGTCGCTGTAAAAGCTCCACTGTACGCCGTCTCCATGATGGACATCTGTATCCAGATACAAAACTCTGGCCTGGTAATGCTTGCGTATGTAAGCAATGGCCGCAGAAGCATCGTTATACACGCAAAATCCTGCACCTTTGCTGTCCAGCGCATGATGGAGGCCTCCGCCCAGATGCAGGGCATGATCCGTTTTGCCTGACATAACCTCTTCTGCCGCGGTTAGAGAGCCGCCAACTACCATCGAAGTTACTTCGTGCATAAATTCAAAAAACGGGGTATCTTCCGTATTCAGACCGTATTTTTCCGCCTCGTCCAGCCATGATTGGGCAGGGCAGGCTTTGCTGAGAGCCTTAACGGCTTCAATATAACTCGGGTAGTGAACATAGCGCAATTCCTCGTCTGATGCCATTCTTGGGGGATAATGCAGGACGAGGGAATGGCGTTCAACATATCCAATAATTCGACTGTAAGCAGGAGTCTCTTTTGATTAAACGGATGATGTTCATGAAAATGGTAGCGGGTCTCATGCTCATTGTAAATAAATACAGGCTTGTTGCTCATGAATCTTCTTCCCCCTTGTAGTCCTGATGGACTAATACATAAACCGCTGCTGAAACCGAATATGATCAAACTGTTCTACGGAGGAAAGGGGAACTTTTTTACCAATGCGCACCAT
This sequence comes from Paenibacillus larvae subsp. larvae, assembly GCF_002003265.1. Classification (NCBI taxonomy): domain Bacteria; kingdom Bacillati; phylum Bacillota; class Bacilli; order Caryophanales; family Paenibacillaceae; genus Paenibacillus; species Paenibacillus larvae. The sequence continues at coordinate 450,785 of NZ_CP019687.1, forward strand.
TAAACAATTGGCCGGGTGAGAACAAATTTCGGGATCATCCGTGGCAAACCAGACCATATCTACACTTTTCATCAGATGTTCCATCATGTTGCGGTATTCCCAAACCGTCAGGCCACTCTTTTCTAAATCCCAATGCCAGTAATATTCCGTTGAAAATGTTATTACATTTTCCATTTGGCCACCCAGGTAAGCAAGCTGAATCATTTTTTTACCTAATCCCATGGAACGATAATCGTCGGCGACTTCTATGGCTCCGAGCTCAATCAGATCTTTCATATTTCCCTGGGACCAACGTTCGATCTCATCCGGATAATGAAAGGTTGCATACCCTACAATCGTATCATTCGTCCGGGAGATGATGATTCTTCCTTCCGGAAGCCCGGCAATTTCCACCAGGGCTTTATGCTGATCTCCCGGACGCCGGAATGCATCCAAATCAGAATGCATCTCCAGTTTAAGCAAATGACCGGGACTGACGGGCCCTTCCACTACAATTTCTTTATCTGTACCTGGAGGAACAAATGATGTGCTGTGATAGATTTTTATATGTTCCATGAGAGCCCAGTCTCCTTATTTGTCATAAAGTTTTCTTTCCTCTCTAATTCACTTATAACACAAGTTCTTCCAAATTGAAAAGGAATAGGCAAAGTATTCTGACCATGGTATAATTGAATATGGTATACTTTTAACCAGAGATCTATTAACTTGTAAGGCGGAGTTACATATGGAAAATTCGAATGAAAGCGTTTTATCAATTCGGGGGGGTGCCTATGAACCAATTGAAAGGAGAAGTCATTAAAGAGGTTACTCAGAAGTCCAATCTAGGCAATTATGAGCAGGCCAGGGCCAATTTCTCGTGGGACAGTATCGAGCAACACTTTTCGTGGCATCAGACAGGCAAAGTCAATATGGCTTACGAAGCAATTGATCGACATGCGGAATCAGATAGAAAGAATAAGATAGCTCTATTGTACAGCGATAATCGTAGAGATGAACAATATACTTTTGAACAAATGAAGGCAAAATCAAATCAATTTGGCAACTTGCTCCGCAAATTGGGGGTCCATAAAGGGGATCGGGTATTTATTTTTATGCCAAGAACACCAGAACTGTATTTTGCACTGTTAGGAACAATCAAAATAGGAGCGGTGGTAGGCCCGTTATTCGAAGCCTTCATGGAAATGGCCGTATGCGACCGGCTGAAGGATAGCGAAGCCGTGGCAATTGTAACGACACCTGCCCTTGTTTCCAGGGTACCTGAAAAAGATTTACCCAATTTGAAACATGTGATTGTTGTTGGCGAGGACCTCAAACTGGATAAAGGGCAAGTTGATTTTTATAAAGAAATGAACCAGGCTTCGGAAGAACTGGACATAGAATGGGTAGACCGTGAAGATGGCATGATTCTGCACTATACATCCGGCTCGACAGGAAAACCCAAAGGCGTCTACCATGTTCATAACGCCATGATCCAGCAGTATTATACAGGGAAAGTCGTACTGGAGCTGCAGGAAGATGATGTTTACTGGTGTACGGCTGATCCTGGTTGGGTAACAGGTACGTCTTATGGTATCTTTGCCCCTTGGCTCAATGGGGCCACTAACGTTATCAGAGGGGGGCGTTTCAGCCCGCAAGACTGGTATCAAACGATTGAAAAGCACCAGGTGACCGTCTGGTATAGTGCACCAACTGCCTTCCGGATGCTGATGGGTGCAGGTGATGATGTAGTTAAGCAGTTTGATTTGTCTTCTCTCCGGCATATATTAAGTGTAGGTGAACCTCTCAACCCTGAAGTCGTAAGATGGGGATTAAAAGTATATAACCATAGGATTCATGATACTTGGTGGATGACGGAAACTGGAGCCCAGGTAATTTGTAACTTTCCAAGTATGCCGATGAAACCAGGGTCGATGGGACGTCCGATTCCGGGAGTCGAGGCAGCGATTATCGATGATCAGGGGAATGTACTGCCTCCGAACCGGATGGGGAATCTGGCAGTAAAGACTCCGTGGCCGTCGATGATGCGTAAAATTTGGAACAACCCGTCCAAATACGAGGAATACTTCCGTATTCCAGGCTGGTACATTTCGGGAGACTCGGCTTTCATGGATGAAGACGGATATTTCTGGTTCCAGGGAAGAATTGATGATGTCATCAACACGGCTGGGGAACGGGTAGGCCCTTTTGAAGTTGAAAGCAAGCTTGTAGAGCATCCTGCTGTAGCTGAAGCGGGTGTAATCGGTAAACCTGATCCAATGCGGGGAGAAATTATCAAAGCCTTTATATCGCTCCGCGAAGGATATACGTCTTCCGATGAACTGAAGGAGGAAATTTCCAATTTCGTTAAAGTAGGATTATCCGCACATGCTGCACCGAGAGAGATCGAGTTCAAGGATAAGCTTCCTAAGACACGCAGCGGTAAAATTATGCGCCGCGTTCTGAAAGCCTGGGAGTTAAACCTGCCAACAGGGGATTTATCCACGATCGAGGAATAATTCTGGTTATCTTATTAGAAAAACCCTCTGCATTTGGAGCAGAGGGTTTTAAGTATGATGATTTTTACTTTAGGAGCTGAATCGGGCCTCGGTGATACTGCTTTTGAAAGTTTGCCGTTTGGGCTTTTACCCATCGGTTATTCATGTAACGCTTATTCCTGTGGAGCAGGATCCGGCACAGGAATCTGAGAAGGAGTGCCTTCACCTCCCGGAACAGGTGGGTCCGGTGTTGGTGTTGGGGTTCCTCCACTAGCAAAAGAACTACTCGGAACTGACTCATTACCAGCCACATCCACGGCTGTGACATAATAAGCATAGTTTGCGCCCATGCTGACTTCGTCTGTAAATTTCAGTTCCTTTCCGACAAGTACTACTTTGCCGCCAACTCGCTGGAAAGGACCCCTATTAACAGACCGGTATAATCTGTACCCGATAACATCTTGGCTGCTGCTTGGTCCGAAGGTAATGGTAGAAACACCTCCAGAACGGGTGGCCACCAGAGAACCGGGAGCAGCCGGTGCGACACCGTCATCTTTGCGCGGATCTATTTCCGTTGGGGCGTCATCGTTATAATCTTTTGGTTTATAAAAGCTGAGCGCATGTCTCTTCTTGGCCGGAACTTTCGGTAGGGCATTCTGAATCTCTTTCATTAGCTGACTTAAAGATTTATCCCGTTTTACCACAATCTTTGACTGGACAAAATCTTCTGGCGTTGAAGACTGCGCAATGTAGTTGATATTATTGTAGGAAATTATTCTAACCCGGGTCAGACGGTCATCCACCTTTTTAGGTAAGAACTTCTTGTTGAAAATATCGGTTACTAAATGGTTGGATTGTCTGGTCAAGTCATTAGGAAGTAGTCCGGATACGTTAGAGACGGTAGCAGTGACGATATTGTCCGGTTTAGTAAATTTTTTGTCCGCGAATAAGTCCGGCTTTTGTTTCAGTGTGTCATTCATGACAAGGGACCAGATGGACATCGCCCTATTTCTTGCTGCCTTTGTTTGCAGCGTATATTTCCGCTCTTCGTATCCTGCCCATACACCAAGAGTAACACTAGGTGTGTAACCGACAAACCAAGCATCCGTATCGTCCTGTGTTGAACCGGTCTTTCCGACAACATCCATCTTGCCATAGCCACTAAAGGATGACTTGATTTGAGTTCCCGTTCCGTTCGAAAGGACCGTCTTTAGCATATCCGTGATTAAATAAGCCGTTTCCTCGGAAAAAACGCTGACGGGCTTTGTTTCATGTTCATACACAACATTTCCCTGGGAATCCGTAATCTTGGAGATCATAAAAGCTTCATTAAAGTTTCCTTTATTAGCCATGGTAGCATAGGCGTTGGTCATATCCTTAACCGTCGTACCAGCCCACATGCCGCCGATTACACCGACCCGGGAATTGTAATCCTGGTCCTTAATGGTTGAGATGCCCATTTTTTTGGCATAGGACCAGGCCTCTTCAATGCCGATTACATCATTGTACAGACGCAGGGCAGGGATGTTATAAGATTGGTTCAAAGCTTTGCGGGCCGTAACGAGCCCCTGGTATCCTCTCCCCGCATTCACTGGAATGTGAAGACTGTTTCCATTTTTCATAATAATAGGGGAATCGTCCAGAACGCCAGCCGGCTGCATAAGCCCCTTCTCCATGGCAGGAATAAAGGCCGCGATAGGCTTCATGGTGGAACCAGGTTGGCGCGGATCCTGAGTAGCCATATTGATCTGATTTACTTCGAAGCTTCTTCCTTCAATCATGCCAAGAACAGCACTTGTTTTACTGTCCATCATGACAGCAGCGGTCTGTTCAAGCCCCCGTTTGTCTTTTTGGGAAAAGTTCTTATCATTTTTGGCAATGGCCTGCATAGAATCATAAATGGTTTTATCAATCGTGGTATAAATCTGGTATCCGCCTTGAAGCACTTGCTTGCGCATTTCCTTTAAAGCTTCATCATATTTGTCTTTATCTTTATTTCGATCAAGGTCCGGATATTTTTGCTTCAGGAGCTGGATAGCCGTTTCTCTTTCCACTTCCATCATCAGATACGGGTAATCTTGGTATGCAGTATTCTTATCAGGCTTCGCAAGTGCAGATTTAAGATCGAAGGCTAGCGCTTCCTGATATTGCTGCTCATTAATTTTGTTCTCCTGGAGCATGCGCTTAAGAACCAGCTGCTGGCGGTTTACTGCCCGTTTGAAGACTTCCTCGTTAAATTGACCCGTGCCGGTAAATGCCGAGTAACTGCTTGGCAGTTGGGGAATGCCGGCCAGATATGCAGCTTGCGCCAAATTGACGTCCTTTAAATCTGTGATGCCAAAAATACCTTTGGCTGCCGCTTTAATTCCGTATACATTCGTTCCGGTATTGCCGTTTCCATAGGGGATTTTAATAAGATAGGCTAGTAAGATTTGGTCTTTGGTCATCAGCCGTTCCATACGCAACGAGAGCAGAATCTCTTTGGCCTTCCGCGAATCTTCCTTATCGAGGGAAAGGAAGACCCGCCTGGCGAGCTGCTGGGTTATGGTACTTCCTCCAGTCTGAACTTCTTTATTGGTCAATTTCTGGTAGAAAGCACGGAACAAGCCGTTATAATCGATGCCGTTATGCTCATAGAAGTTTTTATCTTCCACAGCGAAAACAGCATCAAATATGACCTGGGGAATTTCTTCCATTGTAACGAGGCTGCGGTCTTCTTCAGTTCTAAGCTGACCTATTAGTGTATTATCATTGAAAAATGCGGATCCGGTAACCACATTCTGCTCTACTTGTTTCATGATTTCGTCCTTGCTGCGAACCGGATCGTCTTTGACGAGTGCGCTCACATAACCAAATGCAACGCCGCCTGCAAGCAGAAAAAAGAACAAGCCGCAGATACAGAGCCATTTTAAAGAAATAACCGTGATTCTTCCCGCTTTTCTAAACCATGGCTTATGTTTTTGTTGATTATCTTCCATAAGTCCGATAATTCCTCCTTATCTGAACCTAAACCATTATAACACAAAGGGTACTTTTGTGAATATACGGGAAAAACATCCGAAAATGCGTCTAAAGGCACTTTGAACCGAAAACGGATTTTAGGTAAAAAGCAGGACATTGTCACATCAAGTCACTAACTTTGGGCTATAAAAAGGATAAGGTGCTTTTTTTGGAAGCGGGGGATTTTATAGAATCAGGGTAACCGAAGATGTTGGGAAAGGGAGTTCTGAGGGGACAGGTATTAACGTGTTGCGAGTTTGATACCTTTTAGCATAGCCATACAAAAACAGCCTTTCCCTTCGGGAAAGGCTGTTGATCGAGACAGCCATTAACGGCTGTAGAACTCGACGATTTGTTTTTCATCAATTTCTTGAGCAAGCTCAGAACGCTCAGGAAGACGGATAAATTTACCTTCCAAAGCTTGTTCATTGAATTCCAGGTAAGCTGGAAGGAAGTTGCGGTTTTCCAGGGCTTCCTTGATACTTTTCAGATTTCTGCTTCTTTCACGCAGTCCGATTACATCACCAACAGAAACCTGGTAGGACGCAATGTCAACTTTTTTTCCATTTACAGTCACGTGACCATGGGAAACCAATTGACGGGCACCTGCACGGGAATTGGCGAAACCAAGGCGGAAAACAAGGTTGTCCAAACGGGATTCAAGCAGAATCATAAAGTTTTCACCGGAAATCCCTGGCAGTTTGATTGCTTTGTTGTACAGGTTATGGAATTGTTTTTCATTCAAACCGTACATATGGCGCAGCTTTTGTTTTTCCATAAGCTGCATGCCGTAGCCGCTCACTTTTCTGCGTTGGGTAGGTCCGTGTTGCCCAGGAGGAAACGGACGCTTCAGTTCTTTGCCGGTTCCGCTCAGAGAAATTCCGAGACGACGGCTTAATTTAAATTTAGGGCCTGTATAACGTGCCATGCAAAAAAACTCCTTTTATTGTAAATTAGTTAGAATTTTGCACGGGTGATTCCGGTTGCTAATTTTGTTCGCCAGACCTTGTTGAAAGAGGTCTTCTGACAAGCTTTTCAGCCGCTGGCTCGTCAGGACAAAATTAGAGAGGGCGTCAACACAATGAGTCCCCGATTCATCTTTGTTCTCGACTTCTTATTCTATAAAAAACAATGTAAGGTGTCAAGAAGAAGCCGTTGAAAACAGTTGCCACGGTTTTTGAAGGTATATAAAAATAGTGCATAAAAACTAGAATTTTAGTATGATGTAGGTATAATATACCTCTCAAACTAGGGAATGTACAAGGGAGATATCTATGGGCGACCATCTTCAAGATACAACTCTTCGACAGAGCGCTTTTCGGGGTGCTATCCTGGACAGACCTGGTGGTTACTGCTTGCGACTTGCATACAAGGTAGGGTCTATCAAAGAACAGCAATTGCAATTACAACGCTGGTTTCAAGAATGGGCTCATTTTTTGTGTCTGCAGCGTTTTTCTATATATGAGTCTATTGGCCTAGTGAGTCTAGAAGGTGAGGTACTTGGAAGGTTAGAAGGGCCGCATTCTCCTTGGGTAAAAGAGGATCGCCCGGACGAAGGGCTGTCCGCCACTCTTCAGATGGCTGAATCACGCCTTTATCGCTCCTGTCTGGAGCAGCTTGCTCCGGTAACTGTTCGTATGGAAATACAAAAGCAAGCAAATGAAGGCTCAGGTATGATTCTATGCGCCTTGCCTGTCTATAATGAGATGGAACTTGCCGGAATATTTACCTGCACCATAAATCAGGATATTACCGAGTCAACTTCCATCGTTACGCTGGAGAAGTGGGCTATGATGTTTCAAACTTTCTGTTTGTACCAGGCCGAACAGCAGGCTGTCAGCAGGCTGGCCAATTCAGTGGAGGTTTTGGACCGGTCCCTCGGGAAATGGGACGCGCTTTTTCAGACGACTCAGAAAATGTATGCCCAGATTGAAGTAGATGCTGTTATTACGCATACTCTGAATGATGTCAAGGCGATGTTCCCGGAGTATTCCGTACAGCTTTTTTTATCCCAGGATCACGCAAATTCCAACCCGCATGTAAAAACCCTTCAGTTTCAAGACGAATCCGATTTACGGACAAGGGCCTTCATGGATGGAGAACTTAAACAAAGAAGGTGTGATCTTGGACGGGACCGTTACATTTATGAAGTAGCGGCCCCTTTGCTGGGTAAGCAAGGGGTTTACGGTGTGATTTATCTGGTGGGCGGAGAAACAATCTACCCCGATGATTTACAGATGATGTCCATGCTCGGTGATGCCGCAGGAACCGCTTTTGAGAATGCCAAGCTGTATGAGCAATCCAACTTACTGATCAACGAACTCCGTCTGATTAACGAAATTACCAAGAGCTTGACGCAAAGTCTCAGTTTGAAAAAAATTTTTTCTTTCGCCTGCGAAGAGCTGTTGGAGATTTTTGATGCCAGCTACTGCTGTATTTCCAGGATTGATGAGGAAGATCCCGGTAAGTTTGTGGTTCAGGCCAGTAATTTTCCCGCGATGTTTCAAGAGGAACTTTCGATTAATAGCGGTTTCTCAGGTGTAGTTTTTTCGAGCAAAGAACCAATTATCGTATCTAATTACGAAAAATATTCTGTGAAATCGAAAATCATGGAGATGACGGGTTCCCGTTCCCTGATGGTTTCGCCGATATTGATAGCGGATAACGTGGTCGGAATTATTCATGTGGTTCATCAAAATCCATACTATTTTTCTTACGAAAATTACAAGCTGCTGCAAACTTTAAGCGGCCATATTGGTTTGGCGATGGCTAACGCAACTTTGCACGCCGAGGTACAACGAATGGTAATTACGGATAATTTGACCGGGCTGTATGTAAGGCACTACCTGGATGGGCAGATCAAAACAATGCAAAAGCAAGATGCTATAGGTACGCTTATCCTGGTTGATATTGACTGTTTCAAACAAATCAATGATACCTTTGGTCATCAAGTAGGAGACAGCATTTTAATTCAGGTGAGTGATATTGTCCGTTCTATGATCAGAGAACAGGATATTACGGCCAGATGGGGTGGAGAAGAACTTGCGATTTATTTGCCTGTCACCAGCAAAAATGAGGGCATGCAAATGGCGGATGAAATCCGCACCGCTATCATGCAGAAAACCAGCCCCAGCGTTACGGTTTCCTGCGGGGTGGCAGACTGGAAAAGCACGGATGACAAGATCAGTGTAGAATCTTTATTCTATAAGGCGGATATGGCATTGTATGAGGCTAAACGAAGCGGGAAGAACCGGGTTGTTCAGGATGGTACACTTTTATAAGAAAAAAGTGATTATTCAAGAAAAAGACCCCAGTATATTTCAAAACACCAGAATGTTATATCGTTCCCTCACATAAGAATCAATTTCATGATATTTAAACTATGAAATTGATTCTTTTCTCTTTCTGCGTTAAAAACAGTCCGTCCCGGATTGATAACCAGTCGTTTCTGATAGTTTTTATAAGCCCGCGGAAAATGGTACAATAGGAAGGTCAGGGGGGCTTGAGCTTGAAAGTCTTAGCTTTTTTTCGCAGAAAGCGGTTTTGGTACCTGCTTCTGGTTGTAATTTTGACCGTGCTGCTGTTCGTATATGTGTCAGCCCGTACAGGCTTTCGGTTTTCCCAAATAAATGCCGAACGTTTCACGGAATATATGGAGTCGCTGGGGTTAGCCGGCAGGTTGCTGGGAATTGTACTGGTGGTGGCACAGACCTTTTTCCCTTTTGTACCTTTTGTTTTGGTCGCAGGTGCGAATGTGGCTATATTTGGTATGAAATGGGGATTTGTTGTCAATTATTCCATGTCTTGTCTTGGTGCAGTGCTGGCCTTTTATGTCGCCCGGTATTATGCCCATGATTGGGTAGTTCGCAAAATCAGTCATTTCCCCTTTGTCCAGTCCTTTAATAAAAGGCTAAGTACAGACGGTTTTTTCTATATTTTTATGGGGAGATTAATCCCAATTCTTCCATCTTCGGCAATCAGCTTCGGTGCCGGACTTACCCAAATCAGCTTTCGCTATTTTTTCTGGGCTACGATAATCGGGAAGCTGCCGATTATCATCCTTGAATCAATGATCGCTCACGATTTTATCCATTTTCAAAAATATAAAGGCAGATTCCTGGTCCTGCTCGCTGTCTTTGCAGTCTTAATTTATGCGGGCAACCTGTTTAAAAAACGTTTGAACCAGAAAAACAAAATCAGTTGAATGTATGTGAGGTGGTCTTATGAAAAGGGTTGCAGGGGCTTAGAATCCAAGGTATCATAGAGTAGAAATCAATTCCATGAGTTTATGTTGATACCGAGGAGGATGATATCCATGCCAAGCGCGAACAACGCTGCGATCATGGAGATTTCCCAAACTGCTAATCAATTCAGATCTTCAATTGTTCTTCAGTATGATAATAAGTATATTGATGTGAAAAGTATCCTGGGTCTTTTTACAACCCTGTTAAGTTCAGGGTCCTATGAACTTCATATCATGGGTCCCGATACAGATGCAGAGGGTAAAGCCATGCAGGAAGTGTTTAGTAAGCATGGCATGAACATTACCATTGCGGAAGGATAAAGCATTTTTAAGGTATTCCTCATTGTTTTGGGGAAATACCTTTTTCTTTTATGTGGAATCAACAGCCTCTCTTGTATCTTAGTGGAATATGGTCTAATATATTTGTTAGAGGATTGAAGATATTGTTCAATGGTAACAAGATATTGAGACGTACAGGGGGAATGTGAAAGATGTCAACACCTGATTTGATTATCAGTTTGAACCATAGAGCATTACAACTTCTTCAGGAAGATGCCGATAAAATCGAAAAACTGATCGAAGTGCAGATGGAAAACTTAACGACGAGACAGTGCCCTTTGTACGAGGAAGTATTAGATACTCAAATGTATGGTCTATCTCGCGAGATTGATTTTGCTATCCGGGCCGGATTGATTACCGAAATCACCGGAAAGCAGATTCTAAGCAAGCTGGAGCGGAATTTGGCTCAATTATATGAAGCCTTAAATAAAAAGTAACCCATCTTGGTGAGGGTTACTTTTTTTCAAAATAGACTGAAAGGCGGCGCGGCTGGTTTTCCAGCTTAGTTAAACCAGGAAGAATACGATACCTAGAATGACGTAGACAGCCAAGTGGAGGAAACCTTCATACCAGTCCGATGTTCCGTCCTGCAGATTGGATTTGGTAATCAGAACCGCTACAAGAATGGCTACCAGCTCATAGGTAGAAAATACAATATCCATCGTATTCCCCATAAAATAGCTAGCCAGGACCAGTACAGGGCCTACAAACATGGCGATTTGGAGGGAACTGCCAACAGCAATTTCTACGGAGGCTCCGATTTTGTTTTTCACCGCAAGTATAACCGCTGCAGCGTGTTCAGCCGCATTACCTATGATAGCGATCAGGAAAGCTCCAACGAAAAGTTCAGATAAAGCAAATTGAGCGGTGAACGCCTCGACTGTTCCGACCAGCCACTCACTCAATATTGCGACCATTACTGTGGAAAGAATCAGAAAAAAGATGGACAATCCCTTGGACCACATAGGGTCTCCCTGTTCAACCACTTGATCCATAAGCAATTTTTTATGAGTCCCCATTGAGAAGTACAGCCATAGTATATATGCGATGATCAGGACTATGGCTACAGCAAGACTGACAGTTGTTGTTTCTTTGATGGTAAGCCCTCTGGCAAAAATGGCAGGTACAAACAGGGCAATAACCGCCAGGGTCATGAGGGAGGTGTTATGGGAAGCTACTTTGATGTTGAATGTTTGCTCTTTGTATTTCATTCCCCCGAATAAGGCACTGAGGCCAAAAACAAACAGGAGATTTCCGATAATAGAACCGGTCAAACTTGCTTTTACCATATCGAACAGGCCTTCTTTGACTAAGAAAAAGGCAATGATAAGTTCAGAAGCATTGCCGAAGGTAGCATTAAGAAAACCGCCGATTCGTTCTCCGGAATAATAGGCTACACTTTCAGTAGCCCGCCCCAAAAAACCGGCTACAAAAATAATGGCTATACAGTAAAGAATAAACTGGAAGGTTGCATTCCAATTACTAAAACGGGCAATTGCACTCAGGGCAAATGTACCCACAAGCAAAATATTAAACCATTGTTTTTTCAAACTGAAACCCTCCGAACCTGTATGTAATCAAAAAATGCATAAAGCTAATTATAATATAAACGTGCACAAATTAAAATAAACATGACCCCCAATTTCCTTGATTTGATCCTTGTCTTTTGATTACAATACATAATATAGATTTTGAAGGAGTGATCCGTATGTCTGAAGAAATTCAATCCAATTCCATTCGTATCTCGGATGACGTTGTAGCCACCATTGCTGGACTAGCCGCTGTTGATACCCCGGGATCTCCGCCATGTCCGGAGGGATGTCGGAGGGACTTGCAAGAAGGCTTAGTGGTAAAAATATGCAGCGTGGCGTGAGTGTGGAGGTAGGGGAACTGGAAGCCGCTATCGATTTACGAGTCATTGTCAATTACGGATGCAGGATTCAGGACGTATGTGCGGATCTTCAGCGGAATGTTATAGAAGCCGTAGAGAATATGACCGGCCTCCGAGTGATTGAAGTCAATGTCAAAGTAGAAGGAGTCTCGTTCCAGCAGGAGGAAACAGCAGATGAAACAGCTGTAGCCAGAGTCAAATAACAATCTGACAAAGAACCCGGTTATCACCTAAGTGTTTGGTGAAAGCCGGGTTCCTTTGTTGCAAAGATTATCAAGAAAAGCGATGGATAGAGGAAATCGCTTCTGCTTATGACAGTACAATTCCTTGACAGAACTACCCTTTCGTTTTCGTTTTAACAGGTCGGTTTTGTTCGCGGGAGATACCGAGTACTATGCCCATAGCGACCATCATGATAATGATAGAGGACCCCCCATAGCTTATGAAGGGCAGGGTAACCCCCGTCAAAGGCATTAAACTAGTGATTCCCCCAATATTAATAATAGCCTGAATGGCAAACAGGGACATAATGCCAATCCCGACCAGCATGCTGAACGAATCTTTGGAACGTATGGATATCAGCAGTCCCCTCCAGATAAACCAGACATACACAAGCAGAAAAATAGTTGTCCCGATAAAACCAAATTCTTCCCCAATTATAGAAAAAACAAAATCATTGTATGGAAATGGCAGGTAGTGCAGTTTCTGAATGCTTTCCCCAAAGCCGGTTCCCATCAAACCGCCATGCCCGAGAGCGAACAGAGACTGTCTGATCTGAAAAGACGATGTATCCAAATTAGGGTCCCACGGATTTAGAAACACGGAGAGCCGGGCTGACCGAACACTAACCGCATCGACTTCACCTGAATGGAAAATAGCATATATCCCCAAAAGTAACAAGATCACGCTTGCAAATCCGACACCTAAAAAGAAAAGGTGTTTGAGATTAGACCCTCCAGCAAGAATTATGGTTCCTGCCGTTATGAGCAAAATAATGCTAGTACCTAAAGAAAGCTGCATAATATTCAGGAAGATAATCACACTGGTGATAATCAGTGCAGGTAAAAGTCCTTTTTTGAAATCACGAATCCGTTCCTGTTTCTTTGATATTAATACACTGAGATACATGATCAGAGCCAATTTAGCAAATTCAGCCGGCTGAATACCAAAACCAAAAATAAAAATCCATCTTTTAGCGCCATTTACAGATGTTCCTATAATAAGAACTAGAATCATCAGGAAAAGTGAGAATAAAAAAAAGGGAAGAATTATTTTTTTAAGTTTATGCGGGCGAAGATTCATAGTAATCAACATGCCTATGGTACCGAAACTCACGAACAAGATTTGCCGCTTGGTAAAAAACCAAGGGTCATTGTTATAATCTGGACTTGTCGCAGCTATGACGGAACTGGAACTGAAAATCATGGCAATACCAAAGCAGACAAGCAGGATAGTCAGGAACAAGAGTTGAAAATCCGGTGTTCCTCTTCTAGGAGAATTCACCGTAACACCTTATGCAAGCAACTGCTCAAGCTGGCCCAGTTTTTGCTGGACTTTATGCATGACAGGTTCTGGAACCTGTATGTCATAGTCCAATCCATGAGGGAACGTTGTACGCCCTATGTACACATCTTCAACTGCCAAAACGGCGTCCGGAGATTCCAGCTTGCCTGACTCTGCTCTTGTGTTAATTCTGAGGAAAAACTCCGCTTGATTGATTTTGTCTTCAATTTTGTAATCGTAAGTTGCGCGGGTATATTCCCACTGCCACCGTACGAATCCAAGCTTTGTCGTGATTTCATCTAAATAAGCAAGATCGCTTTTTTTACCAATTAGACTGGTTTTTTCGATAATCACAGCTACACTCCTCCAATTTTTCGTACATTCTTTTTCCATGATAGTATGTTTCTTTTCCTTCTGCAAGTAAACCCGGCAGAATAGCGGAGCGAAAAAAGCAGCAAAAATGCATAGGAAACACTGGTTCCTTTTGATAAAATAAGGATAGTTCTCCCAAGGAAAATATTTGCTGGTCCTTTGGCGGAGTCCTCGTTTGGCTAAAAGATAAGCCTACATAGGCTGTTTTAATAAATCGGCTAGGCAGGAGAGGATAAATTATGGAATCTTTTGCATACAGACTTGCATCGGTGTTCTCGGATATGGTGTCATGGAGAAGATATCTCCATCAGAACCCGGAACTATCTTTCCAGGAAGAGAAAACAGCAGCTTGGATAAGCGCCAGACTTCGGGATTGGGGTGTTCCGTTTCGTAATCATGTGGCAGGACATGGGGTATTTGCTGAAGTCAACGGATTTGCTGCAGGTCCTACAGTGGTACTGAGGGCGGATATGGATGCGCTTCCTATCCAGGATGCGAAGCAGTGCGCCTACGCTTCCAAGGTTTCAGGTGTTATGCATGCGTGCGGGCATGCCGTCGGATAGATCCTCTTAAGGCAGCGGTACTTACAATAGGTTCTATTCAGGGCGGCCTTACATTTAATGTAATCTCCGAAGTGTGTACCTTGAAAGGGACTATCCGTACTTTCGATGAAGCCGCACGTAAACAGATGCACTGCCATTTGGAACGGGTTCTGGCTTCAACGTGCCATATGCATGAAGCGGGTTTTGAACTGAACTATAAGTGGGGATATCCACCCCTGGTTAATCACGCCAATGAGGTAAACCGGTTTAACCGTATCGCCGGCGGGATCTTTGGTACGAACAATGCAGGACCATGCCATCCTGTAATGGCAGCTGAGGATTTTGCCTATTATCTTCAACATCTTCCCGGATGTTTTATGTTCGTAGGGGCAGGGAATGATTCGCAGGGGATTACTGCTCCTCATCATCACCCCAATTTCGATATTGATGAAAAAGCCATGCTTTATGCCGGAAGGCTGCTCAAGAACGAATTTTTTCTTACATGCATGTTTCCCCTAATGCCGGGCAGGCTATGTTTATGCAGACATATATTTGGCATGAAAGGGGCATTATGCATTGAGAACCGTTAAAGAAATCATGTCCACGGATATGGTGACCGTTGGCCTGGAGGATAATGTATATGAAATTGCTGTGAAAATGAAAAAGCACGATATTGGTTTTATTCCTGTTGTTGAAGGAAACAAACTAATTGGTGTAGTAACGGACCGGGATTTGGTTCTTCGGGGTACGCTGAGAAACGATCGGGTTCAGCAGCTGTAAAAGAGGTTATGTCAGATGAAGTTACCGTCATACCACCTTCTATGTCTTTTGATGAAGCGGCTCAAATTATGGCAAAAAGCCAGGTCAGACGCCTTCCCGTTGCAGAAAACGGTGAACTGATCGGTGTCGTATCGCTTGGCGATCTGGCGGTTCGAGAAAAGTCCCAATCGGAAGCAGGACAAGCATTAAGTGAAATTTCAGAAGATCATTGAACTTTATAAGCAGCATACCTTTGGCAGAAATTATGACCGGCTTAAATATAACCGGGTTTTTTGTTTAAGATTTTGCTTAGATTTTAAAAATAGTCGTTGTTTATAATGGAGGCAAGCGAAGAGAAGGAGAATCACCATCATGCCAAAACATATCCTGATTGTGGACGATGACAAAGACATTGCCCAACTGCTGCACATTTATTTGATAAATGAAGGATATATAAAACTGGCCGAATTGTGTTAATTAAAAAATTAAAGTAAAGGTTAAGTTCTTGTCAGCGATGGCAGATAAAAGCAAACATACTTCGATCCGGTTCAGAAGAAAATACAGATAGCTCATCTACTGCCCAATCTTCAGTAAAAGGAGAATGAGATGCTGTGAAAAAAGTATTGCAACTTTGTGTTGCCGGATCAATAGTTCTGTCTCTCGCCGCTTGTACAGGGGTCCCGCAAAAAGGCGCCGGCCCTTATAACGCTGGCAATGCCAACAATGTCAGACCTTATACAACATACCAGAATAATGATGCCGCCGGAAATAAGTACGGCATGGGAGCCATGAATCTTCATGCCAATACCCGTGTAGAAAGCAGCCAGTATCTGGCTGATCAAATTGCAGCAATGGATGAAGTCAGTGCGGCAAGAGTACTGGTAACCGACAATAATGTTTATGTAGCGGTTCAGCTTAAAAATAACAATATAAACCAGAGCAATGTGAACAGAACGCCTACAGGAAACGTTACAACACGTACAGCAGGGCCTGACAAGCCTTATGGTGGAGCCACTACCCGCGACGGACTGACAAACGGCATGGGTAGTATGGGAACCCATGGCGGTGGGAATATCAACCGCGGTCCAGTTCCTAACGCGATCGACATGCGCGGATCGAGAGATTATTCGGACAGCACTTACAACAGTTCCGGTACGATGATGTCTCAGGATGTAAAACAGAAAATCGTAACCAAAGTACGTTCTCTGTGCAGCCCGAATATAAGACATGTTTTTGTTACGGCAAATCCGGATTTTTACGGACGTATTAACAATTATGCAAATGATCTGAAAGCCGGAAAACCGATTTCCGGATTAGTCACCGAATTCAATGATATGGCCAGACGTGTTTTTCCGACAACTGCAGAGGGGACCATCACAAATAGAAACAATGTAACACCTAACGTTACGCCCACCCCAAATGGTTACGGCGGTATGGGTACCCGATAATCTTTTTTGCTTACTAATCCACAGATCTAAGGTTAGGTGCTGTGTATTTTATTTTTTGCGGTTCAAAGGCAGTATAGATGCAGCCACTAAAAGCCTTCTCCTATTTTTCCTGATCGGAAGAGGAGAGGCTTTTTTCTTTAAAGAAGTCGTATTCTGTATCCTGCCGAATGTATGGTATGATAGAGGTTGTAAGCTAAAATACGAAAAAGAATGGAGAGAGATAGACATGGCAATGACGGAGGTTAATAGCCTCGATATGTCAGCGGTTCTCCTGCATGCTTACGATGTCGGTGATCTAATCAATGCTTCTACGGAAGTGGCGGATTATCTATATTGGAAGAAAAAGATGGAACAAGATGAGGAAGTGCAGAAACTTGTCCGTCTATTTATACAAAAAAAAGAGCGCTTCGAAGAATGCGAGCGCTTTGGTCATTTTCATCCCGATTATCATGCTGCTTTGGAAGAAGTGCAGCGCGTGCAGGACGCTTTGGACCGCCTGGAACCGTTCCATAAATTCAAGGAAGCCGAGTTTCGATTGGACGATCTTCTGTATACGGTCTCCAAAACAATTGCGGAAGCTGTTTCCGACAGTATAAAAGTGCCGAGCGACATAGCCTCCCTGGCGGAAGCTTCCGGATGTGCCGGATGCGCCTCCGGTGGAAGCTGCAGCGGTAAATGCGGCTAATAGCAGATCGGTTATCGCAGGATAAAGTCCGGCACAAGCTCACCGATAATAGTCCCTTTCCAGTTCCGCAAGACAGGGCGGTGAAACGCAGCGAGTGCCCTATTCTCTTCGGCTGACAGAAGGCCGAGCTGGGACAAGGCTTCCGTCACTACAGGATAGAGAGCCCGTTGGGCACCGTCCTCCACTTTAAGGACGAGGGCAAGGCCTTCATCCGGTACGGTGACGGCAAAGACTCCCTCGGCACCCATTTTGCCGAGAATGCGCCCTTTTGTTACGCTGATCAGCTGCGTATCAAAACGGTCACTGCCTGCGAGCATCTCGGGGCATCGTCTTAGTGCGCGAATAATCCGCGCACTGGCCTCCGCGATTACCGCGGGCAGACGCTCAGGCTTGCCAAGTCTCGCATAAGCGAGTGCAAGCCTGGATAAGGCGAGCCCGAAGACGGGGACGCCGCAACCGTCAACGCCAAGCGGAATTTCCGCTGCGGCAACACCTGTCATGCTGCTGACCGCTTGCAGCATAAGCTGCTGCACCGGATGCTCCGGTTCCATATAATGCTCGTGGGATACGCCCAGATGGGCGGCCAAAGCGAGCATAGCAGAATGCTTGCCGGAACAGTTATTGTGCAGCGCGGTTGGGTCGATGCCTTTCTTGCCCATCGCATCAGCCGTAGGTTTGTGATAGGGTGCATGCGCCCCGCATTGTAAGTCTTCCGGCACTCTGCCGATTTTTTGAAGCATTGACAGGGCTGTATCTGTATGAACCCGTTCCCCGTTATGGGAAGCGCAACACAGGGCAATTTCCGCATCGTTTAGATGAAAGTGGTCTGCTGCACCTGAAGTGATAACGGGTATAGCTTGAATCAGCTTGGCGGTTGAACGGACAAATGTGACAAGTTCGGGATTACCCAGGTGATGAACAAGACTGCCGTCCCAACGGATTGCAACTATATGGCCGTGATGAATACTCTCGGTCAAAGGTCCCCTAGTAACACGAAGAATCATTTCAGAGGAGTTCATTAAGGTACCATCTCCTGCTTTCAATTTTGATTAATGATAGAGAAAAGAGGGTATGACGATGATAACAGAAAGATGCGGCTTGATTGTATGGATTAATGATATAAAGGCTGCCCGGAATCTGGACCGTTACGGATCGCTTCATTACATTTCCAAGAAAATGTATTATGCGGTACTGTACATTCATGCCCACAAATACGAAGAAATATTGCGGCAGCTGCAAAGACTTCCTTATGTAAAAAAAGTGGAAAGGTCTTACCGCAATGAAATTAAAACAGAATATAACAAAGAAGTTTCGGACAAAACTAGATTTTACACGCTGTAGGTGTAACATGCAATGAAGGTTTGTAAATCTTTCTCAAAAGCTTCCGTTCGAAGCTTTTTTATTTTTTATTTTGAAAATTGGCATTTTTTCAAAAGATCTAAATATGAATTACTAATTTCATATTTTTTAATTGGAAATTTCTATGAGATTCAAGTACAATAGAGGGAGTGCCGTATATAGGTAATTGGTCCCATTTGCTTAGGAAAGGAGTTGTGATTCATGAAGGACAAGATAATGGACAGGTGGAGTACCTATGAACCTTTCTATGTTGTTTTAGTTGATAAAAAAGTAGCTGACATTGTCATTACGAATCATGCTCGGAGCCGGTGGGCGGACCGTATTGAAAGCAACAATTCCTCCATTGAGGCCATATGCAATTTCTTATGGGACCGATTGAAAAACAACCGTATTGTACCGTACTACCGAAATGAACAGGATGTATATCTGATTGACGACGACCTCGTTATGGTGGCTGAATTCGCAGTTCTGGAAAATGAAACCGACATCGCCGGCAATCCTCTTTATAAAATGATTGTAGTCACTTTTTTGGGACGCATGTCTGAAACCATTGAACTGAGAGATTTGAAAACATATTATTCTTGGCTTCGTCATTCCCGGAGAATGACCTTGATCAAGAACAGCCGCAAGCACAAGTGAACATCCTAACGTCAGAGTATGCGCTTAAGTGACGTCATACTCTTTTCTTTTGCCTTTTTGTTATAATACAATCAAGAGAAAGGGGAAAAAGCCTATGGCATTAAATTTTCATCAACTTCATATCTTTTATACGGTGGCGGAAAAAGGGAGCTTCTCCCATGCGGCCCAGGCCTTGTATATGACCCAGCCTGCAGTTACGATGCAGATCCAGTCCCTGGAGGATTATTTTGGGCTCAAATTATTTCACCGTACTACCAAAAAAATTGAATTAACGGAAGCTGGCAGACAGTTAAAGCCATATGCCCGCAAATGTCTGGATCTCATGCGGGATACCGATTTGGCGATGGCAGCCTTTACCAGAATGGTCGAGGGCCGTCTTCAGTTAGGCGCCAGCATGACAATGGCTGAATTTATTATGCCAAGGCTTTTAGGTCCTTTCAATAAGCAATATCCCCGGATTTCTATTTCCATGAAAGTGATGAACACAACACAGATCCTGGATGAAATTTTCGGCCATCAGCTTACTTTCGGTCTGGTGGAAGCTCCGATCCATCATCCCGATGTCCATACTGAAACGTTTTTGAATGATGAGCTTAAGCTGATTATGCCAGCGAATCACCCTTTGGCAGATACTGAGAGAATCGGACTGGAGGACATTTTAAAATACCCGTTCGTACTTCGGGAAAAAGGGTCAGGTACTAGAAGAGTCATGGAAGACGAACTAGCCCGTAAAGGGATCGACCCGGATTCACTCCAGATCAAAATGGAACTTGGAAGTACGGGAGCCATCAAGTCTGCTGTCGAAGTAGGACTGGGTCTTTCTATTGTGTCTCAATCAGCAGTGAAGCATGAGGTTTCACTTGGCCTGTTGAAAGAGAAAGAACTTGTTGATGCTGCCTTTAAGCGGGATTTTTATGCCATCTATTTGGATACTACCCTACTGCCGCTTTCTGCCCTTAGCTTTCTTACTTTTTTACGCACAGAAAACTTACAAAAGTGGCTTTAAACGGAAAGGAGTTATTACCATGCTGACCGGACAAGTTGATTTACATACCCATTCGCTGGCCTCGGACGGGACACAAACACCTGGTGAGAATGTAAGAATGGCTTGGGAAATAGGACTTGCCGCTGTGGCCATTACCGATCACGACACCGTGGACGGTCTTGAAGAGGCGATGGAGGAAGGGAAACGGCTTGGCTTTCAGGTGGTACCCGGAGTCGAGATCAGCACGATGGCCGGAGGCCAGGACATTCATATGCTCGGATATTTTGTCAATTATAAAGACCCTGTTTTCCTGGAAAGGTTGCAGGAGCTCCGCAGTGCCCGCGATCGCCGAAACGAGCTTATGCTGGAACGGCTCAGGCAGTTGGGTATTATGATAACAATGGAAGATGTCCGGAATGCTCTTGAACCTGGTAAGGATAAGGGAACAATCGGCAGGCCTCATCTGGCGAATGTGCTGCTGAAGAAGGGAATTGTATCCTCTATGGAGGAAGCGTTCCGGGAATATTTGGGCAAAGGGGCCAAAGCATACGCAGCGACAGAACGTATAACACCAGAAACGGCCATTAGATGGATTCATGATGCGGGAGGCTCTGCTGTTATCGCACATCCGGGACTGTATGGCGATGATACACTTGTTCGCGAAATTATGGAACTGGGGCTGGAAGGCATAGAGGTATATCATTCTGACCATACGCCGGAAGATGAGCAGCGCTACCGGCAGCTGGCAGAAAGAACAGGACTTCTTGCAACAGCCGGGTCAGACTTTCACGGAACGCGTGCAGGTAAGGTTTTTCATGCTCCCATGGGAACCCGAACTGTAAGTACTGCTGTTCTAGCTTATTTGAATAAACGGAGGGAATAATTTGAAAATCAGAAAAGCAATCATACCTGCGGCAGGTCTTGGCACCCGTTTTCTTCCGGCGACGAAGGCTCAACCGAAAGAAATGCTTCCGATTGTTGATAAACCGGCAATCCAGTATATAGTAGAGGAAGCCATTGATTCCGGGATTGAGAACATCATCATCGTTACCGGACGACATAAACGGGCAATTGAGGATCATTTTGACAAATCCGTGGAACTGGAAATGCAATTGGAAGAAAAAGGGGACGAAAGACTGCTCCACCTCGTACAAGCAGTATCTAATCTCGCCGATGTTCATTACATCCGGCAAAAAGAGCCTCTGGGGCTCGGACACGCAATTTTGTGCGCAAGAAATTTTATCGGGGATGAACCTTTTGCTGTACTGCTCGGGGACGATATTATTCAATCGCAGCCCCCTACTCTGAAAGGGATGATGGAGCTTTTTGAAGAGACGGAAAGATCAGTGATTGCTGTTCAGGAAGTAGCCCATGAAGACGTAAGCAAATACGGCATTATTTCCCCTTCCGCAGAAAACAGCCGTTATACCCAGATCAAGGATCTGGTGGAAAAACCCGATCCGGCGGAGGCTCCATCCAATCTGGCGGTAATCGGCAGGTATATCATTTCCCCGGAGATTTTCGATATTTTGGAACGGCAAAAACCGGGGCGTGGTGGGGAAATTCAATTGACTGACGCGCTTCGCGTGCTGAACCGTGATTTTCCTATGGCTGCTTTCCCTATTCAGGGAAAACGCTATGACGTCGGTGATAAGTTTGGTTACATTGAAGCCACCATTGAATTGGCTTTGCAAAGAGATGAACTTGGTGATGCCGTCAAGCAGTACTTGACTGAACTGGTTAAGAAATGGAATTAGAATCTAACCCGAATCTATTTCATCATACAACTGGTGAGCGCTTAACGGAGAAGATTACGGTCCAGATTTATGTATATCTTGTACCGTTCGGATGGAAATCTAAGTTTATGAACCGGATTCAACCCAAGGCAAATTTAAAAAGGCACTGCCGGTCTAAACTGAGCCTAACAGCTCAGCAATAACCGGCAGTGCCTTTTTTTCGATTCCTTATTTATATACCTGTGGAAGCATTTTAAGCTTATCTTCATCTGGTGTTACAAACAATGTTTTTTGCTGCTCATAGATGACGAATCCGGGCTTTGCCCCGTTTGGTTTGCGCACATGTTTAATTAGCGTGTAATCAACCGGTACCTGGCTTGAGTACTTGGCTTGGCTGAAGTAGGCAGCTAGTTCTGCAGCCTCGTAAAGAGTGGTCTGGGGAACTTCACTGCTGCGGATTACTACATGGGAACCGGGGATGTCTTTAGTATGAAGCCAAGTGTCAGAGGCCTTTGCAAGCCGGTTTGTTACATATTCGTTTTGCTTATTGTTTTTGCCTACATAGATCGGAATGCCGTCTGATGACGTGTAACAGGCCACAGACGGATGATCAGGCTTTTTCTTTTTCTTCCCCTTCATGCACCGGCCGCGCAGGTACCCTTGTTCTGTTAATTCCTCCCTAATCTCTTCAATATCTCTCAAAGAGGCGCTTTCCAGCTGTTGCAGCAGCGTTTCTAAATAATTGATTTCATCCTTGGCCTGCTCCATCTGTTTTGTAACCACACTGCTGCTATTTTTTGCTTTTGTATACTTTTTGAAATAACGCTGGGCATTCTCGGAAGGGGTGAGCTGCGGATCCAGCTTGATTTTAACCGGACGCTGCTTCTCATCGTAGTAATTGATTACCTCGACTTCCGCCTCGCCTTTTTGGATTTGATGCAGGGCCGCGGTTAATAATTCCCCTTGGATGCGGAATTGATCCGCTTCCTTGGCTTCTTCCAAAGTGGCCGCCAGTTTGTCCAGTTTCTTTTTATTTTTTTGTTTTTCGTTCTGCAGAAATTTGATTAAATCAACTGTTCGCTGTTTTACAGTATCCCGTTCGGCCTTATCTCCATAATACGTTTCCAGACACCCGCTGATGCTGCCAAACTTTTTAGTTTCACCTTTTAGATGGCGGATCTGATATACAGCGAAAACAAGCTTTCCGCTTTGGCTGTCTTCGGCAATGACCGGTTCATACTGATGCTTTCTGATAGGATCCAGCAATGAGAAAAAGGCCGATAAAACCCGATTTTCGTCCGCATCCTCCGCCGGCTGATCTGGTTCATATCCACAGCGAAAAACAATTTCCTTGCAGGCAAGGGGACTCAAGCCGCTGAATGTTCCGATCAGCCATTTTTGCAGAGAGAGAGGAGGATTTTCACTTGATTTATCCAGTTTAAAATGATGCTTTCGGCTTTCTGTCCACAGTTTATGAAAAACGGCCTCATCTGTCGAAAGCGGGTTCGTCTTGTGCTGTTCGGGTGGTTCGGTGTAGGAAAATCCCGGCATAATCACCCGATAGCTGCTAATAGCTGGCGTCACATGGTGAATACCGTCAATGATAATGCCTGATGCCGGATCTATCAGGGTGATGTTGCTATGGCGGCCCATCAGCTCAACAATCAGGCACTTGGTACTGATATCTCCAAGTTCATCCCGCTGCTTCAGGCTGATCCGTATGATTCTCTCGAGTTCCACCTGCTCTACGGATTCAATGATGCCGCCTTCACAGTGCTTGCGCAGAAGCATACAGAACATAGGTGCTTCCTGAGGATTGATAAACTGCTGTTCTGTAAAGTGAGCCCTCGGATAAGTAGGGTTGGCGGAAAGCAGCAGCTTTTTATTACTGCCTTGTGCCCTCAACTGCATCACAATATCGTGTTCTGTTGGTTGATGTATTTTATTAATGCGGCCTCCAATACAGCTTTGCAGTTCACTTGTGAGTGCATGAAGGACCAGTCCGTCTAGTGCCATAATCTCACTCCGTTTCTTTTGGGAAATACTGGGGTACGGCCGCCTGGCGGCCAATTGTATTCCTATCATGCCATACTTTTCAAAAAATTTTAAGCTGCAAAAACGACGAGTTGTCCGGCAGATGGGATATTTTGCTGCTTGTCTGAATACATTTACGGTGAGGTAAGGTTGTTCGATGAATGAACTGGGAGGGAATATGCAGATGACTCACAAAGAGTGGTATCAGATGACGGCGGAGGAAACCCTGAAGGCTCAAAAGGTAGAGTCCGCAAAACAGGGACTGGCCTCTGAGGAGGCTCTTGAACGTCGAAAACAGGTGGGAACCAATGAATTGTCCGAAGGACCTTCCATCTCTCCAGTCACGATATTGTTAAACCAGTTTAAAGACTTTATGGTTTTGGTGTTGATGGGAGCGACATTGATTTCGGGGCTCTTGGGAGAATTTATGGATGCCATAACCATTCTCATCATTATTGTGATGAACGGAGTCCTTGGATTTATTCAGGAATTCCGTGCGGAAAGGTCACTTCGCGCCTTGAAGGAGCTGTCAGCACCTTTTGCCAAGGTGTACCGTGACGGTGAGTTGAAGCAGATACCCGCTAGAGAACTGGTGCCAGGTGACATTGTGAGCATGGAAAGTGGAGATCGGGTTCCGGCCGATATGAGATTTTTGGAAACCCACAGTTTTTATGTTGAGGAATCGGCTTTAACAGGAGAGTCGATCCCAGTTAACAAGCATTCGAATGTTTTGACGTTTAGCGGTGTTCCGCTTGGAGATCAGCGAAATCTAGGTTTTATGGGAACTATGGTTAGCAGGGGAACAGCGATAGGTGCTGTGGTGCGGACCGGAATGGATACGGAAATGGGCAAGATTGCTGACTTGATCCAGCAGACGGAAACTCTGGACACTCCTTTGCAGCATAGACTCGAGCAGCTTGGCAAAATCCTGATCATTGTTGCACTGTGCCTTACGGTCCTGGTTGTTGTGGCGGGTATCACACATGGACAGCAGCCTTATGCCATGTTTCTATCCGGGGTTACTCTGGCTGTTGCCGCTATTCCGGAGGGGCTGCCTGCAATCGTAACGATTGCTTTGGCACTTGGCGTTCAACGGATGATTAAACGTAAATCCATTGTCCGTAAACTGCCTTCTGTAGAGACATTAGGTTGTGCGTCAGTGATCTGCTCCGATAAAACGGGAACATTAACCCAAAACAAGATGAGTGTCACTCATCTTTGGATGAGCGGCCGGCTGTTGGAGGTAACGGGAGACGGATATGTGCCGGAGGGAAACATCCAAAATGAAGGCCGTATTTTAGACTCTGAAAAAGAACCCATGCTCAAAAAATTGCTTCACATTTCTGTTCTTTGCAGCAACGCTGTGCTTGCAGAAGAAGAGATAGAAGTTAAAAAGAAGAAATCCAGGGAAGAAAGGGTAAAGAGTTGGAATATCAAGGGAGATCCTACAGAAGGAGCACTTGTTGTACTTGGGGCCAAAGTGGGATATACGCGTGATTCGCTTAATAGCTCCTATAACAGGATTACCGAGTTCCCCTTCGACTCGGACCGGAAAAGGATGTCAGTGATTGTTTCCCATCAGGGCGGGAAAATGGTGATGACCAAGGGGGCTCCTGATTTATTACTTCAGCACTGCAGCTATGTGCTTTGGGATAACAAAGTCATTCCTTTTACTGCTACTCTTAAACAAAAAGTGATGGCTGCTAACGAAGGGATGGCCAGATCTGCCCTGCGTGTGCTTGGTCTTGCTTACCGGGAAGTTAAAACAGCGGATCACTTGGAAGACGAGAGTGAGGCGGAACAGGGGCTTATCTTCGCAGGATTGACAGGAATGATTGATCCGCCAAGGAAAGAAGTGCGGGAGGCCATGCAGAAGTGCCGCAAAGCAGGTATTAAGACAGTCATGATAACAGGGGACCATCAGACCACGGCAGAAGCGATTGCCAGACAGCTTGGCATGATCCCAAGGGGCGGTCTGACCATTGATGGCCAGCAACTGAGCTATTTGTCAGATAAAGAACTGGAAAAAAAGGTGGAGGATATTTATGTTTATGCCCGTGTATCTCCTGAACATAAGCTGCGGATAGTAAAATCTCTTCAGCGCAAAGGACATGTGGTAGCCATGACGGGGGACGGCGTGAATGATGCACCTGCTATTAAAGCTTCGGATATTGGCATTGCTATGGGAATCAGCGGGACTGATGTCTCCAAGGAAGCATCCTCCCTTATCTTGAGTGATGACAACTTTGCTTCTATTGTAGCCGCCATTGAAGAGGGAAGAGGAATTTATGAGAACATCAGAAAATTTATCCGATACCTGCTTGCTTCAAATGTCGGTGAAATTATGACCATGTTTATCGCTATGATGGCCGGACTGCCTCTTCCGCTTGTTCCTATTCAGATTTTATGGGTAAATCTTGTAACCGATGGACTGCCGGCGATGGCACTGGGTGTGGATCAGGCAGAAAAGGATCTAATGCAGCATAAACCCCGCCCGGCTAAGGAAAACATCTTTGCAAGGCGGCTCGGATGGAAAATTATCAGCCGTGGACTGCTAATTGGAATTTGTACACTCACCGCCTTCTGGCTCATGCTCGGACAGCATCCGGACAGTTCCGAAAATCTTGTCAGGGCACAAACAGTCTCTTTTGCCACTCTAGTCGTAGCACAACTGATTCATGTGTTTGATTGCCGGAGTTCACGGTCGATCTTCCACCGTAACCCACTGCAGAATAAATATCTGGTCTTTGCGGTTTTATCGTCTTTGGCCATGATGCTGGCTGTTCTTTATGTTCCCGAGCTGCGGCCGATTTTCAAAACGGTTTCTCTTGGATGGAGGGAATGGATTCTTGTCTTGATTGCTGCCGGCATTCCGACATTCTTGATGGGAATTGGAAGTGTGATGCAGAATCCCTCTAACAGGAAAAAGATAAAGTACGGAACCAAACCTAGTTTTCGCTAATTCCAACAATTCCGATGTTTTTATATGAATTATTTCATCTCTTCCCGAAATTTTACTAGGCATTCACGACATTTTAGGTTATGATTAAGCCTAAAAAGAGGAATACCGGGAGTGCTGACAATGATGAACATCACTAAAATGAACGGACTCGGCAATGATTTTATTGTTGTGTCTGGAGAGAAACAACTGCCGGCAGGAGTATCGGATCTGGCAATTAGACTTTGTAACCGGCATTTTGGTATTGGTGCCGATGGACTTGTATACATTCTTCCTTCCAAGGAAGCAGACTTTATGATGCGCATCATCAATTCGGACGGTTCCGAAGCCGAGCAATGCGGTAACGCTATCCGCTGCGTAGCTAAATATGTAGTGGATCACGGGCTGGTTGAACACCAGAATGATGAAATTACGATCCAAACCATCGGTGCCGGTATCCAAAGGGTTTTTGTCCATAAAAAAGATGGCAAAGTTGATACCGTCCGCGTGGACATGGGAGAACCGATCCTGAACGGGCTTGACATTCCTACAACTGTGAATGCCAATCCGGTAGTAAAATACCCTGTTGAAGTGAACGGCCGTAGATTTCAATTTACAGCTGTTTCCATGGGGAATCCGCATTGTGTCATTTATGTGGATGATGCGGTTACTATGAATCTTCACGAATGGGGGCCGCTGCTTGAAGTCCATCCTTTATTTCCCAAAAAAATCAACGTGGAATTTGCTACTGTTCAATCCCGGGATCGTGTGATTATGCGCGTATGGGAACGAGGGGCAGGTCCGACTCTGGCTTGCGGTACGGGTGCCTGTGCCACCCTTGTTGCTTCTGTCCTGAATAATCTGACAGACCGCCGGGCTACCATTTCCTTAAAAGGCGGAGATCTTTTCATTGAGTGGAACGAAGCTGACAATCATGTATATATGACTGGTCCTGCAGCCGAAGTTTTTCAGGGCCGACTTTCTTAAAAGATAAGAATGAATCAATTCATAACTTAGACATCGATATGAAATGGATTCGAATGTGTAACATTTTTGAATCAGTGTTCATAATTTGGATTAACGGATTTTGAAGCAAGTGTATATTGTTTAAAAGGTTTGGCTCATCAATATATGCTGCAAACCAAAGTTTCAAACGAATATGAAATGGACTCTTTTCTTGTCTTTTATCGTAAAAAGGTATAGCCCGAAAAGGGCAGCGAAGTCGTTTCTGCTTTACCCAAGAATGGCTTAGAAGCCCTGTGTGCTTTATGCCATTCTCTCTTTTTATTTGCAGCCGTTCTGTTACTGGATTGGTATTAAATTGGGAGGGGAAAAAGAGATGAGACCAGACCTGAGATTAGCATTACAGCATCAACTATTAACCGGGGACGGAGCCATGGGGACTTATTTATACCAGCTTGGGTTTCCCGTCGGCATTTCCTACGAGGAACTGAACCTTCTGCAGCCTCAAGTAATTGCTGATATACACCGCCGATATTATGAAGCCGGGGCCAAGATCATTGAAACAAATACTTTTTCAGCTAATAAAGAAAAGTTGTCCAAATTTGGACTGGAACAAGAAGTCAAAAGAATTAACCGTGCAGGTGCGGATCTTGCCAGACAAACTGTGGGGGATGATGCCTACGTAATGGGAGCAGTGGGGTCAATCAGAGGTTCAAAACGAAAAAATGTACTCGAGGCTGATGTAAGGATTGCTTTTCATGAACAGGTTGAGGCTCTTCTTGAAGCCTCTGTAGACGGCCTCTTACTTGAAACATTTTATGACCTGGACGAACTTTTAATTGCCCTAAGGCTGATACGTAATCTTAGTGATCTTCCTGTTATTTGCCAATTCACCACTGAGGGAAACCATACAACACATGACGGAATCCCCTTGCAGGAAGCCTTTGAACGTTTAAAGGACGAAGGAGCTGATGTTGTAGGATTCAACTGCGTAAGTGGACCTAACGGAATTATGCAATCAATAGGCAGGATTCATCCTTTAGAACAAGTCCCTTTTTCAGTGTACCCCAATGCGGGAATTCCGGATTATGTAGATGGCAGGATTGTTTTTGGGGCGACACCTGAATATTTTGCTGAGACGGCACTGCGATTTGCCGATCTTGGAGCGAGGATTATTGGAGGATGCTGCGGGACCACCCCTGAACATATTGCCGCAATTTCAAAAGCACTTAGAGGATATGTGCCCTCAGCCGAGCAGGCGTTCCGTTTACGGGGAACTGAGACCGGGCGGGATGAGGAGCACCCCGTTATTTCAACTGGCACAGCAGAAACAGGGGATTCTTCCTACATGGACGGGGTTCAAAATCTCGTAGATCTTGTTAAACAGCGTCCTACGGTTATTGTGGAACTTGATCCCCCCGCACCTTGGATATTAACAAATTTATGGTGGGAGCCAAAGCTCTGAAAGATGCCCGTGTGGATGCTATCACGATGGCCGACAACTCCCTGGCTGTAACGAGGATGAGCAATTTGGCCCTTGGGGCACTAGTTCAACAGCGTTTAAATGTCAGACCGCTTGTTCATATCGCCTGCCGGGACCGCAACAGTATAGGGACGCAGTCTCATCTGATGGGAATGGATGCGCTGGGCATTGACCATGTTCTGGCGGTGACGGGAGACCCTGCAAGGTTTGGTGATTTACCCGGTTCAAGCTCTGTATATGATTTGACCTCCTTTGAAATTATTCGGATGATTAAACAATTAAATAAAGGTCTGGCATTTTCGGGTAAACCATTGAAGAAAAAGGCCAGATTCGTAATCGGGGCCGCTTTTAATCCGAATGTAAAGTATTTGGAAAAAGCTGTACAGCGATTAGAAAAGAAGATAGCTGCGGGTGCCGACTATATCATGACCCAGCCTGTATATGATCATGCTTTAATTGAACGTATCCATGAATCTACTAAACATATGGATGTTCCGATATTTCTGGGCATTATGCCACTGGCTAGCGGCAGGAATGCCGAATACCTGCATAATGAGGTTCCGGGTATTCAGCTTCCGGATGAAACCAGAGGAAGAATGGCGGGGCTTGAGGGGGAAGCCGGAAGAGCAGCAGGAACAGAAATGGCTAAGGAGCTGATTGATACAGCACTCCAGTATTTCAATGGGATTTATCTTATGACGCCGTTCTTGTTTTATGATATGAGCGTGGCTCTGACCGAGTATATTTGGGGTAAAACCTCAAGCCGTCATCCCCTCTTGTCCCGAGTATAAAAATCCATTACAATAGGGTAATGGATGTGAAGAATAATGATACGAAGCATGACAGGATATGGACACTCCAGCCAAAATGGATATGGGTATAAAGTGTTCATCGATGTAAAATCGGTTAATCACCGCTACAGTGAAGTAGCGGTTCGCATGCCCAAAGAATGGACATGCTATGAAGACCGACTCAAGAAAGCGACCATGCAATCGATTAAACGCGGCCGAATCGATATCTTTGTTACTATCGAGAGGGACGCATCATCCGATAAATCCGTATCGGTAGACTGGGCTTTAGCTGAGGCATACCTTTCAGCAGCTGACCAATTAAAGCAAAAATTTGCTCTTACTGGGGAAATGACGCTTCGGGAGATGATTCAATTTCCTGATTTGTTCGAGATCCGGGAAGTCCGTCCTGATACGAATGAAGCCTTAGGGGAGATGTTGGACCAATGCATGTCCGAGGCTCTTGGACAATTGAACGCCATGAGGCTGACAGAAGGCCAGTTTTTGTCCTCCGATCTGTTTGGACGTCTTGATCGGTTTGATACCTATCATTCTGAAGTAGCTTCTCTAGCGCCGACCGTTTCTAAAGAGTATGCAGAGAAACTTAGAAATAGACTTCAGGAGTTGCTGCAGGATCAGGTCCCGCTGGATGAACAGAGAATAGCTATGGAAGTGGCGGTTTTTGCAGACCGGTCTAATATCGACGAGGAGATCACTCGGCTGAAAAGCCACATGCAGCAGTTTAGACAGTTGCTGCGCTCGGATGAGCCTGTGGGAAGAAAACTGGATTTTCTCATTCAGGAAATGAATCGCGAAATCAATACGATAGGTTCCAAGGCCAACCATGCGGAACTTGCTAATCTCGTCATTCATATGAAAGCTGAACTTGAGAAAATGAGAGAACAAATTCAGAATATTGAGTAACATGGAAGCAGGCGACATGAGGAGGAGAAAGAATGGCCATTAAGTTAATTAACATCGGGTTCGGAAACATTGTTTCCGCTAATCGCATCATTTCCATTGTGAGTCCCGAATCCGCACCCATAAAGCGGATTATCCAGGAAGCCAGGGACAGACATATGCTTATTGATGCTACGTACGGACGAAGAACCCGCGCTGTCATCATTACAGACAGTGATCACGTAATTTTATCCGCGGTACAGCCGGAAACGGTAGCCCACCGACTTTCCAACAAGGAAGATGATCATGACGAGTAGAAACACAAAGACAATGGAAAGAGAAAGAGGGATTTTGATCGTTCTTTCCGGGCCTTCCGGAGTGGGTAAAGGAACGGTATGCAAGGCTTTACGCAAAATTGCGCCCGAACTTGTATATTCTGTTTCAGCAACTACCCGCAGCCCCCGTGAAGGTGAAGTTGAGGGAGTAAACTACTTCTTCAAAACAAAAGAACAATTCCAAGAATTGATCGAAAATGATGAAATGCTGGAATGGGCGGAGTATGTCAACAATTATTACGGCACACCGCGCCGTTTTGTTGAAGAAACTCTTAACACCGGCCAGGACGTCATTCTGGAAATTGAGGTACAGGGTGCTATACAGGTTCGCAAGAAATTCCCCGAGGGCATCTTTATTTTTCTTCTACCTCCATCATTAGATGAACTGGAGAACCGCATTGTGACCAGGGGTACCGAGTCTGATGAAACCATCCGTAACCGGATGGATGTGGCGGTGGACGAGATTCGTCTGATGGAACAATATGATTACGCTGTAGTAAATGATGAAGTCCGCAATGCCTGTCATAAAATCCAATCGATCCTAGTTGCTGAGCACTGCAGGAGAGAGCGGATTTATCCTAAATTAATGCAAACAATCGGTGAGGTGAAGTGACATGTTATATCCTTCCATTGACAAGCTGCTGGATAAAGTGGATAGCAAGTATTCGCTTGTGGTAGCAGCTGCACGAAGGGCCAGAATGCTCCGCGACGGAGCACCGTCCCATCTGAAAGATCCTAAATCTAATAAGCATGTGGGCTATTCCCTGGAGGAATTGTACGGGGATTATATCCACTACGAAAAAATCCAGCCGTAAAACCTTTTATTGACAACCCTTGTGGTTGTTATTTTTTTCCAAATTGGCAGGAGGGAGTATCCATGTTACAAGACAAAACGATCATCCTGGGAGTATGCGGAGGTATTGCTGCTTACAAAGCAGCTGCTTTATGCAGTAAGCTGGCCCAGGCAGGAGCGGATGTATATGTCATTATGACAGAATCCGCAACGAAATTTATTGCCCCTCTCACGTTTCAAACACTATCCAGAAATCCTGTTATGATAGATACTTTTGACGAGAAGGATACATCGGTGGTTTCCCACATTAATCTGGCTGATAAAGCGGATTTGATGCTGATCGCTCCGGCGACAGCCAATATGATTGCCAAAATGGCTATCGGACTGGGGGACGACATGCTCAGTACAACCATGCTTGCTGCTACAGCTACCGTTATGGTAGCTCCCGCGATGAATGTACACATGTATGAGCATCCGGCTGTTCAAGAAAACATGTCTACCTTGTCCAAACGGGGCGTTATATTTGTGGAACAGGGCTCGGGACAGCTTGCCTGCGGATATGTTGGAAAAGGCAGACTGGCAGAACCGGAAGACATAGTAGCTGAAGTCCGGCGCTTCTTTGCCGAGAAAACCTTGCTTCAGGGAAAAAGGGTGCTCGTTACGGCCGGAGGCACAGTTGAACGGATAGATCCTGTGCGCTATATCACGAATGATTCCTCTGGAAAAATGGGGTATGCCGTAGCTGAAGCAGCCCGGAGACTTGGTGCGGAAGTGACGCTGGTTACCGGTCCTACCGCCTTGGAAGCTTCGGCCGGGGTACAGGTGGTCCCCGTTCTTTCGGCTGAAGATATGCTTAAAGAAGTACAGAACCGCTATAAAGATTTGGATATTGTCATTAAAGCCGCTGCTGTTGCCGATTACCGTCCGCTTGTACAAAGTAAAAGCAAAATGAAAAAGGCAGATAAGACATTAACCCTTGAACTTGTAAAAAATCCGGATATTCTGGAGACCCTCGGTAAAAACAAAACCCATCAGTTTTTGGTCGGATTTGCAGCGGAGACAGATTCACTGGATGAATATGCAATGGACAAATTAGTGCGTAAAAATTGTGATTTGCTTGTAGGCAATGATGTATCTGTAGAAGGAGCCGGGTTCGGATCAGAAACCAATGTAGTCCGTATATATGACAAGCAGGGGCTGGTGGAAAGTCTTCCTCTCCTAAGAAAAGAAGAAGTAGCTCTTCATCTCCTGCGCCTCATTGCCGCCCGCATGGATGAAAAGGAAGGGGAGGTTTAATGTTTGCCAAAGTCATCATTGATGTCCCGGCTAAACAAACAAACCGAGCCTTTGATTATGTAATTCCGTCTGAATTGGAACAATGGATTGAAGTAGGCAGCCGGGTGGGTGTGCCCTTCGGTCCGCGTAATGTACAGGGATTTGTAGTAGATATTCATACAAAACCCGGTATGGATCCAAAACGTATAAAACCGATTAAGCAAGTTCTGGATGCAATGCCTCCACTAACCCAAGAATTAGTGGAACTGGGAAAATGGATGAGCGAGAAGTACCTCTGTTACGAAGTGGTGGCGCTTCAGGCTATGCTGCCTGGAGCCTTGAAAGCCAAATACGAACGAAACCTGCAAGTGGTTGAATCTGTCGTTCAGGATACCGATATATTGCTTCCCCAAGAGGAAGCTATCCTCCAGTTCGTCAGGCGGAAGGGGAGGATTAAGGCAGAACAGCTGCAGGAGTGCTTTGCGAATGAGGGAAAACTCGTCCGGGACCTGGTTGAAAGGGGCATGCTGACAGAATCTCAGCAAATCAAAGACCGGATTTCTACAAAGAAGAAGCTGACAGTCTTTCCCCCGGAGGATTTAATGGTTTTGAAAGAGGCTGAGAAGCGTTTATCCAGCCGGGCAGCCAAGCAAAAAGAAGTGCTCAGATATTTGCTTGAACATCCGGAGCCCGTTCACCTGACGGAACTCATTACACGGCTGGATATTTCAGCAAGCACCGTTAAAACTTTGGCCGATAAAGAAATTATTGAACTGAACGAACAGGAAGTCATGAGAGATCCTTATGCAGGCCGGCATTTCGCTCCGACAGCTCCGCTTCCCCTTACGCGGGAACAGGCGGAGGCTTTTGCCCAGATTCATCGCAGCCTGACTGAGGGACGCCATCAAGTATTTCTTATACATGGCGTTACCGGGAGCGGAAAAACTGAAGTGTATCTTCAATCGATCCAAACTTGTCTGGAACAGGGCAGGGAAGCCATTGTTTTGGTACCTGAGATCTCGCTTACTCCCCAACTGGTAGAACGTTTTAAGGGACGCTTTGGTGATCAGGTTGCCGTATTACACAGCAGACTTTCACAAGGAGAACGTTTTGATGAATGGAAAAAAATAGCGAGACATGAAGTGAAAGTCGCTATTGGGGCACGATCTGCCATTTTTGCACCATTCCGGAATATTGGCATTATTATTATGGATGAAGAACATGAATCCTCTTACAAGCAAGAAGAAAGCCCTAAATACCACGCAAGGGATATTGGCATTGAACGGGCGAAAAAGCACGGTGCTTCAGTGCTTTTAGGATCGGCAACTCCTTCACTGGAAAGCATGTATCTGGCCACAAACCGGAAGGACGGGGAAGAACCAGCTTACTGTTTATTATCCATGAAAACCCGTGTGGCGGGAAGACCGTTGCCTCCTGTCAGCATAGTGGATATGAGAGAGGAACTCAAAAACGGCAACCGATCGATGTTCAGCAGGCTCTTGCGCAAGGCAATCGAGGAACGCCTGTCGCGGAATGAGCAGACTGTTCTGCTGCTGAACCGGAGAGGGTATGCCACTTTTGTTATGTGCCGGACGTGCGGTTTTGTGGCCCAGTGCCCCCATTGCGACATATCCCTGACCTATCATCAGCATTCCAGAACCTTAAGATGTCATTATTGCGGTTATGCAGAAAGGGAAATGAGGGAGTGTCCGGACTGCGGGTCTGAACATATCCGGCATTTTGGCACTGGAACACAGCGGGTAGAAAAAGAACTTGTAAAGCTGTTTCCCGGGATTCGTGTAATACGCATGGACGTGGACACAACCTCGGAAAAAGGGTCGCACGAAAAATGGCTGAATCTCTTTGCAAATAAGCAGGCCGATATTCTCCTCGGAACCCAGATGGTAGCCAAAGGGCTGGATTTTCCTGACGTGACACTTGTCGGAGTCATAGCGGCTGACACGGTCCTCAACCTTCCTGATTTTCGCAGTTCGGAACGTACCTTTCAACTGTTAACCCAGGTTGCGGGCCGGGCGGGAAGACATACCCTTCCCGGAGAGGTCTTTGTACAGACATATACTCCTGACCACTATAGTATTCTTGCGGCAGCGGAGCATGATTACATTGGATTTGCGCGCGAGGAACTCGGGCACCGGAGAATTCGGGCTTATCCACCGTATCATAAGCTGATTCTCGTGACACTGTCCCACGAACAGCCCGCTCTTTTGATCCGCGCGGCTGAATCATTTGCTGCCCGTCTCAGGGAATTGGCAAAACTGGAGGAGAACCAGCCAGGCAAAGAGGCTTTTTATATGGAAGTGCTTGGTCCTGTAGCCTCGCCGATATCCCGGATCAAAGATAGATATAGGTTTCAATGCGTGATAAAATATGAAAATGACGCTGCCGTCTCACGTCTTGTCCGCCAGGCGGTTGCAGCTTTTGATGAACAAACCGGCAAAAACAAACTGCAGATCAGCGTTGATGTTGATCCCCAGTTTTTAATGTAGAAAAGGGAACATAGACTAGAGAAAAAAGGAAAGTAAGAGGTAGATACTGCTATGGCTATTCGTATTATTGTAATGGACCCGGACCCGGTTCTTCGGGAAAAGGCAAAACCGGTCACGAAATTTAATTCCAGTCTCCATAAGCTGCTTGATGACATGGCCGATACGATGTATGAAAATGAAGGAGTTGGGCTGGCTGCTCCACAAGTTGGCATTTTGAAGCGGGCAATCGTAATGGACGTGGGGGATGAACACGGGTTGATTGAATTGGTGAATCCGGAAATTGTCGCCACCAGTGGTGAACAGATTGGTCCCGAAGGCTGTCTAAGCATTCCAGATCTCCAGGGTGATGTGCGCCGGCCGATGAATGTGACCGTAAAAGGCCAGGATCGGAATGGGAACGAAGTGATCGTAGAAGGGACAGAGCTTCTTGCCAGATGTATCATGCATGAGGTTGACCATCTGAACGGTATTCTTTTTACGGATCTGGCCTTGAAATTGTACCGCAATGAACTTGAAGAAAATGGTGATAGATAGTGAAACTGATATTTATGGGGACCCCGGAGTTTGCGGTTCCCTCTCTGAAAGCTGTTCTGACGGAGGGGCATGAGGTTGCTGCCGTTGTGACCCAACCGGACCGGCCCAAGGGACGCAAGCGGGTTCTTACCCCTCCTCCTGTTAAGATAGAAGCTGAGAAACACGGAATTCCCGTATACCAGCCGGAGAAACTCCGGCAATCCGATGTGATTGACCGAATTAGGGAAATTGCTCCTGATTTGATTGTCACGGCCGCTTACGGACAGATCCTGCCCAAATCTCTATTAGAGGTCCCCAGGTTAGGATGTATTAACATTCATGCTTCACTTCTTCCTAAATATCGTGGGGGAGCCCCCATTCACCATGCCGTTATGAACGGTGACCCGGTTACCGGTGTCACCATTATGTACATAGCTGAGGGGCTTGATACCGGGGATATGATCAGTAAGGTTGAAGTTCCTATCATGGATGAAGATACCGCCGGCAGCATGTTCAAGAAGCTAGCGGCAGCCGGGGCTGATTTGTTGAGACGAACTCTTCCGGGACTTATGGACGGGAGTATTCAAGCAGTTCCTCAAAATGAGAAGGAAGCTGTATATTCACCTAATATAACAAGGGAAAATGAAAAGATCGACTGGTCAAGAACATCTCTGCAAATTTTTAACCAAATTCGCGGGTTAAATCCTTTCCCTGGGGCATATACCCTTTGGAACGGGGCTATCATGAAAGTATGGGCCTGTCAAAAGCCTTCCATTAACTCCGGTCCAGAAGCGGTAAAGGACCCGGTTCCTGGAACCGTATTATCCTGCACCGTTAACGGGATTGAGGTAGCAACCGGGGACGGGAGCCTGATTCTGACGACGATTCAATCTCCTGGCAAGAAGGCGATGGATGTAGCCCAGTTTGCCAGGGGAAGCTCTATCCCAAACGGAACGATCCTGGGCGAAGAATAACAAAAAATCATCTAAGGCGCAGGCAGGCTGTTTTAGCCGGGGAACCTGCGTTTTTTCTGCGGACGGTTTCATTAATAGTAAAAAGGAGTGCGGCGGATGAATCAAAAGAAACCGACTACAAACATATTAAAGGTCCGGACTGCACGGGAAGCGGCTTTGCAAGTTTTGCTGGAGGTAGAAAAAGAACATGCATACAGTAACCTGATGCTGAACAAGGTCCTCCGGCATGCAGATCTTAGCAGACAGGATGCAGGCCTGGCCACTGAAATCGTGTATGGAACTATTCAAAGGTTGAACACAATTGACTGCTTTCTGGCACGTTTTGTAAAAAAAAGGCTGGATAAGCTGGAACCGTGGGTAAAATGTCTGCTGCGGCTCAGCTTTTATCAATTGTATTACCTGGACCGGATTCCGGATCATGCGGCTGTCAACGAAGCAGTCAAAATTGCTAAAAAACGGGGCCATCAGGGCATTTCCGGGATGGTGAACGGAGTACTGCGGAACGTAATACGGCAAAAGGGAGATCTTCTTCTGCCGGCGGATCTTTCCCCTATACGGCGCATAGCCTTAGAACAGTCCCATCCGGATTGGCTGGTCAGACGCTGGGTAGAACAATACGGAGAGGAAAAAACGGCTGAAATGTGTTTGGCCAATAATAAAGCGCCCAAAATCAGCATACGCAACAATATCCTCAAGCACTGCAGGGAAGAACTGATTGAGAGATTGCTGGATGAAGGAATCCAAGCCGAGGCTTCTTTTCTTGCCCCCCAGGGAATTATTATAACTGGCGGAGGGAATATGGCCTTGACAAAGGAATATGCCAACGGAGATTACTCGATCCAGGATGAGAGTTCCATGCTTGTAGCCGAACTGGTAGACCCGAAAGAAGGAATGATAGTCCTTGATTGTTGTGCGGCCCCGGGAGGAAAGACGACTCATCTTGCCGAAAAAATGAACAACAAGGGCATTGTCAAAGCGTTTGATCTTTATGAGCATAAAGAGCAGTTGATTCAAGAACAGGCCGAACGGCTCCAGCTTACTTCTGTGGAAACAGCCGTTGCCGATGCGAGAAAGCTTGGAGAACGTTTTAATCGCGAAACGTTCGACCGTATTTTGCTTGATGCCCCTTGTTCAGGCCTTGGGGTAATCCGGAGAAAGCCTGATCTGAAATGGATGAAGAAAGAACAGGATATCGAAGAGATCCGCAAGGTCCAACAGGATCTGCTATGTGCTGTCCCAGGACTTTTGAAACCGGGCGGGATACTTGTTTACAGTACCTGTACAGTGGAAATAGCTGAAAACGAAGATCAGGTTAATCGCTTTTTGGAGAAGCATCCTGACTTTATCCCTGTT
This sequence comes from Paenibacillus larvae subsp. larvae, assembly GCF_002003265.1. Lineage (NCBI taxonomy): Bacteria > Bacillati > Bacillota > Bacilli > Caryophanales > Paenibacillaceae > Paenibacillus > Paenibacillus larvae. The sequence continues at coordinate 489,616 of NZ_CP019687.1, forward strand.
CTGGAGCCTGTGCCGGGCTGGCCTCCTGAATTGAATGTACAATTAATGAATAGGGGGATGGTTCAAATTTTTCCCCAGGATTATCAGTCTGACGGTTTTTTTATGGTCAGGCTGCGTAAAAAATCTTGAATGGATACGGATCAGGTTATATTTTTACCCCTGCTGAAGTCTGTGATAAAATAAGCTGTTAGATGCGCTTTATAGATTTAATCAACAAGCTGACATATGAATATAGGTTGTGATGAGATGAAACCGTACATGTATGATTTAACTTATGATGATTGGAAAACCTGGCTCAAAGAAAACGGAGAGCCGGCTTTTCGTGCGGATCAAATATTTGATTGGTTATATGTGAAAAGGGTAACGGATGTAAATCAAATGAGCAATCTCTCCAAAGCCCTTAGAGAGAAAATAAAAACTAATTTTGAGTTTGTTGTCTTGAAGGAAATAGCGAATCAGCGTTCCCAGGACGGTACTGTAAAATTTTTGTTTGAACTGTCCGATAAAAATGCAATTGAGACGGTTATTATGAAACATAATTATGGAAACAGTGTTTGTGTAACTACCCAGGTAGGCTGCAGGGTTGGTTGTACGTTTTGTGCCTCTACATTGGGAGGGCTAAAGCGTGATTTAAGCGCAGGAGAAATTGTAGCCCAAATTGTCAAGGCACAGAAGCTGCTGGATGAAACGGATGAACGGGTCAGCTCCATTGTCATAATGGGGATCGGGGAGCCTTTTGAAAATTATGAGGCTATGATGAAATTCCTCAAAATTATGATTGATCCCAAAGGACTGCACATTGGACAGCGCCATATTACGGTGTCAACAAGCGGCATTGTCCCAAACATTTACCGTTTTGCGGATGAAAAGACCCAAATTAATCTGGCCATCTCCATCCATGCTCCAAATGATGCGTTGAGATCGAAGCTGATGCCGGTGAACCGCCGTTTCCCATTTGCAGATCTTATTGAAGCGTGCAAATACTATACACAAACTACAGGACGCAGAATCACTTTTGAATATGCACTCATGGGCGGCGTGAATGACCAGGCGGAGCATGCAGAGGAACTGGCTCAAGTGCTGCAGCAGTTTCCGATGTGCCATGTCAATTTAATACCGGTAAACTATGTCATGGAGCGCAAATATGTACGTACACCCAGAGAGGATATTTTCAATTTCCAGCGCATTCTGGAACGAAATAAAATTAACGCGACCATTCGCAGGGAGCAGGGCAGTGATATTGCGGCTGCATGCGGCCAGTTGAGAGCGAAGCATATGGATCGAAAGTGACCACGGGGTGATAAATGAGATGAGAATAGCAATACAGACCGATATCGGACGTATCAGGATGCTGAATGAAGACAGAGCCGTCATCCAGAATATGAAAGGCTTTGCTCTTGCTATCGTGGCGGACGGAATGGGTGGTCATCAGGCGGGGGATGTGGCCAGCCAAATGGCTATTGATTTGATTCAAAAACATTTGGAGCAGTCTCTTTCCGAATCCTCCTCTTTAGAGGAATGCAAACTATGTGTGGAAGAGGCCATTTTGAAAGCAAACCAGGAAATCTTCGAAGTCGCTTCGGGCAGGGAACAGTTTCATGGAATGGGAACTACTGTTGTAGCTGCCCTGCAAACCCATGACACCATGATCATAGCTCATGTCGGGGACAGCCGGGCTTATAAGATTGATCAAAGCTCAATTGTCCAGCTTACGGAAGATCACACTTTGGTGAACGAATTGCTGAAATACGGCCAGTTGACCCCTGAGGAAGCGGACCATCATCCACGGCGCAACGTGATTACACGCGCACTGGGTACAGATCAGGAGGTGCAGGTGGATGTTCAGGAATTGGGATGGAAAGAAAAAGAAATCGTTCTGTTGTGCACCGACGGGCTTAGCGGGATGGTGGACGAGACGTCCATCTTTACCTTGATCCATTCCGAAGCCAATCTGCAAAAAGCTGCTGACCGGCTGGTACAAGCTGCTCTGGAAGCAGGCGGAGATGATAACGTGACGGTAATTCTGCTTGCTAATGATCAAATTTCGGACGACGTAGAAACGAGGTGAGAATGAGTGATAGGTAAAACGCTCGGGGGCCGTTATGAAGTGATAGAGCAGATCGGCGGAGGCGGCATGGCTCTCGTGTACAAGTGCCTCGATCTACTGCTCAACCGAAAAGTGGCTATTAAGGTGCTGCGTTCCCAGTTTGTTCATGATGAGGAGTTTATCCGGCGTTTCCGTAGAGAAGCTCAAGCTGCCGCGTCCCTGTCTCATCTGAATGTGGTGAGTATTTACGACGTAGGGCAGGAGGGGGATATCCATTACATCGTCATGGAATATATAGACGGGACCAACCTGAACGAAATCATCAAAGAGCGGGCCCCTCTTCCTGTGGAAGAAGCCATCCACTACAGCATACAGATTTGTGATGCATTGGGCCATGCCCATCATAACGAAATTATTCATCGGGATATTAAACCGCATAATATATTGATCGGAAAAAACGGCCGTGTTAAGGTCACGGATTTTGGCATTGCTCGAGCCGTAACCTCCTCAACTATAACCCAAACCGGCTCGGTAGTGGGATCGGTACATTATTTTTCTCCTGAACATGCCAAAGGTACGAGTACAGGAGAAAAATCTGATCTATACTCGCTTGGTATCGTTATGTACCAGATGCTGACAGGCCAGCTGCCTTTTCTTGGGGAAAGCCCCATCAGTGTAGCACTCAAGCATTTGCAGGAGGATGTGGAAGATCCCCGCAACGTAAATCCGGCAATCCCGCAAAGTGTAGAAAACATAATCCTCAAATCCATGCGAAAAAAACCTTCGGAAAGATATGATTCTGCCCGTGAGATGATGCAGGATCTGGAAACGTGCCTCACTCCTGAACGCCGAAATGAGCCTAAGATCAGCTTTTGGGATAGCCTGGATGAAGAAAGCACGCGTGTCGTACCAGCCATCCGTTCAAATCAGACCGTTATGGCAGCAAGTGATGACGAATCGCAGCCTCCTGACTCCGTTTCAGATGAAGAAAAGAAAAAACCGGTTGACAAAACAAAGAAAAAATGGACAAAACGTCCCGGAATTTGGATAACTATTTTGCTCATCCTTTTGGTTCTTGTGGCCGGACTCGCGTATTTCGTTAAACAAAAATATTCGGTTAGCAAGACAGAAGAAGTTCCTTTTGTAGAAAACCTGAAACTGGAGGAAGCCGTTGAGAAACTGAAAGCGGTAGGGTTTACTTATGAGGTTAAGCATGAGTTTAATGAAGAGAAGGAAAAGGATGTTGTATTTAAGCAGGACCCGAAGACGGGAGAAAAACTGGAGAAAAACTCCAAAATTACGCTTTATGTCAGTGACGGGCCTGAATTGAAAAAGATGCCCGCTCTTAAAAACAGCAAAATTCAAGAGGCTAAAAATCAGCTGCTTGCCTTAGGAATTAAGGAAGACCAAATAACTATTACCAATAAATATTCGGATAGCGGTCCTGATGTTGTATTGCAACAGACCCCGGCGGCTAATGAAGATATCGATCCCAAAAATGCAATGGTCAAACTGACAGTCAGTAACGGCAAAAAACCATTCAATATGCCGAACCTGGAAGGACTAACGCTAGATGAGGCCAAAACCAGGATTAATCTTAGTAAACTCAAGTTGGATGATGTCAAATATGAGACCAGTTATCTTCAGCCCAAAGGAAAGGTCATCAAGCAGTTCCCTTATGCTCCTAACGATGAAGTAACTTCTGGGGCCGGAATCAAGCTTATCGTAAGCTCGGGCCTTCCTGAAGAAGCGGGTGAAATGATGATCAGTCTTGCTCTCAAGCCGTCAGTTGAAGGACAACCCTCTACGTTCAAGATTATCGTCAGTGATGCTACAAGAAGCAATTATGAGTATAAAACGGAGACGGTAACCGCTCCGGAGAAGGCAGACGTTAAGGTGGTGGTATCGCCGGATAAAGAAGCGGTCATTCAGGTTAAAGAAAATGATAAGGTGGTAAGTATCACTACACGTACTTATCAGGATTATCTGAATGAGAAGAACGGCCGATCCGCCCAGTCTGTTCCTTCTGCTCCAATACCTTCTGACACGGTTAAAACGACTCCGACCACAACGCCTAAATCAAATGGAGGAGCCTAATGCCTAAAGGATTAATCATGAAAGCTTTAAGCGGGTATTATTATGTGCTGCCGAAAGGGGAAAAAACGGGTAACTCCCCCGTACAATGCCGTGCACGGGGAGTGTTTAAGAAAAAAGGAATTACGCCTCTTGTCGGTGATCAGGTCCAGTTTGAACATACTGAAAACGGGGAAGGAACCGTAACTGATATTTTGCCTAGAAGATCCCGACTTGTTCGCCCTCCGGTTGCCAATGTGGAGTACGCAGTTCTTGTGTTTTCTGTTGCCGAACCGGATTTAAACCTTCAGCTTCTGGATAAATTTCTGGTGCATATTGAGAATTCGGGTCTAACCCCTCTCATCTGTCTGACCAAAATGGATCTGCTGAATGCCGGTGAAGCAGGGGCGGTAAAAGCTGCTGTCCGTTTGTATGAATCAATCGGATATTCCGTTCATGTGACCAGTTCGAAAAAAAAGGAAGGCCTTGAGACTATAGAAGAAGCCCTGGCGGGATCAATTAGTGTCTTCGCCGGGCAATCCGGTGTGGGGAAATCCTCCCTGCTCAATGCTATGATTCAAGGTTTGAATCTGGAGACAAGCGAAATCAGCCATAGGCTAGGCCGGGGACGTCATACGACCCGCCATGTGGAACTGCTTCCCCTTGAAAGGGGTGGTCTCATTGCCGATACTCCGGGATTTAGCCAGCTCGATTTTGTTGAGCTTGAAGTAAAGAATCTGGGGGAATGCTTCAAGGAGTTCCGGGAATCGTCCGGAAACTGCAAATTCAGAGGCTGCCTGCATATTCATGAGCCGGGTTGTGCTGTATTAGAAGCGGTGCAGCAGGGTGAAATCGCCAAAAGCCGGTACGAACACTATGTTCAATTTCTTCAAGAAATGAAGGATAAGAAAAGGAGATACTAATTATGGTTAATATCGCGCCTTCGATTTTATCAGCGGACTTTTCAAAACTTGGACAGGAGATTGCGGAGGTGGAACGCGGAGGAGCAGACTGGATCCATGTCGATGTAATGGACGGGCATTTTGTACCGAATCTTACACTAGGTCCCCTCATCGTAGAGGCTATCCGCCCGCATACGAAGCTTCCTTTGGATGTGCATCTAATGATAGAGAATCCTGACCAGTATATTCCTGCCTTTGCGAAAGCGGGAGCTGACTGGATCTCCGTGCATGTAGAAGCCTGCCGTCATCTTCACCGCACCCTTCACCTGATTAAGGAGCTTGGAGTAAAGGCAGGGGTGGTTCTCAATCCTGCCACGCCATTAGAGATGGTTGAGCATGTGCTGGGGGATCTTGACATGGTACTTCTCATGACCGTAAACCCCGGTTTTGGCGGACAATCCTTTATCCCCACAGTCGTGCCGAAAATAAAAGCGTTAAGAGCAAAGCTTTTGGAAAGAGGACTCGGGCACGTACTTATCGAAGTGGATGGAGGCATTCAGGAAAAGACTGCTTCACTTGTCGTGGAAGCAGGGGGCGATGTCCTCGTGGCAGGCAGTGCGGTATTCGGGAAAGAGGATCGTGCCGAAGCGATCCGACGTATTAAAAGCGCGGCCCGTCAGGCATAAGGTGTTGCTGGTTGGCATACAAATGGTTACAAGAGCGCGTCGTTCTTGTGGCCTTTTTTCTTTCATGGGAAACGCTCACCTTCCAGGGTGCAGACGTTTCCTATTGTTTCAGGAAAGAACATGGATCTGCCTGAACTTTCCGACTTTAACTCAGGAGTGGTAAGTATCGTTCTTGTAAAGGGCGGTATGACCGCTTTCCTTGTGCAATGGTAGTAAGATGCTTGCCTAAGTCCGGGGGCTGTTAATTCCACACGGCCAAGCACATTTTTACTCAGGTACGAATATACTGTCGGTAACGATGCGAGGTTGGTGGGCCATCATCGAAGGAGGGGTATAGGATGAAGTTCTACACAGTCAAACTGCCAAAATTTTTAGGTGGTTTTGTGAAAGCGATACTGAATACGTTCAGCAAGAATTAACCGCTCTTGTTCTGTAGGCAAACTCCAAAAGCACAGGAAGAAACGGCAAATCCCCCCTTTTTCAGGCAGCCGTCCGTTTTGAAGGTGGGATAAAAGAGAGAATGAGCAGCCGCATTTATCAAGCAGAAACGATTTTGTCGCCCTATATTGGGGGACGAACCTGCTTCGCTCTAAAAGATAAGATTTTGTACAACAGTGATTTTACCGGGATCATTGAATCAATTTCATAAACCTAGATTTTCTATCCTAACTGGTACAAGATGCAGATACATCTGCACCGTAAACGCCTTCTCCATTAACGCTTGCCAGTTGCTTTATGAAATTGATTCTATTTTTTATCTTTAAAAAAAAGCACCTCAGAAAAGGTGCTTTTTATCTGCGTGAATATCTTACACGCGGGTTACTTTACCGGATTTCAAAGCACGGGCACTTACATAGACACGTTTAGGCTTACCGTCTACAAGAATACGGACCTTTTGGACGTTAACGCCCCAGGAGCGCTTGTTTTTGTTGTTAGCATGGGAAACGTGGTTACCGGATTTAGGCGATCTGCCTGTTACATAACATTTACGGGACATGAATGACACCTCCTTGATAGTATACGAAACCGTGCACGGGGCAAGCCTAAGCTTAAAACCCGGCAAGACAGCTTTCTATAATGTTTTCATCATTGGAAGTTAAACCGGAACGGTTTAGCTATTATGGAGTATGAAGCCTGTACCCTTTTCGTAAAACATACTTAATTATAATAGCACAGCAAATTTGGCTCCGTCAACGAGCACGATCCATTTTTGACGTTTATTTATTTCGTTGATTATAGTACAATGATGATTAGTCCATAAACCTTTACAAAGGAGTTGGTAAATTCAATGCCAATCGAACTTTCAAATGAATATGGAAAAATACATGTGACCAATGAAGTAATCGCAGTTCTGGCTGGCTCCGCGGCGTTAGACTGTTATGGACTTGTTGGAATGGCTTCAAGAAAACAATTAAAGGACGGCATTGCTGAACTGCTTGGAAGAGACAATCTGGGACGCGGTGTTGAGGTCCGTAGAGAAAATGATCGAGTGGAAATCGATTTATATATCATTGTAAGCTATGGTACCAAAATCTCAGTTGTTGCCCACAACGTTCAGACCAAAGTGAAGTATGTACTGAATGAAGTAGTGGGTCTTCATGTCGATGAAGTTAACATTTTTGTGCAGGGAGTTCGGGTAGCCCGATAATCAGGAAGGAGAATACTCTTGGGTAAGCGCTTTATCTCTATTAATGGAAATGATTTTATTCGGATGATGCTTGCGGGTGCGGATAACCTGCAGAATAATGTAGACAAGATCAACGGATTAAATGTCTTTCCTGTTCCTGACGGTGATACGGGAACCAACATGAATCTGACACTTACTTCTGGCGTTGAAGAACTGAAAAAGAAACCTTCTGAGCATATCGGTAAAGCGGCCGAGACTCTTTCGAAGGGACTGCTTATGGGAGCCCGCGGGAATTCCGGGGTAATTTTATCCCAATTGTTCCGAGGATTCGCCAAATATGCACACGATTATGAATCCATCAATCTGCAGCAGTTTGCTTCAGCACTGCAAGAAGGTGTGGATACGGCTTATAAAGCAGTGGTTAAGCCGGTGGAAGGGACTGTACTGACTGTTTCCAAGGATGCAGCAAGACATGCTTCTTCCATAGCTAGACGTTGCCAAAGCATGGATGAGCTTATGCAGGAAGTGCTGGACAAGGCAAAAGTATCGCTAGCTAAAACCCCAGATCTTCTTCCTGTTCTGAAACAGGTTGGTGTTGTGGATGCGGGAGGACAAGGCCTGGTTTGCATTTACGAAGGTTTTTTGAATGCTTTGCGCGGGATCACCGTAGACCCTGCTCAGCCTGTTTCTACGGATACAGATACGGGTCTCCGAGGAGTTACGCCTTCGGTAGCGGCTTTGGATCTTGCCCAGCAGGCCCATATTCCCCACGAACATACACGGGCCCAGTCTAAATTGGCCACAGAAGACATTGTATACGGCTATTGTACCGAATTTTTGCTTCGCGTCGTTCCGAACAAGGTAGAGGGTAAAAAATTCGAAGAAAACCGCTTCCGGGAAGAACTCGGGGCATGGGGAGATTCATTGCTGGTAGTTGCGGATGATGAACTGGTCAAGGTGCATATCCATGCCGAACATCCGGGATCTGTTATGAACCTGGCTCAAGAATACGGCGATTTAAGCCGTATCAAAATTGAAAATATGAGAGACCAGCATACGCATATTCTAATGGAAGAAGCGGCAGAATTGCTTGATCAGGAGGGACAGGTTATTCATATGCCGCAGGTTTCCAAAATGCTGAAACCGTATGGTTTTGTGGCAGTAGCGATTGGAGAAGGCATTAAAGAAATTTTTACCAGTGTAGGAGTAGATGTGGTCCTCTCAGGCGGCCAGACAATGAATCCAAGTACGGAAGATATCGTGAAAGCTGTCCGCCAGATTGAGGCTGAAACCGTGTTTATTCTGCCTAACAACTCCAACATTGTCTTGGCAGCCCAACAAGCCAAGGACCTGGTAGAAGACAAGCAGATCGTCGTAATTCCGACCAAAGCTATTCCGCAAGGATTGGCGGCTATCCTTGCCTTCCAGGATTCAGAAGACGTTAAAACGAACGAAGAGGCGATGAACGAAGCAATCCGCAAAGTTCGTTCCGGACAAGTAACATATGCGGTACGCGATACGACAATCGATAATATTGCCATCAAAAAAGACCATTTTATCGGCATTCAGGATGGGAAGATCGTAGCGTCAGAGGAAGGATTGATTGACTCCTGCAAGAAGCTGCTTGATTATATGATTCAGGAAAATGATGAAATATTGACGATCCTTACTGGCGAATCGGCTTCAGATGAAGATACCAGCCAGCTTGAAGCTTTCATACAGGAAAACTATCCTCATATTGAAATTGAGCTTCATCCAGGTGGACAACCTTTGTATACGTACATTTTTTCAGTTGAATGAAATCCATTTGACTTGATTCGAATAAAAAAGAGGTGACGCTCGTGAGTAAAGTTCGCATTGTGACAGATAGTACGTCGGATATGCCCGTTTCGCTGCGGGAACAGCTGAACATCGAGATGGTACCTCTCAAAATTCATTTTGGAACCGAAACTTACTTGGATGGCATCGATCTGGAAGCAGATGCTTTTTATCAAAAGCTGGCGTCCAGTTCGCTTCTGCCTACAACGTCCCAGCCTTCTCCGGCTGAATTTGTGGATTTATACTCCCGTATTCTGAAGGAGGAGCCGGACACCAAAATTATTTCGATTCATCTGTCTTCAGCGATGAGCGGTACGTATCAGTCTGCTGTTCTGGCCAAAACCTTGATTGGAGAGGATGCTTCCATCTATCCGATAGACTCTAAATCCGCCTGTTTCGGGATTGGATGGATGGTGCAGGCTGCGGCAGAAGCAGCGAAGGAAGGCAAATCAGTTGAAGAGTGCATGAAGGTAGTAGAAGAGCTGCGGGCCAATTTGTCCATCTATTTTCTGGTTGACACACTGGAATATCTACAAAAAGGCGGACGGATCGGGAAGGCAGCAGCCTTGTTCGGTTCACTCCTAAACATTAAACCAATTCTTTCCCTGGATAAAGAAGGGGAAGTTTGTTCTATGGATAAGGTAAGAGGCGAGAAAAAAGCTATGAACCGGATCATGGAGTTCCTGCGGAGGGACATGGCAGAGCGCCCCATTCATATGCGCATTGCACATGCCTCAAACCTTAAGGGAGCGGAACAGTTGGCTAAATTACTTGAGCAGCAATTTGATGTCAGGAGTAAGCAATACCTAACTATTGGACCGGTCATTGGTTCCCACGCGGGACCCGGAACGGTTGCGGCGTTTGTAACGCCGGCCCTGGCATGATGGATCTGAACCAGATTCCGGTTACGCGCGTTAGTGGGGTCGGTCCGCAAAAAGCGGAGGATCTGGCCGCTCTTGGCATACATACAGCTGCTCAACTTATTGCTTATTTTCCTTTCCGGTATGAAGATTATCGCCTTCGCGATTTGTCTGAAGTCAAGGACGGAGAACGAATAACTGTACAGGGGAACCTTATAGGCGCCCCTGTTTTACAACGTTATGGACGTAAATCCAGACTTTCCTGCAAAGTGGTCATTGACCACTTTTTTGTTACGGCAGTCTGGTTTAACCGTCCCTTCCTTAAGGACAAGCTTGCTTCAGGTAAGGAGATCAGACTGACAGGCAAATGGGATGCCAGGCGAAAGCAGCTTACCGTATCAGAATCGGAGTTTCCGGGAAACGATTCACTTACAGGAACCCTTCAGCCTGTGTATTCGTTGACCGGTTCTCTTACCCAGAAGTCCATACGGAAAATGATTCAGCAGGCTCTTAAGCAATTCGGAAATTTAATTCAGGAAGTGCTGCCTGCAGATTTTGTGAAACGATACCAGCTGTTGCCAAGAAAGCAGGCTGTTGCCCTGATTCACCAGCCTTCAGGCCTTGAAGACGGTAAGCAAGCCCGCCGGAGAATGGTTTATGAAGAGCTTTTTTTCTTCCAACTTAAAATGCACGCATTTAAAGCTATAACCCGCAAACGGGCAGATGGGCTTGCTCAGCAGGTAGACCTTCCGAAGATAAGAAGTTTTGTTAAATCACTGCCTTTTGAACTGACTCCTTCCCAGAAACAGGTGGTAGGGGAGATTCTCCACGATATGCAGCAGCCTTATACAATGAATCGTTTGCTCAAGGGGGATGTGGGAGCAGGTAAAACGGTTGTAGCCGCAACGGCCCTCTATGCCACGGTTACGGCCGGATGCCAAGGTGCTTTGATGGTACCGACTGAAATATTGGCGGAGCAGCATAAAAAATCGCTCAGCCGCATGTTCAAGCCTTATGGGATTGAGACGGCTCTTTTGACGGGAAGCTCTACGGATAAGAAGCGAAGAGAAATCCTTGCAGGTGTTCAGATGGGACTTATTCAAGTTCTGATAGGTACCCATGCCCTAATCCAGGAAGATGTCTTTTTCCGCAAGTTGGGTCTTGTCGTGACGGATGAACAGCACCGTTTCGGGGTAAGCCAGCGGAGCATCTTGCGCAGGAAAGGAATGAATCCCGATGTGCTTTCCATGACGGCAACCCCTATCCCGAGGACGCTGGCTATCACTGCTTTTGGAGATTTGGATGTTTCCACGCTACGGGAAATGCCAAAGGGACGCAAGCCAATAAAAACGTATTGGGTCCATCACGATATGCTGGAGCGGGTACTCGGCTTTATCCAAAAGGAAGCAGCCGGGGCCGTCAAGCCTATGTCATTTGTCCCTTGATTGAGGAATCCGATAAGCTGGATGTCCAGAATGCCATTGATGTGCATGTTCAGCTGCAGCAGCATTTTCCTGATCTGAACATTGGACTCCTCCATGGAAGAATGACTGCGGCGGAAAAAGATGATACAATGCGTTCCTTTAAAGATGGGAGTATCCAGGTACTGGTTTCCACAACAGTTATTGAAGTTGGTGTGGATGTTCCTAATGCCACTCTTATGGTTGTGTATGATGCCGACCGTTTTGGTCTTTCGCAGCTGCATCAGCTTCGCGGCCGGGTAGGACGAGGGGAACATCAGTCTTTTTGCGTGCTGATTGCTGATCCTAAAACAGAAGTTGGCAAAGAGCGCATGCAGGCAATGACAGAAACTACGGACGGTTTTGAAATTGCCCGGCGGGACCTGGAGCTTCGCGGCCCCGGAGATTTCTTCGGCACTAAACAGAGCGGGCTGCCGGAGTTCCGCATCGCTGACCTCATGTGTGATTTTGAGATCATGGAAATCGCCCGGGATGACGCAGCCGATCTGGTTGCAAAACCGGAATTTTGGACGGCGGCGGAGTACGTTCCTTTGCGGCAGTTTTTACAAAAAGAACAGATTTTTGACGGGGATGTTCTGGATTAAGAGGCAGACCAGTACCGGCATTTCTCTAAAGAGTCCCTTAATAAAAGCGGCAGAGAAACCCTTCCGTTTTCCTTTGGACGTTTCCAAGGAAAAAGCAGGAAGAAGTGCGTTCCTCTGCCGCTTTTTCATTTTCATAAATGGCGGACTGCAAATTCGTACGTATAGGCAACCAGCGGATTTGATCTATCCCATAGCTCCACTTCCTTAGCTACGAGGTGACGGTGTTTTTTGGAAATATCACTGATAGCAGAGCCGGCTGATTTGCGGATCTTATCACTGGGGTCTGTTTTTTTGGGGGCAAGAAGTTCAAGTGCTTCCTGGGGGTGAAACCGGAAATAAGGCCGGTTCGTCCATACTCTAAGCCCTTCAATAACCGCCCTTCTTACATTGGGCCTCGGATCTTCGAGCCATTCTCGTATACAAGGCAGGGCTTTATCGTATCCGATGTCTGCACAGTAGCTTTCAAAGGCTTTGGCAAGAACTTCCTGTGCTCTCCAGTCTTGGTCCTCACTTACCGTTTCTTTTAAATAATGAAGCGCATAACTGGAGTAAGGAGCCAAATGCCCCAATAAAAAGATAGCGTAATATCTGAACTTGGGGCTTTCCGAAGTTTCATACAGGCGCTGGGCGTGTTCCCAGATAAAATGGGCTTCCCGTTCTTTGCAAAACGATTTAGCCGTCTTATTAAGCTGTGAAATGTTCATCGCATGGATATCGAGCATATATACCTCCTCAATCGAATGATGATCTATCACTATTAATTATAAATATTATTAAATGATAATTAATATCGTTATCATTAGTGTATCATATGCGAAAAGAATTGTCAGCGTTCCACCGGATGTTTTTTGTAACTTTTATAAGATCACCTCATATAGTTAAAAAGAACGGAGGTGCCTGGCGGCAATGAATTATCAAAAATACGGCATTGACCCGGCTTTTGTGGAACGCATAAAAATGAAAATGAAAAATCCGCAAACTAAAGAGAGAGTGAAGCAGATTCTGGAGGGGGCAACAAAAGCGGACCTTCAAAACCGGCCTAAAGTGGCAAAACTTCTGGGCAAAATATCCGTTGTCCTTGGTGAAAACCTGACTGCAGTTCAAAAGAACCAGATCATAGATTTTGTCATTGCCCAAAAAATTGATCCCGGTAATACGTTTCACTTAATTAAATTGTGGGGTATGTTTCGGTAGGGTCACAGGCGCACAGCTTTCAAGCGGTGCGTTTTTTTATTGTTTGTAATCATTGGCCAGAGGATAAGAGGAAAGGGATATGCCTAAACTACCGTTATAGGTTTCCAAACTATGGAGGTTTTGCAGATGAATAAATCCTCGAAGATTTTATGGGTACTTACCCTGTTCCTTGTTCTTTTTTCCTAAACGGCAGGTGCTGTTGAGCCTTCCTATTCCAAATGGGGCAAAGTGGCTATTGAAATTGTTGACTATTTGCATGTTGGCCACAAAGAAGCAGGACCCGGTAAAGAGATAGAACAATTCAAGCTTTGGATTAGACAAAAAGACGGTAGGGAGTTTGGCGTTAGCGTTAACATTACGTTTGAGACGATGACGCAAAGAATAATATCTGTTGATTACACGCCGGCAGCAAGGGATCTGGCTCCACGTTCAGGGAGGGTAACAATCCGCCAATAACCAGAAGGGTTATACATCAGAAACAAAAGAAACAAATTCGCCGCCAAATTCATATCTTTTAAAAAAAGATGTCATGTCAAACAGGCAGCCGTATATATACTTACTATACCTTGAATTGAACGCTCCTGATCATTTGACTGAAATTTCTAAAAAAATTATAATAAAAAGTAATATGTTTCACTTTGACTTTACGAAAGGGAGGTGTAAACCTATTCTTCTTGTGAAGGATAGGTTGAAGGTTGGATAGTGACCCTTTACCCCATTTTTTATTGAATTTCTTTTTCGTGCTGGTGCTTGTCCTGCTAAACGGTTTTTTTGTTGCGGCTGAATTCGCCATTGTGAAGATTCGCAGCAGCCGTGTGGAAACTCTGATTCAGGAAGGAAACGCCAGAGCGCGATTTGCCAAGAGCATCACACAAAATTTGAATGCGTATTTGTCAGCCTGCCAGATGGGCATTACGCTGACATCCCTTGGTCTTGGATGGATCGGGGAACCAGCTGTCGCTAAAATGATCGAGCCTTTATTTATAAGGCTGGGTGCGCCGGATACGCTTATTCATACCCTTTCTTTCATTATTGGATTCACTTTGATTACCGCCCTCCATATCATTATTGGAGAGCAGTATCCTAAGACGTATGCCATCCGCAAATCGGAACACGTGACACTATGGGTTTCCGTTCCGCTTATGCTGTTTTACAAACTTATGCTGCCATTCATCTGGTTATTAAACTCTGTTTCCAATTGGATGCTCAAAAAATCAGGAATCGAACCTGAAGGGGAGCATGAGGAGGTTCATTCTGAAGAAGAAATCCGGATGATTGTACAAGAAAGCCATGAGAACGGTCTGATCGACCAAACGGAATTTACACTGGTGCACAATGTGTTCGATTTTACCGAGACACATGCCAAGGAAATTATGATTCCGCGTACAGATATCATTTGTTTGTATGAACATCGTTCTTATGAAGAAAATAAGCAGATTGCCATTATGCATCTTCATACCCGTTATCCCGTCTGCAACCCTGATAAGGATAACATTATCGGGTTTGTCCATATTAAGGATCTGCTCAAAACGGAAATGGAGCTAACCAGCATTACCGAGTTAATCCGTCCGCTTTTGAGTGTTCCTGATTCCATGCCGATCAGTTCTTTGCTCAAATTGATGCAAAAGAATAAAACGGAAATGGCTCTTCTTATTGATGAATACGGGGGAACTTCCGGTCTTGTTACCATAGAAGATATCCTTGAGGAAATCGTCGGGGATATTCAGGATGAGTTCGACAACGAAAGGCCGGATATTGAGAAAAGGCCGGATGGCAGTTATTCGATTGACGGCCTTGTATTAGTGGAGGACGTGAAAGAGGAACTGGGTCTTGAACTGGAACAAGAAGATTATGATACCATTGGTGGCTGGCTGTATGCCCAGTTCGAAGTTCCACCCAAACCCAACCAAAAGATTACTTGGCGGAACTTTGAAATAACGGTAGAGGAAACCGACCATCTTAGAGTTTCCCGTGTGATATTTCAACCTAAAGTGAGCGAACAAAAACTGGCCTAGATGAAAAATCAATTTTATAATCCAGAATTTGAAATTGATTCAATTATGTATCTTTCCAATAAAATGAGATCCGCTTGTAACAGAGTACAAACCCTCTTTTCCACAGGAAAAGGGGGTTTGTTTTTGAAGAAACATAAAACCTTTTCAAATCTCATTCAATTGATTGAATGATTTTCGTTTGGGGAAACCTAAAAAATTTGACAAATCCTCTTGATGTAACTATGATGGTTACATCAAGGTTTTTAAATAAATTCTATCACTTATTTTCAGGAGGTATTCAAAATGAAAATTGCTATTATTGGAGCAACAGGCCAAGCAGGAAGCCGTATTATGAAAGAAGCTATGGACAGAGGTCATGAGGTTACGGCTATTGTGAGAAATGCTTCCAAGCTGGGAGAAACAAGTGCCCGTGTTCTGGAGAAAGATGTATTTGATCTGAAAGCTGAGGATCTAAAACCTTTTGATGTTGTGGTGAATGCGTTTGGCGCGGCTCCAGGGCAAGAGCATCTTCATGTAGACGCAGGTAATGTTTTGATCAAGGCCTTGCAAGGTGCACCGGATACCAGATTGTTTGTAGTGGGCGGGGCCGGAAGTCTGTTTGTGGATGCGGAGCATACTACCAAAGTATTTGAGACCCCTGATTTTCCAAAAGAGTATTTAGCTACGGCTACAAATCAAGCCAAGAATCTGGACATACTCCGGCAGACCCAAGGTATTACCTGGACCTTCCTAAGTCCATCAGCTTTATTTGCACCGGGCAAACGGACCGGGGCCTACAAGCTTGGAAAGGACCAACTGCTTGTTAATTCGAAAGGTGAAAGTTTTGTAAGCATGGAGGACTATGCCATCGCAGTACTGGATGAAATTGAAAATCCCCAGCATCTTAACGAGCGCTATACGGTGGTATCTGAATCCTAATAAATAAAGCAAAACCTTTTGCCTGTAGGGGAATTCAAAAGATATACACAGAAAGAAGAGCCTTTGAGGAAATACCTCAAGGCCCTTTTAACTTTCCTCTACTTATTTCATTTCAAGTAATTGAATGAACCCGCGGGTTTTGATATGCTACCCTTTATGTAGACAGATGAAATAATCAACATCTATTCCTGAAGGGGAGCATATCACTTTGGCTTGCGTGGTTTTTATGGGAAACACGTATTAAACGAACTTTATAAACTTGACGCAAAAGCCTCGTTTGCGATATTAAATACATCTTTAAGAATTTGATGGTATTCTTTTTCGGTTATTTTCTTTTTTATTTTTTGTCCTTTTTTTGTTTCTGTAAAGGTTCTTTTTGTAAGTGAAACATGTCCATTTTCAATAAGTTTACAAACAATATGTCCTTTATTAAAGGGGGATTCTGGGTGCTTAACAATGATATCTTGTATTTCATTTACTTTTTTTGTATCTATTTCATCTAAAGTAAAGGCATATCCAGTACGCCACATATCTGTAGGCTCAGAACCAAGAAATTGTGCTGTTTCTCCATTTTCCCCTTTTCGCATTTCTAACACGTAAGTTCCTTTTTCAGTATCCTGTTTGCGAATACGATACTTTCCTGTTTGAGAAGATACCACTTCTCCATTAAATGGAACGGGATACAAAGGAAGATGTGACGCAAAGCCGCCATCTACTATATATGTTTGATTTCGGTATTGTAAGATGATAATAACATGACCATCATCCGGTTTCCATTTATCCCCTTTTAAATCATAAACAGTTCCAGCTACCCGATAAACATCAAATCCACTGTCGCATAAAAAGTAATATAGTAAGGAGTTGAGTTCATAACACAATCCTCCTCTATTATTTAACAATAATTTGTTTTGAACATTGCGTCTATATAAGTTGAATCAATATTCTTAGCAAACCTTGGCAAGGAAAAAGGAACCATTTGTCGAATAAGAAACAGATCAAGAATAGACAAGTGGGGATGACAATGGATAAACATACCGAACTGGCAAAAGTAACGGCAGCCATGCAACAAACCAAAGAGCGCCGAATGTATGAACGCTACCAAGCGATCTATTTGCATTTGAAAGGCACATCCATGAAGGCGATCGCTGACATTTTGAATCGAAACCGAATGACGGTGAGCAGTTACATTCATACGTACGAGAACGGTGGACTGGGAGCCTTGCAAATCAAGCATTCCTCAGGTGCTCCTACTCGGTTGACGAAGCAGCAGCAGGATCGCTTGAAACAAACCGTCGCCTATTCGGTTCCCCATGAGGTCGGCTTTACGGCAAAGCACAACTGGACGCTTGAACTGATTGCCACGTACGTGGAACGCGAATGGGGCCATTGCTATTCGCTCCGAGGCATTTCCAAGGTCATGGAGCGGCTAGGGCTCAGCTATACGAAACCGACCTACACGCTCGCAGCAGCAGATCCCAAGAAACAACGCCATTTCACCGAAACGACCTTTCCTGAACTGAAAAAAAGCTACTGAACGAGGAGATTGATCACTTGCTGTTCGAGGATGAGTCGATGATCCGGGACTACCAGGCGATTCAGAAGACCTGGTTCCTTCGCGGGAAGCAACGCATCATTCCAACCACGGGCAAGCATCGTGGGGTCAAACTGCTGGCCACGGTTGACTATGAAACGGGACACATCGTTTGGCAAGAAGATGAACAGTACACCGCTGAAACGTTTCTTTCCTTTCTTCAAAAGGTCATGGCGACTTATCCAACAGGGAAACTGGCTCTGGTTTTGGACAATGCCCGGATTCATCATGCAAAGCTGCTTCGGCCGTTTCTGGAAGCGCAAAAAAATCGGCTTGAGCTTGTGTACTTGCCTCCATACAGCCCTCAGTTAAATATCGTAGAAGGACTCTGGAAATGGCTCAAGTCCAGTGTGATCAATAACGTATTCTATTCGGCCGTTTCCGAAATCCGTCTGCGTGTCGGGCAATTTATGGATGAAATCATGAAGCATCCTCATGCCATTATTGACCGGCTGTGCGTGCGACTTTGATTGCTATTTTCTTTCGTTCAACTTATATAGAAATTTCTTTAATGTTTTTACCCATAACATCCAAATTTTCATAAGGCAATATATATCCCATTTTTAAAAGGATCTCATGTAAATTGTCAAATTGTACATTCTCTACTGGATTTAATCTTGAGAAAAAAACACTTTGTAACTCAGTCATACTTCATCACCTTTCTTTATAGAAAATATTACCATTTTATATTATTTAACATATTATGGATATATTTTCAAGTGAAAAATATGTGAACTCCGATTACGATCCAATTCAAGGATTTACTATATAAGTTGAACGAAAGAAAATAGCAATCAAAGTCGCACGCACAGCCGGTCAATAATGGCATGAGGATGCTTCATGATTTCATCCATAAATTGCCCGACACGCAGACGGATTTCGGAAACGGCCGAATAGAATACGTTATTGATCACACTGGACTTGAGCCATTTCCAGAGTCCTTCTACGATATTTAACTGAGGGCTGTATGGAGGCAAGTACACAAGCTCAAGCCGATTTTTTTGCGCTTCCAGAAACGGCCGAAGCAGCTTTGCATGATGAATCCGGGCATTGTCCAAAACCAGAGCCAGTTTCCCTGTTGGATAAGTCGCCATGACCTTTTGAAGAAAGGAAAGAAACGTTTCAGCGGTGTACTGTTCATCTTCTTGCCAAACGATGTGTCCCGTTTCATAGTCAACCGTGGCCAGCAGTTTGACCCCACGATGCTTGCCCGTGGTTGGAATGATGCGTTGCTTCCCGCGAAGGAACCAGGTCTTCTGAATCGCCTGGTAGTCCCGGATCATCGACTCATCCTCGAACAGCAAGTGATCAATCTCCTCGTTCAGTAGCTTTTTTTCAGTTCAGGAAAGGTCGTTTCGGTGAAATGGCGTTGTTTCTTGGGATCTGCTGCTGCGAGCGTGTAGGTCGGTTTCGTATAGCTGAGCCCTAGCCGCTCCATGACCTTGGAAATGCCTCGGAGCGAATAGCAATGGCCCCATTCGCGTTCCACGTACGTGGCAATCAGTTCAAGCGTCCAGTTGTGCTTTGCCGTAAAGCCGACCTCATGGGGAACCGAATAGGCGACGGTTTGTTTCAAGCGATCCTGCTGCTGCTTCGTCAACCGAGTAGGAGCACCTGAGGAATGCTTGATTTGCAAGGCTCCCAGTCCACCGTTCTCGTACGTATGAATGTAACTGCTCACCGTCATTCGGTTTCGATTCAAAATGTCAGCGATCGCCTTCATGGATGTGCCTTTCAAATGCAAATAGATCGCTTGGTAGCGTTCATACATTCGGCGCTCTTTGGTTTGTTGCATGGCTGCCGTTACTTTTGCCAGTTCGGTATGTTTATCCATTGTCATCCCCACTTGTCTATTCTTGATCTGTTTCTTATTCGACAAATGGTTCCTTTTTCCTTGCCAAGGTTTGCTAAGAATATTGATTCAACTTATATAGTAAAGGTACAATTCTTGTTCTATTCATTCTATTAGTCATTTCTCGTTCCATTTGCTGCTCTTTTTTCAGTGTGTTATTTGTGACAATAATATTAATAATTGGTAAATATAGAGGGTATTTGATTTATTGTATAGAAATAAGGATGTGTAACCATAAAATACAAGGAGGATCAGTACTATGATCACAAAGAAGAAATTAGTAGCTGTAGCAACCTCTCTTACATTAGGTTTAGGATTCACAGGAGGAGTCACACCTGCTTTTGCACATTCTGATGAATCTTCGTTGAAGAACACTTCTATCTCTTCCGTCGAGAAACAGGAGCAATTGCATTTCACAGGATATGTTATTTCAATTAATAATCATTACTTGACAGTTGCAGATGTTCCTACAAAAGAAGAAGCACTCTCCTATCAAAATGATTGGTGGGAATTAACTTACCAAAATAAGATACTAGTAGTTCCCGTCCAAAACAATGAAGCATATAAGGTAGGTGACCAATTAAATGTATTCTCTATAGGAATGACGTTCTCCATTCCACCTATTGCAGTTTCACCTACCATTGAGAAAATATCAGAGTAAAAATTAAAGGTCAGTCTACAGGTGCTAACTGGATTTTTTACCAGGAAATATGTACAAATAAATACAACCAGATTAATGAATAAAAAAAGCCTTTGAGGAAGCACTGTACTGTGACCCGTAAGATGGACACTTTGAAAAAAAGTGGGCACAGTTCACACCTCAAGGCTCTTTTTGTTTATGTCCCCATTAGGGACGAATTGGGGACGAAATCTACTCGGACTCACAATAATTCACTTAGATACGAACAGAATGCAAACAAGAAAAACCCTTATAAAATTAAGGGTTTTTAAGATGGACTCTTATTTAATTAGGGGAGAAACATTCTTTATAGGGGAACCGGTCTTTTTTTGGACCTTGGCTTTAGCAGACATATCTTTAGATGATTACCTTACCAAATCAGATGGAGTGATGAATGAGGCGGCCGTCTTTAATCGTAATAATCCTGTCACACTTATCCAGCACGCGTTCGTCATGGGTAACCATGATGCCCGATTTTTTGCGTGATTTGATCTCATAAGCCAACAGTTCCACGACTTCCCGGCCGCGTTTAGAGTCCAGGCTTGCCGTAGGCTCATCAGCCAAGATGATTTCCGGATCATTCATTAAAGCCCTGGCAATAGCTACCCTCTGGCGCTGTCCCCCGGATAATTCGGAAGGGTAGCGGGCAGTACGGTCTGACAGTTCCAAATGCTCCAATAATTCTTGGCTTCTTAGTTCAGCTTCATGATGGTTCATTTTGGCCAGTCTGGAGATTAAAAGAAGCTGGTCACGGACTGTTAAATAAGGAATCAGATTAGAACTCTGAAAAACAAATCCGATCTTCTCCAGCCGGAGTTTTGTTCTTTCTTTTGAGGAAAGCCGGGTAATTTCTTGGCCGTTTAACTGAATACGGCCTTCGGTTGGCGAGAGAAGGGCTCCCGTTATGGATAAGAAAGTGCTTTTTCCTGATCCGGATGGGCCCATAACAGCAACGAATTCTCCCGGTTCGACCTTTAAGGAAACGTGCTCCAGTGCCTTAAACTCCGCCGGCCCGTCTTTATACACTTTTGAAACTTGGTCTAATACGAGCTTAGCACTCATTATTCTCCCCCCTCAATCGCTTCCACCGGGTCCACTATCTGAATTAAGGAAAGCAGGGAACCGGCCAGTGAAACGGCAAGTAAAATGATGGAATAGATAACGACTGTAGCCGGATTCAAGGAGAAGGGCATAGCCTCCGGTAATATTTGTTTGACTCCGTAGGTGATTACGATACTTAAAATTACGCATACGGACGTTACCAGCATGACTTGACCGAGCAAATTTGCAGCCAAATAGCTTGTTTTTGCTCCTAATGCCTTGAGAACCCCAAACTGATTTCTTTTCTGCAAGGTGATCACATAAAAGAAAACAGCCAGTACAAATGCGGCGATGACGAACAGGAATCCAATCATCATGTTAAGGGAAGCCTGCTCTTGCGAGTAGCTGGGAAGGTTTTTCAATATGTCTTTTTGCGTGGCGATCTCATACTCTGAAAGTGCCTGCTTCAAAGCTTGAATATGGGAATCTTCTGTTTGAAATATAATGGTGTTCACTTTCGGCTCTTGATCGGAGACGGTTTTTGCGCGCGTCCCCTCCAGCTTTTTAAAGCCTTCCGGATCCATATAGACAACCGGTGTATGACTGAACCGGCTTCCATCCACGAATCCCTTTACCGTAAACGGAGTATCTTCCGGCCCCATTTTTAAGGTATCCCCGATCTGAAGACCTTCCCGTTTCAAGGAACTGTCCACGAGTATTTCCGTACCTTTGTTATGGATGGGTTCTCCTTCAGCCGGTTCGGGTACGAGGTAACCATCCGAGTTAGTGGCAAATAAAGCGATATCCACATTCTTATCCTTACTGCCCAATTTGGCAGAAAACATTTCAACGGAAAGTTTTTCTACGGCAGTTATTCCTTCTTTTCCCAATTTATCCGTAACTTTGCCCGGTACCGAAGAGCGGTTCAGCCTGTGACCTGAATCAGAGTCCAGGACAAAATAATTCCCTTTTAAATGCTGAATGGCTGAAGCATTGTCAGCAGAAAGTCCCTGTGCGAGCCCTGAAATCATAAACACGAGGAAAGCAACAAGCAAAATGATAAGGGCTACAAGCAGATAACGGAGCTTGGACTGCTTTAACTCCCGTATAGCTAAAAACATGTATTCATCTCCATTCCCTTTTATCAATTCTATGAAAATAGTATAAAAACCGAATATGAACGGAAGATGAACAACAAATTACACATGGGGCAGAACAATGTGGAAGGCAGTCCCTTTATTCACTTCCGTATTTACGGTTATATTCCCCTCATGAAGATCTATGATTTTTTTGACAATAGATAAGCCGAGCCCCGTTCCTGATTCTTTTCGCGTACGTGCTTGATCTGTTTTGTAGAAGCGGTCAAAAATATAGAGAAGATGTTTTTCCGGGATGCCGCATCCTGTATCCGAAATCAGAACATGCACATTTGCTGTATCTTGGTAAATTTTTAACGAAATCGTGCCTCCTGCATCTGTATGTGCAATGGCATTGGTCAGCAGGTTGCTCCATACCTGATACAGCAGCTTAGGGTCTCCTTTAACAATTGTGGATGGAAGGTCCATTTGAATAACCAACTCTTTTTCCCGCCATTGCCACTCCGACATCATGACCACTTGTTTAAGCTGGACGGCTGCATCGAAGCATTCCTGTTCCAATGTTCCCTCTTCTTTGTCCAGAGAAGCCAGCAGTAAAAGCAGTTTGCTTAAAACAGATAAACGGGAACTTTCTTTTTCAATAATAGATAAGTAATGCTCCTGTTGTTCGGAAGACAAGTTCTCCGTACGCAGTGTTTTGGAAAAGCCTTGGATAGAAGAGAGGGGAGACTGGATTTCATGAGAGACATTGGAAACGAATTCCTGCCGCATGTCTTCCAAACGTTTGAGACTGGTTGCCATTTGCAGAAAATGGCGGGCCAGCTTTCCGATTTCGTCTTTTCTCTGCGTGTTCAACTGGATGTGATAGTTTCCTTCAGCTACCTTCTTGGTGGCGTCAGTTAAGGTTTTAATAGGTTTAACGATATAACGGGTACTTATAATGACGAGCAGAAAGCTGAGAAGCAGAGTCAGCATAAGCAGAACAGCAAGAAAAATCCGCATTTCGCCGAACTGCTGTTTCACATTGGGGCGGACAAACAGGGCATACCGTGTGCCGCCGGCATCAAGAGGGACTCCAATGCTATTGGCCAGTTCATTATGAAAAAAGCCGGTAACAAACAATTGGCGGGAGAACGTTTCAATCCCGTGATAAACCTCCCCATTCAATACTGGCTGAACTACATCGTTCCCGAGGGCGGCAGAGCGGAAAGGGGCCCCGTAAAACCGGCCTTTACCGTTTGTATCCACCAGGTACATTTGAAATCCAAGATTGGCAATGCCTTGAAGATAATGATCCAAATTTCCTTCACGGGATGATGGATAGACGGAAACAATATCTTTGGCCATATTGGTAATTTTCTGGTCGTTATAAGGCTTTAGCTGCTTCTGATAATATATATTGGACAGCAGGAAGGCGGTGACGGCGCTGACGATCATAATAAGCATGGTAGTTACAACAATACGCAGGTAAAGGGTTCTCAATTCATTCATCCTCCATCAAATGAAACCGGAATCATCTGGAAGGCTCCATGATTTCCAGCTTATAGCCAAGTCCCCGGACCGTCGTAATGATAAAATCGTCCGTTTGGCTGAAACGTTCCCGGAGCCGCTTAATATGGACATCTACCGTTCGGGCATCTCCTGTAAAATCCTGCCCCCATACGAGGGAAATCAGCTGCTCCCGTGTGAAAATGCGGTCAGGGCAACTGGCAAGCTGGGACAATAATTCAAATTCCTTAAGCGGAAGAATAAGAGTCTTGTCTTTACAGCGAATTTCATAGCTTTTGCGGTCAATGACAGTATTATTTAATTGGATCGTATCCGAACTAACCAAACCAAATCGCCGGAGCAGAGCCTTAATGCGGAAAACGAGTTCCTTTGGTTCGAACGGTTTGACCAGGTAATCGTCTGTTCCGGCCTGGTATCCTTTTTCCTTATCCGGAATTTCTCCTTTGGCTGTCAGCATGATAACCGGGATGTCATAATATCGCCGGATTTCACGGCATAACTCGTAGCCGTCTTTGTTAGGCATCATGACATCCACAATAGCCAGATCAACCGTCTCCTGTTCGAGCAAGGCAGATGCTTCCTCTCCGTCTTTGGCTTCCAGCACTTTGAACCCTTCTTTTTGCAGATAATAGCGGATTAACTCATAAATATGGATATCATCATCGGCAATTAAGATGTTCATTATGCAGTTCCCCCTCATGCGGTCTTCTCTTTTTTATTGATAATCACATTTAACCATATCCGTTTTGAAAAGTTAAATCAATTGGTCTTTATACGGAAAAAGAGCTTCTGCTCAAGGACAGAAGCTCCGGAATTCCGCTTAATTGTTTTTTCGAAAGAGAAGTAGAGATTTATACCCTTATCTTTATCTTATCTTTCTAAAGAAGGCTGTATCGTCCGGTTTAAGTTATTTTTTCCGGCTAATAAGGACGGTTAACGAAACCAGGGTAACAAAGATCGTTGCGCCCATATCGGAAAGGATGGCAATCCATAATGTAAGGAGGCCGGGAATGGTCAGCAATAGAGCCATTAGTTTTAAACCGAGTGATACCCCGATATTAAAACGAATAATACGGTTTACTTTTTTGGATACCTTGACGGCCTCGGGCAATTTGCCCAGGTGATCTTGCATAAGAACGATATCGGCCGTTTCAACTGCACTATCTGTTCCTTTTCCCATGGCGATGCCAAGCTGGGCGGAAGCAAGGGCGGGCGCGTCGTTAATGCCGTCACCAATCATGGCTACCCGTCCATGCTGTGCCAATTCCTTAATTTTGTTCACTTTGTCTTCAGGAAGAAGGCCTCCATAGAAAGACGTAACACCTACAGCTCGGGCTACTTTCTCTGCTGTTTTTTGATGGTCTCCTGTCAGCATGACCGTCTGCCGAATGCCGCTCTGATGGAGCGCCTCGATGACGGACTTGCTTTCTTCCCTGATCTCGTCGGCAATTCCGAAAATACCCAGAATAGCTTGTTTATCAGCTACCAGAACGAGAGTTAATCCTTCTGCTTTCAATTTCTCGATGCTGGACTGTACAGTTCCGGGAATTGTAAGGTGGCGGATACTTTTTTCGTTCCCCAACCAGAATTTCCGTCCATTGATCACAGCTTCAATTCCGCTTCCAGATAGCGTCTTTATTTCTTCAGGTTCAGGTAATTCCATTCCTCTGGACCCAATTTCTTTCATGATAGCCTTGGCTAAAGGATGGGAGGATGATTTCTCAATGGCACCCGCCACGGAATAAAACAGATTTTCTTCATAAACCACAGTCTGCTCTACATGCGGTTCTCCTTTGGTCAGTGTCCCTGTCTTATCAAAAGCAAGCGTATCGATTTTGCCGAGCTGTTCCAGAAAAACTCCGCCTTTTATTAGAATGCCGTTACGCGCATTTCTTGTGATCCCCGATACGATAGCGATAGGGGAAGATAGAATAAGAGCACAAGGACAACCTACAATGAGAACGGCCAGTCCCTGATACAGCCATTTGCTCCACTCTCCGCCAAGGAATAGAGGGGGTACCACAATAACCAAAGCGGCTATAATCATAATGAGTGGGGTGTAGTATTTAGCAAACTTATTAATAAATAGTTCCGTCGGTGTTTTTGTGTCCTGGGCTTTTTCCACTAAATGAAGGATTTTGGCCAGGGAAGAATCTTCATAGGCTTTATCAATTCGGACTTTAAGTATTCCCTCATTATTGATGCTGCCGCCAAACACATGCTCACCTGCCGTTTTCTCCACCGGCAGTGATTCTCCTGTGATTGCTGCTTCGTTAACGGAACTTTTGCCCTCTGCAACGGTCCCGTCTGAAGGGATTTTTCCCCCCGGTTTTACGAGTACCAGATCTCCGATTTCCAGTGTAGCAATCGGAACCACGGTTTCTTTATCGCCTTCGATTTTAAGTGCTTCTTTCGGAGCTACTTGCAGAAGAGTTTCCATAGAACGGCGGGCTTTTTCCATTCCGAGTCCTTCAAGCAGCTCATTAAGGCCGAATAAAATGGCTACAAGGGTGGCTTCCTTCCATTCACCAATCGAGATCGCTCCGATCAGGGCAATGGTCATCAGTGTATCAATGTTAAAAACCAGTTTAAATAAGTTTTTCAGCCCGCGGATAAAAGTAGTATATCCGCTTATGACTGTAGCGGCAAGATACATCGGAATAGTGAAAGCAGCACTCCATGTACCATCCAGAAGAATGGCAGCCGCATAAATGACAGCAGATACGATCAGCAAATTACGCATAAGAGAAGGACTGCCTTCATGGCTATGATCATGTCCGTGCGTGTGTTCATGTTCGCCATGGCTATGATCGTGGCTCTCATCCCGGCCTTGTACCTGAGAGGACTCGGCCTGGATATAGGCACCGTCTGATTTTAAAATTTGTTTAACGTCCGGCAAGGATACTTGAGGGTCGATTCTAAGTTTACCGGAATTATAGCTGAGAGTTGCATTTTCACCGTGTTCCAGTTCTTGAATCCGCTGTTCAAGCATTTGGGCACAGTTGCCGCAAGAGAGACCTTTAACCCGGTATTCTTTCATAGGGGCTTCCTCTTTTCTATATATGAATATATGTTCATATAATATGATATACCTTAACTCGTGTTTTTGTCAAAGTTTTTCGTGGCCTAAAATGTTATTTTTAACTTACAAATGGACGGCTATACTATGAGAGGAGATGCCGGAATACAGGCGGGGTATGGTTATGATATAATGACAGTCAAACAGTATAAATGAAGTTGGTGGTAAATGTGGATAAAGCAATTGAATCCTGTGAAGAAACTTGCTCTGGAACGGAGGCCGATATTCAGACTATTCGCGGGAAACTCCTTATGGAACCGGCGGCATCTGAACTTGCCGATGTGTTTAAAGCATTAGGAGATCCGACAAGAGTAAAAATAATACATGCCCTGCTGCAAAATGAATTGTGTGTTCATGATCTGACCCAGGTTTTGGAAATGGGCCAATCCGCAGTTTCACACCAGCTCCGCGTTTTGCGGAATGCAAGGATTGTCAAAAGACGTAAAGTGGGGAAAACCGTCTATTATTCCTTGGATGATGACCATGTGGAACAAATTTTCGTACAGACGCTTCAGCATCTGAAGCATAAGTAAAATTTAAACTTAACCACCAAAAGCTCATGGAGGCTAATCCGTGAGTTTTTGATCTTCCGGCCTTAATTTGGACTCTTATGTCCGACTGGTTGAAGTTCCTTTTTCAAGGGCCTTTTCCAAAGCCAGCTTTTTCATCCGGTCTTCAAAAATCAAACCGGTTTTTTTGAATCTTCAGGTGTATCGAAGCATACAAAAATTGCATGTAGAAAATCAAATAAACAATTGCTTATATAAGTGGAAACTTATATAATGAAAACATAACGTTACATGAAAGGAGTGAGGAAGTATTTTCGTTATTTATTTTTAGTCTTTATTTTTTAATAGTACTGATGTGCATACATGTAACTATGGAGTATCGGCAACAAAAAATCAGTCACTGCCAGTTTCCAATATGGCTTGCCTTTGTTTTTTTGACAGGACCCGTAGGATTTACTGTCTATAAGTTGTATCAGAAAAGAAATAAAGAATTGAAGAACGAAGCATAACTATTTTTTTATTGAATATATAAGCAGGTAGTTATATACTTATTATTGCATAGAATTTTACGTTTTCTTGTTTCAAGATGTCTGAAGGTAAAAACGGTTCGAAATTGCAGAATGTGATTCATTTTTTTGTTTTCTGCATAAGTATATGCCTATGCAATTATAAAATGAGGTGAAAATATGGAAAAAACAGTTGTAGATGTTGCGAGATTGTCTCAGGTATTAAAGCTTCTTGGAGATAAGACAAGATTGACCATGATAGCCATTTTAAAACAGCGTGAGTGCTGCGTTTGTGAATTTCTTGAGGTCTTTGAGATGAGCCAGCCGTCCATAAGTCAGCATCTTAGGAAATTGAAAGATCTTGGGGTAGTGAAAGAGGCACGAAGAGGCCAGTGGATTTACTATTCGTTAAATGCTGCTAGTGATTTGTATCCAGTCATTGAAGATATCCTTGAACATGCTCCAGAACAAACAGAAAAAATTCGTGAGATTGAAAACAGAAATCCCACTCTTCGTTGCGGTTGTTAATTGATATAAGAAAGGAACGTGAATCTAAATGAACAAAGGCGGAAGGAAACAATTATCTTTCCTTGATCGCTACTTAACCTTATGGATTTTTATGGCTATGGCCGTGGGAATCGGTGCGGGCTACGTTTCTCCAGGATTTGTGGAGGAACTTAACCGTTTACAAGTAGGAACAACTTCACTTCCTTTAGCCATTGGATTAATTCTTATGATGTACCCCCACTTGCCAAAGTGCGTTATGAGGAGATGGGTAGGGTTTTTAAAGATGTGAAAGTATTGGTTTTATCTCTTATACAAAACTGGCTGATTGGGCCGGTACTTATGTTTTTTCTGGCTATTCTATTTTTGCCGGATAAACCGGAATATATGGTTGGCTTAATCATGATTGGACTTGCCCGTTGTATCGCCATGGTTATTGTATGGAATGATTTGGCTAAAGGGGATACCGAATACGCGGCAGGACTTGTTGCTTTTAACTCTATCTTCCAGATGCTATTCTTTACTGTTTATGCTTATGTGTTTGTTACCGTCATTCCGGAATGGCTTGGAATTGAAGGGGCTATTGTTGATATCACGATGGCAGAGGTAGCAAAGTCAGTCTTTATCTATCTGGGCATCCCATTCATCGCTGGAATGTTAACGCGCTTTACTTTTGTTAAAGCAAAGGGACGCGAGTGGTATGAGCAAGTATTTATTCCAAAGATCAGTCCGGTCACGCTGATTGCCTTGTTATTTACGATTATTATGATGTTTTCTTTAAAAGGGGATGTTATTGTCAGTCTGCCGTTAGATGTGGTTCGCGTTGCCATTCCACTTTTAATTTACTTCATTGTAATGTTCTTTGTCTCATTCTTTTTGGGAAGGAAAATCGGAGCTAATTATCCGGTAACAACTACGTTAGCGTTTACAGCAGGCAGCAACAATTTTGAATTAGCTATTGCTGTAGCTGTTGGGGTATTCGGTATTCATTCTGGAGCCGCCTTTGCTGCTGTAATTGGCCCTCTTGTTGAGGTGCCAGTCATGATTGCTCTCGTGAATGTGGCTTTATGGTTTCAACGAAAATATTTTCAAACACAAACTAAATAAACAGACTAATTATTAGGAGTGGATGTAATATGACAAACAAGAAAACCATTTATTTTTTATGCACAGGAAATTCTTGCCGCAGCCAAATGGCTGAAGGATAGGGGAAACATTATTTAAGCAAGAACTGGAACGTTTATTCTGCCGGCATTGAAGCTCATGGCGTAAATCCAAAAGCGGTTCAAGCTATGAAGGAAGTCAACATTGATATTACCGACCAAACATCTGATGCGATAGATCGGAAGCTTTTGGACAAGGCAGACCTTGTTGTTACGCTCTGTGGCCATGCAAACGATGTTTGTCCCACAACACCTCCGCATGTAAAACGAGTACATTGGGGATTTTGTCAGAAGATATTGTTGGGTACCAGGAACTCAAACAGTTTTTAGCAAAATAGGTGTGTAAATTTATTCTGTTGGAATTTCCCACTGACTGCAGCCAGTGGGATTTTTATTTGCGGACTGATTTTCCATAAATATTCTATTGAAATACGAATAATTGTCCGCTAATCTGTTTATACATAAGA
Source organism: Paenibacillus larvae subsp. larvae (assembly GCF_002003265.1). Lineage (NCBI taxonomy): Bacteria > Bacillati > Bacillota > Bacilli > Caryophanales > Paenibacillaceae > Paenibacillus > Paenibacillus larvae. The sequence continues at coordinate 519,818 of NZ_CP019687.1, forward strand.
ACACATGTTCTAAAAAGGCGGTGATACACCTAATGGATAAAGGAATAAAAAATAAACGTGTGATTTTTTTAGCAGATTGTCAGTCGTTTTATGCCAGTGTGGAAAAAGCGCATCATCCTGAGTATCGCAATCGTCCTCTCGTAGTCGCCGGAGACCCGGCGCGTCGTTCAGGGATTGTATTGGCTGCTTGTCCTTTGGCTAAAAAGTATGGGATTACAACGGCAGAACGATTAGGAGAGGCCATAAACAAGTGCCCGGACCTGGTGGTTGTCAGGCCCAGAATGCAAGAATACATTAAAGTGTCCCTCCAAATCACGGAAATTCTTCAGTCCTATACGGATCTAGTAGAGCCGCTGAGCGTCGATGAGCAGCATCTGGACGTTACCGCTAGTATAAAGTTGCTTGGTTCTCCGCAAGAGATTGCTAAAAGTATCCAGAGTCGTGTATGGAATGAGACAGGCGTCTATACCCGGATCGGGATCAGCGAAAATAAAGTGCTGGCCAAAATGGCCTGCGATAATTTTGCCAAAAAGAACGGGGATGGCATTTTTTATTTGCCCAAAACGGAGATGGAACAAAAACTGTGGCCTTTACCGGTCAATAAAATGTACCACATCGGCTCACGGATGACCCGCCATCTGAAACGCATGGGCATTCATACGATAGGTGATCTTGCCTGCGCCTCTGTGCTCCGCCTGCAAAAGCGCTGGGGAATTAACGGAGAAGTCATCTGGCGAATTGCCAATGGGTTGGATGATTCTCCTGTTACTCCCGATACCTATATCGGACAAAAGGGAGTCGGTCACCAAATGACGCTTCCCCGCGATTACATGACGATAAATGAACTGCTTGTTCCTCTTCTGGAACTTTCCGAACTGGTATGCCAGCGCTGCCGGGCCAAAGGATATATGGGACAGGTCGTATCTGTCGGCTGCCAGGGAACCGACTTTGACTATCCTACCGGGTTTCACCGCCAGATGAAGCTGGAGGATCCGACCAATCTCAGTGACGAAGTAAACCGGGCGGTAGTCCTGCTGTTCAAGCGGCACTGGAACGGCCTTCCTGTCCGTAAAATATCAGTTTCACTGACCGGACTGGTCCGTGATGATACGTTCCAGCTCGTCCTTTTTGAAGACCGGATGAAAAAGCTGGCTTTGGAAAAAGCCCTTGACGGCATCAAAGACCGGTTCGGCAATGCCTCGATCATGCGCGCGGTTTCTCTGACAGCGGCTGGCCAGGCCAAAGACCGATCCATGAAAATTGGAGGACATTATAAATGAGCAAGAAGCTGACTGGAAACGGATTATGGGAATCCTCCCGCATGATGCTGCCTGAACACCGGGAGCAACTCCTGGAGCAGCGGCGGGAATTGAAAAAACATGCAAAGCCCTTACTTGATGAGCAGAGGCTGGAAGAACTCTCTACAATCCTTAACTACGCTTTGGCCACGAAACATAAGGTGAGATTTACTGTGTATGATGTTTATGAAGATCAGCACATTGCAGGAGTATTAATCAAGTACGATCCTTTAACTAGGAGCCTTGGGGTGATCAGTGAGGCAAATAAAGCTATGCATATCATGTTGGAGAACATAATCGACGTAAGGCTCGAGTGAAAAGACGAGACGATACCTAGATTCTCCGGAAAACTCATATCCATAAATAAGGCAGGATAGATTATACCTTGCGAGATATGTATCAATACGGAAACATCACATTGGAAGAAATTAATCGTTTTTTCGACAATTACATTTTAATTGACGGGAAAATAGTTCTTAAAAATGTAGCAACGGTTGATGAACGAAGGGAAAAAACGATACAGGTGATATCTTCGGAAGGAGAATGAGAACAGAAGGAATCTTTGCCTGGCTGGAACAGGCCCGCATCGCCTACTTTTCACAGGAGCTGGAAGGGCTGAACACTGAATCACGATTCTGGACAGCCTGCTTGTACTCCCCGAGATGACGCAGACTGTCGCGCGTACGATTTTAGGCTGCTTCCTGTTTTCACGGGATGATGTGTTTAAACGGATCAGAGATCTTAGCATGGGGGAGAAATGCCGTGTTGCTTTCCTCAAGCTTTATTTCAGCGGAGCAAATCTGCTTGTGATGGATGAACCTGCCAATTACTTTGATGTAGAAACCAAGGAGAAGGTAGAACAGGCTTTACAAGGTTTTACCGGGGCCTTTGTAGTGGTTTCCCATGACCGTTATCTGATCCGGAAGCTGGCTACCCGGCTTCTGTTTCTTGGGCAGGACAGCGTCCTTTTCCTGTATGAGGGAAGCTGGCAGGAGTACGAGGAGGAACAGAACCGGAAACTGCAGGAGCCTGATAACCCGGAGGCGGCTGACGAGGTGCGGTAGCTTGAGCTTCAGCTTGCCAGATGGATGGGCGAGGAACTTGCAACTGAGGAAGAACAACGAAAACGGATGATGGAAATCAGGGAAGCACAGGTCCGTTTGAATAAACTTAAGCATTCCGGGTTCTAAAACCCGGTTCGCCCCTTTTCCTAGATTTAGGACAGGGGCGTTTTTTATGGATCAGGATTCTTATTTTGAACGAAAGGGAGAGTGGAACTAAGATTAGTGAAGACACTACAGCATGGGTCCGATCACCCGCCGTCCGGTTCCAAAGCCAACGCCAGGAGGCACAGGTTTCATATAGTTTTCTTGCCGAAGTATAGTTTTGTCCATTTGATTCTAGTCCAGTCTCTGGTATTCTAGAAAGTAACGTATGGAAATAGATATAGACGGATAAAAGAAGAGGGATGCTTGTGAAGAAAAAAAAGATATATATAAGTTCAGCAGTTACCCTGCTGGCTGCCCTGCTTATTGCCATACCATTAATGCTGATTTCTTTAGACCAGCGTGAGCGGGTTTCCGAACAAATGGAAAGTTTCTGGCATTCATATCTGGCCAACTTGTATAAAACGGAAAGATCTTGGGAGCCTGTAGTCAATCAGCTTCAAAGAGAAGAGGGCCCACTCAGCAGACAGGAAGCCGGATTTGTACTTTGGGACCAGGACCGGCGTGTCCTTTTTCAATCCTTACATAATGAAAAGACCAAAAGCGAAGACAAGAATATCCATTCCATTAAGTTAGAAGGTACCCTAATCGGGTATATGTATTTGGAAAAACCCCCCTTTCCTGCATATTCATATGCATATTGGCTTGCTTACGGGGCATCGTTAATCCTTATCTGGTTAATCACGTACAGACTGCTCTCCGGATTTCATCAGCCTTACCTGCGCGTCATGAGAACGGCTCTAGCCAAGCTAAAACGGGTATCAGGACAAGAAAATCAGAGTATAACATCAATGAGAGGACAATTAGGTTATTCCGAGGATCTGGAAAGCTGGAAAAGAGAAATGAGTACAGTTGTAGACCGTCTTGAGGACCGGATTGCCCGTTTAGAGAAAGTAAGAAGAACATTGTCCGCTGACATCGTTCATGAATTGCGGACACCTCTCATTTCCATGAAGACCCAATTAGAAAGGGCACTTGTGGCTGAAACAAGGCTATCTCCTGAGAAAATGCACGAATTGTTTGAAGAAGTGGACCGTATGTACAGGCTTGTACAGGATCTCCAAAATCTTGGCCTCGCAGAAGCTGGAAATCTGCCTTTAAGCAAACGTTGGTTTTCTTTATCTGATAACCTCAAGGTAGCAGTAGAGATGATGAAACAGGCGGCAGAACAAGCCGGTATTTCCCTTACTCTGGAAATAAAAAAGGATATTCATTTGTATGCGGATACGGACCGGCTGGAACAAGTATGGAACCACATGCTGGGACACTGTATAGCGCATGCCCGTTCCTCTGTAACCGTAACCGTGTATCAGCAGGATCTGGATGCCGTTGTACAGGTGAAAGACGATGGAATAGGAATAGAAGAAGAGGAACTTCCTTATATTTTTGATCGTTTTTATTTCCTTCCGGGAACAAATCCGCAGGCGGTTGCCGCATCTTCCGGCATGGGGCTTAGTCTGGCAATTGTAAAGCATTTTATAGAGTCTCACGGGGGACAAGTGAAAGTAAAAAGTGAATGGAACAGCGGAACGGAATTCATTCTCCGGCTTCCCGTTTTTTCGGGTTCCGAAAAAAATTGAAAAAAAGGGTTTAAAATGATAAAAAAACTTTTTCAATTCAGAAGATTTAGTATACAATACTTATATCACTGTGCTAAAGCAGTGAAGCGGATAGATATCGAAGCCAAAAACAACACGGAGAGGATGAAAACTGAATGAGTCAACAGACAGAGCTTATGCAAGACAATGAAAATTTGAACTCCTATGCGATAGCCCAAAAGCAAGTGGAACATGCGGCTTCCTACTTGGGGCTTGCTGACCACGTAGTTGAAGTCCTGAAAAAACCGATGAGAGTGCTGAGCGTGTCTTTTCCGGTAAAAATGGATGACGGAAGCGTAAAAGTTTTTGAAGGTTTCCGCTCCCAGCATAACAATGCGATTGGTCCGACTAAGGGCGGCATCCGCTTTCACCCTCAAGTAAGCATGGATGAAGTTAAGGCTTTATCCATGTGGATGAGCTTCAAATGCGGAGTTGTCGGACTTCCTTATGGTGGAGGAAAAGGCGGTGTAATCTGTGACCCGACTGAGTTTAGTCAAGGAGAACTGGAACGAATAAGCCGTGCTTTCATGGAAGCCATCGCGGACATTGTAGGCCCTGATAAAGATATTCCTGCCCCGGATGTGTATACCAATGCGCAGGTAATGGCCTGGATGACGGATACGTACAGCCGCATGAAAGGTACCTTCCAGCCCGGAGTGATAACAGGGAAGCCCCTTATTTTGGGCGGATCTCTTGGTAGAAATGAGGCAACAGCCCGCGGCTGCGTATTTACGATCCTGGAAGCCCTGAAAGACTTTGGAAAGAAGCCGTCCGAAGCTACTGTTGCAGTTCAGGGCTTCGGTAATGCGGGAAGAATCGCGGCTGAGCTTCTTGCTGAACTTGGCTGTACGATTGTTGCTGTCAGTGACTCGAAAACAGCCTTATTGGACCTTAACGGGCTGGATGTAACCAAAGCTGCGGCCTGCAAGGACGGCGGAAGTCTTGCAACCTACGGTTCCCGGTATGAAATCGACCCTTCCCAAATATTAGAGCTGGATGTGGATATCCTGGTACCGGCTGCTTTGGAAAATGTGATCACACTTGCGAATGCGGACCGGATTCAAGCCAAGGTTGTGGCAGAGGCTGCCAACGGACCAACAACTCCAGAGGCGGATGAGATTCTTTTTAAGAAAGGAATTACGGTTATCCCGGACATTTTGGCAAATGCGGGCGGAGTTACCGTCTCGTATTTTGAATGGGTACAAAACCTGATGAATTACTATTGGAGTGAAGAGGAAGTAAATGAAAAACTGAAGGTCACTATGGTTAAAGCCTTTGCAGAAGTTCAGGCAACTGCCAAAGAGCATAATACCGATCTTCGTACAGGAGCATACATTATATCAATGAAGCGGATTGCCGAAGCCATGAAAGTGCGCGGTTGGGTATAAGCCTGGTAGCATATAACATAACCGTTTGTCCTATGATAAGTTCTGGATAGGCGGTTTTTTTGTTTAACATGACGCTATTTATTGATAAAAAGTAAGTTATACTATTTAATATAGTTTATAAATAAAAAGAGGGAATGGAGTGAAGTACCCATGAATGAAACTTTGAAAACCTTAAACGAACACAGGTCTATTCGCAATTACTTGGATAAACCGGTAGCTCCGGAACAGCTGGATGCGATTATTCAGGCTGTTCAGGCCGCCCCTACTTCAATAAATGGACAGCAGGTTACGGTTATTAGTGTGCAAGATTCCGCCACCAAGAAAAAAATATCCGAACTGGTAGGAAACCAGGTTTGGGTGGATCAGGCTCCTGTCTTTTTGCTTTTTTGCGCAGATTTCAATAGAGCTAAGATTGCTGCAGAGAAAAACGGGGAAGAACTGATTCTTACAGATAGTGTGGAATCAGTTCTGGTTGGAGCAACCGATGTGGGCATCGCGCTGGGTACAGCCATTGCCGCAGCGGAGTCGATGGGGCTTGGAACCGTGCCGATTGGCGGTGCCAGAAGAAACCCGGAAGAGCTGATTAAACTATTAAATATACCTCCACTCGTATTCCCGGTATGCGGACTTGTATTGGGGCACCCTGCAGATCCTTCTGCCAAAAAGCCGCGGCTGCCGAAAGAAGCGGTTTATCATGAAGAAAGCTACAAACAGGAACATTTGCGTGAATTGATTGATCAATATGACGGGACGATTTCGGACTATATGGCTAAGCGGACGGGTGGTGCCGAAACCAGGACCTGGTCTCAGACCGTGTCCGGCATGTATAACAAGTTCTACTATCCCCACGTATAAGCAGGGGTTTAAACTGCAATAGTAGAATCAGTTGTTTCAATCGAATTAGGTCAAATTGACTTGCCTCATAAAATGGATATGAAATAAGCCAGTTTCTTTATGTACAAAAGGAACTGGCTTACTTTATATGCAAGTTGTGCTGTACATTTTCCCGAAAATGGCCCCTCAAGCTGCTAAGGTTGTACAGAAAAAATAAACGTTCCGTTGCCATAAACCTTTCTTTATTGAACACTTTTTCTTTTTCCCTGTACTAAGTGCTTACACTTCCTCCACAAAGACAACATTAGAGATAGGAAAGCAGACAGTTTTTTTTTCAATTTTTAAATACATAAACGTCTCGTCATGCCCTGAGTAAATACCGTAGTAATGACAACTTCGGTCTTTCATATTGGATGCGTGTTTATTCGTCTGTTCATTCGTTTTCATATGAACAGCCTTGCCTTTAAAATCAGCAATAGTCATTGATTCTCCTCCATCTCCGGTACCCGTTCCTTTTCTAATAAACTAATCAGTTATTACCCTATCACAAGAGACAAGCGATCTGCAAAAAGGAATAATCCGTATGAGCAGGCATTTTCGTACTTTATTTAAGGATTCATGGCATGAAAATGGCACAAACTCAGCTTGTTACAAAATCAGACGTTTATTCTCCGTCCTATAACGAAAATGCTGCTTGAGGTATTTTCAAAATAACTACAAACATTCCCTCAGGCGGTTCAAAAGTCCAAGCATGATCCGATTTCCGTCATAAAATATATTGAGTTTTAAGGAAAGGAGTGTTACTTCTGGGTTATTCATCTGGAGGATACGGATTAACTAGTACAGGTGCAATTCTCGTTCTATTCATTCTATTAGTCATCATTTTGCGTACTATGCTTTATTAATACGTACTTCGTTAAAAAAGACCACAGGGGCGTATTGAAGTGCCCCAATTGTTAGACACCGGATAACAATTGGAGGTGCAGTTCAGTATTGCCATGTGGTCTTTTTGTGCAAAATAACCTCAAAGGGCTTTATTCTTAATCTCTTATACTTCTTTATCCATAACCTCCTGGTATTTCTTAAACTCCTCATCCTTCATATTACCGCTCATTGTAAGTGTTGAGCTGATTTTATATTGTTTGTTTTTCGCCTGCAAGCGGTTAGGATTCGCCAATAACTAAGTTTTTGGCTATGAAATGTTGCATTTTGGAAATGTTATTAAAGATGTCCCCCGAAAACAAGAACCTCCGAAAAATACAACAACCGGCCTGCATTTAACTTTTTATTACGATATAAATAAGCGTTGATTATAAAGGATTTTCAGATAAAATAAACGGGTGCCCCTTTTACAGGACACCCTCATGGGAGAGGAGAAACCCTGTCAGTGGCGATTTGTTGTATAGTCTTATTTCCCTTGATTTAATTGGGATGTCCTTTGATTGCATCTTTATGGACATTGTAGACCGTTTTTGTGGATTTGGTCGACAATCGGTAGACAATTCGTTTGAGTTTTTAAGTAGATGATCAAACTTCTCTGCGGCTATTTTATCGGCTGACCATAAAGCGTGTCTGTAAACGTTCATTGTTGTAGATATATCTGCATGACCCAAACGTACGGAAATAATTTTTGCATGAACCCCTTGGTTAATAAGCAATGTTGCGGAAGTATGTCGGAGGTCATGAAATCTAATTTTCCTTAAATTATTTTTTTCCAAAAATGCTATCCACCACTTAGTAGGCCGACTGAAATAAATTGGCTTTCCATCAGGGTTACTAAATACAAACTCTCTTTTTTCCTCATTACCCTCATCCCAACGGTCTAACAATTTCATTTTTTCCTGCAGATAATGAACCCGGTATTTCTTTAGAAGATCTACCATTGATGCAGGTAAAGAAATTTGTCTGACAGAGTTTTTAGTTTTTGAAATTTTTATTACAGGAACTCCATCAGCAGCAATTGGTATGGGATTGTTTTATGTGAATAATACCTTCGTTCAAGTCCACATGTTTCCATTCCAGCCCAACTAATTCGCCTCTCCTCATACCAGTTATAAGGGCGAGCATTACCAGGACTTTAAATCTCAGAGGTTCCTTCTCAAGTGCATTTGTCAACTGCTGAACCTCATGTTCATCATACACTTCGATTTCTCTAGTTGCTTTTTCTTTAGGCTTTTTAACTCCATTCATAGGGTTGTCCTTTATTACTCTTTTTCCTTGAGCATCGTAACCTAATTCGACAGTGAGTAAATAAGAATTGGTTCCGCGTTTTCTGATACTCGCCATTTGAATACCTCCATGTTCATCAAAGCATTTGGAACTCGGATTTAAAGTGGCCAGCATAAACTCCGCAGATATGAATTTCATTCGGATAAGCTTCAATTTGTTTGTAATTCTTGTTCTCGGGGACTAATCTGACCTTAGGATCAATTTCATCCCAATAAACTCTTTTCAAAGTACCTTCTTCTCCATTAACAATCTGGCCATTTTTTCAACCCAATTAGCAGCCTTTAGAAAAACAATATCACCATCATCAATTCCAACGTCTTTCATGCTATCTCCTTGTACACGTAGAGCGTAGTCTGGCTTATTTCCTTTCAGCAAAGGGTAAGCCACGTAATCTTCTATGTTTTCTGTTGCTATGATGCCATCACCAGCACAAATAGTTCTAATTAAAGGGATTGTACTGATATGAGTTGAATTATTTACTGTTTCTTCAATCAATTTATCAAGCTTACTGTTTGCTTCGTCCAATGCACTTTCCGTTCCTTCATCAAGGATTCCAGCTTTTTGAAGGAGTTCATAATACTCGATGCCATAAGCTTCAGCTAGCTTTTTCAAGGAATCTGGTGAAGGCTTGACTTTCTTTTTTGTTTTTCTGTTCATTCCTAATTCAATGTCTCGAATATATGTGTAAGATAGGTCACTTTTTTGTGCGGCTTCTCGAAGCGAAAACTTTTTTTCACGTCTTACTTGCTCTAAATATTTCCCTAAATTGTTCATCAAAAATCCTCCGCTTCATCAAATTACAATTTATATCGACATGTATATTGTATAGTACATACAACAAAATGTAAAGTAAACAACACTTTTCTTTGGGTATGAATTGTAGGGTATACAACACAAAAGAAGGGAGTTATAAGTGTTTAATGAAGAACAATGTTAAATATCTTAGGCGCAGTCAAGATTTTGATATGACACAAGCTGAGTTAGCAGCGGCGCTAAAAGTATTAAGATCTACAATATACCATTTGGAAAGAGGTGGGGAAATAAGCGGATCATTGATGCTTAAACTATCTAAGTTTTTTAACAAAGACCCTAGGGAAATTTTTTTGTTGATGATATTGTATAAACAACACAAAGAGGTGGTCTAATGAGTAAAAAAGAAAGGCTACGTTTGGTAGGGCGGAAATTCATTGAATTAGCAAGACTTAGATACGGAGAAAATACAATTACCCCCAACAGAGCCAGGATCTTGGCTAAAGAAGTAGGTTTGAATGAAGATCTTGCATTGCTAGCAGTATATGAAGCTCAAAAAGTATAAAAGTGAGGTGGATGTTTTGAAAACATTATAGAAAATCCGGGCGACCTTGCCCGGAAGATCACCCTCTATACACAAGCACAGGGCATTATAGGGGCATTGTATGCACAATCCATATATGAACATGGCCACGCTAAAGTAGTTCTTAAAAACCGAAAAATGAAGCTTCAAGATAGCTTTGTAGGAACTATCAAAGCAAAGGAAGCATATGCAGAGGTTGAAACGTATGACCTGCAAAAACCATACCCCAAAAGGCCGTCAGGCAGCATCTTGGACTTAAACCTCGGCAACGCTTTAAGAAACAATCTGTCATAAAGTGGCTTGGTATCTCAACCGACGAGATACATCGTGTAAAAACGGCTATAAAGTGCCTCCGAAATCAGCGTGTATAGGGTGTCCATTTCATAGTGACTATGCGTGGTTGGAATTGAAACGCAACTTCCCTGATGAGTGGAAACAAGCGGTTGAATTTGAAAAGACACTGCATGAATACGGATTACGCCAGATGAGAGGAAAGGTGTATCTCCATAAATCCTGTGTACCGTTAGAAGAAGTGGACATAAACGAAAACCAGTTGGAAATGGATTTCGATGGTTTCGGCAATGAATGTAGTGGACACTGTGCAACGTAATCAATCACCTACTGGGAGTAGACGAATAAAGGAGAGGGCACCAGCCTTCTCCCCTATAAAACCTTTTTAACCTTGTTTCAATTTATTCTTCAACAGACTCAGGTTTAACTTGTAGTGGTGGAGGGATCAGCCAACCTTTTTCTTTACTCATTTTTAAAATTCTTAAAGCAAGAGCCGCTTTTGTTGTGTGGTATTTAGCGAATAATGCACCAATATCTTCTCTAATTGATGTGCCCATAATTGAGCTACAACCAACTAAGCTAGCAGCTAATCCCGCAGCCGAAATAGCGGCTACTTCTTGATCAGTGAATCTTGCTCCCACAGGAATATCTTCAAGCTTAGCTTCTGGTCTTTCGGGTAATACAGGAGTTGTAGCAATTCCGTTTTGAGTAAGCAGTGAATCGCATTCACTAACTTCTAGCTTGGCCTGATAAATGACGTCTTCTAAAAATTTTTTTAAATCTTTGTCACCTACATGATATTGAAACAAACGATTAGTGGAGATACAGCTCTTTGCTGCCATTGAAAATTGCCATACACTATAAATTTCTCCATAGTGCATAGGTTCATCTTTTGAATTGCCGTTTAAAATTCCTATTCTGATTGCTCCTTTTAATGTTGTGATAGAACGTCATAAATAAAGTTTTCCTTAAATTAGCATTTTTATGCAAAGGGATGGTTTTCTAAGATTTAAGAAAAAGAAGCTAACATCACATCCAGTTACCAGGAGCGATTTCATGGGCCGACGAACGTTACAACAGATCAAACGGCCAATGTTGCTATCTACAATATCGATGTTCCTGCAGCTCGACTGGCACATATTCAAAGAATAGATAGGGCAGTATCGAGGCTTCATCCAAAGGAAAGGTTATTGATTCAAGAACGATACCTGAAGCACGATTACGTATATGATTATGTCGTTTACAACCAAGTGTTCAATCCGCCAATCAGTGAAAAATCATATTACCGAATACGTTGGAAAGCCTTTTATAAGCTTGCTTTATTTCTAAATATCGCCGTGGAAAAAGAAGGATAAGACAGAAAAAAGAAAGAATTTTGACCGAAAAAGGTTCGGATGTTTGGATTTCTACGATGTATAGTAATATCATAGGCCACAAAGGAAAAGAGAGGTACCACGGCACCATAGCTGGTTGAACGATCACATTGGAATCGTTTGTATGACAGATATGTAAGTTTGATCAGTCTTTTGTAATGTAAATCGATCAAAAAAGGAACAAAATATTGCTAAAATACAATTATAAACATCAAGAGTATAAAGGAGTTAACGAATCATGAAAAAATTTATGTTGTTTTTTAGCATTTTTATTATCCTCGCCAGCTTTTTGTTGAAATTTGATTTTAACAGAGCCTTTAAAGACGAGGCCTACACCCAAATTAAAGGTGAGGGCAAACTGGATAATCAACATAAACAGTACGAGTATACGCTCCCGGCTTATAACGAAAAGGGAGAAGAAATTCAGCTAACGTTCTCTAAATTTGGAGAAGACCAATTTAAACAGGGTGCATATCTACGCCTTTATATGAAAGATAAGGATGGCAAGAAAGTAGTAACCAGCTACGATGAAGTGAAGAAAGAAGAATTGCAGACCAAAGTGAAAGAGAAACTTCAGGTTACTCTCTAAAGCAAATGAGCTATGCCAAAAGGCATGGCTTTTTTATTTCATGCCGCTTAGGCCCATCACGGCACGCTTATGCACCGATTCCTGATGCGATGCATAAGCGAAAGTCCGTACGGCCCGCTCTGAGAAAGGAGGTCACCTCAATCACCCTTAGAGGAATTGACGTCTCGATTCGATATTTCGCGGACCGGAAATAATGTAAGAAATGGGAAGAAAGTCGAGGTGACGCTATAGGATTCTTTCAAAATTTATTAATCGGAAACTGCGAGTGCATTAAAGCTCTCGGGACCCACGCGAGTTGCCGAAGCTATACCAGTCACGTTAACGAAAGCCTGGTAAGACAGGAAGCCTGGGTTTGGAGGATTGAAATGAGAAGCAGTAGCGGTAATTAAATTTGTGCTTAAAACGCCAGGAATCACAGGCAAACAAGCTATCACTATAAAACAGATACCATCTATGCAAAATATAATGATAACACAAGAGGGAACGTTAACAAACGCGCTTATCGCAACTGTAGCCTCGAGCTGTACGCGCAAATTCGGACCTGCACCTGCTGTGTTTAATCCCAATGTTCCAAATAAGGCCAAGAGTACTGGTAACAGGTATCAGCGGAAACCCAAAAGAGCCAGAGTTTTGCGAAATCTGGGCTTCTAAAAACTTTGCCATAATTCTTTCACTTCCTTTACAGTTGTTGATACATCATCTTATGAATCTTTCATAATTTCTTTGGACGAACATGTCATGGTAAATATCCAAACTAAGTTATGCTTAATTTTTGTATGGTCTATGGGACGTTGGAAGAGGCGGAAAAAGTCCAGCGTCAGCTTTACGATCACTACAGGTCGAGGTCAGTGTGGGTTGAAATAATAGCGTGGGAACTCGGAACACCGATTGGCAGCCGAGTATCCAAAATTTGGACGCGCGATCCACATGTATACGATCGGAAAGATCAACGATAGGAGGCGTTCGTGGACGAGAGGCACTATTATTTTGAGGTACCGTACTTCCCGCTGGCTCGCCCGGAGAGCTTAGATTTAAGGATATCTGGAACGCAATGAATGCTTGTAACGCATAAGGTGAAGACATGACATATATACCGAAACGTCCATTGAAACCTTGCAAGGTACATGGGTGCCCGGAGCTAACAAGAACAAGGTATTGCGATAATCATGCAGCACTTGGAAAGCTAGAGAAGCAAAGGGCACATAAGGAATATGATAAATACCAAAGGAACAAAAAGGCGAGAGAATTCTACCTAGGCAAGGAATGGAGGAAAGTAAGACCGGATTAACCCCCTAATTTTGGACACGTACTATCTTAATCATCGCTTTCCTCAAGGTTGTAATTATACTCGAATAGCCTTAATCGAGATGAGCTGTTTGTAAAACTCGTATGGAGAAAGGTCAAGAATGCTCGAATGAATTCGTCGCTCGTTGTAATACCGAATGTACCTCAGTAACAGCCTGGTAGGCTTCTCCGTACGTCTGAAATTCGTACCGTGCCAAACACTCATCTTGGAGAAGTCGATGAAATGACTCAATGTGAGCGTTCATATTCGGCGTTTTTGGTGGAATTCGTTCGTGTTCCACTCCGAAGCTTGTACAGGCTTGTTGAAAGGCATGGGAAATAAACTGTGGTCCGTTATCGGAACGAATCACAGGATTTTCTAGAGCTTCAAACAACTGACGTTTCATCAAGGCACTTTGAAGTGTACTTGCAACATCTTTTGCTTCGCAGCTCAGTCCTATGTGAAAGGCTACAATCGAGCGGTCGTATACATCTATGCAAGACTGAATAAAGAAAAATCGTTCTTCACCTGCTATAAATCCGTATTTAATGTCTGTTTCGAAGAGCTGGTTGGAGTCAGTAACCGTTCGGTTACGAGCCAGTTTTCGTGGATACACAACAGGTTTCTGTCGTTGTGGGCGCAGGATGTCCAGCTTCTTACATAGGCGATACACTTTCTTCTTATTGATCTGTAACTGGTATTCTCGGCGCAAGCAAACGGTCAGCTTCCGGTATCCATAAGCAAATCCATCTGACGAAATCAGTTCCATGAGCCGTTCTTGAATCTGTTCATCAGGTACTTTTGTTCCATTCGCTTGATAGGAATACCCTGGCGCTGAACGTCCCTCACTAACTGTTTTCTTCATGACTTTTTTATTTTTTATGTAATAATAAGTCGAACGTGGGACCTTCACCAAACGTAGCACGAGCGTTATAGCGTATCCCTGTTGAATGTAGATTTCGGCTACTTCAACTTTGTCAGCAAGTGAGGGTTTTTCTTTTTTACCAGGTCACGCAGAATAGCGATCTCAAGATCTTTTTCCCCTAGCAGCCGTTTTAAGTGGTCATTTTCCTGGGACAACTTCTTTGTTTCCAGAGGGGAAATCCCCTCTACCGAAATCACTCCCCATTTTCCTGACTCATACTCTTTTACCCATCGGTGTAGCATATTGGAGGCAAGCTCGTAACGTCTTGCCACGGCTGCTTTGTTTCTGGTTTCCAGAGCTTCCTTTACAACCTGTACCTTAAACTCGTTGGAATATTTCGTTCGTCTCATTTATTCATCCTCCCCTATCACTTGTAGTATAAACAATACACACTCTTATTGTCCAAGTTCATTAGGGAGCTTTATAGAATCGTTATAGATACCAATGGGATTTGAAGAAGATGACCCCTGTTCAATACTCAATACAGAGATCATCTTCTTAAAACTGCCTAGGCTTTTTTTAAATGTCCTTGACAAAGGGTACATTTTAAAAAGAAGTGAGCGCCTAAGGGCGTCTTTTTTATGCTCAAAAACAGGAGGGGACATATGGAAATGAAATTTCATTATTGTGATTGCGCTAGAACAACTCTTTTTAAAGGAGCAAATTCGCTTTCAACGATAAGTGAAAAAATATATGCTCCTGTAGGAATCTTTAAAATTATAGTTGAAGTGTGATGAAAGAATGAACAGGAGGAACCATGAATGGAAGAACAATTTTTTGATACAGCGCTAAATACCGGGATATTTGGTGCGCTGTTTATCTGGCTGCTTTTTACTACAATGAAGAAGAATGAAGTTCGAGAGAAGGAATATCAAAAGACCATTAGCGAGAACCAGGAAGTTATCCGGGAGCAAGCAAAGTCTTTTAGCCTTCTTTCAAGTGATATTGCCGAGATCAAAGGGATTCTAAAAGGAAAACCCGGGGAAGGAGAAGCCCAATGATGGAAATCAGACAAATGTTAGTAGACCCAAGTAAGTATGGCATCAAATGCCCGAATAAAATGACACCTAAGTACATCACATTCCATAACACTTGGAACGATGCTCCCGCAGAAAATGAGATCCGTTACATGATCGGAAACAATAACGAGGTTTCGTTCCACGTTGCTGTAGACGATAAAGAAGCTGTTCAGGGCATTCCTTTTGATCGAAATGCCTGGCATTGCGGAGACGGGAACGGAACAGGAAACCGTCAGTCCATCGGCGTAGAAATTTGTTATTCCAAGTCCGGCGGTAACCGATATTATAAGGCCGAGGACCATGCGGCTATTGTCATTGCCCAGCTTATGAGACAGTTTTTTATTCCTATTGAAAATGTGGTCCCACACCAGCACTGGAGTGGTAAATACTGTCCGCACAGAATGTTAGATGAGGGAAGAATACCAAGCTTTATAGAGCGAATTAAACAAGCATATGAAGGAGAGGAAGACATGAATAGAACATTACAACTGGAAGACTGGCAGTGGAAACAGCTTTTTGACAACATGGGGAAAGCCTGGAATGCAGGACTATTCACGGACTGGAATTGGATGGTTAAAATAGAAAACCGTTGCCTTACCGTTGATGAGCTGGCATGGCTGAATAACCACATTTTGGCGAGCAGTCTGTAGGAGGTCAACATGAGTATAGAAATCACAGATGTTGTCATTGTTGCTGTTATAGTCGGTCTTGTTGAAATGGCGAAAGGGATCGGACTACGGGTTCGTCTGGCCCCGGTTTTATCCGTTATACTGGGTATTGCGGCTGGAGTTGTTTACTTCCCAGGTGATATAAAGACAAGCGTTATGTTTGGCATTATCTCTGGTCTTACTTCATGCGGGCTATATAGTGCTGGTAAGAGTGCTGTGAAGAAGGAGCAGTAATATACATCAACCCGCGGGCTTTGATATGCTCATTCTAGCTACCTAAAAAAGAGCATATTACGAGAGTCTTGCGGGTCTGATCATTTCTAATTTCTTGGGTTTTATAAAATTCACAAAAAACACAAAAAAATATAAAAAAATATTATGAGAATTTGATAATATAAGAATATAAATACATATTTTACTTCATTCTTCTAATTTAGTTGAGTGTTAATAACGTAAATGTTTTTTTACGTTATTAACATAAATAACTCTTGGTAAGGGGGATTGATGTCCATGGAGATAATTAAATTAAACAAGCCGTAGCAGAATTAAAATGAAAGGAACTGTTTTTTATTCTTTTTTGGTAACAGAGTTTCTATTTTTTTGAAAAAAGGGAGAAGAAAAACAATGATCTCTAATTTGGGTATTAAAAAAGAAAAAGTAAAGATTGCTCTTTTATTGCTAGGTGCTATTTTAGGATTCACCATGGTTGCCCCAGAAGCATTTGCTCACGGATACGTTGAAGCACCTGTAAAAAGTCGTGCGAGATTATGCTATGAAGGGAAAAATACTGGATGCGGAGCAACGAAATGGAATCATAATGGTTTAGAAGCTGCAAAAGGATTTCCACATGGAGGGCCTGACGACGGTAAAATTGCATCTGCAGATGAGGCATGGGGCCCTGAGCTTGATGAACAAACGGAAACCCGTTGGTACAAGCAAGATCTTACCGGGGGCTCACATACATTTACCTGGACGTTAACTGCACCACATCGGACGGCTAAATGGCATTATTATATTACAAAAAAAGGGTGGAACCCTAATGAGAAACTAAAGAGAAGTGATTTTGAGCTAATTGAAGAATTTAATGAGAACGGTGCTTTTCCATCTAGAACAGTATCCCACAATATAAACATCCCTACTGATCGCAGTGGATACCACATCATTTTAGCTGTATGGGATATAGCAGATACCGGGGCCGCTTTTTATAATGTAATTGACGTTAATTTGAAAAATGACACATCCGGTCCAGAGATTCCTACAAAACCTCAAGGTTTACACGCAACTAAAGTTACCTCAAACAGTGTAGAATTAAAATGGAATCCGTCACAGGCTCAGGGCGGAGTGACAGGATATCAAGTATTTGGTAATGGAAAATTAATCAAAACGGTATCAGGAACAACATTTACAGATACCGAATTAAAACCAAATACAGAGTATAAATATTCTGTAAAAGCAGTAAATTCGAGAGGAGTTATTTCTGAAGAAAGCGATCCGGTGGTTGCAAAGACTAAGGAAGAAGCCCAGGGAGAAGCACCCACACAACCTCAAGGGTTGCGAAGTATGGACATTACAGCCTCTCGTATAGATTTGATGTGGAATCCATCTACAAGTAATGTTGGTATAAAGTTGTACGAGATTTACCGTAATGGTACTAAGGTAGCAACGATTAATTCCACTAAATATACAGATACAGGTTTACAACCCAATACCGAATATCGATATACAATCAGAGCGGTTGATATGAAAGGGAATGTTTCGGATCCTAGTAATGAAATCAAGGTAGAAACAAAACAAGAGAGTTCATCTAAGTATGAAAAGTGGAACCTAAGTGCTGCCTATAAAAAAGGAGATAAAGTACAACATAAAGGGAAAATTTATGAATGTGTTCAAAGCTATCAAGGGAAAGGTGACCCTAATTGGATATACGCACTATCTTTATGGACGGTGATTGAATAAAAAGTGTTAAGGACATAAATCCAAATGGCTCGTATTTTTATAAAGCAAAATTCAGAAAGAGTACATGGAAATCGATTAAATGAGATAAAAAAAATTTATTTCGGCTGCCCAGTGATGCTGTGGCGGTTTTTTGTTGGTTGTGATTTTCCGTGTTTTTTCGCGATTTGTTTGTAGGCAATATTGTCAAGAGGTTATTTTAAAAACTGTGAGAAAATTTTTGAGTACATTACGTGCTTTTACAATGGAAAAAGAATCCATTCCTCTATCGGGTATCTTACGCTCAATCAATGCGAACATATGATCTGTTTAGCTGCATAATTCTCTCGGTTTTAGGTGTCCAATCTATTGACAGAAGTCCAATGTCTTAGTTCTGAACAAAGAAATTTTCGTTGGAACATCGGGGCTTGCTTCCAATCATAATGGAATAGTATGGTTAAGAAATTTTCTGTCAAATTTCGATTATACAGTCACTGAAGTCCCACTTCATCCTGAAATATTACATTTGGACTGTGCATTAAGTCTAGTTAGAGACGGATTAATGATTATTTGTAAAGAAGCATTTCTGGAAGGTATCCCAGAGTCTTTGAAAGAATGGGATAAAATAACTGTTCCTCTTGAAGATGCACAAAAATTAATAACAAATGGGCTACCTTTAAATGAAAAGGTATACGTAACTGACCCGGAATTTCAATCATCAGTAGGCGAGCAATTAACCAAGAGAGGAATAAAGGTTGAATACGTTGATTATAGTATATCTAGAGACTTCGGCGGTTCATTCCGTTGTACAACTCAACCTTTATTACGTAAAAATTGCTAACAGATAAAAAGTTTATAAAATAAAGAACTAGTACTGGCTTGGAATGCTTTCCCAAATTCCGGACAGGTTTTTGCTATACCTAAAGAAGAGCATTTATATGTCGGCCGCCCAGCTATGCTGTGGCGGTTTTTTGTTGGTTGTGATTTTCGCGTTTATTTAGTGAATTGGTTGTAGGAAGGATTGTCAAGGGGTATTACTTTAAAAAATGAGGAAAAATTTTCGGAAAGGTCTTGACAAAAGCTTTTTGCAACCATCTTACCCAAAACCTCTGTTTTTGCAACCGGGTTTTAAGAGCTAATACAAAAAGAGTGCCTAGACAATTTCCTGAGTACTCTTTTTCTCTTTTGTGACAAATTTATTAAATAAATGGAAATATAAAGGATATTCAATCTACTTGTAGAAATAAGGTTATGTAACCAAAAAAATACAAGGAGGATTAGAACTATGATCACAAAGAAGAAATTAGTAGCCGTAGCAACCTCTCTTACTTTAGGTTTAGGATTCGCGGCTGGAGCCAGCCCCACTTTTGCACATTCAGACGATACTCTGAGTCCGTCCGTATCTTCTGTTGAAAAACAGGATCAAATTCAATTCACTGGATACATCACTTCCATTGGTGATGTGTATGCAACAGTTGTAAATGCTTCCACTAAAGAAGAAGCTCTGCAAGGAAATTGGGTAGATTTAGTCAATCAAAATAAAGTATTACTTGTTCCTCTTCCGCAAAACGAAAAATTTGTAGTTGGGGATAAAGTAAATGTCTTTTATCAAGTAGCGACCTTGTCAATTCCGCCAATTGCTTTACCTACTACTATCGAAAAAATATCTGAGTAATTCATGTAAGGAAATTCAAGAGTCCGACTAAATAGGTACTACAAACCATGCATATAAATACATCCAGTTATACAGAAGAAAAGGAGCCTTTGAGGAAGCACATCAAGGCTCTTTTGAATTATGCCGCATAAGTTTGTGGGTTTTCTATTATAGCTCCTGCTTAACCCATTTAACTTCCAATGGTAGTAGATTCACTATATCCTCTAAAACCGATAACGGAATATCTACATTCTCCGGAAATTTACTTAGGCTGGTATCTTTATCTACAACTTTATTAGCTGCATCAAGATGTAGTGCAAGTTCATACCTCCCATCAAACCATATTTCCGCCTCAATTTTCCCAGTAGGCTCCTGTTCACGTACTATCCCCTTTGATATAATATTGAGAGAGAAGAGCAGGCCCTTGTATTTCATCTCACCCCCCTTGTGGGGGAGACCCGTCGTTAGCGGGTCAATGTAATGATAAAGGGTAATGATGTAATTAGTCAGTGTGAGGATGGCAGTCATCAACAAGATTAATTCTTTATCATTTCCCCTGCTCTTCTTTCTCTTTTTTTGCACTTGTTTATCACCTCCTTATAATTCTTTATACGATATCATATAATTGGCTTGGAGGTGTTTTTTTGTGATTGTCACGCCCAAACTTAATCAAATTTTAAAAGATAGGGGATTGACCCAAATGCAACTGTCTCAGATGACAGGAGTGCCCCAAGGATCAATTTCCCGTTTTGATAAGAATAGCCGGCATGAAGACGCTCATTTATTTGCCATTGCACGAGCATTAGGAATAACAATAGAAGAGCTTTTTAATGTAGAGGAGTAACCTACTAATGAAACAAATGGCAGGTTATTTTTGTGCAAAATAAAAAGCCCCGAAGGGCTTATTTATAAAATGTACCCTATAGAGTACATTTTATTGAGTCCTGTTTCTTCTTATTATATTATTCTTTTGTGTTTGATGAGGTATATAATTGTGCATTTGGTCTACAAACGGTCTACAACAGGCTTTTTTATTGTCGATATAAAAGCTGTAATAGATGAAATAAGCGTTGATAATAAAGGATTTTCAGATAAAATAAACGGGTGCCCCTTTTACAGGACACCCTCATGGGAGAGGAGAAACCGGACGAAGAGCTTATGGGGAAACGTAAGTCTTCTCCGCGGTTGTCTACGACATTTTTTGATGTCGATACTATAAGGATGTCCGTTCAATGGGTAAATATACGTAGCAAATGATTTTTTTGTGAATTCATTTTAGATCGTGGTATGATAACAAGGATAAGCATTGTACATTATTCCGGTTGAGAGGTTTGATGGATATGTGCATACAATGCCGGATTCAAGTATGGATAAATTTAGGTGAGGAAGACAGATGAGAGTAATATCAGGAAGTGCAAAAGGACGGCCCCTCAAGGCGGTTCCGGGCATGAATACACGCCCTACGACTGATAAAGTCAAAGAAGCTATTTTCAGTATGATCGGCCCTTATTTTGACGGAGGTTCGGTGCTGGATCTGTTCGCCGGAACCGGCGGGCTTGGTATCGAAGCGTTGAGCCGGGGAATGGAAAAAGGTATTTTTGTGGATATTGAGAAGAAAAGCTTGGACACAATCCGTCACAATTTGGAGGCGGCAAAACTGAGCGACCGGGCTGAAGTATACCGCAATGATGCCAAAAGAGCACTGAAGATTCTGGCCAAACGGAATCAGCAGTTCAATCTGGTTTTCCTGGACCCGCCTTACCGGATGAAGATGATTCGGGAACTAATCGGTCAGATGGAAGAGGATCAGCTGCTCTGCCTTGAATCTACTATTGTCGTGGAGCACGATGCTTCAGACAAACAAGAGGAACAGATAGGGCGTTTTTGCCTGGTGAAACGGGCAGATTATGGAGAAACAGCTGTTTCCATCTATAAAGTCAATGCTGTGTAAAAGGAGCTGAGCTAAACATGAATCCATTAAAAACAGATCTGAAGGTGGCTGTCTATCCCGGAAGTTTTGATCCGGTTACATTCGGGCATCTTGATATCATTCAACGGGCAGCCCTTGTTTTTGATAAATTAATTGTAGCCGTTTTGAATAATTCGTCGAAAAATCCGTTATTTACTGTAGAAGAACGAATTCAATTGCTGCAGGAAGCGACCGGACATATTCCGAATGTGGAAGTAGACGGATTCCGTGACCTTTTAGTTAATTATTTGGAACAAAAACAGGTGAATATTGTGGTTCGTGGCCTAAGGGCTGTCTCTGACTTCGAATATGAACTGCAGTTGGCCACTACCAACAACAAGCTAAACCCGAAAGTAGAGACTTTTTTTATGACGGCCTCCCCGCAGTACTCTTTTCTGAGCTCGAGTGTAGTTAAGGAAGTGGCCAGATTCCACGGTCCTGTAACCGGGCTTGTGCCAGAGGTTGTAGAGAATGCACTTGTTCAAAAATATACAAATACCCGGGTATGAGGAACAGCCTTTACGAAACGGAATATTTCCTTTTCATGAGTAAAGCGGAAATCATTATGGCTAGAGCGAGCAGGACAGTCAGCAAGATTCCCTCATACATAATCGTTTCAAACAGTGGAATTGATTGTACAAGCCATGCCGAAGAGGCTCCGGCAAAGGGACTGTTTTCCTGAAGGAAGCTGGGCTGGTCCGCATTCCAAAGCTGCCCGGCCGGTTCCCAGCAGACCAGGGTCAAGACAATGGATAAGAGGGCGTGCACAGTCCGCGATACAAGAAAGGGCAGATACCGCAGATCTGTTTCGTAAATCAGGCTCTTAACTTGAGCGTGAGAAGCAAACCCCCCAAATCCGAGAAGGCCGGCAAGAGCCGCTGCCTGACTGACAGTCAGATGAGAAGCGGTTCCACTGAACCCGAAGGCGCCAAGATGGACCTCTAGTAATCCGGTTATGACAGAATGGATGCTATCACTGTCCAGCCATTCTTTGACGGCGGGGAGGGCAGATATGTACTCGAAAATGGACAAAACCCCGGTCAGATTAAGAACATGAAGAAGTACAGAAAAAATCATAATGTACCCTCCAATTATCATGACGGTTTGAACGGCATTCGTAACCGAATCTCCCAGCAGTTTGCCAAAGGTTCTTCCATCCCGGAGGTGAACCTGCTGCATGGTTAATAGTGCACGCTTAAAGAGGAAACCGGAAATAGGTAACGGTACAGAAAGGGAATTTTCCAGGGCGGGGTCTTGCTCTTTTTCACCTTGTGGATGTTCATGTCCCCTTTTATTTATAGGAGCAAGATTTCTTGTTCCGGGCCGTGCAAACCTTCCCTTCTTGACTCCGGGCAGTAAAATGCCCGTACACAATGCTGCCAGATAATGAATGGCAAGCAGAATCAGCCCCAGCCTGGCGTTATGTAGGAAACCTGCCCCAATGATGGTGATGATCAAAAGAGGGCTGCCAAGATGGGAAAGACAGAGCAGCTTTTCCCCTTCTTTGCGGGAGATCAATCTTTTTCTGCGCAAATCAGCCGTAACTGCGGCACCGGCGGGAAAACCTGCTACAGTTCCTGCGGCTAAAGCCCAGCCTCCCGTACCCGGCAGACGGAAGAGAATTCTCATCAAGGGTTCCAGCAAAATGCCCAGTGCGTGGACTACACCTAGCCCTGACAATATTTCAGATAAAATAATAAAAGGGATCAAGGCGGGAAATACGAATTTCCACCAGACAGACAACCCTTTCATAGAAGCATCAAAAGCTTCTTCGGGAAACAATATGATACTGATGACGAGAATCCCAACCAGTAAACCGAGCAGAATTGTCCTGTAAGGGCTGGAGGAAGCGAAGGACTTTTGCGGCATATAATCACCTCGTTTATCGGGAATGCGTATACGGGCTCGATACATATTACGCATACGATTTTACGTTTAGACCAAGCCCTACGAACATACACTAGTTCATATCGGCTTGTCTTATGTGCGAGCAGGAAGGAGAGAGACTATGAACAGGAAAGAAGATAAACGGGGATTGCTCAAAAAAAGGAGAATGAGTATACAGAGGAAATTTATTGTCACTCTCGTATTGATTTTCCTTTTCCTTTACGGGATTTTTAACATTCCGCTTCCCTACTATATTTATATGCCGGGATCGGCAGAGCGGATTAAACCGATGATGGAAGTGAATAAAGGGTATCCGGAAGAAAAAGGGGCTTTTTACTTGACAACCGTACTGATGAGCAATACTAATGTGGTGAATTATGTACTTGCCCTTTTAGATCCGAATAAGGAATTACAAACCAAGAAAAGTGTTCTGCGGGGGCAAAGCCAGGCGGAATACTCCCAGCGCCAGGTCACGGTGATGCAGGCTTCACAGAGTAATGCCATGGCTGCTGCTTACAAAAAAGCCGGGGTCCCTTTCCACATTGAAAGCCAGGCAGTATTGGTCCAGCAGTTGACTCCCGGCTTGCCGGCAGAGAAGAAGCTAAAAATCGGGGATTCCATCATGAGAGTAAATGACAAGCCTGTTAAAAGCACCGCAGAGCTCAAAGATGCTTTGAAGGATAAAAAAGCAGGGGATACGGTTAAAATTACGTACAAACGAGAAGTTGGACAAGAACCTCAAACCATTGACGTACAATTGGGCGAACTTCCTGCTAATCCAGACACAGGTGAGAAGAAAGCGGGACTTGGAGTTTTGCTTGTGGACCTTCAGGCTGTCAAGTCGGATGAGGAAGACAAGCAGATTAAAATGCATGTAAGTGATATTGGCGGACCTTCCGCTGGCTTAATGTTTTCTTTGGAAATGTATAATCAGCTTGTGCCGGAGGACATTACAAAAGGGTACAGAATCGCTGGAACCGGAGAAATAGACCCGGAAGGCCATGTTGGGGTCATCGGCGGTATCCAGCATAAAATTGTGGCTGCGGATGAAGTAGGGGCGGAAATTTTCTTTGCACCTAAGGATTATATTGCGGAAGACGGTACGAAGGTTCCAAACTATACGGTTGCCGTACAAAAAGCTAAAGAAATTGGAACCAAGATGAAGATAGTGGAAGTAGCTACGATAGATGATGCGCTTCAATATTTAGCTTCTCTGCCCCCTAAAGAGGAGCAGAAATAGAAATGAGCATGGATGAACACTCCGGGATGAATTGTTGACAAAAGTCGATCTTAATAGCTATAATAAACTTTGTTTGAGGTGATCATCATGCAGATTAATTTACGAGATTTGGCTGCAAAAGGACAACCGGTCCAGTTGCACGAAGAGATAGATATTTCTTCTTTGGTGAAAAATCGTAAAGATATTCTTCACTATGGAACGGCGGTTGCCGATCTGAAAGTAATCTGTACGGTAGGAACTGCAGAGGTCAGCGGCAGTATCAAACTGGAGCTGGAATGCAGTTGCTCCCGTTGCTTAACACCGGTCAAAGAAACAATGGACATTCCTTTCGGGAATGTTTTGCCGAGAAGACAGGTGGTTTAGAACAGCAAGATCAAGAGAAATATGACATTCATCCGGCAGGAGAGGACTATATCGATCTGTCTCCTTATATATTGGAGAATGTAATGGTATCTCTGCCATATGCTCCTCTTTGCAAAGAGGCGTGTAAGGGGCTATGCCCGAATTGCGGCACCAACCTGAACCATCAACAATGCGGCTGTGAGACGGCCAAGATAGACCCCCGTCTTGCAGGGCTGGCTGACTTTTTTGAAAAATAAGAAGAAATAAGCGTTCTTATTTTATTCTTATCTTTCGACAGGAAACGCGGAGCCGGTGAGCGAAGCTGTTACCTATCCAAACATAAGCAAACATTACATCTGCTAAGGAGGTGGGATCATGGCAGTACCTCAAAGAAGAACATCCAAAACTCGTCGCGACAAGCGCCGTACTCACTTTAAACTGGAAGTACCGGGCATGGTAAAATGCGAGCAATGCGGTGAGCTGAAAAAAGCTCATCACGTTTGCAAAACTTGCGGCACTTACAAAGGAAGAGAAATCGTTCAAGCTTAATAGTACCAGAAGGTAGTACTTCATCTTTGGAGGTGAGGTGCTATTTTTTTTCTTTCCTTTTTGCTCTAAATTATA
Source organism: Paenibacillus larvae subsp. larvae (assembly GCF_002003265.1). NCBI lineage: Bacteria > Bacillati > Bacillota > Bacilli > Caryophanales > Paenibacillaceae > Paenibacillus > Paenibacillus larvae. The sequence goes on from NZ_CP019687.1 coordinate 545,522, forward strand.
TATACTACATTTTAGTATCAGGTAATAAGACGAGCTATAGAAACGAGCATTTTACATCATGATGTTAAATGCTTACGTAGCTACTACATAGGATAAGGTGGTGCTCTTCATCGAACGCCTTCCGAAACGACAACGGCAGCAGCAGTTACTGAAGGCCATTGAAAATAATCCTTTTATGACTGATGAGGAACTGATGAAGCTGTTTCGGGTCAGCATACAAACCGTCCGGCTGGATCGGCTGGAACTGGGGATCCCGGAACTGCGCGAGCGCATCAAAACGATGGCGGAAAAAACGTATGATCAGGTAAAATCCCTGCCGCTTGACGAAGTCATCGGGGAAATCATTGACCTTCAACTGGACCATAGCGGTATTTCTATATTTGAAATCAAGGAAGAACATGTATTTTCCCGGACCAAAATTGCAAGGGGTCATCATATTTTTGCCCAAGCTAATTCCTTGGCCGTTGCGGTCATAGACGATCAGATTGCTTTGACGGCATCAGCCGAGATTAAGTATAAACGATCGGTCAAGCTGGGGGAAAAGTGTATAGCCAAAGCTTATGTAAAATCGATTTCTAAGGGGAAAGCAAACGTACAGGTGTACACTTATATTGGAGAGGAAATTGTATTTGAAGGGCGGTTCCTTATTTTCCATTCCATGAAAGAACGCCGTACAGAAGGAGGAAACTAATTTGCGTATCGTCATAGATGCCATGGGCGGAGATCAGGCTCCTGAGGTTGCCGTTGAGGGAGCGCTGGATGCGGCGAGTGAATGGCCGGATGTGGACATCATTCTCGTAGGGGATCAGGACCGCATTGAACCGCTTCTGACAAAACGGCCGTCCAACCTTTCGGTTAAGCATGCTTCGGAAGTAATCGCCGCAGATGACGAACCTGTACGGGCTGTTCGTCGGAAAAAGGATGCCTCCATGGTTGTAGCAGGCAGACTTGTCAAGGAGAAACAGGCGGAAGCCATGATATCTGCCGGCAATACAGGGGCACTGATGACGACCGGACTGCTTGTCATAGGAAGAATTCCCGGCATTGAGCGCCCCGGTTTGGCTCCGATGATTCCGACGCTGAATGGAAAAGGTGTGCTTGCCCTGGATCTTGGAGCCAACATGGATGCGGAACCTGAACATCTTCTCCAGTATGGCATTATGGGCAGTATATACCGGAACAAGGTTCATGGTCTTGAGAAGCCCAGGATAGGTCTTTTGAATGTCGGAACAGAGGCCAAGAAAGGCAATGAATTAACCAAGGCAGCCTATGAATTATTGGAGCAAGCATCGATTCACTTTGTGGGTAATGTAGAGTCCAGAGAAATTCTTCAGGCTGAATGCGATATCATTGTATGCGATGGCTTTGCCGGCAATATTATGCTAAAAACACTGGAAGGAGCCGCCTCGGCAATCTTCTCCATGCTGAAGACGGAATTTACCAAATCTCTGGCAACCAAACTGGCTGCGTCTGTGTTAAAGCCTGGATTGAAACAGTTTAAAAATAAACTCGATTATACCGAACACGGAGCCGCACCCCTTCTTGGTATCAACGGTCTGGTGCTCAAAAGCCACGGCTCCTCAGACGCCAAAGCCATCAAAAATGCTGTCCGCCAGGCAAGAACGGCACTTCAGCGTGATTTGGTGGGTGCGATTGTATCGGAAATTAATGGGAAGTGAGTGGTCAGTTATGAATTTGATACCAGTAGGAGTGCTGGGCAGCGGGAAATATGTTCCTGAGAAAGTGCTTACTAATCAGGATCTAGAACAAATGGTAGATACAAACGACGAATGGATTGTCACCCGAACCGGAATGAGAGAACGGCATATAGCTTCGGAACATGAGGCTACTTCAGATCTGGCTTACGAAGCTGCTAAAATTGCTTTGGATCGGGCCGGCATTACAGCCGACCAACTTGACCTGATCCTTGTAGCTACAGTAACACCTGACATGTCGTTCCCTTCAACCTCCTGCCTGCTGCAGGACCGTCTGGGAGCCCGCAAAGCGGCTGCCTTTGATCTTTCCGCCGCTTGTGCCGGTTTTTTATACGGACTGGCTACGGCCTCCAACTTTATTGCAAACGGAATGTATCGTTATGCACTCGTGATCGGGGCGGAGACATTATCTAAAATTACCGATTACACAGACAGGAATACCTGCATCCTTTTTGGGGATGGAGCCGGAGCCGTTGTACTCGGGTCTGTCGAAGAAGGCCGCGGGTTTAAATCATTCGAGCTTGGAGCTGACGGGTCAGGAGCCGAACTGCTGCATTTGAGAGGGGGAGGCTCGCGTTATCCGTCCTCTCCGGCAACTCTGGAGCAGAAAATGCATTATATCTACATGGCAGGCAGTGAAGTCTTCAAGTTTGCTGTCCGTATTATGGGGAATGCAGCCGAAGAGGCTCTGCGTAAAGCGGGAATGACCAAAGAGCAGGTTGGTCTGCTTGTGCCTCATCAGGCCAATGTACGAATTATTCAATCCGCTCTTAACCGTTTGAATCTGACGGAAGATAAATGTATGATCAATTTGGATAAGTACGGCAATATGTCTGCCGCCTCTATCCCTGTCGCCTTGGCGGAAGCCGACGAACAGGGACGTTTGAAGCAAGGGGATACGGTCCTGCTTGTCGGCTTTGGGGGCGGCCTTACCTGGGGCGCTTCGGTGCTTGTTTGGTAATTGCAGTTTGGAAAAAGGAGTTTAAGTGAACATGGGAAAAATAGCGTTTATCTTTCCGGGCCAGGGTGCTCAATCCGTAGGTATGGCGAGGGATATATATGACCATCACGCGGGTGCCAAAGCTCTGCTGGATCAGGCGGACGAAGCTTTAGGTTATTCCCTTACTGATATCATGTTTAACGGACCGGAAGAGAAACTCAAGCTTACTATTCATACGCAGCCTGCCCTGCTCGCTGCTAGTATCGCCTGCCTGGAAGCCTTCCGCGAAAAAGGCATCAAGCCTGACTTTGTTGCCGGGCACAGCCTTGGTGAATACAGTGCCCTCGTCGCAGCAGGCGTGCTGCCGTTCGAGGATGCCGTACGCACTGTCCGTGCGCGCGGCGAGTTCATGGACCAGGCGGTGCCTGCCGGTCTGGGAGCCATGGCAGCGGTGCTGGGTGCTGAGCGTCAATCACTCAGCGAGCTATGCGCCACCATCAGCCGGGACGTTAGCCCGGTGGAACTGGCTAACGTCAATTGTCCCGGACAGATTGTCGTGTCCGGGGGCAAAGAAGGCGTTCAGGCCATAGCTGAACGCGCCAAGGCGGAAGCCGGCGCCAAGCGGGTTATTCCGCTGGAAGTAAGTGGCCCGTTTCATTCTTCACTGATGCAGCCGGCTTCTGAGAAGCTTGAGGGAGTCCTCTCGTCCGTCAAGATGCAGGAGGCTGCTATTCAGGTCATTGCCAATGTCCACGCGGAACCTGTCCGCAATCCGGATGAAATACGCAAGCTGCTTGTGAAGCAAGTTTATTCTGCAGTTCTATGGGAGGATTCCGTCCGTTATCTGATCGGACAAGGGGTCGATACCTTTATTGAGCTGGGGGCTGGCAGCGTGCTTTCCGGACTTGTGAAGAAGACGGACCGCACGGTAAAAACAATATCGCTCAACAACTTGGAAGCGATCCAAACCTTTGGACAAGAAACTTGATTTAGCGTATGCTTTTAATGTATTTTGCTTAGTGTAAAAATTTAAGCACATGCTTTCGAAGTATTTTTGCTATCGCAAAAATTGGAGGAGGGACCTTTCATGCTAACTGGAAAAGTAGCACTTGTAACCGGCGCTTCGCGGGGAATCGGGCGGGCAATCGCCCTTTGCCTTGCCGAAGCCGGCGCGGATGTAGCCGTCAATTATGCGGGCAATGAACAGGCTGCCGCAGAAGTAGTGCAGCAGATTGAAGCTATGGGCCGCAAGGCTGCCATGATGCGCGCAGATGTAAGTAAGGCCCAAGAAGCCGATCAGCTTGTCAAGGATACACTTGAGCAATTAGGAAAATTGGATATTCTTGTGAATAACGCCGGCATTACTAGAGATAATCTAATAATGAGAATGAAGGAAGAAGAATTTGATACCGTTATTGCGACGAATCTCAAAGGGGTATTTAACTGTGTCAAAGCAGCAACCCGCCCCATGATGAAGCAACGTTCCGGCCGGATTATCAATATTTCTTCGGTAGTAGGTGTACTGGGTAATCCTGGACAAGCCAATTACGTAGCGGCAAAAGCCGGTGTAATCGGACTGACAAAAGCAGCGGCCAGAGAACTGGCATCCCGTGGCATCACTGTCAATGCGGTAGCACCCGGATTTATTGAAACCGATATGACGGACCAACTGCCGGAAGACGTGAAGGCTAAAATGCTGGAGGATATTCCGCTTGCCAAGCTGGGTCAGCCGGAAGACGTGGCTAAAACTGTATTATTCCTTGCTTCTGCGGATTCTTCTTACATGACAGGACAAACCCTTCATGTTGACGGAGGCATGTACATGTAAAGCAGGTCCGGGATAACGAAAGACGAATCCGAAAAATCTGGAATCTATAACCTGCTATTTCTCCGGTATAGCATTTTGGATTTAATTTTCGTATAATACCAAGGAGGAGGTGAACCGGATGTCCGACGTATTAGATCGAGTAAAGCGTATCATCATCGAACGTCTTCAGGTTGAAGAATCTGAAGTCACCCCCGAAGCGTCTTTCAAAGACGACTTAGGAGCTGATTCTTTGGATGTAGTAGAATTAGTGATGGAACTGGAAGATGAGTTTGATCTGGAAATTTCCGACGAAGATGCTGAGAAGATTACTACTGTGGGAGAAGTATTAGATTACATAAAATCTCATACGTAAAATCCAGTGGGTCCCATTCTCAAGACGGGACTCCTCATCATTTTCAGTTTGACTAAAACACCGATACAGACAGATGGGGTGGTGTTCATATGAAAAGAGTAGTCGTAACAGGCCTTGGAGTTATCAGCTCCCTGGGACAAAACGCAAATACCTTCTGGGAAAATATTCTCGCCGGCAAATCGGGGGTTAGCCCTGTCGATAATTTCGATGTTAGTGCTTATCCGACGAGGATTGCCGCCTCTGTGAGAGACTTTAGTCCCGAAGATTATATGGATAAAAAAGAAAGCCGCAGGATGGACCGCTTCGTACAGTTTGCCGTTGCCGCTTCCAAACTTGCACTGGAGGATGCCAAGCTAAACATTGCTACAGACACCGATCCTGAACGCGTAGGCGTATATATCGGGTCCGGTATCGGCGGACTTGCTACCTGGGAAGAACAGCACCGTGTCCTTCTTGAGAAAGGGCCAAAACGGGTCAGCCCGTTTTTCATTCCGATGATGATCGTAAACATGGCTTCAGGCCAAGTATCGATGATGACCGGAGCGAAGGGGCCAAACAGTACTTCCGTAACGGCTTGTGCGACCGGAACCCATTCAATCGGGGATTCCTTCAGACTGATTCAATCCGGGGATGCAGATGTCATGATTTGTGGCGGAGCTGAAGCAACTATTACTCCGATCGGTTTGGCCGGTTTCTGTTCCATGAAGGCAATGTCCACACGGAATGAGGAGCCGCAAAAGGCAAGCCGTCCATTTGACCAGGACCGTGACGGATTTATTATGGGGGAAGGTGCCGGTATTCTGGTACTCGAATCGCTGGAACACGCGCAAAAACGCGGAGCTACTATTTACGGTGAGGTAATCGGTTACGGATTGAGCGGTGACGCACATCACATCACCGAGCCGGATCCAGACGGAGCTGCACGTTGCATGAAAATGGCTGTGCGCAGTGCCGGTATTGGGTTTGAAGAAGTGGATTATATCAACGCACATGGAACTTCTACACCGGTTGGTGATGTTTCCGAAACTACGGCCATCAAAAAAACGTTTGGCGATCATGCGTACAAACTGGCTGTAAGCTCCACAAAATCCATGACAGGGCATTTGCTTGGTGCGGCCGGTGGGGTTGAAGCGGTTATTTGTGCCCTGACACTCCGTGATGGAATTATAGCGCCGACTATTAACTTGGATAATCAGGATCCTGACTGCGATCTTGATTATGTGCCTAACGAAGCCCGCAAAGCAGACGTGAAGGTAGCAATGTCCAACTCCTTCGGATTTGGTGGTCCTAATGCGACGATCGTTTTGAAAAAGTATCAAGAGTAATTTGACTAAAATACAGCATGCTGCATCAGTTCATGTTTCCCTTCAGGGTAACCGAAAAGCTGCAGCATGCTCGGTACTTTTTGCAAACCAGCTTACATTTGCTTAAGGTCTTATATTTCAACGAGAAACGGAAGCCAAACAGTATGAGGTATCCCGTTTCTTCTTGGGGTGGTGAACAGATGAACGGGGATTTGAAAGAGCTGCAGGCCCGCATCGGGATAACATTTAATAATGTGGACCTTTTAAGACAGGCATTTACACATTCATCCTATGTCAATGAGCACCGGATTACGAATCATAAGGACAATGAACGGCTCGAATTTTTGGGTGACGCCGTACTTGAACTCATGGTGTCTGAGCATCTGTATTTTACATACCCGCGCCGGGCGGAAGGGGAATTAACGAAACTAAGGGCCTCCATTGTCTGCGAGCCTTCACTTGTTAATTTTGCGGAACGCCTTAATTTTGGTTCCTATGTGCTTCTTGGAAAAGGGGAGGAAATGACAGGAGGCCGGACAAGGCCTGCTCTCCTGGCGGATTTATTTGAATCTTTCATCGGAGCCCTCTACCTGGACCAAGGACTGGAACCGGTCCGGGACTTTTTAATCAAGCATGTGTTCCCCCATATTTCTAATGAGGGCAAGCTTCTGGTAGTGGATTATAAAACACAGCTGCAGGAATACGTCCAGCATCACAATCTGGGTACACTGGAATACCGGATTGTCGAGGAGCGGGGCCCTGCCCATGAAAGGGAATTTGTAGCTGAGGTTCAGATGGACGGGAAGATTCTTGGAAAAGGTGTCGGCCGATCCAAAAAAGAGGCCGAGCAGCAGGCCGCTTCCAAAGCATCTGTTAAATTGAATGTGACCATACAACGGTAAAGACAGCAAAAATCCAGACTCAGTCTAACGTAAGGAGCAGCCTCGTGCTGCTCCTTTCTTCGAAAATGAAAACTTTTACGGATACGCGAAACGGCATCAACCGGAAAGAGGGAGGAAGCCGTTTCTGCAGGAGAACAGGTTATGGTACAATAGCTTTGAGGTGAGACCATGTTTTTGAAACGGATTGAATTATCCGGCTTTAAATCATTTGCGGATAAGACGGAGCTGGAATTTGTGCAAGGTATTACTGCGGTTGTCGGCCCGAACGGGAGCGGCAAAAGCAACATCTCCGATGGAATCCGTTGGGTTCTTGGAGAAACCAGTGCTAAATCCCTGCGCGGAGGCAAAATGGAAGATGTCATTTTTGCCGGAAGTGATGCCCGTAAAGCGGTGAACTACGGGGAAGTATCACTGACACTGGACAACACCTCTCAGTCTCTGCCCCTGGATTTTAACGAGGTAACGGTAACCCGCCGTGTGCACCGCAGCGGAGACAGCGAATATTTTATCAACCGGCAGTCTTGCAGATTGAAAGACATTACGGAATTGTTTATGGATACTGGTATCGGAAAAGAAGCTTACTCCATTATTGGACAAGGCCGGATTGAAGAAATTCTCAGTACGAAATCTGAAGAGAGAAGAGGCATTTTTGAGGAAGCTTCCGGTATCGTAAAATATAAATCGAGAAAAAAAGAATCGGAAAAAAAACTGGAGGATACCGAGCAAAATCTGCTGCGTATTCACGATCTGGTTGTAGAGCTCGAAGATCAGGTAGGACCTTTAAAAGAGCAGGCAGAAAAGGCCCAGCAATACAAAGCTTTAAAAGAAGAACTGAAACATAATGAAATTGCCATGTATGTGAATCAGATCGAACAGGTACACAATTCTTGGAATGACGCAAACGAACGGCTCAATAAACTGAAAGAAGAACAAAATGAACTTGCGGAATTTGTGAATCGGCATGATGCCCATCTGGTGCAGCACCGCAATGAAACAAAACGCCTGGAAGAAGATCTGGAGCAGCTTCAACAAACTCTGCTTCAGGTGAGTGAGGAAGTGGAAAAATGCGAAGGACAGGGTGAGGTGCTGAAGGAGCGCAAGCGGAATTTCGTTACAAACCAGCAGCAGTTAACCCAGTCTGTCGAATACCAGGAAAAAAGACTCCAGGAAAAACAGGATGAGATTGCCGTTCACAAACAAAAGGCGGTCCAGATCAGCGCGCAGCTTTTTGAATTTCAGGCCAGGCTGGATGAGGAAGAACGCAGATTGCAAGGTGTTACCGGAGGGCTTAATTCTTCAGTTGAAGAACAGCTTAAATCTGAACTTCTGGATAAGCTGAATGAGATGGCCCAAACCCGTAACGAAATCCGCTATGCAGAACAGCAGCTTGGAGGTTTATCAAAGCGGGTCGAGAGACTGGATGAAGAACGCCGGAAATGGGGTTCACAGAAAGAAGCGGTTATCCGTCGGCAGCAAGATCTGAATGCGAAATTGGAGCAGGCAGTTAAAGAAGTGGAAGCATCCCGCAATGAATACGTGAATGTTGCGCATCAATTGAAAGAAAAACAACAGTTGTACCAAGACACCCAAGGTACCGTGCGTAAATGGGAACAGAAGCTGGATGCTCTTACTTCCCGGCGGGATACGCTTAAAGAGATGCAAAATGATTTTGAAGGCTTTATGTATGGGGTAAAGGAAGTGCTGAAAGCCAGACAATCCGAATCGCTCAAAGGAATCAGAGGAGCAGTAGCGGAACTTGTCAAAGTGCCAGAGGATATGGAAGTGGCAATCGAAACGGCACTAGGAGGTGCGCTGCAGTATGTCGTTGTCGAAACGGAAGCATACGGACGACAGGCGATCGCTTATCTCAAAAAGCGCCAGCTTGGACGGGCCACATTTCTTCCTATAGATGTCATCCGCGGGCGTTTTATTGGCGAACAGGAACGAAGATCGATTGAAGTGACAGCAGGCTTTGTAGGTATCGGAGTGGATCTGGTTGATTTTGATGATGAATACCGGCAGGTTTTTTCAAGTCTGCTCGGGAATGTTATTATTGCCGAGTCGCTTGAAGATGCCAATCGTATTGCGGCAAGAGCCCAGTACAGATACAGGGTCGTTACCCTCGACGGGGATGTGGTAAATCCGGGTGGTTCCATGACAGGAGGCAGCCAGCAGCAGAAGAAAACGAATTTGCTGAGCAGGCAGCGCCATATGGAGGAACTGGAAAACGAAATCCGTACTTACCGGGACAGGCTGGGACAGCTAAAGCATAAAGCAATAGAACTTCATAACCGCATGCAGCAAGATAACGAGAAACTGGAAAAACTGCGTGAGAAAAGTGAGCAGAAACGCATTGAAGAGCAGCAGATAAGAGCCGAACTCGCTCCCTTGGAAGCTGAGATGAGGCGGGTTGATGATCAGCTTAAGTTGGATGTACAGGACCGGGAATCGGTAGACACGGAAAAACACCAATGGGAAACAAGTATTAAAGCAGGCCGGGATAAGCTGGAGGAGCTTCAGCGCGAAGAGGCTGCTTTGCAGCAGGCGATACGTGATGCCGAACAATCGCGTAAAGAAAATGAATCCCAGAAGGAAGAACTGCAAACACAGCTGACCGAACTGAAGATTAAAGTAGCTTCAGCTTTGCAGGAGAAACAGTCTCTTCAAGACCAGCTTCGGCGTCTGCAGCAGGATTATCATGATCAAACAAGGGAACTGGAAGCGAACAGGGAACTTCTTGCCCAGCTTAAAGAAGACATGAAGTGGCACGATCAGGAAAGTGCCGAACAGGCCCGTCTATTGGAAGAACTCCGTGAGAAGAAAGAACTTTGCTGCAGGCAAATGGATACAAAACGGGCGGAAAGAGCAGAATGGGCCGCCAAGCTGGAGCAGGAAGAGAATCATACGCGGGAACAGCGCAACCAGCTAAAAGAAATAGAAGAGCGGATGCTGCAAACTGAAGTGAAAGTGAACCGGCTGGACGTTGAATTGGATAATCTGCTTAAAAAGCTGTCAGAAGAGTATGAGCTGACTTATGAAAGGGCCAGGGAGCTTTATGCAGTGTCTGAAAATTTTACGGCAACTCAGCATAAGGTGAAGGAATTAAAGCGGTCAATCCAGTTACTTGGGGAAGTAAATTTGGGTGCAATAGAGGAGTATGCAAGGGTATCTGACCGGTATAATTTCTTGTCCGAACAGCGTGATGATCTCGTAGAGGCTAAAACGGCACTTTATCAAGTGATCCATGAGATGAATCAGGAAATGTCCAAGCGTTTCAAAACGACGTTTGATGCCATACGTTCTCATTTTGTCGGTGTTTTTGCCAAACTGTTCGGAGGCGGGAGAGCCGACCTGATCCTCTCGGATCCTGATAATTTACTTCAAACAGGTATTGAGATTGTAGCCCAGCCTCCAGGGAAAAAACTGCAAAACCTTCAGCTTCTGTCTGGCGGTGAGCGGGCCTTGACCGCAATTGCTCTGCTATTTTCGATCATCAAAGTAAAGCCTGTTCCCTTTTGTGTTCTGGATGAAGTGGAAGCAGCACTGGATGAAGCGAATGTCTCCAGATTTGCCGAGTATTTGCGCGAGTTTTCCGAAACGACCCAATTTATTGTAGTTACCCACCGCAAAGGAACCATGGAAGAAGCGGATGTGCTTTATGGGGTTACTATGGAAGAAGGCGGTGTATCCAAGCTGGTTTCTGTCCGGCTGGAAGATGGGGAAGAGGAAGTTATTCCCGCATCATAACCAAAGAGAACTTGACTGTATGCAGGGCGGCTTATGACAGCTTATGACAGTAGTAAAGCAAGATTATGACGAAGGAGATCATCTATGAGCTTTTTTAAACGATTGAAAGAGAGTATTTCCAATAAAACAGAAGCGGTAACCAATAAGTTCAAAGAGGGGCTGTCCAAGACCCGTGACGTTTTTGTGGAACGCATTGAAGATTTATTCAGCACCCGAAAAAAAGTGGATGAGGGGTTTTATGAAGAACTGGAAGAAATATTGATCAGTGCCGATGTTGGAGTGAATACCGTCATGGAACTGATCGATGATTTGCGGGATGAGGTCCGCAAGCGCAAGATTGAGGACCCCGGTGTGCTTCAGCCGGTACTTTCCGAAAAATTAATCAATCTGCTTGAAACAGGCAAGGATGCCGAATTAAATTTGGCCGGGGAAGGACTCTCGGTTATCCTGTTCGTAGGAGTTAATGGTGTCGGCAAGACCACGACGATCGGAAAAATGGCCCACATGCTGAAATCCCAAGGAAAAAAAGTCATGCTGGCTGCAGGGGATACCTTTCGCGCGGGAGCGATTGAGCAGCTTGAGACATGGGGAGAGAGAGTCGGAGTTGAGGTTATTAAACAGCATTCCGGATCTGATCCGGCTGCGGTTATGTTTGACGCGCTCCAAGCGGCAAAACGCAGGGGGATGGATGTACTGCTTTGCGACACAGCCGGACGCCTTCAAAACAAGGTGAACCTGATGGAAGAGCTCAACAAAATTTATCGGGTAATCCGCCGCGAAATTCCGGAAGCTCCCCACGAAGTCTTATTGGTGCTTGACGCGACCACCGGACAAAATGCACTAACCCAGGCCAAATTGTTCGGAGACAAGACCGGGCTCACAGGTCTGGTGCTGACCAAGCTGGACGGTACTGCAAAAGGCGGGATTGTTGTTGCTATCCGTCAGGAGCTGGATATCCCTGTGAAGTTTGTAGGGCTGGGAGAAAAAATGGATGATCTCCAAAAATTTGATTCAGAGCAATTTGTTCATGCCCTATTCGGGAAATGGATTGCAGAGGAAGAGAAGAGGGTCTCCGATTCAGACAAGGCTTAAACGGAAAATTCACCTACCTTAAACCTTTTTCTGACTGACAAGGTTAAATACTTGACATGGGCTTGGATATTGAGTATGATGATCATGTTGCTATTTAAGTGTAAAGTGTTTATCCTTGACGGAGGCGATAAAAGTGACGGAAGATGAAGTGTTAGCAAAAACTAACCGGATCAATCTCTTGTTTGATTTTTATGAGCCTCTGCTTACCGAGAAGCAGCGAACTTTTCTTAAGCTGTATTTCCATGACGATTATTCTCTAGGGGAAATAGCCGAGAACTTTAACATAAGCAGACAAGCCGTCTATGAGCATATCAAGCGGGCGGAAGGCACTCTTCAGGACTACGAGAAGAAATTGAAGCTGCTCGCGCAATATCAAGCAAGAAGTATGCTCTTGCAGGAATTGATGAATGTAATGGAAACCGCACCGGCCGAACTCCGGCAGCGGGCAGATTCCATTATCAACCAATTTTATGCATTGGATGAAGATAACGAATAGATAAATCGATCGGGCAGGAGGTGAGATGGATGCCGTTTGAAGGATTGACAAACCGTTTGCAGAATGTATTCGGCAAGCTGAGATCCAAAGGGAAGCTAAGTGAGAATGACGTGAACGAGGCTTTGCGTGAGGTGCGCCTTGCTCTTTTGGAAGCAGACGTTAACTTTAAAGTAGTCAAACAGTTTATTTCTAAAGTGAAAGAGCGTGCGGTAGGTCAGGAAGTGATGAAGAGCTTCACCCCCGGCATGGTCGTCATTGATATTGTGAATAAAGAACTGACCGAACTAATGGGTGGCACACAAAGCAAACTGGCCAAGTCAAACCGCCCTCCTTCCATCGTCATGATGGTCGGTCTTCAAGGGGCCGGTAAAACGACAACTACCGGGAAACTTGCTAAACTTCTGACTAAACAGAACCATAAACCACTCCTCGTGGCCTGTGATATTTATCGTCCGGCTGCAATCAAACAACTGCAGGTGCTTGGGGAACAGCTTCAGGTTCCTGTGTTTTCCATGGGAGATCAGGTGAACCCGGTTGACATTGCCAAAGCAGGTATCCAGCATGCCAAGGATAATCACTATGATTATGTGATCATTGATACGGCAGGACGCCTTCATATTGACGAAAGTCTGATGGAGGAGCTTAAGCAGGTGCGTGAAGCAGTTGAGCCGGATGAGATTCTGCTCGTTGTGGACGCTATGACGGGGCAGGATGCGGTCAACGTGGCGGAAAGCTTTCATAAACAGATGGAATTAACCGGTGTGGTACTGACTAAACTCGATGGCGATACCCGTGGCGGTGCAGCGATTTCTGTAAAGGCCGTGACAGGCTGCCCTATCAAGTTTGCGGCTATGGGTGAGAAAATGGATGCGCTGGAACCGTTCCACCCAGAACGGATGGCATCCCGGATTCTTGGCATGGGGGATATGCTCACGCTAATCGAGAAAGCCCAGGCCGGAATTGACGCCGACAAAGCAAAAGAAATGGAACGTAAAATGCGTAACGCGGAATTTACGTTCGATGATTTCTTGGAGCAGATGGAGCAGGTCAAAAAACTGGGGCCTCTCGATCAAATTCTGGATATGCTTCCTGGAGCAGGAAAAATGAAGGGCATGAAAGACTTGAAAGTGGATGACAAGCAGATGAGCCGTGTTGAAGCTATTGTCAAATCCATGACTAAGGAAGAAAAACAGAAACCGGAATTATTAAATGCCAGCCGCAGGAAACGGATTGCGCTCGGCAGCGGTAATTCCATTCAGGATGTGAACCGGTTCATCAAGCAATTCGAGGATATGCGCAAAATGATGAAACAGTTCTCCGGCATGATGAATAACCCTAAGGGAATGAAAGGCCTGAAGTCCAAGCTCGGTAAAGGATTTAAGTTCCCATTTGGTTAACCGGATAAAGAGATTCTAATTTTGTGTAGGAGGTGATATTCATGGCAGTACGTATTCGCCTGAAACGTATGGGTGCTCATAAAGCTCCTTTCTACCGTGTGGTAGTATCCGATTCCCGTTCTCCACGTGACGGACGTTTCATCGAGGAAATCGGTTTTTATAATCCGGTAGCCCAACCGGCTGAAGTTAAAATCGACGAAGAAAAAGCGTTGAAGTGGCTTCAAAACGGGGCGCAAGCTTCCGATACCGTGCGCAACTTGTTCAGCAAAGCAGGTTTGATGCAAAAGTTTCACGAGCTAAAGCAGCAGAAGTAATTCTGTGATTTCGGAGGTCCTCATGGAAGAAGTTATTACTGTTATCGCGAAGGCATTGGTTGATCATCCGGAAGATGTCAAGGTCAATGTGGTGGAGAACGAGAACAGCGCTGTTTACGAACTTACCGTGCATCCCGACGATGTCGGCAAGGTAATTGGCAGACAGGGCCGGATCGCCAAAGCCCTTCGGACCGTAGTGACATCTGCAGCAGTGAAAGTGAACAAACGTGTGACTGTTGAAATCATTTCATAGGGGAAGGTTAGGAGATCCTAACCTTTTCTCCATATTATAAAGTGATGACTTTTGCAGGAAGGCCGTTAGTAAAAAACATACCTTTCTGCAGTTTGGGAGAAACGGTTGCCGCCTTTAAACGGGTCCGGCAAAACCGTTTTTTCTTGTATATACCAGAAGCCTAAAACATGTATAAAGGAAGAATAGAGTATCCATTTAAATCTGTTGGAGGGTTGACATTCAAAGATGAGTCCAAATTTGTATACAGTAGGGGCTATTGCCAATACACACGGATTGCGGGGAGAACTCAAAATTATTCCGCACACGGACTTTGCTGAAGAGCGGTTTGCTCCCGGCAGCAAGCTCATGGCTGTGGATTTAAAGGGGAAAGAAATGCCGGTAGAAATTGCTTCTGCCCGTTTACATAAAAACGCTTTTATTGTGAAGTTTAAACAGTTTCATCATATTAATGAGGTTGAACCGCTTAAAGGCGGATTGCTTAAAGTGGAAGAAAAATATCTACAGAAACTGGAGGAAGGGGAGTATTACTTCCATGAAATTTTAGGCTGTACGGCCTTTACCATGGATGGAGAAGAGCTGGGTACCATTAAAGACATTTTAACTCCCGGTGCCAATCACGTTTGGGTCGTATCCGGACCGAAATACAAACAGATCCTGCTTCCTTACATTGAGGATGTTGTTAAAGAAGTAGATGTAGATAACAAAATTGTCCGGGTTAAGCTTTTGGAAGGGCTGCTGGATTTATGAAGATTGATGTATTGACGCTTTTTCCAGCATTGTTTGAAGGGGTTTTTACCTCCAGCATTCTGGGGAAAGCCCAGGAAAAAGGTATTGTTTCGCTAAAATCCGTTAATTTCCGGGACTATGCCAATAACAAACATAATACGGTTGATGACTATCCTTATGGCGGGGGAGGGGGAATGGTTTTGAAACCGGAACCGATATTCTCCGCAGTGGAGGATCTTGTGCCTGAGGGACATGTCAAACGGCCCAGAGTGATTCTGATGTGTCCCCGAGGAGAGACATTCTCCCAGAAAAAAGCGGAGGAGCTTGCCGGGGAAGAGCACCTGATCTTTATCTGCGGTCATTACGAAGGCTATGATGAGCGAATAAGGGAACACCTTATTACCGACGAACTTTCCATCGGTGATTATGTCCTTACAGGAGGCGAACTTCCAGCCATGGTTATCATCGATAGTGTGGTAAGGCTACTCCCGGGTGTGCTCGGTAATGAGATGTCTGCAGTTACGGATTCTTTTAGCACCGGTTTACTTGAACACCCCCATTACACAAGGCCAGTGAATTTCCGCGGGTGGAAGGTGCCTGAATTACTCTTGTCCGGACATCATAAGAACATCGAAGGCTGGCGCCGGAGGCAGTCATTATACCGCACCTTGGAACGCCGCCCGGATCTTCTCGAGGGCCGCGAGCTTACTAAGGAAGAACAGCAATGGAAAACGGAATGGGAAGCATCCGGGGGATCAGACAAGCCGTAAAATTAAGTTGTCATATTGGACGCTTTATGCTAAAATAACTCATGTTGTGAATCCGGTGGTCCTCTACGCATGCAAACCTGTAGGATAGGGAATATCCCGGGAATGGCGGAATGAACACCCGTGTGGAAGGAGGTAATCTTAGATGAATCTTATTCAAGAACTGACTAAAGATCAACTGCGTACGGATATTCCTAACTTCCGCCCTGGAGATACTTTGAAAGTATACGTAAAAGTTATCGAGGGAAGCCGTGAGCGTATTCAGCTTTTTGAAGGTGTTTGCATTAAGCGCCGCGGTGGTGGAATCAGTGAAACCTTTACCGTTCGTAAAATTTCTTACGGCGTAGGCGTGGAAAGAACATTCCCGCTTCACACTCCGAAGATTGATAAGCTTGAAGTAGCTCGCCGTGGTAAAGTTCGCCGTGCGAAACTTTATTATCTGCGTGGTCTTCGCGGTAAAGCAGCAAGAATTCGTGAGATTCGATAAGAAAACCAGGGGGCTTGAGTCAATCAAGCCCCTTTTGTTTGTTTTAGTAGGACAAAACCTTTACAATAGGGATATATAAACCAAACTAACGAACGAAGGGAAGGCGAATGTGTGGAACAAAAAAAAGAGCAATCCCTGCCTGAAGTCCAGCGCAATACCGGTCCGGTTAAAAAGGAAGCCTGGGAATGGGCAAAGGCCATTTTAATCGCTGCGGTATTAGTGATTCTCATTCGCTGGCTGTTGTTCGCCCCTTTCATTGTTGACGGGCCCTCAATGGAACCTAATTTCTTTACGAATGAACGTTTGATCGTCAATAAACTGATCTACAAAGTACGCAAGCCGGAGCGGGGCGAAGTGATTGTCTTTCATGCGCCTGAAGGCAAGGACTTTATCAAAAGGGTCATTGCCCTGCCGGGGGAAACGGTTAAGGTAGAAGGGGATAAGGTGTACATAAACGGGGAAGTACTGAATGAACCGTATCTGAAGGAAGCTGTGGATGATGCCAAAAAGAAAGGTATTCCATACAATACGATTAATTTCCAGGATGCTAAAGTCCCCGAAGGTACCGTTTTTGTCATGGGCGATCACCGTTCCAACAGCAAGGATAGCCGTTCCAGCGAGGTAGGGGCTGTACCATATGATAAAATTGTTGGCCGGGCGGATGTAGTTTTCTGGCCGATTAAAAATTTCACTTTAGTAAATCATGGCGGATAAATGAGCTGCCAGAATGTGAAATTCGCTTAAAGAACCGAATTTCACCATACTTATTTGGTGCGGGGATCCACAAGGATCATGAGGTGAATGTATGACAATACAATGGTTTCCTGGTCATATGACCAGGGCGAGACGAGAAATTCAGGAAAAACTGAAACAGCTTGACGTAGTTATTGAACTGCTGGATGCACGCATTCCTTTATCCAGCCGTAATTCAATGATTGACGAAATTTTAAAAGACAAACCCAGACTGGTCGTACTGAATAAAAGTGATTTGGCTGACCCGGTTGTGACAGAAGCATGGGTTGCTTTCTTCGAAAAGGAAACGCTAAAAGCTCTGCCTATTGACGCGGCAAGCGGTTTTCAAGTAAAAGACATCATTCCCAGATGCAAAGAACTGGCCAGCCACAAGATCGAAGCCCAAATCCAAAAAGGGATAAAGCCACGGCCCGTCCGTGCTTTAATAGTAGGAATTCCGAATGTAGGAAAATCAACTTTAATCAATCAACTGGCAGGCAAAAAAATTGCCGCAACCGGGGACCGTCCCGGAATAACAAAAGGCCAGCAGTGGATTAAAGTCGGGAAGGAAATGGATCTGCTTGATACGCCCGGCATTCTCTGGCCAAAATTTGAAGATCAGCTTGTCGGCTTAAAATTGGCTGCTACCGGAGCCATTCGTGAAGAAATTCTTCATTTGGATGAGATCGCTTTTTACTTAACCAAGCAGCTTATTATTCATTATCCGCAGGCACTAAGAGAGCGTTACGGTTTAGCTGAGCTTCCCGGGGATCTGGAAGATAATCATGCCATAGTGGATGTAATGGAGACAGTGGGGCGAAAGCGTGGAGCGATCATGAGCGGGGGACGTGTCGATCTTGAAAAAGCTTCCTCAGTTTTACTGAGGGATACGCGTTCGGGTAAGCTTGGCCGGGTCAGTTTGGAACGGCCAAGCGATTATTATGATAATGTATAAAAGTCAGTCCGCTAAAGAGGTTTCAAACTGCCGGCAATATCTCTGAATCATGGTTACAGATAAAAGATATTAGCTTGAGAGCGTCAGCGTGCGTCTTTCATTCCGGGGAATAACGACAGAATCTATTCAAATTCCCTGGAATGAAACAGCGCCGAAAGCAAAATCTTTTTACCTTTTTATATCAGACATACTTTGTCGACACACCTAACCGCTTTAGCGGCTTTTTTTATAAGGACAAATAGCTAGATGCTGAACATAGCCTCCGTTATAATAGGAAGATGGAGGAGAGGTCATGAAAGAAAATAAAACGAGCAGTTCCGCAAAGCTTAAAAGAAAAGAAAAAAGAAAAAAGGCGGAAACTCCTGATTTATTGCAAAAGGAAAAAGAGCTGTGGGCAGCCGGGTACACTGCCATAGCCGGCATAGATGAAGTCGGTAGAGGCTGTCTGTTTGGAGATGTGGTGGCAGCGGCTGTCATTTTGCCTGCAGATTCATATATAGAGGAAATCAATGATTCCAAGAAATTAACAGAAAAAAAACGGGAAGCTCTCTTTGAAACGATTATGAATGAAGCAGTGGCAGTTGGTATAGGGAGAGTGGATGTGCAAACGATTGAAAGAATCAATATCAAACAGGCTGCAAGACTGGCTATGAAATTAGCAGTGGAAGAACTTGCTTTAGCCCCTGATTACCTGCTTATTGATGCGGAGAAAGTAGATCTTTCCTTCCCCCAGGAAGCTGTCATTCATGGAGATGAGTTGTCCCAATCTATTGCCGCGGCCTCCATCGTTGCAAAAGTAACGAGAGACCGGCTTTGCGCTGAATGGGACGGGCTATACCCCGGATACGGAATTGCCGGTCATAAAGGGTATGCTACAAAAGAGCATCGGGAGCAAATCCGCCTGCTTGGGCCAACCCCGCTTCACCGGTCTTTGTTTTTGCGCAATATTCTAATGGAGCAACAGACGTTATTTTAAGCTGGCTTATAACCGATAAAAAGGATACATAGGATCGGAAAGTAGGGTGAATGCATGAATATAAGCGGATTAGTAAGAGCTGCACTTGGCGATATGCGGGGCAGTGAAGCCAAAACAGTCGAACTGAAAACAGGCCAAGTCGTAAGGGGTGTTGTATTAGAACTGCTGGATGCTCAGGATGCAATATTGTCCATTAACGGAGTTCAGCTTAGAGCGAAACTGGAGACCCCCTTAACCCAAGGGGAGTCCACCCTGCTCCAGGTTCAGCCGGGAATGAAAGACGGGACCGTAGTCATGAAACCTATTACTGGACCTGTCCTGACTGCTTTGACAGATTCGATGTTCGGGGAACTGTTGAAACAGCTTGGTTTGAAAGATACGGAGGAAAACCGGGCGCTGCTGCTTGGTATGAAGCAGGCAGGGCTATCGTTTACACAGGAGAACGTATCCCGGTTCACAGACGTTCTTAAGGGAAAAGCAAGAAACATTCCTTTACAGGAATGGAGCCAGGCGGCCTCTATTGCAGTAAATAAGCAGCTGCCTTTGTCTGGAGAAACAGTCAAGCCGCTGCATCAGGTACTGTTTGGACAATCTATCCTTTCTCTCTTGCAGAAGCTGGAAACCGGATTGAGCGAATGGCTTGCCCGTTCCCCGCTGAATCCCCAACCGAATCAGTCTCCTGTATCCAATGGGGGGAGTTCTTCAGCACAAGTTCCGGTTGAAGGAAAGCCTTTGTTAAACAGCACTCAGAACGCAGCTGCGAATAAACAATCTCAAACTGAAATGAGCCAGCCTTCTTCAATATCGCCGGCGGCAGCTAACGGGGGGGATCGCCGGATAAAGCCACAGCCCTCCTTCAGCAAGTCCGCCAGGCCATAGCCGGGCTGCAGTCGTTTCAACCGGCTGCGTCTAAAGCTGCTCCCGCATTTACAGGGACAGCGCTGCAGGCCGGCGGTACAGCCCCAAGGGATGGGGCCGCTCCGCCGTCCTCTACCGTTCCTAACCCTGCGGGGGCGGCAGAGGCTCAGGCGCGTATTGATTCGCGCCCGACTCAAGCGGCAGGACCGGCAGAGCCGCCCGCCGCAGGCCACCGGCCCGGACCGGAATCCGCGGTCCGGCAAATGCCGCCGCAGGCCACCCAGGCCGCGGCTGAAACAATGCCCGCCGGCGCGGAGGAGGGCGAAGGCATCAAGCGCCTGCTTCAGGCGCTTGGTATCGATCATGAGCATCACCTTGGGAAGATGCTCATGGGCGTGCACGGGGAGACAGCCCCGCTCCCCGGAGGAGCGGAACATCAAGCTGCCCGCGCGACCGAGACGCTGAAAGGCTTGCTTTTGCAAGCTACAGCGACTGATGATTTGCCTCCTGTAGTCAAAGAGGCCGCTCAGCAAACTATCCAGCATATAACCGGCCAGCAGCTTTTGCTGACGGCAGACCGCCAATCACCGTTTACCCACTTGACCTTGTTCGTGCCCTTTCAGAATCAGGACGGGAGCCGGTCTGCGGCTGTACATGTACAAACCCGCAAAGGGGCCAAAGGGGAACTGGACATGGATAACTGCCGGCTTTTATTTGACCTTCAACTACATACACTGGGGGATACACTGGTTGATGTACAAATTGTCAACCGTATAGTGAGCCTGAATATTCGCAATGATTTTCCTGAGCTCGGCGCACTTTTGGACAGTCAAAAAGGCGAGATAGCAGAAGCACTGGATAAACTCGGATACCAGTTTATTTCTATGAAGTGTGATCCGTTTCCGGTTATGACCACTCAGAATGGGGCTCAATCAGAGACGGCAGCTGTACGTATGACGGAGTGGTATGAAGGCGGAGTACGCAAAGGAGTGGATTACCGCATATGACTAAAGCGGCTCATAACGGTCAGGAGGGAAGGCCGGGAAATTCATTGAAAAAAGCAGTTGCCTTAAAATATAATCCAGGCCAGGGCCAAGCTCCGGTTGTAATAGCTAAGGGGACGGGGAAGATTGCGGAGGATATATTAAGTAAGGCAGAAGAACACGGCATTCCTGTGCAGGAGGATCCCTCTCTCGTAGAAGTGCTGTCCAAACTTGATTTGGATCAGGAGATTCCTCCTGAACTTTATCAGCTTGTAGCCGAAATTTTGACCTTTATTTACCGGTCCGATAACCGGATGGGCGAGATCCGGAAGTCACAGCAAGTGGAGGACTAATTCATACAAATGAATTCTGACGAGTTCCAAAGAGAAACCAAGAAATTAGACGGCCGAAAAGCGTTAGGTAAAAGAGGAGAAGAGATAGCGGTCCGTTATCTTAAAGAAAAAGGCTTTCAGATATTGTCCCAAAACTGGAGATGCCGGACAGGTGAGGTTGATATTATTTTGCTTGAGGAACCAAGATGTCTGATTTTTACAGAAGTCCGCTCGCGAAGGGTGACGGGCAAGTTCGGTTCGGCAGCTGAATCCATAAACAGGAGAAAACAGCAGCAAATAAGACAAACTGCTCTTTATTATGTCTATGTTCATCCTCCATTTAACAGATATACCATCAGGTTTGATGTCGTAACTGTGGAGTTTTTTCCAGAAAAAGAAGACCCGGTGATTCATCATATCAAGGCCGCTTTTTAAGTAAGAGAAGTTTCTGATTAAAAGGAAAGTAAAGTTATGCTTAGACAAGCCCGGGGGGTTCCTTGTTAAAAGGACCCCGCGGGCTTTTTATAAAAAATCACATCTGTTTCTGATCGAGATTCCGGTATTGGACCGCTTCTGCCACATGCTCAGTCTGAATAGTCTCTGAACCTTCCAGGTCCGCAATGGTTCGGGAAATCCGAAGAATCCGGTCGTATGCTCTTGCACTAAGCCTAAGGGCAGCAAAGGCACGCTGCAGCAGTCCCAAAGCTCCCCCGCTTAATTCGCAGCAGGAACGAAGCTGTTTCCCTTGCAGCTCACTATTGAAAGTGATGGGGAAATGTGCATAGCGGCGTTTTTGGAGTTGAAGAGCAAATTCCACCTGTTCTCTCATCTGGGCAGAGGAAAGACTTTCCGTTTTGGAGGATAATAGTTGAAAATTGACACGCGGAACTTCCACATGCAAATCAATCCGGTCCATTAGCGGTCCGGACATCTTCGACCGGTAATGTTGAATTTTCAATGGAGTACAGGTACAGCCTTGTGTTTCATGCTCAGCGGAAAGATAACCACAGGGACAGGAGTTCCGTTAATAACCTTGATTCCATCAAAAGAAAACTCGGCGTGAACTGAGGCGTTATGAAACCTCTTAACACCATCCTCAAAGTGGGTATGGACAATAATTTTTTTAACTAGAGCTTTTACGATAGCCCTTTTTGTTTCAAAAGGAAGTTCTTCTTTTATCACTTCGCGAAGTCCGTCAAGAATTTGGAATACATCATCTGTCCGTTTTTCTTTTCTTGCGTTTCCCTCAATGAGGATATTCAATTCACGGAGTCTGTCTTCAAGTTCTTTTTTTTCATTTGTTATTTCTGTGAGTTGTATTTCAACATCATTTGATGATATCATTTTTTTTCTGTAAAGCTCTAAAATACTCTGTCTCTCGTCATCTTTATTCAAAAGTGACTTTTGTACTAACTCCTTTTCATCGATGTAAGCAGCTGTATGATCTAATACTTTTTCATCGACATTAACTAATTCCTTAACAGTGTCACCAGGATTGTTAATGAAATTAACACATTGTTCCCAGACCAAGTTTTCAACCCACGGTGCAGGTATGTTCCGAGATTTACACTTTCCCATCAATGGCCCCGCGTAAGCGGTTTTCCCATTACATACATAAAATGGGGAAGATCTATAAGCAGTACCGTGATAATTCAAACCGCAGCAACCACATTTTATTAGGCCCCTTAAGAGGTATTGCCTCTTAGTGTTTTTCACTGCTTCAATTTGATTTGCTTTAAGAATAATTTGAGCCTGGTGCCACATTTCCTCGCTGATGATAGCAGGTACTTTTCTTTCTATTAGTTCTCTATCCTTGTTCGATCTTTTGCCATATACATGTATACCTCGATAAGTGGAGTTTTTTATCATGTTGCCAACTCGAGCAGGCCTCCAAACCCCCGCAGTTTTTTCTTTCCTGCGTCCTCTTTTGATTGATCTATTATCTTTTACGTATGACGGAGGAATTCCCAAAGCATTTAAGTAATCAGCGATTTGTATTGTAGACATTTTTCCGTTTACACATAGATGGTACAAAAGTTCAATGACTGATGCTTCTGACATATCCTCTTTGCCTGGCAAGGGATCGCAATTGATCTCCAGAAACCCATCATGGTTTTTCTTATATCCATAAGGAACGATACCGCCTAGCCATTTTCCTTTCCTTGCTGCCCTATTAGCACCATGCCACATTGTTTCAAGCATTGTATCGCGGTCTAATTCAGCTTGGCCTGCTAAAACGGTAAGTATAAAACGCCCCGCGGGAGTGGAAGTATCAAACGGTTCAGTCATACTTTTAATTTTGGCCCCATGTTTTTCTAGTTCGTAAACAGCATCTAATGTCACCCTAGCAACTCTTCCGAGCCTTTTCATATTAAAGATGAGTATCTTTTTTGATTTCCCTTCTTGGGCATCCTTAATCAATTTTGCTCCTGCAGGTCGATCACGGAGAGGGATGGTGCCTGTTATTCCGTCATCAAGATACCATTCTCTAATAGTAAGTTTATTTAGTTCACAATACTTTGTGGCGTATTCAATTTGATTTTCGATGGTTTCTCTTTCTTGCTGATCCTCTGAAGATACCCTTGCATAAATGTCAACTTCCGGACCAAAGAAATCCTCAAGGGAATTAGAGAACATCTTACTTACCTCCCCTAGAAATCAGTGCATCAAGATATCCTTTAATCCTAGATATCTCTTCCTCAGTCAGTGGAATACCGTCAAATAATATCATGTTTTGATCTAGGAACTTTTTTAGGTCGTGTGCATCAGACACTGTAGAATTCGAATTGCCTAGGAGGTAATCAGTGCTTACATCTAATTCTTTTGCAATTGCTTGAAGGAATTCATGTTTTATCTCCACCCTGTTGTTTTCCATGTGTGCATAATTTGCTCTACCAGTACCAATTTTTTTGGCCATATCACTTTGGGTCAATTTCTTCTTAATCCGAAGATCCTTAATCCTATCTCCAACATTCATTCAGAACGCCTCCTTTTTTTTAAAAAAAGATATTTAAAATATATTGACGATATTACAAATATCGCTTATAATCAAACACATAGGAGGTGATAACTTGAAACGAAAATATCTTCGTGCTTGCAGGGAGTCGCTAGGGTTGCCTAGACCTGCGGCAGCGAATAAACTAGGCATCTCACAAATACACCTTAGAAAATTAGAAGATGGTTCCGTTAACCCAAGTGTTCTCGTTTTACAAAGATTTTGTGAACTTTATGGAAAGAACCCGCAAGAACTTTTTCCGGATATTTTTCGGTATACTACATCTCGACAAAGATAGTATACCTTGTCTATGTGATATTGTCAATATCACATTATATAGAATGATATTTTTTTTACCAAAAATGATATTGTGAATATCATTGTGTTATTTAAAAGCTCATTCGGAGGGAGTTAATGGGAATGGATCATACGATTGAATGCAAGAAAAGAGTACCCGAGGCACTTGTTAAGGCCATTGCCTCAGTTAAATTAGGCAAAACTCCTGGAACTATTAATGTTTCTACACCAAAAGGATTGGAGTTTGTCGCGACATACTCACCTGATCGGGGAAAAATGGTTGAGGCTTTGAAAATAGTGAGGGATAAGGCTTAGAAAGGAGCTCTGATATGTCAGAAATTAAAATTGGCATACACCCCGTACACCGAAGGCTGGCTGAACTTTGTATGAAACATAGCAATCTATTCGCTCTGTTCGAAAATCACTCTAAGTCGGAGTTTGGAGAGTTATGGCAATGTTTAAAACAAAACGCTGATCTGGTTTATAAGTTAGATGAACTCAAACAACTCACTTTTGTAGCCCATCTTGCGAATGATGAAGAGTGGAAGGAAGAACTGGACGAAAAGATCAAACAATTGGAAGCGTCATTTTCGAAATAACCAAAAAGGAGCTGAAGTCAATGAATATTAATCCAGGGGATACGGTGCGGCTGCTTAGCGGTGGAGGCACCTGGGACCCGAAAAAGGGAACGCATCTTATCGGATTTGAAAATGATCGTATATACAAGGTGGTTGGGCTTTGGAAGCGCCGTGGTACCACCTATATAACACTCCTTGATGAGTCCAAGTACGGTTTAGCTTTACCAAATCAAATAAGGAGCTGAAGGTGAATGAATCAAAAAAGCAAGCCAAATAGCAAGTTTAAAGTAGGCGATTTCGCAATGCTACAGGGAGGACAAAAAATTGTAGAAATAGTAAGCAAGACGTTTCCGGAAAAATATGGAAAGTGGAGATATGACATCTGCTACCTAGACATTGACAAGGTAAAAAATACGGTATCTGGCAATAGGAGAATACACTTGCGCGAAGAAGAACATCTCGAAACTGTGACGGATCCCCACCTGTTACTTCTAATAAAGAAATATGAGTTTGAAACCAAAATACAGCATATCAAAGCTGAGCTAAAACAATTAGAAACGGATGTAGACAAAATTGAATATGCCCTTGATATCATTACGCCAAAATCAGAGGAGGGAGCAAGAAAATGAATGAAATAGAATCTATAAAAAGACATCTCGAACAACTTAAGTCACAGCTTAATAAAATCAACAGTTATCACGGATGGCTCTATGTGTGGACTCAAGATGAAACGATGGTTTTTATGGATATCACCATAGACAGTGAGCTACGGGCGCTAATAAAAAGGAAACTCGAAGACAGCATAAAATTTTGCGAAGAACAGCTAAAGGAGAACGAAAATGAACCAAAAAGCTAAACCGAACCCGTGGGTATGGACAGAAAAAGCTGAGTCCAAGATGCCGGATAGAAAGGCAGGGGAAAAGGTACCTATAGGATTCCTGATTGAAGGGAATGAAGAATATTACCCACGCCCGGAATGGATACAAAAAGGCTACGTGAAAAGAAAGGAGTAGGCGAATGAATCAATTACAAGTGTTTAACTTCACCGGAAAAGACGTTCGCGTGATTATGAAAGACGGACAGCCGTGGTGGTTAGCGAAAGATATTTGTTCGGTTCTCGATCACTCAGATGTATCCATGGCAGTTAAGAGGTTGGATGAGGACGAAAAGCTGACCCAAACATTGTTTGTATCAGGTCAGAATCGGAATGTTTGGTTTGTAAATGAGCCCGGATTGTATTCTCTCATCTTAACCAGCCGTAAACCCGAAGCAAAACAGTTTAAGCGCTGGGTTACACACGAAGTTCTCCCGGCTATCCGCAAAACAGGAATGTATGCGACTGACGAGCTACTGGACAATCCTGACTTTCTCATACAAGCGGCGACAAAGCTAAAGGAAGAAAGAGAAGCTAGAAAGTTGCTGGAATCGCAAATTGAACAGGATAGACCAAAGGTAATCTTTGCTGAAGCGCTTGAGACTTCAAAAAGTTCCATCCTTATAGGTGAACTTGCAAAACTACTTAAGCAAAACGGCATCAATGTAGGGCAGAACAGACTCTTCAATTGGCTCCGCGCAGAGGGATACCTGGGAAGGAAAGGAGATTACCGAAATCTTCCGACGCAAAAATCAATGGAACTTGGATTGTTTGAAATCAAAACTAGGACTATTGCTAATCCAGACGGAAGTACGAGGATAACCAAAACTACAAAAGTTACGGGTAAGGGGCAAGTTTACTTTGTAAATAAATTCAAACAAGGAGAAACAGCATGAAAAAAATCGAAGGATATATCACTGCTAATAACCCATTAGAAGATGAAATGGACTTGTTTCGCGCAATCCTGGACGTATGCATTGATTTAAAAAAGAGTATTATTGGTCCCACTGAAGCAACAATTCGGATTTTAGAAATTAAAAATTATTTTCACGAAAAGAAGGCTACTGCTGCAACGAAAACCATCAAACCTACATTTTTGATTAAAGGGGACATTAGCCCTTCAGAGTTAATCAATCAAATAGAAAAAATGTGGGAATCCAATCAACCAAGAGAACGCGCGCAGTTAGAGAAAAAAGAACTTCAAGAAATATTTGAAGGTAATGAAAATGCCGTGAAAACAATGGAACAAGTATTCAAAGAACATGAATCAATAGAAACGGTAATCGTAGAACCCAATAGCTGGGCGGGGAAAGAATTGCTCTCACAAACAAAAAGGCTGATTGACCTGCAACGAGACGTTCATTCTCTGTCTACGTTAATCAACCATTTGAGTAAAAAAGTAGATGACTTGGGGAATCAAATCAATAAATCAACTCAGACATGGAAAGGAGAATATACACATGAATAAACACGGAAGAGAACTTGAACCCGTTTTACCAAACTCACAAGAAATAGAGGAAATGAATAAATATGAATTTCTTGATTGGGTAAATTGGGCATTTCAGATCTTGCCACAAAGAGAAATAGAAAGAGATCCGTCTTTCCACTTGAAAAAACGAATCTCCCAAATTCTTGATTGTGAATCAAAATCAGAAGTTGAAAAAGAAAAAGAAATATTTGATGAGATTAGAAGGTATTACAAAAGAATTAATCAGTAATATCGATTATTGAAACTAATTTTATCCTCTCGTTCTCGAGATCAATAAATGGCAAATGAAACTTACCATCTATTGTGTGAGCATTGAGTAAATAAGGGCGGAATGGAGTCGGTACCTCAGTTATTTTTGCTTCACTTAGTACTTTAACTATTGTTTCAAAGAACAAAGGTAAGTTATCAAGTTTGGTAAATGGATTACGGCCAAAATTACTTTTTGGTAACCCTTCGAGGGTTTTATCGAAAGTTTCTGAAATTTGTTTGAGTATAGTTGTTGGTTTGTTTCCATCGCGGGCATGGTAAGAGTCACATTCAATATCACCAAGATGATCAATGTACAGTTGTCGCACCTGTCTATTCTCCATTTCAACAAAATCGCCGTACCAATACGAATTATTGAGTTCAATCACGAGTTTCAAATTTCTTTGATACAAGGCGTATCCATTTGTTTTGGTAATAGACTTAACCAAAAAATCTAGAGCTTGTAATTGTTGGATTGTATACATGTTTATACTTTCCTTTCTACATAGAATGATAAGTCTCGACAACTTCCATTCTATCAGAAAGGAAAATATTTGAAAGGGGAATGGATATGACTCTATCAGAAACACTCTTCAAAGAGACAGGAAAGAAAACTGGTGTTGTGTATGCTACTGGTTTATTAAAGGGCCGGGAAGTACTCCGCATGGTAGCCGATTGCAGAGCGCAGGAAACAATTCGGACGACTGCCCAACGAATTTTAGATGATGCTAAGGTGGCAGTTGTTCGAATATCAGATGAATCTCTTGAACGTTTAGGGAACTATTATGTCATTTTCAATGTTTGGCTGAAACATCGAATAGGTTTTGAACAATTTGTAAATGAGGTTCAAACAGGGAAATGGAAAGCTCGACTGGATCAAGGAGGTGTAATATATGACCGGTCAAGGAATTTATGATCTTTACATGAGTGTCTATGAAAAATATCTGTTTTCAGAAGATCCTGCAGAAGTAGAAATGTTGCATGAAGAGCTACAAGAAATAAGACGGAAGTACGGGATTCCAGATGCTCAATAAAAAAGGACAATTGTTGATGGCACAACAATTGCCCTACTTGAAAAACTAACATTACGGTCATGATAGCACAATACATCAAAAATGATCAAGGAGGTACCCATGACTCTTCTCTACGACGGAAAAGAATACATTGTCGTCAAGGATTGGGAACCAGATGAAAAACTAGCTTATCGGGAGACAGGCCACAATCACATAGAAATCCTGAATATGTTTTGCGGTGTGGTTCATGTGGCAACCGTTCACCTCGGAATGCTTAAACTTGTTCTGGAGCATAGGGAATATCTGCAGGATGTAAATAAATCAGAGCAACAGCAATTATTGAACCATGAAATTATAAAAGCTATTGAGGAGGAAACGGCATGATTAATGCATTACAACTTCATGAAATTCAAGAGGTAGAAGAGTTAACGGAAGAATCAAGACAAAGGTTTGAGGTGAAGGATGTCCAGTCCTTATCTTGGGTGCTGCGCAAAATGGCGGCACTTCAGGCCAAGAAATTAGAAGTTAATGAGTTGATAGATGTTGAGATTGAACGCCTGCAGCATTTCAGAAATAAGGAATTAGAAAGCCTTCAAAACAATGAAGATTTTTTCCGCGGGTTGATAAGTGAATACGCAATCCGTAAAAGAGACGAGGATCCGAAGTTCAAGGAAAAGACTCCTTACGGTGCAATTAGCTTCCGGAAGAAGCAGCCTAAATGGCATTACAATGACGCGGCATTGATCAATCACCTCAAATCAAATGATTTAACTGAGTTTGTTAGGGTCAAGGAAGAGCCTGATAAGGTAGCAATCAAAAAGCAATTTAAGCTTAATAATGGACTTATTTATGATCCAGATGGTCAAGCGGTAGAAGGTATTACTGTGGAGCAACAGCCTGATGAGCTTGTCATCAAACTGGAGGTTTAATCATGGCTGAAATGACTCTTGTTAAGAAGCTTGCAGAGGTAATGGATTCTGTGAAATACATCCAAAAAACTGGTTATAACTCTTTCAACAATTACAAATATGCAACTGAAGCAGATGTAAATGAAAAAGTACGTGAAGAATTAGCCGGCAGAAAAGTAATCATGATCCCTAATGTAAAATCGCAAAGTATCCGAGAACATAAAAACCGAAAAGGATACATTGAATATATCGCAACTGTTCAGGTGGAATTTACTTTCATGGATGGTGAAAGCGGTGAAACAATTACGTTTAGCACTTTCGGTGAAGGTCAGGATTCTGGAGATAAGGGTACTTATAAAGCTATAACTGGTGCACAAAAATATGCTCTAATGAAAGCTTTTATGATACCAACTGGGGATGATCCAGAGGGAGATACTGGCGTAGATGAAAGAAATAATGGAGATCGAAAACCTGATACTACGAGCGGCGGGAAGAAACAGACAGGGGCCATTACTCCGGTTATAAAAGCTAAATATACGACCGTATACGGGAGCTTAGATGGGGTAGAAGCATTTGTTGCCAAACATAAAAAAGATTCAGAGAAAATACTAACACAGCAAATACAAGAAAAAGCGAAGGGAGCACAAAAGGATGCTGAATAGGGTTGTTTTAATCGGCAGACTGACGAGAGATCCGGAATTAAGATATACTCCATCCGGTGTAGCTGTCACCAAGTTTACCCTGGCGGTAGACCGTCCGTATATGAACCAGCAAACGCGTGAGCGAGAGACGGATTTCATTAATATCGTGACGTGGAGACAAACCGCGGAAGCCTGTGCCAATCACCTTCGCAAAGGCCGTTTGACGGCAGTAGAAGGAAGAATCCAGGTGCGTAATTATGAGAACAATGAGGGCCGCAGAATCTATGTAACCGAGGTTGTGGCTGATAATGTGCGCTTTCTTGAATCAAGTAAAAATGAAAATAAACGCCCTGAAGACCCTTTCTACGACTCTAGCACACCACTAGACATTTCAGATGATGAACTCCCCTTCTAGGTGCTGCCATGGACGTTACGCAATATATAAACGACATCAAAACATATAGGAAGCAGGCGGAACAATTTGACGATGATTCACCTGGCGGATTGATCCGAAAGATACAGTTACTAACCCAGGCTCATACTCTTATGGGCCGGGTATCCGCCTACATGGACGGTCAGTATAAACGCATCTATGCCAGCCGTAAAAATACCTTTGCTGCAGTCAAGGCGGCAAATACAAAGGATAAAGTCACAACAGCAGAACTTGCAATTATGGAGCTTCGGGAACAAGAAGCAGAAGCGTATGAGAAGATGCAATTTTGGAGAAATGAATTTACTTCGCTCACAGAGCATTTACATGAGCTTCGCTTACGAGTCCGGATTGATTTAAACATAGGAGGTGGTGGGGCATGAATCTACCTTTCAGACCTTACCCAAAATCGGAACAAGTAAAAAGTAAACGAGTAAAATTTACGCAAAAGCAGATGGGCGAGATTAGCCCGTCTGTCGATGCAAAACTAAAAGAACGCAGCCAAGGTGTTTGTGAATGTTGCGGCGCAGCAAGAGCCACAGACCGTGCTCATATTACAAGCAGAGGAAAGCTAACTCATAAAACGAAAGTGACAGATCTCCTACACCTGTGCCGGGATTGTCACGCTTTTTTAGACGGGACACCCGAAGGTGAACGGTCGAAGAGAATCATAAAAGCCTGTATAGAGGCTGTGATAAAGGATTTGCCATGATTGGCGAGGTTTTCCTTAACATTCCGGGAAGTTCCCGGAACTTATATCAAACGAAAAGTAAGGAAAGGAAGTGCAGGGAATGGCTGAAAAGCGCATGATCTCGAAAGTCATATCAATTTCGGAAAAAGTAAACATGCTACCAGACATTTTCGACATGCTGCTTTTCACTTGGATGATACCACACACGGATGATTTTGGAAGAATGGTAGGATCACCGGCTAAGGTAAAGGCATTGGTGGTTCCGATGTTGGATAAAACGGTACGTAATGTAGAGGAAGCACTGGGCCGTTTAGCCGCGGCAGGCTTGATTTTGTGGTACGAAGCCGAAGGTGAAAAGATCATTCAAATATTAAACTTTGAAAAGCATCAGCAAGGACTTCACAAGCGTACAAAATCAAAATTTCCTGACTATATTCCTGACGATTCCGGGAATTTCCGGGGGATTCCCTCTGAACAGAACAGAACAGAAGAGAAGAGAACTGAAGAGAACAGAACAGAACTAGAACAGATTTCCGGTAGTCGTAGTCGTCAAGAGGATCCGTTTCGCATGTTTGAGCATGAAGGGTTTGGTATGTTGAGTCCAGTACTTGCAGACCGACTGAAGGATATGTGCAGCGAATATGGGGATCGTTGGGTATGTGAAGCTATGAAAAAGGCAGTGGTAAAAGGCAAACGAAATCTTGGTTACGTAGACGGCATATTAAAAAACTGGCGTTCAGGTGGTATAGATGAGCCGTGGAAGGAGGAACAGCATGAAGAGTCTGGGGGACGCTCTAAAGGGTCTAGACCTGGAAAAAATAAAGCAGCGAGCGGAGGAACTGAAAGCGAGTTCGCCTATCTGGCAAAAGCCGGTAGAAGCTAATTACGCCTGTCACAAGTGCAAAGACGAGTTTGGCTATTTTAAAAAATCCCCTCAGATCGTGAACGGGGAAGAATGGCTTATGGATGTGTGGGTCACCTGCGATTGTGTCGAAAAGAGAAGACTGCAGCGACTGTTTCAAGCATCAGCCATAACAGACGAGTTTGCCAAGAAGACGTTTGATAACTTCGAGTTGGGCCAAGTACACGAGATTGTCCGGGAAGCCTACGCGGTAGCGTGTGAATACGTCAGGGACTTTGACAAGATCCGGAATCAGAGGAGTAACAGCATTGCGTTGCTGGGTCGTCCTGGTGCTGGGAAGACACACCTGCTTATGGCAGTGGCAAATAACCTCCTGGCCAGAGGAATCGGAGTGGTCTACTTTCCCTACGTCGAGGGATTTAACGAGCTTAGAAAAGACTTGGACCAGTTAGACGAGCGTGTGAGGAGGCTGCAACAGGCAGAAGTGCTTTTCATAGACGATCTGTTCAAGGGTCGTAGCGAGCCAACCGAATGGCAGAAAGAACAGCTCTTCGCCATTATCAATTACCGTAACCTCCAGAAACTGCCCATGCTCATCAGTTCCGAACGCAACTTTGCTCAGATGGTGGACATAGACGAAGCGATTGGCAGCAGACTCCGCGACATGGCTCGCGGGATGACGGTGACCATCATCGGCAACAAAGATTTAAATTACCGGATGAGGGAGGGCTAACATGAACGAGCAGATAGATGATTATGAACTGTTTGATAAAGACTTTGACGAGTTTTTAAGACGGGGAATCGAGCAATATCAGGCAGACAAACAAGAGCTGGAAGAGGACTAGTAAGCCATGAATAAAATAATCGTTTGCGAGGATTTAGATTTTCTGTGGTCGCTTACAGACATAAAACGCATTAAAACGATGTGGGAACAAGGAATTAGTATTGACGACATGTCCAAATCTGTTTCCAGGGACCCCGACGAAGTTGCAATACTCATAATGGATTTATTTAGGCACGGTGAGATAAAAGACCGCCCAGGAGGGGCAAGGGGGAAGGGATATGAATAGGCTCGTTATAGCAGGAACAATACCTTCTGTTAACCATATGTATCGAAATGTCTACGTAAAAGGTAGGGCAATAAAAGTATACTCAGCAAAAGCCAGAAAATGGTTTGACGAGGCAGTTATTCAGGCAACTGAGTGGCGGCTGCAAAATAAGTGGCAGACTTCAAAGGATAAGGTGATAGTTAAAATCTGGTTTTATTACCCTAATGCCATTAAACGAGATACACACAATGGTCTAAAAATACTCTTAGATGCCTTGGAAGATGCCAGGATTTATGAAAACGACAAAACGGCATTGCCACATGTGATGGATTATGTGATTGATAGACGGCGTCCAAGGGTGGAAATAGAGCTGGAAAGATATGAGTAGGGGTAAACGGTCACCCAAGGACAAAAATCCGTCAAAACGGACGCTGGAGGACCTGAAACAAGCCCCTGGAAGGTGTTCGGAGTGTGCTGGATACCGGTTCAAACTCAAATACGAGGATAGGCAGCTTATAAGGGTATGTACCGGTTGTAAGGCAAGATTAAAAGTTTAGGAGGTTAATAAAGTGAAAAAATTCGATTCCGTTTATAACGCCGTTAGGTATATCAAAAGCGAGCTGCCTAATGTGGGAGAATATGATCAACTCTATTTGATGATGAACACATACAGCGATGAAGTGTATGTAACAGAAGATAAAGATGTATTAGAAAAAATCATTGAGCGAGATTGGTGTGACTGTGGATGTGATACAGAACCAGATAGTCACGTAGAAGATTATAAGATTTGGGCTTATGAGACATCTGAAAATGCAGAGAGATGGGAGAGACTGTATAGAAATTACAAGCCAACCCTCCTTTCGAAAAGCCACATCAGGGAACAAAAAAACCCAGTCGGAGAAGTTATTGCAAGCTTTACGGTGTCAAGATGGTAGGGAGGGGATAGAGTGAATGAAAAAACTCAGTCTATTTTCGGGGATCGGTGGAATTGACCTTGCGGCAAAGTGGGCCGGGATTGAAACAGTTGCTTTCTGCGAGAAAGAACACTTTCCGCAAAAAGTCCTGAGAAGACATTGGCCGAACACACCCATATATGACGATGTATGTACACTCACACGGGAGGTGCTAGAAAGGGATGGAATCATTGGAACAGGTAGAACAATTGACCTTATTTCAGCAGGATATCCTTGCCAAGGTGAAAGTTACGCCGGGAAGCGAAAAGGCCAGGCGGATGACAGATGGCTCTGGCCAGAAGTTACTCGAATCCTGGATGAATTATCACCCTCTTGGTTTCTTGGTGAAAACGTTAGTGGGCACATCACAATGGGGCTCGACCAGGTGTTTACTGACTTGGAAACTCTCAACTACACCGCAATGGCATTTCATATACCAGCTCTCGCCGTCGACGGCGATCACGAACGATATAGGGTATTCGTTGTTGCCTACTCCAACAAAGAGTCAGGACCACAAAAAAATAAGGCCATTAGCTCCGTCAGAGAAAAATGGGAAACATGGAAAAATGCTAGTTGGTGTGATTGGAGACCGATTCCCAGATCTAATTGGCACATATTTGGACCCCCGGTATCTAGAAGCACTAATGGGATTCCCGATAGGTTGGACAGATGTTACGGTCTCGGAAACGCTGTAAGCCCATATCAAGTCTATCCGATCCTATCAGCAATAAAAGCAATAAATGATCAAATAAGGAGGGCTAACTATGAAAATAAAATATAAACTCAGCATCGGGTATCCAGCTGCATGTAGAGAAGATGTAATTGAAATTGAGGACGAGGAATTGGAAGGACTCAGTGAAGAAGAAGCAGCGGACAGAATCTTTGACATTGTCAATGAGTCTGCTCAAGATTTCATCTCTCTATCATGGAAAAAAGTAGACGAATAAGGAGAGGGCACCAGCCTTCTCCCTACCAAACCAAAGGAGGAATGAGAACGGATGTTTATAGCGAAAAAAGAGTTTGACCGGTCTTTAATCGGAAATGCCGTTTATATCTCCGGTTATGACAAAGATGGGTATGAATGGGACACATATGCTTTAGTAAAAAAAGTAAGTGAAGACACTATGACAGTAGTATTAGATACAACTGAAACAGAGGTTATACGCATAGATGATTTTGATGCCGGGTTAAAAATGGAAGTAGTATGGGAAAGGGGTACAGAGGATGAGTAATACTGCCATGACCAGAATAAAAACATATACAGCCGATACCAAGGCAGAATTATTTCAAAAATTAAATGCACTCGAAGAGTTGGGAGAAATGTATTTGATCGAAAAACAAATACATCATAAAACAAGTACTTTTGTACCTGAAATCAAATCTTTTCACTATTCCTGGCTTATTACGGTTTTAGAAAAAGGTTCATTACAGGGGCAGGGAGGTACAGAAGATAGGAGGTACAGAGGGTGATTAGATTAGTTGAAGATCCAGAGCTTCGTGATGTGTTGAAAGTGTTAAAAGAGCAAATCCACATGATGCAAAATGAAAATGAGAGTTCGAAAGTCCTAATGTACGTTACAATGCTGGGCAAGTTGCGCTGCATCTTATAGACGAGATGGCAAAAGCACATCAAAATCAAAAGGCTCGAACTGATGCCGCTGAGGAAAGAGAAAGGATACTCAAACGAGCCATTTGTGAGTTGATTAAATGAACTGCCCGGATTGTGAGGGGGATGCTGATGGAACAAACATCCATGTTCAAGTTAAATGAAAAAGAAACATGGCGGCGGGTGGAGGAACGCCTGGAATCTGCAAGGCTATACAAACAGTTCGGATTCATTCGCAGAGAAGTGAAAACAACAACATCTTACACACCTCGCTTCCACGGAAACACGAACGCCATATCTAAACAGAGTGAAGACATAGCAATATGGAATGTGGACAGGGAAGAACAACTTCAGCGCGAATACGAACAGGTTATTAAGGCGGTAAGCAGGCTCTCCGATATTCAACGGCAGATCGTAGAGAAACGATACCTGCAGGATGAGGACGTAACAGACATTTATGTATATACAGATTTACACATGAGTGAACGCAGCTACTATTATGCAAAAGCAAAAGCGTTATATCGATTGGCATTTGCTCTTCGTTTGGAGACATACGAAGACGCAAATTAAAAACGTTGCAGACTTTTTGCAGAGATTTTGCAGACATCTTGCAGACCATTTGGTAAAAAGTGAGATAAGATAATATCATAGGCCACAAAGGATGACAGAAATGTAAGTTTGATCAGTCTTTTGTAATGTAAATCGATCAAAAAAGGAACAAAATATTGCTAAAATACAATTATAAACATCAAGAGTATAAAGGAGTTAACGAAGCATGAGAAAATATACTTTGTATTTCGGTATTTTGTTCATTTTTGCCTTGTTATTGACCGGGTGCGATTTTAACAAAAGCTTTAAAGATCAGGCTTACACCCAAATTAAAGGCGAAGGCAAACTAGTAGATGGTAGATACCAGTACACGCTCCCTAGTTATAATGATGAAGGGAAACAAATTACAGTAACTTTTGGGAAACCTACCGGAGAGAAATTCAAAGAGGATGCTTATCTGCGCCTTTATCTGAAAAGCAAGGACGGCGAAAAAGTTGTTACCAGCTACGAAGAAGTCCAAAAAAACGATTTACCGACCAAAGTGAAAGAGAAACTTCAGGTTACTCCCTAAAGCAAATGAGCTATGCCAAAAGGCATGGCTTTTTTATGTAAAAAGACTTCCCCATCAGGAGAAGTCATTTACTTTGATATCAAGTTTTTGTTTTAGTGCATCCTGGAGCGTCTGAGAAAAGTTTATTCCTTCCTCAGTTGCTGCATCATTAAGCCATTTTGGGATGGTAAGCGTTTTGTTCACAGCCTTGTTTCTAATCCGCTCCCGGACAAAGTTGGTATTAGCCTGAATTAGAGAAACGAATTCTCCAGTTTCAAGCTGTATAGAGTCTGGTTGTGACGGCCGCGGTATTTCGTCGCCGTCCTCTTCCATCAGATAGAGGTGGCCGCCTAAAGCGTCCTTTGCCATGCGCAGGGCTTCTTCCAGATCATCGCCTTCAGATATGCAGCCTGGCAAGTCAGGGAATGTGACAGTAAAGCCTCCTTCGTCTGGTTCGCCAGGACTAAAAACAGCAGGGTAAATGTACTTCATATATATAAACCTCCTTGGGAGAGACAGGACTTATATAAGCCCTGCCTGCTCAAAGATACTTTTTGTTGTTCGGCGTTTCAAGCCTTTTTTCGGATGGGGTACAGTCACCTTTCCTTTTTTAGTAGGGTGTATGAAGTGCCAATGATCGCCTTCGGTGTTTTTATGTATCCAGCCATCCTCTCTTAAGATTTTGATAACCTCTCTTGATGAGTATGCTTTGGTGAGGTTTATCATATGTACCTCCTTTCTGATTTAATTATAACACATGTAATAACACGTGTAAATAGGAAATACATATGTTTTTACACGTGTAGAAAAAAAGGGGGGGAAATCATGAAGTTTGATGCTCTGTTTTGGATAAAGAATCTTTGTAATGCAGATGATTTTTCATAGAAGATGAGGAGGTTTCCTGAATGAAAGTAACCTGTAAAGAAGGATGCAACAAGGAATTTACTATTAGTAGACTCAAAGCAAAAAGGCTACGGGATGGGATAGAGAAAAATTACTTTACCTGCCCACACTGTTCTAAGGAATATGTATCTTATTATACTGATGCGGCGATCCGGAAGGAGCAAAAACGACTTTTAGACATCGAAAAGAAACATAAGCAAACACGGAAGATAGAATTAAAAGAAGAGTATAAAAGAAAATACAAGAAGTTATTTGCAGATATAGTCAAGGCCAGTGATGATCTTAAAACTAGGATTGAGAGTCATGCAAACAGATAAGAAAGAACAAGCCAGGGGGTATGACAAATATAAAAGGAACAAAGAAGCCAGAAACTTTTACAACTCATCAGCGTGGAAGAAGTGTAGGGAATCAGTACTCATTCGAGATCATTACCTCTGTCAACAATGTTTAAAGGAGCAAAGGATAACACAAGCTGACATGGTACACCATATCGTGCATCTTACAGATGACTGGAGTAAGGGTTTGGACATGGATAACTTAGAGAGTCTTTGCTTAAGTTGTCACAACGAAGAGCATGGTAATGGGGGAAAACAGGTTAGTAAGAAGATCAAGGTTCATATAGAAAAAGCGAATAGGGAGTATGTTTAGCATACCCCCCCACCCTTTTTCTAGGAGCTAAGAGCTTCCCTAAACCGACGGACCCCATCGTTCACACCAAATATAAATTTTCATGAAAGGGGGGTAACTTGAAATGGCAGTACCTACTTCAAAATTATTGAGAGAATATTTAGGAGAAGCTTATGAAGAATCGGATGAACAATTGATTCAGCTATATATTGAAACGCACCAGTTTTATCGGCGACTCCAAAAAGAAATCAAAAATTCAGAGCTTATGTATGAATATACCAATAAAGCAGGGGCCACAAATTTAGTGAAAAACCCCCTTTCAATCGAACTGACAAAGACTGTTCAAACACTGAATAACCTGTTGAAATCACTTGGATTAACGCCTGCTCAGCGCAAGAAAGTTGCAGGTGATGAAGATGATGACTTCGACGAATTCTAGTCTTCCGGGGGTCTTATCGCAACCTTCTTCCGAGTTATTGACGAATTGGTATGCTGAGCAGGTGGTACAAGGTCACATTTTGGCAAGCCATAAGGTGATGTTAGCTGGAAAAAGGCATTTAGATGATCTAAAAAGACAAGGAAGTAAGGACTTTCCCTATGTGTTCGATGAGGAAAAAGGCCATCGTCCCATTGTCTTTATAGAAAGGTTCTGTAAACCATCTAAGGGAAAGTTTAAACAGATGATCATGCAACCCTGGCAACATTTTATCCTTGGCAATCTGTATGGCTGGGTGCATAAAGAAACGGGATTAAGACGCTTTACAGAGGGTCTTATTTTTATTGCCAGAAAAAACGGAAAATCGGGTCTTGCATCTGGAATTTCTATTTATGGTTGCACAAAAGATGGCGAACGCGGGGCTGATGTGTATGTATTAGCCAATAGCATGAAACAGGTTCGCAAAACCATCTTTGATGAATGTAAGAAAATGATTAAGGCATCCCCTCAGCTTAAGAAAAAATTAAAAGCATTGAGGGATGTTATTGAATACGAGCAAACCAACTCAATCATTGAACCTCAGGCTTCTGATTCAGAAAAACTGGACGGATTAAACACGCACTTAGCCGTATTTGATGAGATTCATGAGTATAAAAATTACGATTTAATTAACATCATCAAGAACTCAACAGATACACGGGAACAGCCATTATTGCTTTATATTACGACTGCCGGCTATCAGCTAGACGGTCCCTTAGTGGATTATTATGAGCTTGGTGCAGATGTCCTTGAGGGCGTAGTTTCAGACGAACGTACTTTTTATTATATGGCTGAATTAGACAGCGAAGAAGAAATTGATAACCCCGAAATGTGGGGGAAAGCCAATCCTAACTTAGGGGTCACCTATGACCTTGAAAAGCTGAAAAATGCGTGGGAGAAAAGAAAAAACATTCCTGCTGAACGATCAGATATGATTGTCAAACGGTTCAATATTTTTGTAAAAGCAGATGAAATGTCTTTTATTGACTTCAACACGCTTAGGAAAAATAACAAGCATTTAGATATCGATTCCTTAAACGGGAAGACGGCTATAGGATCTTTTGACCTATCAGAGTCAGAGGACTTCACCTCAGCTTGCCTTGAATTTCCGCTGGATACGGGAGAAATATTCGTGTTGTCTCATTCCTGGATACCTCGAAAGAAAGTGCTGGCTAACAATGAGAAAATACCATACATGCAGTTTGTAGAAGATGGATCGTTAACGGTTTGTGAAGCCGAATATGTGGAGTTTGAGATGATTTATGACTGGTTCGTTAACCATTCCAAAACATTCAGTATTGAAAAGATCGCTTACGATAGGGCGAAGGCATTTCGTCTGGTTAAGGCTTTAGAATCCTACGGATTTCAAACCGAGATTGTCAGACAGGGAGCCGAGACACTAACCAAACCACTTTCCGACTTGAAAGAAATGTTTTACGACGGAAAAGTGATTACGAATGAAAATAAATTACTCAGATGGTATATCAACAACGTGAAATTGACTCAAGATAGTAATCGAAATTGGCGGCCAACGAAACAAAACAGATACCGGAAAATTGACGGTTTTGCAGCGTTATTAAATGCTCATGTTTTCGTCATGGAAAAGCTTGTAGCGCCGCAAGGGAATGGAAACATTGAATTTCTTTCTGTGGGTGATCTCTTTCATTGAGAGGGGGTGGAAATGTGAGATGGTTTGGAAAAATGAAATCTGCCATGAGAGGGGCTATATCAGGCTGGAAAGGCGGCTCCGGTGATTTCTCCACGTGGTTTGGGAGAAGGTTTTGGGGGATAGATAACACGAAACTGGCCACAAATGAAACCATATTTAGCGTGGTGAGCCGCCTTGCAAATGCGCTATCCTGTCTGCCACTGAAACTATACAAAGACTATGACATTCAGATGAATGAGATAGCGGATATGCTGATTCATCGCCCAAATCCCAATATGTCAGGGTTTGAATGGCTGAATAAAATGGAAGTATCCCGCAACGAAACAGGGAACGGCTATGCTGTGATTATGAGGGACATTAGGCTACAGCCTGAAGCTTTAATTCCGGTTGATCCGGTTTATGTTACGCCTATTCTCAATCAAGACGACGGTCATTTGTGGTATGAAGTACGGGGAATAGACGGAACGTATTATATCCATAACATGAACATGTTTCATGTGAAGCACATCACGGGTACGGCTCGCTGGAAAGGGATTAGTCCCATTGAGGTGCTGAAAAATACGTTGGAGTATGATAAGGCTGTCCAAGAATTTAGCCTGTCCGAAATGCAGAAGAAAGACAGTTTCATCCTGGAATATGGAGCAAACGTAGACACTGAAAAAAGACAGCGAATTGTGGATGATTTCAAGCGATTCTACAAAGAAAATGGCGGAATTTTGTTTCAGGAACCAGGGGTAACAGTGAAAAATATGGAGCGTAAGTATGTCGCTTCAGATACACTGGCTTCTGAAAAAATAACACGTTCGAGGGTCGCAAACGTGTTTAATTTACCAACAAGTTTTTTAAATGAAGATAGTCAAGGAAGTAATGCAGAGCAGATGATGATCCAGTTTGTCCAAATGACGTTAACGCCTACCGTTAGGCAGTATGAGCAGGAAATGAATCGAAAACTGCTCACGTCCGAAGAAAGACAAGCCGGATATTACTTCAAATTTAACCTTGGCGCACTATTACGCGGAGATACAGCGGCAAGGACGCAGTTTTATCAAATGATGCTCCGAAGTGCTGGGATGAAGCCAGATGAAGTCAGGATGTATGAGGATTTGCCACCAGAAGGCGGAAAGGCAGCTGAGCTTTGGATCTCCGGTGACATGTATCCATTAAACATGGATCCAGCAGAGCGAAAGGGGGTGAAAGAGCGTGGGGAAACCGAAAAAGAACACGTTTTGGAAGATGAAGATGTCAGCTGACGGTTCCAGTTCAGCGGACATATTTATTTATGGGGATATCGTTACCTATCAATGGGATGAAGTCGACACAAGTGCAACCTCTTTTAAAGAGGATTTAGATCGCCTGGGTGACCTATCGACGATCAACCTCTATATCAATTCACCTGGAGGGTCTGTTTTCGAAGGAATTGCTATACACAATATGCTGAAACGGCACAAGGCGAACGTACATGTTCATGTGGATGCTTTAGCCGCATCGATTGCCAGTGTCATTGCCATGGCAGGTGACACGATTTATATGCCTAAAAATAGCATGCTGATGATTCATAATCCTTGGATTTTTGCCTGGGGTAACGCCTCGGAAATGAGAAAAATAGCCGACGATCTGGACCGTATCGGCAATTCCAGCAAACAGGTGTATTTGCAAAAAGCAGGGGATAAATTATCCGATGAAAAGCTGCAGGACATGCTGGATGCGGAAACGTGGCTATCTGCCGATGAAGCTTTTGAATACGGCTTATGCGATGTAGTTCAGGAAGCTAATACGATGGCTGCATCTATAAGTGATGAATTCATAAATAGATACAAAAATGTTCCAAAACAGCTTATTTCACAGCAAAAAACACCTATTTCAGTGGGTGATATGGCAAAAAGACAACAAATTGCCGATGGAGCAAAGGAAAATGTGACTTATATCAATACAATCTTAGGAGGAATATTTGAATGAAAACATTGTACGAGCTTAAACAAAATCTAGTTACTGTTGGCCAACAGCTTAAAAAAGTAGAGGAGCAATTGGCTGAAAAAGCCATTGATCCTAATGCATCCATGGAAGATATTCAGGCTTTGCAAGGGTCTAAATCTGATTTAAAAATGAGGTTTGACGTTATTAAAGAACAACATGATGCACTTGAGGCTGAACAAAAGGCAAAATTGAAGGCTAATTTTGAAGCTAAAGACAATATCAATTCAGTTGATGATCCAAAGCAACGTGCTATTAAAGCAAAAGCCGAATTGATCCGTTCGGTTATGCGCGAACAATCTGTATCAATTGATGTTAGACAAGCATTAGGTGATAACGATACGACTGGCGGTAACAAGTTCTTGCCTAAAACGGTATCAACGGACATTTTGGTAGAGCCAACTGTAAAAAACCCGTTGCGTGAACTTTCATCCGTCACACAGATTACGAACTTGGAAATCCCCAAACTCCATTTCACACTGGATGACGATGACTTTATTGCGGACACCGAAACAGCAAAAGAAATGAAGGCAGATGGAGATACCGTTACCTTCGGACGAAATAAATTTAAGGTGCTTGCGGGCGTTTCTGAGACGGTCATCAATGGTTCAGATGCTAACTTGGTTTCGTACGTCGAGACAGCACTACAATCCGGTGTTGCCGCAAAAGAAAAGAAAGTAGCTTTCACAACGAATCCCAAAACAGGGGAAGAGCATATGTCTTTTTATAAATCTGGAATTAAAGAAATCGTGGCAGAAAATATGTTTGATGCCATTACCGATGCGATTGCGGATCTTCATGAGGATTACAGGGAAAATGCTAAAATCGTCATGCGTTACCAGGATTACAAGAACATTATCAAAGTCTTAGCGAATGGTAGCGCAACGTTGTATACGGCACAACCGGAACAAGTATTGGGTAAGCCGGTTGTGTTTTGTGACTCTGCTTCCAGTCCGATCATTGGCGATTTCAATTACTCTCATTTTAACTATAACTTAAATGCCCTTTACGACCGGGATAAGGACGTAAAAACAGGAATTGAACAGTTTGTGGTCACAGCGTGGTTTGATCACCAAATCAAATTGAAATCTGCATTCCGGATTGCTAAAGTTAAAACTCCCTAATCCGTCTCCGGGGGAACCGGAGAGACCAGACAAACCCGAACAGCCAGAACAACCGAAGAAGGAATTAGCGGAAGCTGAACCTGCTGGAACACCAAAGCCTAAGCGGCGTAAGGCGGATGATGTGAATGGGTAACATCTCTTTGGAAGAAGTGAAGGAATACCTTCGAATTGATGATGATGCCGGGGATCAAACGCTAAGTACGCTCCTGGAGTCAGCCAAAGAATATCTTGCAAATGCTGGAGTAAAAGAATCAAACAATTATTTATACAAGCTTGCCGTGATGGTGTGGGTCTCCATCTATTATGAAATGGATGATAGGACGCTGGATAAACTCAAACAATCGCTGCAAACGATGATTTTGCAATTGAGGGAAGTGCCTGCAACATGAATCCGGGAAAATTAAACCGCCGGAT
The DNA here is from genome assembly GCF_002003265.1 of Paenibacillus larvae subsp. larvae. NCBI lineage: Bacteria > Bacillati > Bacillota > Bacilli > Caryophanales > Paenibacillaceae > Paenibacillus > Paenibacillus larvae. Next base: position 589,592 of record NZ_CP019687.1, read on the forward strand.
CACATTTCAAAAGCACGGTGAAACGACGAATGAAAACGGGTTTAAAACAGATGGCTGGGTGGATGTGCAGACGGTTTGGGCGTGCATCAAGACGCTGAAAGGGAAAGAATTTTATGAAGCCTCTACTACACAGAACCAAAATACAACACGGTTTATCATCCGGTATCGAAAAGGGCTTCACCCTGACATGAGGATCAAATATAATAACCGATATTTTGATATTGAAGCCATCATTAATGACGACGAAATGAATAAAACCCTGACGATACACGCCAAGGAGAGGGTACAATGAGCTTTCAAGTGTCTGGTATGGAGGAATTATTAGCCCAACTCCGCCATATGGGAGAAAAAGGAGACAAAATAAAAGAGCAGGCCGAGATGGAAGGTGCAAAAATCATGCAGCAAGCCATCAAGGAAGGTACTCCTATTGGTCCTCATACCAAACACGCTAGAGACCATGTAGAGATTGAAAAGATAGACGACGGCATGATAGTGGGCTACGGTGAAGAGCATTTTTACATGCTTTTTCTGGAAGCCGGGACATCTGAGCGATATACAAAAACAAAGAAATACAAAGGTAAAGTATCCGCAAGAGGAAATGTAGAGCGGATCTATAATAGCAACGAGAAAAAGGCACTGAAAGCTATGCAGGAGGCGGTGAAACGTGAGTTGAACCTATGACCATACAAAGTTTGATACTTAGCAAACTAAGGGAACTACCCGTTCCAGTGGCGTTTGAGACGCATTTTGAGAAAGAGAATATGTATGTGGTCTTTTTTATCAACGACGAACGCCCGCTGTTTTGTGCAGATGACGAAGAGCAACTGACCAAGTACTTTATCCAGGTTGATATCTGGTCAAAAGGGGATTACACGGAAATAGAGAAACAAGTTAAGCAGAAGATGCAGGAGCTGGGTGCCATACGGACAAGTGCGTTTGGTCTTTATGCTCCCGACATACAGATGTATCAAAAAGTCTTGCGTTTTGTGATGAGCATGCCTGCCTAGGCGTGCTTTTTATTTGTAAACAAGGGGGAACAACTATGGGAGTACCGATTGGGGTAAGGAATTTATATGTAGCCATCTTAAAAACCGATGATAAAAATGGTGCGACGTACGACAAACCCGTCCACCTGGCTAAAGCGGTTGAGATCAGCGTAAAACCGAATGTTTCATCCACCACGTTTTACGCGGATGACCAAGCATCTGAATCTGAATCCACATTGGCCGACATTGAAGTAGAGATTACGGTAGATCAAATTGGATCTAAAAACGCCGCCATGCTTCTGGGGGCTAAAGTGGATGAAAACGGAGTGCTGGTTTGGAACAGAGATGATCAAGCGCCATATGTTGCATTTGGCTATCAAGGATCTGAGTCCGGTAATGCACATACGTATGTGTGGCTCTTGAAAGGGAAGTTCGCTCTGCCAGAAGAGAGCAGAAAAACAAAAGGCGAATCCATCGAGTACCAACCTCCAAAACTTACCGCGAAATTCTTACCGCGTGATTATGACGGAGACTGGAAAAGAACCGTCAATAGCGGAGATGAAAATATACCAAAAACCGTAATAGAAACATGGTTTGATCAGGTTTATGAAAAGAAGAAGGTAGTACCGCCAGCAGGTGGAGGAACTAAATAGAATATTTTGTTAGGGGATAGGCATTCTTGCCTCCCCCCTTTTTTATTTTTTAAACATCGAAGGAGGAAGTTATGCCTACATTATCGGAAATTAAACGGCCAAAAGGGGTACAAATTGTCTTTGAGGGTGAAGAAAACCCACGTACTTTACTTTTTGACATGAATGCAATGTGTGTGCTCGAAGAAAGATTTGGAGATGCGTTAGCGGCTTTTAACAAAATGATTGGCGGCCAAGGTGAAGATGAAAACAAGCCCAACATCTCTTTTGTTACATTACGTGCATTACTTTTTGCTGGGCTTGCTCATGAAGATGAAGCGCTAACCGAACAGCAAGTAGGAGCCAAAATTGGTTTCGATAATATGTCTGAGTTAGCGGACAAAATTATAGAAGCCTTTAACCTAAGTATCCCTGGGGAACAACAAAATAGCGGAAAAAACCAGTAACGTCCCAAACCGATGAAAAGGTCGATTGGGACGTTTTATATTATTTCGTTACCGTCACTCTGCAAAAGAGTGATGACTTTTTTTGGAAAAGTACCCTGAAACAACTCAATATGCTCATGAGTGTGCACAGAAAACTAAACATGACAGAAGAAGAGCGGAAACAAGAAGAAGCGCGGGCACAAGAAAAACAAGTAGCCTATCATTACTTATTTTAGCGGCGAGGGGGTGAAACGTTGGGAACAGTCGGGAATTTGAATATTAAGGTGAATCTGGATGCGGTTAATTTCCAGAAGACTATTGAGCAGATTAATAGAGAGATGAAGCTGGTTGATGCTTCCTTTAAAAACGCAAGCAGCTCATCGAAAAATTTTGGAAATGCGCAAAATCAGCTAAGACTTAAAGCGGAACAGCTATCCAATTTGCTTGGTCTACAAAAGCAAAAGGTTTCCATGTTGGCGCAGTCTTACGAAAGAGCTAGAAAAGCCCAAGGCGATAACGCCAAAGAGACTCAAAACTATCTCACCCAGCTCCACAATGCGGAGGCCAGGCTAAATAAACTTCAAGGTGCGCTAGATGCAACGAATAAAAAAATAGCAGATAGTAACGGCAAATGGGCGCAGATGCGGGAAAAATGCAGTCTGTTGGGAAACGGATGGAGCAGCTAGGCGGCCAGCTACAAAGCGTTGGATCAAATCTCTCCATCGTGTTTGGAGCCACATTTGCAGGATCAGCCCTGGCGCTAAAATCCGTTGTAACTAATGCCGTGGAATTTGAGAGTGCTTTTGCAGGCGTGAGAAAAACGGTAGATGCGTCAGATGACGAGTTTAAAAAAATCGAAAAAAGCCTGTTTGACATGTCTGAGCAGATGCCCAGAAGTGCAACACAACTGGCGGAAATTGCTGAAGCTGGCGGACAGCTTGGTGTAAAGGCTAAAGATATTTCCAGCTTTACCAAAACGATTGCCATGATCGCAGACACGACAAACATCGCACAAGAACAGGCATCCATGGACTTCGCACGTATTGCAAATATCATGGAGCTACCTATCCCCAAACTGGAAAATCTGGCTAGTTCTGTAGTCTGGCTGGGTAACAACTTTGCGACTACGGAAACCGAAATTTTGGATTTTTCCATGCGGATTGCAGGTGCTGGGCGTGTGTTGGATATTCCTGCCGAAAAGATCATGGCCTTGTCTGCGCACTTCTCAAGCTTTGGTATTCGCGCCGAGGCTGGAGGCACAGCATTCAGCACGATCATGACCAAGATAAGTAACGCCGCCGCTAAAAATGGGGATGAACTGAAGCTGTGGGCAAAAATAGCTGGCATGTCAGCAGCGGAATTTAAGAAAAAGTTTAAAGAAGATGCCGCGGGAGCTTTTGCAGATGTCTCTAATGGTTTGGGTCGCATCAAAACAGAGGGCGGAGATTTAAATGCCGTTTTAGACGATCTGGGAATTAAGGAAGCTTTACAGATTGACCTAATGAAACGTACTGCCGGAAGTGGGGATTTACTGAAAGAAGCTTTGAATGGGGCATCTGAGGCATTTCAGGAGAACGTCGCCATGCAGAAGGAAGCGTCAACCCGGTATGAAACGACAAAATCGAAATTAATTATGATGAAAAACACGTTTCAGAATCTACAGACCGAGATTGGGGCTGCCCTGCTGCCGTTTGTCAGCAAATTGGCGGAGGCTTTTTCTGCTTTAGCTAAGAGATTTCAAGGCTTATCCCCATCGATGAAATCCTTTATCGCCGTTGCCCTCGTTGTGAGTTCGGCGATCCTGGGTATATTGGCCGCACTAGGAGCTGTGATGTTTTTCGTCGGTACGGCATTGAGCGGTTTTGGAGCCTTAACTAAGGCTTTGGTTAGCACAGAAAAGGGCACAAAAGCGGCAGGTTTAGGACTTTCTGCTATGTTTGGTCCTCTAGGTTTAATCAGTAGAGCGCTCATTACGCTCTTGCCGTTTATTATTAAATTTGTGGCGACCAACGAAACCTTGAAAAACGGCTTTACCCGTGCGTGGTCGGCCATTTCGAATGCAGTTAAACCCGCAACGGAGGCTATCGGAAACGCTCTTAGTAAATTGGCTCCAGTCTTTACCGGGATTCTAACCGGAATAGGGAATGCTTTGGGAAATGTAATTCCGGTTATAGTAGACGTTGTTTCTTCTCTTTCTAGCGGCGTGGCAAATGTTTTTAATGGGATGTCAAATGCTGCTGGAGGGGCGGGCAACCAATTAACAGGCATTTTTACAACCATAGGTAAGGTGTTAACAACAGCACTGTCGGCTATTGGAGTGGCCATTCAAGCTGTCATGCCCTTTTTTGGTGCTTTAGTTCAAGTGGGTGGATCTATACTAGAGGCGCTCAGTCCGGTATTCGACCAATTTGCCCAAATGTTTACGGAACTAGCACCAGAGTTTCAGAAGACAGGTCAGGTGATTGGGGAATCCTTTAGCAGTTTAGGTCCCGTGTTTGCTGAACTGGGTCAAGCGTTTGCAGAGTTGTTTTCAACCATCGGCACCCTGTTTGCGTCGGAATTGCCAGCCATACTTGAACTGGCAACGGGTTTGTTCAAAACGTTTGTGGAGACGGCAGTTCCGGCGTTTGCTGAAATCGGGAAAGTCATTGCGGAACTAGCGGCAACGGTTTTACCTATTTTTTTAGCCACATTTACCGCCATTTTCCCAATTATTATTGAGGTCATCCAAAGTGTCCTGCCCATTGCCATAGAGCTTTTCCAGTCCGTGATTACCGTGATTGCCCAAATTGCCCAGGCGGTTCTTCCTGTTTTGGTGCAGGTGATACAAACCGTGTTCCCAATCGTGTTAGAGGTCATTCAGGCAGCGATGGCGGTAATTATTCCGGTCATAGCGGCGATCGTTCCCGTTATCCTGAACATTACACAGGTTGTCATTCCGATTATCCTAGAGGTCGTGCAAGCCGTCTTTCCTGCGATCATGGAAATTATCCAAATGGTTATTCCCATCGTGATTGAAATCTTATCCGGTGTGGCTTCGCTTATCAAAAATGTGGTGGTGCCCGTCATTCAAACCATTTTGCAGATTGTACAGGCTGTGTTCCCTGCCGTGATGGGGATCATTAAAAATGTGATTGGGATTATTACAAACATTATCAAATTTTTTACCTCCATCCTTAAAGGCGACTGGTCGGGAGCCTGGGAGGCCATCAAGGGCATAACGGGTAATTTGCTAGGAATTATCAAGGGCATTATTTCCGGAGCCGTTGGAGCCGTCAAGGGAATCTGGAATGGCTTAAAAGATACCATTGTCAGACTGGCATCGGACATGTGGGACGGCGTATGCGAAATCATGGGATCTTTGAAAGATTTCATTGTTAAAATATGGGACGATGCTGTAGATTTCCTTAAAAATATTGATCTATTACAAATAGGTGAGGATATTATCATGGGGCTCATAAAAGGGATTGGAAACATGGCTAAAGGTGTGTGGGATGCAGTCACAGGAATAGGAGAGGGCATAGTTAAGGGGTTTAAGTCTTTCCTTGGTATCAACTCTCCCTCTAGGGTAATGGCTAAATTAGCTACAAGTATACCCGAGGGCGTGTCGAAAGGTATTAGGGATAGTGCCAATGTTGCCTATAAAGCAAACGATGAGCTAGGAAAGAAATTATACGACACCTCCAAACAATGGATGACGAAACGCCGCGATCTTGCTTTAAATAAAGGTGTTATGCATGTGCAGGCTAAATTGGTAGATCCACATAGCATTGCAAGTATAGTCAATAGCAATGCACGGTCAATTATGCCGAACAATAATATTAGTAATATTAAAAATTATAATAATACAACGAGCTTTCAGCCCAATGTTGTCATACAAGCTCAGGACTATTCGCAAGCTGAACGTAAACAAAGAAGAATGCTAACGGAGATAGCTTTAGAGTTGGGGATGAGGTAAGTGGAACAGGTCATATTTACAAATAGCAGGGGCGAATCTATTACATTTAGTAGGTTCGCTCCTTTTAAATTGGTTAGCCGCGTTTTTTCTGATGGGGTGCATTCCAAAGTCGTAACCCAAAGATCCCCTTATCAAGATGGGGTTACGTATGTGGATGGTCAGATCCAAGAACGGGGAATGCAGTTAGAATTCCTGATCGTTGCGGAAAATAAAAACCACATGGCGCAGTTAAGACGGAAAATTAGCTCTATATTCAATCCGAAATTAGGCATGGGTGAATTGGAGTGCCATGTATCTGATGGTATCAAACGAAAAGTAGATTGTGTGATTGAAATAGCTCCATCGTTTCCTAAGGAAAAAGAGACACGTACAACACGTGTACAGCCGTGCCTTGTTTCTCTTTTTTGCCCGTCCCCCTATTGGGTAGATACGTATACGACAAGCCGCCAAATGAGCTATGTCATGGGCGGCTATAAGTTTTCTCTTCGGCTGCCTGTGTCGTTTTCCAAACGCTCATTTCAACGTGGAGTCGTAAACGAAGGGGATGTGGAAACACCAGTGAAAATTGAATTTAAAGGGCCAGCTCAAAATCCTACGGTGTATAACCGAACCACGGGGGAATTCATCCGGGTTAAAAGGGATTTAAGTGAAAATGACATCTTGCATATTGATACTACATTCGGAAAGAAAAGAGTCGAAATTGTTCGCGCAAGCGGTAGGGTGGAGAATGCGTTTCACTACATCGATCTCGCCAGCTCCTTTTTTCAACTGGTGCCGGGTCCAAATACACTGGAATACAACAGCAACAACGATAGCTCAAAGACAAGAGTTACGGTTACGTATAAAAACCGATACGTGGGGGTGTAAGGATGGAGCCTATCAGACTCATAGACACGGATTTTAATCTTTTGGGAGAGGTGGACTCGTATACATCCCTGAAATGGATTCGCCGTTGGCATAAACCCGGTGAAGTCGAACTGCGCATTAATCCTTTCATGCAAAATGCGGATCAACTCCAGGAAGACGTGATCCTATTTAAAGCTAGTCGCCCGGAGGAAGCTGCTATTATCAAGCATAGGGAAATTACGCTAAATGAAGACGGGGCGGAGGAACTCATCATTAAGGGGAACCTGCTGGCTAGTCTAATTGGTCGACGCATTACGTATCCTCCCGAAGGAAAATCCCATGACTATTTTAATGCACCTATTGAAACTGTAATTAAACAAATCATTAAACATAATTGCGTAAATCCGGTTGACCAAGAACGTACCGTACCAGGACTAATTTGTGCGCCTGATCAGGGACGCGGGGAGAAAATCCAGTTTCAAACGCGATACAAGCCGCTAGGCGAAGAAGTAGAGAAACTTAGCCTGATGTCCCAAATGGGCTGGGAGGTATCGTTAGATATTGAAAGCCAGCGATATGTATTTGATATGTTAACCGGACGAAACCTAACGGCTGACCAGGATGTCCGCCCTCCTGCTATCTTTAGCACGGCGTATGACAACATTGAGAGCCAAAGCTATACCAATAGTGCGATAGGGTATAAAAACATAGCTGTGGTCGGTGGACAAGGCGAGGGAGAAGATCGGAAAATCGTTACGGTAGGTACATCAACAGGTCTAAATAGATATGAAATGTTTGTCGATGCCAGGGACGTTGGGACTCAAGAAGAGGGCTCAGAACCTCTCTCAGAAGAGCAGATAAAGACAATGCTGACGGATAGAGGACGTGAAAAATTGGCGGAAGTAAAACGGGTAGAGTCTCTCGAAGCCAAGATTCTAACCCAATCCAATCTCACCTACCGTAAGGATTACGATTTAGGGGATGTCGTGACTGTGCTAAACCGTCAGTGGGGGTTGACGATGAACACAAGAATTACAGAAGTAGCGGAAGTATATGAACCCTCCCAAGTTCGCATAGATGTTACTTTTGGTAACAGTATTCCGACACTAGCGGATGTAATAGGACGAAAACTAAGGAGTTGATGAGGTTGGCAGAAACCTACAGATTTTTTGATTCGACGGATACGGACGAGCGACTCTACTCGGCAGATGAATTTGCCGAGTATTTTCGACAAGTCCTAAGTGACGGCGTGTTTAACGGCGGCACAAATCTTAAGGTAGAAAGCACAGGTAAAAACATGGAAACCTATATTCAGCCAGGTTATGCCTGGTTGCAAGGATATCTATATGCCGTAAAGGATACGAAGCTAAACCTACAGCACCCTTATCCACATGCTACGCTGGATCGTATTGATCGGGTAGTTGTGCGTTTGGATAAACGACTAGAACATCGGTATTTAAAGGCTTTTGTTAAAGAAGGGACACCCTCGACTAGTCCCAGCCCTCCTGCATTAACACGTAACGACAACGTGTTTGAAATCAGCCTGGCGCAAGTGAAAATAGTAAAAGGTAAATCTTATATCGAAGCTTACCAAATAACAGATGAGAGGCTAAACAAAACTGTATGCGGCATTGTTAACTCCCTTATACAGGCCGATACTACCACTATTTTTAATCAATTTAAACATTGGTTTGACTCTCGAACCGCGGATTTTGAAAAAGAATGGAAAGACTGGCTGGAAGAAATGAAGGACAAGGGGGGCGGTAAATTTGGCGTAACATCCGTCAACGGTAAGACCGGGGATGTGATACTTATGGCCAAACATGTTGGAGCTCCAAGTATAAATGATCTTCGAGCATACGCCCTGAAAGGCGAACCCGCGGGGCAGTACACACCTACGTTTTTGAATGGTTGGTACGTACAAGCAGGCGAAGTTAAAGGGGTTTGTTATTACAAGGACCAATTTGGCTATGTCCACCTTTATGGCACTTGCTCAGGGACTAAAACTGAGTTTGGCACACCCCTGTTCAACCTCCCGGCTGGGTTTCGCCCAAGTGGTGTAATCCGCGTTGGTTGTCTGATGATCAACTTTGCAGACTACTCCAGATCTATTCAATTTCTGGGTGTGTATCCCAGTGGAGAGGTATTGGTAGAAAGTTATGGGCTACCCGGTTTTGTCTCGTTTACCATTTTCCCCTCCACATTTTACGGACAAAGGTAGGTGTTTGAGATGGATAAGATCATACAAGCCAGTCGAGTAGACAAAGCAGGTAAATATGTAGAGGCACTGGCACTCATAGAGAAAGACGGGAACTATTTTAATCTTTTGGATCAAGAGGTGCCCATAGATGATACTGTCGTATTTGATCCTTTACCCATGCCGATTTATACGCCTATTTGGGATTTTAAGGGAAAAGTCTGGAAAGAGGGACTTTCTGCTGAGGAAATTGATCAGATCAAAAATCGTCCTGACCCACCTGATCCGATGAAGGTCATAGAGAAACAGATCAAAGCTTTGCAAAAAGCACTAAATTATGTGCTTGTTGACCAAGAGGAGGCGAATGAGGAATGAAAAGTGAACTGTATCCCCACTTTTATTATTGCTGGTGTAACCAAACCGTAACCCCAAGGCAGTTGGAGCGAGCTGTGGAAAAAGGGTATATCACGGAAAAAGAGCGTAAAACGATATGTCAAGTGGAGGTGAGAGAGGATGGAAGACCAAATTTTTAATACAGCGCTAAATACCGGGATATTTGGTGCGCTGTTTATCTGGCTGCTTTTTACTACAATGAAGAAAAATGAAGTGCGGGAGAAGGAATATCAGAAGACCATTAGTGAGAACCAGGAAGTCATTCGGGAGCAAGCCAAGTCTTTTAGCCTTCTTTCAAGTGATATTGCCGAGATTAAAGGGATTCTAAAAGGAAAACCTGGGGAAGGAGAAGCCCAATGATGGAAATCAGACAGATGCTAGTAGGACCTAGCAAATATGGCATCAAATGTCCGAATAAAATGGCACCGAAATATATTACGTTTCACAATACCTATAATGATGCCCCAGCAGAAAATGAGATTCGCTATATGATCGGGAACAATAACGAGGTTTCGTTCCACGTTGCTGTGGACGATATGGAAGCTGTTCAGGGCATTCCTTTTGATCGAAATGCCTGGCATTGCGGAGACGGGAACGGAACAGGAAACCGTCAGTCCATCGGCGTAGAGATTTGTTACTCTAAGTCCGGCGGCAACCGCTATTACAAAGCAGAAGACCATGCGGCTATTATCATTGCCCAGCTTATGAAACAGTTTTGTATTCCTATTGGAAATGTGGTTCCGCACCAGCACTGGAGTGGTAAATACTGCCCGCACAGAATGTTAGATGAGGGAAGAATACCAAGCTTTATAGAGCGAATTAAACAAGCATACGAAGGAGAGGAAGACGACATGAATAGAACCTTACAACTGGAAGATTGGCAATGGAAACAGCTCTATGACAACATGGGGTTAGCCTGGAATGCAGGGAAATTTACAGATTGGAGCTGGATGGTCAAGATTGAAAATCGTTGTCTTACCGTTGATGAGCTGGCATGGTTGAATAACCACATTTTGGCGAGTGGGTGCCTGTGAAAAAGTATCGTAAAAAGCCAGTTGTAGTATCGGCAGGTCGGTGGTGGAAGGCGGGAGATGTGCCTGATGCCCAAATACGTGGACTTGACGAACTTGACGGTAAAAATATTTGTAGAGTATGTGGAAATCAGACATCTTTACATGGGCATTGTAAAACATTAGAAAGTTGGCTTGTTGTTTGTCCCGGCGATTACATCATACGGGGCGTTAAGGGAGAGTATTACCCATGCAAGCCAGATGTATTTGAAAGGACTTATAAACTTTTGGAATAGGGGGAGGGCGCTATGAATATAGAAATTACAGATGTTGTCATTGTTGCGGTCATAGTCGGTCTTGTTGAAATGGCGAAAGGTATGGGACTTCCGGTTCGTCTGGCTCCGGTTCTGTCCGTTATCCTAGGTATCGCAGCAGGTATTGCATATATGGCAGTATGGGACATTAAAACAGGCATTATGTATGGGATTATTTGCGGTCTTACTTCATGCGGGTTATATAGCACGGGGAAAAGCACCATGGGAAGGGATGGAAAAAAGGATTAGGTGGGAACGCCTAGTTCAAATGCACTATAATAAATAGGTGATTGGTAAAAAAGGGTGGAAAGTCAGAAGATATTGTTATAATATAGAAAAAAAGACCGAACCATTCCAGGCCCAGTCATATCCCTTAGTTACATTGTATATTATAAAGACTAAGGCCTGCAACAATAATCTTGGAGGCCATGTATAATGAAATATCAAGATATACCGGAAAAGATAATAAGACGGTTTGCAAAGCAGAAAGAAATTAAGAATCTAAGAGGAAAGCAAGTCGAAGAAATTATTGATTTATTGATTAAAGCTGACTTCTCATCTGAATTAGAGTATCTAAACGATCAATTTTCTTTTTCAGGGAAAATTGGTGGTTTAATTATCGATAAACCAATCAATGAATTTCCTGTAAAGGACGAGAACAGATTCATAGAGAATCTAATTGAAAAAAACTTGATTATAAATGATGCTCTAAATGAGAAAAAATGGGTAATAAGATATGATGACAATATACAGATTTGTGGTATAACATTAGATGGGCAGTCTGTTTTTCTTCGTACTGTAGAACGAAGAACGAATACCTATAGTACAGGCTGGAATAACAAGGGTCAAAATGATTATGCTTACTTTTCATCTATAATCATTCATTTTTCAAATCAAGTTATAGAATATAGATGCCCTATCACTTATGTCAATAAATATCAAAAATTCATTCTTCCACTTCTAGGTTATGAGTCTTCAAAAGTCGAAAGTATGAGACTAACAAAATTAAGTCCAACTGATGCTGAGAATGTAAAAACAAAATTAAAAGCAACTTATTCAGCTACACATATTAGCACGCCAAGTAGTGTAGGATCTATTAAATTTACTAGTTTAAATTCAACTATAGATTTAGCAACAGATACAAATATGCAAAAGATAATGACTGCTCTCGGTGGAGTAGTTCCTACCGATGATCATCTTGATGTTGTATGTTATTTGCCAGACTATATAGATCCAAGGACTAAATTAAGTCTTCCTTTTTCGTTTGAAATAAACATGAAATCAGGCGGTTTGAAATTTCTTGGTTCATCTTTAGTAACTCAAAGTGCTATTGATCATGTAGTTGAAACAATTATCCAAGTATCTTATATTGATAAGCTTGACAACTCGATGGTTTCAGTTTAATAAGATGGAGGTGTATTTAATGTCCAAGCCAATATTTAAGATAAATGAAATTCTTGAAAACTGGGCTAAACTAACACCTCCACTCATTGACTTTACCGTAGAGAATGTCTTAGCAGCTATCAACTATGAAGCCACCTATGATTATGTTTTACGCTCTTTAATGTCAAAGCGTGGTTTTGAACTAGAAGTTTCTCGGATTTATTTATGCCCTAATAATCATAAAGCTCATCACTCTAAGCTTGAAGAAGAATTAGATGAAGATGATTTACCTGAATGCCATGCTTGTGGTCAGGAAATCATTCCAGATTTAGATCATTGTTTTCTAGTATTTAATTTCACAGATGATTATCTCCAAGATGCTAAAAAAAAATGAACCAGCAATTAATAGCAGTAAATTTCCTATAGTCCCAATAGAAGAAGTGAAGAAATTAGGTGACTTACAAAAAGAGGGATATGATATAAACTACTCTCAAGGAGCTGTTGTTGTGAATATAGATAAGAGAAGATTTTACGTCAATGGTGGAGTAAAAGCTGAAAACGTAAATTTTGGGGATAATAGCAGTATTAATCAAACTATTCAAGGAACTTCGGAAGAAGAACTAAATAAATTGTTTGACCAACTACATGAATTTTTAAGAGCTAATGGAGAACCTAAGGATCAAGAAATAGCCGATAAATTAAAGGAAAACATAAAAAAGAAAAAGTGGGAAACGGCAAAAGACATATTTACACTCTTATCCCAAAGTGCCCAAATATCGTCAGCTGGTGTTGGTATAGCAAAGGCAATTGGTTTAATTTGATAATAAATATTGTGACTTTGTAGACACCTCGCCCAACAACTGGTACAATATGGATGTGTGGAAGCACCATTACAGAAAGAGCCTTTGAGTAAGCACCTCAAGACTCTTTTTTTTGTTTCTTTAAACCCATTAATCAGCGGCCATACGACCAGTTTTTGTTTTCCTTAACACAAACGGTCTGGTTGCAAAAATTAGTTCTTAATTGGAGAATGGTTGCAAAAGCATAATGAGGTGCTTATAGGTGACGGGATAGAGATGAAAGAAGCATCGAAGAATAGAAGTCTTATTCAAAAAGTCGGGAGATTTTAACGAGATAATGGGCCTGTTTTAGGTTTACTCTTTTTTTGATTTTTGAAACATCGATTTTCTAACGAACAGTTTATTATAAAAAGCATATATATTTCCATTTGTTAGTGGAATAATTCACCTCCATTAATTTACTAATATATATTTTACTGAATTTGAGTCCGAATTGAGGAAAGTGCCATAAAACCCATAGGAACTAAATATATTTTCACCCCGATAAATTATTTTTTTCAAAATATTTTTTATTTATGATATTATTTAATTTGTGTTTATAAAAACAATTACACTATTTTCCATAAAGGAGTGGTTCTAACGTAAACATTTCTTTATATTTGACAGAAAATGTAATTAGGGGTAGTTTTACTAAAAATTAAAAGGAGATAGATATCTGAAATTATAAAAATTAAGACTAATTTATTTTGAATGTTTACGTTATTACATAAATTTTTTGAAAGGAATAGATGAAGCTAACAATTGATATTTATTCTCAGTTGTTAAAGTAGAGTCAAAACTGAAGGATTTCTATGTAACTGAAAGGTGATAAAAATGCTGCAAAAAATGAATATCATGGTAAAAAAAACGTTACTAGTTCTGATGATTACTGTATTACTAGGAGGAAGTATTCTTCCTATTCAAGGAACAACTCATGCGCAACCTCCAAATAACCCAAATGGCGCTCAAGCTGCTACTATCCGATGGATAAGTGAATTATCTTTTGAAATCTTAGCCATGTATTTACATAGAAGCTTGCCAGCTGAACTATTTGACATTGGTTTTAGTTGGAGAAATAACGAGATAACAGATGAAGATGGCAAAACGAAGATACCTGAACGGCAGAGATTATTAAGATGGGATAGGCGTCCCCCTAATGAAATTCTTATAAATGGGTTTGTTCCACAAGTTATAAATGCAGATCCTAGTCTGGAAGAAACAAACTTGTTTAGGTATGTAAAATCAAATACAAAATCTATATTTGTTTCGACCACAAAAACGAAATATAAAAACGGTAAAAGGTATCAGCCTTGGAGCCCAAGAACAAGGGATAATGGAATTGTATACCAGTATGAGATTTTTGCGCCGGGAGGTGTAGATGTGAACAGGTCTTTTGGAGAACAATCTCCGTGGCCAAATCAGCTAGAAGTAGCTTTTCCAGGAGGAATTCGTCCCGAATTTATTCGATCTGTTCGAGAACTGCAGAATGGTCGAATTCAAAGAATTTGGATAAACCCAAACTTTCAAGACCCAGGAAACTTAGAAGGAATATCAGCTTCATCTAGTACAGAACAAGTAATGTGGCACCCAGACCATCCAGATGGTAATCATAAAGATCCTAATGTTTATAGCAGCACCAATTCAGACGAAGATATGTTTGGACCTAATGGTGATGTACCGGATGAGGAGGAACTCCCCATTATTAACAACAGAATTGCAGATGGGGAGTACCAAATTAAGACTAGTTTAACTCAAGACATGGCAGCAACTCTCAACCTGGATTCAAGTGAAGTTGGATCGCCACACCTTGTATCATCATTAAATCAACGTTATGATAATCAAAAATGGATCTTTATTTATGATAATTCTAAACAAGCTTATAAAATAAAAAGTCGTCAAAAACAAGATCTAGTATTGTCTTTAGCAGCCGAAGCAGCAGTTATTAGGGGTTGGAAAGATAATGGAGAGGATGGCCAGTATTGGAGGATAGAATCTACAAATGATGGGTGTTACAAGGTTGTGAGTTATGCTAATTCCAAAATAGTTCTAGATTTGGATCAAAGCAACACTAGTAATGGAACACGGATACAAGGATATTTGGACAATGGATCAGGAGCTCAAAAATGGGCAATAACCCCTGTTATGAATCAAACAATAAAAGACGGAGAATACCAAATAAAAACTAGTTTAGATCTCAACATTGTAGCAGGGGTTTCTTCAGATGACAATGATGTTAAACTAATTGAAAATATAAGAACAGATGATGAAAAGTGGAACTTTGTTTATGATAGTAGTAAAGAAGCTTATGTAATAAAAAATGCTAAAAATCCAGAACTATTCTTGACTATGAACAGAAAAGAAATTACTGTTGATGAATTTTCAACTTATAATCAATTTTGGTATGTAGAAAGGACTTCTGACGGGTATTTTAAACTTAGAAATGCAGATGATCCATCTCTGGTTATAGGATTAGAAGCAGGCAGTGCCGAAAATCATAACCTATTGGAGGGAAGGCCTGATACTAAAGAAAAGGATCAAAGATGGGCAATAACCCCTGTTATGAATCAAACAATTGATGATGGTGAGTACGAGATTAAAGATGGCCAAAATGATATTTATTTGCCAGAGTTAACTTCTAGTAATGAAGTCAAATCAAATGAATATAATCATGGAGAGAATCAAAGGTGGAAATTTACATTTAGTCCCGATAAACAAGCATATAAAATAACGAGTGTGAGTAATCCCCATGTAGCTTTTAGCTGGGATAGTAATAATTCTAACGAAATCATAGGATGTGAAGATCAGGGATTTAGTGATCAATATTGGTATATTGAAAAAACGTCAGATGGTTTATACAAATTAAGAAATTATAAAGATCCAAGTGCTGTTCTAGATTTTGGAAAAATAGGACAAGCAAGTGTAGCTTATCAGGGTACTAAATTGATTTTACAACGAACAGATCGACCCATTATAAAGGATGGGATGTACAATGTTTCAAGTAAAGTCGATTATGAGGAAGTAATAGATCATGACAAGGATGCAGCTCATTTAGTAAATTATGATAATAATAATTGTTGGGAGTTTGTTTGGAATTCTGATAAAAAGGCATACGAAATTCGTTCCCATCGTGATTCTAAT
Source organism: Paenibacillus larvae subsp. larvae (assembly GCF_002003265.1). NCBI lineage: Bacteria > Bacillati > Bacillota > Bacilli > Caryophanales > Paenibacillaceae > Paenibacillus > Paenibacillus larvae. The sequence goes on from NZ_CP019687.1 coordinate 605,731, forward strand.
CAACGCTTAAGCACTACAGGATCTGGCTCTCCTGTTATAGAGAAAGATGAACTAAAAAGGAGTGCTGATGATTTAAATGCATATTGGATTATAGAATATGGTATTAAAGGGGAAGGTTTTCTAATTAGGAATTTAAATCATCCTGAACAATTATTACGAAACTCTGGTGGTTTTCTTCACGTTGATTATCACGATGACGATTCTGAAAATCAATTGTGGAATTTCTTACCTCATTGTTTTTCAAAAGTACTAGTGGATGATAATTTTGAAAATTGGGATAGTAGTATTTTTGACAATGATGGGATTTCTACGATAAGTAATGGATCGTTAATTCTTAAAAAAGATTCTTCCCTTAAATCTAAGGAAATAAAGGTCGAAGAAGGAAAATATCGTGTCAAATTAAGAAATGTTTCAGGTGGTATGTGTCTTGATGTAAATGATAATGAAGGTAAAGATGTAACCGATCTATGCACTGGTCGAAATAATGATGAAGTTGTTATAGATTTTAACATTCTATCTTCTACAGGTCTTATATTTAATTTAACATCATATGGTAATAGTGTTGAAGATTCTTTGGATGGTTTTAAGCTAGAACAATTTAAAAAATTTACGGACACAAAGTAAAATGGGAAATTAAAATAACCTGTCTATGTGGCAGGTTATTTTTTTCCATTGATCTCTTCTATGTTAGCCCGGTAATACTTTTTCAATTGGTTGTAGGCAAGATTGTCAATAAAAACGTTACATAGGTCTTGACAAAAACTCTTTTCAACCATCTCACCCAAAAACCCGTGATTTTGCAACCGGGTAGACACCTCGCTAAAAATGGTATAATATGGGTGGTATATGCAAAACCTCCACCACAGAAAGAGCCTTTGAGGAAGCACCTCAAGGCTCTTTTGAATTATGCCGCATAAGTTTGTGGGTTTTCTATCTTATAGCTCCTGCTTAACCCATTTAACTTCAAATGGTAGTAGATTCACTATATCCTCTAAAACCGATAACGGAATATCTACATTTTCGGGAAATTTACTTAGGCTGGTATCTTTATCTACAACTTTATTAGCTGCATCAAGATGTAGTGCAAGTTCATACCTCCCATCAAACCATATTTCCGCCTCAATTTTCCCAGTAGGTTCCTGTTCACGTACTTCCATTATTATATCTTTTAAAATTTTCGAATATTCTACCTCTAACATCCCCATGTCCTCCTTAAGTCTTTCTTTTGCTAATATAATTCGATACTTTATAGGATAACCCTTTCTATAAAAATCAAGGTTCCGTTTATTTCAATTCCTTAACTTGGTCATATGCTTTGACCAGGTTTTTTATACGTTGGATGATCACTTTATCTGATTTTCTCGACCACAAAAGAATTTTTAGAATCATCACAAACATTCTCTCGGGCGGACCATTAAATTCGGTCAGATGGTCGTAGTAGTTACGTACCGATCCCAGGTAATCTCCCATTCCCTTATTCCCTCCATTTACAACCGGCTTATTTATTCCATTTATCTGAAAGTAATAACTAATGTTGTAAGGCTAATCGCCAACGCAAGGATGCTGATAAAAAGCGCGGCGATAATAGTTTTTGATGGTTTCATGTATACATCCCCTTTGATATAATATTGAGAAAGAAGAGCAGACCCTTGTATTTCATCTCATCCCCCTGAGGGGGAGACCCGCTAACGACGGGTCAATGTAGTGATGAGGGTTATGATTGAATTAATCAGTACGATGATGGCCGTCAGCAGTAAGATTAATTCTCTATCAATTTCCCTGCTCTTCTTTCTCTTTTTTCGCACTTGTTTATCACCTCCTTATATATCTTATTATAAACGAATATCGTTGAATAGTCAACGAAAAACGTTGAATTATTTTACTATATCCGTTGAATCTCTAGATTGGAAAAGATATACTGAATGTGAGGTGAGAAGTATGCTATTGCTAAAAATTAACCAAATAATGGATGAGAAACGATTAAATACGCGGCAACTTAGCAAGATGACGGGCATTCGTTGGAATACCATAAATGACATGTCAGAGAATAAATCTAAACACTGGTCACCAGATAACCTAAATAAGATATATAAAGCTCTGGGGCTTAAATCTGTTTCAGAACTATTTGAATATGTGGAGGACGATGAAAAGGCCACAGAGGCATAATGAAGTGACCCCAGAAAACCCGCCTTCCTAGAGAGGCAGGTTATTTTTGTGCAAAATAAAAAGCCCCTGAGGGCTGCGGACAATTTTAATAAAAGGTAATATGTGGTACAATGGTACAAGCAATAGTGGCTTACGTGGGCGGTCGGCATCACCTCGGAAAGGAGGTGATGCTATGGAGACGTTTCAGGCTCTTCAATTAATGTTCTTATTTGGAATGTTTATTTTAGCGCTTCTAACGTTTATCCAGAAAATGAAATAGATCGCCCACCGTCCAAAGGTTAAGTGCGATCTATTCGTAATTCCTTTAAGCCGACCGCCTAGTAGCGCGGCTATTGCCGACCGTGGACGTTCCAGCGTCTGCGGTCATTTTTAGTATATGCTTGATACCATTATTTTAACACATGTTTATTTTATTTAACAAGTTTATGTGTTTTGTGCAAAATAAAAAGCCCCGAAGGGCTATTCACGTCTATTTACCAAGATCTATAGTTGCAGATTCACCGGCTTTAAACCCAATACCGCTCCCTACTTGTAATTTCAATCCAGCTATACCCTCAGGCATTTCAAAAACGACATTACCCTTTTTGGCGATATTAGGGTTAATCTTAGATAGGAACATTTTATTTTCCGATGAATTAACGTATAGATCTCCGTCGCTCAAAGGACTATATTCAGATCCCTTGTCATCAATGATTTTGAACATGGAGGTATCAATTGTACGGGAATCTTTGTCTAAATTCTTAACCGATACATCTACAATTAAGAATTGGTTTTCAGTTTTCTTTTGCAAGAATTCATTTTCGCCAATAGTCTTATTCTCTTTTATGCCATTTACAGTCACTTCAAATTTGCCGACAGTAGTTGATTCTCCAATTTTAGCTGTTTGTTCTTTCTTCTCTGCGCTTTGTTCTTGCGATGACGAAACTGAAGCTTGATTATCTTTCTTTCCATTAGCCCCCGCTATTGCAACTATCACTACAACAACAATCAACCAAAACCACCATTTTTTAAAAATCTTCATGCCTCTTTTCAACTACTAAAGTTATGTATTTAACCCACATGAAACAGTTTACATCCTAAATATGGAACAAGCAATACAAATTTAAAAAGATGGGAGCATATTTAGCTTTCCCGCGAAACTGAGTCAATATAGAACCTAGCCTAAAAATAAAAAGCGATTTACGATACAGAGACTTACGGGTATAATTATAAATAAAACGGTTACATGTTAGGATGGTGTGGGTTTGGCTGCTACAATATATATTGGTCTAGGAATCGTTGATGTACTGGCGGTTATGGCTTTTATGCTAAAACTATACAGGATTCCTTTTAAACTATATATGAAAAAAATATTTATGACGGCGTTAGTTATAGCTTTGATATCTTATTTGATAAGAGTGGTTTGGGGGGTACCATTATTGGATTTCCCCATTCAAGTTATAGCATTTATTCTTTTTCTAAGATACGGTTTGAAGATAAGATTTTTTTATTCATCTCTCATAGTAAGCACGGGCATGACCGGTTATATAATTCTTCAGCTTTTGATACTGTACATTTTTATTGCTACGGGTAATGCTACAGATGCCGTTGCTTTACAAAATCAAGAGATTGGAATCCAGACTATCCAAGCAATATCAATTATCGCAGCTCTGCTGATAGCGTGCTTATTAAAATTATTCAATCAAGGATTTTCATTCATTATCGAACCGCCTCATGAATTTAGTATCAAAGAAGAATACATAAAAGGAACAAATAGACCATTGTTCTTCACAGCATTAATAGCTTTAGTCGTTTTGTCCGTAGCTTTAATGATGGTCTATCATTTTTATACCATTATTTTAATAACATCTGCTCTAATAAGCTTTGTATCATCTTATTATTTTTCATACCGTAAGGATGTAAGTTATGATTGAGGTCATATCAAAGCGATTGGCGAGAAAAATAAAAGATGGATATCCAGGTGGAAACATAGATGTTATGGCCTATGAAATTGGTCGTGTTTTAAATCATTACGGAATAATAGCGTTTACGTGCTTAATAGGTTGGCTAAGTGGAGAGTTTTTTAAATCCCTATTGGCAATGTTTAGTTTTGCTTTAATCAGAAGATTCTCCGGTGGCTTACACTTGAATTTAACAACCTGCACAATTGTTTCTGTCACGTTGTTCTGTACTGTGCCATTCATTCAATTAGATGCTGAAATTTCTTTGTTATTAAATACTCTATCAACATTGCTATTTTTATTCTTTTCGCCTAACTCATATGGAGGGATGTCTAAAGACTTAGCCTGGAAACGAAAATCCAAAATCATTTCTGTGTTAATAGTTTCATCAAATTTTTTCATTAACTCTACTATCCTTTCTCTCATATTTATTACTCAAGGCCTTCTGATACTTCCATTGAAAGGGGGTGAATCAAGATGAAGAAAAAATTATCAGCATTCTTAGCCCACCATTTAGAAAAGCGGGCTAAAAAAAATGCACAAAAAGAAAAAGTATTCTTAGGTTCTCAACCATTGCCAAAAGAATTAAAACGACCGAAGCAGTGATGTAGTGTGCATACAAAAATACTAGGAGTAAGAGTTGTCGGCGATAACATTACCGCAGATACTGGGTTTTTCAGCATAGAAGATGTGTTCTTTGTAGATTTATTTACTCCAAAAAAGAATTACCGGGTACCGCGGTTCCATACTTCCAAAGGAGTATTTACAGTTTTTCTAACTTTGGAAGTCTGCAAAAAAGCTTTTGGGGAAAATTTAGTACAATTAGATTCTGGAAATCTTGTCAACATAAGTAGAATAAGATTTGTTGAGGAAACATCATTTTCCTTGACTGCCTATTTTGACAATGGGGTTACGGCTAATATATCTAGGAATAAACGAAATAAAGTTGCCCATTTGATAAAACCCTGATGCTTTCTAATCAGGGTTTTAAAATACATAAAAAACTTAATTTGTCAAGAAAAATCGAGGCTAGTCTCAATTTATAGGCTTCTTTCGTCATGTTTCGACAAAATACAAATTTAGGATGAGTTATAGTTATTTTGTAAGTTATTAATTTCACGAGAGTAAATGAGGTGGTAAAGAATAATGCACTTAATAAAATTCATGTTCCTAAATAAATACAACAAAGGCGGTGGCAAATTATATGAGCAAGAGGTGGGAAAAAGAGGTCAAAAAGGAGAGTTGTCCAAATAGTGTGAAGAAATTTTTAGAACCGTCAATTCAAACGCGTATTTATCAGTTGAATGAAGAATATGAACAGAATAGCGTTTCAGTTCTGAAATTCGAGAAAAGCTTTAAGGAGCTTATGAAATATATTCCTGAAAATGAAGTAAAAAATTATTTATATCTTGAGGACCTATTTCACTCTAAATCTGAATTGATTGAATTTGCTTACAGAGCAGCAGTGGATGACATTTTAATGATTTTATAATATATAAAACCAACCCGTCTTTATACTGGGTTGGTTTTGTTACATATGCAGAATCTTAATGATTTGATTTAACTTCTTCATGTCCCGTGGCACACATTTATTACTTTCCCAATTTTGAATTGTCTTTTTATCCACTTTAATTTGTGCTGCTAATTCCTCTTTAGTTAGTCCATGATAGTATCTTGCTTTGCGCACCTTGTCCCCGAATGTAGAGTCTGGCATTTTCTCAAACATGCCAAGATAGGAAATGGGCACTTCAAGTACAGATGACAAAAGCTTTAATGTTCTAAGGGAAGCTTTATTATTGTGTTTTTCTAACATAAGAATTGTAGTTGAAGAAATACCAATTGAGTTTGACAATTCCTCGATAGTCATCTTTTTTAAATGTCTGCAACGTCTTAGTCTCTGTCCGGTTGTTTTATCAAGAAGTAAATATCTATTGTAGTTGCCTTCAAAGCTAAATTCCCTTTCTATGATTGTATCAAGGTTGTTATTTTCACGGACAGGGATTCATGGAAGCGGCCAAAATAAACTGGGAGGGAAAAGTACAAGAGCCCCGCACGCGTCCAATAGTTACTTTCTGGTCTTCTAGAGGTTGTCTCAGAACCTCTAAAACCTGCCTCGAGAACTCGGGCAATTCATCAAGATATAAAACTCCCCTGTGTGAAAGACTGACTTCTCCCGGTTTTGGAATAATTCCTCCTCCAATTAAACCGGCCGGGGATATGGTATGGTGAGGAGAACGGAAAGGCCTTGACCGGATAAACAGCTTCCGGTCCGACAATTTTCCCGAAGCACTGTAGATTTTTGTCACCTCAATCGCTTCCTCATTCGACATACCCGGCAGGATGGAGGGCAGTCTGCGGGCAAGCATACTTTTCCCCGTACCTGGAGGACCTATCAATAGAATGTTGTGCATCCCGGCAGCCGCTATCATAAGAGCACGTTTTACATGATGCTGTCCACGGACATCTATATAATCCTCATGCATTACCTGCCTATGGTTCGGAGTGGGCAGGGAAAGGCCTTTCACCACGGATATTCGGGATAAATCCCCAAGTTGTTTAAGTGTTTTTAAAGGCAAAATTTCCATTCCATCAATTAAAGAAGCTTCTTCGGCATTTTGCTCGGGGAGAATGATCCGCGTGAAGCCTTTTTCCTTTGCGGCATAAGTCATGGATAGGACACCCGGTACCGGCCTTAATGTGCCGTCAAGTGCAAGTTCGCCAAGGAATAAGCTTTGTCCGGCCTTCTCTAGCTTGATTTGACCGCTTGTCAGTAAAATTCCCGCTGCTATGGCCAGGTCAAAGGCAGAACCTTCTTTTCTTAAATCAGCAGGCGCTAAATTGATAGTAATTCGTTCTAAAGGAAAGGTAAAAGAACAGTTTTTTAAAGCGGCTCTTACCCGGTCTGCAGATTCCCTTATGGATGAATCGGGTAATCCGACCAACTGCATCATAGGCAGGCCGTTGGAAAGATCCACTTCAACTTCAATCATTTTACCTTCAATGCCAAATAAGCAGGCGCTGTTTATTTTTCTTAGTATTCATTATATCATAAAGAAAGTATCAATTAAAACAGCTCTTCTTTTCTTGTATTCGTATATTTAGGCATAAAATCGAGCAATGTAAATAGTGTACGGAAGGGATAGGGGGAGCTGAAGAGCTTAGGAGGTTATAATGACAGAAGCAGCAGAAAGAAAAAAACACTCAACATGGGGGATTTCTTCTTTTATCCTCACTTTCGTGCTGGGTATTGCGGTATTTGCCGTCTTTATGGGACTGGTGTCTGCTGGAGTTGAGGCCGTTCCTGGACTTAAGGAACGATTGAATCAAGCCGGTTATGTGCTTACAGATCAGGATATGAATGAGGTACTGGCTGTAATTAAGGGAGAGACCACCCTATTGCGCGCTCTTTTGTTTATCTTTATCGGACAGATTGCGGCATTGGGTATGGGACTTTACAATATGTTTGAAAAAGACCGCAAAAAACTGTTTGGCATTTTGGGTATCATTTTTAGCCTTTTTGGTATTTTTGTGTACATCAGTATCCGTACAGCAATTGCAGGTGTATAGGTCATAAGATAACGAAAGGATGGAAGACACTATGCTGAATCAACCGTATTTTTGTCCGAACTGCCGGTCTAATCGTGTGAAATTTAACGTGATAACCAGTTATTTGCAAAAATTTTTAAAAGATGCAGTTTCCGGGGAAATCAGAGAATTCCATGACCCTGAACAAATACCCGAAGAAGAGCCAATGATTCAGTGTCAGGTTTGCCAATTTACGGGAAATGAACAAAGGTTTGTGAAACAGGCAGAGAGACAGCCGCGTACTGTCACAATAACAAATCCAACCTACATTTAGGACAGGACAAAAGCGCATGTTTCCTTTTCGGAAACGGCGCTTTTTTCATGCCTTTTTTATTTCCGAAGCAATTAGAAAAAACGGGGAATTTTGCAAAAAAAGAGGAAAGTGTCGAATGAACGTGTTACAATGGGAAAAGATTGAAAAATTTTGCGCTTGGGCGGAAGGGATTTTCTTCCTCTTCATCGAATATTTTATGGGTTGAATCAATTTCATCAAACAACTGGTGAGCGTTTTAATAAAGAGATATAGTTAAATGGTTCAGATTTATCTATATCTTGTACCCGTTCGGATGGAAATCTGAAATTGATTCGGTTGTGCGAAAAAAAACCATTAGCCGTTTCGTACACTTGTTCAGACACACTACTTATAGGAGGATTTTGCAAATGAATATCCATGAGTATCAAGGCAAAGAAGTCCTTAGGCAATATGGAGTCAGCGTTCCGCAGGGTAAAGTTGCGTTTTCCCCGGAAGAAGCGGTAGAAGCGGCGAAAGCTTTAGGCACTCCGGTCGTTGTAATTAAAGCACAAATTCATGCTGGAGGACGCGGTAAGGCCGGGGGCGTAAAAATAGCGAAAAACCTGGATGAGGTTCGTACATATGCGGGTGAGCTCCTGGGCAAGGTCCTGGTTACTCACCAAACGGGTCCGGAAGGTAAAGAAGTAAAGAGACTGCTGATCGAGCAGGGCTGCGACATTAAAAAAGAATATTATGTCGGAGTTGTGGTTGACCGTGGTACCGGTCGGATCGTGATGATGGCTTCCGAAGAAGGCGGAACCGAAATTGAAGAAGTAGCGGCTAAAACCCCTGAAAAAATCTTTAAGGAGGTTGTGGACCCGGCTATAGGTTTACAGCCTTTCCAAGCACGCAAACTTGCATATGCCGTTCATATTCCGGACGAGCTTGTCAATAAAGCGGTTAAATTTATGATGGCACTTTATGATGCTTTTGTGGACAAAGACTGCTCCATTGCTGAAATCAACCCGCTTGTAGTAACAGGCGACGGTAACGTGATGGCATTGGATGCTAAGCTGAATTTTGATTCTAATGCGCTTTACCAACATAAAGATATACTTGAACTTCGTGATCTGGATGAGGAAGATGAGAAGGAAATTCAAGCTTCCAAATTCGACCTTAGCTATATAGCCCTTGACGGGAACATCGGTTGTATGGTGAACGGTGCCGGGCTTGCTATGTCTACTATGGATATCATCAAACATTATGGTGGAGATCCGGCCAACTTCCTTGATGTAGGCGGCGGAGCAACTAAAGAGAAGGTAACAGAAGCATTCAAAATCATTTTGTCTGATGAGAAGGTTAAAGGTGTATTCATTAATATATTTGGCGGAATTATGCGCTGTGATGTAATTGCCAAGGGTGTTGTAGCGGCAGTTAAAGAACTGGGATTAGACCGTCCTCTGGTAGTGCGTCTGGAAGGGACCAATGTGGAGCTTGGCCAACAGATTCTAAATGAATCCGGGCTGAACATTGTGGCAGCTGATTCCATGGCGGACGGGGCACAAAAAATTGTTTCCCTTGTACAGTAATGAACGGGTTAGTTAAGGCTGATCATGTAAAATCTATAGGGGATGTGAAATAAATCATGAGTATTTTAATTCATAATGATACAAAAGTGATGACCCAGAATATGACAGGGAAAACCGGGATGTTCCATACTAAAGGCGGACTTGATTACGGGACTCAAATGGTCTGCGGAGTCACCCCCGGCAAAGGCGGGACCAAGGTTAACTTCACTTTAGAAGATGGTAATGTAAAAACATTGCCTGTATATAATACGGTCCAGGAAGCAAAAGAAGCTACGGGTGCAACTGTATCCGTAATATATGTTCCTCCTGCTTTTGCCGCAGACTCTATTATGGAAGCGGTTGACGCGGATCTGGATCTTGTTATCTGTATTACCGAAGGAATTCCGGTTCTGGATATGATTAAAGTAAAACGGTTTATGGAAGGCAAAAAGACACGCCTGATCGGACCTAACTGTCCGGGAGTAATTACTCCGGGAGAATGTAAAATCGGTATTATGCCGGGATATATTCATGCGCCGGGACATGTAGGAGTTGTATCCCGTTCGGGAACATTGACTTATGAGGCTGTGCATCAGCTTACAACCCGTGGAATCGGGCAATCCACAGCTGTCGGTATAGGCGGTGACCCGGTAAAAGGTTCTGAATTTATAGATATTCTAACTTTATTTAATGAGGACCCTGATACTTATGCTGTTATTATGATTGGTGAAATTGGTGGAACAGCTGAAGAGGAAGCCGCAGAGTGGATTAAGGCTAATATGAAAAAACCGGTTGTCGGTTTTATTGGCGGGCAAACCGCTCCTCCGGGAAAACGGATGGGCCACGCAGGAGCCATCATTTCGGGAGGAAAAGGAACAGCTGCAGAGAAAATTGCAACTATGGAAGCCTGCGGCATCCGCGTAGCCCCGACTCCATCGGAAATGGGATCCACTTTGGTTCGTGTACTTGAGGAAAAAGGCCTGCTTGATGCGTCTGTAACCGTTAAAAAGTAAATATGTTGGCCCTGCCGTTTTCTCTTGATAAGGTAAGCAACCTTTCATTATCCTTCGGGACAATGAAAGGTTTTTTTTATATAGGACATATATATAAGAAGGGATGCGAAACAAAATCGATAAGCGTTTGATGTTAATTGCTTTGAATGAAACGCCGGGAATCGGGATGAAACAATAGCTATGCTGCATCAAAAACTGGATGATTTAACCGTTTTACAAACCTGCACACAAAAGGAGTTAATTCAATTAGGATTAACAGAAAAACAGGCTTCCTCCTTTTTAGCAATACAAAATAAGGGAATAATAGATAAGCGCTTGGCGTTCTATGAAAAACAGGATATCCAGATCCTGACCGTAGCGGATCCTGATTATCCCAACATGTTGAAACAGATATATCAGCCCCCTTGGGTACTGTATGCAATCGGGGATCTTTCTATTTTAGGGCTTCCTATGATAGGAATTGTCGGAACAAGAAAGCCAACTCCGTATGGCAAAAAGGTTACGGAGCAATTGGCCGCATCACTCGTGCAACGGGGAATAGGAATTGTTAGCGGAATGGCCCGGGGAATTGACAGCAGTGCTCATAGGGGAGCACTTCAGGTAAAAGGGAAAACCGTTGCTGTTTTGGGCGGGCCCGCAGATAAGATTTATCCTCCGGAAAACGGCCAGTTATACAGGCAGATTGCAGAAAGCGGCCTGATTCTATCAGAGGTACCCGTCGGGACTCCTATTCATCCGGGATGTTTTCCTTTGCGCAATAGAATTATCTCTGGAATCAGTTTAGGCATTGTAGTAGTAGAGGCTGCTGAACAAAGCGGATCTCTGATCACAGTTGACCGGGCTTTGGAACAGGGCAGGGACGTCTTTGCCGTTCCAGGACCCATATATTCAGCCAAAAGTAAGGGAACACTTAATTTAATCAAGGAGGGCTGCAAGATGTTCACATGCACCGAAGATATCCTGGAAGAATATTAGCACAGGCGTGATCTCTTTACAGCTTTTTCGGAGAAGGGCAAGCCTTCCCAAGCAGAAAGAAAATTGAATGCTGACGAAGAACTTATCTACGGATTACTATCAGATGAACCAAAGTCGATTGACTGGTTAAGCGAACAAAGTGAATTTAAATTTGGACATTTGTATTCAGTTCTGTTATCCTTGCTAATGAAAAATAAGATTGCCCAATTACCAGGTTCAGTATATGTACGAATGTAAGGGGCAATTTCTTACCGGCAATTTGCATAAATCCCTGAAAAGGCTTTTGATGATTGTTTTAATTACAATTTTACGTTTCAATCGAATTATGCAAAATTCTAATATATGTAAGTGCAAAGATGGCCGTGAGGGGAGGAAATACGATCTATGGCGGATAATTTAGTGATTGTGGAGTCACCGGCAAAAGCCAAAACGATTGGCAAATATTTAGGAAGTAAATACATCGTTAAAGCCTCAATGGGCCATATTCGCGATTTGCCGAAGAGCCAGATCGGAGTAGACGTAGAACATAATTTTGAACCCAAATATATCACCATCCGTGGAAAAGGTTCTGTTCTTAAAGAATTGAAGGACGCCAGCAAAAAAGTAAAAAAAGTGTATCTGGCAGCGGACCCGGATCGCGAAGGGGAAGCCATTGCCTGGCATCTGGCGCATTATTTGGACCTTGGTGAGAAGGAAAGCTGTCGGGTCGTTTTTAATGAAATTACAAAACAGTCGGTAAAGGATGCATTCAAAACACCCCGCAAGATTAATCAGGATCTGGTGAATGCCCAACAGGCAAGACGGATTCTCGACCGCCTAGTCGGGTATAAAATCAGTCCTTTGCTATGGAAAAAAGTAAAAAAGGGATTATCTGCAGGACGAGTACAATCTGTTGCGGTTAAGCTGGTGATTGACAGGGAGAACGAGATTAAAGCTTTTATCCCGGAAGAATACTGGTCTATCACCGCTAAGCTCGGAACGGATAAGAATATATTCGAGGCCAAGTTTCACAGTGTAAATGGGGAAAAGAAAGAGCTTCACTCTGAAAAGGATGTTAAGGCTATTTTAGACCAAATTGGAGAGAACGCTTTTATTGTCAGAGATGTCAAGAAAAAAGACCGTTTTCGGAACCCGTCGCCTCCTTTTATTACCAGTTCATTACAGCAGGAAGCAGCACGTAAGCTTAACTTCCGGGCGGCCAAAACGATGTCGGTAGCGCAGCAGCTTTATGAGGGGATTGATTTGGGCAAGGAAGGCACTGTTGGATTAATTACCTATATGCGTACCGATTCCACCAGGATTTCACCCTTGGCACAGGAAGAGGCCAAGGAATTCATTATAGGGAAATACGGGGAAGATTATGTACCGGAGACGCCCCGGGTTTATACGAAGAAGAACTCGAATACCCAAGATGCCCATGAAGGTATACGCCCTTCTTCGGTACTACGGGAACCGGATCAAATTAAACCGTATTTAAGCAGGGATCAATACCGCCTGTATAAACTGATTTGGGAACGTTTCGTTGCGAGCCAGATGGCTTCGGCTGTGTTAGATACTATGACGGTGGATCTGCATGCGGGAAAGGTGATTTTCCGCGCTGTTGGTTCAAAAGTCAAATTCCCGGGCTTTATGAAAGTGTATATAGAAGGAAACGACGATGAAACTACGGAAGAAGACAAACTGCTTCCGGCACTGGAAGAGGGAGACAAAGTCAATAAGAGAGAGATTGAACCGAAACAGCATTTTACCCAGCCGCCGCCACGTTACACAGAGGCCAGACTGGTACGTACACTGGAGGAACTCGGCATAGGAAGGCCAAGCACATATGCACCGACTCTGGAGACAATACAGAAGCGGGGATACGTGGCTATCGAAGAAAAAAAGTTTGTTCCTACAGAGCTGGGTGAATTGATCATACAGCAGATGGAAGAGTTTTTTCCTGAAATTTTGGATGTCGAATTTACCGCCCACATGGAAGAAGACCTCGACCATGTTGAAGAGGGTGAGGAAGACTGGGTAAAAGTGCTTGAATCCTTTTATGGCACATTCGAGAAAAGGCTGGAAGTAGCCGAAGAAGAAATGAAGGAAATTGAGATTCAAGATGAAGTTTCAGATGAAATATGTGAAAAATGCGGGCGTCCGCTGGTATATAAAATGGGCAGATTCGGCAAGTTTCTGGCTTGCTCAGGATTTCCGGAATGCCGAAATACGAAACCGATAGTAAAAGATACCGGAGTAACTTGCCCGAACTGCAAGCAGGGGAAGATCGTAGAGCGGAGGAGTAAAAAAGGACGTATATTCTATGGGTGTGACCGTTATCCTGAATGTGATTTTGTTTCCTGGGATAAACCTTCCGTCAAACCATGTCCGGTGTGCAATTCCCTGATGGTGGAAAAGAAATCGAAAAACGGTATTACTCTGCAGTGTACAGAATGCGGACATAAAGAGGAAGCCGAGGAAGAAGCAAATGAGTAGAGGTGCATGTTAGTGTCTGAACAACCTAGAGTAACCGTTATTGGAGCAGGATTGGCCGGCAGTGAAGCCGCTTGGCAAATAGCAAGCAGCGGAGTGCCGGTGACCCTTTATGAGATGCGGCCGGTTCGGAAAACGCCGGCCCATATTACAGATAAATTTGCGGAGCTTGTATGCAGTAATTCTTTACGTGCAAATTCCCTTACCAACGCAGTGGGGGTCTTGAAACAGGAAATGCGGGAGATGGGGTCACTGATCATGTCAAGTGCGGATAAACACGCAGTTCCGGCAGGAGGGGCACTGGCTGTTGACCGCGATGGCTTTTCAGGTGAAATCACATCTACACTTCACAATCATCCGCTGATTGAAGTAAGGAATGAAGAATTGCAGGAGATTCCGGATGGGATAACTGTAGTAGCTTCGGGCCCCCTTACTTCACCCGGATTATCCGAGCGGCTTCGTTCGTTAATGGGAGAAGAATACCTGTACTTCTATGACGCAGCGGCACCGATTGTAGAGAAAGACTCTATCGATATGAGCAAGGTATATCTGGCATCCCGTTATGACAAAGGGGAGGCGGCTTATCTCAACTGCCCCATGACGGAGGAAGAATTCGATGCTTTCCACGAGGCTTTGACGGAGGCAGAGGTGGCGCCGATTAAAGATTTTGAGAAAGAAATCTATTTTGAAGGCTGCATGCCTATTGAAGTGATGATGAAACGGGGAAAGCAAACGGCTCTTTACGGCCCCATGAAACCGGTTGGACTTATTAATCCTCACACCGGGAAACTGCCATATGCGGTTGTACAGCTTCGCCAAGATAATGCTGCAGGAACTTTGTATAATCTTGTTGGTTTTCAAACCCACTTGAAGTGGGGAGAGCAAAAACGGGTCTTTTCTATGATTCCCGGCCTGGAGAATGCAGAGTTTGTCCGGTATGGGGTTATGCACCGGAATACGTTTATCAATTCGCCTAAATTGTTGGAACCGACATACCAGTTCAAACATAGACCTTCCTTATTTTTTGCCGGTCAAATGACCGGGGTGGAGGGTTACGTTGAATCGGCCGCTTCCGGTTTGATTGCAGGCATCAACGCAGCACGACTTGCAAAAGGAGAATCCTGTCTGACGTTCCCGAGGGAAACTGCCTTGGGCGGAATGGCCCATTATATAACAACTGCCGATTCTAAGCATTTTCAGCCTATGAATGCTAATTTTGGTTTATTCCCTCCGCTTCCGGAAAGAATTAAAAATAAGAAAGAAAAGAATGAAAAACTGGCTAAGCGGGCACTTGAGACAATTCAGAATTTTTCGAAGAATCTTGCCTGTTCTTCTTGTAAGTAAATCAGCCGCTATGTTACCATTATGTTGTTTAGAGTTAAATAAGCAGATACAAACGGTCAATGAGAAGTATCTGGAGCAAGAAGCAGCAACAACACGATTTTGTTTTGCTGCTGTTTCTTATTTCTCACCCGTTCTAAAAAATGGATTCATAAAGGAATAGAGATGAGAGGTGAACCTGATGAATATGAGTTTTCACGCGACGACTATTTTCGCTATGCGCCGTGACGGTGAGGGGGCAATTGCCGGTGACGGACAGGTAACTTTTGGCGAGAATATGATCATGAAGCAAACAGCTAAAAAGGTCAGAAGATTATATCGAGGTAAAGTGATAGCGGGATTTGCCGGTTCTGTGGCAGATGCGATTACCTTATTTGAAAAGTTTGAGGGTAAACTGGAAGAGCATCATGGAAATCTTCAGCGCGCAGCTGTTGAACTTGCCAAAGACTGGCGTTCTGACCGTGTGCTGCGAAAACTTGAAGCGATGCTGATTGTCATGGATACGTCGGGCCTTCTTCTTATATCAGGAAACGGAGAGATTATTGAACCGGACGACGGGATTATAGCAATCGGTTCAGGCGGAAGCTTTGCATTATCAGCAGGGAGAGCCCTCGCGAAATATGCCCCGCAAATGAGTGCCAAGGATATCGCAAAAGCTTCACTGGAGATGGCGGCTGACATTTGTGTTTATACCAACCATAATATTATAGTCGAGGAACTGTAGCAGCCTTGCTTTTGGCTTTATCATTTTGGCGGGTTGTCCTAATGCGTCTGTGATGATGGGTGAAAGGCACCAGGGAAGAAGTCAAGCCGGCGGCATAGAACTGCAATGCTGCATTTTCTATTATGCTATATATATAATAGCCTTTTTCAGATACAAGGAGGGTTTTACGTTGACTAACAGTGCTCTTACTCCAAGAGAAATCGTTAAAGAATTGGACCGGTATATCGTTGGGCAAAAAGAAGCGAAAAAATCCGTAGCCGTTGCACTGCGCAACCGGTACCGCCGCAGTTTGCTGGATGAATCCATGAAGGATGAGATTGTTCCCAAAAACATTCTGATGATCGGGCCAACCGGAGTAGGGAAAACGGAAATTGCTCGCAGGCTGGCTAAATTAGTTAAGGCTCCATTTGTAAAAATTGAAGCGACCAAATTTACGGAAGTCGGTTATGTGGGAAGAGATGTGGAATCAATGGTCCGGGATTTGGTGGAAACATCAATTCGAATGGTCAAAGCGGAAAAAACAGAAAAACTGAAGGACCGGGCAGAACAGCTGGCCAATGACAGATTGGTTTCGATCCTGGTTCCCAGCCCCAAAAGCTCAAAGGGTCAGAGGAACCCGCTGGAAATGTTTTTTTCATCCCAACAGCATCAGGAAGAGGATGAAGAAAAGAAGGATTCGGGTCTTGCTGAACGCCGTTTAGAAATGAAAGAGAAACTTCTGCGTGGGGAATTGGAAGATACCATGGTAGAAGTTGAGGTAGAAGACAACGCCCCTTCCATGCTTGATATGCTTGCTGGCCAGGGCAATGAACAAATGGGCATGAATATGCAGGAGATGTTTGGTAATCTTATGCCTAAGAGGACAAAAAGACGGAAGCTCACCGTTAAAGAAGCCCGCAAGATTTTGACTCATGAAGAAGCGCAAAAGTTAATGGACATGGATGAGGTCGTCCAGGAGTCCATAGAACGTGCTGAGCAGTCCGGCATCATCTTTATTGATGAGATTGACAAAATTGCCAGTACAGGCCGCGGAAACGGTCCCGACGTGTCTCGTGAGGGTGTACAAAGAGATATATTGCCTATCGTTGAAGGATCAACAATTATGACCAAATACGGCCCTGTAAAAACCGATTATATTCTGTTTGTGGCTGCAGGAGCTTTCCATATTGCCAAACCGTCGGATCTGATCCCGGAATTGCAAGGACGTTTTCCTATCAGAGTGGAGCTCAACAATTTGACACTGGACGATTTTGTGCTTATACTCAAAGAGCCCAAAAATGCACTAACGAAACAATATGTCGCTTTATTGGAAACAGAAGGGATTACAGTTGAATTCTCCCAGAAGGCTATCGAGGAGATTGCCCGCATTGCGGTGGAAGTAAATCAAAGTACCGAGAATATAGGAGCAAGAAGATTGCATACGATTTTGGAGAAGCTTCTTGAGGATTTGTCTTTTGAAGCTCCTGAACTGACACTGGAAACCATGCTGATCACGCCCGAATATGTGCGCGAGAAGCTTTCAAATATAGTGGAAAACCGCGACCTAAGTCAATATATTTTGTAAGGCCATCACAGGGTGGTTAGTAGGAGGCAAGGGAATGACATTATTGGGTAAAACGAGAAGACTGAATCGTCTGCTTCAAAAAGAAGCGGGGAATGCCGTGAGTTTTATGTCTATGGCAGATGTACTTCGCGATATTATTCAATCTAACATTTACGTCGTGAGCCGCAAGGGTAAAATTCTTGGTTATGCGACGACAAATGAGTTACCAACATCTCAAATCAATCAGACCGTAGTGGCGGAAAAAAGATTTTCCCCTGAATTTAATGAAGTTTTGTTAAAAGTGGAAGAAACCACCTCGAATGTGGATCACTCCAGCCCATATCAATCTTATACTGAACAGATGGAGATTTTGTCCGAGTATACGTTTTTTACAATAGTTCCCATTGTCGGGGCTGGTGACCGATTAGGGACTTTAGTCCTGGCTCGTATGCAAGGCCCGTTTGTAGATGATGATCTCGTTCTTGCCGAGTATGGGTCTACGGTTGTAGCCATGGAAATTTTACGCGAACGTGCGGAGGAAATTGAGGAAGAAGCCCGGAACAAAGCAGTGGTTCAGGTGGCGATCGGGTCCTTATCCTTTAGCGAGCTTGAGGCCGTTGAGCACATTTTTGAGGAACTGGAAGGAAAAGAAGGTCTGCTAGTAGCCAGTAAAATCGCGGATCGAGTAGGAATTACAAGATCGGTTATCGTCAACGCCCTGCGTAAACTGGAAAGTGCCGGTGTAATAGAAACACGCTCCTTGGGGATGAAAGGAACGTACATCAGAATCTTGAACACCAACCTTCTGGCCGCTATCGATCACACCAAATCCAAACTATAAAGGGAAATCCTGTTAGTTCCCTGTTCATATGAGTATGATCTAAAAGACCTGTATCTTTTTAAAAGATAGGTCTTTTTTCTTATTGTTTAAACGGGCAGAATGAAGCAAAATTTTATTTATACTTTATTAAATTTTTCTTCAAATTGCGACTTAAAAACCAAAATTGTGTCGAAGTAAGAAGGAAAATAAATTTTAGCCGTTGAATATGGAAAATGATTTCTAAAAATGAAGGGGGGGTGAATGATGGATTTTCTGAACAAACCTTCACTATCCCTCATGGAACGTTCATTGGATGCGTCAGCATTAAGACAAAGAGTGATTGCCAACAATGTGGCGAACGTGGATACTCCACAATTTAAACGCTCGGACGTTCTTTTTGAGGAGCTGCTACAGAACGAAATAACCGGATCGGTAAAACCGTTGGAAGGATACCGGACAGACCCGCGCCATTTCAAAATCGGACAGCCGTCTTTGCCTGAAGGGGCGCAAATTTCGACAGATGAGCATACCGCGATGAACAACAACGGAAACAACGTGGATATGGATTATGAAATGGCTCTTATGGCCAAGAACCAGCTCAAATACAACACGTTAGTACAGCAAATGAACGCAGACTTCAAAAAACTGAGAACTGTGATGGAAGGAAGGCGGTAGAAAATGCGGCTAACAAACGGGTTTGATATCAGCAGTAGTGCACTGACAGCTCAAAGGCTCCGGATGGATGTGATTTCCTCCAACATCGCTAATGCGGATAGTACACGCGGCAAGTTTGTAGATGGCAAATGGGTTCCTTACCAGCGCAAAATGGTGGTTGTTGAACCTAAAAATCAGACAAATTTTGCGCAAAATTTACAAAATGCGATGAAAAACGGAACGGGACAAGGTGTGAGAGTGTCGAACATTGTAGGAGACCAGACTCCCTTTAAAAGGGTATATAATCCGGTTCACCCGGACTCTGATGCGGATGGCTATGTATACATGCCAAATGTGGACATCCAAAAAGAAATGGTAGATATGATTTCGGCCACCCGCTCCTACGAAGCGAACGTAACAGCACTTAACGCCACGAAAGGGATGATAACAAAAGCGCTGGAGATCGGGAGATAATCATAAAAGGGAGGATGCGGGATGATTCAAGGTGTTGACACAATATATACGCCGTGGGTGAAACAGGTCCAGGATGTCCAGGACAAAACGAACCCAGCCGGGGCCGCTCAGGCAACCGAAAAGTTCGGCTCTTTTCTGCTGGATGCAATCGACGATTTGAACAAGCAGCAGTTAAGCGTAGATGACATGAACCAGAAATTTGTAAAAGGGGAGATAACGGATATTCATCAGTTAATGGTGGCTTCTGAAAAAGCATCTCTTGGACTTGAACTGGCTGTTCAGGTAAGAAATAAAGCGATCGAAGCTTATCAGGATATCATGAGGATTCAGATTTAATAAGGTGAATCAATTTCATAATATAACTCGGATGGATATCTAAGTTATGAAATTGATTCAGGTGAGTACATAATTAACATTTGGTCGGATGGGGTGACATAGTGAACGAAAAAATCGGCCAATATTGGGGGAGAGTCAAACAATATTGGAACAAATACAGCAAAAAAACGAAAATCACCTTGATCGCAGCCGCTGTGTTCATGATTCTGACCGTCGGGATAATCAGTTACAACTTATCCAAAACTGAATATTCAACCGCATTTACCAATTTGCAGCCGAATGCGGCGGCGGATATCAAGGCTTATCTCGATCAGGAAAAAATCCCGTATAAGCTCAGCGCCGACGGCAAGAGTATCGGGGTTCCGACTGCCCAGGTAGCCGAAGTGAAAATCGCGGTTGAATCAAAAGGACTTAACAAAGGCGGGAATGTAGGATACGGCATATTTGATCAGTCGGGTTCTTTTGGAACGACAGACAATCAGTTTGAAATGCAAAAGCTGAATGCCATGCAAGGCGAGCTGCAGCAGTTGATCAATTCCAACCAGGCGATTGCAAACTCCAAAGTGCTGATCAACATCCCTGAGCAAGGAGTATTCCTTTCGAAAAATGAGGAAAAGGCAAGTGCTTCCGTCGTACTGGAAGTGAAGCAAGGATATACGCTTGATCAAAATCAGATCGATACGATTTATAATCTGGTGTCCCACAGTGTGAAAAATCTGCCACTGGACAATATCACGATAGCTGACCAATTTGGCCAGTATATGGTTCCTTCCAAAGCAGACGGTTCTCCGCAGGGAAGCACGCAAGTCGCTAACCAATTCCAGGTTAAGAAGCAGTTTGAAAGCGACATGCAGCGGAATATTGTGAATCTGCTGGCTCCCATGTACGGGCAAAATAAAGTAGTGGTGAATGTCGTTTCTACCATGAATTTCGATCAAAAGAAAACCAAAGAGCAATTGGTTAGTGCCCCTAATCAAGATGAGCAAAAGGGCCTAGAGATATCGGTCCAGGAATTGCAAAAATCTGCAAGCAGTGACGGGGCAACGGCAGGCGGTGTTGCCGGAAGCGGCACTAACGATGTTCCGGGTTATGAAAGCACTTCAAATTCCGGAAACAGCAAGTCGGAAGAAAACCAGAAAACCGTTAACTATGAAGTGAATAGAATCACAAATGATATTATTCGCGCACCGTATGTTGTGAAGGATTTGAATATAACAGTTGCGATTGACACAAAAAGTGTGAATGGAAACCCCGGAAAAATCGAAAACGCGGAGCTGCTTGAAAATGCCATGAAAGGAATCGTAAAGACGGCACTGGCGGACAGCGGGGTGGAATATGAGCAGGCTGACATTGATAAAAAAGTCACGATTATTCCTAAAGAGCTCCAATCACCAAGCTCAACAACCGCATCCAACTTGAACAATTACCTGCTTTACGGCGGCATTGGACTGGCAGCATTGGCATTAATCGCCGGTACTGTATTTGCCCTTCGCAGGCGCAAGAAAAATCTTCTTGAAGAAGAGGAAGAATACATAACCACCGGCCAGCAGCAGGTGGAATATCCGACAATTGATATTGAAAATGTGACTAATGATAATCAAGTGCGCAAACAGCTTGAAACATTAGCAAAGAAAAAACCGGAAGAGTTTGTGAATTTGCTGCGAACTTGGTTGGTGGATGAATAGAGGTGTGCTTGTTTGGCTAGACCCATGCAGCAGGGTTTGACAGGCAGACAAAAGGCGGCAATCCTTTTAATCAGCCTGGGACCCGAAGTATCCGCTCAGATTTTTAAACATCTTCGTGAGGAAGAAATCGAACAGCTGACACTTGAAATTGCCAATGTCCGGAAAGTAGATGCTTTGGATAAGGAAACAATTCTTTCCGAGTTCCATCAAATTTGCCTGGCGCAGGAATACATTTCCCAAGGCGGGATAGAGTACGCCAAGGATATTCTGGAGAAAGCGTTAGGTTCACAAAAAGCAGTTGACATCATCAGCCGTTTGACTGCGACTTTACAGGTACGACCTTTTGATTTTGCCCGTAAAGCTGATCCGGGACAGATTCTAAACTTTATCCAAAACGAGAACTCGCAAACGATCGCGCTGGTACTTTCTTATTTGCAGCCCGAACAGGCTTCCATCATTTTATCTGCTCTTCCGCAGGAAAAGCAGGCGGATGTCGCTAAACGTGTAGCTTTGATGGATAGTACGTCCCCGGAAGTCATCAGTCAGGTGGAGCGCGTTTTGGAGCAAAAACTGTCAGCAACCGTAACGCAGGACTATACTTCAGCAGGCGGCATTGCATCCATTGTGCAAATCCTAAACGGAGTAGACCGCGGGACGGAAAGAACCATTCTCGATTCGCTCGAGATTCAAGATCCCGAGCTTGCCGAAGAGATCAAGAAACGGATGTTTGTGTTCGAAGATATTGTCAACATCGACAATCCCTCGATTCAGCGTATCATCCGCGATATCGAGAACAGCGATCTTCAGCTTGCGCTTAAGGTTGCAAGTGAAGAATTGCGGGCAACCATTTTCCAGAACATGTCCAAACGGATGGCCGAAACATTCAAGGAGGAAATGGAATTTATGGGACCTGTCCGGCTGCGTGATGTGGAAGAAGCTCAAACCCGTATCGTAGCAACAATTCGCCGTCTGGAAGAGGCTGGTGAAATCATCATCGCCCGCGGTGGAGGAGATGATATTATTGTCTAATTTGATCAAATCGTTACATTACGTGGAATTAGACGATGCTCATACGATTCGTTCTGTACAACCTAAACCTCCTGTATCTGCCGGTGCAGAGGTAGAACCGGGGATGTCTCAGGAGGAAATGCAGGAACTGCATGATACCCAGAAACTTAAAGAAACGATTCTGAAGGATGCCGAACAATACGCGGAGGAGCAAATTCAACAGGCCATGCAGGAATGTGCCGATCTCCGGGAACAAGCAGAACAGGAAATCTCCTCCTGGTGGGAACAGCGAAGATCCGATGATAAAGAGCTGATTGAAGAGCTTAAGGATCAAGGCTATGAAGAAGGGTTCAGGAAAGGAAGTCATGAAGCGCTGGATAAAGTCCGCGAAGAACATGCCGGCATGCTTGCTGAAGCGAGAACCATATTGGAACAATCCTACCAGTTAAAAGAGAGAATCATTCAAGAATCGGAACCTTTTTTGATCGATTTGAGCTGTTCCATAGCCGAGAAGATCATTCAGCATCAACTGACCTTGTCTCCAGAATGGGTCAAAGAAATGATTCAGGGAGTCTTGTCCAGACGGAGGGAGAAAGGAACGATTACCCTTTGCGTATCTCCTAAACATTTCGCTTACATCCAAGATGCGCGGGAAGAACTCCTGACTTCTATCGATTCGCTCGCTGAGCTGGAGATCTTGCCGGACCCTGCGGTAAAAGACCACGGTTGTGTGATACGCTCGACTTTTGGCAGCATTGATGCGCGTATAGATACTCAGCTTAAAGAAATCAAGCATGCCCTGCGTCAGATTTCGATACAGGATGAAGGTGAGGGATCCTGATGCAGCTTCCGTCACCCCAAAAATATATAGAACATTTGCAGCAGCTTGACCCGGTCAGAGTTAACGGGAAAGTAACACAAGTGATCGGTTTAACTGTAGAATCTGAAGGTCCGGATGCCAGTATCGGAGATGTATGTTATATCTATCCTTTAAAATCTGATCAGCCTCTGAAAGCGGAGGTCGTCGGATTCAGGGACAACAAGGTGATTCTAATGCCCCTGGGTGAGCTGGATTCTATAGGTCCCGGCTGTGACGTGGTAGGGACAGGAAAACCGTTAACCGTTCCAGTCGGTCATGAACTGCTCGGCAAAGTCCTGGACGGTCTGGGCCAGCCGCTGGATGGTTCGTTTCTGCCTTCCAGAATGACTCAGTATTCTACTAACAATAGTCCGAACAATCCGCTGCAGCGCCCGAGAGTACTTGAACCTTTGGGTGTAGGAGTCAAGTGCATTGATGGCCTTTTAACAATCGGACGCGGACAACGTGTAGGTATTTTCGCCGGTTCGGGTGTCGGGAAAAGTACCCTCATGGGTATGATCGCCCGCAATACAGAAGCGGATGTAAATGTCATTGCCCTGATTGGCGAGCGCGGACGTGAAGTACTGGATTTCATTGAACGGGATCTGGGTCCGGAAGGGCTTGCGCGTTCCGTTGTGATTGTTGCTACTTCCGACCAGCCGGCCCTCATCCGTATCAAAGGTGCTTTGATAGCTACCAGTATTGCTGAGTATTTCCGTGATCGCGGATTGAATGTCATGCTGATGATGGATTCCGTTACCCGGTTTGCGATGGCCCAGCGGGAAGTTGGACTTGCCGTCGGCGAACCGCCGGCAACCAGGGGATATACGCCTTCGGTATTCGCTTTGCTTCCTAAGCTGCTTGAGCGTTCGGGCAACGGGCCGAAGGGTTCAATTACCGCTTTCTATACCGTCCTGGTTGATGGTGATGATATGAATGAACCTATAGCCGATGCGGTCCGCGGGATATTGGACGGACATATTGTACTTGACAGGAATCTGGCGCACAAAGGCCACTACCCGGCTATCGACGTACTTTCCAGTGTAAGCCGGGTAATGAAGGAAATTGTGTCTGACGAACAACAATCGGCAGCTGATCAGCTTAAGCGCCTTTTGGCTATTTACAGAGATTCGGAAGACCTCATAAATTTGGGGGCGTACCAGAAGGGTTCAAATCCGGACATTGATCTGTCCCTTCAGTATATTGAGTCGATCTGGGAATTCACCAGGCAAAAAACAACGGACAAAGTAACGATCGAACAGGCAAAACAGCAGTTGATTGAGCAATTTTATACGGGATGAGTGAGATGTCATGAAATTTCAATATGCTTTTCAACAAATTGTTGATTTGAAGGAGAATGAACGCTCCCAAGCGGAATGGCATTTATCTGAAGCTATCGGGCTTTTTAATCGGGAACAAAAGAATTTGCTTCATTTGCATGAGAAAAAAAAGGAGCTGCAGGAAAGTATTTTAACATCCAGTGTCGGAAGCGTGCCTGTCTCTGAATTGCAGCTTTTACAGAATTATGTGGCTCACTTAAACGTTCAAATCGAAAAGAAAAATGAAGATGTCCGGCAGGCAGAACAGAAGGTTCAGCTAAAGCAGCATCATCTGAACGAGCGTATGATGGACGAAAAAGTGTGGTCAAAAGCCAAAGAGAAGGCCTATGAGAAATTTAGAGTAACAGCGCTGAAAAAAGAGCAGGAGATGCTTGATGAAATGGCAACCGTACGGCACAAACGAATGTCCTATTAAGGAACAGACATGAAGGGGAGGGGAAGTGACGGATCCAAATGTAGAAAAATCATCCCAGAGTAAGATGGAACGGTTTCTCGTATGGTTTCTGATCCCTTTTGTATTCACCACCGTATTACTCGGGGTTTTGATTGCGATATTTAATCATGATGTCATGAATTCGGTTCAAAAAACATTGAGCGACGTACCGATTTTAAACAAACTTATTCCCGAACCTAAAGGCGGCGGATCAGCTGCCGAGATTAAGGAAAAAGCAGCCCAAAATGACCTGAAAAACAAAGAGGAGCAAATCGGGGAATTATCGGGAAAACTGAATGAATTTCAAAAAAAGTATGATGAGCTGAAAGAAAATTTTGATAAAAAAGATGTGGAATTAAAAGAGCTCTCAACTGAGAACGCGGAGTTAAAGGAGCAGTTGGAAGCAAAGAACAACGCAAAGTATAACGAGCAGCTGAAAAAGCTGGTCAGCTTGTACTCGAACATGTCTCCGGGTAAGGCGGCTCCCATCCTGGAGAGCTTAACGCCAAAGGAAACGATTTTGATTTTGAGCATGATGGGAACGGACAGCCGTCAAAAGATTCTGGAGAAGATGGATCCCAAGGAGGCAGCCGACTTTTCCATAGCCCTGAAGGATCAGGTTCCGGCGGCTGACAGACAAATTGCTGCTCTGCAGGAACGGGTTAAAGAGCTGCAAAATAAACAAACAGCCGAAGTTTCCAATTCCCAGAAGATATCTTCTGAAGAACTTGCAAGTACTTTTTCCGGAATGGACGGTAAATCCGCAGCAGCGATTCTCATTGACATGAATAAAAAAGATGCCAACAAAGTGATCGCTCTGCTGACAAGTATGGATACGGGATCAAGAGGGCGAATACTGGCTGAAATTGCCAAGGTCGATAGTGCTCTTGCTACTACGATAGCGTTGCGGCTTGGATAAGATTTCATTTTACAGGGAAAGGAGGTGAAAAAGACATGGATATGATGAATGCTTTAACCGCTTTGGTATCCGGAGGAAGTTTGCCTAAAGATCTGTCAGGCAAAACGGGAGGAGCTGGTGATAAGGCTGGCGGAACCTCTTTTTCCGATCTGCTTGGCGGTCAGCCGGATAATTTGATGAAAGAGGAAAAGACGGATGAAGGCGGTTTGCCAGCAGCTTTTCTGCTTAGTATATTGCCGCTGCAGACAGCTTCAATAGAAGAAGCAGGTGCCGGCCAGCATGTAGACGGACAGATGCAAATACCCGAAATTTTGCTGGGCCTGTTGAATCAGAATGAAGAGGTCGCCTCCAAATTGCTGCAGAATCCGGACTTCCAGGCATGGATTCAAGAAACGGCAGATGTGCTGAACTCCTGGAACGGTCAAGAAGCCGAGATGACTAGGCCGGTTGATCTTCTTGAAGCCCAGCAAGTACTGTTGGATCTGATGACACTGCAGCACACGCAATCAGGCAATCCTGTTATTCGGCATCTGGCGGATGAATTGGCCGCTGTTGTCCAGCCTGTTTTGGCAACATTTGCTGAAGAGGATCAGCGTGCGGGAAATCCCTTGAACATTTCTGACTTAGGAACGGAACCGGATGTACAAAAGGGGGCAATCACGCCGGCTGCTTCTCGTAAACCGGACAACGTTCCTGCCAAACCGGACAGCATGACAGGTGCAGAAAATGTCGAGATTAAGGTTCAGACAATTTCCGAAAAGCAGCCTGCAACCCAACTACAAGCAAATAAAGCTTTGGAAATGATGGCAGCAAAAAGCGGATATGGAACAGCTTTGCAGCAGCCTGTTGAGGAAACAGGAAGCCTTCTGGCAAAGAATGCACCACAGGAATCCGCAGAGCCTGTACTTCAGCAGACTCTTCAAGACCCTTTTAAAGCCTTGGGCCAGACAGAAACAGCGGAAACCGAACAGCTCGCCATGAACGCCAAACGGTTTGCCGAAGAGATGAGTACGCATCTGCTTAAAAATCAGATGAAGTTCATGATGAAAGAAGGAGTTTCGGAAGCCAAACTGACCCTGTACCCGAGGCAGCTGGGCCATGTGGAAGTGAAGATTTTGATGCACCAGGGTCAGCTTGTTGCCCAGTTTGTAGCGGAAACCATGGCCGGAAAGGATGCCTTGGAAAGCCAACTGGTCCAGCTCAGACAGACTTTGCAGCAGCAGGGAATTCAGGTGCAGAAGCTGGAAGTGACGCATAATAGCGAAGCATCCGGCATGTTCCAGGACAACAGGCAGCAGCAAGGTTCCAAGCAGTCTTACAGCCAACAAAAAACAAGGACCTTTTTTGGTGAGGAACTGCTTACTGCTTCTGAGGAAATTGAGCTGCGTGAAGAACTGAGGCGTGCGACATACGGCAATGCGTTTGGAGCAAGTGTGTAAGCAGCCGGTTTCATTAGAAGAGTGGAGGTGAAGAAATGGCAGACATATTGCGAACTGCGGGTGACCTAAAAAACTTTGAGGTAAAGACAAGGGATAAGTTGTCAGTAAACCAGAAATCCGAGACAAAGACGATGCGAAGCGGAGGCAATTCATCGCTCGGGAAAGACGATTTTCTTAAGATTCTCATTGCCCAATTGGTAAACCAGAACCCTATGGATCCAATGAACGATAAGGAATTTATTGCTCAGATGGCCCAGTTCACAGCCGTGGAACAGATGACTTTTATGGCGGAACAAATGTATGATCTTCGGCAATCATTGGGCGGTGCATCCACTTTGATAGGAAAACATGTCAGCTATTTGACGGTGAATGAAAAACAGGAAGTCATAACCAAACAAGGGGTTGTGGATGCGATTATCATGAAAAATGGTATGGCTCATGTGGTAATCGGAAAAGAGGAAATTCCCATTGATCTTATCACCAGAGTTGGCGATTCACCAGCTCCTGAGCCGGATCCAGGTGAAAAGCCCGACAAACCAGGTGAAAAGCCCGACAAACCAGGTGAAAAACCCGATAAACCAAACGATAAAACCGGGAAACCAGAAATATTCGGGGCGGATAAAGCATGACCGATCGTATTCATGCAGGACAGTTTTTTCATAAGCGGATTATTCCGGCTTCGGGGAGAACTGCCTCCGCATCTACTAGGGACTATGACAATCCTCCAGCTTCGAGCTTTCAGCAGTTCCTTCAGCAAAACCTGGTTACGTTCAGCCATCATGCTGAAATGCGTTTTAAGCAAAGGGGCATTGTGCTTACTCCGGAACAGCTAAGCCGTTTGGACAAAGCTATGGATAAGGCCGCCACCAAAGGGGCTAAAAATTCTCTGATGATGCTGGACGGTACAGCCTTGATCGTCAACGTTCCGAACAAAACTGTCGTAACGGCAATGGATGCTACTTCGATGAAGGATCGTATGTTTACGAAAATAGACAGTGCGATTATTATTTCCTAATAAAGAGGCTGGCCCAAGCGTGGAAGCCTCGAGCCAGCAGATCGACAGAAGCGGCTCAATCATCTCAAATCTTAGGGAGGAAATGTGTATGTTAAGATCAATGTATTCCGGTATTTCCGGAATGAGAGGATTTCAAACCAAGTTGGACGTCATTGGCAACAATATCGCAAACGTAAATACAATCGGATTTAAAGGCAGCCGTGTCATGTTCCAGGATCTGATGAGTCAAACCATCAGAGGGGCAACAGGACCAACTGATACGCAAGGGGGAGTAAACGGACAGCAAATCGGCCTTGGCAGTACGGTAGCTTCTATTGATACCCTTCATACAAATACTGGTGCAATGAATACGTACGTAAAAACGGACATGAGAATTGAAGGAGACGGATATTTTGCGGTAAAAACTTCTTCAGAATCCGACACATATTATTTGACCCGCGCAGGAAATTTTAAAGTAGATGCGCAAAGGCGTCTGGTAACCGCTGATGGCATGCTTGTTTTAAATTCGGACGGGGATCCAATCGAATTTAGTGAAAATATGACCGACTACTCTTTCGGAGCGGATGGTACTATTACACAAATTTTAAAAGGAGGCGAAAAAGAAACGATTGGCCAAATCGGTGTCGTAAAAGTCACCAACCCATCCGGACTGATGAAAGTAGGAGGCAACTTATTCGAATTAACTCCAAACGCTCACGATGGAGACCCTGGAATTTCAACTCCCAAGAACGCAGAAACCGGAACGGGAACTCTTATGACAGGCTCGCTGGAAATGTCCAATGTAGACTTGACCAGTGAATTTACAGAAATGATCGTTGCCCAGCGCGGTTTCCAGGCCAACTCCCGCATTATCACCACTTCCGATGAAGTACTGCAGGAAGTTGTCAACCTGAAACGATAAGATTGAATCCATAGAGGGGAGGTCCTCTCCCCTCTTATCTTAGGAGGAGCATATGGTTTCCCTCACACGATTAAATGGTAAAGCCATTGTAATCAATGCGCTTTTGATCGAAACCATTGAAGAAACGCCCGATACCGTCATCTCGCTTACCACCGGAAAAAAGATCATGGTGCTGGAATCGGCAGAAACGGTCATCGGACTGATTCAAGCCTATATGCAAAAAATTGGCACCATACATACTACAATTCAGTCGATGAATACGGAGGGGTCGTAATGGCTAAAAACCGATTTTTCCTGATACTTATCTCAATCCTGCTAGCCATTTCGCTGGTTTTGGTTTCGGCTATTTTTGCTTTCAAATTTTTGAACAACAAAGACAAGGGAAGCAGTGAAAGTTCCAGTAAGGCGCTAACGACGGCCGAAATGAAGTAACAGACCGTTTTGGTCAAAGACGTAACAACCAACCTGGCTTCTCCCGGGACGTTTGTAAAAGTCAGTTTTGCTTTTGAAATGGACAGTAAAAAGGCGAAGGCCGATCTTGAAAACCTGCTAGATTCCAGAGTGAAGGGGACGATTATCCGGACGCTGTCCGATATGACAGCCGAGCAGGTACAGGGCAGCAAAGGACAAGATAATCTGACGAAAACGCTGGAAAAATTAATTAACGACCAGATAAAGGAAGGGAAAGTCAGACAAGTCAGCATCACGGATATCGTGGTCCAATAGCAGAAACGGTATCCGTTTAACGGGATCAAGGGGGTGACACTTATGGTAGATGTTTTGTCTCAGAATGAAATAGATGCTCTATTGGCGGCTCTTTCCTCAGGAGAGATGGATGCGGAAGAGCTGAAAAAAGAAGAGACACAGAGGAAAATCCGGTCCTACGATTTTAAGCGGGCAGTCCGGTTTTCCAAGGATCATATTCGCAGTTTGACACGTATTCACGAGAATTTTGCCCGTTATTTAACCACTTATTTTTCAGCCCAACTAAGAACGTTTGTGCAAATTAATGTGGTTCAGGTTGAACAGCTTCCTTACGATGAATTTATCCGTTCCATTCCGAAAATGACCATTCTGAATATTTTTGAGGCAGAGCCATTGGAAGGGCGGATGGTTATGGAGGTTCACCCTAACGTAGCTTATGCCATGCTTGACCATTTGCTTGGTGGTGTAGGAGTTTCTCCCTCCAAGATCAATGCTTTAACCGAAATTGAAACAATTGTCATGGAGAGAATTTTCAGCAAGGCATTTGACAGTCTTCAAGAAGCATGGAAAACGGTGGTGGACCTTCAGCCCCGGCTGGAAGCGCTGGAGACGAATCCGCAGTTTATGCAAATTGTATCGCCGAATGAGACGATAGCACTCATTTCACTTAGCACTAAAATTGGGGATACGACAGGTATGATTAACCTTTGTATTCCGCATGTGGTTATTGAACCGATTATGCCAAGGCTATCCGTTCATTCCTGGTTCGTGTCGCAGAAGAAGTCCCGGGCTCCGGAAGAGGTGGAAGCCTTACAATTCCGCCTAAATCAGGCTAAGCTTCCTTTTGTTGCAGAACTGGGCAGCTCACACATTACCGTGCATGAGTTTTTGAACTTATCCGTCGGGGATGTAATTACATTGCAAAAGCCCGTGAACGAACCCTTAAAGATTCGGATTGGCGATAAATATAAATATACCGGCAGTCCAGGTACCGTAAGGGGGAAAATGGCTGTTCAGATTAATGAACCTGTAAGCGAAGGAGAAGAGGAATATGACGAATAACAAGGATTATCTCTCTCAGGAAGAGATAGATGCTTTGCTTATGCAGACATCCGATGACCGTTCCGATTCATCAGAAGGCGGCAGCAGTTATTCTCCGGCTGTGGAAGACTTTCTATCAGGCCTGGAACAGGACGCCCTTGGAGAAATTGGAAATATCACGTTTGGCAGCGCAGCAACGGCATTATCTACTTTATTAGGAAAGAAAGTCGAAATTACTACTCCCAAAGTATCAGTCATTGCACGTGAGGACCTCGTGAACGAATTCTCGAAGCCTCATGTGGCAGTCCATGTAAAATATGTAGATGGTTTTCATGGCATCAATCTGCTCGTGATTAAAAGAAGTGATGCACAAGTAATTGCTGACTTGATGATGGGCGGAGACGGACATCCGGAGACGGATGAGCTGAGTGAAATTCATTTAAGTGCCGTTCAGGAGGCGATGAACCAGATGATGGGATCATCAGCCACCTCGATGTCGATAATCTTTAACCGACTTGTGAATATTTCGCCACCGGGAATTGATATTATGCGTTTGTCCGAAGGAGAAGGAAATTTACCTGACGAAGACGTATTTATTAAAATATCATTCCGCCTGACTATAGGCGATTTGATAGATTCCACGATTATGCAGCTCCTGCCTGTAGACTTCTCCAAAGAAATGGTTTCCAACATGCTTGGAGAGGGTACCCAGACAGAAGAGGAAACAGCTGCAGCCTTAACGATGGAACCGGAACTGACTTCTTCGGCTTCCATCCCGGAAGAAAAGGAGGTTCAGCCACCTATGCCTGCTTCACAACATGACTATACCCAGGCACCGCCGGCCAGGCAACAGCCGCATGAAGGAGGATCTGCATATCTGGCTTCGCCTGCATACAAAGAAGAGCCGGCGGCATCTTCGGGCATGATGCAGCGTAACGTCAATGTCCAGCCTGTGCAGTTTTCCAATTTGCAAGCTGGAGGCTACGCCCAGGCAGATGAAACCAATTTGAATCTGCTTCTTGATATTCCGCTTAAAGTAACAGTGGAACTTGGAAGAACCAACAAAATGATTAAAGATATCTTGGAACTGCAGCAGGGTTCGATTGTGGAATTAGACAAACTCGCTGGCGAACCGGTCGATATCCTTGTGAATAACAAGCTGATTGCGAAAGGCGAAGTAGTAGTTATCGATGAAAACTTTGGGGTTCGCGTCACAGATATCGTCAGTCAGTTTGACCGTATCCAGAAGATTCAATAACACAATTTTTAGGAGGACTGTTTAGTAAGATCAAGTCCAAATTTGTGTGTAAATTCCCTCAGCTAGACTGTGCTACATAATGCGAGTCACTTTGGCATCGGACTTTGGCCGATCCTTCCGCCATTCCATGTACTCGGTCATGTCGAGATATTTCTTGCCGGCTGCCCATTTTTCATCCTGTTCCATCAATAGAGCACCAATAAGACGAATCACGGATTCACGGTTTGGGAAGATGCGAATGACACGTTCCCGGCGTCTAACCTCTTCGTTGAGACGCTCAACGCTATTTGTCGTGCGCAGCCGTTTTCGGTAACGCTCTGGCAGCATTAAGACGGCGGTAGCATCGTCAAATCCGCTTTCCAGCACGCCCATCGCCTTACCCGCCTTATCTTCATAAGCCGCTAAGGTCTGTTTTAATAAAAACCTTGCCGTTCCAGTATCAGGAGCATCTAGAATCGACCGTAGACGGCCATGGATCTCATCCTTCAAGGCTTTGGGTGAGGCTTCTAATACATTTCGCGTGAAGTGAGTCTGGCATCGCTGCCATGTTACCCCTTGCAGCTGCTGCCGTACCGCGCGTACAAGGCCGCCATGATCGTCGGAGGTAATGAGATCCACACCTCGTAATCCACGTCCTTTTAGAGAGCTGAAAAACTCACTCCAGCTTGCTTCAGATTCTGTGTCACCCAGCATCAGGCCAAGGACTTCACGATAGCCCTCGGTGTTTACACCAATGGCAATCATGATGCCTCGTGAGCGTACACGACCGTCTTCACGGACCTTGA
The DNA here is from genome assembly GCF_002003265.1 of Paenibacillus larvae subsp. larvae. Taxonomy (NCBI): domain Bacteria; kingdom Bacillati; phylum Bacillota; class Bacilli; order Caryophanales; family Paenibacillaceae; genus Paenibacillus; species Paenibacillus larvae. The sequence goes on from NZ_CP019687.1 coordinate 638,962, forward strand.
GATACATCGCATCTACGAGAACAAACGGAAAGAGGCTGTCTGCCAGGCTTCGATTATTCCAAGCAGTTACGATGGGATCCAGCCGCTTACAAAGGTCTGAAACAGTGGATTTAGAAAACTCGGTTCCGCAGAGTTCTTCGGTTACTTGCGAGACTTTACGCGTAGAGACGCCGTTTACGACCATTTCCATCATCGCTAAGATTAACGCTTGTTCACTTCTCTGGTAACGACTAAAGAGCTCTGTCGTGAACTTCCCGCCACGGATGCGCGGAACACTTAGTGTAATGGTTCCCACCCGCGTATGCAGCCCATGTGGATACGATCCATTCCGGTACGCTTTTCGATTCTCTGTTCGTTCATAACGATCTGCTTCCACTTGTTCACTCACCTGTGCTTGTAAGACTTGGTTCAGTACAGACTCGAGCAGCTTGGCTACACCCGCATCCTGAGAATTTCCCAAAAATAGTTGATGCAAAAGCTGCGAATCTACGTTAATCTGGTATTGAGCCATTTCATAACACCTCGTATATTTAGAATTTTGTGTCCCAACATTATTCTAACTGAGGGCTATGAATATGGCTCCTTTCATTTTTTGGAACCTAGCTTTTTACACAATTATACGGACTCAACTGTTTAGTAATGGCAAACCGTATTTTAGTCGTAGATGACGCAGCATTTATGAGAATGATGATTCGAGACATTTTATCAAAAAATGGATACGAGGTAGTCGGTGAAGCCAACGATGGCAATGGAGCCATAGAAAAATTTAAAGAACTCAGACCTGACTTGATCACCATGGATATTACCATGCCGGAAATGGATGGAATTACGGCATTAAAGGAAATAAAAAAAATGGACCCGAGTGCAAAAGTGATTATGTGTTCAGCAATGGGCCAGCAGGCTATGGTGATTGATGCGATTCAAGCCGGGGCCAAAGACTTTATCGTAAAGCCTTTCCAGGCTGACCGTGTTATTGAAGCGATAAAGAAAACTTTAGGGTAAGATGAATCGGCTTTCACCGCTGAAAGGAATGTGACATGCTGAAAAAACACATAAAACGACTGTTGCTGGCTGCGGCTTTTCTTTGGACTCAGTTGGCATGGGTTGCACCTGTTTGTTACGGTGAGCCGGCTTCAGGATCTTCCTTACCGAACCAGACCGAAACCATGCCAGGAGGTGGCGGAGAAACAGGGGACACCTTTATGATGATGCTTAAAGTGATTTTTTTTCTTCTTATCATCATTGGGCTTTTCTTCGCCATCATGAAGGTTTTGGCTAAAAAAAACAATCTTCTCTTTCATAAAGCGATCCGCTCCTTGGGAGGAGTACCGCTTGGACAAAACAAGTCGATCCAAATTGTGGAAATCGGACAATCCTTATACATCGTAGGGGTAGGGGACAATATTCAGCTTCTAGAAAAAGTCGATAACCCGGATCAGGTCGCGCTGATTACGGCACAGTTAACAGGGCCGGGAACAAGTGTGGAAGGCTTTCCGTCAGTGCTGCAGTGGCTGAAAGGCAGAAAATCAGGAAAAGTAGTGGAAGAGGAAGAACTCACGGGAACTTCGTTTCAAGAAGTGTTTGAAGATAAAATGAAGCACGTCACTGAGCGCAAGCGGAAAATGAAGCAATGGATGCAAGATGAAAAACAAACAGATCGGTTGAATGAACATGAGTAAAAAGAAATGGTTGTTTGCTGGTGTAACGGGCTTGCTGATCGCGATATCCATTCCGGATTTAACCGCTAATGCGGCTCCGGCAGCCCCTATTCCCGGCATTGACATTAAAGTGGGTGGTGACAGTGTGAATGGTGCGTCCAGCACCGTTACCATATTGCTTCTGCTTACCGTATTAAGTCTGGCGCCTGCATTTTTGATTTTAATGACCAGTTTTACCCGGATTGTGATCGTTCTCGGTTTTGTCCGGACTTCCCTGGGAACTCAGCAGATGCCTCCTAACCAAGTGCTGGTGGGACTTGCTCTTTTTCTCACCCTGTTTATCATGGCTCCTACACTTGGAGATATTAACCAGGTTGCAGTCCAGCCGTACATTAAGGGGGAGCTAAACCAGACCCAGGCCCTGGAAAAAGCCGCAGAACCGATTAAAAAGTTTATGTGGAGTCATACGAGGCCGAAAGACCTTCAGTTATTCCTTGACTATTCAAACGCGGAAAAACCGAACGGGCCAGAAGATACACCCATAGCCGCACTAGTTCCGGCATTCGCAATCAGCGAACTGAAAACGGCCTTTCAGATGGGCTTTATGATTTTCATACCGTTTCTTGTTATCGATATGATTATTTCCAGTACGTTGATGGCGATGGGAATGATGATGTTGCCTCCGGTCATGATATCCTTACCGTTTAAAATTTTGCTTTTTGTACTGGTTGACGGCTGGTATCTGGTCGTAAAGTCGCTGCTGGTCAGCTATCACACATGAAGTGTGATGGAGGAGGTAAACCATGAGTTCGGAATTTATTATTAAGCTGGCTGGTGATGCTGTGTATACCGTTCTAAAAGCGAGCGGACCAATGCTTATCATAGCCCTGGTAGTGGGACTACTGGTCAGTATATTCCAAGCAACAACACAGATACAGGAGCAGACGCTCGCTTTTGTCCCAAAGATTATTGCAGTACTGCTTTCGGTTATCATATTCGGCCCCTGGATCCTGAACACGCTGGTTGATTATACATTTAATTTGTTAAACAACCTGCACCGATTCATCGGATAGGCAGTGGATGCAATGGAATGGTTACAGCTTTTGCCTAATGCTATGCTCGTTTTCTGTCGAATTACGGCGTTCTTTGTCGTAGTTCCCACATTTTCTTCCCGGAATGTACCTTCTCAATTCAAGATAGGACTATCCCTCGTTATTACCCTGATTGTGTTTACGGCATTAGGGATGAATAACCCGGTAACGATGGACGGGACTTATCTGCTGGCCATTTTTCGGGAAATTTTAGTGGGAATCACCCTTGGATTTGTCGCTTACTTATTTTTTACAGCCGTTCAGATTGCAGGTTCCTTTATTGATATTCAAATGGGGTTTGGTATTGCCAATGTTATTGATCCCATGACAGGAGCATCAGCCCCGATTCTGGGGAACTTCAAATACATGATCGCCACCTTGCTTTTTTTATCGTTTAATGGCCATCATTTGCTTCTTCAAGCGATTATGAACAGCTATGACTGGGTGCCAATGACGAATGAGGTTTTTGCCCGCGTCTTTGAAGGGCAGGTCTCAGAATGGATAGTACGGTCTTTTACTACGATGTTTGGATTGGCTTTCCAACTGGCAGCTCCAATTGCGGCCGCTCTTTTCCTCACGGATCTGGGGCTGGGTCTCTTAACCAGGGTAGCGCCGCAGTTTAACATTTTTGTTGTGGGGGCTCCTTTTAAAATGCTGCTCGGTTTTGTTCTTCTGCTGATGCTGCTGCCTGAGCTGGGATCGATGTTTGAGAAAGTATTCACGACTATGTTTGCCTGGATGAAAAACGGATTGCAGCTGTTCTCCGGATCGTGAACGGGCAGCCTGAATCTGAAATCGGCACAAGGAGGGTTACCGTGTCCAGATATAGGCTGCAGGTGGATTTACAATTGTTTTCAGGGGAAAAGACGGAAAAGGCGACCCCCAAAAAGCGTGAGGAAGCTAAGAAAAAAGGTCAGGTTGCCAAAAGTATGGAAATTCCGGCTTCCCTGATATTATTTTTCACCTTTCTGGGACTTTTGTTGTTCAGCGGTTTTATGAAGGACAGGCTGCTTGGTCTTGTTACATACACCCTGGAACATGATTTAGTTATGAACGTGACGCTCAATAACGTTCAAATGATGTTTTTGCACTTGATCGGCGAAGCTTTTTTGCTTCTTGCACCTATTTTTATTATTTCTGTAGTGATCGCTTTTTTTGCCAACTATGCACAAATCGGTTTCTTGTTTACAGGGGAACCGCTAAAGATGAAATTCAATAAAATCAATCCGATCGAAGGGGCCAAGCGCATTTTCTCCCTGCGTGCTATCATCGACTTTTTGAAGTCAACCATTAAGATGATCGTGATTGCGGCCATTGTTTGGATGACGATCTGGGGAGAAAAAGATAAGCTCATTTCACTAGGCCATGTACCGTTACAGGATATGCTGCCCTACATTGGTTCGCTAACAGTTCAACTAGGACTAAAAATTGGGGGAGTGCTTATTGCTATAGCGGCTTTGGACTATATGTATCAAAAATTTGAATATGAAAAAAGCCTGCGAATGTCCAAACAAGAGATTAAGGACGAATTCAAAAAATCGGAAGGGGACCCGTTAATAAAAGGAAAAATCAGGGAAAGACAGCGCCGGATGGCCATGCAGCGGATGATGCAGGAAGTGCCGAAAGCGGATGTGATCATCACAAACCCGACTCACTTTGCTGTTGCTCTCCGCTATGATGCTGCAGAAATGGAGGCGCCGGCTGTCATTGCCAAAGGAACAGATTTGATTGCCCTCAAGATTAAAGAGGTCGCGAAGGAAAATGGAGTTACCATCATGGAAAACAAACCACTTGCCCGCGCGCTCTACGCGCAAGTAGAGATTGGCCAGGCCATTCCGGCAGACTTGTTCCAGGCTGTTGCGGAAGTACTGGCTTACGTTTACAAAGCAAAAGGCAGGAAGATGTAAGGAAGAAAGGGGGGCTATATGACAGATGAAACCAAAAGAACTTACTGTGCTGATCGGCGTCATTGCCATTGTCATAATGATGGTCGTACCGATTCCGCCCGCTCTTCTTGACGTTCTGCTGATTCTTAATATCACGATCGCACTCACGATTATTCTGATCGGCATGAATACTCAAGAGGCGCTGCAGTTTTCAATCTTCCCTTCCCTGCTCCTGATTACTACATTGTTCCGGCTTGCACTAAATATTTCCACCACAAGAAATATTCTGGCTCATGCAGAAGCGGGGAATGTGGTGGCCACGTTCGGAAAATTCGTAGCGGCCGGCAACATTGTAGTTGGTTTTATCGTGTTTATAATATTGGTCCTTGTGCAATTTATCGTAATCACTAAAGGGTCTGAACGTGTTGCCGAAGTGGCTGCGAGGTTCACTCTCGATGCGATGCCTGGGAAGCAGATGAGTATTGATGCGGATCTGAATGCGGGATTAATCAACGAACAAGAAGCCAGAACCCGGCGCCAGAAGATTGAAAAAGAGGCGGATTTCTACGGAGCCATGGATGGTGCAACCAAATTCGTAAAAGGCGATGCCATTGCGGGTATCATCATTCTGCTCATCAACATTATCGGCGGTTTGATTATCGGTATGACCATGAAGGGGATGTCACTTGCAGAGGCAGCCGAGACCTATTCCATCCTGACAATCGGGGATGGTCTCGTGAGTCAGATTCCGGCCCTGCTGATCTCAACAGCTGCGGGCATTATCGTTACACGGGCTACATCAGAGGGAAATCTGGGAAGTGATATCACGGATCAGATCACGTCCTATCCCAAGCTTTTATATATCGTTGCCGGAACATTAGCTTTTCTTGGTATTTTTACACCGATACATTGGTATACGACAATTCCAATTGCTCTGCTGCTTGCTGCCGGGGCCTGGAAGATGGAGAAAAACCTCCAGCAAAAGCAGGAACAGGAGGAGCAAATGGAGGAAGAACAGCAGATCGAAGAAGTACGCAGTCCGGAAAGTGTGATCAGTTTGCTTCAGGTGGATCCTATCGAATTCGAGTTCGGCTACGGACTTATCCCTCTTGCGGATACTTCCCAAGGAGGAGATCTGCTTGATCGCATTATCCTGATCCGCAGGCAATGTGCTCTTGAGCTCGGTATAGTCGTACCAGTTATCCGGATACGTGACAATATCCAGCTGAAGCCTAACGAATATATCATCAAAATAAAAGGCAATATCATCGCAAAAGGCGAACTTTTGCTTAATCATTATCTGGCGATGAGTCCTGGTGTAGATGATGAAACGGTATCCGGTATCGAAACGACGGAGCCTGCATTTGGCTTGCCGGCTTTATGGATTGACGAGCCAACCAAAGAACGGGCGGAATTGTCCGGTTATACGGTAGTGGATCCGCCTTCTGTTGTAGCAACCCACTTGACAGAAGTTATTAAAAAACATGCCCACGAACTCATCGGCCGTCAAGAAACAAAGACACTTATCGAAAATGTGAAAGAAACTTATCCGGCTCTTGTGGATGATTTGATCCCGAATGTGCTCACTATTGGCGATGTACAAAAGGTGCTGGCCAACTTGCTTAAGGAAAAGGTTTCTGTCCGTGACCTGGTTACGATTTTGGAATCCCTGGCCGATTATGGCGCCTATACGAAAGATCCGGATATTTTGACGGAGTACGTAAGGCAGGCCCTGTCCAGACAGATTACCCAACAGTATGCAAGTCAGGAAGACGCTTTGCGGGTCATTACTGTAGGCCCTGCCATGGAGAAGAAAATTGCAGAGTCGGTACAGCAGACCGAGCAAGGTTCTTATCTGGCTTTAGACCCTTCGTCATCCCAGATTATTTTTCATAAGCTTAATGAACAGATTAGCAAAATGGTTCATTCCGGGCATCAGCCCATTATTCTAACCTCACCAACAATCCGCATGTATGTGAAACAACTGCTGGAACGCACAATGCAGGAAATCCCTGTACTGTCCTACAGTGAATTGGAGCCTAATGTGGAAATTCAAAGTGTAGGGGTTGTGAACTTATGAGAGTGAAGCGCTATGTAGTTGATTCCATGCCGGATGCCCTGCAAAAAATAAGAACAGATCTTGGCAAGGATGCAGTTATTATGAATACAAAAGAAATTCGGTCCGGCGGGTTCCTGGGCTTTTTCAGCAAAAAACGAATTGAAGTTATCGCTGCGATAGAGCAGGAGAATACGGTGAAGACGGCCAAAGAGCCGCCTGTTTCCAGACCCAAGGCTAAATCTGCCGCAGTACCGGCCAAATCGGCCACGGCAAAAAAGGAGCAGCCCGCACAACCGGAACCGGTTAAGCCAGTACCGGCAGTTCCCGCCGCTACAGTGCCCAAGGCTTATAAAGCGGCTGTGGCGGTTTCCTCCCCGCACGATCAACCAGCTGAAGCGGTAAAGGAGGTGTCTCAACTTAGCACCGCTTTTTTAAGCGAAATGAAGGCTTTCCGGGAGGAGGCAGCAGAAACATCCGATCAGGCAGGGGAACCGGAGGTACCGCATTCTTCACGGGAAGATGTACTGCTTTCGGAGATCCAGCAGATGAAAGCTATGATGGCCCAAATGTCAGCGGTGGGGGTGCAGCCGCCCCCTTCCAGGGCAGAGCCGTTTGCTGGTATGGAGCGTCATCTCCGGAACCAGGGGATTGATCCGAAGTGGATTGAAGAACTGCTTAATCAAGCGGATTCCGCCGCCGCGGGTGCACAAACAACATGGACTCCGGATGAGCTCAGGCAGTCGGTTGCTTCGCAGTTAAAAGATTGGTTTAACCGTGACGGCAGCCCTTCTCCTGTTTCCCGGACAGCGAAAATGATTCATTTTGTCGGACCAACCGGGGTAGGGAAAACGACGACTATTGCCAAGCTCGCTGCTGAACAGGTGCTGAAACATCATAAAAAAGCAGGCTTTATTACATCGGACACTTACCGGATCTCAGCCGTTGAGCAGCTGCGAACCTATGCCAATATTCTGGGCGTGCCGCTTGAAGTAGTATTTTCCCCCCAGGATTTGCCAAGGGCGTTTGAAGCATTACAAGATGTTGATGTGATCTTTATGGACACAGCCGGGCGAAATTTCCGAAAAGAGCTAGCCGTCTCTGAACTGAATGCGCTGCTTCAATCATGCGGTGAAACTGAGACATATCTTGTATTAAGCCTGACAACGAAATATGAGGATATTCGGGTTATTACCGAAAACTTTATCAAATTCGGGGTAGACAAAGTATTGTTCACTAAAATGGACGAAACAGCGACTTATGGTACTCTCGTGAACTTAAAGCGTGATTTCCAATTACCTTTTTCCTACCTGACAGATGGCCAGAATGTCCCGGATGATATCACCCTGGCAGATGAAGACAAAATAGTAGAGCTTTTATTGGAGGGCTACTCCCATGGATGATCAGGCGGCACGTCTGAGAGACCTTGTGGGAAGAAGGGAATGCAAGCCGGCGGAAGCTGTCAGAAATACGCATATTTTAACCGTTACAAGTGGAAAAGGCGGTGTGGGCAAGTCCAATTTCACTTTAAATTTCGCTCTTTCCCTTGTCAAACGCGGTTATCAGGTACTCGTATTTGATGCCGATATCGGACTGGCCAATATTGATGTGCTGCTGGGTACACAAGCCCCCTATAATCTCTATCATTTGTTAATAGGGGAAAAGAAGATTCAAGAGATTATCCACGAAGGACCTTACGGACTTCGGCTCGTTGCCGGAGGATCGGGTTTTCACGATCTGCTTCAGCTGACCGAGGCCGAACTAAATGATTTTGCTGATCAGGTGAATTCTCTATACGGGTATTATGATTTTATTATTTTCGATACAGGTGCGGGTTTGTCCAAAGAAACGCTGAAGTTTATCCTGGCAGCACAGGAAACGATTGTGGTCACCACGCCGGAACCCACATCCATAACCGATGCTTATGCAATAATTAAGATGATTCATCAGTTGGAGCATAAGGTATCCTTCAAATTGGTAATTAACCGGGTATCTTCTTTCAGAGAGGGAAGGCAGACGGCAGATAAAATCACATTGGTGGCGGAACGATTTTTACATTTGCAGATTCCTACCCTTGGTTTTTTGGAAGACGATACCCATGTAAGCAAGGCTGTAAAAAAACAGACCCCTTTTTTGGTGGCGTACCCGAATGCTTCGGCTTCCAGAGACTTGGAGTCTCTTGTGGACCGGTTTTTGAACGGTCATAGGCTGGGACATTCCAGTGAGCGCACCTGGAAGCAATTTTGGGGGAAATTAATCGGCTGGCGGAAATAACAACTTAGAGACAATCGGGGGGAAAACTATGGCACCACCCATCCAGGTTCTTGTTGTGGACGATTCTTTGTTTATGAGAAAAATCATATCGGATCTGATCATGGAATCATCCCAGTTTCAAGTAGTGGATTCGGCGAAAAATGGCAAGGAAGCCATTGAAAAAATTGTGCAGCTTAAGCCTGATGTCGTTACCTTGGACATTGAAATGCCTATTATGAATGGACTTCAGGCGCTGGAAAAAATCATGAAACAATGTCCAACTCCTGTTGTCATGCTCAGCAGCTTGACGGAGGAAGGGGCGTCTGAGACCATCCGTGCTCTCGAGCTTGGTGCAGTAGATTTTATCCGCAAGCCTTCAGGCTCTATTTCGCTGGATTTATACAAAGTGCAAAAGCAGCTGCATGAGAAGCTGCATATTGCGGCCCAGTCCAAAGCAGGGATAGCGAGAACGGCTCTTCAGACTTCCGGAGCTGAGATCAAGAAACCAAATGAGCCGGTCCGGCCTGGCACCCTAAAACGTATCAAAAGTGTGTCGGCGCTTCTTGGAAAAAAACAAATGCCGGCAAAACCTAAAAACGGGGGAACCCCTTGTGTGGACCATCTTGTAGCAATTGGAACATCAACAGGAGGCCCCAAAGCGCTGCAAACAGTACTTCAGGGAATCCCGGCGGAGTTTCCCGCTCCTATCTTCATTGTTCAGCACATGCCGCCAAAATTCACACAATCTTTGGCCAAAAGACTGAATGATCTGTGTGAGATTCGGGTGACTGAGGCTCTTGACAGCGAGATTGCCTATTCCGGGCATGCTTATATCGCCCCGGGAGGAATGCATATGACAGTGGGCAAAGCCGAAAACGGTTCTTACCGCATTGTGCTGAATAAAGAGGAACCGAAGTCAGGGCATCGCCCGTCAGTGGACGTTTTGTTTCATTCTCTGCTCCCGCTTCAAGCTGCCAAGCGGCACGCTGTCCTTATGACAGGCATGGGTAGTGATGGTGCAAGAGAGCTTACTGCACTCCGGCGGGCGGGGGCTATGACGACAATAGCTGAATCTGAAGAAACATGTGTTGTTTATGGAATGCCAAGAACTGCCGTGGAGATGGGCGGCGCTATGTTTGTGCTCCCCCTTCACGAAATTGCATCAAAGTTGGTACAGGCAGTATCCTGTTGAAACTGACAACCTGATTTGCAGCATGATCAGAATGAAAAACACGTAAAGCAAGCTGTCTATACAAAAGTTACATGGAGGTGTGTTTTGTTGGAGCTGAATCAATATTTGTCCATGTTTATCGATGAATCAAAAGAACACCTCCAGGCCATGAACGACAATATGCTCAGCCTGGAGAACAGCCCCGATGATATCAGTTTGGTCCAATCCATTTTCCGCTCTGCTCATACATTGAAAGGAATGTCAGCCACCATGGGGTTTGAAGACCTAGCATCGCTGACTCACGAGATGGAAAATGTGCTGGATTTGGTGCGTAACCACCAGATTCAGATGAATGCATACATATTTGACTGTTTATTTCAGAGTCTCGACGCTCTTGAGGCGATGGTGGAGGACATTATTCAAGGAGGAACGGGACAGTCCGATGTAAAGGCGATTGTCGCTTCCCTGAAATCTATTGTTTCAGGAGATTATGAGTCCGGCGAAGGAGCCGCTTCCACTGGTCAATCGGCTGAGATCGAGCATTTGCTGCTTGATGAATTTCAGCAGTCCGTCCTTCTGCAGTCCATGGAGTCCGGTCTTCAAGTTCACCACATCGAGGTGACTTTCCGTGAAGATTGTGTGTTGAAAGCGGCCAGGGCCTACATGGTGTTTGATGTGATGGACCAAGCTGGGGAAGTGGTCAAGTCTATCCCCCCGTAGAAGATATTGAACAGGAGAAGTTTGAGTGTTCCTTTGCTGTTTTCCACATTGGAGAGATCGAAACAGATACTTTGAAGAATCAGATTGAATCTGTGTCTGAAGTAGAAGGGGTAAACGTGACCCTGCTGGATCAGACTTCACTGGAACAAATGCTGCAGCAAAAAAACGGTCCTGGAGCACAACAGGGGGAAACAGCCAAAGCCGAAACGGCTGCATCCGGGGTTCCGGTCAAACAGGAGGCTGCTCAGTCTAAGCGTGCGGAAAAGCCTAAGGCGTCCGGAAATGCACCATTGGCTGGGCGCACTATCCGGGTTGACATAGAAAAACTCGATTCCCTGATGAATCTCTTCAGTGAATTGCTGATTGACCGGGTAAGACTGGAACAATTGGCCGGTGAAATCAAGCGGGCAGATTTGCTTGAAACCGTTGAGCATATGTCTCGTGTCAGCGGAGATTTACAGAATATTGTTCTTAATCTGCGCATGGTGCCTGTTGAGACCGTATTTAACCGGTTTCCGCGTATGGTAAGGGACATCGCCAAAACGCTGGATAAGAAGATTGACCTTCAAATCAGCGGGGAAGATACGGAAATGGACCGGACTGTTATTGACGAAATCGGAGATCCTCTTGTTCATTTGTTGAGAAATGCTGTTGACCATGGTGTGGAGACTGTGGCTGAACGTGTTGCTTCAGGCAAAAGTGAGACCGGTATTGTGAAGCTTCAGGCTTACCATAGCGGCAATCATGTCATGATTGAAATTCAGGATGACGGAAAAGGAATCAATCGGGAAGCGATACTGGGCAAAGCCATTCAAAACGGACTTGTCACTCCGGAGGAAGCGGCTGAAATGCCTGATCATGCTGTGCATCAGCTTCTCTTTGAATCCGGCTTTAGCACAGCTAAAGAGATTTCCGACATTTCCGGCCGGGGCGTCGGTCTGGATGTAGTAAAAACAAAAATCCAGTCGCTGGGCGGACATGTTCTAGTTGAATCTTCCCCTGGGCAAGGGACTAAATTTTCTGTACAGCTGCCCCTTACATTATCGATTATTTCCGCCATGCTAGTTCAGCTTGGAAATGAAAAATATGCGATTCCATTATCCTCTATCGTGGAGACTTCCCTTATTACGAAGGAACAGGTCCATGTTGTTCAGGGAAGTCAAATGATGCATTTCAGAGGAAATGTCATTCCGCTCATTTCATTAAGCAAACTTCTTGATGTGCCGGATTATTCGGAAGAAGAGGAGGATGAGACGGAAGTAGTTATTATCCGCAAAGGGGATAAATTGGCTGCTTTAATGGTTGATTCATTCATTGGACAGCAGGAAATTGTTCTCAAAACAATGGGGTCCTATCTGACCAAGCTTTTCGCTGTCTCCGGGGCTACGATTTTAGGAGACGGGCAAGTGGCTTTAATCATTGACACTAATACCATAATCAAATAGGTAAACTCCCGGGAGTTACAGGTTTACCTGAATCAGTACGCAAATTATCAAGTATCAGGAGGGTCATATATGGGTGAGGAAAAAAAAGTTATCGTATTTGCACTGGCGCATGAGGAATATGGTGTGGAAGTGGACAAAGTCCGTACCATCGAACGCTTGGTTCCGTTAACTCGTGTACCCAAAACCCCGGCTTTTGTTAAAGGTGTAATGAATCTGCGGGGAGTTGTTATCCCCGTTATTGATCTTCGTACACGGTTTGGGCTGCCGGCATCTGAAGAAACCGATAGTTCCCGCATCATCATTGTAGCAGTTAATGAGATGGAAGTAGGCTTGATCGTGGATTCCGCTAATGACGTGCTGGACATCAATACGGATGAAGTGGAGACCCCTCCGGAAGTAGTAGGAGGAATTAAGGCGAAGTATTTGGATGGAATAGCCAAAATTGGCGAGGACAGATTGCTTGTCCTGATGAACCTGGAACAGGTTTTAAATAAAGAAGAAATCATTCAGTTGGAACAGTTTGAGGGTTAAGCCGTGGAAGAGCTCAGGCAATTAGCTGATTTCCAGTTGGATGTGTTAAAAGAGGTGGGCAATATAGGGGCAGGTCATGCCGCCACCGCCTTGTCCACCCTCCTCAGTAAACCGGTAGATATGACGGTACCAAGTGTAAGGCTGGTACCTTTCGAATCTATTGCCGAAAGCGTAGGGGGCGACGAGCAGATTGTCCTTGCTGTTTTCCTGCGGGTACTGGGGGATGCGCCGGGGAACATGTTTTTTATCATGGACACCGCTTCCGCCAAAAATTTATTACGGAGTATGGCGGGAATGGATATTACAAGTTATGAAAAATTTTCCGAAATGGAATATTCGGCATTAGGGGAAATCGGCAACATTTTAGTCGGTTCCTACGTTTCATCATTAGCGGATTTTACGGGGCTCTCCCTTTCGCCGACGGTTCCGTCACTGGCTATTGACATGGCGGGGGCCGTTCTCAGCTTTGGACTCCTGCAGTTCGGTCAGATGGGAGACCAGGCATTGCTTATTGATACTAAATTTTTAGAAGGACAGGAAGAAGTACGGGGCCACTTCTTTCTTATTCCGGATCCGGAATCGTTCGGCATGATTTTTTCCGCACTTGGAGTAGGCAAATGATTCAACAGGAGCTTATTAAGGTGGGGATGGCTGACTTAAATATTGTGACCGGGCACGGAGTGCTGAGAACAACCGGATTGGGGTCCTGTGTAGGAGTAACCTTATATGCCCCCCTATCCAAGATTGCCGGAATGGCGCATGTGATGCTGCCGTCCTCCTCCATTGCGAAGGCTGGAAATTTGAATAAAGCCAAGTTTGCTGATACCGCGATTCCTGAACTGGTAACCCGGATGACCGAAATCGGGGCCTCTGTAAGCAGAATGCAGGCCAAGCTGGCAGGAGGAGCGCAAATGTTTGCTTTACCGGGACAAGCGGATACCATGAGGATCGGCCCCAGAAATGTAGAAGCATGTAAAGCGGCACTGCATGATTTTAACATACAAGTGAAAGGCGAAGATACGGGTGGAAATTATGGGAGAACCATTGAATTACTTTGTGAGACAGGTGTCCTCATTATACGAAGTGTACAGAAAGGCAATAGGGAATTGTAGACAATGATCGGATCGCTTAGCTGGAACTTTGCCGTATCTATTGTTGCCTTTGCCCTTACCTTTACTTTTTCATTATTTGATAATGTCCTGTTAACTACACTTATACGCAGCATATACAGTTTTATTATTTTGTTCGCACTCATGTTTGTCTTTAGATGGGTATTTGGAATAATTCTCAACTATACCGAACAGCAGCACATAGAACAGGAGGACGATTCGTCCAAAGGAGTACATATTGATTTAACTACACCACTGGAAGAAGAGACAGTCTCCAACCTTCCGGTATCGTCTTCCGGGGAAGATAAGGAAAAATCTTCCAAAGCACCTACATCCGACAAAGAGGAGTTCTCACCACTTACTCCTCCGAAGTTATCGAAACTTAATCAGTCCGATGCTGCTCAACTGTCTGATGCGCTCCGTCATTTGTCAGAGAAATAAGGATGGTGAATGCTCATGATTCAAGAGAAACAATCCCGCCTTGCTCACGAAGAGTTATGGAAGGCATGGAAAGAAGCGGGCTGCTTGGAGGCCAAGCAGTCTTTACTGGAGCAATACCTGCCGCTGGTGGACTATGTTTCCAGCCGGATGTCTAACGGATTGCCGAGGAATGTGGCCAAGGAAGATCTGGCAAGCTTCGGAGTACTGGGGCTGATGGATGCGGTGGAGAAATTTGATCATACCCGGGGGCTGCAGTTTGAAACCTATGCCTCTTGGCGAATCCTGGGGGCAGTCATCGATGGGCTCAGACAAGGGGATTGGGTTCCAAGATCACTTCGGGAAAAAGCCAAAAAAATAGAAGATGCCTATCAAAAGCTTGAACAGCACTATTTAAGAACTGTAACGGATGCGGAAATCAGCGAATACTTAGGTGTGGAGGAAGAAGAATTCCGGCAGATGCTCCAGGAAATTAATGTAACCTCTATTTGCTCTGTGGATGACCCTATTAAAGAGGAAGAATCTGAAACAAGATTATCATTACTTATTGACGAAAAGGCAAAAAACCCTGAATATAAAGTTAATGAGTTTTATTTAAAAGAAACCTTGGCGAGAGCGATCGAGAAGTTGACGGAAAAAGAGAAAATCGTTGTTTCGCTGTTTTATTTTGAAGAACTCTCGCTCAGCGAAATCGCGGAGGTTATGAGTCTTTCTCCATCCCGCATTTCCCAATTACATTCTAAAGCTATTCTACGACTGAGGGGGACGCTGAACAAATACAAGATTCAACTTTTTCAAGATAGTTGATTATACCAGAAAGGTTGTATGATGATATGTTAAGTTCTGGCATTCTGGACAAGCTGATGAACGTAACCATCTCGGAAGATAAACTGATCGCTTACTTGGAAGTTCTGCATGTGGAAGAGGACATGCTTCTCTCTATGGATGAGCTTCGGGCCTTTTTGCGGTCAAATACGATCGTAAGCGGTCTGAGTGACCAGGTCTTATACCAGATTGTTGCGAACCCCCGGGCCTTTTTGAATAAAAAAACGGTAATTGCCGAAGGGAAGAAGCCTGTAAACGGGACAAACGGTTACATTGAATATGTTTACGAATTGAGCCGTCAGGAGAAAAAACCTATGGAAACTGCGGATGGCCGGGTAAACTACAAAGAAGTTACGATACTTAATAATGTAAAGAAGGGCCAGTTGATCGCCAAAAGGATTGCAGGCCGTGATGGAAGCCCGGGAATGACCGTCACCGGCGAGGCCATACCTCCCAAAAAGCCGAAAGAAGCCCGTTTTCGCATAGGAAAAAATGCAGTAGCAGATGCTGAACAAATGCATTTGTATGCCACTATTGATGGGCTCGTAACCAAAACCGACAGAGGAAAGATCAATGTTTTTCCTGTTTACGAAGTTAATGGGGATGTTGACTATAATATAGGAAATATTGATTTTGTGGGAACCGTAGTTATTCGGGGAAATGTGCTTCTGGGCTTTCGGATCAAGGCATCCGGCGATATCAGGATAGTCGGGGGTGTAGAAGCAGCTGAACTGAAGGCTGGAGGCTCTGTTGATATTACAGCAGGCATTCTAGGCCACAATAAGGCGCGTATAATCGCCGGAATGAATGTGAAAAGCTCTTTTATTCAAGATGCTTATGTAGAAGCCGGGGATTCCATCGTGGTGAATCAGAGCATCATGCATTCTATGCTGAGGGCAGGTAAAACCGTCCAATGCAGTGGTGCGAAGGGACTGATAGTCGGTGGGACGATTCAGGCAGGAGAGCTCGTTAGCGCGAGGACAATTGGAAATTCCTTGTCCACGGTTACTGTCATTGAGGTAGGAGTGTTGCCTCAACTCCGGAATGAACTTTCCGGGCTCAGACAACAGCTTAAAGAATTAATGGACCATCAAATGAAAACGGATAAAGCGGTTGCTTTATTGGACCAGCTTGCTGCAGCAGGGCAATTAACGGGAGATAAGCTGGAAATGAGAGTAAGGCTGAGCCGGACCAAAAAACAGATGGTGCAGCAGCAGGCGGAGATCAAAGAACGCATTTTGGAATTGGAGCAGTCTCTGGAAGAGACGAATCAGGCTCAAGTACAGGTGAATTCTATTGTATACGGTGGAACGAAAGTGGTCATAGGCCGTTACACACGATTTGTAAAAGACCCTATCAGTAAAATCAAATTTGTTCTGGCAGACGGAGATATTTCAATCGCCAATTTATAATTAGATAGTAACATTAAGCAGGCGTCGATGGAGGAATGGTTATGAGCTTTCATTCGATTGATTTACAGCTTGCCATACATAAAAATGACCAGGCCGGACTAAAACAGCATCAGATGATGCAAAAACCGTCTGAAGACCAGGTCATAACGGGACAGGAAACGATGAAACTGGCAGAGAAGAAGCTCCGGCAAAGCACAGAGGTGGATAAATCAGGGGCTTCCGGGATTCAGGATGACGGACAACGCGGACAGAATGGGTCGCAGGGAGGAAGGAAATACAGATCAAGCCGAAGATCAAGAAACGAATGCACCCCGATTAAAGCATCCCTACAAAGGACGCTTTATCGATTTATCCTTATAGAATCAAAACTTTTTACTTCTCCATCATGAAAGGTGTTAACAGCATGCAGCCATGGATTTATATTGTTCTTGTGGGTCTATGCATTCTTGTTTTTGCACTGCTTCGCAGACAGGAAAAAAACGGCCAATCAGAAAGCAGCATACTGCCGCAGGTAGGACAGCTGATGGATCACTTTGCGGCTGATTTGGAAGAACAGAATGAAGCTTTGATGAAAGTCCTGCAAACGAACAAACAGGAAAACGAGATGAAGCTTTCCCGGATGCAAGGGCATATTGATTCTCTTGAGGGTCAGGTCTCCCAGTTAGCCTTGGCCCAAGCTGAATTAGCAGCCGCCGTTCAGAAAATCTGTAGTGAGAACATTCAGATGCAGCCTGTTCCGGATTCGGAATCTACGGGTGAAAATAGCTCGGGTTTACCAAACGGCTTTGAAATTGGGACTCCGAATGAACCAAGCATTCGTCAGCGCTATCCGGATATTTTTCGGCTGTACGACCAAGGAAAGTCCGTTGAATACATTGCCAAAAAGACAGAAATGAACAAAGGGGAAGTTGGGCTGATTCTCGGTTTGGCAAAACAGGAGGAACAGGATCGTGTTTAAAAATAGGTATTTTCTAATTGGTCTTGGTTCCGGGTTAATTGCGGGAGCTCTATTGCTGCAGCTGATGAACGTTGCCGTACAGCCGGTACAGTCCCCCCATACAGCGGGAGTGAGTCCTAAAGAAATGGATCCCGCTTCTTTAAAGGAAGCTGCAAAATCTTATTACCAGATTTTTGATAAACAAGAGAAAGTATATACCCAAGATCAGTTTAAAGAAGAGTTAAGCAAACAGCTGGAAGGTGAGGCAGCACATAAAGAAGAAAAAGCCGGCGGGAAGCAAGGATATTTATATGTCGCCTCAAACATGGACTCCAAATCGGTCAGTGACCTTCTTGAAAAAATGGGATTCGTTCAGGACAGCAAAGAGCTTCAGCAGGAGCTTAATAATAGGAACCTGCAAACTAAAATCCAGACCGGGCTGCATCATTTTGAAGGACAGCCTTCACTGGATGAGATCATCACCAATTTGACTACCTTACCATAAAACAGGCTGTCGCAGTCGCAGAAAGGCGCCTGTTTTTCTGTTTAAATTCGTTTTGACACGGATAGCCAAAGTGTTGCAACGGGTTCGCAGTTGTGGTATATTTGTTGACGGTGTTATTACATACGTCTGTCAATTTGCTTAATGGTGCTTGCTGAAAGGCGAGTTTTAAGTAAAGATGCGATGGGCGGAGGATCACTATAAAACCATTTTTAGAGGAGGTGTGTGAGGATGGCAGTTATCTCCATGAAACAGCTGCTTGAAGCTGGGGTACACTTCGGTCACCAAACCCGTCGTTGGAACCCGAAAATGGACAAATACATCTTCACCGAAAGAAACGGAATTTACATCATTGACCTGCAAAAGACAGTTAAGAAAGTTGAGGAAGCTTACAACTTTGTTAAATCTCTTGCTGAAGAGAATGGAACCATTCTTTTCGTAGGTACAAAGAAACAGGCCCAAGACTCTGTAAAAGAAGAAGCCGAACGTTGCGGTATGTTCTATATCAACCAACGTTGGCTTGGCGGTACACTGACAAACTTCCAAACTATTCAAAAGCGGATCAATCGTCTTCGTGAACTGGAAAAAATGGAAGAGGACGGAACTTTCGACTTGCTGCCTAAAAAAGAAGTTATCCTTCTGCGCAAAGAAAAAGACCGTCTTGAGAAATTCCTTGGCGGTATTAAAGGCATGAAAGGCTTGCCAAGTGCATTGTTCGTCATCGACCCGCGCAAAGAACGCATCGCAGTTGCTGAAGCCCGTAAATTGGGTATCCCGATCGTAGGTATCGTGGACACTAACTGTGATCCGGATGAAATTGATTACGTGATTCCTGGTAACGACGATGCAATTCGCGCTGTCAAGCTTCTCACTGCTAAGATGGCAGACGCTGTAATTGAGTCTCACCAAGGTGAAGAAACAACTGCTTAATTGATATAAGCGAAAGAAAAAAGGGTGGGTTGAAGGTGCTTAAGCCTATCACCCACCCTTTTTTTAAAAGATAAGCTCTTTGAGCAGTATCTTATTCAAGTACTTACGTAAACTATTCGGGAGGTTCCAAAATGGCAATTACCGCAGCTATGGTAAAAGAACTGCGCGAGAAAACAGGCGCAGGTATGTTAGATTGTAAAAAAGCACTGGATGAAGCAAACGGTGACGTTGCTAAAGCAACCGAGCTTCTTCGTGAAAAAGGCCTTGCTGCCGCAGCGAAAAAAGCCGGACGTGTAGCCACGGAAGGTATGGTTGAATCCTATATTCATGCAGGCGGACGTATCGGAGTTCTGGTTGAAGTAAACTGCGAAACCGACTTTGTTGCCAAAACAGACAATTTCCGTGCCCTGGTAAAAGATATCGCTATGCAGATCGCAGCGGCAAACCCGACTTATGTTCGCCGCGAAGAAGTGCCTCAGGAAGCGATCGAGAAAGAAAAGGAAATCTTGAAAGCCCAGGCTTTGAACGAAGGTAAACCAGCCCATATCGTTGAGAAAATGGTGGAAGGCCGCATGAGCAAATACTATGAAGAAGTTTGCCTGCTTGAACAAGCTTTCATTAAAGATCCGGATAAAACCGTTGAAACTCTTTTGAAAGAGAAGATCGGTCAAATCGGTGAAAACATTTCTGTTCGTCGTTTCGTTCGTTTCGAGCTGGGTGAAGGTCTTGAGAAGAAACAGGACAACTTCGTTGAAGAAGTTATGGCTCAAGCGAAACTTTAATAGGCAACCCGAAATAGGAACACACACCGTGTTCCTTCTTTTTTAAAATAAAGTATTCAGTTGAATCAATTTCATCATACAACTGGTGAGCGCTTAATCGAAAAGATATAGATAAATACGGTCCGGATTTAACTATATCTTGTACCCGTTTGGATGAAAATCTAAGTTATGAAATGGATTCATTTAAGAAATGATAAGCTTTTTTGGGAAACGGAGGGTTTTTAAAGTTGGAGCGACCTTTTTTCAAACGTGTTATTCTTAAACTAAGTGGGGAAGCTTTGGCAGGACAGCAGGGGTACGGCATCGATTCCGAGATGATCTCCTCGATTGCGGCTCAAGTGAAAGAAGTTGTCGACTTACAGGTGGAAGTGGCAATTGTCGTAGGCGGAGGCAACATTTGGAGAGGAATCGCCGGAAGTTCCAAGGGCATTGACCGGGCCACTGCAGATTATATGGGAATGCTGGCAACGGTAATGAACTCCCTGGCATTGCAGGACGCACTTGAAACTATAGGAGTTCCTACCCGTGTGCAGAGCTCAATATCCATGCAGCAAGTCGCTGAACCATATATCCGCCGAAGAGCTATCCGTCATTTGGAAAAGGGACGCGTAGTCATATTCGCAGCCGGAACCGGTAACCCCTATTTCTCTACGGATACAACAGCAGCGCTTCGGGCAGCGGAGATCGAGGCTGAAGTGATTCTTATGGCCAAAAACAAGGTCGATGGTGTTTACTCTGCTGATCCGTTCAAAGATGACGCAGCCGTGAAGTACGAAACCTTAACTTATTTGGAAGTATTGAATAAAAACCTGAGAGTTATGGACTCAACAGCATCTTCCTTATGTATGGACAATGATATTCCGCTAATCGTCTTCTCCATTACGGAGAAAGGCAATATCAAGCGCGTAGTGCTCGGCGAAAAAATCGGTACAACAGTTAAAGGGAGTGTATAATTCATGCCTCAATCAGTGAAAATAAATGCGGAAGACCGTATGCAAAAAGCAGTAGCAGCTCTTCAAAAAGAGCTGGTTTCACTTCGTGCGGGCCGTGCTACTCCAGCACTGCTTGATCGTGTTCAAGTGGAGTATTACGGAGCAATGACGCCCCTGAATCAGCTGGCGAACATTAATGTGCCGGATCCCCGCACTCTACTCATCCAACCTTGGGACAAAAGTTCTTTAGGTGCTATTGAGAAGGCGATTTTGAAATCTGAGCTGGGATTAACTCCTACAAGCGACGGTACAATGATTCGTCTTACGATCCCGCCGCTAACAGAGGAGAGACGGCTGGAATTGGTTAAAATGACAAAAAAATACGGAGAAGACGCGAAAGTGGCCATCCGCAACATCCGCCGTGATTCGAATGAAAGTATTAAAAAGATGGAAAAAACGGAGATTTCAGAAGATGAATCCAGGCGTCATCAGGATGATATTCAGAAATCAACCGACAAATATATTGCAGAAGTAGATAAAGTACTGGCTGCGAAAGAAAAAGAAATTATGGAAGTCTAGCAACAAGTGAGGCCCCTTATCTATTGGTATAGCTGGGGGCTTTTCATCTTTCCTTTAGTGGAGGAAAAAAGATGTTCAATCCGTTAAAAAAATGGTTTGGGAACAGTTCCGGTCAGAAGGAGAAACCGGATGCTTCATCCCTTGATCTTGAGAACGTTCCGAAACATGTGGCGATTATCATGGATGGCAACGGTCGCTGGGCCAGGCAAAGAGGCTTGCCCCGGGTAGCCGGCCATCATTCAGGTATGAAAAATGTCAAAAAAATTACGATGGCCGCCAATGACATCGGGGTACAGGTACTTACGATGTATGCGTTCTCGACTGAGAATTGGAAGAGACCAAAGGAAGAAGTGGAGTTTTTGATGAAACTGCCGCAGGAATTCTTCCCTTTGGAAATTGATGAACTTATAGAAAATAATGTTCGCGTTCATATGACAGGCTGGTGTGAAGGACTGCCGGACCATACGCTAAAGGCGGTCGAGGGTGCCATTGAACGCACGAAGCACAATACCGGTCTTATTCTTAACTTCGCCCTTAATTATGGCGGACGGAAAGAGCTTCTTTCCGGCGTCCATGAAGTGGTTCGGGATGTGAAATCCGGTAAACTTGATCTGTCGCAGCTCGACGAAGAAACTTTTTCCGGGTATATGCTGACCGCAGGCTTGCCTGATCCGGATTTATTGATCCGTACAAGTGGCGAGCTGAGATTAAGCAATTTCCTCTTATGGCAGCTGGCCTATACGGAACTATGGTTCACAGATGCCTACTGGCCAGAATTTACTGAATCTCATTTTTATCAAGCTATTGCGGAATATCAACGTCGTGCAAGGCGGTATGGCGCGGTATAATTACGGTTTGGAGGTAGTATCTTTTGAAGCAGCGTATTGTCACAGGTGTGGTTGCCGGTGCTGGATTCATTGCTCTGTTAATTCTCGGCTCCTATTGGTATGCCGCTTTACTCTTGCTCATGGCAATTATCGGCTATGACGAATTTGTCCGGATGATTCATATGAAAGCAAACAAGGGAACGTATGCAGCAGGCTGGCTGGGGTTGATCGTGCTTACAATTCCCTGGAGCCTGACAGGATGGTCTTTTCAACCTGATACTTCTGCAGTCATCTGGCTGCTGATGTTTGTTTTGCTCGCCATAACGGTTTTGTCCAAAAATAAAATTACAATCGATCAGATTGCCCTCCTCTTTATTGGAGTAGTTTACATAGGGATTGGGTTTTATTATATGATCCTGACGCGTCTTGAAAATGGCTTGTTCTGGACACTGCTCATCTTTCTTTGCATATGGGCTAGTGATGCAGGAGCTTATTTTGTCGGATCAAAGCTGGGGAAACACCCGCTTTGGCCGGTTATAAGCCCTAAAAAGTCTGTGGAGGGTTCCATTGGCGGTGTAATTATTGCCGCAATCGTAGCAGTAGCTTTTGCGTTATATGATCCGGAACTGCTTTCAATCGGACGGGCAGCCCTGCTTGGTGTTGTTATCGCTGTAGTAGGCCAGCTGGGAGATTTAATCCAATCGGCATATAAACGGGTCAAAGGCATTAAAGATACAGGCGCCATCCTTCCGGGGCACGGGGGCATACTCGACCGTGTGGACAGCTGGCTTATCGTCTTTCCTATCGTTCACTTGCTGTCTTTGCTTCCATAAGTTTTAGGGGAAATTCAGGAAACGGAGATGCTTATGCTAACAACAAAATCAATTTCAATACTCGGATCAACAGGTTCAATAGGAACCCAAACGCTAGAGGTGGTCGAAAATCACCCGGAATTGTTCACCGTTAAAGCATTGGCAGGAGGACGTAATATTAATTTACTTGCTGAGCAGGCCAGAAAGTTTAGTCCGGAGATGATTTCGGTTGCCGACAAGAAACTCGCGGAACAAATAAAATCTCTGGTTCCGCCGGATACGAAAGTTTTCTATGGCGAAGAAGGGTTGATCGAAGCGGCGGCGGGGACGGATGCGGATGTGACACTAACGGCAGTTGTGGGAAGCCAAGGTCTAAAGCCAACTCTTGCTGCCATAGAATCAGGTAAACAAATTGCACTCGCCAACAAGGAGACCCTGGTAAGTGCCGGACATCTGGTTACGGAAGCAGCCCGGAAGCATAAAGTTACTCTGCTCCCCCTAGATAGTGAGCACTCTGCTATTTTTCAATGCCTAAACGGAGAAAACAGCAAAGACGTTCGTGCTATTACGTTAACGGCTTCAGGCGGTTCTTTTCGGGACAAAACCCGTGATCAGCTGCAGGGAGTCACAGTGAAGGAAGCATTGAACCATCCGAACTGGTCAATGGGAGCAAAAGTAACGATTGATTCGGCAACAATGGTTAATAAAGGACTGGAAGTAATTGAAGCTCACTGGCTTTTCGGGGTTCCTTATGGACAAATTGAAGTTATGATCCATCCCGAGAGTATTATCCACTCTTATGTCGAATTCCAAGACTACAGTATTATAGCTCAATTGGGTCTTCCTGATATGAGAATTCCGATTCAATATGCCCTAACCTTTCCTAAGCGCCTGCCGTCTCCAGGTAAGAGTCTTAACCTTGCCGAGATCGGCAAGCTGCATTTTCAAAGGATGGACTTTGACCGTTTTCCATGCCTTAGAATGGCATATGAATGCGGAAAGGCTGGAGGTACAGCCACAACCGTATTCAATGCAGCTAATGAAGTGGCAGTTGCCCGGTTTTTAAAAGGTGAAATTTCTTTCCTCAAAATTGAAGATTTGATTGAACGTACGCTAAATGCGCATAATCCGGAAACAATGCCGTCTTTGGAGGAGATAACAGAAGCAGATTCATGGGCTAGAACATTTGCCTCGCAAATCCGTTAAGTTTCTCTGTAGGTCATATGGGGCAAAGAACCATAAAGAGTCAACTTGATTAGACGAGCCGTCAGCCGCGGTGCCGGTTGTCAGGCTCTTTTTTCAACAAGGGGAAAGTCAATTGAACCATTTCCCCGTACGCTTAAATTAAAAATAAGCGAATCAATTTCATCATTTAGATTTCCATCCGACCGGATCTTTCTTAAACAGGAGGGTAAAGTTGTTACTGATTACTTCTAAACAGGATCCCTCTCTCGTATACATGCCATAGGTTTGGTATGGCTTGTTTTAAACTTAGAAATAATGTTAATCTAAGACATATGACGCAAAGGAGGGATGGTGCGGCATGATCGAAACCGCTTTGAAAGTGATCTTTCTATTTTTCGTCCTCGTATCTATCCACGAGTGGGGACATTTTTATTTTGCCAAGCGTGCCGGCATTTTGGTCCGCGAGTTTGCCATCGGATTTGGGCCAAAGCTGTTCTCTCATAAAAAAGGTGAAACCAGATATACGCTGCGCCTTCTTCCATTTGGCGGCTACTGCCGTATGGCCGGGGAAGACCCTGAAGTAGTAGAAGCGCAAAGCGGCCAAACCATTGCCGTGGAGTTAAATAATGAGGGGAAGATCGGCAAGATTTATCTGGACCAGCTCGATCGAAGATCTCATGTTATTCAAGGGGTTATTGAAGAGATTGATCTCGAAAGAGAACTCTTTATCCGGCTGGATGTAGGAGGAGAATCTGTTCAATATCCTGTTCAAGAAGATGCCATGATCGTGGCCAAAGGCAAGGAAACCCAAATTGCCCCTTACGACCGGCAATACTCCAGCAAGACTGTCGGAGCACGTGCTTTATCCATAGTGATGGGACCAGTCATGAACTTTTTGCTTGCTATAGTCTTGTTCCTGATTCTGGTCATCATGAGCGGAGTCCCGACAAATGTAAAAATGGACTCAGTGATGGCTAATCAGCCTGCTGCCAAAGCTGGCCTGAAAGCCGGGGATATTGTGATATCCGTTAACAACGAACCGATTGGTGCCGATCAGGACAAGTTTAAAAGACTCATTCAGGCATCACCGGACCAAACGATGGATTGGTTAGTAAAACGCGGTAATGAAGAGATTCCTTTAAAGGTAACACCGGAACAAATTGATGGGACTATCATGGTAGGAGTGCGCATAACGGCGGATACAAGAACGGCTTCTTTCAAAGAAGTTATGACAGGCACCTACAATCATGTCGTCAATTCTACGGTAGGCATCATGGACGGATTCAAAAAGCTGGTGCTGGGTGATTTCAAGATGGATGATCTTGGTGGTCCTGTCCGCATTGTGGAAGTTACCGGACAATTTGCATCGGTTGGATTTTCTGCTTTCCTTTACTGGATGGCACTGCTCAGCCTTTACCTTGGAATATTCAACCTTCTTCCATTTCCGGCCTTGGACGGAAGCCGTCTTGTTTTCTTGGGTCTGGAGGCGGTCAGAGGGAAACCGGTCGATCCTAATAAAGAGGGGATGGTCCATTTCATCGGTTTTGCCATGTTGTTCATGCTGATGATAGCCGTGACCTACAACGATATTTTAAGATTGATCAAACAGTAATATAGTTTTACTATAGTATCAGTGTATGAAGTTGTCTGCCGCCGGGACTGCCGGCAGCAGACTGTGAGGAGGAGCATATGTCGAAGGATAAGCAGTTTGTCAAAGAGATTACACCTCAGCAGGAGGACTTCTCGCAGTGGTATATTGATGTCATCAAAAAAGCGGATTTAATGAGTTATTCACCCGTTAGAGGCTGTATGGTTTTCAAACCGGACGGATATGAAATTTGGGAAAACTGCCAGCGCATTTTGGATGATATGTTTAAGGAAACGGGTCATCGCAATGCTTATTTTCCGCTCTTTATTCCGGAAAGTTTTTTCCAGAAAGAGAAAGAACATGTGGAGGGTTTCAACCCTGAATTACCTTGGGTAACTGAAGCGGGTGGCGAAAAGCTGGAGGAACGGCTGGCAGTTCGTCCGACTTCAGAAACCATGGTAGGCCATATGTATGCGGAATGGATCAATTCCTACCGGGACCTTCCGCTGCTGATTAACCAATGGGCGAACGTAGTACGCTGGGAAAAAAGAACACTCCCATTCCTGCGAACGAGCGAATTTTTATGGCAAGAAGGGCATACGGCACATGAGGATGAAGCGGATGCCAGAAAAGAAACGATGCAGATGCTGGAAATCTACCGAACCTTTGTCGAAGATTACTTGGCTATTCCTGTTATTACCGGACAAAAAACACCATCCGAAAAATTTGCCGGGGCTATCGATACGTACTCTATTGAAGCGATGATGAAGGACGGCAAAGCGGTACAGGCAGGCACATCGCATTACTTGGGAACGAATTTTGCTGAAGCATTTGATATTAAATTTTTGAATCGTGAAAATCAGCATGAGTTTGTTCATACCACATCCTGGGGAGTATCGACCCGCTTGATTGGTGCTATGATTATGGCTCACGGTGATGACCGCGGACTTGTGATGCCGCCGAAAGTTGCTCCGACCCAGGTTATTATGATTCCAATAGGACCGGCTAAGACCAGAGACCAGGTCCTCGCTAAGACATACGAACTTCAGACAGAGATCAAAAAAGCCGGTTTCCGGGTACGGGTGGACGCCCGTGAACAAAGTCCGGGCTGGAAGTTCAACGAATACGAAATGAGAGGGGTCCCGGTACGGGTAGAGCTTGGCCCCCGCGATATGGAAAATGGACAGGTGATTCTTGTATCCCGTGTAACCGGAGAAAAGAAAGTGGTAGCACAGGATAACCTGGTTGAAGAGATCACCCGGCTTCTTGATGAGGCCCATAACCAAATGTTTGCCAAAGCGAAGCAGTTCCTGGAAGAACATATGATCAGTGTGGATACACTGGATGAATTTAAAGCATTTTTGGAAGCCAAGCGCGGCTTTGCATTAGCCGGGTGGTGCGGTTCAGAAGCTTGTGAAGCTACAGTTAAGGATGAAACTGGTGCTACGAGCCGCAACATTCCATTTGAACCAAGAGAACATAAATCCACGTGTCTCGTTTGCGGAGCACCTGCTAAGCATACGGTGGTATTCGGCAAATCTTATTAATCGGGCAGTCCGGGGCAAAAGAATTTACTTTTGCCCTTTCTTATTGACTACTGCCAAACAGGCGGTAATACGGGGAGGATGGACATGACGAATACGGCAGAGAAAAGGAAGCGGTTCGAGCTTTTGATGCAGCAGGCAGAGATCCCTTCCGAACTGGCACAAGCCTTTTTTTCGGATGCCTACATAGAGAAGGTGGAATGCAGCCGCACGAACCGCGAGTGGACATTTTATTTACTGAAATCAACTATAGTTCCTCAGGAAGCGTACAGGAACTTTTGCAAAAGGATTCAAGAGAAATTTCAGCATATCGCGAAAATACGATTTAAACTGCACATGCAAGAGGCACAGCCTGCTGAAGTAGTAGAGCAGTTTTGGAGCTTGTTTATCGAGTGGGTACAGCGGGAAGCCGTGTCCGTGAACGGCTGGCTAAGCCGGGCAAAAGTAGAGGTCCAGGATCATCTATTAACGTTAACCCTGCTGGACAATATTGGGCTTGAACTGGCAAAAAAGAAAAAGATGGACGAATGGGTCCGCACCTTTTTCATGGAATATTTCATGACCGAGTTGTCGGTTCGATATGCGGTAAGCGAGATGTCGGAAGAAGAGTACGTTCAGTTTGCCAAACAGATTGAAGAAGAAGAAAAAGTGGTTACTCAGGAAATCATGCAATCAGTTAAACAGGAAGAAACAGCCGCAGCAGAAGCTTTGGATGCTGATGTGCAGCTGATGGTCGGTTATGAAATTAAAGATATGCCGGTTCCGATTATGGAAGTAATTGATGAAGAAAAGAAAATCACCATTCAGGGAACAATTTTTGGCCTGGAAATGAAAGAACTGCGCAACGGGAGTCCGCTCTTTACTTATAATCTTACAGATTTTACCGATTCTATTATGATGAAATCATTTGCCAAGACAAAGGAAGATGTACGTGTACTTAGCCTTCTGGCTAACGGCAAATGGATTCGGGCCAGAGGCCGGGTAGAATATGACCGTTTCATGCAGGTACCTGAGCTTGTAATGATGCCGTCCGATATCAATGAAGTTCTTCCTCCCAAAGAGAGGACAGATGATGCGGAAGAGAAGCGGGTAGAATTCCATCTTCATACGACGATGAGCACCATGGATGGAATTACACCGGTAGGAGAGTACATTAAGACAGCTGCCAAATGGGGCCACAAAGCTATTGCAATAACGGACCATAGCGGGGTTCAATGTTACCCAGATGCTAACAAGGCGGGAAAGAAACACGGCATGAAAGTCATTTATGGGCTGGAAGCTAACGTGGTTAATGACTCTGTACCAATTGTTGAAAACTCCAAAGAAATCAAATTGAAAGAAGCTACTTATGTTGTGTTTGATATTGAAACGACCGGCTTATCCGTTATCAATAACAAGATTATAGAAATAGCCGGAGTGAAAATGAAAGATGGAAAAGAGATTGGACGGTATACAACTTTTATCGACCCTCATGAAAAGATTCCATATAACATTCAGCAGCTGACCAACATCACAGATGAGATGGTACAGGGAGCCCCTGATATCGCCGAGGAGCTGCCGAAATTTGTCGAGTTTGTAGGGGACGCTGTGCTTGTTGCGCACAATGCCAGATTCGATATGGGCTTTATCCAGGCGAATCTGAAAAACATTGGCATGCCTGAACTGCCCAACCCTTCTCTGGATACGCTGGAGCTGGCGAGACTTCTATTCCCGTCCTTGAAAAATCATAGACTGAATACACTTGCCGATAAGTTCAAGGTCAGCCTGGAGAATCACCACCGGGCCATTGATGATACGGTTGCACTTATGCATATTTTAAATCATTTACTTCAAGAAGCAGAGGAACAGAACCTGACACAGCTGAACCGGTTGAATGATCATGTGGGAAAAGATTTAAGAAATACAAGACCGTTCCACTGCTGCATATATGCCAAAGATATGGTTGGGAAGAAGAATCTGTACAGGCTTGTTTCTTTATCGCACACGGAATATTTTCACAGGGTAGCTTGTATTCCTAAAAGCAAACTGATTGAACTGCGGGAAGGACTCATCATTGCTTCAGGCTGTGAAAAAGGGGAATTTTTCGAAGCGGTTCTTAACAAATCGATGGAAGAAGCCGAGGGAATTGCTGAGTTTTATGATGTTTTGGAAATACAGCCTGTTGATTATAATAGGCATCTGGTAGAAAAAGGGCTTGTAGGCAGCAAAGCGGATCTGGAGGATGCGGTGAAACGTATTATCCGGATTGGTGAGAAACTTGGTAAACCGGTTATAGCCACCGGTAATGTCCACTATCTTCACCCAAGGGATAAAGTATGCCGGGATATTACGATTAACGGCATAACCGGATTTAGCCCGCTTAAGGACATGAAAAAACCGGATGCCCACTTCCGAACTACTTCCGATATGCTGGAGCAATTTCAATTCCTCGGTAAAGAGAAAGCCTATGAAGTAGTCGTCAAAAATACGAACGAACTGGCAGACCGCTTCGAAGAACTCGAACTGTTCCCGGACAAGCTCTTCACCCCGATTATTGAAGGAGCAGACGAAGAAATCCGGACAAAATGCTATAATACGGCGAAGCAGATTTACGGCGAAGACCTTCCCCAGGTTATTATTGACCGGCTTGAGAAAGAACTTGTTCCGATTATCAAATACGGGTTCTCTGCAAACTATCTCATCTCGGAGAGACTGGTTAAAAAATCGAATGAAGACGGCTATCTGGTTGGATCACGGGGTTCCGTCGGATCTTCTGTTGTGGCAATGATGCTTGGAATATCTGAAGTTAATCCGCTTCCTCCCCATTACATTTGCAGTTCTTGCAAACATAGTGAATGGTTCATGGACGGAAGTGTCCCCAGTGGATTTGATCTCCCTGACAAGGAGTGCCCGCATTGTGGCGGAAAGCTGAAGGGTGAGGGGCAGGATATTCCGTTCGAAACATTCCTCGGTTTTAAAGGCGACAAGGTACCGGATATTGATCTCAACTTTTCCGGTGAGTATCAGCCAGTGGCCCATAATTACACAAAGGTGCTCTTTGGCGAGAAAAATGTATTCCGGGCAGGAACAATAGGAACGGTGGCGGAAAAAACAGCATTCGGCTATGTGAAAAAATATGAAGAAAGCCTTGGAAAAAAATGGAGGAATGCAGAGATAAGCCGGCTTGCTTCAGGGTGTACCGGGGTTAAAAGGAGTACAGGACAGCATCCTGGGGGAATTGTTGTAGTACCGGATTATATTGAAGTGGATGATATTACGCCTGTTCAATTTCCGGCGGATGATACGAAATCGGAGTGGAAAACAACCCATTTCGATTACCACGCCTTTGATGCGAACTTGCTAAAACTGGACATTCTGGGTCACGATGACCCGACTATGATGAGAATGCTTCAGGATTTAACCGGCGTAGATCCGTTGAAAATTCCAATGAATGACCCGAAGGTAATGAGCATCTTCAATTCGACGGATGCGCTTGGCGTAACTCCCGAACAGATCCGTTCTCCTGTAGGCACTTTCGGAGTGCCGGAGATGGGTACTAAATTCGTTCGCCAGATGCTTCAGGAAACACAGCCGAGCAGCTTTGCGGATTTGCTGCAAATTTCCGGCTTGTCCCACGGCACGGGGGTTTGGCTTGGCAATGCCCAGGAACTGATACGAAAAGGCATATGCAGCATTAAAACCGTTATCGGCTGCCGGGACGATATCATGTTGTACCTGATCTATAAAGCCGGCATGGATGCAGGGCTGGCTTTTAAAATTACAGAGAGCGTGCGGAAAGGAAAGGGGCTTACGGACGAATGGAAAGAGGAGATGAAAAAACACAACGTGCCGGATTGGTATATTGAATCCTGCGAACGGATTGAGTATATGTTCCCGAAAGCCCACGCCGCAGCTTATGTCATCTCAGCTGTTCGCACGGCGTACTACAAGCTGTATCATCCTATCGCTTTCTATGCTACTTACTTTTCTGTCCGGGCGGAGGACTTTGAACTCGATCTTCTTTGCCAGGGATACGATACCATTTTAAAACGACTGATTGAGATTGAGGAAAAAGGTTTTCAGGCGCTTCCTAAGGAGAGAGCGATGATTTCCATCCTGGAAATGGCCCTTGAAATGACAGCCCGGGGTTTCAGTTTCAAACCGGTTGACCTGTACCGGTCGGAAGCCAACAAATTCATTATCGACGGGGATTCGCTCATTCCTCCATTCTCAGCGGTTCCCGGTATTGGAGAGAATGCCGCTAAAAATATCGCGGCTTCGCGTGAAGGCGGAGATTTCCTCTCCATTGAGGATTTTCAGACTAGGGCAAAAGTATCGAAGAGTATAGTGGAATTGCTGGGTCAAATGGGCTGTTTCCGCGGGCTTCCCGAGTCCAACCAGCTTTCCCTGTTTTAATTGGGCGCCTGAAAAGGATTCACTATTGTCATAAGAATTAAGGTTATGGTATAATTTTTCTTGGCAATAATGAGGATATCGACTTATTAACGG
Source organism: Paenibacillus larvae subsp. larvae (assembly GCF_002003265.1). NCBI lineage: Bacteria > Bacillati > Bacillota > Bacilli > Caryophanales > Paenibacillaceae > Paenibacillus > Paenibacillus larvae. The sequence goes on from NZ_CP019687.1 coordinate 670,663, forward strand.
GAGAGTGGGGCAACCCACTCTTTACATTTTGCTATGAGACTTTTTTGGTTACTAAGACCCGAAAAGACAGTACAGGAGGATCGGTCAACCATGAGTTCATCCATAAAAAGCATTGTCGAAGAGATGATGAAGGATTATCTCACTGAAAACGGTTTTGAACTAGTGGACATTGAATATGTGAAAGAAGGCAGCAACTGGTTTTTACGCGTGTACGTCGATAAGTTGGAAGGCGGTATTGATATAGAGGATTGCGGCAGAATCAGTGAGTATCTAAGTGCCAAGCTGGATGAGAAAGATCCTATTCCAACGGCTTATTTCCTGGAAGTATCGTCTCCAGGTGCAGAGCGCCCGCTAAAAAAACCACAGGATATAGCCAAATCTGTTGGCAAACACGTATTTATTACTACATACGAGCCTGTGGATAATGCAAAAGAGTTTGAGGGAGAACTTCTTTCTTTTGATGGCGAGACGCTGGTAGTAAAAACCGCTAAGAAGAAAAGCTCCATTCCTTATGAGAAAGTGGCCAGCGCCAGATTAGCGATTGTATTCTAATAATTGTTGAACTAATGAAAGGGGGAAGTCGATTCAGATGAACAGCGAGTTTATTGAAGCCTTATCTGAAATCGAAAGGGAAAAAGGAATTTCTAAAGATCTACTTATTGATGCTATTGAAGCCGCCATGATTTCGAGCTACAAGCGCAACTTTAATACAGCACAAAACGTAAGGGTCGATATCAACCGGCAAACAGGCGTGATTAGGGTGTTTGCCCGCAAAACTGTTGTAGAGGATGTTCTGGATCCGAGACTTGAGATTTCCCTCACGGCTGCACGCGAAATAAACCAGAATTATCAGCTTGGTGATATCGTAGAGATTGAGGTAACGCCCCGGGATTTCGGCCGGATTGCGGCCCAGACAGCGAAGCAAGTAGTCACGCAGCGAATCCGGGAGGCCGAACGGGGATTAATTTACAATGCTTTTATCGATAAAGAAGAAGATATCGTTACCGGTATCGTACAGCGCCAAGATCAGCGAAGCTATTATGTGGATCTTGGCAAAGTAGAGGCTGTGCTTCCTCTTAATGAAGTGATGCCTACAGAAAAATTTAAGCACGGAGATCGTGTTAAAGCCTATATTACGAAAGTGGAGAATACGACGAAAGGGCCGCAAATCATTCTTTCCCGTACTCATCCGGGACTGCTGAAACGTTTGTTTGAACTGGAAGTGCCCGAAATCTTCGATGGAGTAGTTGAAATCCGTTCCGTTGCGCGTGAAGCGGGCTTCCGTTCAAAAATTGCCGTTGATTCCCGGAATGAGGAAGTAGACCCTGTCGGTTCCTGTGTGGGCCCTAAAGGATTGCGTGTTCAAACTATTGTGAACGAGCTGCGCGGGGAGAAGATTGATATTGTCCGCTGGATGGAAAGTACGGAAGAGTATGTAGCTAATGCGCTGAGCCCTTCCAAGGTACTGGAAGTGAATATCTTTGAAGATGAAAAGATGGCAAGGGTCATTGTTCCGGATTATCAACTTTCCCTTGCGATTGGGATCAAGGGACAGAATGCCCGGCTTGCAGCCAAGCTGACTGGCTGGAAAATTGATATCAAGAGTGAGACTCAGGCTGAGCAGGAATTTGGCAGACCTAGAACGTCTACGGAGGAAATGCATCAAGATTCCATCAGCATTGATTGATGACGGACCGCGAGAGAAGGGGTGATAACAATGAAACAAAGAAAAACTCCTCTACGTAAATGTGTGGCCTGCCAGGAAATGATGCCCAAAAAGGAACTGATCCGGGTTGTGCGGACACCGGAAGGTGACATCCAGATTGACCTCAAAGGAAAAAAATCCGGTCGCGGTGCCTACCTGTGCGGGAAAGTTTCTTGCTTCCGCCTAGCCCAAAAAACCAAAGCGCTGGACAGGGCATTGAAACACACGGTTAGTGCGGATATTTATGAACAGTTGGAACGGGACTTTATTTCTGTCCAAGATGAATTCCACTCAGGAAAAGAAGTGATGCCTGGTGAGTGATAAGTTTTACTCGTATCTTGGATTGACCATGCGAGCCGGCAAATTAACAACCGGTGAGGATGGGGTACTAAAAGCAATGCGCTCCGGTGATGCGAAACTTGTAATTTTAGCAAGAGACGCCGGTCCGAACACCCTGAAGAAATTTTCGGATAAATGCCGGTCATACGGCATTCCGCTTATGATAGCGGGGGACAGGAGCCAGATAGGAGCAAGCATCGGCAAGGAAGCGCGCGTGGTCGTAGGCATCCTTGATGGCGGTTTCGCCAAGATGCTTCAGAATTGCCAGGTAAATCCCACGGAGGTGAATGGTATTGAGTAATAAACAAAATTCTAAGGATAAACTTCGGGTGTATGAATATGCCAAATCTTTAAATATGAGCAGTAAAGAAATCATAACCATTCTCAAGCGACTTAATATCCCCGTAAACAATCACATGAGTGTGATGGAAAACGAAGCGGTACACAGTGTCGAGAAGTTTTTTCGAGATATCAAAGCAAATGCCGCGGCAAAACGGGCAGTGAATGATGGAGGACATGAAAATTTGAATCAATCAACTACGAATCAGGAACCTAAGCAGGAACAGTCAAAAAGTCAGAAACAAGGTGCAAATACATCTGCCGCTCCAGGTGCGCGCCGCAACCAGCAGAACGGACAACAGCGTCAGAACCAGGGTAATGGCCAAGGCCAATCCCAGCGTAAAGGTAGTGGGCATAATCAAGGGAACGCAAGACCGACTGAGCGAAACAATAACCGCTCTCAATCCCCCGGCCAAAACCAGCAGCGCCGTCAGAATCAAGGGAACAAACCTGTATCAGATAACCATAACAAGCCATCCCGTGTCCAAGCAGGAGGTGCAAACAACACGTCGGAAAAACGCGGTAAAAACAAACACACAGGCGGCAATCAAAAGCGATTTGATGACAATAACCGGGGACAAAACCGGGGAAATAACTATAAAGGCAACAGGGGCAGAGGCCGCAATCAGGAACCGGTTGTTAAGAAAGAAAAAATTGATAATACACCTAAGAAAATCATTGTCCGTGGAACCATGACCGTCGGGGAAGTGGCCAAAGCCCTTCATAAAGATGCTTCGGAAGTAATCAAAAAGCTTCTGTTTTTAGGGGTTATGGCGACGATTAACCAGGAACTTGACCTAGATGCCATTGAACTTGTAGCAACTGAGTTCGGTGTTGCAGTTGAAGTGAAGATCCCGGTAGAAGAAGATAAATTCGAACTCGTTGAGGAACAGGACGATGAAAAAGATCTGAGAGATCGTCCTCCTGTCGTTACCATTATGGGGCACGTTGACCATGGGAAAACAACCTTGCTTGATGCGATCCGCCATACAAGTGTAACGGAAGGCGAAGCCGGAGGTATTACCCAGCATATCGGTGCCTATCAGGTAGAAGTGAACGGCAAGAAAATCACTTTCCTCGATACTCCAGGACACGAAGCATTCACTACAATGCGTGCCAGAGGTGCCCAGGTCACCGATATCACGATTATTGTAGTTGCGGCTGACGATGGTGTAATGCCACAGACAGTGGAGGCAATCAGCCATGCTAAAGCAGCTAATGTACCAATTATTGTAGCGGTGAATAAAATCGATAAACCTACTGCAGATCCAGGGAAAATCAAACAAGCACTCACTGAATATGAACTTGTCCCTGAAGAGTGGGGTGGCGATACGATCTTTGTTGAAATTTCGGCAAAACAACGGATCGGTCTGGAAAACCTGCTCGAAATGATTTTGCTGGTTGCCGAGGTACAAGAGTTCAAGGCGAATCCGAATAAGCGTGCCAGAGGTACCGTGATTGAAGCTGAACTGGATAAAGGAAAAGGCCCGGTAGCCCGTATCCTCGTTCAGCACGGCACGCTGAAAGTAGGGGATAGCTTTGTAGCGGGCACCTGCTTCGGACGTGTGCGTGCCATGATGAATGACAGGGGCAAAAGATTAAAAGAAGCGGGCCCATCTTCTCCGGTGGAGATTACCGGTCTTGCTGAAGTACCGCAAGCAGGTGATCCGTTCATGGTGTTTGAAGACGAGCGGAAAGCTCGTTCCATTGCTGAAAAACGTGCCGTAACCCAGCGTCAGAGTGAAATGAATGCAAATGCCCGGGTTACTCTGGATGATCTGTACAAACACATTCAAGAGGGTGAAATCAAAGATCTGAATGTCATCATTAAAGCCGACGTTCAAGGATCGGTAGAAGCTCTTCGCAGTTCACTTGAGAAGATTGAAGTGGAAGGCGCCCGGGTAAAAATTATTCATACTGGCGCCGGAGCTATTACGGAGTCGGATATTATTCTGGCTTCCGCATCCAATGCTATCATTATTGGCTTTAACGTCCGTCCTGAACCGGCTGCCAAAGCGACTGCTGAAGAGGAACAAGTAGATATTCGTCTGCATCGGATTATCTATAATGTTATTGAAGAAATTGAGCAAGCCATGAAAGGGATTCTGGATCCTGAATTTAAGGAAACTGTAATCGGACATGCGGAAGTGCGCAATATCTTTAAAATTTCAGGTGTCGGTACAATCGCCGGCTGTATGGTAACCTCAGGTAAAATAACCCGCAATGCGGAAGTACGTCTGGTTCGGGACGGTATCGTGATTGTGGAAGGCAAAATTGACTCCCTCAAACGTTTCAAGGACGATGTAAAAGAAGTGGCCCAAGGCTACGAATGCGGTATTTCCATCGAGAAATACAACGATATTAAAGAAGGGGACACCATTGAAGCCTTTGTGATGGAAACAGTTGAGAGGTGATAACACATGGCTAGAGTTCGAGTGGGACGAGTTGGAGAGCAGATCAAAAAAGAGCTGAGCCAGATTGTCCAATCCGAATTAAAAGATCCCAGAATCGGTTTTCTGACAATTACAGGGGTAGATGTGACAAACGATCTTTCCCTGGCAAAAGTGTATCTCAGCGTTCTGGGTTCCGATGAGGAGAAAGAAGCGACGCTGAAAGCCTTAGGTGTGGCAAGTGGATATATCCGTTCGGAACTTGGCAAGCGAATCCGTTTGCGCAAAGTACCAGAACTTCAGTTTAAATTCGATACATCCATTGATTACGGCAGCCGGATTGAATCCCTGCTTCAGGACATTAACCGCGGAGATCAAACCCCATGACGGCAGACTCCCGTTCTTTGTCCTATGAGGCTCAGTTGGATCAGGCTAAGCGGTTTATTGAGGAAAGGGATGATTTTCTCGTCGTATCCCACGTCCAACCCGACGGGGATGCGGCCGCTTCCACCCTGGCTGTCGGCTGGCTGCTTCGCCGGCTTGGCAAGCAGGTAACCTTAATTAACGAAGGAAGTTTGCCTGTCAAATTTTCGGATTTGGTTCATTTTGCCGATGTTCTGAATTATTCGAATCAGTGCCCTAACCGGACATATCAGTCGATTATAACCGTTGATTGTGCGGATTTTTCAAGAATCGGGGAAGTAGCTTCTTTGTTTGCTCCTTCACCGGATCTATTAAATATCGATCATCATCCAACCAATGACTATTTTGGCACTTGTCAGCTTATTAAACCGGATGCCGCATCCACCACGCAAATTTTGACGGATCTGATGGGACGCTTTCCGTTTCCGCTGGAAGTCAAGTGTGCTGAATGTCTGTATACCGGCCTTTTAACAGATACCGGAGGTTTTCGCTACTCTAGTACGACAGAAAGGGTAATGCAGATTGCAGCTGATTTGCTGGCGCTTGGAGTGAACGGTTCTGTACTCGCGGAGAAATATTTGGAACGTATGACGTATGCTCAGGTTGAGCTGTTAAAAAGAGCACTTTCCACCTTAACGTTTAGTGCAGACAGGAAAATAGCATGGCTTTCGGTAACCGTTCGAGAGATTGAAGAGCTGCAGGCTACAAGTGATGATTTGGATGGTTTAGTCAATTATGCGCGTAACATAGAGCATGTTGAAGCCGGCCTGTTGTTCAAACAACGGGATGAACAGACCGTGAAAGTAAGCTTGCGTTCCAATGGACAAGCCAATGTAGCCGAAATTGCCCAGTCTTTCGGAGGAGGAGGACATATCCGGGCAGCCGGGTGTTCGGTCCAGGGAACGCTGGAAGAAGTGATTAATCAAGTAGTAGATAGAGTTAGGAGCAAGCTAACATGACATGGGAAGGGATATTGCCTGTTTATAAACCTGAGGGATTTACCTCGCATGACGTGGTAGCCAAAATGAGACGAATTCTCGGTATGAAACGAATTGGCCATACCGGTACTTTGGACCCCTCTGTTACCGGGGTCCTTCCTTTATGCCTTGGAAGGGCTACCCGCTTAGTGGAATATATTCAGGAGCTGCCTAAAGAATATGAGGCCACGCTTCAAATAGGCATTGCCACGGATACAGAAGATGCAACCGGGACAATCATAGAGCAGGCCGAACAAGTCCAGCTTGAGGAAGGCCAGGTGATCCGTGTTTTGGAATCATTCGTAGGTTCCATACGACAAGTCCCTCCAATGTACTCTGCTGTCCGTGTGAACGGGAAACGGCTTTATGAGCTGGCTCGTGAAGGAAAGGAAGTGGAACGTAAATCCAGAGAAGTGTACATTTATTCAATATCTGATGTGTACATGGATTTATCCTTGAGGTTCCCGGAGGTTCGTTTCAAGGTGAAATGTTCCAAAGGGACTTATATCCGCACCTTATGTGTAGACATAGGGAAAAAATTGCGGTATCCTGCAACAATGAAACGGCTGGTACGCAGTTCAACAGGAGCAATCGGTCTGGAGCAGTGCATCACTCTAGAGGAAGCGGCTAAGCTTGTTCAAAAGGGGCTTCTTCATGAAAAGCTTATTCCCATGGACCAGGCTGTCTTCCACCTGCCCAAAGTCCAGTTAACAGCCGTGCAGTCCGGGAATGCTCTTCAAGGCAAAAAAATCACATTAATCTCGGTGCCTTCAGTAGGCGTTTCTGGGGAAAAGCTGTTTCGGGCATATGGCCCGAATGATAAGTTCTTAGGCATATTCGAATGGAAATGTGACCAGCATCTCTTGCAACCCGTCAAAGTATTCCTGTAAAATAGCCCGTGATGCAGGCAAAGATGGTAGGTGAACATACATGATGGAAATGATTCATTTGAATTACCCTATTGATAAGTCCGTAATATCCAAGCTTCCTGAGAAACAGGTCATGGCGATCGGCCAGTTTGACGGGGTTCACTTAGGACATCAGGAAGTAATAGGGCGTGCCCTCAGCATGGCTTCTGAGAAGAAGATTCCTTCGGCCGTTATGACTTTTTATCCGCATCCTAAAGAAGTACTGGGGCAGCAAATATATACCGATGTTATCACCCCCTTGGACCATAAAATGGACTGTTTGGAAAAGCTCGGGATTGATTATGCTTATGTACTGCATTTTGATGAATCCCTTATGAAGCTGTCTGCCGAAACTTTTGTAGAGGAAGTATTAATTCCCCTTAACGTTGCCGACTTGGTGATCGGATTTGATTTTACTTTCGGTTACAAGGGTCTGGGTACTCCTGATAAGTTGATAGAGTGGAGTAATGGCCGATATGGGGTTGAAGTCGTGAGTCCTTTTACTCAAAACGGGATCAAAACAAGCAGTACAGAGATCCGATCCGCACTAAAAGACGGAGATGTAATGTATGCAAACGAGCTTCTGGGACGCTATTATTCCATACGCGGGAAGGTAATCGGAGGAGACCGCCGGGGACGTACCATTGGATTCCCTACTGCCAACATGGACATCAAAGAGCCGTATGTAACACCGGCAATCGGAGTGTACGCTGTGTATACCTGGGTAAAAGGGAAACGGTATAAAGGTGTAATGAGTATAGGTACAAAGCCTACATTCAGTTCTGACAAGAGGATTACCCTTGAAGTGCATATACTGGATTTTCATGAGACCATTTATGGTGAAGACATACAAGCGGATTTTGTCTGTTTTCTGCGCCCGGAAAAGAAATTTTCTTCAGTTGAAGCTTTGGTGGCCCAAATTCAGCAGGATGTGAAAGCAGCCGAAACAAAATTAGCTTAATTTTCATGTCCTGATTGCTTCTGGCGGACGCTTATGATATACTAAACAACGCCTGCAATGCTACAACAAAGCATAAAGGCAACGAACCTTAGCTTGGATTTGCGAGACACCGACGCTTTCTGGGCTAACGGCGATTCTTTTAACAGGAACAGGAGGTGACAAGGATGGCATTAACTCAAGAACGCAAACAGCAGTTGATTCAAGAACATAAGGTGCACGACACGGATACTGGATCTCCGGAAGTGCAAGTAGCTATCCTTACGGAAAACATTATCAACTTGACTAATCACTTGCGCACTCACAAGAAAGATCATCATTCCCGTCGCGGTCTTCTGAAAATGGTAGGTCAACGCCGTAAATTGCTGGCATACCTGAAGAACAACGACGTCAAGCGCTATAGTGCATTGATCGAGAAGCTTGGTTTACGTAGATAGGACCGGCACACAGTAAAGCAACCCTGCTGTTCTTTGGTAGCGAGCTCTAGCCGAGCTTGCCGAAAGGCTAACGGGTTGCTTTTTGTTATATTTTTAAATTATAAAAAGAAGGAAATACTATACATACGCAGAAATACTATGAGATTCGGGTAACAGCACTTGTACAGCATGATGAAGAATCTTAGCGTAAGAAGCATTTTCTTCAAAAACTTCTAGGAGGTTGAGTATGGTTAAGATCGTCGAAATGGACTTGGCAGGAAGGCCACTATCACTTGAGACAGGCCGTCTTGCCAAGCAAGCCAATGCATCGGTACTTGTCCGGTATGGCGATACCGTTGTATTGTGTACGGTCACGGCGTCCAGTGAGCCAAAGGATCTGGATTTTTTTCCGCTGACAGTGAACTATGAAGAAAGATTATATGCCGTAGGGAAAATTCCGGGCGGATTTATTAAGAGGGAAGGCCGTCCCAGTGAAAAAGCCATTCTGGCCAGCCGTTTGATTGACCGTCCTATTCGTCCGCTATTTCCGGAAGGATTCCGGAATGAGGTTCAGGTAGTAGCGATAGTCATGAGTGTTGATCAGGAGTGTTCGCCTGAGATTGCTGCCATGACCGGGGTTTCCGCAGCACTTAGCATTTCCAATATTCCGTTTAACGGACCTATCGGCGGTGTCATAGTTGGCCGTATAGACGGTGAATTTGTGATCAATCCTACTACGGAACAGGCGGCCAAGAGTGATATTCACCTGACGGTTGCCGGTACGAAAGATGCCATTATGATGGTAGAAGCGGGGGCAGCCGAAGTTCCGGAAGAGGTTATGCTTGAAGCGATCATGTTCGGTCATGAGCAGATTAAAAAGATCGTGGCAGTACAAGAACAATTCGTGGAAGAGGCCGGGGTGCCTAAAATGGAAGTGCAGCTTCATCAAGTGGACGAGGAAATTAACGCGAAAGTACGTGAGTTTGCCTCAGCAAAAATGATTGAAGCGATTCAGGTTCCTGAGAAACATGCGAGACAAGAAGCCATTGACTTGGTCAGTGCCGAGACGGAGGAGCATTTTGCTTCCTTACTTGAAGACGATCCGGCGAAATTGAAAGACGTCAAGGAAGTGCTGCATGACATCGTAAAGGAAGAAGTCCGCCGTTTGATCACTCATGAGAAGGTAAGACCGGATGGACGGGCTCTGGATGAAATACGCCCTATCGAATGTGATATTTCCCTTCTTCCGAGAACCCACGGGTCGGGTCTTTTCACCCGGGGTCAAACCCAAGCTCTCAGTGTATGTACTTTAGGAGCACTTGGGGATGTGCAAATTTTGGACGGGCTGGATCTGGAAGAAACAAAGCGCTTCATGCATCACTACAACTTTCCTCCGTTCAGTGTTGGGGAGGCTAGACCGCTTCGTGCTCCTGGCCGCCGTGAAATTGGTCATGGTGCTCTTGGAGCAAGAGCTATTGAGCAGGTTATTCCTTCCGAGGAAGAGTTCCCGTACACCATTCGTCTTGTATCTGAAGTGATAGAGTCCAACGGATCTACTTCCCAAGCCAGCATTTGCGCAAGTATGCTTGCCCTGATGGATGCAGGGGTGCCGATTAAAGCGCCTGTTGCCGGGATTGCTATGGGTCTGATCAAAGACGGGCAACACTTTTCCATTTTGACAGATATACAAGGTATGGAGGATCACCTCGGGGATATGGACTTCAAGGTAGCTGGTACGGCTAAAGGCGTAACTGCGCTGCAGATGGATATTAAGATCAACGGCATAGATCGGGACATTTTGCATCAGGCACTTACTCAGGCCAAAGAGGGAAGAATGTTCATTCTGGAAAAAATGCTGAGCCGTATCAGTGATCCTAAGAAAGAGCTTTCACCTTATGCCCCGAAAATTTTGACCATGTCCATTCATCCTGACAAAATCCGGGATGTCATTGGAGCAGGTGGTAAAATCATCAACAAAATCATTGAAGAGACCGGCGTAAAAATTGATATCGAACAGGACGGCCGCGTTTTCATAGCTTCCTCGAATGAGCAAATGAATCAAAAAGCCAAAGAAATTATTGAAGGCATCGTTCGTGAAGTAGTAGTGGGAGAAACCTACCTGGGTACGGTGAAGCGGATTGAAAAATTCGGTGCATTCGTAGAGGTGCTTCCAAATAAAGAGGGTCTCGTTCACATTTCCCAGCTTTCCATAGAGCGTGTTGCAAAGGTAGAGGATGTTGTCTCTATCGGCGATAAAATTACGGTTAAAGTTACGGAAATTGATAATCAGGGCCGGATCAATCTTTCCCGCAAGGCTACGCTTGTGAATCAGGAGAAGCCTCAACAGGAACCAACCAAGTCATAAGTTTACGTGCGAGTTACCCTAATTGAATACATTGGAAAGTATAAATTCTTTATGCTTTCCCATCCTCGGGTAAAACGTCCTCCTTTCGGGAGAACGTTCTACATCCCCAAACAAAGATCCAGCATATATGCCTGTCTCTTTTTTATTTTGGCTAGTCTATTCTTGTCCTTTTCCGCATAAGTTGTAGCACTATGGGTGAAAAGAGGAAAAGAAGATGCGAAAAAAGGTCATTTTCCTTTGCTGTGTTTTTGCAGCTGTTTTTATTGGACTTTGTATTCAGCCGATAAACGGATTTATTCATGCCGTAAAAAGCGGGGAGACACGTGAGGTGTGGAACAATTCCCACGGCTTGACTTCACTTGTCTTTATTTGGGGAGAAAAGCCTGATGATCATGCCCTGATGAAAGAAATCCAGGCTGAAGCCGGGAAACGCAAAGAAGCGCCTGTAGATGCGAAAGTGGACAAGATCTGGAAAGCAATGCCCGGATATAACGGCAGGGAAGTGGATGTAGAGAAAACATATCAGCTTGCTAAAGAGAAACCCCCCGGCACACCAATAACTTATGTATATAAAGAGATTGAGCCTAAAGTAAAATTGGAGGAACTGGGGGCTCACCCCATTTATAAAGGAAACCCACGCAAGCAGATGGCAGCTCTAATGATCAATGTAGCCTGGGGGAATGAATTCTTACCGGGCATGCTTGAAACCCTAAGAAAGGAAAATGTCAAAGCGACATTTTTTCTGGATGGCTCCTGGCTGAAAAAAAATGTAGATATGGCTAAACAGATTCAAGCCGAAGGCCATGAAATCTCGAACCATGGTTATTCGCATAAAAATATGAGTGAACTTAGCAGACAAAAAGCTACGGAAGAAATTGTAAAAACTGAGCAGCTTATTAAAAAGGAACTGGGTGTGAACAATACACTTTTTGCTCTGCCTTCCGGAGATTTTGACCAAGAGACTGTTCAGATTGCCCATGAACAGGGGCTTAAAACCATAATGTGGTCTCTTGATACCATCGACTGGAAAAATCCGGGTGCGGCAAGGATCAATCAAAAAATAAGCCACCGTATGGAACCAGGTTTTTTGGTTCTGATGCATCCTACTTCTTCATCCAGCGAGGCCCTTCCTGAAATGATTAAGATCATCAAAAATAAAGGGATTTCCTTAGGGACAGTGAGCGATGTGTTGTCTTCAAAGCGGTTGCCTGAGCCCCAGCCTTCAAGTTGAGTCCATTCTACATTTTTGTTAGAATCATAGGTGGACTTTTACAGGTTTCGTGTGAATAATGTCCAGGTGCGTCTACTTTTTGAGGAGGAACCCTTGGTGATAAAATATCAATTAAAGAACGGGCTCAGGGTTGTAATTGAAAAAATCCCCACTTGCAGGTCCGTAGCTTTCGGCATTTGGGTGAAAACCGGCTCTAGAAACGAGTCGGCTCAAAACAACGGGATTTCCCATTTTATTGAGCATATGCTGTTTAAAGGAACGGTTCGTCACTCAGCCAAAGAAATCGCTGAGATTTTTGACGGAATTGGCGGAAATGTGAACGCCTTTACATCCAAAGAATACACCTGTTATTATGCAAAAGTACTGGATGAGCATTTGCCGATTGCGGTGGATGTACTCTCTGATATGTTTTTCAATTCCGTGTTCGATAAACAAGAGCTGGAAAAAGAAAAAAACGTTATTTTCGAGGAAATTTCCATGTATGAAGATACGCCGGATGATCTGGTTCATGATCTGGTGGCAAGAGCCTCTTACGGAGAGCATTCTCTTGGACGGACAATCCTTGGAACGGAAGAAACCCTTTCGGCGATGAATCCGGATGATCTTCGCGCTTATATGGAGCAGTTTTATAATATCGAGAATACTGTGATCAGTATTGCTGGGAATATTGATGATAAAGTAATCCAACTGATCGAAAAGCATTTTGGCGAATTCACCAACTCCGGCAGCCCAACGAGTTACACAACTCCCGAATTTGTGGGGGATTTGATTTTCGAAGAAAAAAAGGCAGAACAGAATCACATCTGTATGTCATTACCGGGCATGGCTCTTGAGGAGGATAATCTTTACCCGATGGTGCTGCTTAACAATGCACTTGGTGGAGGGATGAGCTCGCGTTTATTTCAGGAAATCCGGGAAAAACGGGGACTTGCCTACTCCGTCTATTCCTACCATTCTTCCCATATGGATACAGGACTGTTCACGATTTATACGGGAACCGCTCCAAAACAGACTGAGGAAGTGCTTAAGGTAACCATGGATATTTTGGAAAATGTAAAAGAACACGGCCTGACTGACCTGGAATTGAAAAAAGGGAAGGAACAACTGAAAGGCAGCCTGATCCTTAGTCTGGAGAGTACGAATAGCCGCATGAACCGGCTTGGCAAAAATGAATTAATATTTGGTAAACATTACAGTCTGGACGAGATGATTGAACGGATCGAAAGCGTAAATATAGACCATATACGCAGTCTTGTAGGACGGCTTTTTGCCAGACCTTTTGCTTTGTCTATGGTGGGCAGTTCAAACGAGGCTTTACATCACTTCAGGAGGGATTTACTTGTCTGATTTACAAATACAAATTAAACGTCTTCCGCACGCGGAGGGACTCCCATTACCGGTAAAAATGTCCGTAGCGGCAAGCGGGTATGATCTTCATGCTGCCATAGAGCAGGACGTAATTTTGCAGCCTGGCGAGCGGCAATTAATTCCGACGGGATACGCCATTAGCATGCCGGAGGAATTAGAGGCCCAGATTCGTCCAAGAAGCGGACTGGCATATAAATACGGGATCACCACATTAAATTCTCCAGGCACTATTGATGCCGATTACCGTGGGGAAATTAAGGTTCTGCTTATCAATCATGGCCACGAGCCCTTCAGGATTGAACGGGGAGAACGGATTGCGCAAATGGTTTTCCAACTTGTACCTACGGTTGAATTAGTCGAGACAGAAGAGCTAACGGAGACGGTGCGCGGATCAAGAGGATTCGGTCATACTGGAACTAAATAGTAAAGGAAGTTTTGGCGAAGAAGGCTGTCTGGAGGTCATGTTCATGACTTACAGGCAGCTTTTTGCGTCTACACCACTTCTTCAGGCATTGTCACCTCGCGTTGGGCAAAGGCATACCATAGAGTATCGAAACCGGGGAATCAGGACGGAATTGATATAGAAAGGAGTGCCTCAACCATGCTGACAGGAGTCGAGGTCGTCTTTATCGGAGGTGATGCCAGACAGCTTGAAGTGATTCAAAAAATGTTGGAGCTGGATGCTGCAGTTACCTTGGTGGGATTTGACAATTTGCAGCAGTCTTTTTATGGGGCTGTGCAGGCAGAGCTATCGGAAGATCTGCTGGCCAAGACGGATGCGGTCATCCTCCCTCCCGTAGGAACCGATGATCATGGAAGGGTGGATTCCATTTTTTCCACCAACGAACTGGTTCTAACCGAATCTCATATTGCTTCCCTGCCTAAGCATGCCAAGATATACACGGGAATGGCTAAAACCTATTTACGTGAACGTTGTTCCACACACCAGATTGGATTAATCGAAGTCTTTGACAGGGACGATGTCGCGATTTACAATTCCATCCCTACAGCGGAAGGCGCCATCATGATCGCTATTCAAAATACGGATATTACGATCCATGGCTCTACATCCATGGTGCTCGGTTTTGGCAGAACGGGTTTTACAATGGCCAGGGTACTTCAGGGGTTAGGGGCAGATGTGAAGGTGGGAGTCCGCCGGGCAGAGCATTTTGCCAGAGCGAAGGAAATGGGGTTCAAGCCTTTCTACACAAGGGATTTGTATGCTGAAGTAGGCAATATTGACTTGCTTTTTAACACAATTCCGACTATGATAGTCACAGCGCAGGTTATCACCAATATCCCTCACAGTGCCTTTATTATAGACCTTGCCTCCAAGCCGGGCGGAGTAGATTTCCGCTTCGCTGAAAAACGGGGGGTGAAGGCTATTCTGGCGCCTGGATTGCCTGGGATTGTTGCTCCTAAGACAGCTGGACGCATCATAGCGAACACTTTATCCGAGCTTCTTGAAGAAGAGGCCAGAAATAGGAGTGAAGGCTAACATGAATTGGCAGGGGATAACTGTAGGCTATGCTTTAACAGGTTCACACTGTACTCTGGAAGAAATCATGCCGCAAATAAAGCGGTTCGTGGATGAAGGAGCAAGGGTAATTCCTATTGTTTCCCATTCGGTTCAAGCAACCGACACCCGCTTTGGAAAATCGGCAGATTGGCTGGAACAGGTCAAGGAAATAACCCGTCAAGAGCTCATTACCTCAATACCGGAGGCTGAGCCTTTAGGTCCATCCAAATTACTGGATGTCTTGGTGATTGCTCCTTGCACAGGGAATACAACAAGCAAACTGGCCAATGCCATGACCGATAGCCCGGTTCTAATGGCAGCAAAGGCCCAGATGAGAAACCAGAGGCCTCTTGTTCTTGCCATTTCAACAAACGATGGTCTTGGATTAAATGCAATGAACATTGCCAAATTGCTGATAACCAAACATGTTTATTTTGTACCCTTTGGCCAGGATGCCCCGGAGGCAAAACCGAATTCGCTGGTTGCCAGGATGGACCTTGTACCGGAGGCTTGTGCAGCTGCACTTCAGGGCAAACAGCTTCAGCCCTTGATTATTGAGAGATTTCAATATGCTTGATAGCCCGGCGCTCCATTGATAGAACGATAAAAGATTGATAGAGTCTAACAACGTTCTCATAGACGTTTATTTCAGATACACATCTTGAGGAGAGAGAGTGAATATGTCCAACCAAAAGTTATACAACGTTGCTGTAGTTGGTGCTACAGGAGCAGTAGGAGAACAGATTGTCCGTTTGCTTGATGAACGGAATTTCCCCATTAAAGAGCTTAAGCTTCTTTCGTCTGCGCGTTCTGCAGGTACCGTTATTCCTTTTAAAGACAAGGAAATTATCGTGGAAGAAGCTACTGTAAACAGCTTTGAAGGAATAGATTTTGCCCTGTTCAGTGCCGGGGGCGATGTCAGTAAAGTGCTTGCTCCTGCGGCGGCTGCTGCCGGAGCAGTTTGTATTGACAACACGAATGCTTTCCGCATGGATGAGAACACCCCGCTTGTAGTTCCTGAAGTGAACATGCATGCAGCAAGAAATCATAAAGGCATAATCGCAAACCCGAACTGTTCTACTATCCAGATGGTACACGCCTTAAAACCACTGTATGACCGGTACGGCATTTCCCGTATTATTGCATCTACATATCAGGCTGTATCCGGAGCAGGAAACAAAGCCACCAAAGAAATGTTGAGACAATCGCGTGAAGTTCTGGAAGGAAAAGAGGTTAAGCCGGATGTGCTGCCTGTGTCCTCTCTGCCTGTCAAACATCAGATTGCTTTTAATGCCATCCCGCAGATTGACAAGTTTCAGGACAACGGCTTTACTCTTGAAGAGATGAAGATGATTCGTGAAACCAAAAAAATTATGGAAGACGAAAACTTACAAATTACGACAACTTGCGTGCGGATTCCTGTAATTCAGGGACACTCCGAATCCGTATATGTAGAACTCAAAGATCATTTTGAGGTGGAAGAAGTAAGACAGCTATTGTCCCGGACCCCGGGAATTACCGTCGTCGATAATCCCGAAGAGCAGCAGTATCCGCTGGCATCCGAGGCCGCTGGCAAAAAGGAGACATTTGTTGGACGTATCCGCCGGGATCTCAGTAATCCTAAAGCTCTTAACCTTTGGATTGTATCCGACAACTTGCTGAAAGGGGCGGCATGGAACGCTGTACAGATTGCCGAGCACCTGATCTCTGAAGATAAGTAATCTACTAGTCATTTTAGCTATATTATTTTGATAGGTGGGGGAAACACATGCGCATAATCGTTCAAAAATTTGGAGGAACTTCCCTATCCACCAAGGAAGCAAGGAATCACGTTCTAGAGCATATAAAAGATGCTTTATCCGAGAATTATAAAGTGGTTGTTGTTGTTTCTGCCATGGGTAGACAAGGCGAGCCTTACGCTACTGATACTTTACTTGATCTAATCCGCGGAAATGGAGACATTCTCCCGACCGCGAGAGAGATTTGCTGCTTAGCTGTGGAGAACTGATCTCCGCAGCTAACTTATGCAGCATGCTTCACAATGAAAAAATCCCATCTGTCGTTCTAACCGGAGGGCAGGCAGGTATTCAGACCAACGACTGCTTTGGGAATGCGCAGATTCAAACGATTAAACCCAAAAGAATAATCGAGCATCTGGAACAAGGCAAAGTTGTTGTGGTTACCGGCTTCCAGGGAATGACCAAGGACGGGGAAATTACAACATTGGGACGCGGAGGAAGTGACACGTCGGCAACAGCTCTTGGAGCAGCTCTTAAAGCGGAAGTTGTCGATATTTTCACGGATGTGAAAGGAATTTTAACTGCAGATCCAAGAATTGTTGAAGATGCCAAGGCACTTTCCTGCGTGACATTTACAGAGATCTGCAATATGGCTCATAATGGTGCCAAAGTGATTCATCCGAGAGCCGTTGAGGTGGCCATGCATGCCAATATTCCGATTCGTGTCCGTTCCACTTTCTCCATGGACGAAGGGACTCTTGTCACGAGCATAGATGCTCTGAAATTGGGAGATAAGCCGGTTGAAGACCGGTTCGTGACCGGAATTGCGAACTTTGCCAACATTACGCAGATTCAAGTAGCTGCTGCAGAAGGTCAATATGATCTGCAGCTGAAAGTGTTTAAAACAATGGCAGAGAATCAAATTAGTGTTGACTTTATTAATGTTAATCCTTCGGGAGTCGTATATACGGTATTCAGCCACGTAGCTGACAAAGCGGTGAAGCTTCTTAGGGAGTTAGGCTATGAGCCAACGATTCTCAGAAATTGTGCGAAAGTATCCGTCATTGGCGGAGGCATTAATGGAGTGCCGGGGATTATGGCAAAAATTGTAGAAGCCTTGACTGAGGAAGAAATACAGATTTTACAGTCAGCGGATTCCAACACAACGATTTGGGTCCTTGTACACCATTCTGACATGGTGCGTGCTGTAAGAGCGCTTCATAAAAAATTCAGCCTGCACAAGTAATCAGTGAACTATTAGGAGGCGTTTACGGTGGGTTTCGGTAGAGTAATAACAGCAATGGTGACACCTTTTGATGAAAACTTGCAAGTTAACTGGGATCAGATTGAACCTTTGGTGGACTATCTTATTGAAGAACAGCATAGTGATGGTCTGGTTATTTGCGGTACAACCGGTGAGTCACCGACTTTAACCGAAGAAGAAAAGCTTAAACTTATTGAATTGGCAGTAACGTTTGCCAAAGGACGCTGCAAGATTATTGCGGGGACTGGCAGCAATTCTACACAGCATACGATTCATTTTTCTCAAAAGGTGCAGCATCTTGGTGTAGATGCCCTGCTGATTGTGGCTCCTTATTACAATCGTCCTTCCCAGGAAGGGCTGTATCAGCACTTCAAGGCGGTTGCTGAATCCGTTGAAGTACCTATTTTCTTATACAATGTACCAAGCCGGACAGGGGTTAATATCGATGCAGACACGACCATAAGGCTCTCAAAAATCCCCAACATAATCGGAACCAAAGACTGCGGTAACACCGATCAGCTTACCCAGATTCTCACCAATGCAAAAAAAGGGTTTCTGGTGTATAGTGGGGATGATTCGATGACGCTTCCGGCGGTGGCGGTTGGCTGCCAAGGAATTGTCAGTGTCGCTAGTCATTTGGTTGGAAAAGAAATGCAGGATATGATATCTTATTATGTACAAGGTGATATCAGGCAGGCTGTGAAGTTGCAGAGCAAACTTTTGCCAATATTCAAAGGATTGTTCCAGGTTCCGAGTCCGGCACCTGTGAAATTTGCCCTGAATGACCGTGATATGAAAGTCGGCGGTGTCCGTCTGCCGCTTGTCAACGTGACCGAAGAAGAAGGACAGTACATTAGAACCTTGTTTAAATGACAGTTCATATGAATCGGTGCCGATTGGCATCGATTTTGTTTTATCCGGGAACAGTAAAAACAAGGATTCAGAGCGCCCAGAGAAAAGCAACTTGTAAAGACACATGACATTCTTGTATAATGGTGGTAAGTGACTAGTTCGGTTTCATCATACAAAATTCGTCGCCAAACTATTATGGGAGGTACATTACTTGTCTAAAAAGAATAATGAAAAATTGACGATCTTTGCCCTTGGCGGCGTGGGAGAGATCGGTAAAAATATGTATGTGGTGCAATATGACAATGATATTGTAGTCATTGATAGCGGTTTGAAATTTCCGGAAGAGGATATGCTCGGTATCGACATTGTGATTCCAGACATCTCTTATTTGCTTGAAAATAAGGATAAAGTTCGTGGAATCCTGATTACTCACGGACATGAGGACCATATCGGAGGACTTCCATACGTATTGAAGCACTTGAATGTTCCGGTGTACGGAACCAAGCTGACTCTTGGGCTTATTGAAACCAAGCTCAAGGAAGCTGGCCTTTTGGGAGAAACTAAGCGCATTCTTATTAATGCGGACTCCGAGATCAAGATGGGAACCATGACGGCGACCTTCTTTAAAACCAATCACAGTATCCCGGATTCCGTAGGAGTTTGTTTGGAAACCCCGGAAGGTAACGTGGTTCATACTGGAGACTTCAAGTTTGACCAGACACCGGTGAATGACCAATATGCTGATCTCCACCGCATGGCCGAAATCGGGAAGAAAGGTGTACTTGCCTTGCTTTCCGATAGTACGAACGCGGAACGCCCTGGCTATACAGGATCGGAAAAAAGTGTTGGTATCACAATTGAAGAAGTTTTTCGCAAAGCTCGGCAAAGGGTCGTTTTGGCTACTTTTGCCTCAAATATCCACCGGGTTCAGCAGGTTATTGATGCAGCGTATGCAACCAATCGGAAGCTGACTGTCATCGGCAGAAGCATGGTTAACGTTGTGACAATTGCCTCGGAGCTTGGTTATCTTAGAGTACCTGACGGCATACTGATCGAACCTGAAGAGGTGAATCGATTAGCAGCTGATCGTGTAGTTATTCTCTGTACGGGCAGCCAGGGAGAACCGATGTCGGCTCTAACCCGCATGGCCCGTTCAACTCATCGCAAAGTGGATATTCTGCCTGGAGATACGGTTGTAATTGCTGCAACTCCGATTCCGGGGAACGAGCGTTATGTAGGACGTACAGTGGACGAACTGTTCCGCCTGGGGGCTCATGTGATTTATGGCCCGGGATCTGTGACGGGAGTCCATGTTTCCGGACATGGCAGCCAGGAAGAATTGAAACTGATGTTGAACCTAATGAAACCTAAGTACTTTATTCCCATCCATGGGGAATATCGGATGTTAAGGCTGCATGGACAGTTGGCCGAATCCGTAGGTATGGACAAAGAAGATATTTTCATCATAGACAACGGAGACACAGTCGAAATCCAAAATGGAGTTGCCCGCAAAGCCGGTAAAGTACAGGCGGGGAACATCTTGATTGATGGTTTAGGTGTAGGTGATGTAGGAAATATCGTACTCCGCGACCGCAAATTACTGTCTCAGGATGGCATTTTGGTTGTGGTGGTTACCCTGAGCAAGCAGGAAGGTACTATTTTGTCCGGGCCGGATATTATTTCACGTGGTTTTGTATATGTCCGCGAATCCGAAGGGTTGCTTGATGAGGCTAACCGAATTGTAACAAACACACTGAATAAATTGATGAACGATAATGTAAATGAATGGGCATCTTTAAAAACTCATGTAAAAGATGCTCTGGGACGATTTTTATATGAGCAAACCAGAAGAAGACCAATGATCCTTCCAATCATCATGGAGGTCTAAACTTCACCTAGTCACTTAGCCTTATAAACTTTTATAAACTTCCTTAGTTTAACAACTAAGGAGGTTTTTTCATTTATGGCCATTTTGCAGAATTCAGTTGAAAAACCATACATATTCCTGCTCTTTCCATCCATACTACAAGTATATGTCGATGGAAAAGGAGCTAGATGAAAATAATGAATCCTTTTTTTACTAATCAGCAGGAAGGCGAGACACCAGAAGAGAATAGAAAGAATGCAGCCGTAGAAACGATTCAAGACTTAGGCCAAACCAGCTTGCCGACTTCACCGGAGAGCAATATATTTTGTATGAACATTATCGGTCAGGTAGAGGGCCACATGGTCCTTCCTCCCCAAAATAAGACAACGAAGTATGAGCATATTATCCCCCAGCTTGTTGCAGCAGAACAAAGTACTAAAATTGAAGGAGTGCTCTTTATCCTCAATACCGTTGGCGGTGATGTGGAGGCAGGACTCGCCATAGCGGAAATGATTGCTACCATGTCCAAACCCACTGTTTCCATAGTTTTAGGGGGAGGGCACAGTATCGGAGTTCCTATTGCCGTATCGACTGACTTTACGTTTATAGCTGAAACCGCAACTATGACGATTCATCCTATCCGGTTGACAGGTCTGGTTATTGGGGTTCCTCAAACATTTGAATATTTGGATAAAATGCAGGATCGGGTTGTTCGTTTCGTAACCAAGCATTCAAATGTAACCGAAGAGCAATTCAAACATTTGATGTTTAAAACAGGGGAACTTACAAGAGATATCGGGACTACGGTGATTGGAGCAGATGCGGTCCGTTACGGACTAATCAATGCGGTCGGAGGTATAGGAGAAGCTATGCGGGAGTTATATCGGCGTATTGATGAGAAAAAAGCCGGAGCGCAAGGAGGGAAATTCTCTTGATTTTTTATACTGCGGTGAATCCGGAAGACGTGTTCCGGGATTGGGATAAGCAGAAACCTGAATACAGAGATGTAAAGATCAATGGTGTAGATATGCAGATAGAGACACTCCCGGAAGGAAAAGCCAAAATCGTCCGCCTGTACAGCTGTAATCCGTTAGATTATCTGGATAGCAGCTTGCATCCGGGCACAGTTATTTCCTATATTTCCTTGGACAGGAAGGGTCGGGAATAAAAAAGGAAACAGGTGTGCGCATTTCTCCTTCCATGGTCCTGTATGCCAGCTCCTGTTCCTGTGTTATAATTACACATTGGGGGTGACGAAACGTGGCCAAAAGGAGAAGAAGAAGGAAAAAGTCGGTCAGAACCGGACTAATTTATGAATTGTACGGAATTCTGATCCTCATTTTCGCAGTCATCGCATTGGCAAGAGAAGGCCATGTAGGCCGCTCCTTTAATTATTTGTGCCGTTTTTTTGTGGGAACATGGGATTTTATTATCCCTTTAATCTGTATATACATAGCTCTGCACGTAATGATTAAAAGAGATTGGCCAAGAACTTGGACAACCAAGAAAACTGGGATTGTTCTTATCATCCTGGGACTTCTTGTGATGAATCACATTCGATTGTTTGCAAACTTGTTTCCTGACGGAGAGTTTACAGCCGCGGATATATTTAGGTACTCATGGCAGCTTATGGTGCAGGGAATTCAGCCCGAACACGGAAACATACTTACAGACAAAGTGGGAGGCGGCATGATAGGTGCGGCCGAATATAGTGTACTGTATTTTCTGTTCGATACACTTGGGGCCAAACTTGTGATGTATGCCCTGTTTGCCATCGGATTTATTCTAATAACCGGCCTCTCATATGTGGACGCCGGGAAAAAAGTACGCATCGGATCTACAGCCTTTTTTGAAAAACTGACTGCCCGTTTTCGGACAAGCAGGAAAAACCGCTTGGTTCGCAAGGCGGCGGAGCGTTCCGAACGTAAAGTAAAAGCAGGCCGCAGAGCCGTTGAAGCTGACGAACCTGAAGCACAATTCTATGAGGATTACGAAGAAGAATTACCATCAAAGAAAAGGAAAAAACCGGTATTCCTGGAGCTTTTCCAGCCAAAACAAGCAGCTCAAGACCATATAGAGGAAGAGGACACGGATTGGATAGAAGCGCATGAAGAAGCGGAAGAAATAACAGTTTATCAGGCCGGACAGAATGAAATCCCTACAGAACCGGTCATTACAGATTTTCTGGATCACCCTGATATAAATACTAAAACGGCATCAGGGCAATCCGCCCAATCCGTCCAATCCGTCCAATCACAGCCGATCTCCCATGAGCATCAGGCCATGAGGGAAGAGGAGGCCGGAGCGCTTGAAGCGGACATTCCGGCCTCACAGGTAAAGCCGTATGTGCTCCCGCCATTTTCCTTATTGTCACAACCTGCTTCAAATAAAAACGGGGAAGGCACTGATCATAAAGCTAATGCTCGTAAACTTGAAGCTACCATGGAAAGTTTTGGAGTAAGAGCTAAAGTGCTTGCTGTTGTCAGAGGGCCTGCGGTTACCCGATACGAGATCCAGCCGGATGTAGGGGTGAAGGTTAGCCGTGTTGTGGGTTTGACAGATGACATTGCCCTTGCCCTTGCTGCCAAAGATATCCGTATGGAGGCTCCAATACCCGGAAAATCAGCCATAGGGATTGAAGTTCCTAATTCAGAAGTTTCTGTGGTGACAATGAGAGAAGTAATGGAAACCTCTGCTTTTCAATCATCAGCCTCGAAGCTTTCTATTACGCTCGGAAGGGATATTTCCGGTCAGCCTATTGTCGGAAATCTTGCCAAGATGCCGCATTTACTGGTTGCCGGAGCAACAGGATCGGGCAAATCGGTTTGTATTAACGGGATTATTACAAGCATTTTGTACAAAGCAAAGCCGAACGAAGTAAAGTTTATGATGATTGATCCCAAAATGGTAGAACTCAACGTATATAATGGCATTCCCCATCTTCTTGCCCCGGTGGTCACGGATCCGCGAAGAGCATCACTGGCCCTGAAGAAAATTGTCAGTGAAATGGAACGGCGTTATGAATTATTCTCAAAAAGCGGGACCAGAAATATTGAGGGCTACAATGCCATGCTGAATGAGAACGGAACGGAAGCTCCCCTGCCGTACTATGTAGTGATTGTAGATGAACTTGCAGACCTGATGATGGTTGCGGCGAATGACGTGGAGGATGCGATATGCCGTCTGGCCCAAATGGCCAGGGCTGCAGGGATTCACTTGATTATCGCTACTCAAAGGCCCTCTGTTGATGTCATCACCGGCGTTATCAAAGCTAACATTCCTTCGCGTATTGCTTTTGGCGTATCTTCCCAGGTGGACTCCCGTACCATCCTGGATATGGTAGGAGCGGAAAAGCTTCTTGGACGGGGAGATATGCTTTATTTGCCCGTTGGTGCATCTAAACCGATCCGTGTTCAGGGGGCATTTTTGTCCGATCAGGAGGTTGAAGCAGTCGTTCGTTACTGCAGGGACCAGCAGCAAGCCAATTATCAGGAGGAAATGGTACCTGAGGTAGAAGAACAATCAGATACCCATGAGGAATTTGAGGACGAGCTGTATGACCAGGCTGTACAAATTGTACTGGAAGGAGGCCAGGCTTCGGTCTCTCTTCTTCAGCGCAGAATGCGGATTGGATATACTCGGGCGGCAAGACTGATTGACGCTATGGAAGCAAAAGGTATCATCGGTCCTTATGAGGGAAGCAAGCCGCGTGAGGTACTTATTTCATTGGAACAATACCAGCAAAACCGTATTTCCTCTTAAAAGTTGTATGATGAAATTGATTCTATTGAGAATATCTTTTGTCTATATGCAAAGCGGCACATCCCAATAATGGGGGTGCCGTTTTTGAATACCAGCAAATTGCTTGCATTTTCCATTCATACAACTATTCGTAGTCCAATTCGTCTTAAGACAGCCCATTCGCTAATCGTGGTGCATAGAAGTTTTCATCCTTTCTCATAATAAGCAATAAAAGGCTGCCACTACAAAAGAAAGGTTGATTAACTACTATGAATAAACGGCTGATACTGATCACAGTTTGTGTGGTATTCGCACTTTTTGTTGCATTCCAATTCAAACAGCATACCGGACAAACAGAGGAGACTTTTAGTAAAAATCTGGTCAAATACGGGACGAAAGGTTCCGACGTTTATGAGCTTCAAGGCCGTATGAAATTTTTGGGATTCTATAAAGGAAAAGTGGATGGAGATTTTGGCTATCAAACTTTGCAAAGTGTGAAATGTTTCCAAGGTGAATTTGGATTGCAGGTGGATGGGTTAGTAGGACCTAAAACGAAATTGAAGTTATGGGAAGCTACCAAACAATATAAGCCTACTGCTGAGGAATTACCTCCGACTGCAAAGAAAGAAAAGGTTGGTCCAGGAGCAGGAGCTGGTGCAGGTGCTGCCAAGCCGGATACAAGTACGAAGCTCACCCCATCCAATCATAAAGGCTTTTCTGAGCAGGATCTTAACTTGATGGCAAATGCGGTTTACGGAGAATCAAGAGGGGAACCTTATATCGGGCAGGTTGCAGTTGCCGCAGTTATCCTTAACAGGGTGGATTCGCCAAGCTTCCCTAACACCATTTCGGGTGTGATTTTCCAACCAGGAGCCTTCACGGCTGTAGCAGACGGCCAAATCTGGCTAGTGCCCAACGAGACTGCAAAGAAGGCGGTACGGGATGCACTGAACGGTATGGACCCGTCTGGAGGATGTACTTATTACTTTAACCCGGAAACGGCAACATCCAAATGGATCTGGTCCAGACCCCAGGTAAAACAAATCGGAAAGCATATCTTCTGTAAATAATACATTTCGCCAGCAGAGGAACAACCACTCCGGTTGCTTCCTCTCTTTATATATGAATATAATGGAATTAAATCAATTAGCTAATACCCGAGTGTTTTGGATTAATCATTTAAACAATTCGGACGGCAATTCGTCCAAATAAGAATTGGTGAAGGGAGCATGATTCTTGAAGCAAATTGAATTTGAACGCGGCATAGCAGGAGGGGTTCGTCTTCATGTACTGCCCACTGACCAGTTTAAAACATTCAGTATTTCCGTCTATATGGGACGCCTGCTTGCGGAAAGCACTGTAACACCTACCGCTTTAATGCCATTTGTACTCCGAAGGGGAACCGGGCGGTTGCCCGAGACCCGTCTGTTTCGGGAAAAACTGGATGAAATGTATGGCGCGGGATTCGGTTTCGATATTTATAAGCGGGGCGATTATCAAATTGTACAGTTCCGAATGGATATCATTCAGGATAGTTTCGTGGAATCAAGAGAATCCCTTTTGGAGCAAGCTATAGCCTTTTTAGGGGATACCATCACCAATCCCTTAAAGGAACAAGGTGGTTTCCGTGAAAAGTATGTGGATGCCGAGAAAGAGACCCTTCGCAAAAAACTGGAGTCTATTGTTAACGATAAAATCCGTTACGCCAGTGAACGCTGTTTAGAAGAAATGTGCGAAGGAGAACCGTATCGGCTGCATCCTTTGGGAAGAACCCAGGACCTGGATAAAATATCACCGCAAAGTCTATATGAGCAATACGAATCCTGGCTGAGTGAAGCTCCCGTTGATATTTATGTAACGGGAAATACTTCTCTGAAGGAAGTTGAAAAGCTGGCAAGGAAATTTTTCCGGTTCAAGCCTAATACTCCCCAAACCTATAATCGTCCAAAGCTGTTCCAAAAACAGGAACCGGCCAAAACAGTGATTGAACGGCTTGATGTAAATCAGGGGAAATTGAACATGGGTCTTCGTATACCCGTTACATACAGTGATGACCAGTATCCGGCCGCATTAATGTATAACGGTATTTTGGGGGGATATCCACATTCCAAGCTCTTTACCAATGTACGCGAGAAAGCGAGTCTTGCTTATTATGCAGCGTCCAGGTTTGACGGGCATAAAGGAATCCTTATCATCCAATCCGGAATCGAAATAGGCAATTTTGATAAAGCGGTGAGAATTATTAAGGAACAACTCGAAATTATGAAGCAGGGAAATATTCATGATACCGAACTTCTTCAGACCAAAGCCATGATTGCCAATCAGCTGCGGGAGATGCAGGATTCGGCATTTGACATAGTGGCCTTTGATTTTAATGCCGTATTATCTGGAAAAGAACGTTCCGTAAGCGAACTGATCAATTCGATTGAAGATATTCAAATCGCGGATATCAGGGCTGTCGCGGAGGAAGTGCAGCTGGATACGATCTATTTTCTGCGTGACCGGAAAGGAGACCAGGCATGAAACAAATCCCATACCCTCATTTACAAGAAACCTTGTATACGGAAAAGATGCCGGGAGGGCTTCAGGTCTTTATCCTCCCCAAAGCGGGCTTCAAAAAAACCTATGCCACGTTTACCACCCGGTACGGGTCTGTTGATAATCATTTTCAGGTTGAGGGCAGGGAAGAGATCCGGGTTCCCGATGGAATTGCCCACTTCCTGGAGCATAAAATGTTTGAAGAGCCGACAGGGGACATTTTTTCTAATTTTGCTAATAAGGGAGCGTCTGCCAATGCTTTTACAAGCTTTGACCGGACAACATATCTATTTACCGCGACTGAACACATTGAAGATAATCTGACAACGCTGATTGATTTTGTTCAGCATCCTTATTTTACCGACGAGAACGTGGAAAAAGAAAAAGGAATTATTGGGCAAGAAATCCAAATGTACCGCGATAATCCGGATTGGAGATCTTATTACGGCCTGATTGAAGCTATGTACAGCAAACATCCCATACGCATTGATATCGCGGGAACCGTCGAATCTATTTCGAAAATAACGAAAGGGACACTGTATGAATGCTATAACACGTTTTACCATCCAAGCAACATGATTCTCTTTGTAGTGGGCGGAATCAATCCGGAAAGCATCATGGAGCTTATTCGCAGTAATCAAGCGGCCAAAACATTTGAACCCCAAGGCATGATCCGCCGTTATTTTGAGCAGGAACCTTATGAAATACAAGAGAAAAAAAGGGTAATAGTTCTTCCTGTTTCTCTTCCAAAATGTTTATTTGGCATCAAGGAGATGGCCCCCGGAGTAAAGGGCAGGGAACTGCTTGTCCAAGAACTAACCACCAAGCTTGTGCTTGATTATTTGTTTAGCTCAAGCTCTGATCTATACCAGCAGCTATATGATGAAGGCCTGATTTCCGATTCCTTCGGGTACGAGTATAATTCTACCGCTGAATATGCATTCTCCATGGTGGGTGGAGATACCAGGGATCCGGGAAAGCTTCTTGATCGGATTAAAGAAGAAGTAAATAAGGTGATTGAAAAAGGGCTTGATGAGAAAATATTTGAGCGGACAAGAAAAAAGAAAATCGGCAATTTCCTTCGGATGCTGAATTCACCTGAGGCCATAGCCAATGAGTTTACGAAGTACCGGATGAAACAAATCGATCTGTTTGATTTTTTAGAAGTCTACAAGCAGATTTCCCTGCAGCAGGCGACACAGCGTTTACGTGAACATTTCAACTGGGACCAGATGGCTATATCTATAGTACGGAGTGATATCCTTTGATGGAAGAACGCTCTTTTCCTAAGCAAACGGTTCTGATTACAGGAGGCAGCAGGGGTATTGGGGCAGCAATAGCACGCCGGTTTGCATCAATTGGTTTGAATGTGGTGATTCATTATCGGCATTCCCATGAAGCGGCCAATCAGGTAGCCCGTGATTGCATGGAAGCAGGCGCCAATGTAATGACAGTAACAGCTGATCTCAGAGACAAGCAACAGATCGAATCCATGAAGAATAAGCTCAGTGTCCACGGATTCTTTCCGGATATTCTCGTAAACAATGCTGGAATTGCCCATTACGGATTATTTACCAACATTACGGAAGAGGAATGGGACAAAGTGATGGACGTAAATCTTAAAGGTACCTTTTTGTGTACTCAATCCTTCCTGCCTTCCATGATCAGCCGCAAATATGGCCGTATCATCAATGTCTCATCCATCTGGGGGATTACAGGGGCTTCTTGTGAAGTGCTTTACTCCGCAACCAAAGGGGGCATAAATACTTTTACCAAAGCATTGGCCAAGGAGCTTGCCCCTTCGGGAATTACAGTAAATGCTGTCGCACCCGGAGCAGTGGATACGGACATGATGGGCGGATTTAGAAGTGAGGAAAAAATGGAAATCGAACAAGAGATTCCAATAGGGCGTTTGGGTTACCCGGATGAAGTGGCATCTCTGGTTTATTTTCTAGCACTGCCGGAATCCGGATATATAACCGGACAAATCATAAGTCCAAATGGCGGCTGGTTAACCTAAAACCGTTACTTATAACGACTAAAGGCGAGGTCTGCCGTATTTTGGCCCCCGGCTGAGGCGCATATTTGCTTTCTTCGTTGCAGAAAGTAAAGCTGTAATTACTTTCTACAAATACGAAAGGAGGCTACCCCGGATGGCTACGGTACTGACTGTATTCGATAAATGGAAAGAATTTCTGGCGGAGCGTGTAAATGCGGCAGAAAAGTCGGGCATGAACGAAGAAACCATTTCCAAGCTTGCCTTCCAAATCGGTGAATTCTTAGCCGATAAAGTCGACCCCAAAAATAAAGAGGAGCGTTTGCTTAAAGAATTATGGGATGTTGGTAATGAGGACGAAAAACGTGTATTGGCCCGCTTAATGGTGAAACTTGTAGACAAATCTTAAAACATGGTACAATCAAATCAGCCTCCTTATGGAGGCTTTTCCATGTTTCTTAAATATGTACTCGGACTCACTATGTTTGCTAGAAATGAAAGGATACTAGAAAATGAAAAGCAGCAGAAAAAGCGCCAAAGCCGCTCTCATCAGTGTTTGTCTGCTTGTGCTTGCCGGGTGCGGCAACCGTGGATTGCCCGAAATCAAGCCTGAAGTGATGGCAAATAAACATGCTGTTTATTTGGTGACAAGCGGCAAAATAAAGGAAGATCAAACAAAAATAAGTGAAGTGCTTGAGCGATGGCATCAGGATAATCAGCTTGTGTTCAATTGGAAACAGAATGCGGACAGCTGGAGTGATGAAATTGCTAAAGAAATCGAGGCCAAACCTTATGATTACGTTTATGTTATGGGTGATTCATTATTGGATGGAGCCGCTAAGCAGGCGGAGGCTGTTAAGAAAACGAAATTCATTCTTCTTCAAAACAAACCGAATGGCAGCCTGACTAATGCTGTACCGGAAAAAGCAGATAATGTGCAGATCGTCGAAATGAACCAGCAAAACATTGACAATCAAATGGAGAGTTGGGTAAAACTACATAATAAGCTTGGGGATTCCATTATTTGGCTTACGGTAAAAGATAAGCCGATACCAAAAGAATGGAATATTTCAAATGAGAGCGATCGTGTAGTATACTTGGATACGGACGATAAATGGCTCGATAGGGTCAAACAGCAGGTAACCAAATATCGGCCTAATTGGGTTGTACTGTATGCGGGTGCGGATGAAACTAAAAGCTCCAAGCTAAAAGCACTGAATCTACCATTAATCGATACGAGTTCTTCCTTTTCCGCTGAAATGAAATGGGATGCGGTTCTAGACAACCAGTTAGGAAAAATGAACCAGGAGTTCCGTCCAGGCATACAATCGTATACGGAACAGGAGTTTTCCCAATTAAAATTTGATAAGAATTAAAAGATATTGGGAGGACTTTGGATCATTTTGTAGAACTAGTGTGGGTGTTTTGGAATATAACATAGGAGAATGACAGCATCTTGGACGAAGAGGGTGATCGTAATGGAAGTAAAACAGTGGTATATGGAATACAGAATCCATAAAAACCGTCCGGGTTTGCTGGGAGATATCGCTTCTCTTATGGGAATGCTCGATATAAACATTGTGACCATCAATGGGGTTGAAGACCGGACGCGCGGCATGCTTTTGCAAACCAACGATGATGAAAAAATCGAATTAATGGGTAAAATGCTGAAAAAAGTGGATAATATTACTATCACTGCCTTGAGGGCACCTAAGCTTGTTGATATACTGGCAGTACGGCATGGAAGATACATAGACAGGGATTCCGATGACCGCAAGACTTTTCGTTTTACCAGAGAAGAACTTGGACTGCTTGTTGACTTTCTCGGGGAAGTGTTCAAGCGGGAAGGCAACCAGATAATAGGCCTTCGGGGAATGCCCCGGGTTGGAAAAACAGAATCCATCATTGCAGGCAGTGTATGTTCCAATAAGCGCTGGACGTTTGTTTCGTCTACTTTGCTTCGCCAAACCGTGCGCAGTCAGCTTTCTGAAGATGAGATGTCTTCCAATAATGTGTTTATTATAGATGGAATTGTCTCGACACTTCGTTCCAACGAGAAGCATTTCAGCCTGCTGCAGGAGATTATGGCAATGCCTGCGACCAAAGTAATTGAGCATCCGGATATTTTTGTGAAGGAGTCGCATTACACATACGATGATTTTACCTATATTATTGAACTCAGAAACAATCCGGATGAGGAGATCAATTACGATAGTTTCACTTATAATGTGGAGCCATTTTAACTCCGAATTATGATGACAAGCTACTTAGGAATTACTAAACGGAGGTGATGACATGTCTGAACTGGGCCAATTTCTTCGCAATGCCAGATTGGAAAAGAAGCTTTCCCTGGAAGAACTTCAGGAGATGACGAAAATTCGTGTGCGCTATCTGGAAGCGATCGAAGAAGGAGATTACAAAGTACTGCCCGGCAGTTTCTATGTAAGAGCGTTTATAAAAAGTTATGCTGAAGCCATGGGCCTTGATCCTAATGAAGTATTAGATATGTATCAAAAGGTGAATCCCGTTCCCGAGGAACCGGAACACGCACCTGAACCGCTCCGGCCAAGAAGCCGATCTGGAGGTGGGCCGAGATCTTCAGACCAGACCAGCAAATGGGCTTCCACTGTCATGGTGGTTTGCTTCGTAGCTCTTATCGTGGGAATCGTGTACTTTTTTGCTTACCAGGGAAGCAGCGGCTCAACAGGCGGAAATACGCCGGAAGCATCTCCAAACCGCTTAACGGAGAAGCAATCCGAATCCCCTAGCCCAAGCTCAAGTCCGGAAGCCTCTGCCACGCCTCAGCCAACACCAACCCCTACACCTACACCGGAGGCATCTTTAAAACAGACGGAAACGACAAAAAGCTTGGATACGTACACAGTTTCTGGAACGAACAAACTGGAGATCGAACTGAAAGCTAAGGATAAAGTTTGGTATCAGATAGATCAACTTCTTGATACAAAAGGGACCAAGAAGAAACTGATCAAAACTGAAACCTTAGGTCAGGGGCTTTCGGCTTCATATACAGTAGAAGGAGGGGTTTTCATCAATGTAGGGAAGCAAAACTCCATTGAAGTAACCGTGAACGGGCAAAAAATCGATCTGGGTAATGCCAGCAATCCCAAAAAAGTGAAATTTCTGCTTGAATCGGATAGCGGCTTATCCACAGATTCAACCGGAACGGATAGTAGCTCGAACTCGGATACAACCAATAGCTCTGCAAACAAAACCAATTCATCGGGTTCTAAAAACAGTTCTTCGAACTCAAATTCTACCAGCGGAACCAAATCTGGCCGCTAAAGGTTCTGATGGGAAAGGACGTGTTGGTATGAGCAGCGAAAATTCATTTGATATTGTTTCAAAACTGGATATGCAA
Source organism: Paenibacillus larvae subsp. larvae (assembly GCF_002003265.1). Taxonomy (NCBI): domain Bacteria; kingdom Bacillati; phylum Bacillota; class Bacilli; order Caryophanales; family Paenibacillaceae; genus Paenibacillus; species Paenibacillus larvae. Next base: position 702,977 of record NZ_CP019687.1, read on the forward strand.
GAACTTAACAATGCGGTCCAGCAAGCTTTAAGGGAGATTGATAACCGGTTCGACTTCAAAAATAGCAAAAGTGACATCAAACTAGAAAAAGAGGGCCTTATTGTTACGTCTGATGATGAATTTAAACTTCAAAATGTACTGGATATCCTGATTACCAAAATGGCAAAACGCGGAATATCCTTGAAACATTTGAATTACGGGAAAGTGGAGCCGGCGGCAGCTGCAACGGTACGCCAAAAAATTTCCCTGCTGCAGGGCATTGACCAGGAAAATGCCAAAAAAATCAATATCCTGATCCGTGATTCCAAACTGAAAGTCAAAAGCCAAATTCAAGGTGACCAAATCCGGGTAAGCGGCAAAAGCCGGGATGATCTGCAACGGGTTATCCAGCTTTTGAAACAGGCGGATCTGCCATTGGATTACAATTTATAAATATGCGTTGAACCGTTTTACATCGTGGTATCCGATCATAAGCCCAGAACGTGAGATTCCTTCTCCGTTCTGGGTTTCTGCTGTTTTGACACTGTTCATCCGCTTGTATTATACTTGTATGGAATGGCTAGGAGGGAAATTGGAGGTTTCAACATGTCAGAGAAAGTGAAAGTCGTCACCCTTGGCTGTGAAAAGAACCTGGTCGACTCCGAAATTATGGGTGGTCTCATTAACGAGCGGGGTTTTTCGCTTGTAGATCAAGCGGAAGAGGCTACTGTGATTATCGTGAATACGTGCGGGTTTATTGATGCAGCTAAAGAAGAATCCATCAATACGATTCTGGATATGGCGGAATTGAAACAAACCGCACATCTCAAGGCTCTGATCGTATCGGGCTGCTTGACTCAAAGATATAAAGAAGAGTTAATGAAAGAACTTCCTGAGATTGACGGAATTGTAGGCACAGGAGATTTCCATAAAATCAATGATATCATTGACCAGGCGCTGAATGGAAAAAAACCGATTCTGGTTGGAAATCCTGTATTTAATTACGAGGCAGCGCTGCCAAGACGGATCACCACCCCTAGATATACCGCTTATGTCAAGATTGCGGAGGGGTGTGATAACAACTGTACATTCTGCAGCATTCCAATTATGCGGGGGAAGTTCCGCAGCAGATCCATGGAATCGATCCTGGCAGAAGTTCGTCAGCTTTCCGAACAGGGGGTAAAAGAGATCAGCCTCATTGCCCAGGACTCAACCAATTACGGAATCGATCTTTATGACTCTTATGTGCTTCCTGAACTTCTGAATAAGGTTAGCGCGATTGAGGGAATTGAATGGGTAAGGCTTCATTATGCCTATCCAGGTTTTTTTACAGATGAATTGATTGAAACAATCGCAACCAACCCAAAGATCTGTAAATATATCGATCTTCCGCTTCAGCATAGTGAAGATTCGGTGCTCAAGAGGATGAGAAGACCCGGAAGACAAAAAGATGCAAGGGAATTGATCCGAAAAATTCGCTCCCGCATTCCGGATGCCGCCCTGCGTACTTCCATTATCGTCGGATTTCCCGGTGAAACAGAGGAAGATTTCCAGAGTCTGGTTGATTTTGTGAAAGAAATAAACTTTGACCGTTTAGGTGTGTTTACTTATTCTAGGGAGCAGGATACCCCAGCTTCCAGATTGCCTGATCAAATACCTGATGATGTTAAGGAATATCGAGCTAATGTGCTGATGGAAGTCCAGCGTCAAATTTCCCATGAGCGCAACGGAAAGAGAATCGGTATGGAAATTCCTGTACTGATTGAACGATATGACGGCCGTAATGATGTCTTCATCGGACGCTCCCAGTTTGATGCTCCGGAGATTGACGGAGAAGTATTCGTTTCCGCCAAACGTCTGGAGATTGGAAGGATTGCCCGTGTCCGGATCACTCACTCATTTGAGTTTGATCTTTCCGGGGAGGTTGTTTCATGAACCTAGCGAACCGCATCACACTGGCGAGAATCTTCCTTGTGCCGATTATCATGTTCTTTCTTCTCGTCAAGATGCCCGTTCCCTATCTGCAATTAGGAGAGTTCTCGATATCCTACAGTCAGATTACGGCGGCAATTATTTTTATTATTGCGGCCAGCACGGATAGTTTGGACGGATACATAGCCAGAAAGAGCAAAACGGTAACGAATATCGGTAAATTATTGGACCCTTTGGCGGATAAGCTGCTGGTTACGTCAGTCTTTGTGTCTCTGGTTGAAATGGGCAAGATGGATGCATGGATAGCCATTGTTATGATTGGCCGTGAGTTTGCCGTTACGGGTTTGCGCCAGATTGCACTCCTTGACGGAGCTGTTATAGCGGCGAGCAAATGGGGGAAAATCAAGACAGCAGCCCAGATCAATGCGATTATTTTCCTGTTGCTGAATAATTTTCCGTTTACATTTATCCACATCCCATTTGACGTAATTGCAAGCTGGGCAGCCGCTTTAATTACCATTTATTCAGGTATCGATTACTTTGTTAAAAACAAACAGCTGCTTAACTTTACGGATTAAACATAGATTAGGTTTCCTGCTCTTGGTATTGAAAAAGCATGCGGAAAGCCTTACTTGAGAATCCATTTCATATAGGAAACGCTCACCCTTCCAGCGGCGAGCCATTTCCTTTTTTGGGAGGAATATGATTTGAAAGCAGAAATCATTGCAATCGGTACGGAACTTTTACTTGGGCAAATTGTTAACACGAATGCCCAGTATCTGGCTCATGAATGTGCTTCGATGGGGATCCATGTGTATTTCCAGACCGTAGTTGGGGATAATAGGCAAAGGTTGCTCAATGTATTCAAGCAGGCGGCTGGACGTGCGGATCTTATCATTTGCACTGGCGGACTTGGGCCGACCCAGGATGATCTTACGAAAGAAGTACTGGGTGAAATGCTGGGACGTAAGATTTTTCTGCATGAACCCTCTCTCCAAAAGATCGCCCGGCAGTTTAAAGACCGGGGCATCCATATGGTAGAGAGCAACAAAAGGCAGGCCCTTACGCTTGAAGGAGCACGAAACCTTGAGAATAAAACGGGTCTGGCAATCGGCACGGCCCTGACAGATAAGGATACGCATTATTTACTCCTTCCCGGGCCACCAAGGGAAATGAAGCCCATGTTTGAGCATGAAGCAAAACCGTGGCTGCTCAGTATTATGGGGGAGAAAAAACCGCTGTTTTCCAGGATGCTTAAGTTTGCCGGAATCGGTGAATCTGCATTGGAAGACCGGCTTATTGAGCTTATCCAAACCCAGTCTGATCCCACCATTGCTCCTTATGCAAAAGAAGGAGAAGTTACAATTCGTGTAACTACCTCCGCCTCTAGTAAAGAAGAAACGGACCGGATCATGCAGCCAACCATTGACGAAATCAGCCGGCGCCTGAATGAACATATGTATGCGGCGACTGGTTCGGATATAACCGTTGAGGAAGCGGTTATTAATTTGCTTAGGGACAAGGAAATGACCCTGGCAACAGCGGAAAGCTGTACTGGAGGGATGCTGGGCGATATGATAACAGCCAATGCGGGAAGCGGAGATGTATACGTTGGAGGCATTGTCAGTTACTCCAATGAAATGAAACAAGCGCTGCTTGGCATTGATCCCCGGCTTCTTGAGGGAAGCAATGCTCCAGGTGCCGTCAGTTCGGACACAGCTCGTTCCATGGCTGAAAACATGAGAAATTTATCGGGAGCGGATGTAGCCGTATCCACGACCGGAGTAGCAGGGCCAGCCGAGCAGGAAGGAAAACCTGTCGGGCTTGTTTATGTAGGCATTGCTTTTAAAGAAGCACCGACGGAAGTTGTCAAGCTTCAGCTCAGCGGAGGCCGGGAAACAATCAAAATAAGGACGGCCAAAAGCGCCTTCTATCATGTATGGAAGCATGTGAAAAGGATGTAGGTCATGCTTGTACATCTGTATGAAATTATATATAATAAAAGTAAGGTTAATGGAAGAACCGTAGCAAAGCAAGACCTTTGTTGCGGTTTTTGTTTGACATCAAAATCGAATGTATGTTCGAAAAAATGCTTGGCAACAACCTGGAAAACAGGTATCATATATCTATAATGAAAAAAGGAAGTGAGTGTTTTGTCAGATCGTCGTGCCGCGTTAGAGAACGCTTTGCGCCAAATTGAAAAGCAATTCGGAAAAGGTTCCATTATGAAATTGGGAGAATCTACCCATAATCAAGTTGAGACGATCCCCAGCGGTTCGCTGGCTTTGGACATTGCTCTTGGAGTTGGAGGATTCCCAAGAGGAAGAATTATTGAGATCTACGGGCCCGAATCATCCGGTAAGACGACTGTTGCCCTTCATGCGATTGCAGAAGTACAAAAAACGGGCGGACAAGCCGCATTTATTGATGCAGAACACGCTCTAGACCCTGTTTATGCTAGTAAACTCGGTGTTAATATAGATGAACTTCTTTTATCCCAGCCGGATACAGGAGAACAAGCCCTTGAGATTGCGGAAGCCCTGGTGCGAAGCGGTGCGGTTGATATCATAATCATCGACTCGGTAGCTGCACTGGTACCTAAAGCTGAAATTGAGGGCGACATGGGGGATTCCCATGTAGGGCTGCAGGCCCGATTAATGTCACAGGCGCTGCGCAAGTTGTCTGGTGCGATTAATAAATCCAAGGTAATTGCTATCTTTATTAATCAGCTTCGTGAAAAAGTCGGTGTTATGTTTGGTAATCCGGAAACTACACCGGGAGGAAGAGCGCTTAAGTTTTACTCATCGGTACGCTTGGATATCCGACGTGTGGAGAGCATTAAGCAAGGCAATGATATTATTGGTAACCGCACCCGCATTAAAGTTGTAAAGAATAAAGTTGCCCCGCCTTTCAAGCAAGCGGATGTGGATATTATGTATGGTGAAGGTATCTCCAAGGAAGGAAGTCTTGTAGACATTGCTTCCGAGATGGATATCATTAATAAAAGTGGAGCCTGGTATTCATACAATAATGACCGGCTTGGCCAGGGCAGAGAGAACGCAAAGCAATTTCTGAAAGAAAATCCGCAAATCTCTCAAGAGATCGAACAAAAAATCCGCGAGGCAAGCAATCTAACAACGACCGTTCCCGCCGTGACAGAAGAAGAGAATGAAGATTTGGAGCTTAGTTTTGAATAATTTCAACCTGGCAACCGGGACCCGGTAATTCAGTTAGAAATTCAGGGCACCTTTACATGGTAAAGGTGCCCTCTATGCAGATAAAGGGTGTGTAACAGATGATGGAAAGGATTCAGCGGATCACCAAAGTCGAACGGCAAAAAAGAAGTAAGCACCGGTATAACATTTATCTGGATGAAGAATATGCTTTTTCTGTTCATGAAGACATTATGATCAAGCACAGATTATTGAAAAATGAAGAAGTCGAGACCTCCCGGCTGCAGGAAATAATGTTGGATGAAGAGCGCCAGAGTGCCTATTTAAAGGCGATTAAGCAAATAGGGATAAGACCCAGGTCTATGCATGAAGTGCGGCAGAAGCTGGGAAGAGACGGTTTTGAAGAGGAAACCGTGAATGATGTAATTCAAAGACTGGTGACCGAGGGTTATTTGAATGACTTGGAATTTGCTAAGCTGTTTATAGAGCATCGGACTTTGTATCAAAAGAAGGGAAGGCACTACATCCGGCAGGAGCTAACCCAAAAGGGGTTATCTTCCGAACAAATCGGGCGGGCTCTTGAAGAACTGGATAAAGAGTCCGAATTGGAAGGGGCAATGGCCCTGGCCAGAAAACAATGGCGGACTACCTCAGGGGAAATTCCGGACAAAAAACGTAAGACAATGGCCTATCTGCTGCGTAGAGGCTATCCAAGCTCCATTGTTCACCAAGCGGTGAACAGGGTAATGGAGGAAATACAATCAGAAACTGGGGAGTAACCAGGAGGTATTCTATGACAAAAGAGGAAATAAAAATCATCTATGTAAAGCGTTTCCGCAGGGATGCGGAGTATGCCGGAATGGCTTGACAAGCTTCTTCGACAAAAGATAAAATGTTTATGTATATTTTCATAAAAAATCATACGAATCAATTTCATTAAACAACTAGTTAAGCGTTTAATGGAGAAGATGTAGACAAATATGGTTCAGGTTTATCTATATCTTGTACCAGGTTGGACGGAAATCTAAGTTATGAAAATTGATTCATACGTTTTATGATTTTCTATGATTCCATATAAACAAAAGAAACAACCGCCAATGTTTGCTTTTGTTTTTGGAGCTCACGCACATACCCCCTTGTGCGAAACCCATGAATTGTTTGTCGGGTATTCGTGATAAACAGTCTTGACAGATGCACAAATGAAACATCGGATTAAAAAAACCGAAGGAATCCCAAGCTCACACCTTGGAGGAACCAACGAGGAGGTGAACATGATGCCCACTTTTGGTTGGGTTGCGATCATTCTCGTTGTTGGCGTTCTATGCTTAGGGATTGGTTATTTTATCCGCAAGTCCCTTGCAGAAGCGAAAATTTCTAGTGCCGAATTTGCTGCTCAGCAGATTATGGAGTCAGCTAAGAAAGAAGCCGAAGCACTCAAGAAAGAGACGGTTCTGGAAGCAAAAGATGAAGTGCATAAGCTCCGGACCGAAGCTGAAAAAGACATTCGTGAACGTCGAAATGAAACTCAACGACTAGAAAGACGATTGTTGCAAAAAGAGGAGTCGCTGGATAAAAAATTAGAATCTCTCGAACGTAAAGAAGAGCTGGTAGCCAACAAAGAGAAGCGAATCGAAGAGACACAAACGCAAATTGATGAACTATACAAAAGTCAGGTTACAGAATTAGAGCGGATTTCGGGATTGACCATGGATGAAGCGAAGCATGTGATTCTGACGAATGTAGAACAAGAGGTTCGTCATGAAGCAGCGCAGATGATTAAAGAGATCGAAACACAGGCGAAGGCTGAAGGCGACAAGCGTGCAAGAGAAGTGATTTCTCTCGCTATTCAAAGATGTGCAGCAGATCACGTGGCAGAAACGACTGTTTCGGTAGTGACACTGCCCAATGAAGAGATGAAAGGTCGTATCATTGGTCGTGAAGGTCGGAACATTCGTGCTTTGGAAACATTAACAGGCATCGACCTAATTATTGATGATACACCCGAAGCTGTTATTCTATCCGGGTTTGATCCTATCCGAAGAGAAATTGCCCGGACTGCCTTGGAGAGACTTGTTGCAGATGGACGAATCCATCCAGCTCGTATTGAAGAAATGGTAGAGAAATCCCGCAAGGAAGTCGATGAACGAATTCGTGAGTATGGTGAACAAGCTACATTCGAAGTAGGCGTTCACGGTTTACATCCGGATCTCATCAAGATTTTGGGCCGCCTGAAATTCAGAACCAGTTATGGCCAGAATGTCCTGAAACATTCCATGGAAGTGGCTTATTTGACAGGATTAATGGCTGCTGAGCTGGGTGAAGATATCACGCTGGCAAAACGTGCCGGATTACTCCAAGATATCGGAAAAGCATTGGATCATGAAGTCGAAGGATCCCATGTAGAGATTGGCGTTGAAATCGCCAAAAAATATAAGGAACATCCTATCGTGGTGAACAGCATTGCCTCTCACCACGGTGATTGTGAAGCAACTTCTGTTATCGCTATGCTGGTTGGTGCGGCAGATGCATTGTCTGCGGCAAGGCCGGGAGCACGGCGTGAAACACTTGAGACTTATATCAAGCGACTTGAAAAATTAGAGGATATTTCCGAATCGTTTGAGGGTGTTGAAAAGTCATATGCTATCCAGGCCGGACGCGAGGTCCGCGTAATGGTGCAGCCTGAAAAAATTGACGATACGGAAGCATTCCGGCTCGCCAGGGATATCACGAAGAAAATCGAGAATGAACTCGATTATCCCGGACATATTAAAGTTACCGTTATTCGTGAAACCAGGGCCGTGGAATATGCTAAATAAAACTGGAATACGTGAGAAAAGTGGCCGCAGAAGCGCCACTTTTCCTTTTCTACAAGGTGATTCGGTGCCTATAAATGATGATGAAAACACGACAGGAGTGACTTACAATTAAAATTGTATTTATTGGGGATATAGTAGGTTCGGTAGGCAGGCAAGCACTCAAAACCGTATTGCCCCGCCTGAAAAAACAATACCCGGACGCAGTTTTCATTGCAAATGGAGAAAATGCGGCAGCGGGAAGAGGAATTACGTATAAAATAACAAAAGAATTTTTTGAAGTGGGGATCCATGCGCTCACTATGGGAAACCACACTTGGGATCAAAAAGAAATTTTTGATTTTATCGATGATGAGCCTCGTATGGTACGTCCGGCCAATTTCCCTTCCGGAACGCCGGGACGGGGATATACTGTTGTTAGGGTAAAGGATAAGGAAGTGCTGTTGATTAATTTACAGGGACGTACATTTCTGCCTGCCATTGATTGTCCATTTTGGGAAGCGGATCTCATTTTGGAGAAAGCAAGGAAAAAATACAAATACATATTTGTGGATTTTCACGCGGAGGCCACTTCAGAGAAAATTGCGATGGGATGGCATCTGGACGGACGAGTATCTGCAGTAGTCGGCACTCATACGCATGTGCAAACTCATGACGAGCGAATACTGCCTGGTGGAACGGCGTACATCACTGACGTAGGAATGGTCGGTCCGCGGGATGGTATTTTGGGTATGGAACGGGAAGCTGTTCTGCGGAAATTCAAAACGCAGCTGCCGGTCCGCTTTCATGTAGATGAGGGGAAGTGGCATTTCCATGCTGTTATCGTGGATTTGGATGATCAAACGGGAATGGCAACGCATATGGAACTGATTCGTTACTACGAAGATGATTTTTGGATGGAATAGGCAGCGGCCTAAATGTTTTCGCAGCAACCGGCAGGGTGAAGGAATTTTTGTCAAGTTCCTAGAATATGATGGTTACTGGAATCTATCCATCATTCCCGAGGAGGTACTTTTCATGGAAGTATTAAAAGTTTCAGCAAAGTCCAATCCAAACTCGGTAGCAGGCGCACTGGCTGGAGTGCTGCGGGAGCGGGGGGCAGCTGAGCTGCAGGCCATCGGAGCGGGCGCGCTTAATCAAGCAATTAAAGCTGTAGCTATTGCCAGGGGATTCGTAGCACCAAGCGGAGTTGACTTGATTTGTGTTCCAGCCTTTACCGATATTGTTATTGACGGGGAAGATCGGACAGCGATAAAACTGATAGTAGAACCCAGATAAATAAACCATACAGAATCAATTTTTGACCTGTTTACCCTTGTAAACAGGTTTTTTTCTAAAAATTAAATTATGACTTCTCCCTAACTACCGCTGTCTTATCCTGGTGCCAATACAGGTTCATCCTTATTGAAGCTATAGATTGGAGGAAGTTAGTGAATGATTATTGATGCCCATTCAGATGTTTTATCCAAGCTGTTCCATCATTCTTATTTGCATTTTGCACTGGAAGCGAAAGAGTTGGCGGTCAGTGTCCCTGCAATGCAGAAGGCAGATGTAAAATTGCAATTTATGGCTATCTTTTTAGATGAAACGAAAATGACTCCAACGCTGGAGCCTATTTTAGCGTATGTAGATATTCTATACAAACAGATATTAACTACTCCCGGATTTAAGCTTGTAACAAGAAAACAAGACTTGAAGGAAGTAAAAAAAGGGAGTGAGAGGGGAGTTTTGCTAACGCTCGAAGGTGTAGATGGGTTACAGGCTAATTTGCTTCATTTTCGTATTCTTTATTATTTGGGAGTCAGAAGTATAGGCCTTACCTGGAATCACGGAAACTGGGCGGCAGACGGGGTTATGGAACCCCGCAAGGGAGGCTTGACATTAAAGGGACGCCAGCTTGTCCAGGAAATGAAAAGACTCAGTATGATAGTCGATGTTTCTCACTTATCGGAGCAGGCATTTTGGGAGCTTATGGAGATAGACGGGCTTAGTATTCTTGCGTCTCATTCTAATTGCCAGGCAATATGTCCACATCCGCGTAATCTATCTAATAATCAGATCAATGCCCTGATCCAAAGAAAGTCCTGCATCGGATTAACCTTTGTACCTTGGTTTATTCGCGAAGAAAAGAAGGTTAGTCTGGATGATTTGCTTCTTCATCTGGATCATATATGTTCACTTGGAGGAGAAAACTGTGTAGGGTTTGGTTCCGATTTTGACGGATTTGATTCCTCAGGAGAAGTATTAGAAAGGTGCGAGGATTATATCAAGCTGGCAGATGCTTTATTTAAGCGCTACACGGACAATCAGGTGAAAAAATTTCTTTTTCAGAACTGGTACGATTTTCTGGAAAGGGCGCTTCCGGTATAAAACCCTGAACGATCTCATTTTGATATCGATTTCATCTAATAATACTATCTTTCATTTTTGGCTAAAACCCTTGCATTTTACTACTCCAAGGCATAGAATTTGAGTGTAAGTGAAAAAAATTTTTTATAATGTGATGAACATCATTGAAATGGAACTTAACATTTATGTCGCATTGCAGCTACCATCAAAAGGAGTGGACGTAAGGTGATTAGTCAGCTATCGTGGAAGATCGGGGGACAACAAGGTGAAGGGGTGGAAAGCACCGATCGTATTTTTTCCACAGCATTGAACCGCCTTGGGTATTATTTGTATGGGTATCGTCATTTCTCTTCTCGGATTAAAGGGGGACATACGAACAACAAAATTCGGATCAGTACAAAGCCGATTCGATCGATCTCGGATGATCTGGATATCCTTGTAGCGTTTGACCAAGAATCCATTGATTTAAATGCACATGAGCTTCGGGAGAATGCAGTTGTTGTGGCTGATGCCAAATTTAACCCGACATTGCCTGAAGGGATCAATGCGCGCTTGTTTCCAGTACCGATTACAGCGATTGCAGAAGAACTTGGAACGTCTCTTTTCAAAAACATGGCCGCTTCAGGCGCATCATGGGCTTTGCTTGGTCTTCCATTGGAAGTATTCAACAAAGCGGTAGAAGAAGAGTATGGCCGTAAGTGTGCAGCAGTAGTTGAGAAAAACATTGAAGCAGTTAAACGCGGAGCTGAGTATGTGCTTGATCTTGCTGGAGGTCCTCTTGAAGAATTTAGACTTGAGCCGGCTGACGGTAAACAAAAACTGTTTATTATCGGAAATGATGCTATCGGGCTTGGCGCAGTTGCGGCGGGTTGCCGTTTCATGCCTGCATATCCGATCACCCCAGCTTCCGAAATAATGGAATATTTGATTAAAGTGCTTCCTAAATATGGCGGAACTGTTATCCAAACGGAGGATGAAATTGCCGCCTGTACGATGGCGATCGGGGCGAACTACGGGGGAGTACGTGCAATGACCACTTCTGCGGGACCGGGTTTGTCACTGATGATGGAAGCGATTGGTCTTGCCGGAATGACAGAAATACCGGTCGTGATTGTGGATACCCAACGCGGAGGCCCAAGTACAGGATTGCCGACAAAGCAGGAACAAAGTGATATTAATGCGATGATTTACGGAACTCATGGAGAAATTCCTAAAATTGTCATCGCACCTAGTACGATTGAAGAATGTTTCTATGATACGGTAGAGGCATTTAACTTGGCCGAAGAATATCAATGCCCGGTTATCGTTTTAACAGATTTGCAACTTTCTCTTGGCAAACAATCATCCGAACTGCTGGATTATAACAAGATCTCCATTAACCGGGGGAAATTGGTACATGAATTAGAGCCTGCCGAGCCTAATACAATGTTCAAACGTTATGAATTTACGGAAGATGGAATATCTCTGCGTGTTCTTCCCGGAACGAAGTATGGTATTCATCATGTAACAGGTGTTGAGCATGATCAAACCGGACGTCCGAATGAGGGAACGGATAACCGGAAAAAAATGATGGATAAACGCCTTAGAAAATTAACAAATGTCAAGGTGACTAATCCGATTCATGTGGATGCGCCGCATGAAGAACCGGATGTGCTAATTATTGGAATCGGGTCCACAGGCGGTACGATAGATGAAGCCAGAGGACGTCTTGACAAAGACGGGCTAAAAACTAATCACATTACTGTTCGCCTGCTGAACCCATTCCCGGCGGAAGAGCTCCGCCCTTATATGGAAAAAGCCAAAACTGTAGTAGTTGTAGAAAACAACGCAACTGCACAGCTGGCTAATCTGATCAAGCTTCATGTAGGATTTGCGGATAAAATTAAAAACCTGCTGAAATATAACGGGAATCCGTTCTTACCGTCTGAAATCTACCAAGAAGTCAAGGAGCTGAATGTAACATGGCAACATTGAAAGATTTTCGTAACAACGTAAAGCCGAACTGGTGTCCAGGATGCGGGGACTTTTCCGTACAGGCGTCCATCCAGCGTGCTGCGGCCAATGTTGGATTGGAACCGGAACAGCTTGCTATTATTTCCGGAATCGGTTGTTCAGGCCGGATATCCGGTTATGTAAATGCATACGGTCTCCACGGTGTTCATGGTAGAGCTCTTCCAATCGCTCAGGGAGTTAAAATGGCAAACCGAGAATTGACTGTTGTAGCCGCAGGCGGTGACGGGGACGGATTTGCCATCGGCATGGGTCATACAGTACATGCCATCCGCCGTAATATTGATATAACTTACATTGTCATGGATAATCAAATCTATGGATTGACGAAAGGCCAGACCTCTCCGCGAAGCGGTGAGGGCTTCAAAACAAAAAGTACACCCCAAGGGTCCATTGAGACTCCATTGGCACCACTTGAGATGGCTCTTGCGGCAGGAGCGACTTTCGTAGCCCAGTCTTTCTCCAGCAATCTGAAGCAGCTGACGCACGTGATTGAAGAAGGTATCAAACATAAAGGATTTTCTATTATTAATGTATTCAGTCCTTGTGTAACCTTCAACAAGGTAAATACGTACGACTGGTTCAAAGAACATGTGGTGAATTTAGATGATTTACCTGATTATGATCCTTCAAACCGTATTCAGGCCATGACAAAGCTCATGGAAACAGAAGGGATGCTAACCGGAATTATTTATCAGGATACAAGTAAACCTTCCTATGAGCAGCTCGTTCCTGGATTTAAGGAAGAAGCTCTCGCAAAACAAGATATTCATCTGAGTGAGGAAGAGTTTGACAAATTGGTAGCAGAGTTTAAATAAATGAAAGTAAAGGGCACACAAAATGAGGTGTGCCTTTTACTTTTGTCGCAAATAGGGGTAAACTATTGAAGGGCTTTTTCATAACACATAGACAAAATATATATGGAAGGGTGGAAAAGTTTTATGAAACAAGTACCTGTAGGCATTTCTGCACGTCATATTCACTTAACACAAGAACATATTGAAATCCTGTTTGGCGAAGGCCATCAGTTAACCCCTATGAAGGACCTGTCCCAGCCTGGGCAGTTTGCTTCTGAAGAGACCGTAGCTGTTGCCGGACCTAAGGGGACCTTCCCTAAAGTCCGTATCCTGGGACCAGCGCGCAAGGCATCGCAATTGGAAATATCCCGTACCGATGCTTTCTCTATCGGCGTTCCTGCGCCTGTTCGTGAGTCTGGAGACATTGAAGGGACTCCGGGGATTAAAGTAATAGGACCTAAAGGTGAGGTTGAATTAGATAAAGGGGTTATTGTAGCTGCCCGTCATATTCATTTTCATACAGATGATGCGGCTAAATGGGGAATTCAAGACAAACAGCTGTTGAAAGTGAAAGTAAACAGTGAACGTCCGGTCATTTTTGAAAATGTCATTGCCCGTGTATCTGATCAATTTGCACTTGACATGCATATTGATACCGACGAAGGAAATGCAGCAGCCGTCAAGACCGGTGATCCCGCAGAAATTATCGGCTAATTAACTTCGGCTAATGTGGAGGAAAAATTTGCTTGGTGTGCCCCTTTTTCCTTTTGATCTGTAGACGATACTGATGGTATAATGAAAGATACGATCACTAACAGTATTTTATGTTCAGGAGGAATGAGCACATGTCTCAGCAAGTGAAATCCGAAAAGGATTTTTCTATATATTTTCAACCTCCCTCTCTTAAGGACGCAAAAAAGAGAGGTAAAGAAAGTATACAAGTCCATTATGATTTTGAGATCCCGGTCGAACTCAAAGGGCTCGGGAACGGAAAGCATTATCTGATCCGCACTTACGGCTGTCAGATGAACGAGCACGATACTGAGACAATGAAAGGCCTTCTTGAGCAAATGGGTTACCGCTCTACAGAAGACAAGTATCAAGCGGACGTCATTTTGCTGAATACTTGTGCTATCAGGGAAAATGCCGAGGACAAGGTATTCGGCGAATTGGGCCATCTTAAAACCTTGAAAACGGAAAAACCGAATCTGATCCTGGGAGTTTGCGGATGTATGTCCCAGGAGGAGGCGGTTATCAACCGGATTCTTCAAAAGCATGCATTCGTAGATCTGATTTTCGGTACCCATAACATACACAGGCTGCCTTTTCTTTTGCAGGATGCTTATTTCAGCAAAGAGATGGTTGTGGAAGTCTGGTCTAAAGAAGGGGACATTATCGAAAATCTCCCCATGAAACGGGGAGGGATGCGGGCTTGGGTGAACATCATGTATGGTTGTGACAAGTTTTGCACCTACTGCATCGTACCATACACCCGAGGTAAGGAACGAAGCCGCAGACCCCAAGATGTAATTCAGGAAGTTAGGGAACTGGCCCGTCAGGGATTCAAAGAGATAACATTACTTGGACAAAACGTAAATGTATATGGAAAAGATTTTGACGACATCGAATATACGTTTGGCGATTTAATGGATGATATCCGTAAAATTGACATTCCGAGGGTAAGATTTACAACCTCCCATCCACGGGATTTTGACGATCGTCTGATTGAAGTGCTGGCGAAGAAAGGCAATTTGATGGAGCATATCCATCTGCCGGTTCAATCCGGGAATACCGAGATTCTGAAGAAGATGAGCCGGAAATATACCCGGGAGCGGTACCTGGAACTGGTAGGCAAAATAAAAGAGGCCATTCCGGATGCCGTGCTGACTACGGATATCATCGTCGGATTCCCGGGGGAAACAGACGAACAGTTTGAGGATACGTTATCCTTGGTAAAAGAAGTAAAATATGATTCAGCCTTTACTTTTATTTATTCTCCGCGGGAAGGTACACCTGCTGCTTCTATGGAGGACAACATTCCTATGGAAGTGAAGAAGGAACGTCTTGCCCGTTTAAATGAAGTGTTGGCAGAATTCAGTAAAGAAAGCAACTGGGAATTGAAAGGCCAAGTGCTGGAAGTCCTGGTCGAAGGCCAAAGCAAAAAGAATGCGAAAGTGCTTTCCGGTCGGACCCGGACAAACAAACTGGTTCACTTTGAAGGGTCCAAAGACTTAATCGGCGAATTTGTACATGTAAAAATCACGGAACCGCAAACGTGGCTTCTCAAAGGGGAAATTGTGGAAGCCCCGCTGCAAATGTCTGTCTAAAAACGTTCAAACGTCGGGAGAGTGTTTAAAGATGTCGGATCATCATCAACCTATGCCATGTCCAATCAAGCATTTCACGAATACCGAAATGATTGTCAGAGAAGATATTTTGAAAAAAGCAAAAGAATTGGCTGAACTGCTTACCACTTCCCGGGAGGTACAGTTTTACCAGAAAGCAGAACGCCAGATTGCGAAAAATGAACATGTTCAATCCTTAATCTCGGCAATCAAAAAAAAGCAAAAAGAGATTGTTGCGTTTGAATCTTTTCAAAATGATAAAATGGTCTCCAAAATCGAGGGCGAGATAGAAGTGCTGCAAGACGAGCTGGATGAGATCCCCATCGTAAGTGAATTCAAACAAACCCAGCAGGATATTAACTATTTACTGCAGCTTGTTATGGATGTTATTAAGGATACCATATCTGAAAAGATCAACGTGGAATCTGGAGCTTAAGATACAAAACAACCAAGTACACCTTGTTTGTTCAGGCCTACATGTCCCGGACAAGCAGGGTGTTTTTTTCGGTTAAAAAACAAAGGGTAAATAAAATAATTCATTTATAATATAAAAATTGATAGAAAAATTTTATATACTAAAGCCATTCCGTTCTACAACTGTGAACACTGATTGGGGAATACCACTTCATGCTGAAGATGTTGATAAATCCGGTTTAGATTGATCTATATCTTGTATTCGGCCGGATGAAAATCTAGTTATGAACTTGATTCAATTAATATCGACATGAAATTTGCAATCTGTATAAACATCCCGTAATATGAATAAAGTATTGCATCAAAGAGAAATTGGTAGAGAAGCTTGTAACTTTTTAGTAACCCAAATAAAGAACATTTGACCTATAGTAAGAATGTCTTTTTGCCAGAAAACAACATCCGTACGATTTATGCAATGCAAGCTTAGTCAAGAAAATGAGGTGGCAGCTATGTCCAATTCCGAAATTACTACACATGATCCGACTTCTATAAGCAGAAAATCCAAAAAGAAAAAATGGTCGAAACCGAAAAAAATATGGGTATCCGTTCTTGTCGTATTTTTACTTTTTTTAGGCGGGGCCGGTACATACGCTGGTTTTCTTTATTCTAAATTTGACCAAACCTTGAATAAAATTTCCGGATCTAACGGAAAAACCGCTAACGCTGCTTCTATTCCGGTGGCTACCGAGCCGATCACTATTTTGCTGATGGGCATTGATGCCCGGGGAGATGGAGAAACGCTTAACAGTGACGTGATTATGCCGTTTACCTTAAATCCGATTACGAAATCAGCTACTCTAGTTTCTGTCCCTAGAGATATGGAGATTACTTTTGACGGGAATTCGAGAAAATCCAATTATGTTTTCCCTCATTACTATATTGTTGATAAAGAACATGCTTTTCCGAAAACGAAAGAATTTTGGAGCAACAAATTAGGTATCCCGATTGATTACATGGTAACGGTAGATTTCCAGGGGTTCCGTGAAGCAATTGATGTGCTCGGCGGAATCGACGTCAATGTAAAGATGGATATGTGTTATCAGGATTCAACAGATGGCACCAACATCAACCTTAAAGCCGGGCAGCAGCACCTGGACGGCGCAGCAACACTTGATTATGTTCGCTACCGCAAATCCAATTGCGGTACTAAAGAGTCAACTGATTATGACCGTAATTTGCGCCAACAGGAAGTACTGGATCAATTATTCAGCAAATTAAAATCTTTTGATATGGTAACCAAAGTAACTGATATTCTGAATGTGGTAGGGGATAACTTGGAGACGGACATTTCTCCGGATAATTTGAAACAATTGATTCTGTCCTATATGAACATCGATCGTGGAAAAATTAATTTCATAGGCTTAAATGGAGAATGGGTTAGTCCATTTATGGTAATTCCGGATGAGGAATGGGAGAATGCGAAGAGAGCATTAAAAATAGAACGAATGCGAACAGCGGCAAATCCTAACCCAACGATAGATCCAAAGACCCGCTTAGGTACCGATATGAAATCGAATTATCGTTCATCCGGAAATAATGCTTCATCTGATTCGAATTCGTCCAAATCGCAAAGTTCGAACAAAAATACCGACGCTTCTTCCAAATCTAAGGAAAAAAGCTCGACAGGTTCCGGATCAAAAGCAACTCCAACGCCTAGATCCACAAATAACCTGAAATCCAACTCTAAATCTAACTCGAACCAGGGATCCTCCGGAGTGGAAGCAGACGATAGAGTTCCTAAAGTAGATTAGGCATCATCCGGGACAAAGATGGATCAAAGGCAGTTGGAGATAAGGAAAACGGGAATACTTCCACCAGCCCTGCACCGGGCAACAAGCATGGAAAGTAATTCTGCGGGTTAAAGAATACGAAGAATCAGGACTTAAAAATAAACTGGAAACATACAGAAAACGGCACTTCAAAAGTGCCGTTTTCTTTTATGACCGGAACCGGGCCGGGCAAACAAGACGCCTCAGCTTCTATGTAGTTTTATTTGACAATAAGCACAGGAACTTGTGCATGCTGCACCACATGATGGCTGACACTTCCGAGCATCAGTTCTTTCCATTCCCCGAGACCCCGGCTGCCAAGTACAATTAAATCTGCCTCTATTTCTTCGGCATAGCTTAAAATGGTTGAAGCCGGATCGCCTTCGGCTATAAGCCACTGAATTTCGTTTGAAACGGGCGGAGCGAGTTTTTTGGCTTCTTCCAATAAGGATTGGGCCTCATCGTAGGATTTTTTCTTAGCTTCGGTAGACGGGGGAATAATTGCTTCTCCAATAACGACATTAGGGAAGTTAAAGACATGCAGGACTGTGAGCTTGGCTTGGGACTCTTGTCTTAATAAAGATGAGGCATGTTTCAAAGCTTTTACAGCGGATTCTGAACCGTCATAAGCGGTTAGAATATGAGAAAACATAATTAACACCTCGCAATATTTGTTTGTTCCTATATTAAACAGCTCTGCTGCTTCCTAAACGGTCCGGAGCAGGGGAATAAATGGGTGTTACACATCAGGCTTTTCGGTTTGTTCATAAATTTCTTTTAGTACAGCAATACCTTTCTCTTTGTCAAAAGTGCTGAACCTCCGTAGCAACTGATCATCAATGATGCGAAAACTTCACTGTCTATTATTCATCATGCTCATTAATTGTGCTTGCTTCATCATTCTATCGTTGGCTTTCTTCTCGTTTACAACAAAGATAGCGTGAACAACCCCTGGAACTACTCCTAAAATCCATAGTAATACATTTACAATTGCCTGTCCTGACTTTCCAGAAAACAAAACAGCGAGCGGAGGACAAATTATAGCTAGAAGATACATATCTGGAAATGGCTGAAATCCGATGTGATTAACAACGTGTTCTTTCACACCGTTACCGAAATCTGCAAGAACGTCGGACAGTTTATGGACGAAATAATGAAAAGCCCCGATTCAATTATTGATCGTCTCTGTATCAGGTTTTGATCCTGATTTCTTTAGTTCAACTTATATAGATACTTCATACTTGAAAGTTATGAAGAGTAGTTTCAGGCTCTTTTACTGACTTTATAGAAAATAGATTCGCATCTATCTTCTTTTTGAATAAGACTTCCCTTGGTTTAGTAGCATACCTTACGACTCCCTACAATCCCTTGCAGCCTATTTCTAAGATAGGCTACAATAGTCCAAGCATGCTCTGATTTCCGCCATAGAATATATTGAACCTAAAGGAAGGGAGTGTTACTTATGTCGTATGGAGGATGCGGTGCTGGAACCTCAAGTTATGGGGGATTTACGAGTACAGGAGCCATCTTAGTCCTGTTTATTTTATTGGTTATTATTTCTCGATCTCTTTGGGTTTAAACAGTGTGTGGGGAAAGATATGCGGGTGACAATATAAAAACGGAATATTAGGACGATGTAGTAAACCTGTCTTTGCGGCGGGTTATTTTTGTGTGATGGATTGCCAAGCTAGGTGCGACAACTCAGCCATGAAGGCTTCGTAAGCCGACCTCTAGCCGAGGCATTTGCGGGGACGGTGGTTGATCAAATAAATCGCATTGGCAAGTTGTTCATCTGTAACCTCCGCAAAATCATGGCCTTTGGGAAAGAACTCCCTAAGAAGGCCGTTGCTGTTTTCGTTGGTGCCGCGCTCTCAGGACGAATACGGATCTCGAAATATACCTGCACGCCGTGGAAATGTTCCAGACTGGGGCATAACAGGCAAATTCTTTCCCGCGGTCTGCTGTGGCCGTTAGCACCGCTGAAGCCGGATACTGGCTGGCGAGAACAACAAAGGCTACTTCCTTAGAATGGGCGATTCGATCGGGCATTGTGAGGGCGATATACATCCGAGTTTTACGTTCCACAAAGGTGGCTGCGCAAGCCTTGCTCTTTCCTCGTCTGGACACCACGGTATCGAGTTCCCAGTGACCAAAGTTAGTTTCTCCTGTGTGAATGATTGGTAGCGCAACTTCATTTTACACGAAACTCGCATGGGCCTTTTATTTTTTAGGTATCGCAATTCATTTTACAATCCAGCGTTTTCAATACATTTTTTTCGTCGATGGGTGAAAAAATATATGCTTGTTTTAAAAGAATTAGATATATACTTTGTTTGAAAGGATGGGGAGTTTTAGTTGAGTCCGTATAATTGTGTAAAAAGCTAGGTTCCAAAAAATGAAAGGAGCCATATTCATAGCCCTCAGTTAGAATAATGTTGGGACACAAAATTCTAAATATACGAGGTGTTATGAAATGGCTCAATACCAGATTAACGTAGATTCGCAGCTTTTGCATCAACTAATTTTTGGGAAATTCTCAGGATGCGGGTGTAGCCAAGCTGCTCGAGTCTGTACTGAACCAAGTCTTACAAGCACAGGTGAGTGAACAAGTGGAAGCAGATCGTTATGAACGAACAGAGAATCGAAAAGCGTACCGGAATGGATCGTATCCACATGGGCTGCATACGCGGGTGGGAACCATTACACTAAGTGTTCCGCGCATCCGTGGCGGGAAGTTCACGACAGAGCTCTTTAGTCGTTACCAGAGAAGTGAACAAGCGTTAATCTTAGCGATGATGGAAATGGTCGTAAACGGCGTCTCTACGCGTAAAGTCTCGCAAGTAACCGAAGAACTCTGCGGAACCGAGTTTTCTAAATCCACTGTTTCAGACCTTTGTAAGCGGCTGGATCCCATCGTAACTGCTTGGAATAATCGAAGCCTGGCAGACAGCCTCTTTCCGTTTGTTCTCGTAGATGCGATGTATCTCAAGGTCCGTGAAGACGGTCGTGTACGCTCACGAGGCATCATGATTGCCATTGGTGTAAACACCGAGGGCTATCGTGAAGTCCTTGGCCTGATGCTGGGTGACACAGAATCTGAAGCAAGCTGGAGTGAGTTTTTCAGCTCTCTAAAAGGACGTGGATTACGAGGTGTGGATCTCATTACCTCCGACGATCATGGCGGCCTTGTACGCGCGGTACGGCAGCAGCTGCAAGGGGTAACATGGCAGCGATGCCAGACTCACTTCACGCGAAATGTATTAGAAGCCTCACCCAAAGCCTTGAAGGATGAGATCCATGGCCGTCTACGGTCGATTCTAGATGCTCCTGATACTGGAACGGCAAGGTTTTTATTAAAACAGACCTTAGCGGCTTATGAAGATAAGGCGGGTAAGGCGATGGGCGTGCTGGAAAGCGGATTTGACGATGCTACCGCCGTCTTAATGCTGCCAGAGCGTTACCGAAAACGGCTGCGCACGACAAATAGCGTTGAGCGTCTCAACGAAGAGGTTAGACGCCGGGAACGTGTCATTCGCATCTTCCCAAACCGTGAATCCGTGATTCGTCTTATTGGTGCTCTATTGATGGAACAGGATGAAAAATGGGCAGCCGGCAAGAAATATCTCGACATGACCGAGTACATGGAATGGCGGAAGGATCGGCCAAAGTCCGATGCCAAAGTGACTCGCATTATGTAGCACAGTCTAGCTGAGGGAATTTACACACAAATTTGGACTTGATCGGGAGTTTTTAAAAAGCAAAGAAAAGTGGCTACCCAAAAATTGACTGGGCCAAGGGGAAAGACCCGAAAACTAAAAATAACAAGGAGGAAAATTAAATGGCGAAATCTAGCATTGCGGCGCATTTTAAAAGGGAATTGGAGGTATATTTTAAAAATCTAGATTTTAAACTAGGCTACTTAAAAGGTAGTAAAATAATAGAAAAATTCCCCAACGAACATCATCTATATCGTAATTGGAATGATAATGTTCAAGCCTTTTTGTCTGGGAATTATGTTATTAAAAGTTTTAGAGAGAATGGTGGTGATCCCAATTTAAATGTATCATATAATCCTTCCACTAAGGAATTAACAATTGAAAGAATTAAAAATGGGAAATTAACCGGAAATTTAAACATAACATTGAAAACTTCATATGATTTTTATAAAGAGAATTATACAGTTCACTGTGATGATTGGGATCCAGATCTCCCTGACGCTCCAGTGGATTGACGTGAAATATGGACACGTTATGAGGATGTCAAAGGAGATACAGAGGTTACTGCAGATGTAGAGTTTGACCAATTTGAGGAAGCACCAAAATTACAGGTGAATCCTAAGACAAATTGCGAAATAAACCTCGATTCGGATATAAACGCTACGGATTTTTTTGAAGTAATAAGTAGTGCTGGCAAAGTGGAAGCAGAATTTATAAATAAACCAAATTTTAATTCTAATGGTTTGGGTAAGCACACCGCTACAATCCATGCATGGGACGAATACGGAGAAGAAGATAAAACAGATAAAGAACATAACCTTATACTTGATATCGTAGTCAATGCTGTAGATAAGAGTACTTGGAAAAATAATGATCTTAGGGGGTGGAAGTTTACTTCTGCAAATCAATGGAAGATTGTTAGAGACCCAGACAATAGTCTGACAGACGACCACGTTATTTATTCTAATGATTCAATTAAGGCTTTAAAAAATTATAGCTTAGAAAAAGGAGCCACATACAAATTTACGGCTTTTATCAAACCAGATGTTTTAAGTACAAGGGATAAAATGGCACTTTCATTGATACCTGAAGATAACAGTCCCTCGAAAAAAAGAGAAATCTTTTCTTCAAACTCGTATGACTTACCGTCCGTAGATAAGGGATTCAAAGAAGTGAGTAAGGAATTTACTGTAGGGGACGGCGAAGAAAATCTGACATTTGAATTTTTTGCTAACTTCCGCGACAAAGGGGGAGATCAAGTCCAAATTTGTGTGTAAATTCCCTCAGCTAGACTGTGCTACATAATGCGAGTCACTTTGGCATCGGACTTTGGCCGATCCTTCCGCCATTCCATGTACTCGGTCATGTCGAGATATTTCTTGCCGGCTGCCCATTTTTCATCCTGTTCCATCAATAGAGCACCAATAAGACGAATCACGGATTCACGGTTTGGGAAGATGCGAATGACACGTTCCCGGCGTCTAACCTCTTCGTTGAGACGCTCAACGCTATTTGTCGTGCGCAGCCGTTTTCGGTAACGCTCTGGCAGCATTAAGACGGCGGTAGCATCGTCAAATCCGCTTTCCAGCACGCCCATCGCCTTACCCGCCTTATCTTCATAAGCCGCTAAGGTCTGTTTTAATAAAAACCTTGCCGTTCCAGTATCAGGAGCATCTAGAATCGACCGTAGACGGCCATGGATCTCATCCTTCAAGGCTTTGGGTGAGGCTTCTAATACATTTCGCGTGAAGTGAGTCTGGCATCGCTGCCATGTTACCCCTTGCAGCTGCTGCCGTACCGCGCGTACAAGGCCGCCATGATCGTCGGAGGTAATGAGATCCACACCTCGTAATCCACGTCCTTTTAGAGAGCTGAAAAACTCACTCCAGCTTGCTTCAGATTCTGTGTCACCCAGCATCAGGCCAAGGACTTCACGATAGCCCTCGGTGTTTACACCAATGGCAATCATGATGCCTCGTGAGCGTACACGACCGTCTTCACGGACCTTGAGATACATCGCATCTACGAGAACAAACGGAAAGAGGCTGTCTGCCAGGCTTCGATTATTCCAAGCAGTTACGATGGGATCCAGCCGCTTACAAAGGTCTGAAACAGTGGATTTAGAAAACTCGGTTCCGCAGAGTTCTTCGGTTACTTGCGAGACTTTACGCGTAGAGACGCCGTTTACGACCATTTCCATCATCGCTAAGATTAACGCTTGTTCACTTCTCTGGTAACGACTAAAGAGCTCTGTCGTGAACTTCCCGCCACGGATGCGCGGAACACTTAGTGTAATGGTTCCCACCCGCGTATGCAGCCCATGTGGATACGATCCATTCCGGTACGCTTTTCGATTCTCTGTTCGTTCATAACGATCTGCTTCCACTTGTTCACTCACCTGTGCTTGTAAGACTTGGTTCAGTACAGACTCGAGCAGCTTGGCTACACCCGCATCCTGAGAATTTCCCAAAAATAGTTGATGTAAAAGCTGCGAATCTACGTTAATCTGGTATTGAGCCATTTCATAACACCTCGTATATTTAGAATTTTGTGTCCCAACATTATTCTAACTGAGGGCTATGAATATGGCTCCTTTCATTTTTTGGAACCTAGCTTTTTACACAATTATACGGACTCAACTAAAGGGGGATATATTGATTCTTTTAAATTAGAAAGAATTAAATAGGTAAACATCACAACATTTGATCGGAATGAAAGAGATTTACTTACTTTACATAAAGAAAAGGAGAAATCCCCATGATACAGACAGAAGAGAAAATGCTAAAAGCTGTAGGTCAATTCTTCTACGGAGACAATTTTAACGAACTGGCCTTTGTTGTGGCACGTGGCATCAATGGGTTTAAATTAGATAACAGAACATTAGATGGCGTTGATTTTAAAACGACAATACAATCTGTTCGGTGGTTAGCTAATTTCACGCCAAAGGAAAGCGGCGTTTATACATTCACCATTAATCCTCATTGTTTTGCGCATATTCTGATTGACGGCGAAAATGCTAAGGATCAAGAAATACAGTTAGAAGCAGGAAAAAGTTATCCATTCGTGGTAGCTTACTTTGGAAATCCGATGACAGAACAAGAAGAGCTGCTTCAATTAGACGTGCACTATACCTTCAATCAACAAGAAACAAAAGAGATTGAGGTTGAAACCTTTTCTATTCCTGAAATCATTTCTTTTGAAAGTCTTCCAATGGGTACTGATTCTAGAACGGAAGAAAATAAACAGCCTATGTTAGATACCGATGATGATGGTATTTGTGATGAGTGGGAAGTCAACGGATATTATGTGAAAAACAATATAGCCGTTTTTCCTTGGCCTAAAAAGGGATCGAAGGAAGAAGAAGAATTAATCAAGCAAGGATTTAAAAAGTTTGTTTCAAATCCGAATGAATCTCATACGGCTGGGGATCCCTATTCGGATTTAGAAAAAGCAAGCGGCGCGTTTGACCGTACAATTCACAAAGCAGCCCGGGACCCTCTTGTTGCGGCATATCCCAGTATTACAGTTGGCATGGAAGAACTGATTCTTTCAAATAATAAAAATATTAGCTCGACAGAGGGAAAGACCGTTAGCCGGTCCACTTCCTCTAGTGTTAGCGACTCTAATACGGAAGGAATCGATGTAAATGCGGGGTTTTCTCTTTTTCCGGATTTTCAGCATCCGTTACCGGCCATTATTCCCATTCCTCTACGCATACCGTTGATTCTTCCAATACTTCAGGGCAAGATTGGCAGCATCAATTAGAGTTAAACACCGGACAATCGGCTTATATGAATGCCAATGTACGCTATTATAATACGGGAACAGCCCCGGTATATAACCTGGTTCCGACCACCATTTAGTGTTAGGAAGACAAACCGTTGCTACCGTCACCGGACAACTCAATCAAAGATCGCTTAGTTTAACGCCCGGGCAGACGTATCCTAAACAACATTTACATGGGGTGGCTTTAAATACAATAGATCAGTTTAGTTCGGCTCCCATTGCTCTTAATATCAATCAATTGGATAGACTAGAATCGGGAGAAAAATTAAAGTTAGAAACGACTCAATTTCAGGGAGCATTTGCAAAAAGATCTCCCGCTGGCGGGCAAGTAGTACTGGAGGAAAATGAGTGGGCTCATTATATGCCGCAAATAGAAAGTATGACGGCTGGTATCCTGATTAATATGGGGGTAACCGGTTCATGGAACGGCGTATTGCGGCAAAAGACCCTCTGAATCCCAATGATCGAACTCCGGAATTGACACTGGGAGAAGCCTTGGAAAAATCGATAGGGATGTACTTAGATGAAGAGAACAAAAATTTTTATTTCATAAATGAAGAAACAGGTATCAAACATATTATAAGTCCTGATCTAGTGCATCTTGTATTTGATAAAAAGATAAAGGAAGAACAAGAAAGGAAACCGGACATAAAAACCATTTATGGTATGACCATCCGACCAGGAATGAATATACAAATCAATGTTCCCGTATTATATGATGACTTCACCAAGAAATCCGGCATGTGGAGTGGAGGGAACTATGATACAGAACATGCTTTGTATAAAGGTCAATGTTATGAGATACCCGCACAAAAGGAAGGTGTATATAGTAACTTTAGCCTTGAGCCTAAAGCTATATATTTAATTGTAATAGCTGTTAAAGGAAAGGAAGCAGGGAATGTTACTGTCAATATTACAGAAAGTAAAGAAATTAAAGAAATTGGAAACTTTGAAATTGGTAAAAACTATAAATATCAGAAGATGATACTTTTTAACGACATGAAAGAGCATTTGAAACTTCATATTAAGAGTGAAACCAACGACTCTGTATATATTGATAATCTTTCTATTATAAAAATAGGAAAAGGTATAGATAAATTGAAACAAGAAAATATAGAGTATGCTAAAAATGTTGGATTTGATGATAGATTCTATATTAGTGCAATTTCCGGAGAAGAAATGGTAATTACAAATAATAGTCCTATTGCTGTTATGAAGAAAAAGGATGGGACTAAACAACAAAAGTTAGAACTTCAATTTTTGAATAATGGATCATTTAAAATTATGGATACGTCTAAGTCCACTAATAAGGTTTTGACATTGCAAAAGGGATATTCAATATTAAGTTTTAGAGAAGATGAAAGTATCAAAACTCAATTTTGGTATTTGAAAAAATCCACTAACCCAAACCAAATGGGCTATCAAATTATAAGTGCTTGGGATAGAAGCAAAGTATTAGAATATGACATTTATAAAGATGAAAAAGTAGGAGATGGATGGCCAATTCGAATTGCGTCACTAGATGAAAACAAACCATCGCAATACTTCAAGTTTCCTCAGGAAATAGCCCCAGTACTTCCGGATGGCGAATATCAAATTAAAAGTAGAAAAGATACGAATGTACTAGCAGATTTATCTGAAAACAAAAGTGGAGCGATAGTTCATGCATTTAAAAATCATGACTTGATTAATCAAAAGTGGAACTTTGTTTATGATAGTAGTAAACAAGCTTATAAAATAAAAAGTTCTCAAAATCCAAACCTATTGTTGACTTGGAAAAGTAAATCAGGAAATTTAATAATTGGCTATGAAGATCATAGATATAATGATCAATATTGGAAAATAAAGAAGTCGACAAAAGATGGATATTATAAAATTAGAAATGTTGAAAATCTAAACTATTTACTAGATTTAAAGGATGGTAATACATCTGATAGGACTCCGCTATGCGCAGGGTGGGAAAGTGGGAAACCATCACAGGAATGGAAAATAGAACCGCCAAGCGATCGGCCTTTAAAAGACGGCTAATATCAAATATAAAGTAGCTCATTTGGAAAAAGAGCCTATTCAAATAAATCAAAATTATGGTGCCATTAAACAGAAATGGAATTTTAATTATAATGGTGCTAGAAGAGCTTATAAAATAACAAGTCTATCAATTTCTCAAAGTCGGGAGCCCATTGACCTTTATTTGGGATGTAATAGCTCGGAGAAAACCTAAGGATAAGTTTTATGATTCCAGGACAAACCTTCTAAGCATGGTTTGTCCTCCCTATTTCAAATGTCAAAGTTAACAAAATTTTTATGATAGAATCATCTTCAGAAAGCAAAACCGGAAGAAACCTTAGGAGGTGTAAAATGTTAAGGTTAGAGGATTTTATAAAAGATCGAGAGAAAGCAAAAAATTGGGCTAAAGAAAAATCGGAAAAATGGAAGAAATCATTAGGCCTCGAAGAAAAAAGGCTTCTTGAAGATTCTATTAGTTTTCAAAGAGTAAATAATACTTTAGAAAAAAACCGTGGTCGCTCTATAAAAATTTCATCTATTCGGAAAAATGTAGATAGGCTTGATAAAGCTTTAGAAATTAATGATGCTAAACTGGATGATTCAATATATGTTTATAGGAATTTAGTAAGTAAAGAGCTGGGGGACGTACCAGATTCATTCTATGAGAAAGGGAAAAATACGATAGATAGAGAACAATACAGTCAATTTGAAAATGCTTTTGAGTACGGAGTTATTCATGATTTTATGCATGCAAATTTAACTCCACATTCTGGAGATCAATCATACCCTGTGCTACTGCACTTAAAAGTACCAAAAGGGGAAAGTATGGGATACTTAGAAGAGGATCAAATTTTTATTGGCCGAAATCAGGGATTTGAAGTAAAATCTATGAAAATCATTGCTGAAAAAGGAAGACAAGTTATCAAAGTAAAAGGAGAATTGACATCAAAGAAGAAAGTAGTGGATAGAATTAAAGCAGTTCAAACAAATTTAAATGATAGATTTACTAGTGAATTAGGGATCGAACAGAATGCGATAGAACTCAATATAGATGGTTTTGCTTCATCAGTTATGGCACATAGAACTGAAATACTTCTTGAACAGTTCATTAGCCATATGCCTAGGAATATTTTGGTAAGTAGTGTCGAGAAAATGAATCAAGACGCAGCGTTTATATTTACTGATAATAGTTTGGTTTTTTATGATGGAAACCCTGATGATTTAGGCTTTTATAATCCCAGGAAGAAGAATCTCACCATTCAAATTAATCATGAAGGCCATATCCTAAAAAAAGATGAAGTTATAAATACGTTATTTCATGAATTTGGACATACAGTAGATCATTTACTTTTTGATAATATATCTCTATATAAGTTGAACGAAAGAAAATAGCAATCAAAGTCGCACGCACAGCCGGTCAATAATGGCATGAGGATGCTTCATGATTTCATCCATAAATTGCCCGACACGCAGACGGATTTCGGAAACGGCCGAATAGAATACGTTATTGATCACACTGGACTTGAGCCATTTCCAGAGTCCTTCTACGATATTTAACTGAGGGCTGTATGGAGGCAAGTACACAAGCTCAAGCCGATTTTTTTGCGCTTCCAGAAACGGCCGAAGCAGCTTTGCATGATGAATCCGGGCATTGTCCAAAACCAGAGCCAGTTTCCCTGTTGGATAAGTCGCCATGACCTTTTGAAGAAAGGAAAGAAACGTTTCAGCGGTGTACTGTTCATCTTCTTGCCAAACGATGTGTCCCGTTTCATAGTCAACCGTGGCCAGCAGTTTGACCCCACGATGCTTGCCCGTGGTTGGAATGATGCGTTGCTTCCCGCGAAGGAACCAGGTCTTCTGAATCGCCTGGTAGTCCCGGATCATCGACTCATCCTCGAACAGCAAGTGATCAATCTCCTCGTTCAGTAGCTTTTTTTCAGTTCAGGAAAGGTCGTTTCGGTGAAATGGCGTTGTTTCTTGGGATCTGCTGCTGCGAGCGTGTAGGTCGGTTTCGTATAGCTGAGCCCTAGCCGCTCCATGACCTTGGAAATGCCTCGGAGCGAATAGCAATGGCCCCATTCGCGTTCCACGTACGTGGCAATCAGTTCAAGCGTCCAGTTGTGCTTTGCCGTAAAGCCGACCTCATGGGGAACCGAATAGGCGACGGTTTGTTTCAAGCGATCCTGCTGCTGCTTCGTCAACCGAGTAGGAGCACCTGAGGAATGCTTGATTTGCAAGGCTCCCAGTCCACCGTTCTCGTACGTATGAATGTAACTGCTCACCGTCATTCGGTTTCGATTCAAAATGTCAGCGATCGCCTTCATGGATGTGCCTTTCAAATGCAAATAGATCGCTTGGTAGCGTTCATACATTCGGCGCTCTTTGGTTTGTTGCATGGCTGCCGTTACTTTTGCCAGTTCGGTATGTTTATCCATTGTCATCCCCACTTGTCTATTCTTGATCTGTTTCTTATTCGACAAATGGTTCCTTTTTCCTTGCCAAGGTTTGCTAAGAATATTGATTCAACTTATATAGAAGAAGAGTTTAGCGAAATATATGAAGAAGAAAAGGATAAAATTACGATCGAGGATTATATCAAAATAGATTCAGAAGAATTTTTCGCGGGGATCTTTGGCTATTTATACTCACCATACCCTCAAATACGAGAACAAATACAAAGGGAAGCACCAAAAACATGTGAATTTATAAAGAATTTAGTTGAGAACTATCAACCTGACGAAAGTACAGAGGCTGCTTAAATAAATGCTTTAATCAATTTGATAGTTATGATAAAACAAGGCCAACACGCAGAGTTTATGTGGAAGAAGAGGCCAAATTTCCGTTTTTAGATATCATGAAGGTTGATATGGAGAAACGGAATTTTAAGTGGATGCAATAACCTGTCTTTGCGGCAGGTTATTTTTATGCAAAATAAAAAGCCCCGAAGGGCTTACTTAAATAACTTCTTAATCATACCCTAGAAGCTTACTGTTGTTTTGTTATAGACTTTATTTCTGGCCGCTTTCTTAGGGTTTCTGATTGCCTCATACCCCCGGGGCATTTTTATACCGGCTTTATGTACAATCTGATGTTTTATACTTGTCCGAGCAGAAAGTGATTTTTTATGTTTGGTTTACGTACACCGAATTTCATCTAACATCACCTTCCAAGGACTTCTCTTTATGACAAACACCCCAGAAGGCAGTGACAATCAATAGAGCCGCTGGTAAAGCGA
Source organism: Paenibacillus larvae subsp. larvae (assembly GCF_002003265.1). Lineage (NCBI taxonomy): Bacteria > Bacillati > Bacillota > Bacilli > Caryophanales > Paenibacillaceae > Paenibacillus > Paenibacillus larvae. The sequence goes on from NZ_CP019687.1 coordinate 733,362, forward strand.
ATAACATGCCCGTACAGAATAACCCACCTATACCTGCATATGCACACATTACACCAGCTACGCGAGGGTTAGCCTTCGAAACAGCAGCCGCGGCAATTCCTAAAGCCCCACAAAGCACTGCACCCATGCCCATTAACGTTAAAGAGTCATCAATCAAGCCTACATTATAGGAAACTTCACCTACGTAAAATGTCCAAACACCACTTAAAATTCCGAATATACCACCCAACAAGCTCATTACAAACATGTCAGACCTCCCCAATAAACTTCGTTCCTTATCCAAAATCTTACTATGGATTGTTTTATTTTGGAAGCATATTCATCTTGTTAGAACGTATGTTCCTAATTTATAATAAAAACAAACGTTCCTAAGAAAGGACTGATCTGAATGGGTAAGTATGTAGGCAAGACTGTTGAAATTATTTACTTAGATCGGAAAGGGCAAATTACACAAAGAAAGTTACAGATTAGGTCAATCCATGGGAGTATGGTGCGGGCCTATTGCATGCTCAGTAAATCTGTCCGAACGTTTAAGCTTGAAAATATCTTAGCAATGCATCCGGTGATGAGTCGTCATGCTGTCTGACTTGGAAAGAAAGACACTCCGCATTTTGTATAACTTCTCAAAATTGAACCGCAGGATGCCTAACATCAAGGAACTGGAAAAGAAGACAGGTGCCCGCGTGGGTAATATCTTCAAGGCATTAGATGGTCTGCAAAAGCAGGGTTATATCGAGTGGCAGCCGATAATACACAATCCATAAAAATCATAAACGCTTGGGAAGGGCCGCCAAAGGGTGCAGTAACCAATACTCTTATGGGTCGCATGTAGCGAATATCGTAAATATATAAAAAGGAGAGCCTCTGGGGAGTTTCCCGTAAGGCCTTTATGCATATTAATGGGTAACAAAAAGGTAACGCAAGGTGGTGAATCAGCGTAATTTTTCGATAAAGATATTGCAGTGAAAAAAGCGAAAAACTTTGATGTAACGCCATTTTGTAACAATACGTTAAAGATATTACACATTATCACATCATGGTCTACATAACGTTCGCCATTCAGATCGCTAATTACATTCACTGCCACTTTGGCCCCGTCTCCGGAGGTGATGATAGTATGAACGCTGACCCCTGCGCAAGTGCCTGCGGCCCATATCCCTGCAACGGATGTTTTTCCGCTGGCATCGGTTTTCACGACCTTTTTGATTCGCGGTTCCGTGCCTGGTATAGTAATTACTCCCGATGCTTCTGCCAGATCAGTTAAAGCCCCTGTTGCTAAAATCACGTGTATGGCTTCGTACGGGCCTTGTTCTGTAGTGAGGACAAAATGTTCATTCTGTTTTTCAACAGCGGTCACTTTTGCATCCACTAATTCGGCTCCGAATTTCGCAACCTGTCTTTTGCCGGTTTCAATCAGGTCAGGTCGGAAACTTCGGCAATACCGTAATGATTTTCCATCCATGCCCGTTTGGTCATGCTTGTTCCACTATCCAACAGCAACGTTTTCTTACCAGCTTTTGCAGCGAAGAGAGCGGCGCTTCCTCCTGCAGGACCTGCTTCGATTACAGCGATATCAAACATGTCGAACCTCTCCTCTTCATTAAGAGATAAGCCTATGCTTTCCATTTCAGTATAAAGGATAATTTTGGGGAAACCAAATTCATTATGAGTTATTGGAAAATCGGCGGATTTGCGAAAGCCTTGGATTAAAACGAACGAGAACGGAATATAGGGGTCGCCTTGGCAAAGCCAATTCCTTTTTACATCGATTTCGGACGTATTTGTCGAAATTCGGAGTTTTTTGTCATAAGAAAAAAAGTGCTATGATAATAGGATAGAGAGAGAAAGGAATAGAGAGAATAAGAATCTGGAAACGAATTTTTACGTTTCTCATCATACTGGGAGGAACATTGTGTGATCATCACTATTTCCATTATTGTAGTGCTGGCTGTGATTTCGGATTTCATCAATGGATTTCATGATACAGCCAATGCGATAGCTACATCCATCTCGACCAAAGCGTTATCTCCAAGGGTTGCCATTATTTATGCAGCCATTCTCAATTTCATTGGGGCACTTATTTTTGAAGGGGTCGCTAAAAATATTGGCGGGAGTATCGCTAACCCTTTCCAAGTAGAGCATGGAATGCAAATCGTCATAGCGGCACTGATCTCCACGATTTTGTGGAATCTTTTTACCTGGTACTTCGGAATCCCTTCTTCATCGACACACACTTTAATCGGTTCTTTAGCCGGGGCTGTCGCTGCCGGATCCGGATTTGCCTCTATTAACTGGACGGGGTTCAAGAGCATTATCATTGTGCTCATCTCCTCACCAGTCATCGGATTTATAGCAGGTGTGCTGTTTATAAATATGATGAAAGGAATTGTATATTTATTGGGAAACAGATCCCAGGGGCGGTACAATCGGGTATTCCGCTTTTTGCAAATTTTCACGGCAGGAGGCCAGGCCTTTTCCCATGGTATGAATGATGCCCAGAAAGCTATGGGAATTATTGTATTTGCTCTCGTTGCGGGCGGCTTTCAGGAGACGATGCACGTTCCTTTGTGGGTAAAGCTGATTGCAGCCACCGCCATTGCACTCGGAACAGCTATCGGGGGTGGAAGAATTATCAAAACAGTAGGTAGTAAAATTGTGAAAATCCAGCCGATCAACGGATTTACTTCCGACCTTTGTGCGACTACGATTCTGCAGGTATTTACATTTTTTAATATGCCTTTGTCCACGACGCATGTAATAACCTCGTCGATTGTTGGAACTGGATTCGGAATGCGCCCTAAAGGAGTTAGCTGGGGTATGGTTAAACAGATGGTGTTGGCCTGGATTATTACCATTCCCATTTCCTTTGTCATTGCTTTTTTATTATTCAAAGTACTGTTTTTCACATTGTAACCAGGGATACTCCACTGGCATATGCGGCTATTTCTCCACGAAACGGGTTTCTCGCCAAGTTCACCTGCCCTTCGGGCAGGTTATTTTTTTGGGGAAAAAACGCTGTGAAACAGGTAAAGGAGATGTTTCAGATTCCGGTCTTTCCATGGTAAGCTTAGAAAAGATCAAATTTATGGAAATGTGAAGGTGAAGCTGATGAACGAGCGAATACAAAGACTCCGCAATTATATGGAATGGGAGCAATTGGACGCACTTCTGGTGACTCTTCCAAGGCATGTATATTATCTGACCGGATATTTATCAGACCCTCATGAGAGGCTTCTGGCTGTCGTCATACCCCGTGGGGATGAACCGTTTCTCCTTGTTCCCAGTCTGGATAAAGAGGCGGCGGAAGCAGCATCATGCATTCGGACAATTCATACTCATTCTGATACGGATAATGCTTATGAAGTGCTTCACTCCTTACTTCCGGGGAAACTCTCCCGCCTCGGCATCGAGAAGAACCATCAGACCGTCCGGCAATTTGAAATTTTACAGGACATCCTGTGTGCGGAAACTTATGTAAATGTAGAAAGTGTACTTCGGGAGATGAGGTTAATCAAATCCCCGGAAGAGATCGTTAAGATCAAAAGAGCGGTAGTCATGATTGAAGAAGTACTCCGCCGCGGTTTGAAGCAAGTCAAGGTAGGAGTAACAGAGACCGACCTTGTTGCTGAGCTTGAATACCAGATGACCAAACTGGGAGCGGACGGACCTTCCTTTGCTTCTTCGGTTCTTTCGGGTGAGAAAGCAGCAATGCCGCATGGGAATCCAGGACAAAGAAAGATCCAGGCGGGTGAATTTCTTCTGTTCGATATTGGAGTGTACGTGGAAGGATATGCTTCAGACATTACCAGGACATTTGCGGTTCAATCCTATTCAAAAGAGCAGGAACTTATTTATCAGACAGTTCTTCAAGCTAATCTGGCCGGGATTGAAGCATCGAGGGCGGGAGCGACATTGGCCAGTGTGGATTTAGCCGCACGCCGAGTAATTGAGAAAGCGGGGTATGGCCCTTACTTTAACCACCGTGTCGGTCATGGTCTGGGACTTGATGTACATGAATATCCATCCTTGCATGCTCAGGCTGAGGCATTTTTGGTAGAAGGCATGGTTTTTACAATTGAGCCGGGCATTTATGTGCCGAATTCTCACGGAGTCCGGATTGAGGACGATGTTTACATATCCCAAAACGGTCCGGAAGTATTGACTTCTTTTCCTAAGGAATTAACGGTAATCGGCTGATTTGGGTCCTTTAAAAAAACATGTTCTATTTCATATAAATCAAAAATAATCTGCCCTTCGTTTTGCATTTTATTCAGAACAAATTAAGTTTATTCTAAGGATGGTTTTTTATAACTAATATATAGTAAGTATTGTAGTTTACGATGTCATTTAGGTATTATGCACTAATTGGCCCATTCCGGATAATTCTTTGGAAAGGAGAACCCAGGTTGAACAGCAGAGTTAGAATATCCGTTATATCGGCAATTTGCTTGCTTTTTGCATGTATGACGAATCCTGTAGCGGCATCCCAGGCAGATGAATCTGCAAAAACCTCCTCTTTTGCTGACGAGGAGTTAATCGCCCATGCCCTAGGAGGCATTTCGGGTGAAGCAGCCACTAATTCTTATGAGGCTTTTTTGGCTAATTACGAAAAAGGATATAGAAGATTTGAAGCCGATCTGATACTAAGTTCGGATGGGGTATTAGTAGCGCGCCATGATTGGGATTCTTATTTGTCCGATTACATTCAATCGACACTTCCCGACGATGAGAAAGAAGGCCCGATTCCTTTCCGGGATTTTAAATCACATAAAATAATGGGGAAATATAAACCGATGGGGATTAAAGAACTTATCCGTTTGCTGTACATGTATCCCGACACGTATCTGGTTACAGATACGAAAGAAACGGACCCCAATATCATTCGCAAACAATTCGAGATTATCGTAAAAACGGCCAATGAGATCAATCCGGATGTGCTCAACCGGATTGTTCCGGAAATTTACAGTGAAGACATGCTCCAAATTGTCAGATCTGTATACGCTTTTCCGGAAATGATGCTATCCGTGTATATGGAAGATATCCCCGATGATGAAGCGCTCCGCATACTGCAGGAATATCAGCTTACGTTGATTGCTATTCCGGAGAACAGGGCGGATGCCAAATTTCTCAGGAAGCTGAACGAACAGCATGTTCATGTTTATGTGCATACTATTAATTCTGTAGAGGATTATCAGCGCCTGAAGAAGCTTGGTGTACATGGTATTTATAGTGATTTCTTATATAAACAGGAAATTGAACTGGACTTGATAAGACAAGCCCGGACAGCGGAGGACAAATCCGGATTTTCCAAACGGATGGTTCAAAATATGGTAGGATGGATGACCAAAATAATGCCGAAGTCATAGGAAGAGAGGCCGATCATGTATTTGGTGACCGCAGAAGAAATGAGAAGAATGGAACAAAAAATAATAAGTGAAGTGGGAATTCCGGCTTTACTGCTCATGGAAAATGCGGGAAGGGCAGTGGCTGCGGAAGTGGCGGAGCAGGCCCGGCGAAGCGGACAACGATGGCTGGTCCTTGCAGGTAAAGGGAATAACGGGGGGGATGGTCTGGTTGCAGCGCGACATATGACAGAAGCGGGTCTGGATGTCGGTCTTGTCTATGCTGTCCCCAAAGAACGGCTTCAGGGCGATGCCCTAATCCAAAGAAACATCGTGGATCAACTTGGTCTTCCGGAAATTCCGCTTGCAACTTTACTCCAGGAAAAGGCCGGGGGGAAGTGGGACGGAGTTGTGGATGCTTTGCTTGGAACAGGAACCATAGGTAATCCCAAAGAACCATATGCCTCTTTGATCAAATGGGTTAAACAAAGTGGTCTCCCTGTGGTTTCAGTGGATGTACCAAGCGGGGTGAACGTGGATTCGGGAGCCGTTTATACCCCTTGTATCAAAGCGGATGTAACGGTCACTTTTGCTTGCAAAAAACGGGGGCTTCTCCAATTTCCCGCTGCTTCTTATGCGGGGAAGGTGAAGGTTTATCCGATTCAAATTCCTGCCGGCCTGGCCTGGGAAGCCGGTTGCCGAACATTCGAGGTGTCAGGTGAGCTATTCAAGGAGCGGCTTCAGTTAAGCCTGGTGGACAAACGGGAAGAGGATACGCACAAAGGTACCTATGGTCATGTCCTGATTGCGGCTGGAAGCAGGCGTATGCTGGGGGCTGGACTGCTTTGCACGCGGGCCGCCCTGCGGGGTGGCAGCGGCCTTGTAAGCTGGGCTCTGCCAGGTGAAATGAGTGCCGCCGTAGCAGGCCGTGTTCCCGAAGCCATGCTTGCCCCGCTTACCGGCGGAGCTGCTTGGGAGAGCGTACCTGCGGACGCTCTCCTTGATCTTCTGCCGCAGCGGGACGCCCTGGTAATCGGCCCTGGAATGGGCCAATGGGACGGCGACAGCGGCTGGCTGCGGCGCATATGGGAAGGGGCGGGGGATTCGCCCCTTCTGGTTGATGCGGATGCGCTGGCAGGGCTGATTGGTGCCCTGTTGGCGCAGGGGCACTCCGCCGAGGAGGCTGCCGTGCTCGGCGTATACCGCCATGGTGCTGCCGGAGACCGGGCAGCAGCTGCCCGGGACAATCCCGGGTCTCTTCTGGCCGGTGATCTGATTGAAGCTTTATAGAAGATTTTGAGAAAAACTATGAAGTCTCCAAATTCTGATATCAAATTCATGATCTAAAGATCAAAAATGTAATGAATTGTTATATAAGAACCGACAGCTAGTCCGGCTACCGAAAAGAGCCGTATGCGCTGCCGGTTCCTTTTTATATTCCCACAAATACTTACATGGGTTTTCGGCCTCATCCCCGCCATAAATACCCGATACATGAACTTTCGTAAAAACATTATTTACTGCAATGGCTTGAAGGAATGTAAAAAATCGTTATGGTATACGGGCGCCAATAACAAACGGAGTTGTTACATAGCGGGCACTACTGCAAAGAAGGAAAATGTCTCGGATTCGTTAGGAGCAAGGTTGTTTATACGAATTACATCCAAGTACCCGGATATCCAATCACGCCTTACCGTTACTCCTCCCTTATTAACTGAAACATGGATGTACCAGTCTCCCGGGGTTCGTCCTACAAAAACTTGTTGGTAACATTGGATCCGGCAATTATGCCGAATTGATTGCCTTTAGGAATATTCTGGGTAAACAAGGAACCCTACGATAAACATAGTAGGTGAGCCTGTTGTCATTGCACCATTTGTAATTAAAGTGGCCATTTAGAATCACTCCCCAATAAATTTTTTTCGAAAGCGAACAAGATGGATAGGTTAAAGTTCAAACGGATTTGAGGCGTTCATATTCGCTCGATTGTTATATAAAGTGGGGAGCGGTTCATTTTATACAACCGCTTCCAGTTAAAAAAACGAATTGTCAAATGGAGCCGGCACATTCGTGAAATAAAGTACCTCTATACTGCCTTACAGACCAGTTGAATCAGAAACTTGGCAAATCCGTATACATTCCCATATTCCCCTGAACCGAATCTCCAAAGAGCTTCCAAAGCTAAATGTCCGGTCATGTTTGTCCTTCTTTTGCATACATTTGTATAAGGAGGTGAGAGGTTCCGCAATGGCAATGACATACAGACGTGAAAAAATTGATTCTTTCATCCGGCGTTTGAAAATCAGGCAATCTGTCATCCTGAATCAGCTTCACAATGGGAATTTTGATAGCCAGCGAGAGTTTTTAAAAGGGCAGCTTGCCTCCATTGAACTAGTTATCGAGGAATTATCTACCGAATTTAAGTAATTGGAGAGGAGATCCATGAAAGAGCTTATAAAAATAGGAAAACTGTACGGGCTGCTGATGGGAGGGACGGCGGTCTTTATCACAGTGTTTTCCCTTTTTCTGGCCATCGTTCAACCTGCATGGAGCCGTACCCCAACCTCAATGATGGGACAAGCTGCTTCGATTTCAAGCCGGTTTTTTTGGGATATGGTGTCCTTGGAAGTTCCTCATATGAAGAGCAGCAAAGAACCTCACACCTTTACCTTTGGAAATGTGACCAGTTTTTTATCCAAACTTGTCCTGAATATTAACCCCTTTGACCCTATTACGTTTGTGGGGGCTGCTATCCCCGGTCTGAATGAGAATGGGATGATCCTGCTTTATAAAGGCAACTCCGATCCTCACGAAGATTATCCGATTGACCATCCGCAGCCGGATGATCTGCCTGATACCGAAGCTCAGACAAATAATGGAGAGGCGGCAGGTACGCCAGTACCAGAGGCGACACCCGGACAGGGGCCGGAAGCGTCCAGACAGCCTGAAACTACCCCTCAGCCACAAAAAAACGAGCTCCCAAAACGGGTATTGATTTACCATTCCCACAACAGGGAATCATGGATTCCGGATCTACCGGAAGGAACAGAAGCAAATGCGGCTTTTCATCCAACCAAAAATGTAACAGAACTGGGTACCAGGCTGGGCCGGAACTTGGAGGAGAAAGGGATTGGAGTCATACATTCCCTTGAGGATTATAATGCGATGTACGGTGAAAATTACAAAGGCTCAAAATCGTATCAGTATTCGAAAAAAGTAGTGAAAGAGGCCATGGCAACAGAACCGGGACTGAGCTACCTGATCGATATTCACCGGGATTCCGGACCCCGTAAGTCCACAACTAAAACGATAAACGGAAAAGATTATGCCCAGCTTTATTTTGTTGTCGGCCTTGAGAATCCGAACTGGGAAAAAAATCAGGAATTCGCCAAAAAAATTCATACCAAGCTGAATGATAAATATCCCGGCATTTCCAAGGGCATTTACGGAAAAGACAGGAAGCAGGGAAACGGGATTTATAATCAGGAAATATCTGCAAACAGCTGCCTGATTGAAATAGGCGGAGTGGAAAATAACGAGGAGGAACGTAATCGGACAGTTGACGTGCTTTCCGAAGTATTTCAAGAATTAATAACGGAGGAAAATAAAGGATAAAAATATGAAAACCGGTCTCGAAGAGAGACCGGTTTCGCGCGAACATCATTTATTGTCCGGTATGAATCCATACACATTTAACTTCTGTATAGTTGTTTAATGCATAAGAGCCCATCTCGCGGCCAAGGCCGGATTGTTTGTAACCGCCAAAAGGAGCAGAGGCGTCAAAGACGTTATAACAATTGACCCATACGGTTCCGGCCCGGAGTTTGGAGGCAACATAATGGGCATTGCGTACATTTTCCGTCCAGAGCCCTGCGGCGAGCCCATACTCGGTCCGGTTGGCTCTTTCTATGACTTCGTCCAAATCTTCAAAAGGCATAGCCGAAATAACCGGACCAAAAATCTCTTCCCGGGCGATGGTCATATCATCGCGAACATTTGCGAAAATGGTTGGAGCCACAAAATATCCCTGTTCAAAAGGATTGGCTCCGCCAGCGAGCAGTTCCGCCCCCTCATCCTTGCCTGACTCAATGTAGCCGAGAACCCGTTTTTGCTGCTCCTCTGAAACAAGAGGCCCAATTTGCGTGTCGGCGTTTAGACCCGCTCCCTGACGCAGTTTCTCGGAATAAGAAACAAGATCCGCAACGACATTATCATAAGCTTTTTTCTGTACAAACAGACGGGAACCGGCACAGCATACCTGGCCCTGATTGAACATCACGCCATTAAAAGCTCCGGGAATGGCTCTATTAAAATCAGCGTCCGGCAGGATGATATTGGGGGATTTGCCCCCAAGCTCCAGAGTAACGCGTTTTAAGCTGGCTGAAGCCTGCTTCATGATGAGTTTTCCCACTTCGGTGGACCCTGTAAAGGCGATTTTGTTAACCAGAGGATGATCAACCAGTGCCTGCCCGGCGGTTTCCCCAAATCCCGGAATAATGTTAATGACCCCGTCAGGGAATCCGGCCTCCTGGATTAATTCGGCTAAGTATAAGGCGGAAAGGGGAGTCTGTTCGGCAGGCTTTAAAACAACGGTGCATCCTGTTGCCAAAGCCGCTCCCAGTTTCCACATGGCCATAAGCAGAGGGAAGTTCCAGGGGATAATCTGCCCGACCACACCTACGGGTTCATGGCGGGTATATGCAAAATAATCCCCCGCCACCGGGATGCTTTGACCGACAAGTTTGGTAGCCCATCCCGCATAATAGCGAATATGTTCGATAGATAGCGGTAGGTCCGCGTTTCTTGTTTCATTAATCGGTTTTCCGTTATCAAGGGTCTCAAGCTGCGCAAGCGCTTCCAAATGGTTCTCCATCAAATCAGCCAATTTGTACATGAGCCGGCTTCGTTCAGCCCCGCTCATTTTGGACCATGGGCCTTCGTCAAACGCACGTCTGGCTGCTTGTACGGCGAGATTTACATCTTCTTCGGAAGCCTCGCTCACGACAGCGAGAATTTCACCTGTGGCTGGATTGGGGGTTGTAAACGTCTTTCCAGACACAGACTCGACAAACTGGCCGTTGATGAATAGCTTACGTGTCCCTTGTAAGAAGGAGTGTACCCGTTCATGCATGGATTCCGTAGCTTGCATTTCTTCAACCTCCATATAATAAAGTGTTCTGTCCAGACCCTTCATGTATAAGGATATTATACCAAATAATGGGACGCGGGTACAATTTCATTTTTTTATTTAAGTTTTTGATAACAAGACAAGCGGAAGCGAATAAAACAATTGTCTGGGATAAATAGTAAAGCCACAGACATCATGTCTGCGGCTTCTTTGGATTGTCTTATGCTTCGCCGGAAGTTGTCCCGACTTAACGTTAGTGAAACCTGGCTATATAAGGTTTTATTAGACTAACCGTTCTCGAAAGGGGGAATCTCCTTCGGGATAAAGGTAAAGATTTCACCGGTTTCCATCGAACGGATCAGTTGGTCGAGCCATCTATAATAGCTGAGCGCGTGTTTTATCTTGTCTATATCGCGGAGCAGAATGTCCCGGGCTTTTTCATCATTTTGATACTGCTCAAGTAAGACTTCCAGTTCAGATAAGGATTTACATAACTGATGTGTGTTGGATTCCATTGATTTTCGCCATTTGATTGAAAAATAATCCACAAAATTTTGGTGCCAGTCAAATTCGGTTTCATATAAGTCTTTTCTGCATCCCTTGCCCCAAACTTTATTCACCATTTTTAAATCCATGAGGGTTCTCATGCCGGTACTCATGCTCGTCTTGCTCATACCCATTTCTTCCCGCATGTCATCAAGCGTTACCGGACCGTCAGAAAAATACATGAGGCCGTATAAATGCCCTACAGAGTGGGTAACTCCATATAAATCCATATTTTTCCCGACAGATTCTATAATGCGGTGGCGGGATTTCAAAATCGCCTGTTTCAGATGATCCGATAACCCGTCTAATTCATCTTTCATGTTGGTCTCCTCCTAGGACGCGGCACACTTCAGTTTTTCTATCTTATAGTACCTATTTGTAGTTTAGAAGGCAAGATTCCGTAAGTAAACTGTCAGGTAGATATGAAATTGTAAGATATACGGAGTATACGGTACAGAAAGTACGTAAAGTTTTTACTGTACACTTCTTACGGAAGTTCAGACTATTTGAACCCGAAATGATTCATTAATAAACTAATGTAAGTAATTTTGTTTGCAAAAGGGATTGGAACGGGTAGTTCCGGCCTGGCGTTTTTGCAGCAGGAAAGGAGCGAAAGCAATTGCCCATTATTGAAGTTAAAGAGCTTACCAAGATTTTCGGACGTGATCCGAAAAGGGCTATACCTTTATTGGATAAAGGATGGAGCAAAGAAAAAATCTTTGAGGAAACTAGGCTCACTGTTGGCGTAAATCAGGCAAGTTTCTCGATTGAAGCCGGTGAGATTTTTGTTATTATGGGTCTTTCGGGGAGCGGGAAATCGACGCTCGTCCGGCTTTTGAACCGGCTCATTGAGCCTACATCCGGACAGGTACTTATTAACGGACAGGATATTGTCACATTAAGTCAGGAGAAGCTCAGGGAGGTTCGCCGCAAAAATATTAGCATGGTATTCCAGAATTTTGCTTTATTCCCGCACCGTACCGTGCTTGAAAATGTGGAACTGGGTATGGAAATTCAAGGGATGCCTAAAAAAGAGCGCGAGGAGAAAGCACGAAAAGCTCTTGAACTTGTCGGCCTGAAGGGCCGTGAACATTCAAGGCCCCGTGAACTAAGCGGGGGTATGCAGCAAAGGGTCGGCATCGCCAGAGGCTTGGCGAATGATCCGGACGTTCTGCTTATGGATGAAGCATTCAGTGCACTTGACCCGCTTATTCGTAAGGAAATGCAGGATGAGTTGATCGAGCTCCAATCCAAAATGAGGAAGACGATTGTATTCATTACACATGATCTGGATGAGGCACTGCGAATAGGTGACCGCATTGCGTTGATGAAAGATGGAGTAGTGGTACAGATTGGAACACCGGAAGAAATCATGACGAATCCGGCAAATGAATACGTGGAACGGTTCGTGGAAGATGTAGATCTGTCCAAGGTGCTGACAGCCTCTCATGTCATGAAGAGACCTGAGACTATTACGCTGGAACGCGGACCTCGTGTTGCTCTTCAATTCATGAGAGATACGGGTGTATCGAACCTGTATGTAGTGGACTCGAGCAGAAAACTGTTGGGGGCTATTACAGCTGAAGATGCCATGAATGCTGTGAAAGAAGGCAAGAAGCTTAAGGATATTTTAATTACTGATGTACCGACCGCATCACCGGATACAATAATCAATGAGCTTTTCGATCGGGTAGGCAGCACGAAAATTCCTGTTGCTGTAGTAGATGAAACGAACAAACTGCTTGGCATTATTATTCGTGGATCGGTGCTTGCCGCCCTCTCCGGAAACAACGAGTTAGAAGGTGAGGCGAATAGATGAGTATTCCGAAGTTACCGTTAGGAAGTTGGGTAGAAGGTTTAGAGGCATGGCTGGAAAGTACTTTGGGCGGCTTGTTCGAAGTGATCCGAACAGTGATTGGCGGTATGGTGGACGGATGCCAGTGGCTGCTCCAGAGTGTGCCATGGTTCGTTATGATTGCAGTTCTTTCTCTGATAATACTGGCTGTCGCACGCTGGAGAATGGCTTTGTTCACGTTCATCGGGCTGCTGCTAGTGTTTAATTTGGGATATTGGGATCATACAATGATGACCTTATCCCAGGTTCTCACTTCAGCTGTCATTTCCATTGTACTGGGTGTACCCATCGGGATTCTTTGTGCAAGAAGGAATGGTGTCCAGAAAGTTGTCACACCTTTGTTGGATTTCATGCAGACAATGCCTGCATTCGTTTATCTGCTGCCGGCCGTATCATTCTTCTCGCTCGGTGTAGTACCGGGAGTTATCGCATCGGTTGTATTTGCGATTCCCCCGACGATTCGTCTGACCAATCTGGGGATCAGACAAGTTCCGATGGATTTAGTTGAAGCGGCGGATGCGTTTGGTTCAACACCGATGCAGAAGCTCGTCAAGCTTCAGCTGCCGCTGGCTGTTCCTTCTATTATGGCAGGAATCAATCAGACGATCATGCTGTCCTTATCCATGGTAGTTATTTCTTCAATGATTGGGGCGCAAGGTCTTGGATCCGATGTTTATCGTGCTGTCACGCAGAATAAAATCGGTTCCGGCTTTGAAGCAGGTGTAGCCGTTGTTATTCTTGCTATCATTTTGGACCGGTTTACCCAGAATGTGGTGAACCGCCGTAAACAGGGTCAAATACGCTGGAAAAAACCTCTCATTTGGGTTTCACTTGCAGCGCTTGTAATTTCAGCGATTCTGACAAACGTAATGAGTACGGGAGGAACAGGCAAACAAATTAAACTTTCTTATGTAGCCTGGGACTCTGAAATTGCCAGTACAAATGTGGTTAAAGTGGTCCTCCAAGACAAATTAGGCTATAACGTGGATATGCTGCAAGTTGATATTGGACCTATGTGGACCGGCGTTTCTAACGGCAGTGTAGATGCGATGGTAGCCGCTTGGCTCCCAAGAACGGCAAAAAGCTACTATGATGCCAACAAAGGCAAATTTGATGAATTGGGGGCTAACCTGGAAGGTACGAAACTGGGATTAGTAGTTCCATCCTATTTAGAGAATGTTAATTCTATTGAAGATCTGAAAAAACCGGAGGTCAGAGATCAATTTGGCGGTAAAATCATAGGTATTGAGCCAGGTGCCGGTATCATGGAAGCTACTCAAAAAGCTCTCAAGGATTATGGCTTAAGTGACTGGACTCTCGTTGAAAGTTCTTCCGCAGCGATGACTACCGAGCTGACTAAAGCTTATGAGAACAAGCAGCCGATGGTAGTGACCGGCTGGACTCCTCACTGGATGTTTGCCAAGATGAATCTGAAATATCTGGATGATCCGAAAAAGTCGTACGGTGAGGATGAGCAGATTCATACAGTTGTCCGAAAAGGATTGAAAGAAGACAAACCTGACGCCTATCAGTTCCTGGATCAATTCCACTGGACTCCAAAAGACATGGAGGAAGTAATGGTGGATGTTCAATCGGGGACAGAACCGGAGGAAGCTGCCGCCAAATGGGTGCAAAATCATCCGGATCAAGTTAATGAGTGGCTGAAAGGTATAGAAGTTGTGAAGTGATAAGAAGTAAGTAGAGTATAAATTTAAGTCCCCCTTTTGCATCTGAAGTGCCCCCTGTCAAGTAGACAGTGTAAAAAAACAAAAACAGTTATTTTGTTTCCCTCAGTTCTGTTAAATTGAACTGAGGGTTTTATTTTCTTCTCTCATTTTTATGCAGCTTGTTTTCGATATTCGCTGGGAGACAGGCCACTTAAACGCTCTGTATAGCGGTAATTGTTGTAGTAGTGGATATAATTTCTCACGTCTTTGAGAACGTCTTCATAGGTGTCGTGTTTCCTTAGATAAAAGCTTTCTGCCTTAAATGTACCCCAAAATCGTTCAATGGGTTGATTATCTAGACATCGGCTCACCCGAGACATACTTTTAGTAAAACCGTACTTAAGCTGAAGTAGACTGTATTCATGTGAAGTATACTGGAAGCCTCTGTCGCTATGCAGAAGTGGAGTCACACCCGGGTTCCTCCAGTAGGCCTTATTCACCGTATCCATGACGAGTTTTTTGTTGTTGGAGGGGCTTAACACCCATGAAACGATGGAGTTATCGTATACATCAACGATAGCACTCAGATAGGCTTTACGACCATTCCCATACTTCAATTCTGTGACATCTGTGCACCACTTTAAATTGGGAGAGTCCGCGTGAAACCCGCGGTTCATCCCATTTTCAGCCACATGTATTGCAGAGGATTTCACGTAATTCGGTCGTTTCCTGCGAATCACCGCTTTTAATTCAAGAGCGCGCATGATTCGATAATAACGTTTTTTGTTGTAACTCTTTTTGAGTTTCCGGTTCAATTGTGTGCGGATTTGACGATAACCAAGTACGCCCTTTCTCTTGTCATAGCGAAGTTTCACTTCCTTCGCCAATGAAAGGATTTCAAGTTCCCTGATGGATGGTTTCCATTTTAGCCATTTATAATAGGCAGATCGAGCGACTCCGGCTAGCTTGCACAGCTTCGTGACGGCATAGCCTTTCTCAGCGTGCAGTTCTTGGATAGCTTGATACCAGTCTGCATGTCGGACTAACGTTAGCGTGTATGTCGTCGCCGGATCTCTGCCAACTTTTTTGCCAGAGCGTTCTCCATTTCTAAATACTCGTTCCGTGCTTCTAATTCTTTGATCCGAAGCTTGAGTCGTTCATGATCATCCAACTCTTCCGCAGGCTTGTTACGACCGCGATTGTCCTTGAGGGCTTCCTCACCGCCAGATTTATATTTACGAACCCATGCGTACACCTGTGAATAAGAAACATCATATTTCTCCATGGATTTCTGATAATCCAGATCGTTTGCGATCGTATACTGTGCAATTTCAATGCGTTCTTCGAAAGTGGTTTTACGTCCTTTGTTCATACGAGATACTTTACGAGTAGATTTTATTTCTACCCCATTAGTATACTTGGAGATCCATCTCGTCAAAACACTTTTACTAGAAATATGATACTTCTTTGTCGCCTCTCGTATAGAATGACTACCGGATAATACATCTCTGATTGCAGCCAGCTGCAGATCCTCTGAGTAAGCTTTACATCCTCTGGATTCCTTTAATCCGTCAAGACCATCTGCTTTATACTTCCTTACCCAATCTGTTACCGTGTTTTTGTCTATTCCCAGCTGTTTCGCCTCATAACTTGGGTTTGTCTCATTCTGAAGACATCGCTTTACGACACGTAGCTTTACCTCTAAAGAAGTTGGACTCCTTTTGGACATTGTAAAAACTCCCATCATTGTAGAGTAGATGTTTTTGTTTTTTCTACTGTCTACTATGAGGGGAGCATATCAATCTGCAAAAGGGGGCTTTTTTATTTTTTTTAATATTCTGCTAATAAAGACGCTTTATACTGAACCTGAACCGTTACGTTATTCCTGCTGTTTAACGTGAAAATAGAAACAAGGGGTTGAAAAAGTATGAACGAAACTAATATGGAAATGGATGAGGGAAGATTTACACGATTGCTTTTTGTCGATTGTATACTCGCCTTCCTTTATTCGCTTTATACGTATGTCAGCATACAAATAACGATGGAAAGTTCAGGAGGAATCGTATTGTTGGCAGCAGGTGTATTCCTCTTCGTTTCCATCTTGTACCGGATAGATCCTAATTTATTCCGACTGAGGCTTTACTCGTTCATCCGGGTAATAACCGCTGCGATCGTATTTTATTTATCGCTTAAGGCTCTTCTTTAACGGGACGTTATTTGTTTGAATAAGAATAAAAAGGGAAAGCAGATTAAAAAAAGTTTCTGATAAAGGGGGATGCCAGATGAATGACATGTCAAATAATTTATCCGGATTAACGCGGGTCAGTGAAGATTCATTAGGAAAAGTGGAGATACCCGAAAAGGCATATTTTGGTCCTCAAACCAGCGGGCTGTTGAAAATTTCGCGATAAGCGGATTAACTCTCCCAAGAAGGTTTATTAAAGCACAGGGCATTATTAAAGCTGCCGCCGCTCTCGTACACCAGAAGCTTGGCCTGCTTCCGGATGAGCTGACACAGCCGATTATTCAGGCAGCCGAGGAAGTGATTGATGGCCGGTTTGATCAGGAGTTTGTTGTGGATGTATATCAGGCCGGGGCAGGTACCTCTCAAAACATGAATGCCAATGAAGTTATTGCGAACAGGGCGCTTGAAATCATGGGGGTGGGCCGGGATCTGAAAGATATTATCCATCCAAATGATCATGTGAACAAGAGCCAGTCCACAAATGATACAATCCCCACAGCAATCTATATGTCCACTTATGATGCTCTAGAGGAAGAGCTGCTTCCTTCTTTTCGGTATATGATTAAAAAACTAAAAGAAAAATCAGTGGAATTTCATCAGGTGCCTAAATCTGGTCGGACTCATCTTCAAGATGCCGTACCTATGAGACTGGGCCAGGAATTTGAAGGTTATGCAGGTACATTTGAATCTGTTTTGTAACGGATACTTCCCGTTATGGATGACTTGCTTGAAATCGGTATCGGCGGGAATGCCGTGGGAACTGGTATTCATACCCATCCAAAATATGCGGAGCTGATGACCGAAGAGATTGCCAGGCGGACAGGAAGACCTTTTCGGAGTACTGCAAACCGGTTTGCCTTTATGCAAAATCCGTCAGCTGCCCTTAGAGTCAGCGGATTACTAAGGGAAATTGCGGTTCACTTGATTAAAATGACCAGTGATTTGCGGCTTCTAAACTCAGGCCTGCACACCGGACTTGCCGAGATTAATTTGCCTGCCGTCCAGCCGGGATCATCCATCATGCCCGGAAAAGTCAATCCCGTTCTTCCCGAGATGACCTATATGGTTTGCAGCCAGGTTATTGGCAATGATACGGCCATACAGACGGCCATGATTGGAGGGCAGCTTGAAATTAATGTCATGATGCCGGTTATTGCCCATAATGTGCTTTTCTCTATAAGTATTTTGTCCAGGACAATGAAATCTCTCTCCACGAAGTGCCTGAAAGGGATAGAAGCCAATAGAGAACAAAGCCGATGGTGGATGGAACAAAGCCTGTCCCTCGTTACCTTATTGAATCCCGTGATCGGATATGACCATGCGTCCCGGTTAGCCAAACAATCCTTGCAGGAAAGAAAACCGTTGAAAGAAGTGGTCCTGGCTTCGGGGGTAATTAACGAAGTGGAATGGAATCAGCTCGTTGAGGAAAGCCTGGGCTAGGCCGGGCTTTTTTAAATGACAAAAACAGTGTTTACAGACTTATGATAAAAACTTGCCCAGTCTTTTCTTTTCCCGACTATCGTCATGCAAAGCTTTCTTCCCTCATACATATGAAACAGGAAATATTGGGGGGGTAAGACATGCAGCTTATCAATATCAGGGAACAGGGGATTTTCGAAGAGCTGTTTTGGATGGAAATTTTCGGGGATCACGCCCGATTTATTAACCGGGCTCTCACCGTTAACGCCCAGCAGGAGCTTGAACAAGCCGGGGCTTTTATCCGGCTGTTTAATACACTGGCAGACCGGGCTAATGCCAAGCCTGATGAAGGAGAACTCCGAAAGCTGCATAAAGAGGCTCTGGAAGCGGTATATCATCTCAGAACTTTTAAACTTTATCTGTTAAGGAAAATGTTGACCGAGACCTTTGAATTTCATCTATCACCGACCTTTCTTAATCACATGGTAAATGAAGCTGAAGAAGGGATTCATGTGATAAGTGCCCTGGCGGAAGGAAAGGAACCGCCAAGAGATCATGCCTTGCATCATCATCTAGTATGGCTTCAAGATGCTGTCGGCCATGCAGATTCGCTGGATGCCAATCTGGATTCTCAGGAGAAGGGCTTGAAAGCTTTAACAGAAGAGTATGGCCAGCATTTCGAATGGTTGTATTTGAAAGCGGTAGAACTGGTTGGTTATGTCAGGACCAGGCTGCAGGAATTCCCGGCTTTAAACAGGTTCAACTCCCAGGTAGAAATGGAAATGGTCTTATTCCGCAAGTTTTTAGAGGAATTAAAAGAAATGGACATCCGTCTTGAAGCCTTAGGAACGCTGAGTCCTTTGATGATTGACCATATGGCCAGAGAAGAATGTTATTATTTGCTAAAATTGTCCCAGGTAACGGCTCTGACTCCGCCCGCGTGCGATCCTGCAAAACCGAGAATAGGAAGGTGAGCGTTTTTATGCAAAGTACATAAAATATAAAAAGACAGTTTTCCGTAGGCAGGAGAACTGTCCTTTTTATAGGCTCTTGAACAAGACTCAAGGCAAGGGTTTCTTCGCCATTTCAGCCCGATTTTCTCCACCATCTGGCGGTTTTCTTTTCAGCCTGCCCGTGGCTCTCACCCTCTTCATCACCCAGTACAAGCTGCTTGACTTTTTCCCGATGTGCCTTCGTGGCTAATATATACAGAAGATCCCCCGGTTCAATGGTGGTACTACCTTTAGGGGTTACAAAGGAACTTCCCCGGATAATCGTCTGTATCAGTGTATCCTCTGGAAAATCAATTTCTTGAATTTTTTTATAAGCGATACCTGAATGTTTATCAATTTCGAAACCATAAATTTCGGCATTTGTTTTCCCAAGAGAAACCAGTTCCAGATTATGAGGAATTTTCGGTTTTTTTTCTCCAACCAGTTTCAATTTATTGGCAAGAGGTGAGATGGTACTTCCTTGGATGAGTGTCGACGTCAGAACAACGAAAAATACTACATTGAATATCAATCCGCTGTTCTCAAGACCGGCCAACATCGGGTACGTGGCAAGCACAATCGGTACCGCTCCCCTAAGACCCGCCCAGGATAAGAAGAGAACCTCTTTTCCCGTAAAGTTAAATCCGATCATACTGATCGCCACACCAATAGGTCTGGCAATAATCATCAAAATGAAAGACAAGGCAAGACCCTGCCATACAATATGTACAAGCTGGTCCGGGAATACGAGCAATCCTAAGAGAACAAACATAAGGATTTGCATCATCCAGGCAAAGCCCTCGTTGAACCGGACGATAGAAAACCTGTAAGTAACATCGGAGTTACCAAGACATAAAGCCATAACATAAACGGCGAGCAATCCGCTTCCGTGAAGAAGTGTAGTAACACTGTAAGTCGAAATGGCAAAAGCGATGGCAAAGACCGGATACAAGCCGGAAGAATCCAGGTTGATTTTATTGATGCTCCATATGGCCAGTTTGCCTATGATGAGTCCCATGACCAGACCGAAACCCATCTCCCAGAAGAAGCTGAGAAGGAGCATTCCCAGACTGTTATCAGGCGATTCGATAAACGCAATAAGTGAAGTGGTTAAAAAGATGGCCATAGGATCATTCGTGCCGGATTCAGCTTCCAGTGTGGAGGTTAATTTAGGACGGATATTTTTATTACCCAGGACAGCAAACACCGCTGCGGCGTCTGTAGAACCGACAATAGCCCCAAACAGCATCCCTTCCAGCCAGGATAACCCGAGGATAAGTTTGGCGAATATCCCGACTATTCCTGCTGTTATCATTACACCGATAGTTGCCAGAACACCCGCTGGAACAATGACCTTTCGGATACTGATCCATTTAGCATTAAGACCGCCTTCAAAAATAATAATAATCAGTGCCAGAATACCAAACAGCTTCGTCAGCGAGGCACTATCATAATAAATAAATTTATTTAAAATCATTCCAACCGCGATATATAAGACCAAGGAAGGCAGTCCAATCCGGTTAGAAAATTTGGTGGTAAGCACACCGATGATTAGTAAGGCTGAGAATAGCAAAATAAAGCTATCTGCATCAAAGCCCAAGTTGTCCACCTTCTTTCTCAGGTTTACATCGTAGTAGTACCGTATCCTGTCCTTACAAAAATATACCCCTGAATTTATTGTACATGGAATTGAGGATGGAATCTAATCCTATCTGTCCGGACGGGGAGATTTTCTTACAGAAATGTAAGTGCGTGTCATCTTGTTCGATGGATAGAAGACTGTTCTTTTTTTAGAATGAAATCATAAGGAACATTTCATTAATTTAAACAGAACAGGAGATGAGATTGCTATGATGAAGCCGCTTATTCATGTTATGAAAATAGTGATGTCCATCTTGTTTTTGGGAGCATCTGCTGATGTGGTCAATGAGCAAGATCATCTTGTACAATCATAAATAAGGAAATAACCGGAAATATAATCAGACGGTTTACATGTTCAAAGGTGTCCACTATCAAAACAGCGGGCACCTTTTGTGGTTTATTTATTTAACTGTGAATTCACGGATCTGGACCCACTCGACTTGCTCGGACGTACACCGGAAACGGACCATTTTGCATTGGGTTCCGGGTGAAGGATCGATAATGATATCCCTTTGTCCGGTAAATGCTCCCACGGAAATCCAGTGGAATCCGTTATCTGAAATTTCCATTTTACCCTGATGGATATAGTCATTGTATTGGGGAGAACCGGAATTTACTGCGCCCATATAGAGCTCAATCCTGTGTATATCCTGCCTATGTCCCAGGTGAACCCCGACATAATCTCCCTCTTTAGGTGCGCCATTGCTCCAAAAAAACGTATCTGGCCGCCCGTCTGTCATATTTCTAAGTTTATAATCCTTCCAAGGGGATAGTGAGGAGAAAGGGCCTTTATTTTCGTCTCCTCCATTCCAAAGGGAATACGCTTTCAACACCCTATTCAAGAACGGCTCCATTACTCCTGCGGCCAGCACTTTTTTATTCGGGACAGGATATATTCCTTTCTCAATCAGTATGGTCACTTCAGAATGGTCTATGGAAACTTTTGCCCCCACAATGGAGTTGTTCTTAAGCCAGTCTTCCGAATGAAGGCTGAGGACATATCCGTCAGGGGGAATCTCATTATTATTAGCGCCTTGTTTGACAATTTTTCCATTCCTTACGGTTATTTCATATCCCCACTCATTCGTCTCTGTCCGCGGGCCGTATTCGGGAGTATACTGGATGAGCTCGTTCGTACCTCTTATCCGGTTAATGCCGTCAAGTTTGCGTGAAGATGCACGGGTAACGGGTTCGTATACATCTACCGTATCTTTTGCCAGCTGTTCTTGAAGCTGATTATGATACTCTTTAGCTTCCTTCTGAAGATTCCCTGCTATAGCGGTAAGGAGATGAACAGATGCCTGTCCTGCTATACCGTAATGCTTGATTTTAAGAAGCCATTCTTCAATCTCTCTCAGAAAGCTATTGTTTTGAATAGCCAGAATTTTTTGGGGAGCTGTTCAAGTCGTAAAAACTCAAAAATAAGGGTTCTTGCCTCCTTCTCCGCTTTACCCGAATCTAATGATTTCCACAGGGCTTGGATCAGCTTGGTCAGTGTCGGAGACTCGGTTTCACGGACTGCAGAGGATAGGTTATTTTCGGCAAATCTCCGCAGTTCCGGGTAAACAGGACCGCCAAATTCTTTAAGGCTTGCCTCCCATGAAACAAAAGGGTCATAGGCTTTTGGATTCCAAACATAGTCGGCAATTGTGAATAATGCCAACTTGGAGGACTCAGCGTGTTCCATCGGATTAGCTGTAAGGCCTATAACTCCGTGATCGGCTAGGCCGGCATCCCGGCCCTCTAGCGGCCCCAGGAAAAGGCGCTCGCGAATATAATCCGTAACAGGGTAATTGTCCCATAGAAGTAAAGGGTGCTTGAATATGGAACTTATTTTATCAGCATCTTTTATGGTGATTGTGGCCGGAGCAATCCCTATACCAGTCCAGTAAACCCGTATATCCGGATGGACAAGCTCAGAGAATAACTCCCGGTAATCTGTCGTTTCTTCCTGGTAATAATCGGTAGGAACGGTCAACAAGCTGTTGGAGGGAGAGTGTGTTAGAATAAATTCTTTATAAAAGCGGTTCAGGAGGAAAGCATGAGCAGCAGCAGCCGGGCTTTTGTAAGAGGCAAACATGTCTTTATCTGATTCGCACTTCATTTCAAGGGATATATCATCGAGCAGCAGGGCGAAATGACGTACCCCAATCTGCCACATGGACTCGGCCTTTTGTATCAAAAGCTTGAATTCCTTCTCGCACGAAAAACAGATATCTAATCCCGGCGAAATGGTGTATACAAAATCGATATGGTGTTCCCGGGATGCTTGTACAAGCTCCTGGATTTTCTTTAATTCTTCTTTGGGATATGAATCTCGCCATCTGTCCCTTAAATAAGGATCGTCCTTGGCGGCGTACACATACGTATTCATCTTATGCCGCCCAAAAAAAGTTAGGAGACTCAGGCGGTCCAGATGAGACCACGGTTTTCCGTAAAATCCTTCAATAGCTCCCCGGTAAGTCATAACTGGATGATCAATAAGAAAAATGCCGGGAATAAAAGGCTGGCCATTTTTCCTTTGAATGAGTTGTCTAAACGTTTGTGCAGCATAATAAGTAGCACGGGCGTCCGTACCGGCTAAAAGAACAATACCTCTTGACAACAAGGCATGTCCGGCGGCAAGAAGATATCCTTCTTTGGGAAGGAGGCCGGATACATTCAGGTTTAATGCATGAATAGCGTTTTTGAAAGCGGGATGGTCAACTCCACTTCCTATGAAAATAGTAACCGGAGTTTTACCGGACAGCAGGTCCGGGTGATGCTCAATTCGCTTCACACCGGCGGCCTTCAAAGTCTGCTCAACTTCCCGTACAGCTGACGGATCGGCTCCTTTTGCGGCAACAATTCCAACTACCGAAGACAACAAAAAACCTAAACCAACCATCTTCATGGAACGAGGGACTGGGAAAATAGCGGGTGTTTCTTGAACAACAAGCTTTTCCATCATTTTTCCTCCTTTTCATGATTGGGTTATAAGGATTTTAGTGAAGCGTATGATTTCACCTCCTAATTCAATATTAAAATAAATTACCATATTTTACAAGTTTAAAAGCCATTGGATGAGATGTTTGCTTTAAGATCGATCTTACGGAAGGCAGGTAAGACCTGCGGCCAGAGAGGGGTATTGAAATGGGAAGATATAAAAAAATAAGACAGTTGCTGCATGCAGCACTCATACTGTCCGGGATTTTGGCTGTCTACTGGATTTTCTTCCCGCCTCTCCAAGAGTACGACCGCATATGGAAGTTTGATTCAGGACAGCTGGAATCCGTATATATTCAAACAGACTATAATGTGCAAATAGAGTGCAAGGAATCGGAAGACGGTACTAATTACATAGAAATTAAAGGAAGCGCAGATAAGCAGGTGGTTAACGTTTTGGAAGGGGCGGACATAGTCCAGAAAGCACTTACTCTTAATTTGTCGAAGCCGGGGTCCTTAGAAAAGTTAGCGGATAAAGCTTCACGTAATGATGATACCCAATACATTACTTTTGTTCTGGCAAGAGAAGCGGCATTACATAAAATTGAAGCAAGCAGTACATCCGAATGGCTGCGCATACGGCAGATGAAGGCTGATCACGCTGTATTTAAAACAACCTCGGGCCAAGTGAAACTTGACGGGTATAAAGGAGAGTCGCTTAATATTCAAACAGGTTCCGGCGATATTGAGGCCTTCAAAGCAAGAGGGAAAGTTGAAGCGGTGAGTGAAGGGGGGAATATAAAACTCATCGATATGGAGGGCAATCCGGACGTTCAAACAAATTCTGGAAATGTTCAGCTCAGTGGTGATTTGTCATTAGCATCTGTACAAACCGTTTCGGGAAATATAACAATCGCTATTCCGGCCGGCTATCAAAGCCGTTATGATCTTCAAACAAATACAGGGAAAATCCGCGCTCCCAGGTCTATTACTTCTTCTTCAAATTATATAAAGGTTAAAACAAACTCGGGCAATATACGTATTAACCCGGGTTAATCCAGAAAAAATTCAGAAAAAATGGAAGTAACCTTGACAAAAGGGGATAAAAAGTATTAAATAAGGGTGTCAAGTGGTAATGACAACATTATCACAATGAACTTTTTAGGGAAAGGTGAGACCATGATCATTGACAAGAAAAGCCGGATTCCTTTATATGCCCAGCTATATGATCATATTCTGGACAAAATTAAATCCGGAGAATGGCGGGAGCATGAGAAACTGCCGTCGGAAAGGGAGATTTGCGAAACTTACGGAATCAGCCGTACCACCGTTCGCCAGACTATGATTGAACTTGAAAATGAAGGATATATTTACAAAGAACACGGCAGAGGGAGTTTTGTCTCGCCTCAGACTTACACACAAAGTCTGATTAAATTTTACAGTTTTTCCGAAGAAATGAAAAAACTTGGCAAACATCCTGTTACAGAAGTAATCAATTTTGAGATATCACCTTGTTCTTCTAAAATAGCGAAGAAGTTGGAACTGGAAGTAGAAACACCGGTTTATAAAATAAAGCGTTTAAGGTCTGCTGAAGATGAGCCCATTATGGTAGAAACGACTTACCTGCCGGTAAATATATTCCCCGGCTTGACCCGCCATGAACTGGAGAAGCGCTCCATGTACGAAATATTCCGGACTGATTATCAGCTATCTTTAACATCTGCCCACGAACGATTCAAAGCGGTTATTATAAAGGAAAAGGAAGCTCCCTTTTTGGACGGACAACCTGGAAACCCTGCCATGAAAATTGAACGTACCGCTTATTCAGGCAATCTTCCTGTTGAACACTCCATCAGTATAGCAAGAGGAGACAGGTATTACTACGCAACAGAGCTTAGCATATAAGTAACTTATTTATTTCAGGATTATTTTTTTATTCCAATAAAGAGGTGATTTTCTTGTTTATTAATTATTCTGAAGAAAAAAGCCGCGAAACAGGGGCTTTCAACACACTGAAAGAAATTGCCCAGCAGCCTAGGTTATGGAAAGAGGCTAATGCCAGCTTGGCGGCCGAGCAAGACCGAATCAAAGCTTTTTTTCAAATGCTCTTTGACAAACATGAGAAAATCAATGTCATTTTTACAGGGGCCGGCACATCAGCATTTGTAGGAGAAACGATTCTTCCGTATCTGCAACAAAAAGGCGGTAAGCAACGGTTCAATTTCCAAAGCATTGCCACAACAAATCTGGTATCCAATCCTTATTATTTTTTTGAGAGAGAAACACCTACTCTGCTGGTCTCTTTTGCCCGCTCCGGAAATAGTCCGGAAAGTGTAGCCTCTGTGAAGCTGGGTGAACAACTGGTACGGAATTTTTATCAAATCAACATCACCTGTAACCCGGAAGGATATCTGGCGGCAGGCTCTTCAGACAATGAAAGAACTTTGCTTTTACTCATGCCGGAAGGGTCCAACGACCGAGGTTTTGCCATGACAAGCAGTTTTACCTGTATGATGCTGACGGCTCTTTTATTGTTCCGGGAGGAGGGGATTCGAGATTACCAAACCGTTATCACCAGGCTGGCCGATCGTGTTGAAACTATGTTTAATACCCGGGCGGAAAAATTGGAAACGATGGCGGCCGAATCTTTCCAAAAAATCGTTTATCTCGGTTCCGGTCCATTTCTGGGACTATCCCATGAAGCCTCCTTGAAATTTCTGGAATTGACAGCTGGAAAATTATCAGTATACTACGAGTCTCCCCTTGGTTTCAGGCATGGCCCCAAATCTCTGATTGATGACCAGACGATGATCGTGCTATTTCTCAGTAAGCATCCGTATACACGAAAATATGATCTGGACCTGTTAAAGGAATTGAAAGCGGATCCTGCACGGGTTAACCTGGCCGTCATTTCCGATGTTTATGAAAAAGAAGTGGACGAGATTGCAGACTATTACTTCTTTGGGGAAAAAGAAGACTTGGGCTCTGCGGACGATACATGGCTTTCATTCGAATATATTGCCCATGCCCAACTGCTTGCAGTTTATAAATCGATTTCCTTAAACATAAAACCGGATAACCCTTCTCCAAGCGGCAGTGTAAACCGGGTCGTAAAAGGCGTTACCATATACGATTACGAATAAAGATAAATTCTAGTCTAAACCATGCCTCTAATCCGAGCATGGTTTTTTTGCTTACTGAAAGAGACCAACAATCCCGCCTTTTCATATGATATAATAAGGGGCGCTGCACGGATGGATAGTGTTTTTTTACGTTGGAGAAACTTTGCGAGGGTCATGCAAAATCGGAAATAACGGAAAGATCCATTTGAATGCGAGCATGCATAAAATTACATCCTATTTTCGCCTTTTTTCGTTAAATTGGGTTTGTTGTCATTCCTAAGTTTTTGTGATATAGTTCTCTTCGACAACTATATATTGTGTTTTGTGGTGATTAACATACTTCATATTGAGGTGTTTGTAATATTAAAAGGGAAGTCGGTGCAAATCCGACGCGGTCCCGCCACTGTGAGGGGGAGTCTCTTCTTTGTCGATATTTCACTGTTTCATTGTAGAGAAATGGGAAGGATTCGGAAGATGACGGGGAACCTGAGCCAGGAGACCTGCCACAAAATAAGAACGGAAATCCACGAGGATGGAAAAGTGTTCTATCTAGCTCAAGGATATGAGTCTTCTTATCTAATCTTGTTTTCAAAGTGGGACAATATCGCTTGTGAAATAAGGTGACGTAATCGTTTTGCTTGACCTAGAAGTGAGCATCTTTTTCCCGAAAAAAGGATGCTTTTATTTTCTTTCTAAAAGTTGTTCCTACATAGTCAGATGCCTATGAATTAAGAGAAGAGGAGTGTTTCGAGAATGGCCATGACAGAGCATGAGAAGGACCATCTATATACAGAAATCAAAATGAACATGACGAAGCAGGTGGCAGCTGAACTGCTTAAGGATTTTCCTCATTTACGGGCTGATAACTGGGTGAAATATGCGATAGCAGTTCCGGATAAAGATGATCAGCAAGCGGAACTGGCCGTTTATCGGTCCTTGAAGACCGCCGCTGTGGAATGCATCACGAAAGATGAACCTGAATGGACTTTTCCGGCAGCTGCAGCTTATTTGCAGGAACTTTATTATATAGCGGCTCAAAACCGCTCCTATTCACTAACCTTCCGGAACGGGGTCATTGAAGGTAGTCCTTACGGCTCTTTCTACGAACTGATCTCCATGCTTTGTGAAAAAGGGATTTATAAAGCAGAATTAATAGATAGCTATTCCAGAGAAGAGATCGAGGATCTAGGCCGAGCCATTCAACCGGAAAAGGACAAGTTATTTCCTTACGTCGGATTGATTACTCTTGCTGAAAGATATTTGGCGACCGGCTTTGCCGGCGAATTTTATGAATTGCCGCAGGAGCGTTTTATGATCATTGCCATGCAGCTGATGATACAGGAAAAGCGCAGTACCCGTCTTAAGTGGGTAAAGGAGGCTTATTGGGCACTAAGCAACCAGTACATGACCGTAGCAACTCCTACTCTCTCCAATGCCGGAAAGGCCCGGGCAGGTCAGTTGTCCAGCTGCTTTATCGACACAGTGGATGATTCCCTCCAGGGCATTTATGATTCCAATACGGACATTGCGAGACTATCCAAAATGGGTGGCGGTATCGGGGTATACATGGGCAAGGTCCGTTCCAGAGGTTCCGACATCCGGGGATATAAAGGAAAATCCAGCGGGGTGCTTCCATGGATTCGCCAGCTGAACAATACGGCGGTGAGCGTGGATCAGCTCGGTACAAGAAAGGGCAGTATCGCTGTATATTTGGACGTTTGGCATAAGGACATCCTGTCTTTTCTGGATTTAAAACTGAATAACGGGGATGAGCGTCTGAGAGCCCACGACATTTTTCCGGGCGTGTGCATCCCTGACTTATTTATGGAAGCGGTAGAGCAGCGCGGGGAGTTCCATTTGTTTGATCCTCATGAAGTCCGTCAGGTTATGGGGTATTCACTGGAAGATCTCTATGACGAGAAAGTGGGAGAGGGCAGTTTCCGTACAAAATACGAAGAGTGTGTCAATAATCCGCAGCTCAGCCGGACAACCGTTCAGGCCATTGATATCATGAAGCGGATTCTGATCTCTCAACTGGAGACAGGCACGCCTTACATGTTTTACCGCGATACGGTAAACCGGGCTAACCCGAACAAGCATAAAGGAATGATCTATTCAAGTAACTTGTGTACGGAAATTATGCAAAATATGTCTGCCACTACTCTCATTGAGGAAGAGCTTAACGATGGAGAGATTGTGATCCGCAAGCAGGCGGGCGATTTTGTAGTCTGCAATCTGTCCAGTATTCATCTGGCCAGAGCTGTTCCGGACGGAGTGCTAGAACGCCTCATTCCGGTTCAAATCCGGATGCTGGATAATGTGATTGACATTAACCGGATTGAAGTACCTCAGGCTACATATACGAATAAACGCTATCGTGCCATTGGCCTTGGCACATTTGGCCTTCATCACCTGCTTGCCCTGAAAAAAATTCAGTGGGAAAGTGAAGAAGCAGTAGTCTATAATGAAGCTTTATACGAACGGATCAGTTTCCTTGCCATTCAAGCCTCTATGGAACTGGCCCGGGAAAAAGGGGCTTATCCGCTCTTTGAAGGATCGGGCTGGGAGACCGGGGAGTATTTTGAACTAAAAGGGTATAAGTCTGAAGAATGGAAGAAGCTTCAGCAGCAGACCAAGGAAAACGGTATGAGAAACGGGTACCTTATGGCGGTTGCACCAAACGGATCAACCTCCATTATAGCTGGATCCACGGCTTCCATTGATCCGATCTATGACCTGATCTCTTATGAGGAAAAAACGACTTACAAGATAGCAAACCCGGCTCCGGATCTGAGTCCGCAAACGATCTGGTATTACAAGACCGCTTTCCATATTGATCAGCACTGGTCAATCAGACAGGCTTCCGCCCGTCAGCGCCATATTGACCAAGGTCAAAGCTTCAATCTGTACGTTAAACCTGACATTAAAGCCAAGCAATTCCTGGAACTTCACCTGGATGCATGGAGAAGCGGCCTGAAAGCAAGCTATTATGTCCGCAGCCGTGCAGTGGAAGTGGAAGATTGCGTGGTATGCACATAAGCTGGGCGGAGCATCATTTCCGTAGTTAAGAATGTACCAACAGGAGGATCAAAGATGTTAACCAGACAGAAAGTATTTGATACGACGGCACCCAATAAATCCGACAAACTCATCGAAGGCTCATGCTCTTCCATTTTGAATTGGGATGATATCCGGAAGCCAGAAATGTATAAACTATATAAAGTTCTGATTGCCAACCACTGGATTCCGTCTGAAATTCCAATGAATAAGGACAAGCTGCAATTTGAACAGCTGACGGCACAAGAACAGGAGACCTACAAAAAAATTATCGGTCTTCTGGCTGTCCTGGATAGTATGCAAACCAACTTTGTTACAGATGTGGGAAATTATTTTACGGATTCGTCCCTGGTTGCCATCGCGGCGATTATCAACCAGCAGGAAGTTATTCATAATCAATCTTACTCCTACGTTTTGTCGAGCATTACTAATTATGAGGTACAGAAGGAAGTATTTGAGTACTGGAAAAAAGATGAGATTCTGCTGGAAAGGAATCTGTTTATTGCGGAGTTGTATCAGCGTTTTCGGGATGAGCCTACCCCGGCTACCTTCTTCGAGGCCGTCGTAGCTGACATGATTTTGGAGGGTATTTTCTTTTACAGCGGCTTTGCCTTCTTTTACCACCTGGCCCGCCAGCAAAAAATGCTGGGAACGAGCCAAATGATCAGTTATATTCAACGGGACGAGGCTCAACATGCCTACTTCTTTGGTGAAGTGTTCAAACTTCTTTTGACCGATTTTCCTGAACTAAACACAAGCGAACGTATCCAATATGTGTACGATACCATCGATCAGGCCGTTAAGCTTGAAGAAAAGTGGGCCCACTACGTACTGAATCAAATAGACGGGATTGATCTGGATGATTTTTCGCGGTACATCCGTTTTATTGCCAATAAACGTCTTAAAACAATGGGGCTTCAGCCGGCTTATGAAGGGGTCGATAATTGCATGCCATGGATCCGTCCTTTCTCGGATGAAGCTTTAAACCAGACAAAGACTGATTTCTTTGAGGCCAAATCCCGCACATATGCCAAAGTGTCTGATGATAACGGATTTGACGAACTTTAGACTGTTCGGATTATCTATTTTAAAAAAAAGCGTCAGTTATGTTAAAATCAGATTCTACTTTTGAGCAGGCATAGCCCCTTGCATCGGATGTATGCATGGGGCTATTTGTGTAAGCAATTGGCATCGTCCGATTTCAGGTTTATGCCGATTGCAGGTCTGATTAATTCTCTACTTCCGGTTTTTCGCTTGTTACGGCCACGTCTTTCCAGGTTAATTTAGAGCCTGGAGCAACATCATAGTTTTTCACACGATTGTTAACGCCGGTTAATTCAAACTTATAATGAAGCGGAATTAATGGAACTTCATCATGAATTAATTTTTGCCATTGGTCGTAAATGTCTTTCCTGTATTTGTCATCCATTGCTTTTGCAGAGATTCCCGCTTTCAGAAGCTCTTTATTTTTATCATGGACCCAACGATCATTGTTGAATTTTGAATCTTTTGCCCAAATACCGGATGGATCCGGGTCTGAACCCGTGCCCCAAGCGCCGGAAAAAACATCGACTTTTGGATCATCATTATTAATCATATCATAGAAGGAGTTAAACTCATGCAAGCGGCCATCAACCAGTTCTGCCTTTAGGCCAATGTCTTTCCATGATTGAATAAAGAACTTCGCAAGAGGATCACTTATATCACTGCCATCCATCGCTAATAAGTTTATTTTGAACTCCTGCTCCTTCGAATCTTCACGGAATCCGTCCCCGTTCGTATCCTTATAACCGGCTTCATCCAGCAATTTCTTTGCTTTCTCTACATCTTTGTCATAGGCGCCAAGTTTATTGTTATGGTATTTCGGCAAAGAAGGCGGTATCGGTGAATTAGCCTCAAAACGAAGGTTATAATACATTTTGTCAGCGATTGCTTTACGGTCAATGGCATAGGCCATGGCCTGTCGCAACCGGACATCCTTAAATTTGTCCCTATCCATGACGCTTTCCTGTTTCTCTTTGTCATAGTGGCCGAATTTAAAACCAATATAGCTGTAATACAAATCCGTTGCACCGATTAATTGCACATTTTTCAGTTTGCTTGTATTTGGATACTGGTCTGCGGTTACTTCGGCAATGTCAATTTCGCCCTTTTTGAGAGAAGCGTTGACTACGGAAGGATTGACCACTTTCAGTACCATGCTTTTCAGTTTAGGCTTTCCGGCCCAATAGTTGTCAAAGCGTTCAAACTCCACGGATTCACCCGGCACTATTTCCTTTACTTTAAAAGGACCAAAGCCTATTGGATTTTTGCGGATTTTATCAGATTCAGCCAATTTTTCAATCGGGACATCCCCTAAATATTTTTTATGGAGCGGTGCTGACCAAAGCCCGGTTTTCATAGAAGGGTTAGGTTCCTTATAGGTTATAGAAATCGTTTTTTCATCATTGACTTTTACACCGGATATTTTATCGGTTTTTCCTTCATGATACTCTTCCATTCCTTCAACCAGTTGTAGTTGTGTATTGTAACGGACTCCTGTATATTTCGGACTGCCGATGACAAGATAGGCATATTCCAAATCCTCAGCTGTCACAGGATTGCCGTCATGCCATTTCACATTATCTCTGATCTTCAAAGTAATGGTTCTTTTGTCATCCGAAATGGTAAACGTTGCGGGACCATCATTGTTGAATTCCCAGTTTTCATCCGTATAGAGCAGGCTCTCATCAAATTTAGAAATGATTACAAAATCAGGTTGGTCCTGATATAAGGCGTTGTTTAAGATACCTTTAAATGGTGTGCCGGCTACCAGACCAAATGTAAGGGAACCGTCTTGAATTTCTTGTTTGTCGTTTTTAGTGACACTGGGAAACTTGCTTGTTTCGACTTTCGGTGAATTGGATGGTTCACTTCCTTTGCTTCCATTTGCACCGCTGCCCGGGCTGCTTCCTCCGCTGCAGGCTGACAGCAGCAAGGCAGAGATGGCGAGCGCACTTAATGCTTTGACTAACCTTGGTTTGCCCATTTCAATAATCCCCCTTATCCTTTTCGTTGTTTGGCATCAGCTGAGCGTTTTAACGCTTGGCCGATGAAATTTATACACAGCATCAACATTAAAATCATCATTGATGCAGGTAACCAAATCCACCATTTATCCTGCAGGACATCCGGATTTCTGGCGTAACTGACAAGTGTACCGAGGCTGGGTGTGCTTTCCGGCAGACCAAATCCCAGAAAAGTAAGGCCTGATTCAATCCCGATATTACCTGCCAGGTTTAATGTGACACTGACAATAATGATGGAACTTAAATTGGGCAATACCTGGAAAATCATAATTTTCCAATTTGGTGTCCCTAATGTTTTGGAGGCAGAGACATAATCGAGTTCTTTTTCCGCTAATACTTTGGAACGAATGAGCCTCGCCTTACCGGTCCACAAGAAAATGCTCATAATTAAAATAAAAGTGAAGATGTTGTAAGTAGGGACAATGGTAACAAAAACAATCACAAGCATAAGGAAGGGCATCAGCATGATGAAATCGATCACACGCATGATGATGTTATCCACGATTCCTCCGAAATAACCGGCAATAAGGCCTATAGTGAGACCGATTAAACAGGTGAGAACGGTTATCGCTGCCCCGATGGTAAAGGAATTTCTAGTACCGATGATAAGCTGGCCGAAAATATCCCGTCCCCCGTAATCAGTTCCTAACCAATGCTCTGCCGATGGAGGGGAATAAATCGAGAGCAAATCAACCCGTACGATGTCTTCTTCCTTCAAAATAAAGGAAGTCAAATAGACAGCCAGCAGGAGCAAGGCAAGAAAGAATAATGAAAACATCGCAAGTTTATCTTGACGAATTTCACGCCACATAATGGAAAAAGTGGAGGGGCTTTTTTCGAGATGAACAGACATAACTTGTTTTTCAGGCTTGGTTATCATGAATATTCGTCCTTTCCCTTAATCAATACGGATACGCGGGTCAACGATACTGAGAATAATGTCAGAAAGGAGCGTTCCCAGAAGCGTCGCAAAACCGGTGAGCATAACCAGTGCGGTTACTACACTAAAGTCACGTTGGGAAATGGACTGTATAAATAATTGTCCTATTCCCGGATAACTAAAGATGCTCTCCAAAAAGATAGCCCCGCCCACTAATCCTGTTATTTCATACCCCAAAAAAGCGGCGATTGGCAGGAAAGAATTACGCAAAATATGTCTGGAATAAACTTTGGATTCCGGAACACCTTTTGATCTTACCGTACGCACAAAATCTTTATGTTTCGTATCAATAATTTCGCTTCGCAAATATTGTACAATTCCCACAGTTGAGATTAGTGCCCCGGAAAAAGCAGGGAGCAGAAGGTGATTGAACTTGCTCATGTAGTAAGCAAAGGTACCTGCTTCTACATAAGGATCTACACTTCCCCCAGTAGGAAAAAGGGCCAGTTGAAAGCCGAAAACAAAAAGCATGATTAGTCCAAAAATAAAGAGCGGTGTAGCAAAACCGAGATAATTATAAAATGTGATAAAGCGGTCTGCCCACGAGTCATTCCATCGTCCGCTTACCATGCCGAGCGGAAGGGCAATGAGGTATGTAAGAAGGAGAATAAAAAAGGCCAAGGTGACTGAATTCGCTAGGCGTTCCCCGATTAGATCGGTTACTTTCATTTTATGAGCATAGGAGACTCCAAAGTCGCCTTGCGCAACATTTTTAATCCAGCGTATATATTGAGTCGGGACAGGGTCATTTAACCCTAATTTTTCACGCTGCTCCTCAATGGCTTTTTGATTTGCATTTGGATCCAGAGCTGCTCCTGTCAGCGCATCGCCTGGCATTGCTTTCGCCAGCAGGAACACGAGCACGCTTAATATAACTAATTGCGGTATCATGATCAGGAATCTTCGCAATATAAATTTCCACATGTTCATCGCTCCTCTATGGTAATGCAACCCTGTGTGTCGGGGAAATAGATTTTAAATCGTATACGCCTCCATGTTCGTCAAAATATTTCACGTAATGCTTTTGATATTCCTCGTTTACTTGCCGGCGCAGCTCACTTTGCCGTTCCCGATACTCTGGACGGATATCCGGGATGGCCGAAAGCAGCCGTTTTGTATAAATATGCTGGGGGTTTGAGAAAATATCCGCACTTGGAGCTTCTTCAACCAGACGGCCCCGGTACATAACACCAATCCGGTCACACATATGACGGATTACGCCTAAATCGTGGCTAATAAATATGTAAGTTAAGCCAAGTTCCGCTTGCAAATCCTGCATAAAATTCAGTACTTGCGCCTGGACGGAAACATCCAGCGCGGAGACAGGTTCGTCCGCAATAATCAGTTTCGGTTTTAACGTCAATGCACGCGCAATTCCAATCCGCTGCCGCTGCCCTCCCGAAAACTCATGCGGGTATTTATAGATATTATCCGGGCTTAAACCAACTTTATCGAGGTAATGCTGAACAGATTTCCGTTCCTCATCCGGGGAGAGCCTCTCAAAGTTTCGCAGCGGTTCGGCAATAATATCAAGGACCCGTTTCTTCGGATTTAACGAAGAGTATGGATCTTGAAAAATCATCTGAATATTTTTGCGATGATTGCGCAGTTCGGAACGGCTCAATTTCGTTAGATCCACCTGATGGAACAAAATTTGTCCGCTTGTCGGTTTGATCAGCCGCATAATGGCGTTTCCTGTCGTTGATTTACCGCTGCCGGATTCCCCGACGATGCCGTAAGTTTCCCCTGCCTGCACTTCAAAACTTACATCATCCACGGCATGGACGTGGTCCAAAACACGCCCGAAGAAGCCTCCGTGAATGGGGAAATGCACCTTTAATTGATCTACTTTAAGCAGTGCCATGTGTGATGGGGTCTCCTTTCCCGTCTTTGAAGTCGAAATGCTTATAACAAGTACACCGTACCCAATGGTCCGGTGCTGCTTCATGCAGAACAGGTTCTTCTTCATGCCGGTTTGCCGGGATCCATGGAATTCGCGATTGAAAACGGCAGCCGCTGCGCGGAAGTTTGGATAAGGAAGGGACAACCCCTTGAATGACATGTAATTTAGCTCTTTTAGAGTACGCCGAAGGAATCGAATTTAGCAAAGAACGGGTATACGGGTGAAGAGGGTTGCGGAAAATCTCCTGGACGGTTCCTGTTTCGACCACTTGGCCGGCATACATTACTACAATGCGGTCTGCCGTTTCGGCTACAACACTTAAGTCATGTGTAATTAAAATGACTCCCATTTTGGTTTGCTGCTGCAAGGAGGTTAACAGATTCAAAATTTGGGCTTGAATGGTTACGTCCAAGGCTGTTGTAGGTTCGTCGGCTATAATAAGTGAAGGCTTGCAAGCGACAGCAATTGCAATGACAATCCGCTGTCTCATTCCACCGGATAGTTCATGAGGATATTGTTTATAAGTGCGCTCAGGTTTTGGAATTCCGACTTGCTTCAGCAAGTCCAGGGTACGGTCTTTTCTTTCTGCTTTGGAAAGTTTAGTATGGTAAGTCAAATTCTCTTCTATTTGTTTTCCGACCGTCATAAGAGGATCCAAGGCGGTAAGAGGCTCTTGGAAAATCATCCCGATGTCAGAGCCGCGGATTTTGTTTATTTGTGCAGGTGACATCTTGAGAAGATCCCGATTTTTGTAGTGTATGTATCCTTGCAGCTTCGTATTGGCTTCATTATGTAATCGCATGATAGAAAGCGCGAGAGCGCTTTTTCCGCAGCCGGACTCCCCAACAATGGCAACAATTTCATTCTCATGAACCGTTAAAGAAACGTCATCCACTGCGGCGTAATAATTATCCAGAATGCGAAAGGAGGTCTGTAAGTGTTCAATGCGAAGAAGCGGATCCTTCATGGCTGTCCCTCCATATTGTAGAAATATATAATATTTTTACGTCATTTTAATATATATTCCTTAATTTTACAACAACAAAAAATTTTTCATCAAAAAAAGAAGCCCCATGAAGGAGCTCCGAATAATTGCTTAGAAAACCCTGGTATTCAATTGGCAGTTGCCTGTTTTTCCTTTTCCCTTGGTCCCGAAAATAAATATTCTACCGTTTGCGTCAGTCCTTCCAGCAAGCCGGTCTGCGGTTTCCAACCCAGTTCCTCATAAGCCTTGCTGCAATCAAGTAAACTATACTTGATATCTCCTTGTCGTTCTTTGTCAATCATCAGAGGAAGTGATATACCGGTAACAGTTTGAAGCAGTTCATACAAATCGGCCGTATAAACTCCCTGACCGCTTCCAATGTGAACAATGGTTTGCTGACCCTCGGTCAATGCAAGCACGTTAGCCTTCGCCACATCTTTTACATATACATAATCTCTCAACGTGCCTCGGGGCATATCATCATATGTATACAGAGTCGAAGGTTGCCCGGTGAGCAAATTGTGCAAAAAGACAGGAATAACCCCGCATTCCCCTTCCGCAATCTGCCGCGCTCCGTATACATTTGCATAACGGAGGATTACATAAGTTGTCCTGTGTATTTCCGCATACAGATGTATGTATTTTTCACTGATATATTTTGTAATGGCATAAGGTGATTGAAAGGAGGGAAAGGCTTGTTCACTGGTTGGATAACTAAGCGCATTTCCTGACAAAGCCCCCCCTGAGGAAGCAAATATGATCCTCTGTACCTTGTACTCCACGGAAAGTTGCAGGATATTCATCAGCCCCAATATGTTGATGTCTGCATCCAGCATAGGATCTTCCCAGGACTTGGGGACCGATTTTTGTGCGGCATGATGGTTCACAATATCAGGACGTTCCTCATCAAAAACCCGGTTTAATTCCTTTGATCGAATATCTACCTGATAAAACTTGGCTTTTGGGTGTACATTAAGCAGGGTTCCCGTACTAAGAATATCCACTACAACTACTTCATAACCTTCCTGAATATAGGCATCCACTACATGAGATCCGATGAATCCGGCTCCGCCTGTTACTAATATTTTCACTTTCTTCACCTCAACCGTTTATTCCCACAACTAGTTGTATTGTATTAGGCCTTGCTGCAGTTTAGACTCATTTCTCAAATTCTTTGAAAAGATTTCTTACTTCCGTCCTATTTTTTAAGTTTAGGCATATTTAATAATTGATTCAAATTATAACTATATATTGACGATGAACACATTTAAACAATAAATTACGCTCTAAATGGCTAGGTTTTTTACAAATTGATTACTTATTCATCATCGTTTTATTTTGAATTTTTCATCAAATGGGGCTATATGCTTACATAAAAGCGGTACTAGGAATATTTCATAGATTCGTGCATAAAGTGTAGTACAAAAAACTTGTACATCTGCTGGACGGACGGTAGGACCTTGGTCCTGTGCATGGTTCAGCCAAGAAGAAGGAGTTCGTTATGCATGGACATTGAAATATCCCAAATTGTAAGAGCAGTGAAAAAGCGTGTTTGGTGGATTGTTTTGGGAGTTATTGTGGCAGTTGGCACTGCAGCTTTCTTCAGCTTCGTATGGATGACTCCCCGGTATGAGGCTAAAACCACTCTGCTTGTAAGAAGCCAACAAACGGAAAATCAGGTTAGTATGGCAGACCTGACAACAGCACAGCGTCTGGTTTCTACTTACGGGGAGATCATCAAAAGCAGGAAGGTTGCAGAAAAGGTAATCGAACAGGGCAAACTTCCCTGGAGCTCTGATGAGTTGATCGGACGAATCCGGTTTCAGGCAAGCGGGGATTCGCTCGTTACAACGGTATATGTAGAAGATCAGGAGGCAAGAAGAGCGTCCGAGACTGCCAATTTGGTTGCGGAAACCTTCATTACTTATATCCATGAGGTTTTCAAAGTGGATCATGTTTCCATTCTGGACAAAGCGGATCCGAATGGACCGCTAACCCCTATACGCCCCAAACCTTTCTTGAATATGCTGTTGGCATTTCTGGCGTCCATAGTTCTGGGCATATTGGTTGCAGTTTTATCCGAAGTGCTGGACCGTACCTTTAAAACAGAGCAGGAAGTGGAACGGTTCCTCGGTATACCTGTTCTCGCGACAGTACCAAGAGTGAAGTTTAAAACCGGCAGAAAAAAGACGGACATAAAAAAGAAAAGGAGGGAAGCCAGAAGTGAGAGCACGGAAGCCGGTCAGACATCTGTTTTGCCTTGATCATTCAAAATCAATTGCAGCCGAAGTATTTCGAACGCTGCGGACAAATATCAGGTATACGGGTTTAAGCCGACCGATTCATTCGCTTGTCATCACAAGTTCCCTGCCGGGAGAAGGAAAGTCTACAGTAGCAGCAAATCTGGCTGTGGCCATGGCACAAGAAAAAAAACGGATTTTGCTGGTAGATGCGGACCTTAGAAAGCCTACCCAGCATGAGTGGTTCCATATACCTCATTTTCCGGGTTTGTCGAATGTTCTGTTAGGCCAGGCACCGCTGGAAAACGCCATCCATTATGTGGAAGATGCACTTGTGCACGTGCTTCCGGCCGGCCCGCTTCCCCCGAATCCGTCAGAGCTCCTGGGCAGTTTAGATATGCAGCAGTTCATGGTCATTTTACAAAAAGATTATGATATGGTCCTGATCGACTCCCCTCCTATCCTGCCGGTCAGTGACGGACTCGTTTTGTCCCGGTTGGCAGACGGCGTTCTGCTTGTGATCCGCTCCGGTAAAACATCGCAGGAAAAAGCGAGGAAAGCCAAATCGCAGCTCGATCATGTCAAAGCTCATTTGATTGGCAGCGTCTTTAATGCCCATAACCTCAAGCAGCGGGCATATCAGTATGATTGACATCAAAAGAAAGCAAAGGAGAGATCCGGGATGGGAGTTGAAATGAAGCTCATTGCAAAGGAAAGCTTGCTGCGGCGTATACGGGAGAAAACGGCGATAGTCGGAGTGATCGGACTCGGCTATGTAGGACTTCCTTTTGCTGTGGAGAAAGCGAAAGTCGGTTTCTCCGTTATCGGGCTTGACCGAAATCAAGCAAGGGTGGACATGGTAAACCGTGGTTTAAGTTATATTGACGATGTTTGTCAGGAAGAACTGCGGATAGTGGTTTCTGAGGGCAGATTAAGGGCGGAGACGGATTTTACTTGCATTTCGGAAATGGATGCGGTGGTTATCTGTGTTCCAACTCCCCTGACGAAAAACAGGTCCCCTGATTTACGGTTTGTGACACATGTGGCTGGGGAAATCTCGTCCAGAATGAAGCCGGGACAACTGATTAGCCTGGAGTCCACCACATATCCCGGAACTACGCGTGAGGTTATATTGCCTATTCTTGAATCCTCGGGTCTACGGGTGGAAGAAGATTTTTTCGTAAGCCATTCACCTGAGCGTGTCGATCCGGGAAATACACGATACTCCACGAAAAACACAAACAAAATTGTAGGAGGGATAGGTCCCGGCTCGCTGGAAGTGGCACAGTGTTTTTATGAGCAGACCGTGGAGCATGTGGTGCCGGTCAGCAGCACGGATGCTGCGGAGCTTGTAAAAGTATTTGAGAATACGTTTCGTGCGGTTAATATAGCACTCGTCAATGAACTGGCCCAATTATGCTACCGAATGCGTCTTAACGTGTGGGAAGTACTGGATGCGGCTTTTACCAAACCTTTCGGAATCCTGCCATTTTATCCCGGACCGGGGGTGGGTGGGCATTGTATTCCGATTGATCCGCATTATCTGGAGTGGAAAGCGAAAGAGTTTCATTTCCATACTCATTTTATAGCACTTGCCGGTGAAATCAACCGGGGCATGCCCGGTTTTGTTGTAGAACGAACGCTTGATTTGTTATACCGATTGGAAAAACCCTTTTCAAAAATGACAGTTCTTGTACTGGGTGCCGCATATAAAAGGGACCTTTCGGACTATAGGGAATCTCCTAATCTTCTCATTATGAAACAGCTTCAAAGCAAAGTGGAAGTGCGTTACCATGATCCCCTGGTTCCGTTCATCCATGACGGGGAATGGAGCCTTGCATCTGTATCTTTAACAGAAGAAGAAATCCGGAAAGCGGATTTGGTGCTGATTCTAACTGATCACCGGGTTATTGACTACGGGTGGGTAGCCGAGCACGCAAGTCTTGTGTTTGATACAAGAAATGCCGTGAAATCATCCCAATGGAGAGAGAAGGTTCATCTTTTATGATACGGATAGGAGTAATTGGAGCGGGCCGGTGGGGAATGAATCTGATCCGTACTTTTCAGGAGCTTGGCCATCTCTACGCCGTTGCCGAAACTTCGACATCGCTCCGTTCAGCCCTGGCGGTCCATTATCCGCAGGCCCGGCTTTACGCTTCCCATAAGGACCTGCTTGAATCCGGAGCTGAAGCGGTTATCATAGCAGCCCCGGCAACGGACCATTATCCTCTTGCCAAACAATCCCTGGAACAGGGGCTTGACGTTTTTGTGGAAAAACCGATGACGTTAACTTCTGCAGAGGCAGAGGATTTGGTACAAATTTCCAAAGGTAAGGGGCGTGTGCTGATGGTAGGGCATCTTCTGGTTCATCAGCCGGCCGTTCAATGGATACGTAAAGCTATTGGGAAAGGGATGATCGGGCGGGTACATAGCCTGGCACATACCCGGCGTAAGTTGGGAAAAATCAGGAAAGCGGAAAATGTGCTTTGGAGCCTGGGGGTTCATGATTTAGCTGTGTGCCTTCATCTGCTGGATGCGGATCCGGTTGAGGTCAAGGCATACGGAAAGCGGCTGATTCAGCGTGATATTGAAGATGAGGTAGAACTCCACTTGACATTTCCTTATGGTGTAAAAGCATCTTTGTACTGCTCCTGGCTGTGGCCGGAGCAGGAGAGGAGATTGCTTATTAGGGGGACGGAAGGAATGTTTGTCTATGAGGAGGAGCATCAGACGGTAACACTCCATCGGAAATGGGTTAAGGATGATCTGAATATTGAAGACAAGAACCGGGAAGTGGTGTTTACCGGTCATGCACAGCCTCTGCTTCTGGAATGCCGGCATTTTATCGACTGTGTGAAGAACAGGGCAGTCCCGCTTACGGATGGAGAGAGCGGGGCGGCAGTTATACGTGTTTTGGAACAAGCGATGCAGGAAGTGGACTAATGCTAACGCATTTTGCATTTTTATCCTTACGAATACGGGAAGGAGAAAAAGATGAGCAAAGACAGTTACTTTGTCCATGAATCGTCATATGTGGATGCGGGGGCCAGCATTGGATCCGGGACGAAAATATGGCATTTCAGTCATGTGATGGAAGGAGCTGAGATCGGAGAGAATTGTATCCTTGGACAAAACGTCTTTGTGGCGGGAGGAGTACGAATCGGCAGTGGTGTCAAGATCCAAAATAATGTATCCATTTACGAAGGGGTTATTCTGGAAGACCATGTATTTTGCGGACCAAGTATGGTATTTACCAACGTAAAGATTCCCAGGTCATCCTTTCCCCGCAACCGGAAAAAGGATTATCTTATTACCCGGGTTAAAAAAGGAGCCACTATCGGGGCTAATTCGACTATTGTATGCGGGATAACCATTGAAGAATATGCTTTCATTGCAGCCGGTGCCGTCATTACCAAGAATGTACCTGCTCATGCCATCATGGCCGGCATTCCTGCCAGTTTCAGGGGATGGGCTTGTGTATGCGGAGAAAGCATGCAAGTACGAAAGGATGAAATCCATTGTCCATACTGCGGACGATGTTATTTCAAGCGGGGCAGGGGACTAGCAGAACGTGGATCGGAGTAGCAGTTGAAGGAAAGGGAGATGAACCATGTGAAAGTTCCGTTTTTTCAATTAAATGATGAATGGTCCGAAATAGGAGATGCCCTGCAGACCGCTGTACTGAACGTACTGCGTTCAGGGACATTTATTTTGGGCCCCGAGGTAGAGGCCTTTGAAGCAGCCGCAGCCGCTTATCTGGGAGTAAAGTATGCAGTAGGTGTTAACTCGGGAACGGATGCCTTACTTATTGCATTAAAAGCAGCCGGCATTGGTGAAGGCGACGAAGTGATTACACCGTCCTTTACTTTTTTTGCTACGGCGGAAGCGATCAGCCAAGCGGGAGCCGTTCCGGTTTTTGCCGATATAGAGCCAGGGTATTTTAGCTTGGATCCTGATAAGGTCAAGAAAGCAATCACCCCCCGGACTAAGGCTATTTTACCAGTACATCTGTTTGGGGCTCCGGCCGACATGAATGAAATAATGAAGATTGCTGCCGATAACGGGCTCTTTGTTATTGAGGATGCAGCACAGGCTTTCGGTTTAAAGCTCGGAACCGGAATGGCAGGAACTTTTGGCGACGTCGGCTGCTATTCTTTCTTTCCCACCAAAAATCTCGGTGCATATGGGGATGGAGGGCTGCTTGTAACCAGCCGTGAGGATATGGCAGCTGCAGCTCGTATGCTGCGTACACATGGGGCCGCACATAAATATTACAATGAAATGCTCGGATACAATTCCAGACTGGATGAAATTCAAGCTGCCATCCTGCGGGTAAAACTTCCTTTTGTTGATGAATGGAACCGGATGCGAAGGGTGGCAGCAGTCCGGTATTCCTCTTTGTTTGAAGGGGTGGAACATATACGGGCTCCATTTGTAAGTGAGGATGAATTTCACATTTTTCATCAGTATACGGTACGCGTATTACAGGGGAAACGGGATAAGGCCAAAAAAGCTCTTGCAGACGCGGGAATCGGCTCCATGATCTATTATGAAACGTCGGTCCATCTCCTTCCTGTTTACAACCATGCGGCAGTTTCTTCTCTGCCACATACTGAGCGGGCTTCCCGGGAAGTTTTATCCCTTCCGCTGTGGCC
Source organism: Paenibacillus larvae subsp. larvae (assembly GCF_002003265.1). Classification (NCBI taxonomy): domain Bacteria; kingdom Bacillati; phylum Bacillota; class Bacilli; order Caryophanales; family Paenibacillaceae; genus Paenibacillus; species Paenibacillus larvae. Next base: position 777,092 of record NZ_CP019687.1, read on the forward strand.
TCATATACCGGAGGAGATTCAAGAGCAGGTAGTGAAAGTTCTGAGGGGACTGTGAGCGGGAGGGTCAGGCAGCTGGTTTCTCAAAGTATGCTGAACCGGCCTTTCGTCAAGCAGGTTTCCGTCCTTGCAGGAGGAACCGCCTTTAGCCAGCTGCTTCTGGTTGCCGCCTCTCCCGTACTGACCAGGCTTTACACACCCGAACAATTCGGCGTGCTTTCCGTATATGTAGCTTTGCTGTCCATATTTACCGTTATAGGATCCCTGCAGTATGAACAGGCCATCCCCATCGTACCTGATAAGAAAGGAGTCTCCAACCTGATTGCTTTATGTGCACTGATACTGGGTACGGTATGTCTGCTTCTTATGCTGGGCACAGTCTTCTTTGCCGGCACTATCAGCCGAATGACGGATACCCCAGTCTTGGCCGGCTGCCTGTGGCTTCTTCCCTTCAGTTTACTCGGTGGGGGTTTATATCAAATTTTGAATGGATGGGCGGTACGTGAAAAACAATTTGGAGAATTAGCTAAAACGAAGCTCAGCCAAAGCTTTGGCATGATGTCTGTGCAAATAGGGGGGGGTTGTTTCAATTTGGCAACTGGGGACTTCTTTTCGGGGATGCCATCGGACGGGTAAGCGGCAGCGCCCGGCTTATTAAAGCTATCAAGAGGCAGCAAGGCTTTAGCCGAACCGATATCACTTTCTCGGGTCTCGGCGAAATGGCAAAACGATACATGAAATTCCCTCTTATGTCTACTTGGTCTTCTGGACTCAACCAGCTGGGGCTGCAGCTTCCTGCCTTTATGCTGGCAGTTTTCTACGGACCGTCAGCGGTCGGCTGGTACGCACTCGCTCAAAGGGTTATCGGTATACCGTTTCAGGTTATCGGCTCTTCAGTAGGTGAGGTTTACTTGGCTGAAGCCGCCAAAATTAGCCGGGAGAAAGGAGAAAGACTGCATACACTTTTTTGGAAAACCGTCAAGCATATGACCGTTCTTGCATTTCCGATAGCTCTGTGTCTTTTTTTGGCGGCTCCGTGGGCATTCCGGCTTGTATTTGGCCAGGATTGGGGACCTTCAGGAGACTTTCTTAGAATTCTGAGTGTGATGTTTTTCTTTCAGTTCATCACAAGTCCGGTAGCCGGTACGCTGCAAATAACGGAACGGCAAGATCTGCATTTGATCAGGGAAGTCATCCGCGTCGTACTTCTGGCCGGAGCTCTGCTTCTGGCAAATTGGACCGGGCGTTCTGCTTTTACGGCTATTGTCTATATCAGCATCGGGGGATCAATTGGTTATTTAGTGCACGGATTCATATCCTGGTATGCAACCCGTACATTTTGAAGCAAGTGTAAACAAGGGAGGAGCCTTGCTAGTGATAAATAAAAAGAAAGTGGCATTGTTTCAGTATAATGAAGAATTTCCGCCTGAACTGCCGTCTTTTCCTACTTATTTACAAGCGACCTGGATGGACAATAAGGTGATCGAGCATTATTTTTTCAGACAGCCGGAGCGCATGGAGCTGTTCCTCTCTTTTTTGAAAAAGTCATATATAGGTGTGCTGCTCCATACGGATACCGATTGGGTTAGTTACGCCTGGATGTCCCGCCCCGGAAGCGACCCGCCCCCACATTTGCCACGGACTGTTCTGGAAACGGGCGGATATTGGATCTTCTTCTGCCGGACTAACAACGGGTATCAGAATCAGGGGAATTTTAAGCGTGCCCTCGCTCTGCTTGTCCGTAAGGCCTTTGAGAGGGAAGAAATGCCTAAGGTTTTCGCTGATATTCAAGAGGATAACGATTCCTCCTGGAAAGGAACGATGGCCATCGGATTTAAAAGAATAGGAAGTATCTATGGCTTGGAGGCGACCCTATTCAGCAAAAGCGTTTCACTTCGGGAAAAATGGAGGTGGGGCCGAAGGCAAGTCCGGGAACATAAATACGAGACGGATATTTGCCAGGTCCATATGGAATCTTCCCTACAGCATGAGGTGCCCGATATCCAGTTTGCAGAGGGCTGGATCGCTTACCAGGAGATTAAATGGGGCGTAAAGGCGGCCCGAATCAGCATCACGAAGAAAAAAGGCGAGATTCCCTCCCTTCATACCGTACTGTATCACGATTCCAAAGGACGTTTGTTTCATCCGCCCATGAGCTTTTATGTACCAATCCATTTTCAATCTTCACCAACCCAGAAAAAGTACAGACAACATATGCAGTTTCTGGAGCTTGCACAGCCTCTGGTCGACTTGCTTCAAGGCAGCGGATTCAGGCATACGATAGCATTCTCGCCTGAACTGCTGGATATCCGTCCCTGGCAGTGGGCAGGCTTTACGACTGATATCCGGTATACGTTCAGCGTGGAATTTCCCTACTCTATGGATAAGGCGGATAAGCAGGTCCGCAACAGAGTGAACAAGGCAGTACGGCATGGTTATACCTTCAAACGGAATCCGCAATTTGAACATGTTGCGGAATGTCTGAAAGCAACGGAAAAGCGCCAAGGATTTACCCATCCGCTTTCGTTAAGCGACATGAAACTGGCCCTTCAACTGCTTGGAGAGGAATCGCTCCGGACGTATGCAGTCTATTCTCCTACAGGCGAGCCTGTCAGTGCTCAATTGGTCCTGCATAAAGAAGGGAGCAGGGCCTACGGATGGGCATGCGGTACTAAAACAGAACATGCTTCCAATGGGGTTTTCCAGCTTCTTGAGAAAGAAACCATCGATGATCTGCAAAAGGCCGGAGCTACGGGATATGATTTTGCGGGGGCTAATTTGCAGCATGTTGCCATGGCCAAAATGGGCTGGGGAGGATCGCTTGTCCCTTATTATACGATCGAGCCTTACGGGGTTAAATCTGCGGCTAAATGGGCAAGGAACTGGTGGAGATTTCACACCAGAAGCAGGGAGGTCCGCTAATAAATGCTGCTCGTTACGGTTCCTCCCGGTTTCGAAGCGGAACGGAGCTATGCAATCGAGATTTTGATGCAAGTTTGTCTGGGCATTCCATTCAGGATGAAAATAGAGGAGCGGCCTGATGTCCGGATATCCCTGCAGGACGGCGGGGATGGAGAATTGCTCGTAGAGGATGTACTGTTCGGGAAATATGCAGACGCATGGCTTACCAAGGCAGTGCTTCCGGCTTTGCCCTTGCCTGTGTGCAAGCTCAGTTATTACAGGAATGTGCCTGATCTATCCGATACCCGTGAATTACCTGTTCTCTATGGAAATCCGCTTTCTTCCGGGCTTTATATTGAGGAAGGGGAGGGCATCAGCAGGATTGGCATTGATGTATTCGGAAGTGCCTTTTTTATGCTGACCCGTTATGAGGAATTGATTATTGCTGAAAGAGACAGGCGGGACAGATTCGCCTCCTCCTTTGCGGTTTCCGTTCGGGCGGGGCTGCTTGGAAGACCTATTGTGGATGAATATGCGGAGCTGCTGTTCGTGATGATGAAACGGATATGGCCTTCATTAAAAAGAGGCACCCAATATTATCAGGTACGGCTAAGCCATGATGTAGATTTTCCCTTCATGGCCTATGGCATTCCGCTTCGCCAGATCGTGAAGCAAATCGGAGGAGACCTGATTAGAAGAGGGCAGCCTGCTTTGGCTCTCCAGCGCCTGGAGTCCCTGTTTCATACCTTAAGACACAGACCGGAAAAAGATAAGGGAAATACCTTTGATTATCTGATGGATTTAAGCGAACGAAGCGGAAAAACCAGTTCTTTCTATTTTATAACGGATCATACGGCAGGTTCCATTGACGGGTATTACGCAATTTCTGATCCTCCGATACGACAGCTGATGAAAAGAATACATTCGAGAGGACATATTATTGGCTTGCATCCAAGTTATCATACCTACCTGCACCCTTATCAGATTAAGAGGGAGTATGAGAGACTGAGACAAGTTTGTGAAGAAGAGAAGATATGCCAGCAGATTTGGGGAGGCAGGCAGCATTATCTCCGTTGGTCAGCTCCTGCAACTTGGCAGGTTTGGGAAGATGCGGGTCTACAGTATGACAGCACTGTGGGATATGCTGACCGTCCGGGATTTCGCTGTGGAATTTGCCGGGAATATCCTGTTTTTAATCTCCAAACAAGACGAAAACTCAAGCTAAAGGAACGGCCTTTGCTGGTTATGGAACAGTCTCTTCTGAACAAGAGCTATTTGGGAATGGAAGAAGAGAAAGCTTTTTCTCACATTCTTCGGATTGCTTCTGTCTGCAAACGGCATAATGGGCAGTTTACACTTCTCTGGCATAATAGCCAGCTCCAAAGAAAGGAAGACCGCGATTTGTATGAGCGGGTATTGGCAGCTATTTAAGCCCGTTTTGGAAATGAGTGGGAAGAAATGAGGTTCAACCGCCTGATGAAAATTTTGATAATTGCCTATTATTTTCCCCCTTATAACACAATAGGTGCTGTACGTACTGGGAAAATGGCCAAATATCTGGAGCGAATGGGACATGATGTGAGAGTCATTTCTGCACGTGACCAGCCTCTTCAGCCAACCTTGCATCTGGAGATTCCGGAGGAGAAGGTACTGTATACACATTGGTTGAATATAAACCGGCTTGCCCAATCCCTTGCCGGAGGGAAGCATAAAGTCGCGGAGAACGGTTATGAAGTTTCCATCCGGCCGGGATTCAGACAAAATATGATTCGTTTTATCGGAAAAATGTATAAAAATATACTTAATTTTCCTGACGGGCAAATCGGCTGGATTCCGTTTGCTTACCGGGCAGGTAAAAAAACAATCGATACCTGGAAACCTGACCTTATTTACGCAAGCAGTACCCCTTATTCCTCATTAATAACGGCAGCCAGGCTGTCCCGCAAACATGGAATTCCGTGGATGGCTGAACTGAGGGATTTATGGGTCGATCATCAGTATTATCATTATGGTCGTATCCGCAAAAAGTTGGAAAGCTGGGTAGAAAAGAAAACACTCGAAAGTGCCACCGCACTTGTTACCGTCTCGGAACCTCTTGCAGAAAAATTGCGTGCACGTTATAACATACCAGTTCAAGTGATCCGGAACGGGTTTGATCCGGAAGATTATGAACCTGCCGTTTCCCGGGAACGTTCTCCAAACCTGGACCTAGTCTACACAGGGATGGTTTATGACGGGAAACAGGATATTTCACCCCTCCTTAAAGCCATACGTTTGTTAAAAGATCAGGATATTCCGGTACGTTTGTACATGTATGGCAAATACCTGGATAAAATCAGGCAATCAGCTGCACATTTCGGGGTATCGGAGCAGGTCAAAGTTTCAGGCTCAGTGGGTTATAAGGAGGCTTTACGCCTGCAGACGGAGGCGGATATTTTGCTGCTGCTTCTTTGGACGGACCGCCAAGAAAAGGGAATTTATACTGGGAAACTGTTTGAATATATCGGGTCAAGACGGCCTATACTTGCAGTCGGTCCGGGAGAAAATGTGGCAGCCGATTTGATCAGGGAACTGGGGGCGGGGTTTATTGCCCATGAAGAAGAGAAAATTGTACAGCAGCTTAAAAGGTGGTTCCTCGAGAAGAAAGAATTTGGAACGATTCAGGCTCCCTCGGGAAATGCCGGGCACCTGTCCCGGGAATCACAAGCCTGCCAGCTTTCTGAATTTTTAAAACGGTTAACGGGGGAAATGGCATGAACGATTCACCCGCCCGGCAGACGGTATGGCCCTCATGGCATCGTCTGTTTTTATGGCTGATGATGCCTTTAAGTGCCGTTGTATTTATAGAACCGGCTCCATATGATGTGTTTGTGATAATAGCCTTGCTTGTTGCTGCCATGTTTTCTTTTATCAGCTTTTCAAGGTCGCTCGGGCCTTCCATTATCCTTCTTGCATTGTTTGTGTTATGCAATGTCCTGCCTGCCCTGATTGAAGCCAAACAGCAAATGCTCGCCGTTAAATACTTTGCCATCACACTTTATCTTATGTTCTCGTGGCTCTTTTTTACCGGTATTTTGAACCGTTACAAAGAACAGGCCTTGAATATTATCCTGTCCGGCTATATGACTGGTGCTCTCTTCTCAGCAGTTTTAGGCATTCTGGCTTATTTTCATTTGATCCCTACCTTTGACATTCTGATAAAATACGGCAGAGCAACAGGGCTGTTCAAAGATCCAAATGTATACGGACCCTTTCTCGTACCGGCAGTAGGGATAGCTCTTTACCGCAGCGAACAAAGCAAAGGGATAGTAAAAACAGGATATTTACTAGCTTGCCTGCTTGCAGCTCTAGGAGTCCTGCTCAGCTTTTCCAGAGCGGCCTGGGGAAACTGTGCGCTTGCATCCGGAATATATTTACTCCTGCCCCAAAAGAAAGCGAGAGGAAAGCGGTTTGTTACTCTGGCCCTTCTTCTACTGCTCGGGATGCCTGTCCTCACCCAGATTATTCAAACGCCTGCCGTTAATCATCTCTTTGTTGACCGTCTTGGCCTTAAACAATATGACAATAACCGGTTTGGTACCCAGAAAGAAGCTCTGGAAGAAACGATAGATCATCCCTTTGGGATAGGTCCCGGGCAATCGGAGAAAGTTTTCGATTACGCGACGCACAGTCTTTATGTCCGGGTTTTGACGGAATATGGCATAGCAGGTTCCCTCTGCTTTTTCCTGTTTATTGCCTTATCGCTAGGCAGGGCATACGTTCTGGCAATGGATAGAAATGGTCCTTATCAAGGGTATTATGTTTTATTTGCCGCTTTATTGACAGGTGTCTTGTTCAACAGCTTTTTTGTGGATACTCTGCACTGGAGACATTTTTGGCTGCTGCTGGCATTGCCCTGGATTCTAAATCCAGCCGGTGCTTCATTACGGTGGAAGAGGGGAAGATCATGAAAATCATACAACTGATTACGCGCTCGGACAGCATTGGGGGGCGCAGATGCATGTTCTTGAGCTCAGCAGGGAACTGCAGAGACAGGGCCATGAGGTTCTTGTGGCTGTCGGAGGAAACGGGCCGTTTATCCCGCTTCTTCAGGAGCATGGCATACCAGTAAGATGCCTGCCTGATCTGATCCGTCCAATCCGGCCATGGACAGACTTTAAGGCTTTTCACTCCATCCGAAAGATGCTAAAGGAGGTAAAACCGGACTTGCTTGCTACCCATTCTTCCAAAGCTGGTTGGTTAGGGCGGCTTGCAGGAAAGCTTGGACGGATTCCGACTTTGTTTACTGCACACAGTTGGGCTTTTACAGAGGGGGTTCCTTTTTTGGCCAAATGGCTTTACATAGCTGCTGACCTGATAACAGCACCCATGGCGGATAAAATTATCAACGTCTCCCATTTTGATTATATGCTGGCTAAAACATACCGGGTAGCGAAGGAAAGCAAAATGACAGTCATACATAACGGTATCACCGATCTTGGTAAACCGTTGTTAGCGAATCCTGAAGCAATTCCTCCCAGGTTTGTTATGGTCTCCCGCATGGAGAGGCCAAAAGACCATTTGACCCTGTTGAAAGCAGTTGCTCCTCTTGCCGGCCAGCCCTGGAAGATTGATTTCATGGGGGCAGGACCCAAGAGAAAGGAATTGGAGGAACTTGTAAACGACTGGGGACTATCCGAAAATATCCGTTTTTTGGGACAGCGTAAAGATATCGCCGAACAATTGGCTTCCTCGCAGGGGCTTCTTCTAATTTCCGAATGGGAAGGATTACCGATTTGTATTGTAGAGGCACTTCGTGCCGGTTTGCCTGTTATAGCAACAGGGGTGGGAGGTGTACCGGAACTTGTGTATGACCGCATAAATGGCTTTCTTATTCCAAGGGGAGACGCCACCCTGCTAAGGAGCAGATTTGTATGTTTATGCGAAAGTCCCAGTCTGAGAAGAGAAATGGGGCAGGCAGGCAGAAGATTTTTCGAGGAGCATTTCACGGATAAACAAATGTTCGCCAAAGTGATGAGGGTGTATGAAGAAACGGTTCGGATACAAAAGGGTTCGTCCTCACACCCGGCTAATGCATAGTTCAGGAGGGTAAAGCGATATGATTCATTTTGGAAAACCGGTCAGGTGGGGCTCTTTGATTGCCTATCAGTCTTTTGTTCACTCGGCCAACTATGCAGTTTATGTATTCTGGTACGGTCTTTATGCCTCTCAGAAAGGCATACCCGGTTATTCCAGTATGTTTCCCTGGCTGGCCTTATGGGCTATCTTCTGTTTTTATATGCTGGGCTCTTACATGTTTGAACCGGAGGATAAAGCGATACACATTTTGTCTATATCCGGTATCCAGGCAGCTGGTATGTGGGTTGGGACGTATATCATTACTTCGATCGTTCAGCCAGGTGCATATCCGCCTCTTTTTTTAACTGCAGCCGGGCTGCTCCATATGATTTTCACCAGTGCATACCGGATTCTTCTTGGGTGGCTGGGAAAACGACGCAGGCAAAAGAAAGTCATTCTAATTGTCGGCCAAGATGAAACCTCTGTCCAGCCTCTCTTGGAATCGGCATTATCCCAAAAATGGGAATTCAAGGAGGTCCAGACCTGTTTTCAAAAGCAGGGAGAATACGAACCGGAGAAAATGAAAGCAGCTGATGAAATATGGGTGTCTGAAGGAAATCCCCACCTGGAAACATGGCTTTATGGGGCAGCCTGCAACGGGAAATCCATCCTGATCATGCCGGCTGTATCAGATGTATTATTATTCAAACCGAAAACCGCCCAGTTGGGGGACCGGCTGATGTATGCAGCTGAGTATTCGGCTCGTTCAGTCTGGTTCAGATTTTCAAAAAGAACTATAGACATCACATTCTCACTGGTAGGAATATGTCTCTTAAGCCCGGTTCTTCTAATTCTGTATATATGGATTCCCTTGAACAGTAAAGGGAAATCGGTATTCAAACAAGAGAGGGTGGGGAAAAATGGAAACGTTTTTCATATCTACAAATTCCGTACCATGGTGGATCACGCCGAAAAAGACACGGGGCCGGTTCTTGCTGAACTTGCCGATCCGCGAATTACTTCTCTTGGAAGATGGATGAGAGCCACCCGGCTGGATGAAATTCCGCAGCTGTTTAATGTACTGAAAGGCGATATGAGTCTGGTAGGGCCAAGGCCTGAACGGCCATTTTTCGTAGAACAGTTTCAGAGTAAGGTACCTGCCTACCAACTGCGCCATAGTGTGAAACCGGGTCTGACCGGATTGGCCCAAATTAATGGTTCCTACGCGACAAAGCCTGAAGAAAAGCACTATTTCGATTTGTTATATCTTCGTACCGCCAGTTTTTTATTGGATGTCCGCATTTTAGTTCAGACCCTTTTCGTCATTATGAACCGTGAGCAGGCAAAGGGAGTTAAGCAACCGCACCAACTGCAGAGAGTCGATCAGAAAGTGCGGCATACGGGGTGAGAGTATGAAAAACAAGTCTGAAAAGAGACAAACACGCCGTTTACCCAGATGGAAAAAATATCTGGGTATAACGGCATGTGTATTACTGATCATGGGCCTGATCTTCTACTGGCTGTTTGAGCCGGTATATCATTTTAGCCGGCAGAAGCCCCCGGTCCTGGCAAATCCCAGGCCTGCTCAGCAGAGCGATTCTTCCGGCTCTGAGACTGCTCCGGTATTACAGGAACAGTCTGCTTTGTCAGAGGGGGATTTTAATGTCCTGCTTCTTGGCACCGATGCAAGGGGAGACGAAGTTTCCAGAACGGATGTTATCATGGCGGCACACGTATCCCCAAAGAATAAGAAAGTACAGCTGCTGTCAATACCCAGAGATACCAGAGTACTACTGGAAGGCATCGGATACACTAAAATCAATCATGCCCATACAATCGGGGAGAAAAAAGGGGGAAACGCTTCCGGAACCGGGGCCATGATCCAGGCAGTCAGCGATCTTTTGAAAATCCCTATTCATTACTATGTGAAGACGGATTTCAAGGGGTTCCAGCATGTAATCGACACGATAGGCGGTATTGATATCGAGTTAAATGAACCGGTCCCTTTGTCTGCAGGGGGGGAACTGTACTGGAAAAAGGGGAGCATCATTTCTCAGGGAAAGAAGCGCTTCAGTTTGTCAGGGAAAGATACGCTCTTCCAGACGGGGATTTTGGCAGACAGAAGCATCAGGCTATGGTATTGAAGGCGATGGCGAATCAACTGCTGAAACCGACAAATGTGCCGAAATTACCCGGTTTATGGGCGGATGTCAAGCAGGATATGCTGGATACCAATTTTTCAAACCATGATCTTGTCAGCTTAGGCTGGCTTTTTGCCGGTATGGGGAAAGACAGGATTTACTACTCGCAAATTCCCGGAAGGGGAGAGAAATTAATAGATGCTTTGATGAATGTCCCCCTTTACTTTTGGGTGGCGGATCAGGAAAAGTTGACAGCACTTGTAAGGGAAACTTTCTGAAGCTAGGGAAGGGGCAGGGTAATCAGTTTGCCTTCGTTACTGATCGAAACTGAGAAATGTTTACCGTTTGGTGATTTAAGGATGATAAAATCTTCACCGGAATAGGAAACGGAAGAGGAGGCGTTCAAGAGCAGATGGGCCGGGTCTAAAACGGCTGTATTTAGACCGACCACAGCTGTGGTTTGAGACAATACGATCCGCTGGTTTACGGAGTTGGTAAAATGATTATTCGTAATCATGGCATTCCCCTTGTATACCGTCATACCCTGATCCTCGTCAAAGATGTTGCCCGTTATGGTAGTATTTACACAGCCTGATAAAAACACGGTCGCTTCTTCACCTGTGCAATTTTTGAAAATATTATGCTGTACAGTTAAGCCCTCCGGATTTTCCGAACCATCGGAGAGGATACCGTTATGCCAACCCTGCAGGGTATTTCCTGAAATATCCAAATCATGCGAGGCATTGATCACGGCAATTCCTGCGGATCCGCCGCTTTCGGGTGGAGGAGTAAGGGGACCGGGAACAAGCGTGACCTGATTGTGCTGGAGAATGGAGCGGTGGCAGCCGGAAGAAACGTAAATTCCATCCGACTCGGCCCGGATCAGATTGCCTGTCAGAATACAGTCTATTGCTTTCCACATATAGAGGGCAACTCCGGGGTTTCCTGATGCTCCCCCTAAGGGGATGCCTTCTGCATCCGTAATGTTTTGGATCAAGTTTCCCGTCACTACTACATTGGTACAGGTTTGATCCGAAGTGGGATAGAGCTCAAGCATCCGGAAGGAATTGCCGCTAAGGGTAATATCTTGTGCCGTAGATACACGGAGATGTTTGATTTCGTTGCTGCCCATATTCACTCCCCGGGCATTCCATACGGTAGATTCCTGGATGGTACAACCGGTTACAACAATGTCCGCAGTTTGCTCACGGTCATTTGCGCTTATAACCAGCTTTTTAAAGTCGCAGCCCGTTATAGCAATCCGTTTAATGAGGGGATCCTCCGGTTCAATATCCAGCGTTCCCGTACCGCAGCATTCTTGGATTATTAGATCATATCCTTGGATGACAGCGATATCCTGTCTGCCGATACCTGTAAAAAAACACTGTTCAATCTGAATTCGGCTGGGTACGGTTCCAAGCTGACCGTCGTGGGTAGTACGAATGCCATCACCACACATATTTTGTGCGGTAATTCCGGTAACCGTAACTTGTTTACTCCCTGACCTGATATCTATGCCGTGCATTTGCACATCACTAAGCCCGATTAAATCTCTGGAACCGTCCAGCGTCAGATGAGCGATATCGATCTGTTCCCCGGCCGTATTTCCTCCGGTTATGAAAAGCATATCCCAGACTCTGGAAGAGGGTGGGAGTTTCAGGATGGAAGCTTTTCCTTCTCCGGCTAACCGGATTTTGGATCGCAGCTGAACATTTTTAATGATGTAAGTTCCGGCAGGAACCAGAACCTCTCCTTCTTGCGGCAAGCTGTCGATCGCCCTTTGAAAATCGGAGCTGCTGTCCGTCTTGCCGTCTCCCACAGCACCCATACTTGTAACGAGAACCGCCATTATAATGACCTTCCTTCTTAGTGGTGAAATTTTCCTCCTTAATATGAATACGCTGAGGAGGAAAAAATGGCATGGTTATTCATGGAATGCACTGAGCAAATTGTTTTAGAATAAGAAAAAACGGCCGCCGGATAGACGAACCGTTTGTTAGTTTTTAAATGGTTTGAGCGGGTTCTTTTTGTTGCTCTACCATTTCGGTCAGACAACTATGGCAAATCAGTTTGCCTTTGAAATATACCGTTTCCTCTCCAGAGTTGCAAAATAGGCAAGCCGGAGCATATTTCTTGAGAATAACCCTTTCCTGGTCTACGAAAATTTCCAGACCGTCTCTTTCTTCAATGCTAAGTGTAGTACGAAGTTCTTTAGGAATAACGATTCTTCCTAATTCGTCCACTTTTCTTACGATACCAGTTGATTTCATGTTGATAGATCTCCTTCCCAATACTTTTGGCGTAATTATCTACGAAGCTTGTCTTATCCCGGTTTCTTTTTTTCTGAAAAAAGGAGGAATTTTGTTCATATGTGACATAATTGTGAAGACGGGAACAAGAGGATCGCCGCCAGCAAAATGCACAGGGACAATGTATATACCCTGTCTTTATAATCACACCGAAGCGGAATCTTTCAACAGACCGGAAGCTTTAACTTCAGCGTAAAATTGTTCAAACTGGGGAATGTTGAGCTGTTGGGCCGAGTCAGAAAGAGCCGTAGCCGGATCCGGATGCACTTCTACCATGACACCGTCAGCACCTGCGGCCAGGGCTGCTTTCGCACATGGAACGAGAATATCTTTCCGTCCTGTTGAATGAGTGACATCTACCAAAACAGGAAGATGGGTCTCCTGTTTAAGGATAGGGACGGCTGATATATCTAGTGTATTCCGGGTCCACTTCTCATAGGTACGTATTCCGCGCTCAATGAGCATGACCTGCTTGTTTCCGCGTGAGAGGATATATTCCGCAGCCAGAATGAATTCTTCAATTGTAGCGGCAAGTCCGCGTTTAAGAAGAATCGGAACGCGGACATTTCCCGCCGCTTTCAGCAATTCGAAATTTTGCATATTGCGTGCGCCGATCTGAATGATATCCAGATGTTCTGCAGCTAGTTCCATATGGGACGGGTCCACAATTTCACTGATTGTAATAAGTCCGAATTCCTGACCGACTTCTTTCAGCATCTTCAGGCCTTCGATGCCGAGACCCTGGAAGTCATAAGGGGAAGTTCTGGGTTTGAAGGCACCGCCGCGCATAATTTTAATTCCTTGTTGTTTGAGAGCGGCAGCAACTGTACGGAGCTGATCGTACGATTCTACAGAACAAGGGCCTGCAATCAGCTCATGGGTACCGCCTCCAATAGTAGCTCCGTTAAGCTCGATAACGGTATTGGCCGGCTGGCTTTGTCTGGACACCAGCAGCAGCTTCTTGTGACCGTCCTGCTGCAGGTCAAGGGAAGCTTTGAAAATTTGTTTGAACAAATGTTTGATGGTCGAATCTTCAAAGGGGCCTTCATTTTTAGCAACGAGATCATCCAGCATTTGTTTCTCACGCACCGGATCGTATTTGGGAATCCCCTGTTTTTGCTTGACTTCCCCGATTTGCCGGGCAATATCTGCCCGCTCATTTAGAAGAGAGAGCAGTTGACCGTTTATTGTGTTAAGTTTGTCACGCAGTACATCCAATTCATGACTCATGAAAATTCCACTCCTTTTGTTTGGTTTCTTTGGTTTTCACAGGAATTTGCTGCCTATATCCCGGAAATAAAAAAACCGCCCACCAAGGGGCGCATGCACGCGGTACCACCCTTGTTAGACAGTTTGACCAATCTCGCTTTGTTTAGATAACGGCCGTTAAATGACCGGGCGCACTCTACTGGGCCATTATGGCTGTTCAAGGGCCAGCTCGGAAGGGAATGTTCGGCAGAGCACTTCCTGCAGACCGCTCTCAATCTCCGGCAGTCCGTCCCTGTCAGGTGGACATCTGCTTACTTATCTTCGTCATAGCTGTTGTCAAATCATTTTATAAATTAAATGGATTATAAAACAAGAATGAAGTTTATGCAACCTTTTTTTCAATACAGAATAAAAAACACTGCCGATCCAGGTCGTTTTTGAGAAAAAAAACCTTGCAGAGCAAGGGTTCGAATTAAAAAAATGAAATTTTTGTCAGAACAGCTTATTTTTAAGCAAAAAAAGCCCGGTTTTTTTCTATAAAGGACTTCTCTTCATCTGGCACATCATCCTCATGGAAAATGGCGGTTACCGGGCACTCGACTTCGCAAGCGCCACATTCTATACATACATCCGGATCAATATAGTACTGATCCTCTCCTTCGTGAATGCAATCAACTGGACAGACGCTTACACAATCAGCAGCTTTTTCCCCAATACATGGAGATGTAATAACAAAGGCCATCCGCAGAACCTCCTTTAAGAACCGTTTTATGGAAGAAATGAAACCGATATTTCTAATGTATGAAGCAAGTCCGTAAAAGTTGTCAAGATAAAAAATTATTAAATCCGGAAGTCTTAGGAACGGTTTTTGAGGACGGGAAGACAAATGTTGTGAATAAATGTTAAAATAAGTAGGCAAGAAAGAGCATGCTGACAAAGGGAAGGGATCCACGTTGAGCGAAGTGATGAAAGCGCTTGTAAAAACAGTAGGACAACCTGGTGCAGTCTATCAAGAAGTACCCGTACCGGTTCAGGGACTGGATGAAGTGAAAATCCGGGTATTGGCGAGTTCGGTCTGCGGAACCGACTTGCACATTTATAACTGGGATGCCTGGGCCTAGAAAACTTTCCGGCTGCCCATGGTGTTCGGGCATGAGTTTTGCGGGATTGTGGAGGCCGTGGGCGAACAAGTGACCAATGTTCAATTAGGCGATTACGTATCCGCTGAGGGTCATTTTGCCTGTGGACTATGTAGGGCCTGCCGAACCGGGGGGCGCACGTCTGCCGCTATACCCAAAGTTTTGGCATCACTGTACCGGGCTGTTTTGCGCAATACACGGTAGTCCCGGCAAGAAACATCATAGCGAATTCGAAAGCTTTACCACCTCAAATAGCCTGCCTGCAGGACCCGTTGGGAAATGCGGTTCAGGCGGTTCTTTCAGGTGATGTGGTGGGTAAAAGTGTGGCCGTCGTTGGGGCAGGGCCGATCGGTCTTATGGCTATTGCCGTAGCTAAAGCCTGCGGAGCCGGATTCATAGCAGCTGTCGATATTAACCCGTATCGGCTTCGTATGGCTGAACAGATGGGGTCAAATAAGGTTATCAACAGCAAGGACCATCCCCATTTTGCCGGAAGTCTTAAAGAGGCGATGGGCGGGGAAGGACCTGAGATCGTTCTGGAAATGTCAGGTCATCCGAGTGCGATTCGTGAAGCCTTTGAGGCTGTAGCCCATGCAGGCAGGGTTTCTTTGCTCGGCATTCCAACAGGTGAAGTGCCATTGGATTTGTCAACAGGAATTATTTTTAAAGGTGTTCATGTTCACGGCATCACCGGACGACGCATGTATGATACCTGGTACCAGATGAAAGGGATGCTGGAACAGCAGAGATTGGATCTATCCCCCCTTGTAACGCATACATTTACTTTAGATCAATACCAGGAAGCCTTCGAACTGGTTCAATCCGGTCAATGCGGAAAAATCGTGTTTCTTCATGATGTATAAAAAAGGAGGAAATAGTATGCCTGATTTTTCGAGCTATCAAGAGGAGTTGGAACATCTTAAAAAAGAGGGACGCTATCGTCCGTTAACCATTTGGGATAGCGCCTCGGACAAATGGATGGAGTTTCAGGGAAGACGGATTTTACAGATGTCTTCCAACAATTATTTGGGGTTTACAGGCCATCCGGTACTTAAAAAGGCTTGCATGGAGTTCTTGGAACAATACGGAGTTGGAAGCGGATCTGTACGTACCATCACCGGCACCCTCCGGATTCATGATCAGCTTGAACAGGAATTGGCCGCATTCAAAGGTACTGAAGCCGCACTTGTTTTTCAATCAGGTTTTACGGCAAATCAGGGTGTACTTTCATCCATTCTGTCTGACCGGGATATAGTAATCAGCGATGAGCTCAATCATGCCAGTATTATCGACGGAATCCGCCTAACGAAAGCTGCCCGGAAAATATATGGTCATAAAGATATGAACCAGTTGGAAGAAGTATTGAAAAACAGTACGTCTTATCGGCATAAAGTTATCGTAACTGATGGTGTGTTCAGCATGGACGGGGATATAGCACCGCTGCCTGATATTGTTCAGCTGGCAGAGCGCTATGATGCTTTCGTTTATGTCGATGACGCCCATGCCAGCGGAGTACTCGGCAAATACGGGAAAGGGTCCACAGATCATTTTGGTTTACACGGAAGAGTTCATTTCCAGATAGGAACCCTCTCCAAAGCTGTTGGAACTGTGGGAGGCTATGTGGCCTGCGAACAGATTATGAAGGAGTGCCTGATTCATAAGGCCCGTTCTTTCCTTTTTAGCACCTCGCTTCCTCCCGCAATAGCAGCAGCCAGTCTGGCTGCAATTCGTCAGCTTCAACAAAGCGAAGAGCTGATGAAAACCCTCTGGCAGAATGACTCCTATTTCCGGGAAGGCTGCCGTAAACTTGGACTGGACACGGGAGCAAGTGAAACCCCAATTATTCCAGTTATTATCGGAAGTCCGGAGCAAGTGATGAAATTTTCCGACCGTCTGCTGCAGGAAGGCATATTCGCACAAGGAATTGTTTATCCTACCGTAGCTATGGATAAGGGACGAGTCCGTTTTATTGTGACGGCACAGCATACCCGTAAGGAGTTAGACTTTGTTTTAGGAAACCTTGCTTCCATAGGCCGTGAATTCGGACTCATATAATCCGGCATTCACCCGTCAAGTTCCCGATTAATTAATACCGGGGGGGACCATCTGTTTTCTGATGGTTTCTCCCGGTATTATTCTTATTTGCATCTTGGCAGTGAAGCATTAATTGATTAAAATAACACTCAAGCATCCATTTGGCGAAAATTGGTTTTTCGATAATACTTAAGCGTTTTCTTACATTGTTTTGATACTGGCTTAACAGAAAGGCTTTACACTTAAGTGCAGGTAGACAGGATTAAGGGAGGAAAACCCATGGTAAGCAGAGAAATATTGCAGGCATGGCTGCACGGATTTGAAAAAGCGGGTCATTCAGCGGCACCGCTCTGATAGCTCATCACGGAGAGCCGGTTTTACTGGAGGCCGTAGGATTTACGAACAGGGAACACAACCTTCTAAACAGGCAGCTTTATTGAACAAACGGACCGCACGGTAACCCATATGGAGGTCATCCATGCTCTTCATCATAAAAAAGCCGTACTGGTCTATGTGGATGAAGTAGTACTAAAGCAATATTTTCAGCTTAAGAAAGGGATCCAGACAATTGAGCGGGGAGTATGTAGCTGAACACCGCAGCAAACCCAAATTCAGAGACATGCTGAGCCGGCTTGAGAACCATGCTGAGCTTCCTCCGCAGGTGGACCCTTATGTCTGGCTGTTCCTATATGATTTAAACCAGAAAACCTTTACCTTCAGGCGATGAAATATGGGATTAGCATAGATTGGAAAGCTCATTTAAGCGATATGCTGAGAAGAAGTGCTGTCCTGCTTTCCATGGGCAAAGAGATGGAACGGAAGTTTCAGCTCAGTGATATGTATGATCGGGCTTATGGAATGCTGCAAAAACTGTTTGAAACGATTTCCTTCACCATTCGGATAGAAGATCTGCCCAGATGCCTGTATATCTTGCAGAGCAGCATGAGAGGGGCGGAGATTTGTTACGACTACGCACCTTACACCAAGGAAATGATTGGAATGATCGCACCTTGCAGTGGAGTAATTCTATATAAGGATAACGGCACTTCTATAAAATATGTGGGCGGATGCGGGGATGTACGGGGCATTTCAAACATCCGTCTGACGGATACGAACAGTTATATTGCGAGATCTTACCAGTTGAAGCAGATGACATTGTCTTATACCGAACTTAAGCAAGTCTTTTATTTTTGTCTGCCCAAAGGGAAATATGTAATTACATTTCATTTTCCGGCGGACGCTTCCTGGGACGAGAACAAGTTTAATACTTATCACCATGAAGCACTTCATGGTATAATTAAACATAATATGATGATGCTGCAAGTCATTGATGTCCTGATAGGAGGGCTAATGGGTGAAAGATAATAAAATCGAGGTTATGAAAGAGAAACAGGGCGGCAGTGCAACGCTAGAGAATGTCGTGTTGTTTGCTGTTTCAAAAAAATCGCTTTCCGAACTTCTGGAAGAAGAAATGGACTATTACCATACCGATAATGAAATGATGCGGGCTAAACTGAATCAGGCTCTGCAAGGCTAGGGGATTCAGGCGTAAAGGCAATTACTCGTTGTGGGACAAGGGTAATTGCCTTTACTATTTTTGGAAACGTCAGGCCTTATCGGTCATGGCTGAAATGAATGCTCATACGGATCATGTCCCGGCATTGAATGCCGTTTTCAAAGATAGGTTCGGGATAATAGCGGGTAAAGAAATCCAGATCGACATGCGTGATGCGGAACCCGCATTTTTGATAGAGAGCAAGTTGATGCACCCCGAGTTTCCTGTTCCCACTTCTAATGATGCGGCACCTTTTTTACTGGCCGTCTCAATGGCATGAAGAACCAGCTTTTTTCCGATCCCCTGGCCTTGGAAGTCGGGAGCGACCGCCACATTGACAAGTTCCAGCGTGTCCGGTCTGGTAGGCAGGAGTACATACACTCCGACGGTTGAACCATCCAGCTTTGCTGTCCAGCACTTTCCGCGGCTAAGATAATTCCTTACTCTTTGTTCGGAAGGGTCGGCATCCAGAAGAAGTTCGAAAGGGTAAGGGTCGGATGAGGGATGGGGGGATATTACAAGTAGGGACATTTCATGCTTCCTCCTAATTTCTGGTTAATTTTACTATCATTTAGCCTACTGCTAAGTACGGTCTTTATATTAATACTTTTGTACATTGTGTATGGGTTGCAATTAGCAGCCGCTTCATTAAGAGATTGATGATTTTTCAGCCCCTTGTATCTCAAGTATGGGAACATTATATTTATTTGGATACCTATAGTTAGTAAGGCTGGTATCTGGAATGTGGCCGTATTTTATTATCTATATACCCGTCTACAGTAACAATGGCAATAAGAAAACACGTTCCTCCCAGATAGAGAAACGTGTCAGGCAACAGTTTAGAAGAAAATGCGTTTATTTTCCCGCCCGGATTGGTAAATGGCGGCAATCATCCGCTGGGTTTTCATAGCTTCATGGCCATCCACGAATGGTTTTTTTCCGCTGCTGAGATCAGAATAAAACTCCTTGATTTGCTTGTAATGGCTTACACCCCAGTATTGTTTTACACCTTCCCCGTAATCAATCACTTCATCGGGATTTTTGTCCCTGGACATTTCTGTTCCATCGTTATAATGAATAATGGCGCGGTCTGCAACCATCTTGGCAATGCCCTTTTCGCAGTGAATTTCAATTTCGACCGGTGCATCAGTGGAGTAATAGTTTACGGCCCAAAACCCCGTTACAACTCCGTTCTTATATTTGATCACGCCTTCCGCACTGTCTTCCACTTCGATCCGGGAATGGGCGCGATTGCTGATGGCAGCGTCAACGTACTCAATCTCGTCATTCACAAACCAACGCAGCAAATCCAATGTATGAATGGCCTGATCAATGATTACGCCGCCGCCTTCCTTGTCCCAGGTTCCTTTCCAGTCGCTATGGCTGTAATATTCATCGGACCGGTTCCAGGTTACAAAACACTTGGCACCCAGTATCCGGCCAAGACTTCCGTCGCTAAGGGCCTGTTTTACCATTTGGGAACCGGGGTTGTATCTGTTCTGGAATATAACGCCCAGAGTAATATGGTTCTCCGCCGCCGCTTGAACCATCGCTTCGGCATCTTCAAAAGAGATGCTCATCGGTTTTCTGTCAGCACATGTACCCCTTTGCTTGCGGCATATATAGCCATTTGGGGGTGGAGATAGTGGGGGGTTAAAATATGGACCGCATCCAGCTTCTCCTTCTCGATCATTTGCTTATAATCTGTATAAAATGGAACCTGATAACGCCCACCTGCCTGACTAGCCCTTTCCTCTTTAACATCGCAAACAGCCGCAAGTTCAGCTTCCGGTGTCAGCCCGACCGAAGCTGCATGCATGGGAAAAATATTTCCGCAACCAATAAGTCCAACTTTGTACATAATCAGTCTCTCCCTTGCTTCTACTTAAGATGATTAAAGCATTTACATTCTTTATTCTAAGGGGATTCGGGAAGTAGGAACAATGGCGGTTTTTGCAAAATTTATATTGTTTTTTGCCATGTATCGGCCGGAGAGTCCGGGACTAACTTCACTGTCTTAGAAACGCAGGGTCTTTTTTATGACCCGCCGGTCCGCCTGCGCTGATTATTCGGTTTCTTGTTATTCTGGGTTTTCAGCACTTTAGTGCCTGAATCATGGAATGAGGAGGGCTTTTTTGCCTGTTCCTGTTTTTTTTGAGCCAGTTTTTGCTTTACAGCTTCGGCGAGACTGATTTTTTTAGGTCCATCTTCGGACATTGTACCACCTTCTTTTGAAAACATAACCATACTTGAGATTTGTGCCTGAATTGGTAAAGATATAGACAAAAAAGCTAAATCTTATTGACGAATGGGTCATCCAGTAGTTTTATGAAATTGATTCTATTGTTTAGGCTTTTTATTTTTACATACAAGGGAATAGTTTTGGTATACCTAACTACTGCCGGCATCTTTTAACAGAATGTTTTATCATGAGGATTATGGGCGGTATATTGATTGTTATCCTAATTCTAGACATATCAATATCGGAATGAGTAAGCACCGTTGGTTCAAATCGAGAGTAAATTATCACCAGCCCTTGTGAAATATGATTCTTATTTTTTGAATAATATCTAGTAGAATTTAGGCTTAGATAGTAGCTGGATTAAAAACTCAAGAATGGGAGAGAAGAACATGAAGACTTCAGAGCAATGGACTTCAAAACTTGGATTTATTCTGGCAGCGGCAGGTTCGGCAATTGGGCTCGGAGCCATTTGGAAATTTCCTTATGTGGTAGGGACATATGGAGGAGGGGCCTTCTTTCTTCTGTTTGTTTTTTTTACGGTAGCCATTGGACTTCCCCTTTTGCTGGCAGAGTTTGTAATTGGGCGTTCCTCCGGGAAGGAAGCCATCTCTGCCTATACATCAATAGCTCCCGGCAGCTTCTGGCCGTGGGTAGGAAAAATCGGGATTGTTACTTGTTCTATTTTACTTTCTTTTTATAGTGTAGTGGGTGGCTGGATTTTACTCTATCTTTGGAAATCCGTTACCGGAAACCTATTGGGTACGGAAGCAGGTTATAAAGGGATGTTTGAAGGTATAATTGCCGATCCGCTCCTTGCAATCGGCGCCCAAGTCATATTCATGGTGCTGACGATCGTTGTAGTGGCACGAGGTGTACAGAATGGCATTGAAAAAACAAGCAAATATATGATGCCAGCTTTATTTTTACTGTTTCTTGTATTGATTGTCCGGGCTATTACTCTTCCGAATGCGATGAAAGGGGTTTCTTTCTTTTTGTCGCCTGATTTTACTAAAATTAACGGAAAATCCATTTTGGAAGCCATGGGGCAATCTTTCTTTTCATTAAGCGTCGGGGCTTCGGTAATGGTAACCTACAGTTCCTATCTGGATAAAAAGGAAAGCCTGACCCGCTCGGCTGTTTCCATTGTCGGGTTGTGTCTGATGATCTCCCTTATGGCGGGATTCGCGATTTTTCCTGCTGTGTTTGCTACCGGAATAGAACCTACGGCTGGACCCGGACTACTTTTCATTGTGCTTCCTTCTGTATTTGAGCACATTCCGTTCGGGGGTTTATTTCTGTTCTTATTCCTGATTCTGTTTTTATTCGCTACCCTTACTTCTGCATTTTCTATGCTGGAGATTATTGTGGCGGCAGTGGCCAAAGGGGAAACGTCCCAAAGAAAAAAAAGGTCATGGCTTATCGGGATTTGTATCACGGCAATTGGCGTGCCGTCTGCTTTATCTTATGGCGTCATGCAGCATGTTACCTTGTTCGGAAAGACTGTGTTCGACCTGTCCGATTATCTGGTCAGCAATATTTTGCTTCCCCTTGGAGCCTTGCTCATTGCGTTTTTCGTCCCGTATAAAATCAGTAAGGATGTTCTTTACCGGGAATTTACAATGGGTTCAACTAAGGCTAGAAGGTGGTTTGCAGCCTGGCTGCTTGCATTAAGATATATTATTCCCGTTGTCATAATCCTTGTGTTCTTAGGGCTTCTTGGACTTGTGTGATCTTTTTTCTATCCTTTTACTTATGCACTGTGGTAAAATAAAAGTTATCTCAAAATAGATAGAATCCATTCCTTTAAATGGCTGGGTGAGCATTTCATTGATAGTTATCAATGATAGATATAAAATTTTGCATGATCCCAATGTGGTTGAGACGGTACCAGATAGTATTCGAAATGATTTAATTTTCAATATTATGTCACCAATTATCGTTTCAATTGAATTATTGCAAAAATGCTCATATAGTAAAAGCGGCTCAGATTTTCAAGACTTTAAACCGGTCCGAATAGAAAGACGAGTCGTGAAATGGATTCAGATAAAGAATCAAAAGAAGTGAGGAGAAAGGATATGGACAGAAATAAAAAATTCGTACCTTACGTCCCGGCGTCAAGGTCGCTGCCAGAACTTACGGTACTTGCCATCGTATTAGGAATTATTCTGGCAATTATTTTTGCGGCTGCAAACGCATATTTGGGGCTTAAAGTAGGTATGACCGTAAGTGCGTCCATTCCGGCTGCTGTAATTTCGTTAGGGATTCTCCGTGGGATTTTTAAGCGGAAGTCCATTTTGGAAAACAACATTGTCCAAACGATGACGACAGCAGGGGAAGCGGTCGCGGCAGGAGCAATTTTTACCCTTCCTGCTTTATTTTTGTGGGAAGCCAATCCCAGCCAGATACTCATCAGCTTTATTGTATTAGTCGGCGGTTTTCTTGGTGTTATTATGATGATCCCGCTTCGCCGTATGCTGATTGTAAACGAGCATGAAACACTTCCTTACCCGGAAGGAACCGCTTGTGCGGAAGTCCTGATTTCCGGCGAGGAAGGGGGAAAAAGCGCTGTTTTGGTTCTATTCGGTTTTATCGTCGGCGGGCTGGTCAAAGTACTGGGTGATGGTTTTAAACTGTTCAAAACAAGTGTGGAAACCAACATTGCCGGATTTAAAAATGCCGTAATTGGTATGGATACGTATCCGACCCTGCTCGGTGTCGGCTATATTATCGGGCCCAGAATTTCGGGTCAAATGTTTGCCGGAGGGGTACTGGCCTGGCTCGTATTTATACCGATGATTTCTTTCTTTGGCGCTTCTGCAGGAATGGTGGCTCCTGCGGCGGACAAGGCAATAGGGGCCATGTCTGCCATGGATATTTGGAGTAATTATATCCGCTATATCGGGGCGGGAGCTGTAGCGACAGGCGGTTTGATTACCCTCGTGAAAACTCTCCCTATGCTATACGGATCACTCCGCGATACGTTCCGTTCGTTTAAAAATAAAAATCATGGAACGACAAATGATAAAGTAGATCGCACGGACCGCGATATTCCAGCTTTATATGTAGTTCTTGCCGCAGCAATTCTGATTATTATCATTGCCGTAGCGCCTTTGACAGATGTCGGATTTATCGGAGCCATTGCTATTGCCATCTTTGGATTTCTCTTTGTAATGGTTGCGTCCCGGATTGTAGGCTTGGTCGGAAGTTCATCCTCGCCAGTATCCGGTATGACTATTGCTACTTTATTGATTGTTACGTTTATCTTCAAGATGACAGGCATGACGGGTTCGAGCGGTATGGTTGCTGCTTTGACTGTAGGTGCTATCGTTTGTACAGCACTGGCTGTTGCCGGGGATATTTCCCAGGACCTGAAAACAGGGTACCTCGTAGGCGGAACTCCTTGGAAACAGCAGGTGGCCATGATGATCGGGGTTTTGGTTTCCGGGCTTACAATCGGCTTTATCCTCTCGGTACTGCATCAAACTTATGTAATGGGCTCAGAACAACTTCCGGCACCTAAGGCCATTTTAATGAAGATGATAGTAGAGGGCATTATGTCGAATAACCTTCCATGGGATCTGATCTTTATCGGGGCAGGCGCTGCTGTGATGATCGAGTTCCTTGGACTGAACTCTTTGACTGTTGCAGTCGGTATTTATCTGCCGATTACAACAAGTGCCCCTATTATGGTTGGGGGGCTTGTCAAATGGCTTGTAGATTTCCGCAACAGGAATAAGGCACCGGAACTGGTGAAGTCCCGTGAAGAAACAGGAATTCTGTTTGCATCAGGTCTTATCGCAGGGGAATCTCTCCTAGGTGTGGTTATTGCCATTATCATTTGGCTGGCTCCAAATGCAATTGGGGATAATCCGCTCTTCACAAACAACCTTCTTCCAACAGTTGTCTTCTTATTCGTTGTAGCTTTGCTCTACTTTGTAATTATGAGAGCTAAACAAGTCAAGACCGGGAAATAGGTGGAAATGATGAGCTTTCTAAAATCAGTGAGAAGAAAAACCGCAGAAGACCGCAATCTTCTGGATATGAAACCAATGTTAAAAGATCATATCCGATTCGTTTCGGAGGAAGACCAAAGTCGTGTCGAGATCGAACGCAAAAATTGGCTCGAGCGCTTATCTGTTAAATGGATGAAGCAGCCTCCGACCCACAATATCCATCTGGACCCGTTGGGAGCAGCAGTTATCCGGCAGTGCGAGGGAACCCGGACAGTACAGCAAATTGCTGATCGGGTTTACGAAGAGTTTGGTGAAGAAGCAGAGCCTTTGCTTCCACGTTTAGTTAAATTTATTGAAATTATGGAACTTAATGACTGGCTTTCTTGGAAACAGGACGAGCCTTCATAAAGAACTGGACAAAGCCCGCTGAGACTTGATATGCTCCCCTCATAGTAGACAGTAGAAAAAACAAAAACATCTACTCTACAATGATGGGAGTTTTTACAATGTCCAAAAGGAGTCCAACTTCTTTAGAGGTAAAGCTACGTGTCGTAAAGCGATGTCTTCAGAATGAGACAAACCCAAGTTATGAGGCGAAACAGCTGGGAATAGACAAAAACACGGTAACAGATTGGGTAAGGAAGTATAAAGCAGATGGTCTTGACGGATTAAAGGAATCCAGAGGATGTAAAGCTTACTCAGAGGATCTGCAGCTGGCTGCAATCAGAGATGTATTATCCGGTAGTCATTCTATACGAGAGGCGACAAAGAAGTATCATATTTCTAGTAAAAGTGTTTTGACGAGATGGATCTCCAAGTATACTAATGGGGTAGAAATAAAATCTACTCGTAAAGTATCTCGTATGAACAAAGGACGTAAAACCACTTTCGAAGAACGCATTGAAATTGCACAGTATACGATCGCAAACGATCTGGATTATCAGAAATCCATGGAGAAATATGATGTTTCTTATTCACAGGTGTACGCATGGGTTCGTAAATATAAATCTGGCGGTGAGGAAGCCCTCAAGGACAATCGCGGTCGTAACAAGCCTGCGGAAGAGTTGGATGATCATGAACGACTCAAGCTTCGGATCAAAGAATTAGAAGCACGGAACGAGTATTTAGAAATGGAGAACGCTCTGGCAAAAAAGTTGGCAGAGATCCGGCGACGACATACACGCTAACGTTAGTCCGACATGCAGACTGGTATCAAGCTATCCAAGAACTGCACGCTGAGAAAGGCTATGCCGTCACGAAGCTGTGCAAGCTAGCCGGAGTCGCTCGATCTGCCTATTATAAATGGCTAAAATGGAAACCATCCATCAGGGAACTTGAAATCCTTTCATTGGCGAAGGAAGCGAAACTTCTCTATGACAAGAGAAAGGGTGTACTTGGTTATCGTCAAATCCGCACACAATTGAACCGGAAACTCAAAAAGAGTTACAACAAAAAACGTTATTATCGAATCATGCGCGCTCTTGAATTAAAAGCGGTGATTCGCAGGAAACGACCGAATTACGTGAAATCCTCTGCAATACATGT
Source organism: Paenibacillus larvae subsp. larvae (assembly GCF_002003265.1). NCBI lineage: Bacteria > Bacillati > Bacillota > Bacilli > Caryophanales > Paenibacillaceae > Paenibacillus > Paenibacillus larvae. Next base: position 803,175 of record NZ_CP019687.1, read on the forward strand.
GGCTGAAAATGGGATGAACCGCGGGTTTCACGCGGACTCTCCCAATTTAAAGTGGTGCACAGATGTCACAGAATTGAAGTATGGGAATGGTCGTAAAGCCTATCTGAGTGCTATCGTTGATGTATACGATAACTCCATCGTTTCATGGGTGTTAAGCCCCTCCAACAACAAAAAACTCGTCATGGATACGGTGAATAAGGCCTACTGGAGGACTCCACTTCTGCATAGCGACAAAGGCTTCCAGTATACTTCACATGAATACAGTCTACTTCAGCTTAAGTACGGTTTTACTAAAAGTATGTCTCGGGTGAGCCGATGTCTAGATAATCAACCATTGAACGATTTTGGGGTACATTTAAGGCAGAAAGCTTTTATCTAAGGAAACACGACACCTATGAAGACGTTCTCAAAGACGTGAGAAATTATATCCACTACTACAACAATTACCGCTATACAGAGCGTTTAAGTGGCCTGTCTCCCAGCGAATATCGAAAACAAGCTGCATAAAAATGAGAGAAGAAAATAAAACCCTCAGTTCAATTTAACAGAACTGAGGGAAACAAACTAACTGTTTTTGTTTTTTTACACTGTCTACTTGACAGGGGGCACTTCAGACTTAACTCAGCGGGCTTTTAGTATGGCGAATTCGTTAAATGTCACATTACTGCTGTTTGAGTAGGGGGAATCCTTATTTTCTAGCTATAGGCACTGAGAATTGGGCTTCCGGAATCCACCGGTTCCGGTAGAAATCTCGTCCCTTGATTGAAACGTGATCCTCAAAGACCTCGACATAAAGCCCCTCACTTTCTTTTGGGTCTACCATCGTTTCTCCTCCCGCGTTATTCTCTGTCCACAACTGATAGACCGAAGAAGAGTTTATCATCGTGAACGTATCCCGGACCAGCGTTCGGGGCAGTTTCAATTCCCAATGTGTATGACCACTGAAAAAAAATACTTCGGAGTATTTGGAAAGAATCTTTTTGAGTGCTTCATGTTGTATTACCGCACGGTTGTTTACACAGCAAAAGGAGGTTCCGGATACGGTATCCGGAAGAGGTTGATGTAAAAACACGAAGACAGGTTTTTTGTTTTTGCTTCGATTCTCCAACATATGGTCAAGCCAGCTAAGCTGCTCATCGGATAAATAGGCATCCTCAAGATTATCAGGGTTAGACTGCCTATATTGTTCGGACCCAAGGAAAAGAAACGAATAGCCCTTTACTTTTTTCTCGTAATATACTTTGGGCTGCTTTGCAAATTGTAGGAACCGGGTGATCGATTCCCGATCTGTGATTCCATTAGGAAACGTATCCGGACTCCACTTTCCGTCAGCGTTCGTCCAAGCCTGATAAAACTCGTGATTCCCGATAGTATAGAACATGTTGCCGGGATGAGGGACCTCCTTCAGCAGTTCTTTGAGTTTTGTGTAATCCGCTATTTTTCCATCCGTCAGATCCCCATTGATCACCATGGCGTCAGCTTTGGGATTAATGCGGTGTAAATCCTGCAGGGCCGCCTTAAATTTATCATGCGAGCGGCTATCCCAGGATTGAACATGGATGTCGCTAATGACCGGGAAAGTCAGTTTGGGCTTGGATACGTATCTTTCAGACCGGGCTTCAGCTTGAAAAGCAAAGGAAGAGCATAATAAGGTTAATGCCGCCGTACAAGTCACCATCCATTTTCTCATGACCTGAGTCTCCTTTCTTCTTCAACCTTTAAACACTCCCCCGCTGCTCCTGTAATCTCACCTCCTTTTCATAAAAATATCATAAATTACCATACATTACTATAGTCAAGAATAGATTAATAGATTATGTTTTGCGGCTAAAGTTTCATATAAGAACCATGGGGTCTGAACACCCTCCGTGCAGCACGGCACGCCGGAAGAGACGGGCGCCAGGAAAAAAACGGTGAGCGTAACATTCATTCATCCTTGTCGAACATTGTAACTTGGTTGTAACGATCCTTTTTTTTATGTGTAGTAGAGTAGGAAATGAGTTTACTAGTTACATAGATTGAATAATAAAATAAAAAGAAGGTAGATTTCATGAGACAAAGAAGTGATAAAGCAAGAAGGAAAAAAATAGTGGGACGTACTTTACTGGCTGTAGTATGTCTGCTAATCGGGATCGGTATATATTCCTTATTTTCATCAGTCGTTCTATCCGTAGATGCCAAAGAACATCACGAAACACCGGCTTCTTTCCCCGCTTATGAGGTCGTGAATATGAATAAAAATTCTCCCATTGAATACGGCGGGGTAAAACGTAAAATCGTATACCTGACTTTCGACGACGGACCGAGCCCGTATCAGGGGGAATTCCTGGATGTTTTAAAGCAAAATAACGTGAAAGCCACTTTCTTTATGGTAGGACAAAATATGACGCCCGAACGGGAAGCGAATATGAAACGGGTAGTGGAAGAGGGTCATTATGCGGGTCTTCACAGCTTTACCCATGATTATAAGCGTTTGTATAAAAGCGGGGGATCGGCCAATTTTATTGAAGAAAACAAGAAAACTGCAGCATTAATAAAAAAGATAACCGGGTCTGATCCCCACTTGATAAGAGCACCTTACGGCAGCGCTCCGCAAATCGGGGAGGCATTCCGGGGGGATATTGCGAACGCTGGATTTAAACTTTGGGACTGGACTATTGATTCGGAGGACTGGAAATATTTGGATCATCCGGCTAGGATAATGAACAATGTGATTCCCAATTTTCACCGCGATGTGGAAGTCATCTTGTTTCATGAGAAAAAAACAACACTAGACATTTTGCCACAAATAAGTTTGAAGCATACAACGAAAAGGAGCATTTCCCTTAAACTTCCATCATGATAACCGCCTCTAGTTAAAACAGTATAGTGGATCAAAGAAAGTAGAAAAGAGGAGATTAGCTTGGACTTACGGAAAATCACATTCAGCATAATAGCAGCATCAGTAATATTTGGTTTAACAGGCTGCTCGCAGCCTATAGATCATACTTTAAGCACTTACTCGAAGGCTCTGGAGGCCGAAAATAATGGCCAGGATCAGCTTGTAACGCTGGCCGGGGAAGAGAAGAAAGGCCAGCAAACGTATCAGCTTCTTTTGGAAAAAGGGAAAGCTGACAAAAAACCGCCGGAAGAAACATTGAAAGAATGGAAAGGAAATATTGAACAAAGAAAGCAACTGCTAGACCAGAAAAAAACAGGCATTACACAGGCGGAAGAAAGACTGAAAGGCATTGATAGTGAGATCGGCAAAATTAAAAGCGGGGAATTAAAAGAAAAAGCTGTAAAAATGAATCAGGCTTACCAAGATAGAATAAAAACTTTTGGGGACCTTTATGGAGCTTACGAGAAAGCCTTTGAACAAGAAGAAGAGTTAGTAAAAAGCTTTGAAAAAGTTCCTACCGACTTAAATGAAATCAAGACTAAGGTAACTTCTTATAATGATTCTTATCAGAAAGTAAACGAGCTTAAAAATAAACTCAATAAAGAAACAGACCAGTTTAACCAAGCCAAAGATTCACTCTATCAATCTGCTGTTAAGAAAGGATAGATAGAAGAGCCCATAAATCGGATATTGTTTTATGGCTCTTTTTTTACTTTAGTTACGATTCCATTGACTTGCCCATTCAGTATACTCGTTTTTCAATTTTGAATACATGTGAAGGTCAATAAAGTTTCTTCTGGATTTCTCGTATTGTCTTAATGTACCCTCAAATGAAAAACCGAGTTTATTCAGAAGTTTGATCGAGTTCTTATTCTGGGGTTCTACTTTTGCTTCAATTCTGTTTAGGTTTAAATCGTTATATGCATAATGTAATAAAGCCAGAACAGCTTCAGGAGCAAAACCTTTCCCCCAAAAATCTTTGCCTAAATCGTAGGCAATTTCCGCTCTGGCGTTTTCAAAGTCAAAATAATTAAAGCCACAAGAACCAATAATCTGATCCGTCTTTTTCAAAAATATAGAATAACGGATTGCTTTACGTTCTGACGTCAATTTACTCAGAAAATGAATCATTTCCACTGCTTGGTCAACATGCTGAAACGGTGCAATATTCATAAATTGTGTAACATCAGGGTCAGACCAAAAAGAAAATAAAGCGGGTGCATCGTTAATTTTTATTTGACAAAGTCTTAATCTTTCTGTTTGCAATTCAGCATTCACTAATTATATCCTCCGTTTGTTTATAGTTTGGATTGAGTATATGAAAATGGTACCAGGTATTGTTTATTCCTTTCTGTAAAACGTGCTTATATACTATTTTAGCATACCATTTTATCTTATGTCTTTTAACAATATTTTCACGGATTCCAAAGGGGACGTAAGCTCTTCGGGATATATCCCGCCTCTGTTTACAAGCCATTTGCTCCTTATATGGTTTCTAAACAGTTTAAAGCGGCCGGTTAGACCGCTTTTTTCTTTCAGCTTTTCTTTTTCAAAAAAACAATCTCCTGTACAGTTGGTTCCAGAGGCAGTTGTAAGCTTTTGGCCATTCCGGCGGGGTTCACTGAAAATGTTACAGGCAGTCCTGCCTCGGAAAGAAAAATGTTACTCTTATCATGAATTAACTCCCACTTGAACGTTCGGAACGTCATGCTAAGGTCATCACCATTCATTATGATTTCTATTTTTTCGTATGCAGGGTGCTCATAGACTCCGGTATAGTCCTTAAGGGGCAGGGAAGCTGGCTCCGGTTGTTCCATAACAGATGACATGAGGTCGTCTGTTACCATTACCATGTCATCAAGTTCCTTTTGTTTTTGCTTAAAACGCTGATTCCAGCCCACTTGTTTCACACCCAGCCATTCGTCATAAATATGGTAAGCTATACAATCCGTCAAAAGTGTCGATTCCCTGTTTACAAGAGCCACAATACCAATGTTATCATCGGGCATAAAAGACATATGAGCATAAAAACCGTCAATACTGCCTGAGTGGTGGATCATGCGGTGTCCGCGGAATATATCAATAAACCAGCCAAGCCCGTAGGTAGAGAAGGGGATTTCGGGAAATTTACCGGGACCTGTGATCATGTTCGGGAAATGTGTTTCCGCCAGCCTCTCTTTTGAAATAAGCCTGTTCTCCTTAGCATTACCTTGGTTTAGCTGGAAGGAAACCCATTTCGCCAAATCCGCGACTGAAGTCTGCAATGCCCCGGCAGTACCCGCTACATCTGTCGAAAAAGGAATTTCCGTATTTTGTCCGTCTACTTTACATAAGGAAGGGCATAATTTTCTGTCTGTTTTACTTCTTCTAAGGTCAGGTAAGTATTCTGCATGCCAAGTGGGGCAAGTATCCGCTTTTGTGTCCATTCTTCCCATGAGGTATCCGTTATGGATTCTATCAAAAAACCTAGCATAGTATACATAACGTTAGAATACTGCCATGTTTTTCGAAAATCTTCATTCGCTTCCAGTTAGAATCTGACTCTTTTACATACCAAGCGTTCAGTCAATTAAAACATATACCATCTTTTATGCAGAGTAAATTTTTTAGCTGCCATTTTATAAAAATTCAAGTAAAATAGGCATTGTAAAATCTATCCGAAAAAATGAAACTTATGAGGGAAGATCATCTGGTTTGAAAGCCTCAGACAAATAAACAGACCCTTATTCGCACTTTGAATGGCTGTTTCAGATTCTTTCCCATCTCGTACACCACAGCGGCCAGCTTGTTGCTTATTTGACTCAATTGTCACCGGAAATTAAGGTTCGATTGTTTGAATAGGAGGACAATGTCATCCTGGTTAAGAATGTGAAAAAAATCACATATAATATTTGAAATGTATGTTAATCTATAGATGTAAAGAAGAAAAGGAGTGATTAAAATGAAACCAGCTGTTCAAGAAGATTTGGTAAGCAAATATATGCTTCAATTTTGCTACAATTGTGAAAAAAATCACGAATGTACAACGGAAGAACACTGCCGCCATTGTTTTGCCGAACAAGGGCTTCATGAAGCAGACCACGAACAGAATGAAACCAAACGATTGCTCCATATGGTCTATGCTTAATGAGCTGCATCTAAGAATCGTTCAGTCTTATATAAAATTTTCTGGAATTGCCTTCCCGCCTTTTTAGCAGAATTTAAGTCAGCTGAAAAGGTTTTTTCTTGTTTGGGGTGGCCTTGATAAACAATGAATTTGTTCGATGATTGACAATTCTACAAGAACAGGCGCATGATGAGGAAAAATGTGAAAGCTTTAGTAACAACTGGGATGAAGAGTAAGTAAGCTGCAGTCAGACTAACCAGAGAGCCAGTGGGTGGTGTAAACCGGATAGTCCCTGTAGCCGAATGGACTTCGGAGTTAGCTCATGGAACGGTAATCAAGTACGTGAGCCCGAGATTCTCACCGTTACCAGGAGAAGAGTATCGATAGCTTGATACATATGTACATAGCTTTTCGTACTTAATGAAAGAGCGACTCCGGCTATAGACGGGAGAACGAAAGGTGACACCGCGGGTAAGGGGCTGTCCCAAAATCATTGGAAATGACAGAAGAGGGATGATTCTTTTCTCAAGATTGTAAAACAAAAGAAAACCGTTCTTTAGTAAAATGGAAGTGACACCCACCATTTGTATATTCAATAGAAAAACTGCGCAGTGAAAAAGGATACGCTTTTTCGGTTCGACGTATGGTAGAACCGGAGAGTGTATTCGGGCAAATGAAAAATAACCGGGGATTCAGACAATTCCTGCTTCGCAGCTTAGCGAAAGTAAGCCTGGAGGTCGGGTGGCTTTCGCTTGCCCATAATCTGCTGGGGTGACAGACGATGAACCAAAAAGGTCGAGTTCGAGAGCCAATATGAGCTCTGACTCGACCTTTTTGTACAAAGATCAAGTTGATTTATAAGCCGTGGCTGTTTCACAGACAGCCCCTTTTTTGCTTTTTCTCGAGGATTAATTTAAGGGGTAATGGCCAATGGAGGACGGTTGGCGGTGGTTTACTCGATTATATCTGCAAAAGAAACAACGGCTTTTCATTAGACTTTTGAGGAGGATTAACTATGAACAAAGAACGTTGTTAACAGGGGACTGGGTAACCGGAAAACTCCATCTTGGCCATTATATTGGAAGTCTGCACAGCCGTGTAGAACTGCAGAGCAGGTGCGAGACCTTTCTTCTGCTTGCTGATGTGCAGGACCGACAACCCACTTTGATCAACCTAGTCTTGTCAAACAGCATCTATTCGAAATTGCCTTAGATTACCTAGCCGCAGGTATCCATCCGGATCAGTCTGCCATCATTGTACAATCGCTTGTTCTGGAGATAGCCGAACTGAAGGTATTTTATTCCATGTTCGTAACGGTGTCTGCGCTAAGCCATAACCTGACAGTGAAAATTGAATCGAAGGATAAAGGTTATCAGGACATGTATTACGGATTTCTCGGTTATCCGGTCAGTCAGGCGGCTGATATTACCGTATTTAAGGCAACGGTTGTTCCGGTGAAGAAGCCCAGACTTAAGGGAGGATTCCCTGGGAAAAATAGGGTGTATACATTGTAAGGCTCTTCTTACGGATTCTCTTGAATTCCTTCTGATGCGGATGCGGGAACGAAGAGCTTATTACGCAGCTCATCTAGGAACAGTTAAAGAAATAGTCTATGAAGGAACCAGGAAAGCACGTTCAATAACCTGCAGTACTATGGAAGAAGTAAGAGAGGCTATGACGATGAATTACTTTAAATAGAAATAGCCCTCCTTGGTATCTACTGGAAAAAGGCTGAATTATAAATTCTTAAAACCAGGCTGTCTCAGAAGTGGGTTTTCTTACTTGAAGGGGCAGCTCTTTACTAATAATCCTCCCACGATATTTGTGCTGATTAATCTGTTTCTAATCGATATACCTACTTATTGACTTATATAGTAAATTATCCCATTCGGAAGCGCTCTAACCACTGAAAGAGGCACAAAATCGACAAAAATAGAGAATACAAATTGTATACAATTTTGATAGAATGAAATTGTCAAGGGGAGATTATTTTTCATTATTATCGCTCACTACTTTATGAAGGGTTATACAATTTTTAATAATTTACTTATTTTATGAATTCTCTATCTATCAAAAACCCCTTGAATACAGTTTATAAAGGAGGTTTGGGATTAGTTAAATAAACAGAACGTATCTAAATTTATATTTAGCAAGCCAAATCGAACCAAGGTTAGAATTTTGAGTGAAGCAAGATTTCAAACATTTCCAAAATGGTCAGAGTTAATTGACCATTTAGCAGTTCATTTAAAGCTTCCGTTGTTTTTCCTGCCGCTTTACTATGATTCCTCGTATGTGTAAGAGATTTATCATCTTACTTAGAAGTGAGGGGGAGTCATGATAAAGGAACTAAGAAAAGATGTTCACTTTATTTTGGAAAAGGACCCGGCCGCCCGAAATAAGCTGGAAATTCATCTTATGCTATCCGGGTTTTCACGCTATAATCATGCATCGAATTGCGCATTTACTGTATCGGAGTCATTTTTTTCTACTGCCACGCATGCTTTCCTTGTTTAATAGATTCATAACAGGGATGGATATTCATCCTGAGCAAAAATAGGAGCTCCCATATTTATAGACTATGGTATGGGAGTAGTGATAGGTGAAACAACTTACATCGGCAGCAATGTAATCATTTATCAAAATGTAACTCTTGGCGGTACAGGAAAGGAAACGGGGAAAAGACATTCAACCATTGATGAAAACGTTACCATTTATGCGGGAGCCAAAGTGTTGGGTTCGATTAAAATAGGGAATCACTCTAAAATAGGAGCAGGGGCAGTTTAAATATCCTACAGTAGACTTACCAAGGCATTTATTTAAAGCGCTCTCACAGTGAATCGTCTTCTTTAGCAATTTCCAAGAATGATTGCCCAGTTCAAAGGATAAAAAACAGTGAAAAACTCAAAAGGAGGGTGACCTTTGAATAAACAAAGGAATTCTATAAGTAGACAACCGTATGAACACCAATTTGCCTATTGTGGTCTGCCAATCCATGAATTGTTCGAACAGCAGGTGGACCGGAACCCGGATCAAACCGCGGTTGTCTTCAAAAACGAACAGGTAACCTACCGCCAATTAAACGAGAGGGCCAATCAGTTAGCCGGAGTACTTATGGCTAGAAAGGTAACTACCGATACAGTTGTCGCCATTATGCTTGAAAAATCTGTAGAAATGATCGTAAGTATTCTCGCTGTGCTTAAGGCCGGAGGTTGTTATCTTCCCATTGATATAGACTATCCAGGGAATAGAATTCAGTACATGTTATCTGATAGTCAGGCAAAGATCTTGATTACCACGAAGGAAATATCGCAGAATATCCGCTTTGAAGGGGAACACGTACTGCTGTATGACGATTCGATCTGGCATTTTCCTAAAGAAAAACCGAACGTCAAAATTCAGTTAACCGATCTATATAAGTTGAATCAATATTCTTAGCAAACCTTGGCAAGGAAAAAGGAACCATTTGTCGAATAAGAAACAGATCAAGAATAGACAAGTGGGGATGACAATGGATAAACATACCGAACTGGCAAAAGTAACGGCAGCCATGCAACAAACCAAAGAGCGCCGAATGTATGAACGCTACCAAGCGATCTATTTGCATTTGAAAGGCACATCCATGAAGGCGATCGCTGACATTTTGAATCGAAACCGAATGACGGTGAGCAGTTACATTCATACGTACGAGAACGGTGGACTGGGAGCCTTGCAAATCAAGCATTCCTCAGGTGCTCCTACTCGGTTGACGAAGCAGCAGCAGGATCGCTTGAAACAAACCGTCGCCTATTCGGTTCCCCATGAGGTCGGCTTTACGGCAAAGCACAACTGGACGCTTGAACTGATTGCCACGTACGTGGAACGCGACTGGGGCCATTGCTATTCGCTCCGAGGCATTTCCAAGGTCATGGAGCGGCTAGGGCTCAGCTATACGAAACCGACCTACACGCTCGCAGCAGCAGATCCCAAGAAACAACGCCATTTCACCGAAACGACCTTTCCTGAACTGAAAAAAAGCTACTGAACGAGGAGATTGATCACTTGCTGTTCGAGGATGAGTCGATGATCCGGGACTACCAGGCGATTCAGAAGACCTGGTTCCTTCGCGGGAAGCAACGCATCATTCCAACCACGGGCAAGCATCGTGGGGTCAAACTGCTGGCCACGGTTGACTATGAAACGGGACACATCGTTTGGCAAGAAGATGAACAGTACACCGCTGAAACGTTTCTTTCCTTTCTTCAAAAGGTCATGGCGACTTATCCAACAGGGAAACTGGCTCTGGTTTTGGACAATGCCCGGATTCATCATGCAAAGCTGCTTCGGCCGTTTCTGGAAGCGCAAAAAAATCGGCTTGAGCTTGTGTACTTGCCTCCATACAGCCCTCAGTTAAATATCGTAGAAGGACTCTGGAAATGGCTCAAGTCCAGTGTGATCAATAACGTATTCTATTCGGCCGTTTCCGAAATCCGTCTGCGTGTCGGGCAATTTATGGATGAAATCATGAAGCATCCTCATGCCATTATTGACCGGCTGTGCGTGCGACTTTGATTGCTATTTTCTTTCGTTCAACTTATATAGCCTACGTGATTTATACATCAGGGACTACCGGCCAACCAAAGGGGGTTATGGTCGAGCATAAGGGAATTGCCAACCTGAAAGTGGTTTGGGAAGAAAGTTTTGGGATATCCCCCCGGGACAGAATAGGTTTTTTTGCCAGCATTTCATTCGACGCTTCGGTTTGGGAAATATTCATGGCTTTACTGAATGGAGCCACATTATATGTGTTGTCAAAGGAACTCCTAAGCAACCTATGTGAATTTCAGAACTATCTTGGAGAAAACTCGATTACAGTTATGACTCTGCCGCCTTCCTATGCTCAATACCTGGATCCGGTATCCCTTTTTGATCTAAGGTTACTCATTACAGCCGGTTCCGCACCATCACAGAGTCTTGTCAACAAGTGGAACCAAATTGTTACTTATGTAAATGCATATGGACCAACAGAAACAAGTATATGTGCCACAAACTGGATAGCGCCTAGGGAATGGTGCAATGCAAGTCATATCCCTATTGGGACTCCTATTCGTAATACACAGGTATATATTTTGGATGATAACCTGCAACCGGTTGCAACCGGTGAATCCGGACAGCTATGGGTTGGCGGCGTCGGATTAGCCAGGGGATATCTAAACCGGCCGGAACTGACCGCTGAAAAGTTTATCGATAACCCGTTTATTCCCGGTGAAAAGTTGTATTGCACGGGGGATTACGCGAGGTGGCTGTCTGACGGGAATATAGAATATCGCGGCAGAATGGACCATCAAGTGAAAATTAGGGGATACCGCATCGAACTGGGCGAGATAGAAGCGGTTCTCCAAAAACATTCCGGAATTTCAGAAGCTGCTGTACTCGTGAAAAAAGATAAACTGGGGAACCCGTTTTTGTCCGCTTATTATGTTGCAGAAAAAGAAATACCCGGACATTTACTGCGCTCTTATATGGAAAACGAATTACCTCATTATATGGTTCCCTATCATTTTTATTGTATAGAAAACATGCCGCTAACGGTGAACGGAAAAGTGGACCGTGAAAAACTGCTTCTGCCTGAATATAATCAAGAAACTTCTTCCAAATATACAGCCCCCCGTAATGAGTTGGAATTGCTTCTGGCTGAAGTATGGAAAGATGTCTTGGAAGTAGAGGAGGTAGGAATCGATGATAATTTCTACCTGCTTGGCGGAGACTCCATTAAAGCTATTCAGATGGCTTCTAAATTGTACGAGCACCAATTAAGGCTGGATATGAAAGACTTGATGATGAATCCGACAATTAGCACCCTTGCACCTGTAGTAGCCTTTATTGAACAAGAATGCGACCAAGGGATTGTTCAAGGCGAAGTACCGTTGTCTCCTTTTCAACATTGGTTCTTTAAGAAGCAGTTCACGGCCATGCATCATTGGAACCAGTCGGTTCTGTTATATAACCCGGAGGGGTATAACCAAGATATTCTGCAGACGGTACTAATGAAATTAATTGAACATCATGATGCATTACGGATGGTATATACGCTTGATGATTCATTTCCTACGCAGATAAACCGGGGAATAGAAGGGAATTTGTTAGGCTTTTCTACTTTCGATGTTTCTGGGCAAACGGATGCGGGGCAATTTATTCACCATGAGATAAAGAGATTACAGAGCCGCATGGATTTATCCCAAGGGCCTTTAGTTCAAGCAGGGCTGTTCCGTACGGCGGAAGGTGACCATTTGTTTTTGGCCATTCATCACCTGGTTATGGACGGCGTTTCATTTCGCATATTGCTGGAGGATCTGTCTAAAACATATGAACAGGCCATGCATGGGGAATTAGTGGTTCTCCCAAGTAAAACAGATTCTTACCAGACTTGGACAACCAGGTTATTGGAATACTCCGCTTCCGGCGAGTTTCTTAAGGAGATTCCATACTGGAAAGAATTTGAGCGCAAAGTATCGTCTGTTCCCCTGCCTAAAGACAAAACAGCTTCAGAACATAAAGAGAAGGACAAGCGTTCTATCCAGCTGGAACTAACCGGGGAACAAACGCAGCAATTGCTTAAGGATGTTCACCGGGCCTATCATACGGAAATCAATGACATTCTTCTGACCGCATTAGGCCTGACTATTCATGGTTGGACCGGGCAAAAACAGGTTTTATTGAATCTGGAATCTCATGGCCGCCACGATATTCTCAAAGGAGTTAATATTTCCAGAACAGTCGGATGGTTCACCTCCCAATGTCCCGTAATATTGGACATGTCTTATGCGGATGATGTATCTCATGAAATAAAGGTAGTCAAAGAGAATATTCGGAAAATTCCGAATCAGGGAATCGGATACGAAATGCTACAGTATTTGACTCCCGCTGAGATGCGTTCCGGCCTTTCTTTTTCACCGGAGCCGGAGATTTGCTTTAATTATCTTGGCCAATTGGACAAGGGAATGAATTCGGAAAGATTCGCCCAATCCCCATATAGTAACGGAGCATCGTTAGGGCCTGACGGCGAAGGGAATATTGGGGAGGAAAATGAGCTGTATTTTCCGCTCTTTTTGACCAGTTATATTCAACACGGCCGGTTTCAACTCGTAATTTCATACAGCGGAAAGCAATATCATCAGAGCACAATGGCTCATGTAGCTAACCTGTATAAGCAGCAATTGCTAAATGTAATGGATCATTGTCTGAAAAAAGAAAAAGCAGAACGGACACCCAACGACTTCACCTGTTCAAATCTGGAACTGAAAGAACTTGATCAGGTCTATGCGCTGCTGGAACAATCTTTAAACCAATAAAAATCTAAAAAGGTGGGAGACATGATGACCTTTCAAAAAGAACATGTTCAAGATATATACCCCCTTTCCCCTATGCAGGAAGGGATGCTGTTTCATTCACTTGAAGATACAAAATCGGGCGCTTACTTTGTTCAGGTCGTAACTTCCGTTTACGGGGAATTGGAGCCCGAATTGCTGATGAAAAGTTTTAAAAGACTTGTTCAGCGCCATGATGTGCTCAGAACCACTTTTTTATATGACAACTTGAAAGAACCGCTTCAAATTGTATTAAGTGAAAGACCTCTTGACATGTGTATGAAAAGACTGGATGGTTCAAGCAATGAGATAAAGAATGAATGGATCAGCCAATTTCTGAAACAGGACAGGGAGAAGGGATTTGATATAACAATGGATTCCCTTATCCGGCTGGCCCTGCTGGAGACCGGCGGGGGCGAATGGACCATTGTGCTTAGTTTTCATCACATCCTGATGGACGGCTGGTGTTCGGATCTCATATTCAACGAGTTATTCCGTATTTATGACTCATTAAAGCAGGGTGCGGCAGTTGAATGGTCCCCTGCTCAGCCGAACAGCCAGTATATCAAATGGCTGGAAAAGCAGGATAAAGAAGCAGCGGCCCGTTACTGGAAGACATACTTGAATGGTTATGAGCCTATGGCCCGATTGCCGCAGAGAAAGAAGGATGCCTCTTTGCCCTATAAACCTATGGAGTACCGATTTTCAGTGGACAGAGAGGTAACGGAACAGTTGCAACGGATTGCCCAACAAAATCAGGTTACCTTAAACGTACTTTTTCAAACGATTTGGGGCATCCTTGTACAGAAATATAATGATCAGCATAGTGTCGTGTTTGGTTCCGTTATAAATGGCAGACCAGCTGCCATACCTGGAGTGGAACAAATGATCGGCTTGTTTATTAACACACTGCCTGTCCGGGTACAGACCGGAGAAAACCAATCTTTTCAATCTCTCCTGCATCAAATGCACGAACAGATGATACAATCTCATGAATTTGGTTTTTTCCCTTTGTCCCAGATTCAAAAAGAATCTGCCGGAGGCCTATCCTTATTTGATCATATTATCGTATTTGATCATAATCCTGTTGAGAAGCGGTGGGAACGTACCCTGTCCGGACTTGGCTTGCAGGTTACGGAACAAAGGGTGATTGAGCAGACCAACTATGATTTTAATGTAGTAGTATTACCGGAAAGCGAAATGCAGGTCCAATTTCAATATAATGCACATGTATACGACCGGGTGAGTGTAGAACAAACAGGAAAGCACCTCATTCATCTTATGCATCAAATAGCACAAAATCCGGATAGGCTGATTGAGGATCTAAGCTTAATTACCGAGGAAGAGCAGAAGCAAATTCTGGAGGTATTTAACAACACGAAAGCCGATTATCCAAGAGATAAGACCATTCATGAGTTGTTTGAAGAACAGACGGAGTGTGTACCAGATCAAACAGCGATCGTCTATGAAGGACAACAAATGACATATCGAGAGCTGAATGAGAGGGCGAACCAGCTGGCGAGAACACTTCAGGCCAAAGGTGTGAAAGCTGATCAGCCGGTTGGGATAATGGTAGATCGTTCTCTTGAGATGATCGTGGGCCTACTCGGTATCCTCAAAGCAGGCGGAGCATATGTGCCCATTGATCCTGAATACCCGAAAAATCGTATTGAGTATATGGCAGCGGATTCAGGAACAAAGTTGTTACTGACCCAAAGTCATTTGCAGGATCGTGTAACATTTGCCGGAACTGTAGTGAATCTTAATGAGGAAAGCAGTTACCACGAAGAACGCTCAAATCTGGAACATATCGTACAGCCCAATCATTTGGCCTACGTCATCTATACCTCGGGAACTACGGGGAAGCCAAAAGGGGTTATGGTCGAACATCGAAGTGTGGTTCGTTTAGTTAAAAATACGAATTACGTTGAATTAAATAGAAATACACGTATGTTGCAAACGGGGACTATTGCATTTGATGCGTCTATATTTGAAATTTGGGGCGCCATATTAAATAGTGGTCAGTTGTATCTGACAAAACATGAACACATCATGAATGTGTCTATATTAAAGAGACTGATTCAGCAACATAGCATTAATACAATGTGGTTGACATCACCATTATTTAATCAACTTTCCCAGCAAGACAGTCACTTGTTTAAAAATGTAAACACGTTAATTATAGGTGGAGAAACGCTATCTTTATCCCCTATTAATCAAGTGCGTCGTGATAATCCTACGTTAAAAATGGTGAATGGGTATGGTCCTATTGAAAATACAACATTTTCTACTACTCATCTGATTGATGGCGAACAGACCCATGCCGTACCTATAGGCCGCCCAATTCGAAACTCAACAGCTTACGTAGTGGATCAGTCATTACATTTACAACCAGTAGGAGTATGGGGAGAATTAATTGTAGGTGGAGATGGCGTGGCTCGTGGATATTTGAATGAACCAAAGCTAACGGCCGAAAAATTTGTACAATGTCCGTTTATTGACAATGAGCGATGTTTTCGTACAGGAGATATAGTTCGCTGGACAGATAATGGGTCCTTGGAGTTTAAAGGTCGATTTGATAATCGAATGAAGATACGGGTATACCACATTGAAACCGGAGAAATTGAGACAGCTTTATTGAATATAGAAGCTGTACAGGAAGCCATTGTTTTGGCACAAGAGAATGAGAATAGAGATAAAGCCTTATGTGCGTATTACGTAGCAAATCAGTCTTTTGAAGTAAGTGAGATGAAAGAGAAATTATCAGGGCAGTTGCCAAGCTATATGATTCCATCCTATTTTGTGCAGTTGGAATGTATGCCGCTAACGCCAAATGGGAAAATAGACCGGAAAGCACTGCCGCTGCCAGACGGGAAGTTGCAGACCGGGGTAGAGTATGTGGAACCTCGTACACCAATTCAAAAAAAAATAGCTGAAATTTGGCAGGACATTTTGGGGATTGAGAAGATTGGAATATCTGATAACTATTATCAGATTGGAGGAGATTCCGTTAAAGCTATTCAGATTTGTGCGCGGCTCCGGAAACATTAATGGAATATAAGTGTCAGAAAATTATTAAATAACCCTACGATTAAAGAATTAGAAAGGTGTATTCACTTATTGAATCCTGATAAGGAAAACGAGCTGGAAGATCCAAATTATTCAGGGATCTCTCTCAATGATCTTTCGGAATTAGAAGCAGAGATTAAAGATACTCTAAATCCGTAATACGTACAAAAATCATAAAAAATTGGTATTGGAGAGTGAACATATCATGATCACCAAACCTTTGAACTGGCAGCATAAAAATGAGTCCTTCTCCCATGTAGATGCAGTGATACCTTCTGGACATTCTACAGACCCGCAAATTCCAAAGTCAGATCAGGCGTTAATCGAAGCCTACAATCAGACAGATGAAGAGATTGCGTATTCGACATTGCATGACTTGTTTTACAAACAAGTGAGGCGAGTTCCAGATGGAATCGCGGTTATCTGCAGGGATACCTGTATAACCTACCGTGAACTGAACAAGCGATCCAACCAGATGGCCTATTACTTGAAAGAACAAGGCGTCAGCAGGAATGATCATATCGGAGTGCGAGCAGAGCGCAAAATTGGGACTATTGTTAACATTTTGGGAGTTCTAAAAGCGGGGGCAGCCTATGTACCGATTGATCCGGAATATCCGGAAGACCGGGTCAGCTATATGGTAAGTAACAGCAATTGCAAAATGGTTATAGACCCGGACTGTTACGAAACTCGACAACTCGCAAGCTATCCTGAAGAGAATCTGCGGGGTGATCAGTATCCAAAAGATACGGCCTACGTAATATATACTTCAGGCAGTACAGGTAGGCCGAAGGGGGTTGTGATTCCCCATGGAGCAGCTGCAAATACCATTCAGGATATCAATAGTAAGTTTGCAGTTGACGAAAAAGACAGAATTATTGGATTGTCCTCGATGTGCTTCGATCTATCAGTTTATGATATTTTTGGTGCCCTTGGAGCCGGGGCAACTTTGGTGATGATAAATAATCACCGGGATATTACGGAGATTCGTAAGATTGTGGAAGAGAATGGGATTACCGTTTGGAACTCGGTGCCGTCGACTTTGGATTTGATGATGGATCATATTCTTGAAGATAAACACGTATATGGTGGGTCTTCTTACAAGCAGACAAATGGGGAAAATTTTGCATCTAAGAACAGTACTTTACGGCTCGTATTGCTGAGTGGGGATCGTATACCACTAAATCTGCCAGATAAAGTAAACTGTTATTTCAGCAATGCGAAAGTAATTAGTTTAGGTGGTGCAACGGAAGCGTCTATTTGGTCTATTTATTATCCAATATATGAAAAGGGGATTAACCCCGATTTGGCAACTATCCCTTATGGTATGCCGTTGGCTAATCAGAAGTTTTACGTGCTAAATGATGAACTTAAACATTGTCCCGTCGGTGTAAAAGGAGAATTGTATATTGGCGGTATCGGTCTTGCCAAGGAATATCTCAATGATACCGCAAAGACTGAGGAGTCATTTATCATACATTCAGAGTATGGAAGGCTTTACCGCACGGGGGACTATGGAATTTTCCATCGCGAAGGATACATTGAGTTCATGGGCCGAAAAGATCAGCAAGTAAAGATTAATGGGTATCGCGTGGAACTTGGGGAAATTGAGAAGCAATTGCTTTGTCTGGACGGTATCCAGGAAGCAGTTGTTCTAGATATAACGGATAGCGAAAATATAAAGTTTCTTTGTGCCTATCTGATGTCAGATCAGCCAATAAACACGGAAAATCTCATAAACGAACTTGCAAAGGTTTTGCCAAAATATATGATTCCAGCTTATTTTGTACAATTGGATTATTTACCATTGACGCTTAATGGAAAACTAAACCGTAAGGGACTGCCTCTACCTCATGAAATTATGTAGCGTGATCGAACCCAGTCATCAATATCTGGATAGTTTTCCCTCCCCACTCAAGAGGCTCTGCGACTTCTATTTAAAATTAAGGAAACAACCATTATAGTATGGTGATTCTAGCCTTGGTTTACTTCCAGACATACCGGTTTTCAAAGTCTTCCGCCAAGTTGAGAATCACCTTACGGCTATGTCGGATCAGGCGGAGGTTCTTCCAGGATGTCGCTTTGTAGATGAGCGTAATCCCTTTGATGACCCAATCTTCATCGATTATCAGTTGTATTTTGCAGCGAAAATTGGTCTTGATTTTGTGAGGGCTATGGTAGACTCTACCTAAAAGTTGTACCTTTCTTTGTGTGATGTTGTTCTTGCTAACACCATTCCACCAAAGTTTTTGAGCCCTTTTTAATTTCTTAAAGGCGATACTTTCGAAATTCGGGATAAACAATCTGTTTTTATTGGAGAGTGAATACCTAATGAGCGTGATAAAAAAAGTATATCCGTTAACACCCATGCAAGAAGGCATGCTGTACCATTCGTTAATGGAGAAAGATAAAAGTATGTATTTTGTCCAGATGTCCTTTAAGGCTGAAGGTATGTTTCAGTTCCCTTTACTAGAAAAGAGCCTGGGGAAAATCATACAAAGACATGATGTATTTCGTACGATTTTTAATTACGCCAAGGTGAAGCAGCCTGTTCAAGTTGTTTTGAAAGAGAGAAACAATGACACTTATTATAGGGATATTTCTTGTTACAGCAAAGAAGAGCAAACGGTGATGGTGAAAACGTTTAAACAGCGGGATAAAAACAAAGGTTTTGACTTGACCAAGGATGCTTTAATTCGTTTAGCTGTATTTCAGTTAGGTGAAAATAAATACGAGTTTATTTTCAGTTTTCATCATATCATCATAGATGGTTGGTGTTTAGGTACCGTTGTGAAAGAATTTTTTGCTATTTATCAAAGTCTGGAAAGAAACCGTCCAGTGGAATTGGAGGAGGTTCCCCCGTTCAGCAGATATATCCATTGGTTGGAAACTAAAGATAAAGAACAAGCGCGATCCTATTGGAAAACATATATTGAAGGATTTAGCGAGCAGACCCGTTTGCCTTGGACCAGGCAATCTGAGAGGAAAGGATATATCTTAGATAAAGTGCAGTTCACCATTTCCAAAGCCGACACGGAAAGATTAACACATATTGCGAAGATCAACAGAGTTACCTTAAGCACGCTGATTCACGCCATTTGGGGTATTGTACTTCAAAGATATAACCATTCCGATGACGTGCTATTCGGCACAGTAGTTTCAGGCAGGAATGTAGATCTTGTTGGAATTGACGAGATGATCGGACTGTTTATCAATACAAATCCGGTACGTGTAACCTTTAGGCAAGGGATGAAGTTTGATGAATTGGTTAAGAAGTTGCACCATTGTATGCTGGAGTCAGAGGAGCACAGTTACTATCCACTAGCAGCCATACAGGCGGATTCGCAATTGAGCGGGGAGCTTATTCATCATATCATTGCATTTGAGAACGTTCCTTTAGAAATTAATTTGCTAGGGGAAGAAGATCTCTTTAATATAAAAATTTATGATTTCGAGATTTCGGATCAAACCAACTTTGATTTCAATTTGGTTGTCATTCCATCAGATGAACTCTCGGTGTCCATGAAGTTTAATTGTCTGGTCTACAAGAGAAATGAGATTGAGACCATTGCCGGTCATATTCAGCAATTGGTACGAGCCGTTATTGACAACCCCTCAGCTGAGATTGATCTGCTGGAGCTCATCACTCCGGATGAGAAAAATAAATTATTGTACGAATTTAATAGGACAGTTGGAAGCCCTTCCAGAAGTGTTCAGACACAAACTTTAAAGGGATTTAATACGAAAACCGGTTATCCAAAAGATAAGACGATTCATGAGTTGTTTGAAGAACAGGCAGAGTGTGTACCAGATCAAGCAGCGATCGTATATGAAGGACAACAAATGACCTATCAAGAGCTGAATGAGCGAGCCAATCAGCTGGCGAGAACACTGCAGGGCAAAGGTGTAGAGGCCGATCAACCGGTAGGGATTATGGTAGAGCGTTCTCTTGAGATGATCGTGGGCATACTAGGTATCCTCAAAGCAGGCGGAGCGTATGTGCCAATTGATCCTAAATATCCGAAAAATCGTATTGAGTATATGGTAGCGGACTCAGGAACAAAGTTATTACTGACCCAAAGTCATTTGCAGGATCGTGTAACATTTGCCGGAACTGTAGTGAATCTTAATGAGGAAAGCAGTTACCACGAAGAACGCTCAAATCTGGAACATATCGTACAGCCCAATCATTTGGCCTACGTCATCTATACCTCGGGAACTACGGGGAAGCCAAAAGGGGTTATGGTCGAACATCATTCAGTAATCAATACCTTAATGCAATTAGAAAAAAAATATCCGTTAGAGAAAAATGATTCCATTTTATTAAAAACCAACTATACCTTTGATGTATCGGTAACAGAATTGTTTGGATGGTTCTTTGGAGAAGGCAAGTTAATTATAGCTAAATCAGGTCTAGAGAAGGAACCCGAAGCATTATTTAACATGATACAAGAAAAAAAAATTACTCATATTAATTTTGTACCGTCCATGCTTCAAGTAATACTAAATGAGATAACACAAACAGATATAGAAAAGCTTCAATCTTTAAAATATGTATTTTCAGCTGGAGAAGCGTTATCAGGTAAGACGATTAAGCAATTTTATAGCTATACACTACCAGCTGTATTGGAAAACCTGTATGGACCTACAGAGTCCACCATATATGCAACCCAGTATACAACGAATGAAGAAATGAAAGGACTCCTAAATACGCCGATTGGTAAACCAATAAGAAATGTACAAGCTTTTATTGTAAAAGATATCGATCAATTACAACCAATAGGAGTGGCTGGAGAGTTATGCATCAGTGGAGTTGGTCTGGCCCGGGGATACTTAAATCGTCCTGATTTAACCGCAGAAAAATTTGTGGACAATCCGTTTGTTCCAGGGGAGAAGATGTATCGGACAGGGGATTTGGCCAGATGGCTGCCGGACGGAAATATAGAATACTTGGGCCGGATAGACCATCAAGTGAAGATACGCGGATACCGTATTGAAACCGGGGAAATTGAAGCCGCTTTACTCCGTATAGAAGCTGTGCAGGAAGTCATAGTTCTGGCATATGAGAATGTGAATGGAGATAAAGCCTTATGTGCGTATTACGTAGCGGGTAAATCTCTAAATGGAAGTGAGATGAGAGAACAATTATCAGGGCAGTTGCCAAGCTATATGATTCCATCCTATTTTGTACAACTAAAGCAGATGCCGTTGACGCCAAACGGAAAAATAGACCGGAAGGCATTGCCGCTGCCAGACGGGAAGCTGCAGACCGGGGCAGAGTATGTGGAACCCCGTACACCGATTGAGGAAGTATTCGTAAAAGTATGGAAATCGGTATTGGGTGCTGAGCGAGTGAGCATTTTAGATAATTTCTATGATTTGGGCGGAGATTCGATTAAATCTATCCAAGTCTCATCCAGGCTGCTGCAGGAAGGTTATAAAGTGGAAATGAAACATTTGCTAAAATACCCGACCATTGCTCAGCTCAGTATGTATGTGGAGCCCGCCAACAAGGCCGCAGAACAAAAAGAAATAATAGGAACAGCACCGTTAACGCCCATTCAATCGTGGTTCTTTGAACAAAAGTTTGTCGATCATTATTTCAACCAGGCGATGATGCTATATCAAGCAGAACGTTTGGACGTTACCATTTTGCGGCAAGTGATCCGGCAAATTGTTCAGCATCATGACGCTTTGCGTACAGTATTTATGATAAAAGAAGGCCAATATGAAGCGCGGATTCGCGGAATAGAGGAAGGAACGTTATTCACACTGGATGTGTTTGATTTGCAAGGAGAACGGGACTTCGCAAGGATCATCGAAGCTAAGGCCAATACAATTCAAAGCAGTATGCAAATTAGCGAAGGCCCGTTAGTAAAACTGGGATTGTTCCAATGTCCGGACGGCGACCACTTATTAATCGTAATTCATCACTTGGTTGTGGATATGGTGTCATGGCGGATTATATTTGAGGACTTCAAAACCGGATATGAGCAAGTGAAAAATGGAAAAAAAATTCAGCTTCCGCCGAAAACGGATTCCTTCAAATTGTGGTCGGAGCGACTGTCCAAATATGCGAACAGTGCTGAAATGGAAAAAGAAAGGGCTTATTGGAACTCAACCGAACAAACCGTACAAGGGCTGTTGCCAAAAGATAAGGAAACGCAACATACGCTCAATAAAAACAGTGAAGTCGTGACGGTTGAATGGACGGAGCAAGAAACAGAGCAATTGCTAAAACAAACCAATCAAGCGTATAACACGGAAATTAACGATTTGTTATTAACAGCGCTGGGTATGGCCATTCATAAATGGACAGGGATGCAGGAAATCGTAATAAATCTGGAAGGGCACGGACGAGAAGCGATTATGCCTGAACTGGATATTACCCGAACAGTAGGATGGTTTACAAGCCAATATCCCGTAGTTCTTCAGATGAAGAAAGGACAGGATGTGTCTGAACGGATTAAAACGGTAAAAGAAGGACTGCGCAGTATTCCGGGAAAAGGAATAGGTTACGGCATTTTACGCTATTGCTGCAAATCCCAGGGCGAGATGTTATACACGATGAAGCCGGAGATTAGCTTTAACTATTTGGGACAATTGGATCAGGATTTAGAAGGTAATGCCTTACAGATGTCCCCATATTCAAGCAGGCTAACGATGAGTGGAGACACAGTCAGGCTGTATGTGTTAAATATGAATGGAATGGTGCAAAACGGAAAACTATTCTTCACAATTGACTACAGTAAAGAGCAGTATCGCAGTGATACGATCCAGCAAATAGGTGAATGGGTCAAAGAAAGCCTGCAAGAAGTTATCCGTCATTGCACAAGCAAAGAAAAAACAGAAGTAACCCCCAGTGACCTAACGCTGAAAGGCATATGTATGGAAGAGCTGGCAAACGTGATGGAAGAGACGAAGCATATCGGAGACATCGAGGATATCTATGAATTGACACCCATGCAAAAAGGGATGCTATTCCATACTTTGGCAGACGCAAACTCAGGGGCGTACTTTGAACAAATGACATTTGATGCAGTCGGAAAACTTCATGTTGAGGCATTTATAAGAAGTTTGGAAACATTGATGCAAAAACATCCGGTTTTACGGACGAATATTTATCAAGGATGGAAAGACAAGCCCTTACAAATTGTGTTCAAACATAAACCGTGTGAATGGTATTACAAAGACCTGCGCAAGATGAACCCGGAAGAGCAGGATGCCTATATCCGGTCCTGTATGGGCAAGGATAAAGCAAGAGGATTTAATTTGGCGGAAGACGCCTTGTTACGGGTAACTGTCCTGCAAACGGAAGAAGAAACACATCGAATTGTCTGGAGTTTCCATCATATTTTAATGGATGGGTGGTGTTTGCCTATCATCATTAAAGAATGGCTGGAACAATATGATGTGCTTTTAGGGAAGAAACAAGCTAAGCATGTGATGGTTACGCCGTACAGTCGATATATGGAGTGGCTCGCCGAACAAGACGAGGAAGAAGCATCGAAGTACTGGAATGAGTATTTGGCTAACTATACAGAGCAGACGGTTATTCCATATTCCAAATCCAAACAGAAATCAGAAGGATACAGTGCAGAGAGCGTTATTTGTGGATTTGGACAAGCGTTAACCCATCAATTACAGCAAATTGCAAACCGGAATCAAGTGACAATGAATACCGTGATTCAAACGATGTGGGGTATATTATTACAAAAATACAACAATAGTGAAGATGTTCTATTTGGCAGCGTCGTATCGGGCAGGCCGGCGGATATAACTGGTATTGAGAGTATGATTGGGCTGTTTATTAACACCATTCCTGTACGGGTGCGAAGTAGAAAAGGGATGACTTGCACCCAACTGATGCAAAGCATGCAAGAGTCAGCCCTTGTATCCAGCAAATACGATACTTACCGCTGTATGAAATACAGATGCAAACGGAACAAAAACAAGACATGATTCAGCACATAATGATATTTGAGAATTATCCAGTAGAAAAGGAGTTAAACAGCGATGACTTATCTGATGATACAAAGATAAGAATTGCCAATTTCCGGGGAGAAGAGCAGACCAATTATGATTTTAATGTTGTAGTAATGCCGGGAAGCGAAATGGAAGTTCAATTTCAATATAATGCGAATGTATACGATCGAGTAAGTGTAAAGCGAATAGGGAAACACCTCATTCATCTTATGCATCAAATGATACAAAATCCAGATAGTTTGATTGAGAATTTACGTTTAATTACCGATGAAGAACAGAAGCAAATTCTGGACGGTTTTAATAATACGAAAGCAGATTATCCAAGAGACAAGACGATTCATGAATTGTTTGAAGAGCAGGTAGAGTGTGTTCCTGATCAAGCAGCCGTAGTGTTTGAGGATAAACAAATGACTTACCGGGAGCTCAATGAACGGGCGAATCAGCTGGCGAGAACACTTCAGGCCAAAGGTGTGAAAGCTGATCAGCCGGTGGGTATTATGGCAGAGCGTTCCCTTGAAATGATCGTGGGCATATTCGGTATCCTTAAAGCAGGCGGAGCTTATGTACCCATTGATCCCGAATATCCGGAAGAACGAATTCAGTATTTGCTGAAGGATGCTAACATTAGCGTGTTACTTTTGCAGGAGCATTTAAAACATAAAGTAACCTTTAACGGGCAACTGATCCATTTAAATGATGAAGAATTTTACCATAGTGACCGCTCTTTATTATCGCCGGTAGCAGGAAGCAGCAACCTGGCCTATGTTATTTATACCTCCGGTACAACGGGCAAACCTAAAGGAGTCATGGTAGAACATCGCGGAATAGTGAACTCGCTTCAGTGGAAAAAGTCGTTTTTTGGGCTTTCTGAAGAGGAACATGTACTTGTACTGCTTCCATATGTGTTCGATGCGTTTGTTTTAAATTTCTTTGGTCCGCTTATTTCAGGGGCAACGGTATATCTCTTGAATAATCAAGACAGCAAAAACCCTGTCATGATCAAAGACATTATAAGTAGGGAAGGGATAACGGGCTTTGCAGCCACTCCCCGTCTATTGAGGCTTATCATAGAAAATATGGAGGTAAATGACTTTAATCACGTTAAGCATGTCGTTGTTGGAGGAGAACAGCTTGAAACAGACATTATCAAAAGGTTGTTTTCATTAAACCCAGACATCCTGCTAAATAATCAATATGGCCCAACGGAAAATAGTGTTGTATCTACTTATCTTCCCATTCGTTCACCCGGTCAACCTATCACGATTGGTAAGCCTGTGGCGAATCATCGTGTCTATATTTTAGGAGAACAGAATGGACTTCAGCCGATTGGTGTAACAGGGGAACTGTGTGTCGGAGGTGCAGGGCTCGCACGGGGATACTTGAACCTGCCCGAATTGACAAGAGAAAAATTCGTGGATGATCCGTTTGTTCCGGGAGAGAAGATGTACCGGACAGGGGATTTGGCCAGATGGCTGCCGGATGGAAATATAGAATACTTAGGACGGATAGACCACCAAGTGAAGATACGGGGATACCGCATTGAAACCGGGGAAATTGAAACAGCTTTATTAAATATAGAAGCTGTGCAGGAAGCCATTGTTGTGGCACATGAGAATGAGAAAGGAGATAAAGCCTTATGTGCATACTATGTTGTGAATAAATCTTTCGAAGCAAGTAAGATGAAAGAAGAGTTATCGGCTCAATTGCCAAGCTACATGATTCCATCTTATTTTGTGCAGTTGGAGCAAATGCCGTTGACGCCGAATGGGAAGATTGACCGGAAGGCTTTGCCTGACCCGAATGAAAGCTTTATTCGCTTTACGGAGTATGTAGCTCCCAATTCTGGGTTAGAACAAATATTTGTTAATGTATGGCGAGAAATTTTGGATATTGATAAAATTGGTGTCACTGATAACCTGTTCGACCTTGGAGGTAACTCAATAAGCATCATTCAATTTGCTTCCAGAATGTCTAAGGATTATAACATCCATATTCCTATCCAGCAAATTTTAAAAACTCCAAGTATCCGGCAATTAGTGCGGGCTATTTCGGAGAAGGATACCGGAATAACGGATTACTCAAGCGAAAGGATCAGGTTAAATCCTTCAAATCAGTCGGATAAAATAATTTTCTGTTTCCCGCCGTTAGGAGGGTTAGGTATAGTATACCAGCATCTTTCAGAAATTTTGGAGGATTATGATTTTTACAGTTTTAACTTCATTGAATCTGAGGATAGAATGCAGAAGTATATTCAATTAATCAAAGAGATTCAACCTCAGAGCCCTTACACCCTGATGGGCTACTCAGGGGGAGGCAACCTTGCGTTTGAAGTAACGAAGGAATTGGAGAAACAAGGTGATCAGGTAGCAGATCTGATTTTGGTGGACTCCTATATCTTTTCAGACGCTAACCCGGAAGGGCTCTGTGTAAAGGAAAGGGTCAATATGGCAGTAAACCTTATGCTGGAGAAATTTCCTCAACTTCAGAGTGGGGGAGAATCTTTCCTGAACGATTTTAGAAAAAAAATGCAAGGTTACTATTTGTATTTTGATGAGATGGACAATTCCGGCCTAGTTTCAGGAAACATCAGTGTGATTAAATCGCCTTCAAAGGAAAACAAGCAAGTACCCGGAGATATTCATATGTGGAGACACTCTACTACAGGCAAGTTTGAATTGTATGATGGTTATGGCGACCATCAAAAGATGCTGGAGCATGGATTTGTAGAACAAAATGCCAAGCTTATTCAAAAGATACTAAGAAGGCAATGTCCCTAAGCACACGAAATAAAGTTTTGCAGTGATACACTCCCTTTTAGGCAGACAGGTTAATAATAAAACCTGCATCCTGAAGGGGAGTTTTTTAAATGGGCTTGAAAAAAATGTTATATATAACAGATAGGCGTGGTACTGTTAACAAATCCTATACTCTGTTAAAACAGGACGGATTTATACAAGTCCACAGACAGAAGGGGGTCGTAGTTCAGCCGGACGGTATGCCCGGAGTAACGCCTGATTACTTGACGAAATTGGATAATCAATTACCCCCCTCGTGGCCGAAGCTATTTGCAGAGGGATGAGTGAAGAAGAGCTTCTTGACCTGATTCAATCCAAGTATAAGCAAGTGAAATCCACATAAGGGGGAATGAATAATTTGATTTTTATTGGGATCATCTTGGTTCCCGTTATCATTATTCAATCAATTATGCCTTACTTAACACGAAAAACAATCAGTTTTGGAGTTTCCATTGAAGAAAAATACTTCAACCACCTGAACTGATGCGGATGCGCAAGTCTTATGCTGTTTTAAATGCTTCTGTTGACGCTTTATGTATAGCTATTACCTTTTTTATATAGCTGAATTTGAATGATCAACAATATGCTGTGTATTTTATAAGATTATCATCGCTTATATATTCTCTGTTGACCGGCTATTTTTCATGTGTTAGGCTTCTTAAGAAACGGTATTTTCAAGGTTGCGCAAAAAAGAATTACAGAAGATAATAAAAAAGAAGCAAATAAATGGAATAACATTATGGCAGATGTGCCAAGCTTAAAGAGGTGCATACGGATGAAAAATAAAAGTGTGTTCGATATTATTGGGCCCGTAATGGTGGGACCTTCCAGTTCGCATACCGCCGGTGCCGCCAGCATCGGAAAAGTGGCCCGGACTCTTTTTGGAAAAGAGCCGTCCCGCATCAAAGTATCGTTATACGGTTCCTTTGCAAAAACCTATAAAGGGCATGCTACTGATGTTGCCATAATAGGGGGGATTCTGGATTTTGATACTTACGATGAACGTCTGCCAAAATCTATGGACATTGCGCGAGAAAGAGGCATTGATGTTAAGTTTGTTGAAGAGGAAGCCATTCCCAATCATCCCAATACTGCACGTATTGAATTGACCGATGCTAAGGACCGACTGGAACTGGTTGGAATATCCATAGGCGGCGGGAAGATTGAGATCATAGAGCTTAACGGATTTGAACTCAAGCTTTCAGGCGAACACCCCGCAATTCTGGTGGTCCATAATGACCGCTACGGGGCGATTGCCAGTGTAACGAATGTACTGACCAAGCATTATATTAATATCGGTCATATGGAGGTATCCCGCAAGGAGAAGGGAAAAAATGCTCTGATGATAATTGAGATGGACCAGAATCTGGATGATTATATCATTGAGGAAATCAGCAAATTGCCCAATATTTTGCAAGTGACGAAGATAGTTGAATAGCCTAAAGATAAGCAGAGGGGATATGTATGTTTCGGAATGTGGCTGAACTTGTAGAGCAGGCTGAACAAGAGCAAGTGAAAATCGCCGAGATCATGATCCGGCAGGAAATAGAGGTATCAGGAGTGACCCGTGAGCAAATCATGGCCAAAATGGACCGGAATCTGACGGTCATGGAACAGGCTGTGGAAAAAGGTCTGCAGGGTGTACGTTCCTTGTCCGGTCTGACCGGCGGGGATGCTGTTCTGCTCCAGAATTATATCCGTTCCGGTAAAAGTTTGTCAGGCGAGCTGCTGTTAGATGCGGTCAGCAAAGCGGTAGCTACCAATGAGGTGAATGCCGCCATGGGAACGATTTGCGCGACTCCAACCGCGGGTTCGGCCGGCGTAGTTCCGGGCACATTGTTTGCCATTAAGCACAAGCTGAATCCGACCCGGGAAGAAATGGTCGAATTTCTGTTTACGGCAGGGGCATTCGGGTTCGTGGTTGCCAATAACGCATCCATCTCAGGAGCTGCCGGAGGATGCCAGGCGGAAGTGGGTTCAGCAAGCGGTATGGCGGCGGCATCCATTGTTGAAATGGCAGGGGGCAGCCCTGCCCAGGCTGCGGAAGCCATGGCAATTACCTTGAAAAATATGCTTGGACTTGTCTGTGATCCGGTTGCGGGCCTTGTAGAAGTTCCCTGTGTCAAACGCAATGCGATGGGAGCTGCCAACGCGATGGTAGCGGCCGATATGGCTCTGGCCGGAATTACAAGCCGGATTCCTTGTGATGAAGTCATCGGGGCCATGTTCCGGATCGGACAGACGATGCCTGTAGGGCTTCGGGAAACTGCTCTTGGCGGCCTGGCAACTACGCCGACAGGGATGAAACTGAAAGAACAGATTTTCGGCAAAAAAGACGAAGCCTAAATCCGGAAAGTTTGAGTACTTAAATGAAAAACAATCACAATTGAATTCTTTCTGAACCATACATTCTTTGGGGAATTATGGTTCTTTTTCTTTTGAATAAATATAATTTTCCGTTCGACGTTATTATTGGAATTTCGACATAAAAAATATGCTATAAATATAAATGGAAAGCAAAAAGAAGGCGAAATGGAAACAAATGGGTTATTATCGAAATAAACAGCTGTAATAAGATAAGCGGTTAACAGAAGGAACCGGGAATTACCCTTCAGGCATTACTTATAACAAACATATGGAAAATAAATAGAATACAAGGTGTTTAAGAGGTGAATCATGATTTTATTTCGTAACAGAACATTTTTATTGCTTATGGCAGGGGATTTTATTGCCGGGACCGGCA
This sequence comes from Paenibacillus larvae subsp. larvae, assembly GCF_002003265.1. Lineage (NCBI taxonomy): Bacteria > Bacillati > Bacillota > Bacilli > Caryophanales > Paenibacillaceae > Paenibacillus > Paenibacillus larvae. The sequence goes on from NZ_CP019687.1 coordinate 833,098, forward strand.
TTTGGATTAGCACAATTGCGAACTTGCAATTTATGCAGCATCATGTTCCTTCCGATTTGCTTAAAAGCCTGATTCTGATATGCGGATTGTTTGTGGGGATATTGCTTTCACCTAAATAACAAACGCAAAGTTTTGTTTGCTGCAAGCCTTGTCCGCTGTCTGGCTCCACTTGTCATGTTTGTGGCTATTCGCTTTGACTCGGTAGCCTGCATGCTGCTGGCCTTTGTGATCATGCAGATTGCCGCCTCTGTCTACCGGCCGGCTGTGCAGTCTTCCCTGCCGGCTGTCGTTAAGCCTGCTGATTTACTCAAGGCAAACGGAATTTTTTTAAACGTCGATACACTGCAAAGAATCGGGGGTACGGCTTTAGGAGGTATTATGGTGGCTACCCTTGATTTGTTCACTTTATATGCCTTATCGCTCGTCTTCTATATCCTTCTTGTATTTTGTACTGTTCTGATGGACATTCCGGAAAGTGAACAATCGGCCACAACAAAAGGAGGAAAACTACGTTTTCGCGAAGTATTTCCGTTAATCCGTTCAGAGCCTTCCGTTCTCATCGCGATGGTGAATACAGCTGTACTGCTTTTGTTTTTAACCGGATTTAATCTCCTGATTCTGAATTTTAGTGAACTTCAGCAAGCACCGGATTTGATGGGATGGCTCTATGCGGTTGAGGGGCTGAGCATTATGTTTTTTGCAGCGATAGCAAAGCGCTGGATCGGATCTAAAAATCTGGTAACCGGTTCAATTTTGTTTATGTTTCTGTTCGCGGTTTCCTTTGTCGGCATGTCATTTAGCGAAAGCCGCCTGCTGGTTATCTTGTCATTTGGAATATTTGGATGTGCCTTTGCTTTCTTCTTTCCCATGATCACAACCATTTATCAGCTCAAGCTGCCGGATGAGGCACGGGGCCGGTTTTTCTCATTCAAAAGCATGATGGATCGCATCATGAACCATATTGCTTTGCTTGTCACGGGAGCATGCCTTGACTGGATCGGCATATCCGCGTACATGATTATTCTAGCTGTCATGGCTTCCCTAAGTGGTGCAATTACGTTTGGTATTGCCAAAAAGAAATCCATTGAAGTCCGGCAACAGCTTACAGGGACAGTTTCAGTCTGAGCAAAAGTCCTTCTTGCGGATTGTGTACTTATGCAGGCTTTGCCAATTCTTTCAAATCGTGTTGTAGGTATAACCGATTTATAAGAGATGCCTTTTTTATCGTATGGATTTTGTTCTTTTTTAGTTATTTTGAAAACTTTTCTTGCTTATCTGCGTATTATTATTTTAAGCGCTTTCCTATAAGGTGGTGATAAGCATGGATTGGTGTATTATCTGGCTCGTCATCGGTATTATCTTAATCGTGGCGGAAATGGCCACCCTTACGTTTTATTTGCTTTGGCTGGGTATAGGCTCACTTGCAGCTTCTCTTGCAGCGCTTATTGTCCCGGGCCATGTACTGATTCAGATTTTAGTGTGGGGCGTGGTTGTTGGTGTCCTTACTTTTTTCACCAAGCCCCTTACACGAAAATTCAGACATTCTGAGGGGTATAAAGACGCTATTGAAGAGATAATCGGAAAAAAAGGGGAGGTCATGCAAAAGATCGAAGTCGGAAAAATGGGGATTGTCCGCGTTGGAAATGAAATGTGGAGCGCCATAGCTGACGAACAAATCGGAATCGGGGAGACTGTCATGGTGGTACAAAGAAAAAACACAATCATTGAAGTGACAAAATGGAGAGGGGTTTAGCGTATGTGGATCGTATTGTTAGTACTGATTATCTTCATCATTGCTTTTACCGCCTTAACTGTAAAGATCGTACCTCAACAAAAGATAGCGGTCGTAGAAAGATTGGGGAAATTTCACCGTCTCCTTCAACCTGGATTGAATATAGTGATTCCTATTGTTGACCAGGTAAGGGTAACGCATGACCTTCGGATTCAGCAGGCCAATGTGCCCCCGCAAACAGTTATAACAAGAGATAATGTGCAGGTGGAGATTGATACGATTATCTTTTACCAGGTGGTAGGCCCCCAGGAAGCTACTTATGGAATATCTGATTACGTATACGGGGTCAGGAATATTACAACCGCTACTATGCGCCAGATTATCGGGAAAATGGAGCTGGATGAAACCTTATCCGGAAGGGAAAAAATTTCCATGGAAATAAGAGTGGCGCTGGACGAGGCAACTGAAAAATGGGGAGTCCGCATTGAGCGTGTGGAAGTAATTGATATAAAACCTCCTTTGGACATTCAGGAAGCAATGGATAAACAAATGAAAGCGGAACGGAGCAAGCGAGCGATGATCCTGGAAGCTGAAGCGGCCAAACAGGATATGATCCTCCGGGCTGAAGGGGACAAGCAAAGTAAGATCTTGAAGGCAGAAGGGGAAAGGGAAGCGAGAATCCGTCAGGCGGAAGGACTTCGCCAGGCACAGGAGCTGGAAGCTCTTGGGGAAGCCAAAGCAATCCAAGCTATAGCCGAGGCTGAGAAGCAGCGGATCCAGCTGATTAAAGAAGCGGATCTTGATGAAAATGTACTGGCATACAAGTCATTTGAAGCTCTAATGGAAGTTGCAAAAGGACCTTCCAACAAAGTATTCCTGCCGTCTAATGCAGTGGAAACACTTGGAAGTATCGGAGCAATTGGTGAAATGTTCAAAGAAAAGAAAAATTAAATGATGAAGCATTTTAGGTTCATTCCGTTGATAACATTGCAACTTAAATGAACGAATGAAACTATTTTGATGCATATGCAGCACTAGGTTTAATGCAAATTGCTGAATATCAAACCGGCAGCTTCCTGATATAGAAGAGCTGCCGGTTTAGTTTGTTCCCTGATCATTTCATAATACCTTGTTAGTCTGGAGTTCAGCAGTTAATCTGCCGGCGGATTCAGTCTCGCTGACCGGATGGAATTCGTTTTCCATCTTGGCAATAACTACTGTAGCAACGCCGTTGCCGATAAGGTTAGTGATAGAGCGTGCTTCAGACATAAAGCGGTCAACGCCGAGCAAGAGAGCCATTCCGGCAACCGGAATGGACGGGAATGCGGCAAGTGTGGCAGCCAATGTGATAAATCCGGAGCCAGTTACCCCAGCGGCTCCTTTGGACGTGAGCATCAGGATAGCCAGAAGTGTCAACTCCTGCCAGATGGTCAGGTCAATGCCGTATGCTTGAGCAATAAAAATTGCCGCCATGGACAAGTAAATGGATGTTCCGTCAAGGTTAAACGAGTATCCGGTCGGAACGACAAGTCCGACAACTGATTTGGAACAGCCGTATTTTTCAAGCTTATCCATCAGGCGCGGCAGTGCTGATTCGGAGGAGGAGGTGCCGAGTACGAGAAGGATTTCCTCTTTGATGTATTTAAGAAATGAAAAAATCCGAAAGCCGTACGCTCTTGCAATGGAACCAAGGACGATGACAATGAACAGGAACATCGTTATATACACACAAGCCATCAGAAGTCCGAGAGAACTGAGTGACTTGACTCCGAATTTGCCGATGGTATAGGACATGGAACCAAATGCGGCGATCGGAGATACCTTCATGATCATGTTCACAATACCAAAGAAGCCTTTCGCCAGTTTATCGAACAAATCTATCACGGGCTGAGCGTTCTTACCCATAGCTGTCAGGGAAAGGCCAAACAGGACGGCGAAGAACAGAATGGGCAGCAGTTCACCTTTTGCCATCGCGGCTACGACATTGTCCGGTACGATCCCCATAAGGAAATCCATAAAGCCGTGGCTTGTTTCCTCCGCAGCTTTGGTATACTGGGAAATATCACCGCTTGCTTTGCTCGGATCCAGTCCGGCACCGGGTTTGACCAGGTTGACAACGACAATTCCGATCGCCAGCGCAGCAGTTGTAACTATTTCAAAATACAGCAGTGCCTTGCCGCCTATGCGGCCGACCTTCTTCATATCTCCCATGTTCGCAATACCGTTAACGACGGTGAAAAAAACGATAGGTGCAATGACCATTTTAATCAGCTTAATAAAGATATCTCCAAGCACTTTCAGCTTAATGCCGAAATCAGGGAAGAAATGACCAAGCAAAATACCAAGCAGAATGCCGATTATAACTTGCACCGTCAAATTCCGGAAGTTGATTTTCATAGCCAGCCTCCTTTTGTTCGTCTTGCAGGTGAGCAATTCGTGACCTTATTGTAGAGAGGAAAGCGATTACATTCAAGTATTCGTTCATATTGGTCTTTACGATCTTTTTGGTAAAACCACCAATAATACCTAAGCCATTAGAAGGGATTTCTTTTTCTTCTAGCGAAGTAAAAAGCAGTCCTGAAAGTTTCTTTCAGGGCTGCTTAAAAGGAATGAATAATCTGCTTGGATTAAGATTCAAGATTCTGCTGTATGCGTTATTTGTCTGCATAGCTGTCACGGAGCTTGCGGATTTCGGAGACCAGCCCGTACCCGATTTCTTTCTCATACTGGTCGTAGATCGGGTCCAGTGTTTGTATCCAGCTTTGCCGCTCCCCGGCAGTCAGTTCGTCGATTTGTATTGTTCCGGCTTTACGCATTTCCGCCAACTGGTTGGCGTTAATTTCTTGTGCTTCTTTACCGATCCATTCAGAAGTTTCATTCAGGGAATCCTGCAGAATTCGTCGTGCATCCTGAGGAAGCTTGTCCCAGAAGGACTTATTAAAAATGACGGCATATCTGAGATATCCATGGTTGCTGAGGGTCATATACGATTGAATCTTATACAGCCGTTTGCTGTAAATATTGGAGATTGTATTCTCCTGACCAACGACATTGTTCTGCTCAACATTGCGGTATACTTCTGTGAACGGGATAAAAGCTGTTTTGGCTCCAAGCCTGCTAAACTGGGTTTCCAGCACTTTGCTCGGCATGATACGAAACGTCAATCCGGCGAAATCCGCCGGTGTGTGCAGTGCTTTGAGGTTATCTGTCATCTGTTTAAAGCCGTTGGGCCAATAGGCCCCCCCTTTCATGCCATGCTCTTCCAAAGTAGCGGCAAGTGTCTTGCCGATGCTGCCGCGGAGCGCTTCGTCCACGGCATCCTGGTTTGGAAAGGCAAACGGAAGATCAAGTGCAAGGAATGAGGGCACTTCTGCAGAAAGCTTTGAAAACGCCGGAGCGATCATTTGAATGTCTCCGCACTTTAAGGCTTCAATTTCATTAGGGTCCGAGTAGAGCATTCCGTTCGGAAATACTTGAACTTCAATCCGGCCATGCGATTTCTGCTCCACAAGGTTGGCAAAATGTTCGGCGGCAAGTCCTTTGGGTGTATTTTCTGCAACTACATGGCTGAACTTGATTGTGATACGTTCCTTAAGCCCTGTTTGTTCCTCGTCATAGGGAAGAGCAGTCGATAAGCTTGGACGGAATCCGATAAGGATGGCGGTACAAAGTCCGAGCAGAACAAATAAGCTGATACTGATAATCGGCTTCATCTTTCATCCACCTTTTCCATGATGTTACAACCATTATTCCATAACAGTCAAAACTGTTGCAATCCTAATTGGTAAAAGGAGAAACACAATGCTGCTCAATAATATCCGGATGTACTGGAAAATCGCAATCCTGGCATTTGGGCTGGTCACCTTCTCTTTGGCTATCGGTGGAATTATTATACTTGGCAGTACCACGAGAATGCAGGAAGAAGAAATTGGCCAAAGGCTGATGATCACTGCCCGCACGGTGGCTAATCTTCCAGATATCCGGCAAAAGGTTGGAAATCGTACAGCGAATCAGGAAATTGAGACGACGGCAGAAAATATCCGGATTATTAATGATGTTTCTTATATTGTAGTGCTTAATATGGACAAGGAGCGTCTGTCCCACCCACTGAAAGAGCGGATCGGAGAACGCATAAACGACAGTGGCTCAGAGGCGGCTTTTGCGGAGCATACGTACTTAACTAAGGTGAAAGGAGAAACGGGCACGGCACTTCGTGCTTATGTGCCGATTATGGATGAGCAGCATCAGCAGGTCGGCGTAGTCATGGCAAGCTGATGCCGACTCTGGGAGATATGATCTACGGACAGCGGGGAGCGATTGCGGCAACTGCGCTACTGTCACTTGGTTTTGGAGTGTTTGGATCCTGGCAGCTGGCCCGGCATATAAAACAGCAGATGTACAATCTGGAGCCTCAGGAAATAGCCCGGATGTTCCGGGAACGGACAGCGGCATTTGAGTCGATGCATGAAGGAGCCATTGCTGTTGATAATTCTGAACGAATCAGCATTTTTAACGACAGGGCCAAGCAGATTTTCGGCATTTCCGGTGATGTGGTCGGCCGCCAGATCCGGGATGTGATTCCGGATACACGGCTTCCTGAGATATTGCAATTGGGGAAACCCATCTATAATCAGGAGCTATTGGTCGGGAATAAAGTCATCTGGAGCAACCGGATTCCTATACGGCTAAAGCAGGATGACCCGCCGATAGGCGCTTTGGCTATTTTCCAGGACCGGACCGATGTAGCGCGAATGGCGGAGGAGCTTACGGGTGTAAAAGCTTTCGTTGAGGCACTTCGTGTACAAAATCATGAATATATGAACAAGCTGCATACTATTGCAGGCCTGATTCAGTTGGATCAGAAGGAGAAGGCACTGGATTATCTGTTTGAAATATCAGAGAAGCAGGAGGAGCTTCTGACGTTTCTGAAGAGTCATTTTGAGGATGAAAGTATTGCAGGTCTGTTGCTTAGTAAAATCAGCCGGGGTAAGGAATTGGGTATTCAGGTTGAGCTTGACCGGCGAAGCAGCCTGAAGCAGTTTCCGCCGTATCTGGACCGCCATGATTTCGTGCTTTTGTTAGGTAATTTAATAGAGAATGCTTTTGATTCCTTAGAATCTGTGGAACGTAATGTAAAGGAAGTATACATAAGCATCGAACAGGATGGGGACATTTTATCGTTGCTCGTCGAGGATAACGGCTGTGGAATGGATAAGAAGGTACAGGAGCGGATGCTGGAAAAAGGATTCTCCACCAAGAACATGGAGAGCCGCGGCATTGGATTGTATTTGGTAAAACGGATTTTGGAAAAAGGACAGGGGGAACTGAAATGTGAGACACGGAAAAATATTGGCACAAGTATGATCGTTACCTTTTCCATGCTGGGTGAGGCGAAAGAAACACCGTTAAAAAGTTCCAAAGATAATAGCTTAAAATTTTGAGATCTGTTGAACCAGGGGGCCAGTCTGTAAAGAAGGAAGGAATTGTACATGAGTCATGAACAAAAGAAGCGGGTCTATACAGTTCTGCTCATTGAAGACGATCCGATGGTACAGGAAGTAAACCGGCAATTTATTGAGCGTGTAGAAGGATTTAGGGTGATAGGAACGGCAGCCACCGGTTCGGAAGGACTACGGCTTGTGCGGGAACTGGAGCCTGATCTTATCTTTCTGGATATTTACATGCCATCTCAGGATGGAACCGAGGCGCTCAGAAAGCTTCGTGCAGAAGCACTGCCCGTCGATGTTATAGTCGTTACAGCAGCGAAGGATGCACCGACAATCCGGCAGATGATACGCAAAGGGATAAGAGACTATATCATTAAGCCGTTTAAATTCGAACGGGTAAGGGATGCTTTGGAGCAGTTCAGAGCCCATCATACTGCCCTAATGGCAGAAGGCACGCTATCACAGGTTGAGCTGGATGAAATTTTGCATAGGACAGGGGAAAGATCGGGTGAATACAGCGAGAGCGGGGCAGAGGGTTTAGCCTGCTGGCCGCAAGATTACTTCCGGCGGGGCAAGTCTTATGATGAGGCAGGCCTTTACTTTGAAGGGCAGGATATCCAAGAAACTGCCGGGAGGAAATCTCAAGATATCTCTTCAGACAGCAGCAGAGATAAAGCTGCGCTTGTGGAGGGAAAGCCCGGTATTAAAACAGCCGGCATTCAATCAGCTATTGCGGAGAATCAGCCTTTAGAGAAGTTCCCGGATCTTAGCAACCTGCCCAAGGGGCTGAATCCTGCTACAATGCGGCAGATTATTTACTTTGTGCGGCAGCAGAAGAAGGCACTGTCGGCGGAGGAAGTAGCGGATGGTGTAGGCATTGCACGGGTGACGGCGCGCAGATACCTTGACTATCTGGAGAAGAGCCGCCAAGTGAGGCTGGTAATTTCTTATGGTGGAATCGGAAGGCCGATTAACCGTTACGAATTTTATCTAAGCAATCGTGAATAAAAAGTCCAAAAAGACCAAAAACACCAAAAGAACCAAAAAAGGCGGCAGAAATAGACTAATAACCCGTAGCATTGAAGACATACGGGTTATTTGGCGTGTTAATGGATAAGATCTGGAGGGATCAAAAAACAGACCGTTCGGCCAGAGTAGACCTTTTTATTATATTGCTCTGCTGTATGGGTTAAATGCGGGTGAAACTCTATCCTTGTCTGCCGGAGAGGGGGAAGAGGGCGCAAATGACCTGGAGCATTTTAGTTTTGTACCTGTTTAGTCTATTTTTAATCCTTATTCCCAAATTGAAATATATGAAAAATTCATAATAGATATTATAAAAAAAATTTTTAGAAGCGGTAAACAGATCAGATTTTATTATTTATGTCAATTACGTCAATAAAGCAGAATCCTTGTCTTTATTTAAAGGCTATAGAAGCAGAGATTAAAATAAATTCAGCTACGATTTCAGAAGATTTTCGTAAAGAGAGATGTGGCAAAGAAGGGTGGTTTTTTTACGGAAAATTGATACAATGGGACGAGAGGAAGGGTCTGTTATCTGTGAAGGAAACAACGGTTTCCAATGTCAGAATGGAAAGGAAGAGAAAGATGGTTCGTGTTCTATTTGTTTGCCTCGGTAATATCTGCCGTTCGCCTATGGCGGAGGCGGTTTTTAAACATCTTGTCAAAGAGGCCGGGCTTGAGAAAGAGATTGAGGTTGATTCCGCAGGAACCGGCGATTGGCATATCGGACATGCTCCGCATGAAGGTACCCGTAAGCTGCTGGACCGACAGGGGATTTCCTATGAAGGGATGAAAGCCAGACAGGTTGCCAAATCTGATTCGGAACAGTTTGATTACATCATCATGATGGATGCCAAAAATGTGAAGGACGTCAGACGGATTACTGGCGATTCGGGTCATCCTAAAATGTTCCGGATGATGGATTTTGCTCTGGACGAAACCGTTCGGGACGTGCCGGACCCTTATTTTACCGGGAATTTTGAAGAAGTTTACGAGATGCTCTTAAAGAGCTGCAAACATCTGTTACAGCAGGTGATCGAGGAGTATCATCTATCTCCAAAACAATAAGCAATCAATTATAAAAAACCCTTGTTTGGTGACTAAAACCAGACAAGGGTTTTCTTAAAAAATTTTACGACAGCCACAACATTGAATAGATATTGTTTATATTTACAAAAAAAGGAATAAATAATATATTTCACAATAATTAATATTAAAAGGAGGTTTTCACATGCAAGGGCATATACTTTTTTTTAACGCTACTTATATAAAGAAAGAGTTAACCCTTCGAACGGCCAAAGATTTGGGACTCACGGTTTCTGTTGTAGGACCAAAGCTGCCTAAATGGTCTAAAAGATATGTTGATTATTTCATTGAAACTAATACATACAATATTGAGCAGACACTTTCTGTGTTAAGAAAATATCACAAGAAACGTCCATTTAATGGTGTTATCACTTTCTGGGATCGTGACGTTGAGCCAGTTGCCCATGTAGCCAATGAATTTAATTTGCCAGCCAGTTCCAAGACAGCAGCGGCACGTGCACGAAACAAGTCACTGATGCGCAAAGCGCTTAAGTTAAGAAATGTCCCACATCCAAAATTCATCCACATCTCTGGTTCTTGGACAGAGTTACAACAGGCAGCTGAAAAAATCGGGTACCCGTTGATATACAAACCTGTCGGCGCTTCCGCCTCCAAAGGTGTATTTAAGGTAGAATCTGCTGACCAACTCCGTCGAACTTGGGAAAAGATGATGAAACATGCAACTCCGGAAAACGATAAAATGTTTACATTCTACTGTGATGAATATCTAGTAGAGGAATTTATATCTGGTAAAGAAGTGAGTGTGGAGGGCGTTGTCGCTAAGGGAAAGATACATATTGTAGGTATTACATAAAAATGGGCGGATTCCATAAATTTTACCGAATACCAGCATGCTTTTCCAGCACGTCTTCCAGAAGCGGTTGTAGAGGATATATATAAAGTAACTCGCAAAGGCATAGAGGCTCTAGAACTAGATAACTGTGGTTTCCATGCGGAACTGATAATTACCGATCACGGCAGTAAAATTATAGAAGTTGCGGGTCGTCTTGGTGGAGACTTTATTACTACTCATCTTATCCCGCTGGCTTACGGTTCTAATATCACACGTGCTAATATTCTGACGGTTTTGGGAGAAGACTTTGACCTGAGGCCTACCAAAAAACGCGGTGCTTGTATCCGTTTCTTGCTGGCTGAAAAGGGGGAACAGTCCGTCAATGGATGGGAACAGAAAACGTGATGAACATTCCGGGTGTCGTTCATTTCGGATTTGATAAACAAGTAGGCGATACGGTCGTGATGCCCCCTGAAAAATTTATGGACTTCCGTCTTTGTTACGTGATAGTAGAAGGTGATGATACCGATGACGCCATTCTAAAAGCGGAACAAGCATTAGCCAATGTGAGGTGTATGATTGAATGAGCCGAAAGAGATTATTCTTTATAGGGATTCCTGAAACTCATGTGAAACGAACATTATCCAGATGTAAAAAATTGGGTTATGAGATTATTCTTGGTGATACCAAAAATAACCTAAAATTACATGCCGACCGGATTGTTGATGCGGACCGGCTAGTTATAACCGATTTTAGGGATGAGAAAAACCTGAGGGATGTGACTTGTTCCTTACAAGAGGAATCTCCCCTTGATGCCATTTTTACATTTAAGGAGTTTGGATTGATCAATACATCCAAACTACTCCATGAATACGGCTTGCGTGGAAATCCAACCGAAGTAATTAATTCATGTAACAATAAATTCACTACTCGTAACTTATTACGGGAAGCAGGTCTTTTGAGCCCGGATTATGAACTTTGTGAAAGTCTTGAAGATGCGAAAAAACTATTGAAACGAATAGAAGGTCCTATTATTATCAAGCCGCACAATCTACAGGGAAGCATAGGAGTCTATAAAGTAGAACAGGAAGAGGATCTGCAAGTTTTGTATGAAAAATGCTTGACGCATTGTAATGAACCGATAGTAATGGCAGAAGAATTTATTGTTGGACAAGAAGTTTCCATTGAAGCCATTGTGTATCGTGGGAAAACAATAATATTTGGTGTAACAGAAAAATTACTATACCCAGGAACATTTGTCGAAGCTGGACATATTTCTCCGTATGCTGGTACCGAAATGAGCCGGGAAGAATATACAAAATTGGTGGAACGGATCGTGGGGGCAATGAAAATCCAGATGGGCCCTCTTCATATTGAAGGGTTCCATACTGAGAAAGGTTTTTACGTTGGGGAAGTTCATACTCGTTATGGTGGAGATAATATTACGACACTGACTGAACTCGCACTTAAGTGTGACATGACTTCTCCGATATTTGCCGAATTGGGTGACATCCCATACAACATTGAATTCGGTCAACCTCAAGAAGTAGCAGCCATTCGTTTCTTATATGTACCGCCAGGCAAAGTGGAGGTCATTGAGATCGGGCAGCTTACCGAAATCATAGGGGTTATGGATTTCGAGATAACATGCAAAATTGGTGATGAGATCGTTCCAATCAGATCAAACTTTGACCGTGTAGGCTGGGTTCTTGTCAAAGGGGCTAATCGTGAGGAGACTCTGGATATTCTGGAAAAAGTATCACAACAGATTCTAATACGAACAGTTTAGTAGTAACTGAAAGGAGACATTATGAGAGAAACTTTCCCTAGAACCAAAACGTATACAATCGAATCCCTTCGCCAAAAAGTTCAAAATCGATTTGAACAAGCAGGACTTTCTGAATACCAGGCCCGTGAAATGAGTGAACAGCTTCTTTATGCGGAGATGCGTGGTATCAGTTCACACGGTCTTGTCCGGATCAAATGGGTAACAGAACAACTTCATAAATACCCCCTTAAGAATGTCCGTTTGCTTTTACAAAACCGGGAGGCCGAACTGTACGATGCTGATGGTGTACTTGGTTATCTAGCTTTAAACGAGGTAGCTGAAAAACAACAACGTTTCGAGGGTCAGACGATCAAATTTATCGGGATTCGCAATACGTACCCTACAGGAGCTTTATCCTATTTTTCTGAGAAGCTGGCAGCGAAAGGATGGATTGTATTAATGAGCAGCACATCCCCCCGCCGTGTAGGTCTTTATGGTGATGATAAAGGACTAGTAGGTACAAATCCTTGGACATTTACGCTTCCTGTCGAGACGAATTACAGTGGACAAGTAGTTGTTGATGTCTCTCTCTCAGAGATTACTCATGGCCAATGTCTAAAAGCTGTAGAGGCGGGACAACCTCTCCCTAACTATGCTGCTTCCCAACCGGGTGGTTTAGCCATCAATCATCCTGACGATTTGTGGAAAGAAGGTAATTGGAATGCTATCTTGCATCCTGTTGGCCGGGATAAAGGCTTCAAACCTTTTGGAGTAATGTGGAGCCTTCATGTAATGGGTTCACGCATGCTCGGGCTTGATGGAGTAGAGTCACATGGTACCTTCATATTGTTGCTATCACCGAGTATGTGGGAGCCTATAATCCCTGCCTACGAAGTTATTAAAGGATTTAATGAAGAAGTCAAGCTTCTTAGTATGTCCAAAGTGGCACATGTACCAGGAGAAGGACGGATGAGCCGCTTGAAAGAACAAAAAGACCAAATCACCGTAACACAAGAAATCGTAAATATGTTTGATTGAATAATGAGGAGGGTGAGGATATGGTAAAGGAAACAAAGGCTAGTCAATTAAGGAAAATGTTGAATGGGACCAAGCTTATTCTGGTAGCTGGTGCACATGATGGTCTCACAGCTAAACTTGCAGAACGCAACGGTTTCCACGCTGTCTGGGCGAGTGGACTGGGTATCTCCGCTATCCAAACCGTACCAGATGCGAGTATATTAACAATGACTGAATTGTTACAGGCAGCAATTGTAATGAACGACGCATGCAACCTTCCAATCATCGCCGACTGTGACTCCGGGTTCGGTAATATTCATAATGTGGTGCGCATGGTAGAGAAATACGAAGGTGCAGGAATTGCTGGCGTGTGTATTGAAGATAAAGTCTATCCGAAAATCAACTCTTTTGATAATGGACAGCAGAAACTGGTTTCAATTGAAGATTTTTGTGCCAAAATTCGTGCTGCTAAAGCAACCCAGAAAGATTCAGATTTCGTATTATTGGCCCGCGTTGAAGCACTGATTGCCGGTCTGGGTCAGGATGAAGCATACAATCGGGCTTGTGCCTATGCGCAAGCAGGAGCAGATGCTATTTTGATTCACTCCAAACAAAAAACGGTAGACGAAATTGCAGAATTTATGAGTCGTTGGAATCTGGATGTACCGATTGTACTGGTGCCGACTAAATACCCTGATATTACATTTAATGAGTTGGAATTCCTGGGGGTACGTATGTCAATCTACGCTAACCAGGTTCTTCGTGGATCCGTTTCAGCTATAGATAGCATTTTAAAACGTATCATGGAAAAAGGATCAACCAGGGATATCGAAGGGGAGATTGCTAGTATTGAAGATATTTTTGAACTTCAGGATATCCCCAAAATGAAGCAGAAAGAATTGAAGTTTCATAAACCGAAAAATGCTACAACTTAAATATTCTATAGTGGACAATATTTGGAATATTATGTATCATAAGCCTCGTACGAAAATATCATCATTTTTAATCGGAGTGTACAATTATGGACCATCGCAAACTAACTGAAAGCATATTGCAATTGATTATCCAGACATCCACAAATCTCACTTCAGATGTTCGTGAAAGTTTGTTTAAAGCAAAATTGGAGGAAGAGATGGGAACGCGTTCCTCTTTAGTACTCTCTACTATCTATCAAAACATGGAGGATGCCCGGCAACACGAACTCCCTGTTTGTCAGGATACCGGAATGATTACTTTTTTCATTCATACACCGGTCGGTATTGACCAGATCGAAATCCGTGAGTGCATCCGGAAAGCTATTGCCCAAGCAACCCGAATAGGAAAATTACGTCCCAATTCTGTTGACAGCATCACGGGATTGAATACCGGAAATAATCTGGGGATAAATACCCCGATTATCCACTTCGAACAATGGAGAAATGATCAAATTGAAATTAAAGTAATCCTTAAAGGTGGAGGTTGCGAAAATAAGAACATTCAGTACTCATTACCAATAGAACTTGAAGGACTAGGTACTGCCGGTCGTGACTTGGATGGTGTACGTAAATGCATCCTGCATGCCATATACCAAGCACAAGGACAGGGTTGTTCCGCAGGATTTATAGGAGTGGGTATTGGCGGGGACCGTACAAGTGGCTACGAGTGTGCCAAGCTTCAATTGATGCGATCTGTTGATGATGCGAATTCAGTAGGGGAATTGGCTAATTTAGAAGACTATATTATGGAAAAAGCGAACCAACTGGATATTGGTATGATGGGTTTTGGCGGTAAAAAGACTTTACTCGGTTGCAAAATCGGTGCCGTAAACCGCATAGCTCCTTCCTTTTTCGTATCCGTTGCGTATAATTGCTGGGCATTTCGACGTCGTGGTGTTCTTATAGATCCGAAAACAGGTAATATAACCAAGTGGCAGTATGGAAAAAAGACTGAAACTCAAACAGGAGGGGGAACCCAGCATTCTTCTTTGGGTGAAGCAATTGTACTCAATACCCCAATATCCAAAGAAGATGTCAGGAAGTTGAAAGTAGGTGACGTGGTTTTGATCAACGGTAAAATGCATACAGGAAGGGACAACCTGCATAAATATCTCATAGATCATGATTCCCCTGTTGATCTAAACGGAGGTATTATCTATCATTGCGGCCCGGTCATGATTAGGGATGCGGATGGCAATTGGAGAGTCCATGCAGCTGGACCTACTACATCTAGCCGTGAAGAACCATATCAAGCAACTATTATTAAGAAATTTGGTATTCGCGCCGTTGTCGGTAAAGGCGGCATGGGCGAAAAAACCCTCCAAGCTTTAAGTGATAATGGCTGTATTTACCTCAACGCTATCGGCGGTGCCGCACAATTCTACGCGAAGACTTTCAAAAAAGTCAACGGTGTTCATTTCCTGGATGAGTTCGGTGTACCGGAAGCAATGTGGCATTTCGAAACGGAAGGATTCATTGCTATCGTCACCATGGATGCCCATGGCAATTCTTTGCATAAAGATATTGAGGAACAATCCAGAAAAAAACTTAGTGATTTTAAAGAACGGGTTTTCTAAATTAGATTTATGAATGAAACTGTTGGCCTGTGACTTTGCTAATTACATTTAGATTAGCAGGTCATGGGCCGATATTTTTTAATAACTATGAATACCTTCTGACTGTTACTAATAGCTGCTTTATTCATATATGACCTATCCAAATAGACGAGCGGTATATCAACAATCATTCCTGCATACGCTTTATCATTCCACGTAATATAAACGAAAGATGGGTGATGATTTCAATATGAAACTGCAGTCCATTCATCCAATTGGACTAAATATAATTATTGGAACTTTTTTTGCCCGGCTTGCTACGTCAATGAGTATTCCTTTTTTATCTATTTATTTAACAGCAACTAAAGGATTTTCTCCGAGCATAGTAGGGGCTATTATTGGCACAAGCGCTCTCATAGGAGTATGTACAAGCTTTATTGGTGGAACTTTATCAGACCGATATGGGCGAAAAATGATAATGATAAGCTCTATCATAGTATGGATGCTCGTATTTATCGGATTTTCATTTGCCAATGATGTATTATCTTTTTTCATATTAAGTGCATTGAACGGGATCTGTCGTTCATTTTTTGAACCAGCGTCAAGAGCACTGTTGTCAGATTTGACAAAGTCAGAAAATCGGCTTTTAATCTTTAATTTACGTTATGCGGCTATTAATGCTGGAGTAGCAGTTGGCCCAATAATTGGTTTGCAGCTAGGAAGTGCCAAATCGACTATACCATTCGTAGTAGCGGCATTTGTATATTTTCTTTACATGACTTCCTTGATTATTCAATTTATAAAATACAAATTAGGGGAGAATAAGGGAAATGTAAAAGAACGAGTGACAATAAAAGATTCTATTCACATTCTCAGGAAAGATAGGGTGTTTCTATCGGCTCTGATTGGTATCATTTTGGGCTATTCTGGTTACTCACATTTTTCTTCTAGTTTATCACAATACTTTGCTAATTCTGATGTCTTTCAGGATGGCGTATCGTTGTTTTCTCATGCACTCGTTCTTAATGCCGTTACGGTTTTAATTATACAATATCCTGTTACACAAATCGGCAAGAAATACTCCGCTGTAGTTTCGATAATGTTTGGAACATTTACAATAAGCTTAAGTTTGATTGGTTTTGGAATCATACATTCTCTTTGGATGGTCTATGCATGCACTATTCTGTTTACAATCGGAGAAGTGCTTATTTTCTCAATGACGGATTTGTTTATAGACCAAATCGCTATTCAAAATTTGAAGGGCACTTATTTTGGTGCAATGGGTTTTTCAAGTTTTGGGGGAGTAATAGGGCCTTGGTTAGGCGGAATTCTTTTCGATTATTACGGATATAACAGTGGTGGGCTTGTATTTATTATATTATCCGGCATATGCGCACTTGGAATTCCCGTTTTAATTTTTGTTAAATTGCTGTTAAATCGTAGGGTGAATCAAAAAGTAACAAATGTTGAAAAAGTTGTGAGATGAATCAATTTCGTAAATGAAAGACTTGTTTTTTAAGCATAAAAAAGGGAAAACTTCTCTATCGCTAAAAGATTGAAATTTCCTCCACTGCTTGGATGACTTTATCAGTCCAGATGTGTAAAAAAGAATGATTAGGGGTTTATAAGAGGTTCTAATAGAACGAATATGATGTTTTTTATTAAATTAACCTCATATATATTGTGTACTAAATAAAAATATGGTATGTATTATATAGAGAGAACGCATTTACTCTCGTACCTAAACCATTTCTTGGAGGCGGGAAGATGAAGGAAGAAAAAGCAACACCGGAGATGGGAATCATTTTGTGCAGCCGTTGCGGCGAAATTATTGACACATTGGATACAGAGAAAGTAAGCGTCTTCTATAGTCTATGTAATGAACCCAGCTGTCTAGAAGCTGCTGATACAAAGGAGGAAGCATTAGCGTGATCAAGAATTCATGGGTCGTTCCATTCGAAGCAGGCCACGCAGGTATGAGACAACTACTGGGTGGTAAAGGTGCCAATTTAGCCGAAATGACCAAGGCGGGGCTTCCTGTTCCGCCTGGTTTTACCGTAACTACAGACGCATGCCGGGCTTTTTACGAGAACGGATCCCAGCTTCCAGGCGGTTTGTTTGAAGAAATTTTGGATCAATTAACAGCTTTGGAACAGGCCAAGCGCCAAACTTTTGGCGGCAGGGACAACCCTTTACTCGTCTCCGTACGGTCCGGTTCCGTCACTTCCATGCCCGGTATGATGGATACCATCTTGAATCTGGGGTTGAATGACGAAACGGTCCAGGGGCTGGCCGAGCAGACGGGAAATCCCCGTTTTGCCTATGATTGCTACCGCCGTCTGATTCAAATGTTCGGAACGGTCGTGTACCAGATGGAAAGTATATCGTTTGAACATCTTCTTGCTGATTTGAAAAAAAGAGAACAAGTTTCCGAGGATCATAAGCTTCAAGCCAGTGCCCTGCTTGAATTAATCGAACAATTTAAAGCGCTGATCGTTCGCAAGACGGGCAAAAGTTTCCCTCAATCCGTTCAAAAACAGCTGTATTTGTCTGTCGAGGCCGTTTTCCGGTCCTGGAATAACCAGCGGGCCCAAGTTTACAGAAAATTATACAGTATCCCTGATGAACAGGGGACAGCGGTCAACATTCAATCCATGGTATTTGGAAATATGGGGATGAACAGCGCCACAGGTGTGTTGTTTACACGTAACTCCTCCACAGGTGCCAAGGAATTATACGGCGAATTTCTGATGAATGCCCAAGGGGAGGATGTGGTTGCCGGAACGAGAACTCCTGCCCCCATATCTGAGCTTGAGACCCTCCAGCCGGACTTGTATCAGAGATTAATGGAAACGGCGAGACAGCTTGAATCCCATTATAGGGATATGCAGGATATCGAATTTACTATTGAAGAAGGAAGATTGTTCGTCCTTCAGACCCGGAACGGAAAACGGACTGCCCAGGCTGCTGTAAAGCTTGCTGTCGATTTGGCGGGTGAAGGGGTCATTAACAAGGAGGAAGCTGTCTGCCGGATCGAAATGGAACACCTGGATCAGCTATTGCATCGGGTGATCGACCCGGAAGCAGAGGTGGATGTACTGGCGAGAGGACTTCCCGCATCCCCGGGGGCAGGATCCGGCCAGGTGGTTTTCGACGCGGATACTGCGGACGCATGGGCCAAGGAAGGCCGTCAGGTCATCCTCGCCAGCACGGAAACAACACCGGAAGACATTCACGGTGTCATTGCAGCCGAAGGCGTGCTGACAACCCGCGGCGGCATGACGAGCCACGCCGCTGTCGTGGCGCGCGGCATGGGCAAGCCGTGCGTATGCGGATGTGAGGCGGCTGTTGTAGACGCCTCTAAGCGTGAGCTTCGCACGGGCGGACGCACCGTGTGCGAAGGGGAGTGGATCACTCTGGACGGTTCGTCCGGACGGGTGATCCTGGGGACTTTGCCGCTCATCGAGCCGGAGATGAGCGAAGAGTTGCGCGATCTGCTGTTGTGGGCGGATGAGATCCGCCAGCTGCAAGTGCTCGCGAATGCGGATACGCCGGAAGACGCGGCCAAGGCCCGCGAATTCGGCGCCCAAGGAGTCGGTCTGTGCAGGACCGAGCACATGTTTATGTCGGCGGAACGGCTGCCTGTCGTCCAGGAGATGATTCTGGCGGACTCTACAGAGGCACGCAGGGCCGCACTGGATAAGCTGTTGCCGATGCAGAGGGATGATTTCACAGGCATCTTTACTGCTATGAACGGATTGCCGGTTACCATCCGGCTGCTGGATCCTCCTTTGCATGAGTTTCTGCCTGATTTGGAGGAACTTCAGGAGGAACTTCGCGAACTTTCCTCCAATGGAGATGAAGCCGGGGTAAGGGGACGGATAACCAGCACGATCCAGAAGGTGAAATCCCTGCATGAGATGAATCCGATGCTGGGACAGAGGGGATGCCGTTTGGGAATCCTGTTCCCTGAAATTTATTCGATGCAGGCTATTGCGATTTTTCAGGCAGCTCTTCTTTGTAAAGAACGGGGAGTTGATGTCCATCCGGAAATCATGATTCCGTTTGTGGGCCATATGAATGAATTAAAACGGCTTCGCATGCTGATCGACCGGGCCGCGGAACAAACATTTGCAAGCAGTACGGCAGAGGCTGTCACTTATAAAGTCGGAACGATGATCGAAGTGCCTCGCGCTGCAATTACCGCTGGGCAAATTGCCAGATATGCCGATTTTTTCTCCTTTGGCACTAATGATTTAACACAAATGACCTTCGGATGCAGTCGGGATGATGCGGAAGGGAAATTCCTTTCTCATTATGTAGATCATGACTTGCTGGAGCACAATCCGTTTCAAGTGCTGGATCAGGAGGGAGTCGGCAAACTGATCGAATGGGCGGTCAGGGAAGGAAGGGCCCAGCATCCGAAGCTTAAGACAGGTATTTGCGGAGAGCACGGGGGAGATAAGTCTTCCATACATTTTTGCCAGCAGATAGGGCTGAACTATGTCAGCTGCTCTCCTTACCGGGTACCGCTCGCGCGTATTGCCGCAGCTCAGGCGGTAGTCATACAGCCAAAGGAGGAAAACTCTCAACCGTTACTTGAAAAAAGCATGGGTTCATTGTAATGTTTTAAGTAGGAGCATTTTGGGCAGCACCAGAAAGAATCAGGTTTCTGATAGTAAGGAGGGATAGGAAAATCGAGCTTACATCCCGGCAATTGGAAATTGTTGAATTAGTTAAACAAAACGCCCCGATTACAGGAGACCAGATTGCGGAAATGCTCGGGCTAAGCAAACCTACGATTCGATCGGATTTGTCCGTCCTCGTTATGCTTGGTTATCTGGATGCTAAACCGAAGGTCGGCTATTTTCCCGGCAAGGCAATGGCACCGGAAGGACAGATGGCGAAGCGGCTGCTCAGCCTGAAAGTGAAGGATATCCAGGGAGTGCCTGTTATTATGCGGGATACCGCTACCGTCCAAGAGGCGGTAGTCACTCTGTTTCTTGAGAATGTAGGGAGCGTCATTGTAGCCGACGAGAACGGAACGCTCCAAGGGGTTATTTCCCGGAAGGATTTGCTCAAAGTAACACTCGGCAATCCAAGTGCCTCTTCCATGCTTATTAGTTTGGTCATGACCCGTCATCCCAACATTGTGACCGCTAATGAAGAGGAGTCCGTCTTGGATGCGGCAAGGAAAATGATCACGCACCAGATAGACAGCCTGCCTGTTCTTAGGGTGACCAGCCAGAATGGAGTCGAACGGCAGGAAGTTGTGGGCCGCGTAACCAAAACCAGCATGACCAATGTGCTGGTCGAATTGGCACAAGGTCTTGAGACAGGAGGATAACGTCTTTTGAGTGATACCGGACATCAGCTTCTATACCTCTGCTCCGATTCGATCGGAGAAACCGCAGAAGCGGTAGCTTTAGCAACAATTCGTCAATTTCGGTCAGATCATATCAGAATCAAACGTTACAGCTATGTTCGGCATGAAGATGAGATTCGCAAGCTTATGGAAGAAGTGGCGGAAAGCCGCGGTTTTGTAGCTTACACCCTTGTTCAGTCTGAGCTGCGGGAAATGATGAAGGCAGAATCCATCCGTTTAACCGTAAGAGCGGTGGATATTATGGGCCCTATGATGAAGGCGTTCATGGACACTTTTGGGGATTTACCCATTCAGAAGCCTGGCCTGCTGCATCAAATGGATGAGGAATATTTCCGGCGGGTGGAGGCCATCGAATTTGCAGTCAAATACGATGACGGTAAAGATACCCGGGGTATGCTTCTGGCTGATATTGTGCTTATTGGCGTATCCCGGACGTCTAAAACACCACTCAGTATTTTTCTGGCCCATAAAGGGGTAAAGGTGGCGAATTTACCCGTTATGCCTGAGGTTAAGCCCCCTCAGGAATTGTTCAAAATTCCAGGAAGCCGGATTATTGGTCTTACTATGGATGCTGAGAACATTCTCAAAATTCGTACAGAAAGACTGAAAACTGTCGGATTGCCTTTTGGTTCCAAATATGCCAGTATGCAGCGTATTCTGGAAGAACTGGAATATGCGGACCGGCTGATGAAATCAATTGGCTGCCCGGTTATTAATGTAACAGACAAAGCCATCGAAGAAACAGCGGGTCTTATTATGGGATATGTATAAGTTTGTATATAAAAGAAAATGACCCTTTTGCCAAACCATCTCTACAGTGACTGCTGTAGTGATGGTTTTTGTGCCCCTATACAGGAAGGAATGATTCCTGACAAGGATGCGAAATGTTTTTTGCCTGGAATACGAAAATGTATGGGTTGTGATGTCTTGTTTGCGAGAGGATGAATAACTTGAAAGACTGGAGTGTGTTTTACGGTTTTGTTAAGCCCTATTTAAAAAAAATAGCACTGACTCTGTTAATTGGCATCATAAAGTTTGGAATTCCCCTCACTTTGCCGATGATTTTAAAATACCTGGTTGATCACCTTTTGCTGAATTATCAGCTTTCCACCGGCGAAAAAATGACTCAACTATCGATGGTACTGGGCATTTCTTTCTTCGTCTTTGTAATTGTAAGGGGACCTGTCGAGTATTATCGCCAGTATTTTGCCCAGTGGATTACGAGCCGTATTCTGTATGATATCCGCAACCGGCTGTATGAACATATTCAAAAGCTCTCCATCCGCTATTACCAAAACAGAAAAGTAGGAGAACTGATCTCCCGCTTTATCAATGATGTGGAACAGACAAAGAATCTTGTAGAAGTCGGGATGATGAATGTCTGGCTGGACCTGTTTACTTTAAGCATAGCCCTTATTTTGATGACCACCCTTGATCCTGTTCTGACTCTGGTTGCCATCAGCATCTTCCCTTTGTACGGGATTGCCGTCAAGATCTTATACCGGCGGCTTAAAAAGCTGACGAAAGACCGTTCGCAAGCTTTGGCAGAAATTCAGGGATATCTTCATGAACGGATTCAGGGACTTCCGGTTATTCGCAGTTTTACTTTGGAAAAGTACGAACAAAAACAGTTTGGTAAGCGCAATCAGCATTTTCTTGACAAAGCCATGGCCCAAACAAAATGGAATGCGGTCACGTTTGCCGTTATCAATGTCCTCACAGATATTGCTCCTTTGCTTGTGATCGGGTATGGAGGGTATATGGTGATTCAAGGGAATTTGACAATAGGCTCCTTTGTGGCATTCTTTGGTTATTTGGACCGCTTGTATAATCCGCTTCGCCGATTGATTAATTCCTCTACTGTGCTGACCCAGGCATCTGCTTCACTGGAACGTGTTGTCGAGTTCATGAAAGAGCCTTACGATATCCGGGACAAGCCTGAAGCCCGGCAGCTGCCTGAAGGAAACGGGGAGATCTTGTTTGATCACGTGTGGTTCCGCTATAACAAAGAGGATGATTGGGTCTTGAAAGATATTCACCTGCACATCAAGCCTGGACAGACTGTGGCTCTGGTAGGAATGAGCGGAGGAGGAAAGTCTTCTCTGATCGGCCTGATCCCCCGTTTTTTTGATATCGAAAAAGGGCGTATTGAAGTAAACGGTATGGATATCCGGGATGTTACCCAGATCAGTTTGCGTGAAGAAATCGGGATGGTACAGCAGGAAAATTTTCTGTTCAGCGGTACGGTCAGGGAAAACATTTTGCTGGGAAATCCGAACGCTACGGAAGAAGAAATGATAGCAGCTGCCGTTTCGGCAAATGCCCACGGCTTTATTACCCAGCTTCCAGATGGTTATGACACGGAAATCGGCGAGAGAGGTATCAAATTGTCCGGAGGGCAGAAACAGCGTGTAGCTATTGCCCGCGTTTTCCTGAAAAACCCGCAGGTCCTCATTCTGGACGAAGCCACTTCCGCTTTGGATTTAGAGTCTGAGCATCTGATCCAGCAGTCCCTGCAGGAATTGGCGCATAATCGTACAACACTCATCGTGGCACACCGTTTATCTACTATCACACATGCAGACCAAATTGTTGTCATGGAAAACGGGGAGATTGTAGAGCAAGGGACGCACATGGAACTGCTGGAACAGGAAGGCAGCTATGCAAGGCTGTTCAATGTGCAGACGCTTGTTTAAATTTGCTTCTGGTTGCCTAGCATAGTAATTGCATCATAAAACAGATATGAAGCAGGGGTAGCTAATCTTCCCTGCGCCGGTCAATGGCTTCTTCCATGGTCTTGTCTGTCAAGTGGGCATAGATCTGGGTAGTATCGGAAGATGCATGGCCCAACTGCTCCTGCGTTTTATACAAATCATTTTGCAAGTAATAATCCGTGGCAAAGGAATGCCGCAGTTTATGGACGCTCAAATACGGCTTGCCAAACCTTTTGGCATATTTGAGCACCATCTCTTGCATGGCCCGTTTTGTCATCATTTTTCCTTCGGACCTCCCGTTAGGAATGGTGAGAAACAGGGCCTTTTCTTTTTTGGGCGGCCGGTATCGTGTCTCTCTGATTTCCAAATAACGGGAAAGATCTTCCATCGCTTCCTGCCGGAAATAGACTCTTGTTTTAAAGCTGCCGTCATTATTCCCCTTGCGGAATACATAGATGGTCTTTTTCTTAATATCCAAGTCGTCCAGAGTCAAATTGACCACTTCGGAAACACGTAAGCCGGAATGGAGGATCAGACTGACAATACAGGCGTCCCGCACATGATTTTGTTTGTAAGCATATAAAGCCTGTTTATTATCAGCCACATCGTGTTCGTACCCTTCCCTGATATAGTGGATAAACTCGATGATTTCTTCCTCCTGCAGCAGTTTGCCTTCAAGCTTGCTGGCGATATCCTTGGAGCGGTTGGTCCGTTTGATTTCGATCTTGGCCATAACGTTTCTTTTAAGCAGGGGATAAAAGTTTTCATCTTCTGCAATTTGGCTCAAATAATGAAACAGGGACCGAAGGGAGGATAATTTACGGGTTATGGTGATTTTTTTATTCAGGTGATTCTTATGCGTGGCCAGGAAAGCTTTGAAATTGTCGATGCTGTCCGTATGAAGCCGCTCCAGATCTTCCAGAGGGATGCCGGGCATTTGTTCCGCTTCTGTCAGTCCTTCCGCCATCATCCAACCGAAAAAAGTTTCGTAGTCCCGCACATATTCCAAAAGAGTGGAGGGAGAAAGATCCGGCAGTTTATGATGAATATATTTATCCACGTACCAGGGCATGTGGGGAAGTTTTTTGTCCAGTTCTTCACGGTCTTTTTGTTTTTGTATGTTCATGTAGGTCACCTCGGTATTTCATTCTTAATTTGCGGGACAAATCGCTAGTTTCAGTATATCGGAGCTTCAGGACCGGTACAATGCCTGATAATCAGATAACCATACGGGAAGACCGAATTGCCTGCATATCAAGGAAGAGTTAATTTCCTATTGAGAAACTTGGGATTATCTTGTATAGTGAATACAAATCGTTCTGCAAAATATTGCATATTGTGGAGACAGGTGCTTCGTCTGTAACGATGAAACTTAAAAGGGAAGATCGGTGTAAATCCGTCGCGGTCCCGCCACTGTAACAGAGGAGCCTTGTGCCAGGCAAACGCCACTGGTCTAAGATGACTGGGAAGGCGGCTTTAAGGCGATGAATCTGGAAGCCAGGAGACCTGCCTGTTCTAACGACACTGCTAACCTACGGACGATAGGAAGGTGTTAGATGACCATGCCAGTTTATTATGCAAACACGGGCATCTTTCCCTATGCGCCAGAAAAGGAAGGATGCCTTTTTGTTATTGGCTTTCTGCACCTTTACCTGCCATCTCTTTGCTTTCCATAAGCAAAATGATTCCTATTATGAGAGGAGCCATATGAATGAGTAATTTGGTAAACGGTAATTTGGGTTATCCGAGAATCGGTTTGAACAGGGAATGGAAGAAAGCTCTGGAAAGTTTTTGGTCCGGAAAAATAGGGGAAGATGAGCTTCTTTCCACGACTCGCCAGCTTCGTCTCAGCCATTTGAGAAAGCAAATAGAGAAGGGCATTCAGCTAATCCCCGTAAACGATTTTACTTTGTACGATCAAATGCTGGACCATGCGGCAATGTTCGGCCTGGTTCCAAGCCGTTTCCATTATGATGGAGGGCCTGTATCCTTAGAGACTTATTTCGCGATGGCTCGGGGAAATAAGCAGGCTACAGCTTGTGAAATGACCAAATGGTTTAATACCAACTATCACTATATTGTGCCTGAATTACAGGGCGCGGCGCCATCCTTAACGGTAAACCGGCCGCTTGAGGCCTACCGTGAGGCTAAACAGGAATTAGGCGTAGAAACAAAGCCTGTCCTGATCGGGCTGCTCACCTTTCTGAAATTATCTAAAGGTTATGAGCCGGACCGGTTTGCCTCCCTGGCAGATCAGTTCCTTCCTTTGTATAAACAGATTCTAATAGAGCTGGAACAGGAAGGGGTTGCCTGGGTCCAAATTGATGAACCGGTATTAGCTGCATCTTTATTTACAAATGAGGATGTTCAGGTTTTGCAAAACGTTTATCAAGAACTTCATAAGGCTGCACCGGAATTGAACATTTTACTGCAAACTTATTTTGATTCCGTTCCATACTATGAAGCTGCTGCAGGATTGCCCGTACAGGCGCTTGGTCTTGACTTTGTCCAAGGAGCGGAAGGAAATCTCCAAGCTATTCAGCGTTTCGGTTTTCCGGAAGACAAAATCTTAGGTATCGGCATTATCGATGGCCGGAATATATGGGCTTCGGATTTAAAGGAAAAAATACGGACGCTTGAATCCATTTCCGCAGCGGTACCTTCTTCCAGGTGGATTCTTCAACCTTCCTGCAGCCTGCTGCATGTGCCAGTCAGCCTGGAGCAGGAATCGGGGCTGGATTCCGTTTTGAAACAAGCTTTAGCTTTTGCCGATGAAAAGCTGGATGAATTGGTCCTGCTGACTAAGTATTGGACAGAAGGCAGTGATTCAGTTCAAGCGGATTTAACCAGCAACGAAGAGGCAGTCCGTGCCCTGAAAGAATCCGCTGCCCGGAATCATACGGAAGTGCAGAAAGCGGTAGAACAGCTAAAAAATGAGACAGGCAAACGAATCAGTCCATTCACCAGACGCAAACAGCTGCAGCAGGACAAATGGCAGCTTCCTCTATTGCCTACAACTACCATCGGCAGTTTCCCGCAAACGAAGGAAGTTAGGCAAACACGGCTTAAATGGCGCAAAGGTGATATTACCAACGAGCAGTACCAGGCTTTCATTGAAGCGGAAATCAGGGATTGGGTTCAAATTCAGGAAGAAATCGGCCTGGATGTCCTGGTACATGGCGAATTCGAACGGACAGACATGGTAGAATTTTTTGGTGAAAAATTAGGCGGCTTTGCCTTTACGAAAAACGGATGGGTACAGTCTTATGGATCCCGCTGTGTAAAACCTCCTGTCATTTACGGGGATGTGTATTTTGATTCTCCGATGACCGTGAAGGAAAGTGTATACGCCCAGTCCCTTACATCAAAACCGATGAAAGGTATGCTTACAGGTCCAGTGACCATTTTAAACTGGTCCTTTGTACGGGATGATATTTCACGAGAAGCTGTAGCTAATCAAATTGCCCTGGCTCTGCGCAAGGAAATAGAGGAACTGGAGAAATCGGGAATTGAAATGATTCAAGTGGATGAACCTGCCCTTCGTGAAGGTCTCCCTCTTCAGGTGAAAGACAAAGATGGTTACCTGCGGTGGGCGGTTAAGGCCTTCAAGATAGCCACCTGCACAGTCAAAGATACGACACAGATTCATACTCATATGTGTTATTGCGAGTTTCAGGATGTGCTGGATTCTATCAAAGCGATGGATGCCGATGTGATCTCAATTGAGACATCCCGGAGCCATGGAGAACTTATCGGGGCGTTTGAAGAAGATACGTATGAACAGGGAATCGGCCTGGGCGTCTATGATATTCACAGTCCAAGGGTCCCTTCCGTGGAAGAGATGGAGCAAATGATAGACCGGGCACTGAAAGTACTTGACCCCTCTCTCTTCTGGATAAATCCGGATTGTGGTCTCAAGACTCGTGGAAGAGAGGAAACTATTGCTTCGCTCAAGAACATGGTGGAAGCTACACACCGGGCCAGAAACAAGCAGCTCCAATCTTTATCCTAATATGAAATGAAGACAGCCCTTCGGTTCAGAATGACCGAAGGGCTGTTTTTTATTATTTCAAATCCTTTCCACCATACATAATTAGTTTGAATAGGTGCCTAATAAGATGTCTTCTTATCTATTCATCGCTAATTCCAATGGGATGGGTGTATTCTGGATGAAAATCTGATGGGAAAATTCAAAAAATTGTAATAAAATAGTGTTAACCATGAAAGCGCTAACATAAGAAGTATTAAGAAGGGAGGTTATTTAATGAGAAAACCGTTCAAAAGATGTATCCTTTTTATTTTGTTGGTTTTAGGTTTACTGTTGCCATTACCGGTGCAAGCAGAAAAGGGAAAGCAGAACCAGTATCCCATTATTCTGGTTCATGGTTTGGCAGGCTGGGGGCGGGATGAGCTGTTGGGTGTGAAATATTGGGGGGGGTTCACGATATTCAGGAAAATTTGAAAAAAGAAGGTTATCCTGTTTATACAGCAGCTGTAGGCCCGGTATCAAGCAACTGGGACCGGGCATGCGAACTATACGCACAAATTCATGGAGGGACAGTCGATTACGGTGCAGCACATGCCGCCAAACACGGACATGCCCGATACGGTAGAACATACACAGGGTTTATTAAAAATTGGGATGAAACCAATAAAGTCCATCTGCTTGGACATAGTATGGGCGGTCAAACCATCCGGATGCTTGTACAATTATTAAAAGAAGGAAGCGATGAAGAAAGAAATTATGCCCAGCAACATGCTGATGTGAAATTATCACCCTTGTTTGAAGGAGGAAAATCATATGTTCATAGCGTGACAACAATAGGCAGTCCCCATAACGGAACGACTCTGGCAGACGGAAGTTTGCTTCTGCCATGTATCAAACAATGGATTATCGCAATGGCAGCTCTAGGTGAAAGCAGTAGTCTGTCCCTTTATGATTTCAAATTGGATCAATGGGGCATAAAAAAGAAAAAGGGAGAGTCTTTTGTTCAATATTTTGACCGTATGATAAATAGCTCGATCTGGGGAAATACGAAAGATATTAGCCAATGGGACGCAAGTACAGACGGGGCAAAAGAAATAAATCAATGGGTAAAGGCACAACCGGATGTATATTATTTTTCCTACAGTGCCCATGCAACATTCCCCGTTCTATTTACAGGCTTCCATCTCCCGCATTTCACCATGAATAAATTATTAATGCCAAACGCTGTTTTCATAGGTTCCTATACAAGATATGAAAAGAACCGTCCGACCATTGGTTCGTCCTGGTGGCAAAATGACGGAGTGATAAATACAAATTCGATGATAGGTCCATCTACGGATAAAATTATATCTTACCGCGGTACGCCACAGATTGGAATATGGAATCATATAGAGACCAAACATAACTGGGATCATTTTGATCTCATTGGATTGGATATTTCTGATACGCTGGGATTTTCTGATATCACTGCTTTTTATCGGATTATTGCCAAAAGATTGGCCAATTTGCCGCAATAATTAGTCCGTCATGAAGTGTTTACTGAGCCATATTCAAATCCGCTTCGTTGAGGCGGGAATATGGCTCTACATTTTTCAATAGAAACGATTGATTTTATTTATGATTATCGCGATAGAACAGGATGAATAAGATGCTTCCGGAAACTATAAGTACAATAAAAATGAGCATCATATTACTAAAAAGGTTAGCAGCCTGGACGGTTACAGAAGGAATCAGCGGAAAGTTCAACCATGATTTTGCCAGCAAACCCCCTACCCCGGCAATGCCGATACCTTCGGACAGGAAGCAGATAAAATTAAGCATGCCATACCGGAACCTGCTTCATCGGGTTTCAGCGCCTTCGCAGCACTTGCGGAAATAACGGTTTTGACAAATGAAAGACCGCCAAACGTAAGAATCATGGTTCCCGCGATATGCCAAGGTGTCCGGTCTGTATAGAAAAATACGACCAGAAAGCCGGCGATAATATGTCCCCGGCGGTCAGCCAGCATCCCCCGAGCATTCCGAATAAGATTACACTTAATGTACCCGGAAATAGAATACTGCTTCCGATGAGGCCGGTCGGCATATTGATAGACCTCCCTCATTAAATAAGGCACCATGGAAATAAAACCGGCAACTGTGCCGAGCAGTAGGGCACCAATGAGAACACCCGAGATATACCTTTTGTTCCGGAACAGGAACGGTTCAAGAAAAGGTTCACGCTGCCTGCGGGTATGACAGGCGAGGAGAACGAACCAAACTATACTTGAAGCCAGATATACCCAATGGTACATTGTCGTGAATAACGCAAATGAAAGAATGCCGACGGATACCAGGCGTGACATAACAGGCCGATGACCGAACCAAAACCGTAGGTCAACATACCGAATTGCAGCATTTTTTTGATACCGGAACGAATCCGGGAATACGTATTTTATTTTGTTGTTGCACTTTCATTTAACCCCTTTAAAATGCGGGGAAAGTGCAGTTTACAGGGTCAATTATGTGTGTTCCCCTATAGATTGTACCCTTTCAGGTTTGTTTTGCCGCATGTTTACACGCCTCCATAGATCAAGTTGCTTTTAGTTTAACACAGCGGGGCCATTTACTGTAAACCCCTTTGTTTTCATTCGAACAGACTCTTTAATATTTTTCCTGATGATTATCCGGAAGACAAAAAATAAAGAAAAAAACCATTGACAATTATACAGGTCTCTATTACAATGCAGAAAGAACTTCATAAGACCTCGTTAGGTGAGGCTCCTATGCAAATACAGGCCACTGCCCAGAAATATCGAAAGATGCCCATGGGTAGAACAGGGATTGCCGGATTAAGGCTTTTCATAATGTGGCTAAGGGAAGGATACCTTCTCTTTACGTTGCATAGTGCCAAAACTCAACCAGGGGGAACGGCAGCTATTTTTGCGTGCGAATTCTATACCCCTGGTCTGAACCAGGGGTTTTCTGGTTGTTCAGATTTTCAGAGCCGTTTTGTTTAAGTGATTAATCATGAGACTTATGACTTGAATTTAAAGGGGGGAGAAACCATGGACGGGAGTCCAAGCAGGCAAACGATAATGATAGACAGATACAGGTCCTGGTCAAAGAGAGCGGATCGGTTCTTTTTATTGCAGATGGAATACCCGTTGACACGGATGACTCCTTCCTTATGGCAAGGGTTATTTGAGTATGCACTTCTGAGTAAAGAGAAACCATAAAGATCCGGCAGCTCCTCCTGATACAGGGGGATTTTTTTTGTGGTTTTTTTTGAAAGGAGAGAGAACAACATGACCTTTTTCGGTAACAAACAATGCCAAACGGATTTGAACAACAAAAAAATCAGCGATCATCTGATAGAAATGTTTATTTGCCACGAGGAAGATTTGCTGGAACAGTACAGGACCAGCAGAATAAGCGGATTAACGGAGAAGGAAGCGGTAAAACGTCTTAAAGAATACGGCCCCAATCATATCACCCATGAAAAGTTGCCGGCCTGGTACATTCAACTACTGTCCTGCTTTAAGAATCCGTTTATACTCATTCTTCTCGGATTGGCTTTGTTTTCTTATCTGACAGATGACATTGAAGCCGTGCTGATTATAAGTACGATGGTCACCATTAGCGTTCTCATTACGTTTACCCAGGAATTCCGCTCGATGCGGATGGCAGAGAAACTGAAAGAAATGGTGAAAACGACAGTAACCGTCATGCGAAACGGAGAATACCGGGAAATAAATATGGAAGAACTTGTTCCCGGCGACAGGATTCGTTTATCTGCCGGGGATTTGGTTCCGGCTGATGTCCGGCTGCTGGCAGCCAAAGATCTATCTGTAGGAGAATCAGTTCTTACAGGAGAATCAATGCCTGTGGAAAAACGGGATATTCCTAATGGCGGATTAATCAAAGCAAAGCGAAAACTGCTGGAAAAAGCAAACGCACTAGAACTTGATAACATGTGTTACATGGGAACGAATGTGAACAGCGGCACAGCTGAGGCTTTGGTCGTAGCAACGGGAAGTTCCACTTATTTCGGTTCCATGGCAGGGACATTGACTGCAAAAAGACCTCTTACCAGCTTTGACCGGGGTGTTACCAGCATTACGTATATTTTGATTCGTTTTATGCTTATTATGGTTCCGATTATCTTTTTCATCAATGGTTTTACCAAGGGTGACTGGTGGGAAGCCATGTTTTTCGGTTTGTCTGTGGCGGTTGGATTGACGCCGGAAATGCTGCCGGTAATTGTTACCGCCAACCTGGCTAAAGGCGCTAATACGATGTCCAAACATAAAGTGGTAGTCAAGAAGCTGAATGCCATTCAAAATTTAGGGGCCATGGATATCCTCTGTACGGATAAGACCGGTACCCTCACTAGAGACAAAATCATTTTAGAGACTTATCAGGATATAAACGGGAACGAAAATAAAGAGGTACTGACCTACGCTTATCTCAATAGTTTCCATCAAACCGGATTAAAAAATCTGCTCGATGTTGCTGTGCTGGAGCATGCAGAGTTAACAGAAGTTTTGGGATCTGAAAAATACTATACCAAAGTGGACGAAATTCCTTTTGATTTTCACCGCCGCAGAATGTCTGTAGTGGTGAGTAAGCAGGGGAATGGGCATGTGCTCATTTGTAAAGGTGCCGTGGAAGAGATGCTCAGCATATGTACACATGCCTACAATGACGGAAAAGCGGTAGAGTTTACGGAGGAACTATCCCTTACTGTCCAAAACAAGGTACGGCAGATGAATGCGGATGGACTAAGGGTTGTGGGTGTAGCTGTGAAGCATGCAGCCGGAAACCGGGAAGTTTACGGCATCCAGGATGAGCAGGATTTGGTTCTGGTCGGAATGATCGGGTTCCTGGACCCGCCGAAAGAGAGTTCTGCAGATGCTATCAGGGCCCTTAGGGAAAATGGTGTGACAGTAAAAGTGCTGACAGGTGATAACGCGGAAGTCACACGCAAAGTTTGTCAGGATGTCGGTATAGAAGTGAAAGATATTATACTGGGTACAGATCTGATTGGATTAACCGGCTCCCAGCTGGCGGAAAAAGCGGAGAAGTATAACGTGTTCGCGAAGTTGAACCCGCATCAGAAGTCAGAGCTGGTCCGCGCGCTGCAAAGCAAAGGGCATACGGTTGGTTTTATGGGTGACGGCATTAACGATGCCGCTTCCCTGAAGGATGCCGATATTGGTATTTCTGTCGATACGGCAGTGGATATAGCCAAAGAATCCGCAGATATTATCCTGCTGGAAAAAAGCTTGATGGTTTTGGAAAAAGGCATTCTGGAAGGCAGAAGAACCTTCGGGAATATCATCAAATATATCAAAATGACCACAAGCTCTAATTTCGGTAATGTGTTTAGTGTGCTTGGGGCAAGTGCTTTTCTGCCGTTTCTTCCTATGCTGCCGATTCATTTGCTTATTCAAAACCTGTTTTACGATATTTCACAAATTGCGATTCCCTGGGATAACCTGGATAAGGAATTTTTGAAAAAACCCCGGAACTGGGATGCGAAATCAGTAGGAAGGTTTATGTTCTTCGTAGGCCCCACCAGCTCGATCTTCGATTATTTGACATTTGGTCTGATGTATTTTGTCTTTGCTGCCCATACACCGGCAGATCAGGCTTTGTTCCACTCGGGCTGGTTTATTGAAGGACTGCTCTCACAAACCTTAATCGTGCATATGATCCGGACAGAGAAGATTCCTTTCATTCAAAGCAGGGCCAGTCTGCCTGTGCTAGTCATGACAATCGTCATAGCGGCTGCCGGCATAGCGATTCCTTTCTCGGCATTCGGCGAAGCTATCGGTCTTGTTCCGCTTCCGCTGACCTACTTCCCATGGCTTGTTGCCATTCTGCTTGGTTATGCGCTTCTCACACAAGGTGTGAAAACGTGGTATATCCGCAAATTTAAAGAATGGTTATAAGAATGAATCAATTTCATAATGCAACTTCGGATGGAAATCTAAGTTATGAAATTGATTCGAATACGATTTCGTTGAAAGAAAATAATACTTCTAAAGGAGGGAGTATCATGAAACATATTTTACAGCAATTACTCCATTCAAAGGATATTACTTTACAAAAAGACCTGCTATACCAAAATTCCTTTGATATTGCCAAAGAATTAAAAACTTGTTCTCATAAGGACCAAGTCACTCTTATTGAATTATTCCCGATTGAAAATGGTGCCCAGATTATTAGTCATCTTACTCCTGAAGAACAATACCGTATTCTAACTCATCTGTCTGACGATAAAGCAAAGCTATTATTTGACAAGCAATCAATTGACGATATTGTGGATGTACTATTGGCCCTTCATCCGAATCAGGCTGAACGTTTGATGGATTATTTACCAAAAGAAACCCAGCAAAACATAAAAAAGCTGATGGAATACTCACCCGAAACAGCCGGAGGTCATGTTACGACTGATTATATTGCGGCCAGAGAACATTGGTCAGTCAAAGATACCCTTTCCCATATAAGAAAAATTGGTGACAGGCTGGAATCCCTTTCTTATATTTATGTTCTTGATAGTCTTGGACACTTGAATGGCGTTGTTTCCATTAGACAATTATTGTTAAGAAAAGAAGATACGGTATTATCAGACATTATGAATCAATCTGTGATTTCAGTGAATGCAGATTCAGATCAACAAGAAGCTGCACAAAAACTGACGGATTATAACTTTGCGGCACTCCCTGTGACAACATCTGATAACCGTATGATCGGCATTATTACGTTTGATGATGCCATCGATGTGATTCAAGATGAAGCAACGAAAGACATTCATCAATTAGGAGGAAGTTCCCCTCTTAATACTCCATATTTCGAAACTTCGGTTTGGACTGTTTTTCGTAAACGTATAGGCTGGTTATTACTTCTTTTTGTAGCTGAAGCATACACCTCAACTATTCTAAGCCATTATGAAGACGTGCTTTCCCAGGTAGTTGCGCTCGCTTTCTTTATTCCCTTGTTAGTCGGGACCGGAGGTAATATTGGCACTCAAGTTACCGCTACACTCATCCGTGCAATAAGTCTTGGTGAAGTGAAAATTAAGCATATATTGCGTGTCATGGGAAAAGAGGCCTTAACGGGACTTTTACTTGGATGTGCATTAGGAATAGCCATGTTAATTCGTTCCAGTATTATGGGACCCAGTGTAGGAATAGAAGTTGCTCAAGTCGTATCCATTACAGTATTATGTATTATTGTTTGGTCTTCACTTGTAGCATCTGTCTTACCTATACTGCTAACTAAGTTAAAGCTTGATCCGGCGGTCGTTTCCGGACCATTTATTACAACATTTGTTGATGGAACAGGATTAATTATATATTTCACTGTTGCAACAATACTCTTAAATCTATGAAGTCGGTTTACTTAATATTGTGAAATTTGATTATGTTCCGGCATGAACAAGTGGAAGTGATTTCTTCTACTTGTTTTTTTAAAACTGGCCAGAATATTCCCCGACAAGTTTTTTGAGAAAAAGACTTCCGTATTGAAGAATGATTTCTTTTCCGTTACAATACTTAATGATAATGAAAATCATTATCAATTATGAACGGAGGGATTCTGTTGAGCAAGATCGTATTGGTTTATGTCAGTTTAACCGGAAATACAGAGGAAATGGCGGACGCTATTAGTGAAGGCATTCGGGAAACCGGTCTGGAACTGACTGTTAAAGAAGTGATAGATGCATCCGCCAATGAATTGGAAGATTATCAGGGTATTATACTGGGAGCTTATACTTGGGGGATGGAGAACTTCCTGACGAATTTCTTGATTTTTACGAAGAGATGGAGGATATTGAACTAAACGGACGGATCTCCGCGGTTTTTGGTTCTGCTGATTCTTCTTACGCCCAGTTTGGAGCTGCGGTTGATCTGCTGCTTGACAAACTTAACGAGAATGTTCTGGAAGGATTTAAAATTGAATTAAGTCCTTCCAAAGAGGAGAAGGAAGCGTGCAAAGCATTTGGGAGAAAGTTTGCTGAGATTTTACAATCAGAAGATAATAAATAAACAGGAAAAAACGGTGAACAGAAATGCGCTTTTTGTCACAGCAAAAATCGGCAAAACAAGCTAACCTGTTATTTGAACCATCCTGTTTTACCATCTTACCTTTTATTTCTGGTTTAACTCCTGTCCCCTTACTAAGGAAAACAGGGGTCCTTTTTTTATAGTTCTAAGATTGGCTAAAATTCACCTTCGTTTTTACACTTGAAAAAATAACATGGGTAACCGTTTGGTCGTAGGCAGAGATTTCGTTACGGCTTTGAATATTGCATAGCCAAAGGGAAGCCTGATCCCCGGTATTATGATGAAAAAACATCAAGGAAACATTCGCTTGTATTGGCAGTGCAGCGGTTTCCGCTACACTGCTTTCTGTTGTTTTGCAAGTTTCGCCAGCTTGTGCTGCTGATCAGATCTTTCGATCTCTTCAGAAGTGGAGACATTAATCACAACTACCCATGTGGCATATGCTCAACTTTCTGCGTGCTTTTCCATGCTCTTTGACTGGCTTAAAAATACGGATTTTCTTAGCTTGTTGCGAAGTTCCTGAACTCTGTCCTACTGCACCTGCTCAATAATTGCCGGATGGGTACAATTACTCTGATCGTAATGCACGAACAGGGTCTTTTTTTGCTGCCATCCTTGAAGGAATAAGTCCTGCTATAAGTGTCAGCACCATACTTCCGA
Organism: Paenibacillus larvae subsp. larvae; assembly: GCF_002003265.1. NCBI lineage: Bacteria > Bacillati > Bacillota > Bacilli > Caryophanales > Paenibacillaceae > Paenibacillus > Paenibacillus larvae. The sequence continues at coordinate 869,293 of NZ_CP019687.1, forward strand.
GTATCAGCACTATTGCGGATATCGGGTTGAGGTTTGCAAGGTTCGGAATATTTGCAAGTCCTTTAATAACCATATTGATTGGAAGAATAAGCAGATAGGATAACCCTACACCTAGGAGCCCTGCGATGCAACCCACAATCATGGTCTCTGCATTAAACACCCTTCCGATATCTTTTTTGCGCGCACCTACACTTCTGAGTATGCCAATTTCCTTTGTGCGTTCCAGCACAGATATATAGGTGATTATACCAATCATAATGGTGGAAACCAAAAGCGAAATCGCTGCAAATCCTATAAGGACATAGCTTATTGTCTTAATAAGCGAATTCATCATGTTGTTTATCGTTTCGGCAAGGTCGGTATAAATCACTTTGTTTTCATCGGCCTTGCCCGTGTTATAGCTATCCAAATAGGTTTTGATTTTGTCCTTGCTGGCAAAATCTTTCGGATAAATGTTAATGGCAGTTGGCGTTGTATTAGCGCCTAAGCTTTGCAGTCTTGCTTTTTTGGCGTCATCGTTAGCAAAAGGAGTGTTAAGAATAATGTCCTTATCTGACGCTTTTTGTGCTATTGCCACGTCCGACTTGCTTGCATTATCAACAATGTAGTCGGTCAAAGCTGTAGGATATACGATACCCTCTGATAAAAAGTTGCTTGGCGCGCCATCCTTAACACGCAAAATTCCTGTGATTGTCAAATCTAAGCCCACATTGCTGTCATATAAGTTTTCATAGTTTGCCGCTGGTATTGCACTGTATAGGCCATCCGCATTTTTGTGTAAAAATTGTTATTCGGAATTACCTTGAGTATTTTTTTACCGATAAAGTCTGATAACTTATATTCCTTAGTGTTAGAATTCATGCCTAATTTTTCTAAGAAATGCGAGTCCAGCCTATTATATTCATCAACAACAAGTGCGACTTCATTTTTTTTGGAAGGCAGGCGGCTTCCTTCACCAATCAGGTCATAGTTACCCAGGATAAAGTCTTTGTTGTCGGGCATTTCAGACCAATATTTATTGTTAGCGCCGGTAATCGTTTCTCTAATGTTGCCGGTGTAAGCTGTGGTGTTGAATTTTTGTACAGAGCTTTCGCCTTTTACCAGCAGATTGATGTCCACGCCTCTGGTGTAGGAAATGTTGCTGACGGCATCCGGTACTTCAGTAGGCAGCTTTGCTACATAGTCAAGATAGTCCTGTGTCAGCACATTTGTATGTTGGACGGTGTTTGCATTACTGTCATAATTGTAAATGACATCATCAGCCGTGAATGCCTTGTATTGATTGCTGTTTGCGTTATTGTCCATCGCCATCGCCTGCATTTTTTGGTTAACATCCACGTTTTGTGATGACGTACTGACAGAAATTGGAAACCCCGACAATGCGTTTTGCTGTGTGTTTGTCATATAAATTGACAAACCGTTTGATAGCGCAAGCACCAGCGCCACTCCGATAATACCTATACTTCCGGCAAAGGATGTGATAATCGTTCGCCCTTTTTTGGTCAAAAGATTCTTGAATGATAGCGAGGTAGCAGTAAACAGCGACATGGACGTCTTTTTAAGTTTTACCTTTTTGTTGCTACTTGGCTTGGCTTCCTTTTGTCTTTTTTCAAATTCATCTTTAAATAGAGGATTGCTATCCGACTGCACTCCGCCATCCCGCAAATGAATCACTCTGCTACTATATTTATCCGCCAACTCTCCGTTATGGGTAACCATAATAACCAGCTTGGATTTGGATATTTCCTTTAAAATCTCCATGACTTGCTCACTTGTATGGCTGTCCAACGCGCCAGTTGGTTCATCGGCTAATATGATATCAGGGTTGTTGACAAGTGCTCTTGCTATGGCGACGCGTTGCATTTGCCCACCTGAGAGCTGAGACGGCTTTTTCTTTATTTGGTCGGCAAGTCCTACAGATGTAAGAGCTTCCTTTGCCCTTTGTTTTCTTTCGGATGCCGAAACTCCGGATAACGTCATGGCTATTTCCACATTTTGCAAAATGGTTTGATGTGGGATTAAATTGTAACTTTGAAAAACGAACCCAATCGAATGGTTTCTGTAAGCATCCCAATCATCATCTTTGAAATTTTTTGTCGATAGGTCGTCCAACATTAAATCGCCCGAATCATAGCGGTCAAGCCCTCCGATGATGTTGAGGAGCGAGGTCTTTCCGCAACCGGACGGCCCTAATATTGAAACCAGTTCACTTTCCCTAAACTCAAGGGATATGCCTTTTAACGCATGAACGATTTCACCGTTTCCATACGTCTTTTTTACATCGGTGAGTTTAAGTTTTGACATGATAAATCCTCCTGTTGTTTTTGTCACCTTGTTTTAGGCTAACAAAATCATAACAGGTAATGTTAAACACGAAATCCCTAATTGTTTAAATCGAGGTAAACTAATCATAAAAGATGTTGCTATTACGGTAATTATTCCAATTAGGGATTAACGTGGTTATAGGATTATATTTTAAAATGATACCCGGAACCCCATACCGTTTGTATATATACAGGGTTTTGAGGGTCCTTTTCAATTTTTTCCCGAAGACGGTTAATATGCACGGCAACTGTTTTTAAATCGCCGATTGCATCCATTCCCCAGATACGTTCATATAGCTGCTCTTTACTAAAAACAATATCCGGATTTGAGATAAGAAACAAAAGCAGCTCGTATTCTTTATTTTTGAATTCGAGTTCATGATTATTTATATAAACACGATGTGTCAGCCTATTAATCCGCACAGGGCCTACTTGCACTTCCTCGGATCTAACCACGCTACCGGTTGTTAACCGCTCATACTGTGCCAGATTCGCCTTTACCCTTGCGACAAGCTCGGTTGGTGAAAACGGCTTTGAGATATAATCATCCGCACCAAGCCCAAGTCCCCTTATTTTATCCGCGTCTTCTATCCTTGCTGTTACCATGAGGATTGGAACCTCGGTTTTTCCTCGTATTTTCCGGCATATTTCATACCCGTCTATACCGGGCAGCATCAAATCAAGTAAAATCAAATCAAATTTCTCAGTAGATGCTTGGTTTAACCCTTCTATTCCATCCGTTGCAATGGTCGTCTCAAAGCCGTCAATCTCCAAAAAATCCCGCTCGATTTCAGCGATTGATGTATCATCCTCAATAATCAATATTTTTTTTAACATTCTCTTCTCCTTTGAGTTTTGGGAGCGTTATGACAATAGCAAGACCGCCATCGGGGACATTTTCAGCTTTTATTTCTCCTCCCAAGCGTTCTATGATTTTCTCTGTGATAGCAAGTCCTAGGCCGCTACCTTTGCTCGGATTTTTTCTGGATAAATCACTGCGGTAAAAGACATCAAACAGCTGTTCTATCGCCTCTTCAGAAACGCCGGGGCCGTTATCGGTTAATGTAATTAGCACATGGGTATCATTTTCACGACAAGCTATTTTTGTTGCTGCGTGTTCCTTAATTTTGTACTTCACGCTGTTTTCTAAAACATTATGAATCACATTGCGGAATTGTACAACATCTATTTCTACATAAACGTTTTGTACGTTTTGAATCAAAGAAATCGTAAGCCCCTTTTCTTCGTATTCTTTTATATGACCAGCAATCAGGCTGCTTAACTCCTTGCCAATATCGATTTGTTCCAAACGAAACGGAAACTCGCCAATATCTAACTTTGAGAACAAGAATAATTGATTAATAATGTATTCTAAGTCATGGGTCTTGCTCTTTATTGTTTCCAAATATCGTTTTCGCACCTGTGGTGTGGATGCTATACCTTTTTCAATTCCCTCTATATATGCCTTGATAGAAGTGAGAGGGGTACGCAAGTCGTGGGAGATGCCAGCAATTAATTCCCGTCGATTGGTTTCGTCTTTTTGTCTTGCATTTACCATTTCTGAAAGACGTCCGGCCATCTCGTTAAAATCTAAGCAAACACTGGTAAACTCATCATTCTTGTCATATTTAATACGATAGGTCAAGTTTCCGTCGCGAATTTGGTGTACACCATGCACCAGCGTTTCTATGGGCGTTATGATGCTGCGAAATACAAAACGGGTTAAAATCCGATTTGTCAGAAAAACTACCGCTATAAGAAATGTAAAAATAACTATGCCAAGATAAAAATGAAATCCAAAGGCATCACGCCTATAGTTAGTGAAATTTGTGTCCGATAAAATAACGGTATATTCCCCTGTTCTTAAGCGGTATATAGCGTCATTATCCCTAATCAGACTATATTTGCCATCTTGCGCTAACGCTATATCTAATACAGAATTACTTACAGCCGTCTGTGGATACAACTGATCCTTTCCTTTATAGATGGCCAGAGAAATTCCTTCGGCATTGTATTGATTATTAAAATGATCTATGTCCGATCTTATTGTTGGAATTTCGTTATTTTGTGACCACTTTACGGATAACGTATCAACCTCATCAATCAAACTGTTAAACAAATTTCCATATTTTAATGAACGCATATCATGGATTCCTGTAATGCCCATGAATATGAGCAATAAGCAAAAACTCATTAGGATAGTCAGTAATATCGGCATGACGAGCATCAAAATGTTAGAAATAAACAAACGGCGCTTTATGCTCATACGTATCATCTCACCCTCTTATAATGCGAATAATAACAATAATCATTAAAATAAAAGGAAATTGAAGTTAAACTATTTATAAAATAAACTTCTTCTCGTCCCTTATCTACCAATTATATCGAAAAAATAAAACAATATCCTCTCCTCCGGAAGTTATGTAAAATCAATTGTAAAATAAATCCATCAAGTTAGGCATAACATCGACGATTTTAGACAAACATGTCTTTTTCTGAAAGCAATCATTGTCTAATTATGCAGAACCATGTAGTATTAGATGAGTATGTTGTACAGACAATGGAGGAAAGACAATGAAATGGGCTTTATCTGCAAAACGGTTGATCCCAATACTCATACTTGGAACCGTACTTAGACTTCTCTGGGTTTATTTTGTAAACACACAACCCATCTTTGATTTCAAGCATTATCACGACCTTGCCATGTCACTCTTACATAACGGGTCTTATACTATGCCCGAAGGGCTTGACTACATCAAACAAAACACTGATTATATCCAGCAGGGGGTTCAATATCCGACAGCTTTTCGTCCGCCAGGCTATCCGTTTTTACTTGTAGCAATCTATGCCATCTGGCCGTCCATTCTTGCGGCAAAACTGGCGAATGTTTTTTTCGGTATGGTATGGATCGTTTGTGCATACTTACTTGGACGCAAGTATTTTAATGAACGGGTAGGATTATGGGCTGCATTCCTGACCGCCATTTTTCCGCCGGCGATTGGATATACAAGTATACTGGGGACAGAAGTATTTTCGGTTGCTTTACTCCTCTTTATTTTATGCCTGCAAGTATACCGTATCGGCGGGCGTACTACAGGACCATTCATTCAAGGAGCATTGATCGGATTCCTGGCACTCGTAAAGCCTTATTTTGCTGCCTTTCCCATCCTTCACCTGATTTTAATGTGGTGGTTGAGTAAGGAGTATGTAACCCCGCAGAATAAACGGAGGCAGATCAAAGAGGTTGTCTTGCCGGTGGTTTATGCAACCATAGCCATGGCAATCGTGATTTCCCCCTGGACGGTCCGCAATTATATTGCGTTTGACAGATTTGTTCCGATATCCACGAATGGGGATTTTGTTCTTTACATTAATAATAATGATTTGAACCAGGGTTTATATATGGATGCCATGAAAGTGCCGGACTCCATATTTAAAACAGACCGGATCTTGGATGAGAACGGGAACTACAATGAACCTGATGCGATGAAGGCAGCGAAGTCGGAAGCAGTAAAATGGATTTTGTCCCATCCGAAGAAGTTTTTCTTTCTTGGAATAGACCGTCTGGCTGCCAGTTATTTAAATGCCGGGGATGAAGTGGGGTACTGGTCGATGCCTGAAGGGAATGAAGCAAGGTTTAATAAGGAGTGGGTCAAACCATTAATTCAGGGTTCGAGTGCCTTTTCCCTGATAGTGGTTGGGGGCGGACTTGTCTATGCACTGATTATTTTGTATCAATTCATACGATTCAGACCTATGAATGTCATGCATAAGCTCAACCTGATGTTTATCGCTTTTTTGACTGTCGTTATCTTTTTCTCTGAAGGTCAACCCCGCTATATGTTCCCTCTATATCCTTTCTTTATTCTGGGCATAGCCTGGATGGGAGACCTTGCTGTAAAAGCTCTTCGGTTTGAAGGAGTTACTGGACAAGAGAGATAGCTTCATAGTAAAGATCAGAAATTTTTTTCATTCGAAAGAGAATCAGCCCTTTCTTAGTATAAAATAATGGGGAAGAAAAGTTGCGGGATTTACGTTCGAACTGGCGGGACCATTGGAACTTTGACCGCCAGGCCCTCGTGGGCATGCGGAAGGCAGAATCACGACTATGCTGGGGCTTCACGCCCCTTATCCCTTGTCCGCCCGAGCCTTTGCGGGAAGTGATCGGGCTAGCGGCGGAAAGAGAAGTGCCGATTCATATTCACCTGGCAGAAACCAAGGAAAGAGGTTGTGCAAATAAGAGAAGCTTACAATCAAACTCCTACCGAATATTTTTAGCAAAAGCAGGACTGCTGAACGGGAAGAAAGCCACAACCCACTGGAACAGTTATGACCAGTTAGAACGTGAATATCCTCAGGGACGTAAAATTTGCGGATGAAGGGCATCTTTTAACTTCCGGGGGTATTTCTGCGGGAATTCATATGTCTTTTCATCTTGTAAAACGGCTGCTAGGAAAAGAGATAGCGGAGTTAACTGCCAAAAATATGGAATACGATATTGCATTCGATTAAAATAAAGCAAATGGCCGGATCTGGTTGGGTCCGGCCATTTGTTTTATTGTTGCGTTACACTTGGGCGTCGCAGATTTTAGCTTCAAAAAATTTTCACATAAGCGTTTGCAAGTCTCAAGCTCATTGTTTTGCTTCAAATGTTTTTAAGTTTTTTTGGCGAATTTCAATTTTCTCTTGGTCTGATTTATCAGAGTTGTAATCATATAGTGCACTTTCCCAGTTACCGTACATTGGGTTAGGAAAAATGATATATTTATCGCCAAATTGCTCTTTAGTTTCGTCAACCATGTTATTGCGCTCTTTTACAGATTTATGATCAAAATCAGTGAAGTCAGATAAGTTATCACCGAACAGTAATACGATATCATTTTTCTGAGAAACAATTTCACGGCGTTTTTCTTTTCCTTTTTCTTGGGGATCTTTTAATAAAACATGTTCTTTTGTTGCTTGTGGAGCATCAACATGCTCCAGATTTTTAATAGTCGCATCCAATTGATTTATCCTGCGGTCTGAAATGTAATAAATATCCACACCTTTAGATTCGGCATATTTCAAGAAATCAATTGCACCAGGAAGGGCTTCCGATTCTGCTTTATCGATCCATTCATCCCATTTATAAGGATATGTCTTTCCTTCCTTAACCGTCATAGCTTGGTAAGGACTATTATCTAAAACAGTTTCGTCTAAATCTAATATAATGGCCGGTTTTTTATTAGTACCTTTCGCCAGAGCCGTATCAAGTTTCAACCTGCCAATGTTATAGCCCTGATAATATAATGCTTTTGTCTCGCCGGCTGTTTGGAACCATAGATCAGCCATCAACTGCTGGTCTGTTAATTTTGTCTTTTCTTCTTTCGGTATGTTTTTTTCGGACGTTCCTGAACATGCTGCCAGAGAGGCTGAAAGAACTGCTATGTATATGAATGTTATCATTACCTTTTTAATTTTCATAATATAGTAATCCTCCTCATATATGTCTAACTTGAATATAGCCTTCATAGGGGACGACGAACATAATGGGAACCATCATGCCATTGCTCATGATTATGATTTACACACATCACTCCTTTACACCATAAGATTTTCATTATTTCCTGCGTACTTCATTTTGCATAGCCCAAGTGTGTCTTACATTTTCATTATACTTTGGAAATAAGTAGAGTGTATAGTTTATGAATTTATTTTGCAAAAAAACAATAGGACCAACAAAAATGCTTTTCCACTAGGCTCAGTATTGTTGGACTTGTAACTCCTCTATCAATCCAAACGAATCCCTTTTTGATCAGAAAATTTGAGAAATTGAACAAGAGCTGTATCCAACACATATCAAGCTTCAAAAAAAGTTGAATCATGGCACAGTCATAGTTAATGCTGTTGAATCTGAACCCATTCTGTCATACAATATTCAGCGGATTGAGTCTAGTCCAATGAAGCTTATCAAAGGGCTTCTGTATGCGATGAAAGCTGTTGGTGCTGAAAAAGGAATTATAGCAATAAAAGCGCTGGAATGGCGCACTGCGTTCTCTAACATAGCAGAGGAGGAAGTATGAAAGGGAATTGGCCCATCACAAAATAATGCGGAAAAGCACTTGGTTGGGAAAAGGGTGTCAGTTTCACTGGAAGATATGGGTTGTAAAGGTGCGATTATTTCTTCGGACGGCTGGGGAAGTTCAGATGTAGATTATATGAACACCATGATGGAAGTCGGTAACCGGAATATTAGCATAGTAGGTTTAAAATTCATTAGCAGGAAAGTGACCTTTGCAGTCACAAATGAATATTCTGATTTTATTGTCAATATCAACAAATCTAAATCCAGGACAGAGACGGAAGTCATTTGTGAAAATAACCCCGATTCACGGATGCCAGGAAAGCATTGGTATTGTTAAAGATAAAAATGAGGCAGGATGCGCGTAGGGAATAAAGGAGCGTCCAGGCTTTCAGAACAAGTCATGAAAGTGCTTGAAGCAGTTTTAATTATTTTCGGTTTAGACCTGTTCCTGAAAAAGTGAAAACATTAAAAAGGATCTGATTACAATAAATCTACTTTGGGATTTTTACCCCTAGGGGAACCAGGAAAGGAACGGTAAAAATATGGTTACAGTTATTTTAATGTTGCTGGCAGTTTTAGGTGTTATATTTACACTTTTCTTAATAAGGGATTTAATTGCCCATAAGAGGAATCTTGGGTCAGAAAATACTTGGGTTGCCGGGATTATTGGTATCATTACAGATTTTCTTGATTCTCTAGGAATTGGTTCTTTTGCAACAACGACGCTTGGTTTTAAAATCACAAAATTTTTGAAAAATGACCATCTTCTACCTGGGACTCTTAATGTAGGGCATTCAATTCCTGTTATCGTGCAAGCTTTTCTCTTCATTAAAGTTGTGAAAGTGAATAGTATCACATTTCTTTCGATGGTTCTTGCAGCAATGGCCGGTTCATGGATTGGCGCACGGACCGTAACAAAATTTTCTGAGAAAAAAATTCAAATTACTATGGGGATTGCGCTAGCAGTCACGGCTGTTTTGATGATGTTAAAACAATTGAATGTCCTTGATATCCTTGGACAAGGAAATGAATCGACGGGACTAACAGGCGGTTTGCTAATTATCGCAGTAGTTGGAAACTTCATTCTTGGCGGTCTGATGACAGTAGGTGTAGGTCTATATGCACCATGTATGGCGATGGTATTTATGCTTGGTTTAAATCCGCTTGTTACTTTTCCCATCATGATGGCATCTTGTTCCGCGATTATGCCGACAGCTAGCCTGGAATTTATCAAACAAGGTAAATATTCCAGAAAAGGTGTTATAGGTCTGACCATTGGCGGGATTATTGGGGTTATTTTAGCTGTTCAATTTGTCCAAAGCGTGAACCTAAATATCCTGATCTGGGTGATAATAGCCGTTGTTATTTACACGGCAATCAGTATGTTCCTTTCCGGAATTCGCAAAGAAGGTGAGACAATTGCAGAATAAAAGGCCGGAAGAAGGGAGAAAGGGGAATCCGCCTTCTGTTGATAAAGGATATCTCCCTCTTTGTAAGAGGGATTTCCTGGGAAATCGAATATTTAGTCAACAAGACGTGCGATTCGCTTCTTCTTCCATGACAAGCGGTAGTACGTATATTGCAGGAGCATACTTACAATAAACGCAGCCGGGTATCCAATCCATATTCCATGAATGCCAAGGCTGGTTTTATGAGAGAGATAATAGGCAACAGGTACTTCTACGCACCAGATTGATAATATGCTGAATAACGTCGGCCATAAGACAGTTCCACTGGCTCGCATTGTTGCACTATAAATTTGGGCATGGCCAAATATCAAGTAACTCCATAGTGTAATCATCAGTAAACTGTGTGCGATATTTAGCGCATTGGAACTGGTCAGGAACCAGGATAAAATGTGTTTGGAAAACACATAGATCAGCAGGATGACCATTCCGCCAATCACATAATTAAATAATATGCCTGTGCGGGTTACTTGCTTGAGTTTGCCAAGCTGATTAGCCCCGATGGACTGAGCGGCAAAGATAGACACTGTAATGCCCAGACTGATTGCGGGCATTTGAACATAACTTGCCACCTGATTCACTGCACCATACGCTGCGGTCGCATCCGATCCGTAATGATTGACAAAGGCGATGACAGCAATTTCGGATAATGATACCAGGATCATGTTGATGCTGGAGGGAATTCCCAGGCGCAGCAATAAGGCCAGCAATCCCTTATCCATCCGAAGATGTTTTCCGACAGAAGCATCGAAACGAAGTGCATGTTTTGTCCTGCGAAGGTAGAAAAGCATAAACATAAATGTCAAAATTGTAGATATGACGTTTGCATAAGCGACTCCATAAATCCCCAGCCTGGGAAGACCCAGCCAGCCGAACACCAGAACCGGAAGCAATACCAGATTAAACACTGTGCTAACAACGAGGAAATAAAATGGCGTTTTGGAATCACCGGTCCCGCGCATGAAAGTAGTATATACAAAATACAGAAACATAATGGGCATGGACCAGAATAAGATCCGCGCATAATGCACGGTAACCGCAATAATATTTTCAGGTGTCCCGATAAGGCGGAGAATATCCCAGGTAAAAATGCCGCCCAGTATAGCAAGGACCAGTCCGAGCAGAAAAGTAAACGTGAGGGTGGTACCGACAATGGCTTTTAAACGTTCCTCATTGCGTGCACCGTAAGCCTGGCCAATGAGAATTGAGCTGCCTGAACCAATGCCGATGGTAAAGGACACAAGCAGGAAAAACAGGGGAAAGAAGGCCGATATGGCGGCCAAGGCATCAACACCAAGCCATCTTCCGACAATAATACTTCCGGCTAACTGACCAATAGATTGCAGAACATTGCTTAGAATCATCGGTATAAGAAACAGGATCATGGAACGGCGTATGGATCGGCCTCCGATTTCTTTACTCTGTGAATTCAAGTCATCTTTGTTGCTGACGCGAGATAAGGTCATTCATTTCTCATCTTCCTAAAGCAAACATTTTTTATTTAATCTATATTAACATAAACAAATCTAAATTATGTTTGTGTAGGTGTCAAGTGTTTTCTGTATTACTACTTTGAAGAAGGAAAGTCTATTCAAAGAAAAATAATAGTACGTAAAAAGTCCTTTGCGAAACAGTATCACCATGATCGTAAAGCTTATACCAGCGAAGGGAAGAGAACTTATTAATTATAAGACCATAATGCCGATAAATTCATATTCGGTTTGACAATTCTATCATGTATAGGCCCTGGACTCCCTGTTCCTGGGTCTTTTTTCCTTAACGCAAAATTAACATATATGAATGTATAATAGTTTAAGAGGTGGTAAAAATGCGTCTCCTTATTATAGAAGATGATATAGAATTGTCCCATGTAATGAAATCCGGGCTGGAAAAAGGCGGGTTTAAGGTCGATGTCGCAAATACAGGAATGGACGGCGAGGAAAAAAGTTTTGTGAGCAGGTATGATTCTATTTTACTTGACTTAAACCTGCCGGATAAAGACGGGATAGAAATTTTGTCTTTTTTGCGGGAAAACCATATCCATACTCCGATTGTGATCGTCACTGCGCGGGATGATGTGTATCATAGAGCACTCGGATTAAACAGTGGTGCAGATGACTATATTATCAAGCCCTTTGATTTTGTGGAGTTTGAAGCAAGAATACAAGCCGTAATCCGCAGGTATTATGGGCGAGCCAAAAATGAAATTGACATTGGCAAATCAAGGTATGCCCGCAAACCCGCAAGGCTTATATTGACGGGCTAGAGATTATACTGTCGGCGAAGGAATTTGATATATTGGAATATTTGGCAAGCAGGAGTCCGGATATAGTATCAAGCGAAGACATTGCGGAGCATGTGTACGATGAATCTTTTGATCCGTTTTCATCTGTACTTAGGGTGCACATTGCCAATCTGCGCAAAAAATTGACGAAAAAAGGAGGAAATGGATTGCTGGTTACAATGAAAGGAAGCGGGTATCAGTTATGCGGGGAAAAACAATGAAAGTCAGCCGGATACTTCTTTATTATTCCCTTGCAGTAACAGTATGTTTGTTTCTTATTTTTATTATTTTTATATGTACAGTATCTGTCCCGCAGTCCAATTTGCCGAATTATTTATATGTTATAAACGACAAAAATATTCCATTTTCCATACAGAGCGGAAATTCGGGAATGTATTTAGATGTTTCGTCTCTTTCTCCGATCAACAAAACGAGTTTAGAGGATTATTATATCGGTGCGCTATACAAGAACATCCCCTATCTAATTGTATGTCTGATGGGGATGATTGTTATTGGGACAGTTGCCTTATACAAGATATTAAAAATACAGCATGAGAAAAAGGCATTGTTATTGGCAAAACAATTAAACAACATAGATGAGGAAACCTCCATAATGGAGCAGTACCAGCACCCCGCTATTGCCCAGGCGTATTGCAATATTAAGGAGAGATTTGAGGCGTATGCACTTGATTATGTCCGGCTTAGTTCCTATGTGACACATTGATTTGCGCTCGGGAACTATGGATTAGCCGTGCAGTGTCTAATCTTATTTCAAATGCCATGAAATATGGGGGAAACGGTACAAAGTTTGGTAGTATTGGAAGCGGGGGCGATGAATTTGTAACACCCAAAATGCAATTAATTGGTGATTCATGGGCTGAATTTGACAATGGTAAGAGAAAAATCGTTGACGGCAGGATGGTTGAAAAAGATAACGAATGTGTTATTAGTCAAGAGCTTGCGGAATTAAACAAAATTTCCGTCGGGGATACCATTACGCTAAAAAGCTAAGTGTTTAACGAAGAAAGAAAAGTCCGTACAATTACCCGTACGCTTACCGTAACAGGCATTTATTTTGACAGTACTGATGAATATTCTGCCGGTGGTATGTTTAAAACCCCACTTCTGAACAAACGCAATGAAATCCTGACGACGTTTGATACTGTTTTAAATCCCTTGAAGTCCGGCGAAACCGGCGTTCAGGTCAGTGCAAATTATTATTTGAAAAAACCGTCAATGCTCAAGGATTTGAAGCGGAATTGCGGGCAAAGGGGTTAAACGATATATTCAAAGTCAGCACGGATTAAGCGGGCTATCAAAAAGTTGTAGGCCCGGTAGAAGGACTTCGAAACATTTCCGTCACGTATATAGTTATCGTTCTGGTGCTTGGTGCGGTTATTCTCATCTTATTATCGTCTATTGCCATAAGAGAACGAAAATATGAAATCGGCGTTCTTCGTGCAATAGGCATGAAAAAAGGAAAGTCGCATTAGGGCTTTGGACTGAGATGACCGTTATTACCTGTATATGCCTTGTAATAGGAATAGGGGTGGGCGCTTCTATTACACAGCCCGTAACCAATTCTTTATTGGCAGGGCAAATCGAAAACGCAAAGGCTGCGGACAACTCAGCAGCACAAGGAAAGGCCGTGGTGGTCGCCGGTACGGGAGGAAATTCCTTAAACAATTCTATAAAACCGCTTGAAGAACTCAACGTTTCACTGGGAATGGATACTCTTATGGAAATTATAGGGATTTCTTTATTGCTTGCGTCAATAGCCGGGATTACAGCTCTCAGCAGGATTACAAAATAAGAACCTATCAAAATCTTGATGGAAAGGAATTAGGAGGTCTGTAATGAGCGTATTAGCCTTACAAAACGTTTCATATCAATATGAGGGTACGAAAAAACTCGTCTTGAAAGATGTCAATGTGTCGTTTGAAAGAAGAAAGTTGTACACCATTGTCGGGAAATCAGGTTCAGGAAAATCTACCCTGTTATCCCTCATTGCCGGGATTGATTTATGCCGACGGAGAAATCTTGTATGCGGGAAACAGTTTGAAGAAACTTGACCGCGATAGTTACAGGGCTAAAAGGATCGGGGTTATCTTTCAAAGTTTCAATTTGCTTACGAATGTGACTGCGGTAGAAAACATTGTACTTTCCATGAATATCAGCGGAAGCAAGGAAAAGGACAAAAAGGCGTTTGCCTATGCGCTTTTGAAAAGGTCGGGATAAACCGTGAGATAGCGGATCGTAAAATACTGAAGCTATCAGGGGGGAACAATAACGCGTCGGTATCGCACGGGCATTGTCGCACAATCCGGATATTGTTATTGCCGATGAACCGACCGGGAATTTGGATCAGGATACAGAATCCCAAATTTTGAACATTTTGATGTCTCTTGCCCATGATGAAGGAAAGTGCATCATTATCGTCACCCATTCCAAAAAGGTCACATCCGTTGTGGATGAAGTTTGGGGAATATCGGATGGAAAATTGCTTTTTATTAATTCATGATGAATCAGTGTAAATGAATGTTCCTTCTCGAAAAGGGATTAGTTGACGCCTCGGTATGCCGGAAAATCAAAAAAATTATATCAAATACTGCTGCCAATAGGGAGGCCAGCAGTGTTTTTTTATGATAAGGCCGGGAAATAACCTTCCGTGGAGTCTAAAAAATGTCGAATTTTGACGATAAAAAATGAGGCTACTTGGAAATCACAGCGGTACCGGCCAATCATCGGAATTGCCTGATTCGTCAAGAAGCAAAAAGGAAACGCTACTGACAGATAATTGTCAATAGCGTTTTTTATTTTCTCGGACGTATCACATAAAAACAGGAGCTGGAGGCATATAATGGGTATGAAAAGAACTGCAGATTCAAAATTGGCCTAAACTCGCACGAATTCCTCTGCATATTACTTATAGTAAGTTGTACACTTTACGTAATGACATTACTATAATATACTATATAAAAAATAATTAATTAATATCAAGGAAGGTTGTGAATGATGAAAAAGGTTGAAGTGGGCGCTTTGATCTTAAGGTTATTTCTAGGGATCGGGTTCTTTATTCATGGTTTGGCTAAATTTCAGGGAGGAATCAGCAATACCGTTTCATTCTTTGACAGTTTGGGAATTCCCGGATTTATTGCTTACATTACAGCTGTAATCGAGCTTGTTGGCGGTATAGCAATGATTTTAGGACTGGGTACAAGGGTCTTTTCCGTATTGTTTGCCCTCGTGATGGTTGGGGCGATTTGGAATGTCAAGCTGACTGCCGGATTTGTCGGTGGCTATGAATTGGATTTGAGTTATTTGGCCATTGCTATCTATCTGGCTATTGCCGGAAGTTCATTATATGCTTTGGACAGTATTTTGTTCCGTACAAAGAAATAATCTGATCCGCAAATCATTCGAAGATAAAAAAACGAACAGCCGCTTACTCAACGTGGTATTTGGCCGAGAAGCTCAAGGTGAGGCCTAATATTAGTGAACATTGTATAGGCATCCAAACCGATACGCCGCAATATGATAGAGTATCCCATATGTGAGGTGAGAGGTTATGGCTGTTGTTAAAGCAAGTAGTTCGGATATCGACCTCCTGGCAAGGCTGCTCCGTGCTGAAGCTGAAGGGGAAGGTGAACAAGGCATGCTGCTCGTCGGTAATGTCGCTATAAACCGGGTAAGAGCCGATTGTTCCGATTTTAAAGATATCCGGACGATTCCCCAAATGGTTTTTCAGCCGCATGCATTTGAAGCGACGCTGTATGGTTATTTTTATCAGAAAGCGAGGGACAGAGAAAGACGGTTAGCCCGCAGAAGCATTAACGGTGAAAGACACTGGCCTGCTAAATTTAGCTTATGGTATTTTAGACCGCCGGGGGAGTGCCCTCCTACATGGTATAATCAGCCTTTAGTCGGAAGATACAAAAAGCACTGTTTCTTTGAACCGACAGCCGAAACGTGCGAGGACGTGTATAGTACGTTCTGAAATTTTGTTAGTGAGTAAAGATTATAATAGCCGGATTCCTGACCGAAGGAAGTCCGGCTATTTTCAATGCTGATCATGGGAGTCTATGGTTTCGGATATTTGACAACCGGCCACTTCTCTTTTCGCAAAGCATTCATCAGTTCCCGGCTTGCATGCAAATTATCCTGAACCAGCTGGTGCGGGGTCAAGGCCATCCATTGGTTTAGGGATATATCGGCAAACCGGTTGCTTTTGAACATTTCCAGAAACCATAAACTTTCGTCCCCAATATTCTGAATGTAATGTCCGAAGGCAAACGGTACATACCCCACATCACCTGAACGGCAATTGAACGTACGGGCTTTGCCGCCTGCGGCAAAAACTGTCATGCGCCCTGTTCCCGAAATATAATACTGCCACTCGTCGTTATTTGGGTGCCAGTGCAGCTCTCTCATTCCTCCCGGCTTGACCTCAACTAAAGCGGCCGCGATAGTTGTTGAAGCGGGGAAATTAATAGAATCGACAATGCGAACCGATCCCCCGGAGTACGGATTGGATTTTGTGCGAACAGACGATGGGTAAAGCTTTTCGGAACCGTACCGTTCGAATCAGGTACTTTTTGAGTTTCAAGAGGTCCGGGCACTTGCCCTTGGTACATGTATATTTGCTTGTCTGGAATTTGAGCAAGAGCACTTTCGGGGATGCCGAAATTTGCGGCAAGCACATCTTTTGGCGTATGTGCGAACCAATCGGAGATGCTGAAAGTATCAAATTCTGAAAAGTTGCCGTCATCGAAGACAAGAAGGAACTCGCATCCTTCCTTCAGCCCTTGAATGGAGTGGGGAATGCCGGGAGGGAAATACCAGAGGTCACCCATTTCGACATCGGCAATAAAGTTGCGCCCGTTCTGGTCTACCGCAGTCACGCGGGCACATCCTGAAATCATAAAGGCCCATTCCGCCTGTTTATGCCAGTGTAATTCGCGAACACCACCCGGTGTCAATCGCATATTTACCCCGGCAAGGGTAGTCGCGATAGGCAGTTCTCTTACTGTCACTTCCCGTGACCAACCGCCATGACTTAATTGCATGTGGGTATCGGAGAAAGAAAATTTCATATTGGGAATAGTACCAGCATCTGTATACGGCGGAACCAGCATATCAGGATTTTCCAGATCACGCATTACATCCCGGGGACCGGTATCTGTTGCACCCGCACCGTCATCCCTTATCGGTTGTGGGATGTTTACATCATGAGGGTAAGACGGATTTTTCATAACTTTTCCTCCAAGATTCAGATTTTTGTAAAAAGCGACTCAGGATTGTTTTACTAATTTATGAGGATAATGATTTGGATATGTTTTTAGCGGGCATCCTGACCAGAATCATGTCCGTCATCTTCTGAGGGCAACACCTACAAAAGAGTACACGATAAAAGAGCCGAAATTTCCGGATGATAACAAACGGGAGAGCTGTTGAGCACAACAGCTCTCCCAATGCGCACGACATACTAAAGGATGTATTCCATCTGAATATCAAAAGGTTCTTTATCAGCTAACTGCTGATTGATTTCTACTGCATCCACACACCCGACGGACCGATAAAATGCTTGCGTTTCTTCAGCAGAATGAGCTGAAATGTATAATTTCTTAGCACCCCATTGCCTTGCTTTTTCTGCGCATAGGGCAAATAATTGTTTTCCTATTCCCAGACCCCTAAATTCAAAGGAAGTGTACAGTTCAGCCAAATCCACATATTGATTGGAACTTCCAAAAAAATCATACGGCAGTGAGACAAATGCAATAACATGATTTTCATAAAATGCCGCAAATACACAGCCGCCATTTTTAATATATTCGGTGAAATGTCCGGTTATCAAATTACTTTTTTCTTCGCTGCTCCACTGTTCCACAAAAGGATGTTCTATTAAAGCCTTTTTATTGTCTATTATTCTCCAAACATTTTTCACTTCCTGAAAACGATTAAAATGATCCAATAGTTCTTTTGTCAAATCTTTTTCTGAAAGTAATTTATACTTAATATTATAATTTGAATTCATATTATCCCCACCTTAAGTCATTTTTTCCTAAAAAAATGCCCCCCGATAATATGAGAAGATGATTTTTCTCCTGTTATGGATGGTATGGAAATACAAATAGTAAATAAAAGGAGAGCAGTAAGTTAGGCAGCCAGATGGAACAAAAGGAATTTATAAAGTTGGATAACTTGATTTGTGAAGTGGATGCTGCCAATATGTACATGGCCATAATGAGATTCAACAGGCAGAACAGTCGCATTACCCGGGATGTTGGCTTTGTTCGAACGGCATAAAAGCCTATGCCAAGGAGTGTTAGCTCCATCATGAGTTTTTGTACACATCATGCCGGTTTGAATGGACAGGTTTATGTACTTGCCGGCCAACCTGTTTCTTAACGATCATTTGATACCCCACAAGTCCCCCTTTTTATCGGGAATAACCTGAGTCACGATCCAGCCGCTACGTTGGTCTTGCTTTACCGCAATCCCGATGAAGGATTCCAGAAAGGAAGCAATATGAATATATACGGCGATCCCGATAAAACACAGTATAGCGAAATAAATAGAACGGTTCGTGTATGGTCCGGCAGTGTATAAATCCTTCATGATTATGAATCGCCTGACCTGATTATAACATCATTGTTCCATGCAAAGGCAAGCTTTACGGGTTCAGGCGTGCCTAGTGCTTTTCAAATCTTATTTCGGGATAGCGTTCCACGATCTTGTCCAAGGCATCGGAATTATCACCTTGCCGGGAGCGAGAATGCATGCTCCAAACCTGAAGCTAATTCTTTGGGATTTGCGGTGTATGGAGCTGTCGGCTCATCACTTCCGGTCTTAGCAGGGTACCAAAGCTGAACCATCAGTTCCCGGTGACCTCCGGGGTCTTCGGTATATTTCTCCAGTCGCTCAGAATCAGTGAAAATACTCTGAAATTAACCGAGCAGACAATGATTTTCGTCATCAAAATTTTCCAATACTTTTTGAATGCGAACGTCTATAAGCTTAATGTCCTCTTTCAAATTTATCAGCATAGGTGAAACATCACAGTCACTGTTTGGTTTCGTCATTCTCTGGATTACACCCCATTTTTGTAAGGAATCGTGCTTATTATTCCCAAAATCAGGTATTCAAACTCCATTCATACGAACCAGTCATTTGGCTGGTTTTATATGTTTTCTTGATAAACTGATTGGCACACTTTAGGGATCATTCTTTCATCTGAGTGAAAAGTATAAGCTTTTTTAGACATTTTTAAAGTTATATTTAAAGTGTAATCGAAAGGAGGATAGAGGGTCCTAAAACTGACAATTTGACAAAAATTATAGTATATGAACAACATAATGGTGAAAATCAAAAATTTAAATTGGGAAAAGTATAACCGACTCTGGCAGTCCTTTTTGATAATCACTCAAATGGCACCAATATTTATTGCTTTAATCAATAGAACTTATTTCGGCCGCCCGGCAAATGCTGTGGCGGTTTTTTTATTCGAGAAAACGTTCAAGTAAAATATAGCACGCCCCACGACTTCTTGTAAAAAATAAAATGTGAAAGCTTAATAATTTTTATGAAATTTCTTTTGATGACATGGCTGTTTTCTACGTGACCACAATGTAAGATTGGGTCACTTTAATCAATGGTTGCTTATTCAGATTTCATAGATAATTGGATTTGATTGAGAAACCGTATAAAAAGAAGGGAGAAAAACAATGGCAAAACCTGTACTAATTACAAAAGGTGTTAGCAAAGTCTTTGGTATTAAAAACAATTTGTATACGGCTTTGGACCGTATCGATTTGGAAGTGAATGAAGGGGAATTCGTTGGAATTATGGGACCATCCGGTGCCGGGAAAACAACTCTTATGAACATGATTTCCACTATCGACACACCTACTTCCGGGGATATTATCATTGACGGACAAAGTATCGTGAAAATGAAGGAGGAACAGTTAGCTCTGTTCCGCCGAAACAAGCTGGGTTTTGTTTTCCAGGATTACAACCTGCTTGACTCGCTGACAGTCAGGGAAAACATAGCCCTGCCACTTGCTCTTTCCCATGTGAAAGCTGCTGGAATTGATGAGCGGGTAGTCCGCATTGCCAAAAAATTCGGCATTGATCCGATTTTGGATAAATACCCTTACCAAATTTCCGGGGGTCAGAAACAGCGCTGTGCGGCTTCCCGTGCGTTGGTATCCAATCCGAGCCTGATCCTGGGGGACGAGCCGACAGGCGCTTTGGATTCAAAATCGGCAACCGACCTGCTGGAAAGTATGAAAGAGATGAACGAAAAAGATCGGGTGACCATTCTTATGGTGACTCATGATGCTTTCGCAGCCAGCTACTGTCAACGAGTTCTATTTATTAAGGATGGCCGGCTGTTTACGGAACTGCACAGGCAAGACCTGACTCGTAAACAATTTTTTAACGCCATTCTGAACATGCTTTCATCTATCGGGGGTGGAGTAAGTGACGTTATTTAATCTTGCTTTACGTAACATGAAGAGAAATTTTAAAAACTATTCCATCTATTTCTTTTCCATGATCTTTAGTATTGTGATCTACTATGCCTTTGTAGCGATTAAATTTAATTCTCAAATTCAGCAAGCAGCTGATGGTTCCAAGAAAATATCCGGAGCTCTTACTTTTGCTAGTATATTGTTAATCTTGTTCTCTGCTTTGTTCATTATTTATTCCAATGGTTTTTTCACACGGAAACGCAAAAAAGAAGTAGGGCTATACTCGCTTCTGGGTGTGAGAAAAAGACAAATCGCCAAAATGCTGGCTTATGAGAATCTGTTTATGGGCCTCATAGCCTTGGTGGTTGGTATTGGCATTGGCGCTTTGCTATCCAGTGGTTTTACTAAGCTATTGCTGGTGCTTATGGATTCAGAAATGGGTGTCCATTTCGAGATTCCAGCGGCAGCCGTTCTCAACACGGCCCTTGTTTTCTTTGTCATCATCTTATATACATCTTTTCAAGGATACAGGCTGATTTACCGTTTCAAACTGATTGATCTCTTTAAGGCGGACAGTCAGGGAGAGAAGGTTCCCAAAGGCTCTTTGGTGATTGCCCTATTATCCGTTATAATGATTGGTTCCGGGTATTATCTGGCTTCTGATTTTGCTCAAGCTGCTAAGAAATTAAATGTGCGGTTGGATTCTCTTGCTTTGATTATTTTGTTTCTTACCGTTGCCGGAACTTGGCTGCTGTTCCATTTCTTTACCGTTATTTTGCTCAGGATCAGACGCAAAAATAAAAACAGTTTTTACAACGGAATGAATTTGGTGAGTACATCCCAACTCCTCTACCGGATTAAAGGAAATGCTACCACACTGGCCACCATCGCTATCCTCAGCGCAGTTACGCTTGTGGCTGTTGGGACTTCGGTTTCGCTTTACTTTAATGTTGGGAAGCAAACGGAAATGAGATATCCATACAGTTATACTTACGAAGTGACCTCCCCTGAAGTGAATAAGAAAGTGGATCAGGCTCTAAATGAATTCAAAGGAGATCATCCTGTTGAAAAGGATCTTACGATAAAAACTCTTCAGGTCAAGGGGGGGAGTACATGACGAGGACAAAAAAATTAATGTGTCAAAAAAACTGGATGACAAAAATAAGCCAACAATTATAGCGTTTAGTGAATTTAAAAAATGGGCTCACGCTTTTGGAAGGAATGTAGAACCAAAACTGGGGATCGGAGAAGCTATTAAGTATGATCCAAATGCTTCTTTAAGTAAGAAATTGGGCTTCGAAGAGAAGCAAAAAACATTTTCCTTAGTTGCGGGAAAAGAAACCGTTAATTTGAAGATTATTAAAAGTGAAGAATACTCATTAAAAAATAATTTTACTATCGACGCGGTTGTTGTACCTGATCAAATTTATCAAAAAGCTTTACAGGCAAATCCTGTCCAAAAGGAGACAGAAATCCGTTTAATCAATGTAAAGGATCAGAATAGCAGTAAGGAATTAACCGCAGCTATTGATAAAGCTACGAACGGGGAAGACGAAAATTACTATAATCCTTACCGGTCCGGAATGGAGGACATGGGTATTATGATCTTCGTGGGGACGTTTGTCGGACTTGTTTTCCTGATTGCCACAGGCTCTATTATTTACTTCAAACAATTGTCTGAAGCCAATGCGGATAAAGCCAAGTATAACATTTTACGCAAAGTAGGTGTAACCCCGAAGGAAATGAAGAAGGGGATTGGCAAGCAAATTGCTTTTATCTTCGTAGCACCTCTGATTGTAGGAATCTTGCACAGTATCTTTGCCCTCAACACGGTAACCCTTATTTTTGAAGTCTCTGACAAGCTTCCGCTAGTAATGAGCATGGTGGCATATGTGCTTATCTATGTTGGTTACTACTTTCTGACAGTCCGTTCTTACTGCAATATTGTAAGAAAAAGTGTATAGATGAAGGATAAGGGACCTATTTCAAAAGTCATCAAGGATGATAATTGGATAGTCCCTTATTTTTAAAACATCGCAAAATGAAAAAATAAGCTTAAATAAAAAAAAGCAGATATGATAAAAATGTAATGTTTAGCGGCGTGGGCGGTTGGCTCTGACTTAAGTGAAAACCAAATATTAAACAGAACCTATTGAACCTATGCTATTATCAAATAAACGAAGAGAATGTCATTTTATGATGATGAATGCAAGGATAGTTTAAAAAAAGGGCCTATTTATGGTTCTGCTCACTGGTATTTCTGCTGTCGATTTCAGAAGGTTTATTTGATAAAAAGTATCATTTTGGATACAATCCCTTTTTCATGATTGACCAAGCTTGTTTACGAATTTCTCAATCAATTCATTTAATAGAACAGGTACTTTCGTTGGAATTCTATGGTTAGCTTTTGAAATGAAAACCAGTTCACTATTTGGCAACCGGTCATATAAAATTTTCGCATAGGGGTGGAAATGCCTGTCTTTCTCACCGTAAATCAGCAGAACAGGAAGGCGGATTTCCTGAAGCCGTGAGGTACAATTACAGGTTAAGCTGTACCGGTAATACTGTTCTATGTTTCGGGCATTTCCTTTTCTTGCATCCTTGTATAATTTGCGGAACAAAGAGAGCTTGTTAGTTTGTCCCCAGGCTGTAGAAAATGCGAGTGTGTTTACGGCTCCGATTTTGGCGAGGCCGGCGCCTACGGATATCAAGTTTTTTAACCTCCAATCATTCACTTCCGACATTCCTCCGATAACCACACCTCCCCAAGCCCGATCAGGATAGTTCAGAAGAAATTCAAGTACAATGGTACCCCCGGTAGAATAACCGCATAAGAAACATTTATTGATACCAAGACGGTCTATCAGCTGCACGATATCTTCCGCTATTAGCGGATAAGTAATCGGCTGTGCGGAAGGCTGGCTTTTCCCGTGTCCCCTTATGTCAAAAGCAATAGTTCGAAAAGATGGGGACAGTTCCTGGATTTGATAGGTGAAATTCAAGCTTGTAAGTACTGGAGGATGAATGAAGAGAACGGCAGTCCCTTCTCCACGATCTATATAATTCATCGAATGTCCGTTTATATTTACGATAGTCATTTTGTTGTAAACTCCATGTTTTATTATCTGTAGGTTGTTTTTTAAATTACGATTTAGAATATCCAAATAAAAAAAATAAATTCAATAAATGGATATCACCGTCGTTTGAAAAGAAAAATCGGGCAAAACAGAATTGGACATATCGGGCAGTTTCTCGGGATGAGCTGGGTTTATTGGGAAGGCAGGGATGTACCGGAAGATAGCGGGCTTTCAAATTCCGTTTTTGAGTTTTCTAATAAAAAAACGAGCGCCTTGAGCCAAGGCGCTCCTGCGAATTCAATTAATAAAGAAAAGAACGGGAGATAATAACCAGCAGAATGAAGAGAACCAGAATAGTACCCGTGCTAGTAAACAAGCCGTAACCTCCACAGCTGTAACCCATTTTTATCCAACTCCTTTTCATTAAGAATAAGCTTTACACTATATAGTATGAGGGAATATCAAATTGAGATTGTGCAGATGTTCCTGTTATAGTTGCATCATTTTGAGGTCTATAAATTAGGTATTCAATTCAGTAACAAGAGCGGACTGTATTTCATAAAGTGAATTATCTTTTACTGAGGAGGATTGTCGAAGAGTTGACCGATTTAACTGGCATGACTTAAATGATCTTCTTAAGTTCCTAGTGAACTGCAAGATCAAGTCCAAATTTGTGTGTAAATTCCCTCAGCTAGACTGTGCTACATAATGCGAGTCACTTTGGCATCGGACTTTGGCCGATCCTTCCGCCATTCCATGTACTCGGTCATGTCGAGATATTTCTTGCCGGCTGCCCATTTTTCATCCTGTTCCATCAATAGAGCACCAATAAGACGAATCACGGATTCACGGTTTGGGAAGATGCGAATGACACGTTCCCGGCGTCTAACCTCTTCGTTGAGACGCTCAACGCTATTTGTCGTGCGCAGCCGTTTTCGGTAACGCTCTGGCAGCATTAAGACGGCGGTAGCATCGTCAAATCCGCTTTCCAGCACGCCCATCGCCTTACCCGCCTTATCTTCATAAGCCGCTAAGGTCTGTTTTAATAAAAACCTTGCCGTTCCAGTATCAGGAGCATCTAGAATCGACCGTAGACGGCCATGGATCTCATCCTTCAAGGCTTTGGGTGAGGCTTCTAATACATTTCGCGTGAAGTGAGTCTGGCATCGCTGCCATGTTACCCCTTGCAGCTGCTGCCGTACCGCGCGTACAAGGCCGCCATGATCGTCGGAGGTAATGAGATCCACACCTCGTAATCCACGTCCTTTTAGAGAGCTGAAAAACTCACTCCAGCTTGCTTCAGATTCTGTGTCACCCAGCATCAGGCCAAGGACTTCACGATAGCCCTCGGTGTTTACACCAATGGCAATCATGATGCCTCGTGAGCGTACACGACCGTCTTCACGGACCTTGAGATACATCGCATCTACGAGAACAAACGGAAAGAGGCTGTCTGCCAGGCTTCGATTATTCCAAGCAGTTACGATGGGATCCAGCCGCTTACAAAGGTCTGAAACAGTGGATTTAGAAAACTCGGTTCCGCAGAGTTCTTCGGTTACTTGCGAGACTTTACGCGTAGAGACGCCGTTTACGACCATTTCCATCATCGCTAAGATTAACGCTTGTTCACTTCTCTGGTAACGACTAAAGAGCTCTGTCGTGAACTTCCCGCCACGGATGCGCGGAACACTTAGTGTAATGGTTCCCACCCGCGTATGCAGCCCATGTGGATACGATCCATTCCGGTACGCTTTTCGATTCTCTGTTCGTTCATAACGATCTGCTTCCACTTGTTCACTCACCTGTGCTTGTAAGACTTGGTTCAGTACAGACTCGAGCAGCTTGGCTACACCCGCATCCTGAGAATTTCCCAAAAATAGTTGATGCAAAAGCTGCGAATCTACGTTAATCTGGTATTGAGCCATTTCATAACACCTCGTATATTTAGAATTTTGTGTCCCAACATTATTCTAACTGAGGGCTATGAATATGGCTCCTTTCATTTTTTGGAACCTAGCTTTTTACACAATTATACGGACTCAACTGTGTGATGAAAGAATTAACAGGAGGAACCATGAATGGAGGAACAAATTTTTAATACAGCGCTAAATATCGGGATATTTGGTGCTCTGTTTATCTGGCTGCTTTTTACCACGATGAAAAAGAATGAAGTGCGGGAGAAGGAGTATCAAAAGACCATTAGTGAGAATCAGGAAGTTATCCGAGAGCAAGCAAAGTCTTTTAGCCTTCTTTCAAGTGATATCGCCGAGATCAAAGGAATTTTAAAAGGAAAACATGAAGAGGAAGTGTTGAATGATGGAAATCAGAAAAATGTTAGTAGACCCAAGTAAATATGGCATTAAATGTCCGAATAAAGTGGCACCGAAATATATCACCTATCATAATACGGCTAATGATGCTTCCGCAGAAAATGAGATCCGTTATATGATCCGGAATAATAACGAGGTTTCGTTCCACGTTGCTGTGGACGATAAAGAAGCTGTTCAGGGCATTCCTTTTGATCGAAATGCCTGGCATCGGAGACGGGAACGGAACAGGAAACCGTCAGTCCATCGGCGTAGAAATTTGTTATTCCAAGTCCGGCGGTAACCGATATTATAAGGACGAGGACAATGCGGCTATTGTCATTGCCAAGCTTATGACACAGTTTTGTATTCCTATTGAAAATGTGGTCCCACACCAGCACTGGAGTGGTAAATACTGCCCGCACAGAATGTTAGATGAGGGAAGTGTGCCAAGCTTTATAGAGCGAATTAAACAAGCATACAGCGAAGGAGAGGAAGAAGACATGAATAGAACATTACAGTTGGAAGACTGGCAATGGAAACAGCTCTATGACAACATGGGGAAAGCCTGGAACGCGGGGAAGTTTACTGATTGGGGTTGGATGGTGAAAATAGAAAACCGTCGTCTTACCGTTGACGAGCTGGCATGGCTGAATAACCACATTTTGGCGAGCAGCCTTTAGGAGGACGCTATGAATATAGAAATCACAGATGTTGTCATTGTTGCTGTAATAGTCGGTCTTGTTGAAATGGTGAAAGGAATCGGACTGCCGGTTCGTCTGGCACCCGTTCTATCTGTTATTTTGGGTATCGTAGCAGGTGTTGTATACCTGGCTCCGTGGGATCTTAAAACGGGCATTATGTACGGTATTATCTCCGGTCTTACTTCATGCGGCCTGTATAGTGCTGGTAAGAGTGCAGTAAAGAAAGAATAATAACAATTGACCCACGGTGTGTGGAAGTACCACCATAGAAAGGGCCTTTGAGGAAGCACCTCAAGGCCCTATTCTTTTGATACGGATCTGGATTAACTAAAGTGATGCTATTTCTTTAATTTCTCTATATCATTTACGATTTTTTTTCTTGTTATAAAGTAGATAGCTATCATACAAACATAAAAAGAAGCTGTTACACCAAGGACATCAATCCAATTTGTTTGTTTGTTAAAAATAAAATGGTATAAGACAAAACTAAAAGAAAACGCTAATGGGCATACAACAAAGTATATCAATTTAACTTGACGCGTAGGCTCTATTTTCAATTATATGTTCCCCCTTAATTCCCCATATTGCACACTTACCGCTGTACCAAAGCAAAACTCCTACTAATCCTCCGGCACTGGCTCCAACAAAAAATTTAATCGCAATTTTTGCTGCCTCCTTCCATAACTTTTGTTTTATATATGTCATTATGCCAGCCTGTACCATTGCTTGAAATGCACTTGCTCCAAAATGATCCAATAAAGCAGACTTCATACATTCCAACCATGCACCACGATGGGTATCCCTCTCCTTTGCCTCATTTATTTCTTTTTCCAATAAGTTTAGTCCTTGATCTTCGCCATACCGTTCTCTTATTTTGTCGAAATCGAACCCAATTATGTTGCCATATTCATCTGTTAATACTGCATGTTCACCAATGAATTCAAATGCTTCCTCCATTTGCTTTAGTCGTTGATCGTAATCCATTTCCGTTGCCCCTAGAACAATAGGGGAACCTACAGACGAAAAAAACATAATCAAACTAGCAAACACCAAAAAATACTTGACTTTTTTCATTTTAACTACCTCCCTGGTATTAATCGACCCTTATATAGGAATTAGATTACATTTTCTACAAGGGAAGCAAATATCCTCCATCTAAATACGACTTTTCCACAATAAAACATTTTTATTTCAGTATATGTTCTTAGGCTTCCATAAATTCACATAATTTTAAACAGGTCCACCCATTTACATACATGACCTATAGGTTTATACAAATTTTCAGAAAAATCTAAATATGGTATTATGGAATTATATGGAACTATAGATTAGAAAGGAGTCGAAAAAATGGATAACCGGATTGCATTGCGAGTTGAACTTGAAAAAGCCATAGCAGAAACTGGATGTACGTTATCAAGTGTTGCAGAAGTCGGAGGATTATCTATCGGTAATCTTAGTGCCAGCCTTCAGAAGGAAAAACTGCGACCTATTACCATGAAACAATTAGATACGTTAACAGAAGCACTCGGCTTACCCGAGGGACATTACTATGAATATTACCTTTCTGAGTGTTTCTATAACAATAGGGTGTCCGTCCCCAGAATGAAATCCTTTTTAATTCGCTGTGCCGAGCTGGGGAAAACCGACTTGATTATGAATGCGATCCATGTCTTGGTGGAACATCCTAAGTACACCGAACTGTTTTTTTCTGTAGCAGAGGAATTATATCTGAATGGTCTTGTTGAAGAGTCGCTTCTTTTTTATGAGGAAGTCATTGAGGAAGAAAAGTACAATCACTCTGATCGGCTGGCCATCAGTCATTATCGAATTTTCAGGTCGACTATCGGAGCTAATGCCGAAGAAAATTACAAAGCAGTGATTCGTTTTGAGGGTTTCCGCAAAAGACTGCCTGAAGACTTTAGGTCTGATGCCTTATTACATTTAGCAAACATTTGTGTTCTTTTGCAAAAGTGGTCTTTAGCTGAGCAATTTGCTGATGAATTAAGAATACTTACTACAATCAGATATCAGGAAGAACTATTAATAAAAAAGAACAACAGTGTATCAGAACCACTGAAAACAGAAAGACCTCTTGTTGTGTATTATGGTCAATCCTATCTTATAAAAAGTGTTTCGCTATATAAACAAGGTGATTATAAGAAGGCCGAACAATATATAGAGGGATATGAAGACCTTAGCTGGTTTGAGATCTTAGATGAACAGGGAAAGAAAGAAATAGACAAGTTTCGTTTATGGGCAAAAGCGAATAAATATAGTGTAGAACTACTTTTAGGGAATGTCAGCGTGCTTGATGAGTATACAAATTATCTCACCGAATACCCTAACGAAATTCCTGCTGGTTTACTCTTGATTACGAAAGCTGCGAATGCATATGGATTTTCCATAGATCATATCTTAGAGCGATCCCCTGAGCCTTCTATGGAAAATGAAGTAAATGCCGTAAGAATTGAACATCATATTGAATTTCATTACCAGAAAGCAATTTATGAATTTAATCAACGACGCTTTGTGGAAGGATTGGAATCCATTTTATACTGCTTTTCCTTGGCCATCTCCACAAAAAGATACTCTATGGCTATGTTGTGTGTGGCCCAGTTTGACCAGTATCTGAACCATGCTTCGGATTTTCAAAAGGGGAAATTTACAAACTTGGTTAGAGAGGTGTTGGAGGTTGAAAAAATTTAAGAAATGGCTATTAAGTATTGCAGTGATCGCTACGATACTAGGCAGCGGAGTTACTCTCAGTACGAAACAAACAGTTTCCGTAAAAGATTCTGAAGTATCTGTTGCAATCATACATGGATTTGGTGAATAAAAATGTTTAGACCATGAGATTCAACTTTGTTCCATGAAGCTAAAAGACTGCTTTCCTTATCATCAAGGGGAGTAGTCTTTTTAACGATTTGGATGTTTTCATAACACCCGGAAACGCGTGTTTATTCTAGTAGTCGCACAACAAATGCAGTTCGCAGGCGCTAGGCTTGCGGGTATTTTTACTGAAGATTTCCATATTCTGTGTTAGAGACGCCAGCGCATGTCAAATGTAAAATAAAAAGCCCCGAAGGGCTAATAACTTATTTTAAGCCAATCTGAGCTTTTGTCGATAACTTTCCTCCTTGGAAAGTAAAGGTAGCGTTAGATCCAATATCAGATCCTTTCCAAATATACGTAACCATGTGGGTTTCATTTCCTTTGTCTCCAGATTCCGTGGAAAAGTTCACCCTCAGAACCGACAATTTCCTTTACCTTATCGTAAGTCATGCCATTTTCTATCTTGTCAAAAACCTCTTCTTGCCTTCCTTCTCTTTAGGAGTCTCAGCTGCTTTTTTGCGTCAGCCGCTGTTTCTTTGTTGTCCCCATAGGCGGCTAGAATCCCTACAAGGGCAAAAATTTCTGATTTTAACTTCTCCTTTTTATGTATTGTACTAGAAGATGATAACCAAATACCCAGTTTACCAATTGTATACGGTACAAGCAATATTACGTTTCAATATGGGGTTAGAGAAGTTACCCACCATTGCCATCCATGCCCATAAGCTGTAATATCTCCGTTTATAAGAACAGTAGGGGTTGGTACAGTGTTCGCATAAGAATTAATATCTTGATATTGTTCTCTTATTAAGCTTTCAGAAATTCTCTTTTAATGGGAGAGGGGAAGATAACCTGTCTTTGCGGCAGGTTATTTTTGCATTGATCCAGTCTCTCGGCTTTTTTTGTTTTCAAGGTTTAACAGAACTTAGGATGTATGCCCTTTTGCTAAGAAAGGTAGAATATTATAAATTATTCCACATAAAGGTAAAATGTGTTATAGTTTGATATAAGAGGGGGGGTGATATCTATCAAACTCCCTAATAAACCAAATGGAGGGTTATATTCTATGAAAAAGATAATAACATCAATAGTATTGGCGGGAATGTTAGTTGGAAGTAGTGCAGCAGGGACGATTCATGCCAATTCGTTAAATCAGACGGAGAAAACCCCAGTTGAAAGTAATCATTATAAGTTAGTGGTGGAAGATAATTTTACAAGTTGGGAAAGTAGTATCTTTAAACAACTTCTTCCGACGACATCTAGCATACATAATGGAACCTTGACTCTTAAATATTTCCATTATGGGGAGGTATTTACTGATTCTATAAAAGTTGAAGCCGGAAAAAGATATAAAATTACATTAAAAAACGTTGAAGGTAATTTACTTGTTGCTGCGATGGGACTAGGCTCAGACCTAGATAATTATCTTGAATGGAAAGACAACGATAATCATGGAAATAATATAACACATTTTTTTACGGCTAAAGAACCTACTGTTTGCTTTGCCTTAGTAGGTAACCCAGAGGTTTCTTTACAAGGTTTTGTACTAGAACAAATTGATTATATAAGTTGAATCAATATTCTTAGCAAACCTTGGCAAGGAAAAAGGAACCATTTGTCGAATAAGAAACAGATCAAGAATAGACAAGTGGGGATGACAATGGATAAACATACCGAACTGGCAAAAGTAACGGCAGCCATGCAACAAACCAAAGAGCGCCGAATGTATGAACGCTACCAAGCGATCTATTTGCATTTGAAAGGCACATCCATGAAGGCGATCGCTGACATTTTGAATCGAAACCGAATGACGGTGAGCAGTTACATTCATACGTACGAGAACGGTGGACTGGGAGCCTTGCAAATCAAGCATTCCTTAGGTGCTCCTACTCGGTTGACGAAGCAGCAGCAGGATCGCTTGAAACAAACCGTCGCCTATTCGGTTCCCCATGAGGTCGGCTTTACGGCAAAGCACAACTGGACGCTTGAACTGATTGCCACGTACGTGGAACGCGACTGGGGCCATTGCTATTCGCTCCGAGGCATTTCCAAGGTCATGGAGCGGCTAGGGCTCAGCTATACGAAACCGACCTACACGCTCGCAGCAGCAGATCCCAAGAAACAACGCCATTTCACCGAAACGACCTTTCCTGAACTGAAAAAAAGCTACTGAACGAGGAGATTGATCACTTGCTGTTCGAGGATGAGTCGATGATCCGGGACTACCAGGCGATTCAGAAGACCTGGTTCCTTCGCGGGAAGCAACGCATCATTCCAACCACGGGCAAGCATCGTGGGGTCAAACTGCTGGCCACGGTTGACTATGAAACGGGACACATCGTTTGGCAAGAAGATGAACAGTACACCGCTGAAACGTTTCTTTCCTTTCTTCAAAAGGTCATGGCGACTTATCCAACAGGGAAACTGGCTCTGGTTTTGGACAATGCCCGGATTCATCATGCAAAGCTGCTTCGGCCGTTTCTGGAAGCGCAAAAAAATCGGCTTGAGCTTGTGTACTTGCCTCCATACAGCCCTCAGTTAAATATCGTAGAAGGACTCTGGAAATGGCTCAAGTCCAGTGTGATCAATAACGTATTCTATTCGGCCGTTTCCGAAATCCGTCTGCGTGTCGGGCAATTTATGGATGAAATCATGAAGCATCCTCATGCCATTATTGACCGGCTGTGCGTGCGACTTTGATTGCTATTTTCTTTCGTTCAACTTATATAGAATAATATTTAGTAAGGGTACTTGACAAAAGTTCATTGCAACTGTCTTACAAAAAACCAATCTTTTTGCAGCAATACAAAAAGAGCGCCCAGGCAATTTTCCCGAGTTCTCTTTTTCTCTTATTTTGTGACAAATTTATTAAGTAAATGAAAAATTAAAGGACATTTGATCTATTTTGTATAAATATAGATGTGTAACCAAAAATTACAAGGAGGAATAGAACTATGATCACAAAGAAGACGTTAGTAGCTGTAGCAACCTCTCTTACATTAGGGTTAGCATTCTCGGCTGGAGCCAGCCCCACTTTTGCACATTCAGACGACACTCTGAGTCCGTCCGTATCTTCTGTTGAAAAACAGGATCAAATTCAATTCACGGGATACATTACTTCCATTGGTGATGTGTATGCAACAGTTGTAGATGCTTCCACCAAAGAAGAGGCTCTGCAAGGAAATTGGGTAGATTTAGTCAATCAAAATAAAGTATTGCTAGTTCCTCTTTCACAAAACGAAAAATTTGTGGTTGGAGATAAAGTAAATGTTTCTTATCAAATGATGCACCCTTCGAACCCTCCAATTGCAATTGCACCGACTATTGAGAAAATATTTGAGTAATTCATGTAAGGAAATTCAGCCTACATAGGTATTACAAACCAAGCATATAAATAACAACCAGATAAACAGAACTAAAAGAGCCTTTGAGATGTCATCAGAGGCTCTTTGCATATTAACGAGTAAAAGAAATAGCTCCCGAACTTGCAGGGAGCCATCATGAAAATGTTCGGTGGGTAAACCAACAATTCCTATACAAGAGTAGCATAACCGATGCCTCCTTACAAGCCCAAGGCTTCCATTTCTAAGATAGGCTTCAATAGTCCAAGCATGCTCTGATTTCCGTCATAGAATGTATTAAATCTAAAAGAAGGGAGTGTTACTTATGTCGTATGGAGGATCAAGTTACGGAGGATTCACAAGTACAGGAGCCATTCTAGTCCTGTTCATTTTATTGGTTATTATTTCTCGTTCCTTTTTGTATTAAATAATGTGTGGGGAAGATATGCGGGTTGATAATGATGAAACGGGGAATAATGGGAGAAGGAAGATAACCTGCCTTTGCGGCAGGTTATTTTTTTACATTGATCTCTTCTATGTTAGCCGCGGTAATACTTGTTGGTTGTAGGCAGGAATGTGAAGGGGTATTTATCTTTATTATTCAAAAAGAAAGTCCGCTATAGCAAAACTATAATGGCTTTCCTTGGCAGAGTTAATTTAGTTTACTTATCTTGATCTTGGTCCTGGTCTTGTTTCTGATCCTGCTCCTCTTTTTGATGCTGTTTAGATTTTGCAAGAGCGTCGGCAAAGGTTTTAGCTTTAGCTTGTGCATCTACGAAAACATGGGAGTTGCCGCTGTTTATAGAAAATAGATTCGCATCTAGAGAAGTGTTCTTACAGTAGAGGACTAACAAAGATTTCGGACCACATTAACCAGTCATTTGGCTGTTTTTTTGTGTTTCTTTGACACAAACGGTTGGTTGCAAAAGCATAAAGAGGTGTTTGTAGGCGGCAGGAAGAAAGACCCGTTAGGTTTAAGCCCACGGTTTGATACGAATTTTGAAAGCGATTTCATTTTTAAGTCGAAGCATAACACCATTATAGGTAATCCATACTACATTAAGGGTTTGATCTCATGCTAATGGAAATTAATGATCGTTTACTCAAGGTATTGCAACAATGTGAAATAAAAGATAATCATTTACATAGAAGATTGTTTCTAATTTGAAAAAAAATAGTGAAGAGGAAATATAAATTTTAACAGGAGAAAAGCAGTTCATATTTTCACCTGCAATCTAGCTTACAAAAATGTAATAAACCAGAAAGGAACTTCGATGTCGCGGATTTTTAATCGAATGTAAACTAATAACAGATCAAGCAATCAAACCTGCATGCTATATAGAAGGAGCTGAGTTCTGATGAAAGAAAAAAATTTAATATTCAGCCAGATTGTTACGGTTTCTTGTTTAGGCGGATTTGTCTTGTTATGTTGTATTGCTGGCATTATAAATATGTTTCAATAAAGATTCAATTTCATAAATGAATTGGTGAGCGTTTAATGGAGAAGATATGGAAAAGGTGTGGATAAATACGGTTGTTGAGATTTCTGTATCTTGTACCGGTTCGGATGGAAATAGGTTGTGAAATTGATTCGAATATAAAAATTTAAGTTCAATAAATAAAAACACAGATGAAAAATTTTCTCGAGGTGAGCATTATGAAAGAAAACAATGTTTTATCTTCTCTATGTTATTTTAGTATCTTTTTTGCACCATTTTTATTCCCGATCGTTGTGTACTTCTTAGCAAATGGAAAAGTCAAATATCATGCTAAGAGTGCATTATGGAACCACCTTATTCCTTATATAGCTATTCTTATTGGAGCCGTAGCATCTGGAGTAATTGGAGTTAAGGGGGGAACAGAAACAGGAATGGGAGGATTGGTTATAATAGCAATTGTTATAGCTATTGCAATTTACTGTTTTATTTGGAACATTGTCAAAGGCATTAAAGTATTAAAAGAAAATTAATCTTATGAAGAAAGTCATGACCGTATGGTCTGGCTTTCTTTTATCCATTTCCCCAAAATAACGCTTACAAATTCCTTCTTTACAAATTTCTTCTTTACAGACTGATTAAAGGGCAGTACACTAAAAAATGAAATTGAAGTTGTATACAAGTATACTTATAATCTTAAGGGGGGAAATGATGAAATTAGGAATGATTGGTCTCGTAAAATAGGATTTAACCTAGCAAATAATGTGCTCCGCCATAAACACGAGGTTGTTGCATATGATGTGAATCCGAAAACAGGTCAAGCAATCAAACCTGCATGCTATATATGAAGGTGCGGAGTTTTGATAAAAGAAAAAATTTAATATTTAGCCAGATTGTTACGGTTTCTTGTTTAGGTGGATTTGTCTTATTGTGTTGTATTGCTGGCATTATAAGTATGTTTTAATAAAGAATCAATTTCATAAAAAAGAATTGGTGAGCGTTTAAAGGAGAAGATATAGATAAATACGGTCCGGATTTCTGTATCTTATACCGTTTCGGATGGAAATCAAGGTTATTCTTTAAATCAAAAAACAGATCAAAAATTTCTCGAGGTGAGCACTATGAAAGAAAACAATGTTTTATCTTCTCTATGTTATTTTAGTATCTTTTTTGCACCGTTTTTATTCCCGATCGTTGTGTACTTCTTAGCAAATGGAGAAGTTAAATATCATGCTAAGAAAGCATTATGGACGCATCTTGTTCCTTATGTGGCTTTAATTATAGGTTTGGTAGTAACAGGAGTGGCCGGAATTAACGAAGGTACCGGAACAGTAGCCAGCTATAGTGCAGTAGCAACTTTTTGTATTTTCGCTGTTATCGGGATTTACTTTTTTATTTGGAACATTGTCAAAGGCATTAAAGTATTAAAAGAAAATTAATCTTATGAAGAAAGTCATGACCGCATGGTCTGGCTTTCTTTTATCCATTTCCTCAAAATAACGCTTACAAATTTCTTCTTTACAGATTGATGAAGGGGCAGTAGATTAAAAAGTAAAATTGAAGTTGTATACAAGTATACTTGTTGTCTTAAGGAGTGAAAATGATGAAGTTAGGAATAATTGGTCTCGGTAAAATGGGACCTCGCAAATAATATGCTCCGCCATAAACACGAGATTGTTGCATATGATGTGAATCCGGAACCGGGACGGAAATTAGCCGATTTAGGTGCTGTTTCTGTTGATACGATCGAAGAACTGGTATCCAATTTGAAAGCACCACGTATCATCTGGATGATGGTACCGGCAGGTGAGATCGTGGATAAAGTGAAGTGATTGACATTCTTATTCCGTTTCTCTCACAAGGGGATATCGTTATAGATGGAGGGAATTCCCATTATAAACAGTCCATAGTTCGTGGTGAGAAATTAAGTACACATGGAATCCATTTCCTTGACGTGGGTACATCAGGCGGAACCGCAGGTACGGCACAGGGAGGGTGCTTCATGATCGGAGGAAATAAGCAAGCTTTCGCAATCTTGGAACCGCTATTTCAAGATATTGCAGTCAATCAAGGGTATCTGTTCACCGGCGGTAGCGGTAGCGGCCATTTTCTGAAAATGATCCATAATGGTATTGAATACGGTATGATGCAAGCGATTGCGGAAGGATTTGAGCTGCTGGAAAAAAGCGATTTTGATTATGATTATGAAGAAGTGGCACGGGTCTGGTCGAACGGTTCCGTTATTCGCAGCTGGTTGATGGAGCTGACACAGAATGCTTTCTCGAAAGATCCGAAGCTGGAAGGGATCTCTGGCGTCATGCACAGTTCAGGTGAAGGGAAATGGACCGTGGAAACTGCTTTGGAGATTCAAGCTAGTGCACCTGTTATCGCCATGTCCTTGTTCATGAGATATCGTTCGCTTGAATCCGATACCTTCCATGGCAAAATTGTAGCAGCGTTACGAAATGAGTTCGGGGGTCATGAAATAGTACAGAATCGTTAAGGGGAAGGGGGACTATTATGTCCTAATGGAATGGTCAGACGAATATATGTTAGAATGAACTATCTGTCATTTTGTCAAACGGATGACCATTTAAATTAGGAGAGTTGGATTAGATGCATTATCCATCAGCATGGTTGCAAGGAGTTTCACTTGGTGAATCAATAGCTTGTGAATTAAGATTACAAATTATAAATGGAACGATTAAACCCGGAGAAGTCATTTCTGAAAACAGGGTGGCTGCCGATTTTGGCACAAGCAGGTCTCCGGTAAGAGAAGCTTTGAAAACGTTATCGAATGAGGGATTGATCCGGTTAGAGCGGATGGGGGCAGTGGTCCTTGGTTTAAGCTCCAAAGATGTTGAAGAGTTATATGATGTCCGGTTTCTGATCGAAAGTTTTGTCCAGGAGCGTCTTGCTTCTATTAATCAAGAACCGTTAATGACTAAATTAAATCAAATTATCGATAAAATGGAACTGGCTGTAAAGTATAACGATATTGCCGACTTTGCTTATCAGGATTTTTCCTTTCATGAAACGACTGTGGCTGCGGCGGGACATAACCGAATTTTTTACCTTTGGACAAGCATACGGCATATTGTAATGACTGTTATGCTGATAACAACGGAAGAAGTTTTCTCTATGGGAGAGCGGAAGAAGCAATCCGTTATTGAAAAACACCGGACAATTATAAGAGGGCTGGAGTCCAAGAATGGAGAGATTATTCTTAAGACGGTCCGGACCTATTTTGCGGATTCACGACAAACGTTACATAATAGTCTGCCCCAATTTTAATTGGGGAAGTGGTTCAAACTGCGCATTCAGTTGTCGACAAGTATACTAGTTCAAAATGGGTATGCTAACGTAGTCAAGAGAGATTCCAGCTGATAAGGGAGGATTTGTGTATGAGCAGTTTATTTGTCCTCAGTCACAATGTAACGCTATTTTTTTGGACCTTCATTTCAATCGTTTTTCTTATTGTATTTATAGCAAAATTCAAATGGAATCCCTTTGTTACGCTCTTACTTTCTGCTTTGATGCTGGGACTCCTTGCCGGTATGAAACCTCAAGACGTGGTCAACGCAATAACAAGCGGATTAGGAGGCACACTAGGAACGATTGCCATTGTCATTGGACTTGGCACAATGCTTGGTAAAATGATGGCAGAATCTGGAGGTGATGAACAAATTGCTTCGACCCTGGTAGATAAATTTGGAGAGAAAAGGGTTCATTGGGCGATGATGATCGTCGGATTTATAGTGGGGATTCCGGTTTTCTTTGAGGTAGGCCTGATTCTGCTGATTCCGATTGTATTTACGGTTGCAACTAAAACAAAGATGTCTCTGTTACAGATCGGTATTCCAATTTTGGCCGGACTCTCAACCGTGCATGGTCTAGTTCCACCTCATCCGGCGCCAATGATTGCCATTGATGCCTATCATGCGGACTTAGGTAAAACGATTCTATATTCCCTTCTAATTGGAGTGCCAACAGCCATCATTGCTGGTCCTTTATTCGGCAAGTTCATTGGTAAGCGCATTCAAGTAGAGCCCCCGGCTAAGCTGGCCGAACAGTTTACACTTAAGACGGAACGGAAGCTTCCAGGGTTCGGTATAACCTTATTTACCATTTTGCTGCCGGTTATTTTGATGCTGTTTGGTTCCGTTGCTGATATTATAGATCCTCAATCAATTAGCGGCATTGCACTATTCTGTAAGTTCATCGGAAACGAAATTATTGCCCTCCTGATTGCAGTGGTATTCTCATTCTTTTCTCTTGGTTTTGGAAGAGGATTTACGAAGGAGGAAGTATCCCGTTTTACAACGGAGTGCCTGGCACCTACTGCTACAATTATTCTGATTATTGGTGCGGGAGGAGCTTTTAAACAAGTTCTGATTAAAAGTGGAGTAGGTGGAGCTATTGCCGAGATCGCGACACAAACCAACGTGAATATTATTCTGTTTGCCTGGTTTGCAGCTGCGTTAATCCGTGTTGCGACCGGTTCGGCGACCGTTGCCAT
Organism: Paenibacillus larvae subsp. larvae; assembly: GCF_002003265.1. Lineage (NCBI taxonomy): Bacteria > Bacillati > Bacillota > Bacilli > Caryophanales > Paenibacillaceae > Paenibacillus > Paenibacillus larvae. The sequence goes on from NZ_CP019687.1 coordinate 908,117, forward strand.
GACGACAGCCGCAGGGATCATAGCTCCGGTTCTTGCAATGAATCCCGGAACAAATGTTGAGCTGGTGGTACTGGCAACAGGAGCGGGGTCCATTGTTTTATCCCACGTTAATGATGCCGGTTTTTGGATGGTAAAGGAGTTTTTCAATATGTCTGTACCTCAGACATTGAAGTCGTGGACAGTGATGGAAACGGTCTTGTCCGTTGTAGGCTTGCTTTTTACACTTCTCATCAGTACAGTAATGTAAGATAGCCAGAACTCCAGTAAAGAAGGTGTACCATTTGAACAGGAAAACATATATGATCGGTATTGATATCGGAACAACAAGCACCAAGGCCGTCCTGTTCGAAGAGGACGGGAAAGTTGTAGCGAGAGGAAACGGGGAGTACCCTTTATATACACCCGCTTCGACTATAGCGGAGCAGGATCCGGAACAAATTTTCCAAGCGGTCATCCAATCGGTCAGGCAAGTGATGACTCAAAGCCGAATCCTCCCTGATGACATTCTATTCGTCTCGTTCAGTTCAGCCATGCACAGTATGATAGCGGTGGATACTCAAGGTAAGCCTCTTACTCCATGTGTGACTTGGGCGGATAACCGCAGCAGTCAGTACGCTGGCAAATTAAAATACGAAATGAACGGACACGAGCTTTATTTGCGCACAGGGACCCCTATTCATCCAATGTCTCCTATAACAAAATTAATGTGGATGCGTCATGAGGCCCCGGAGATCTTTCAGAAAACATATAAATTCATCTCTATTAAGGAATATGTATTTGCTAAACTATTTAATGAATATTTGGTGGACTATTCCATTGCTTCGGCGACCGGGATGCTGAATTTAAACTATCTCAATTGGGATCAAGAAGCCCTGCATATTGCCGGTATTTCAAGCAAGCAGCTATCCAAGCTTGTTCCAACCACCTATCAGTTGGAAGGCCTGGACCCGGCATATGCTGAAGAGATGGGACTTAAGGCATCCACTCCGTTTATTGTAGGAGCTAGTGACGGTGTTCTTTCCAATCTTGGAGTTAACGCAATCGAGCCGGGAGTGGTCGCGGCTACAATTGGTACAAGCGGCGCGATACGAACGGTAGTGGACCACCCGGTAACGGATCCTAAAGGAAGAATTTTCTGTTACGCTCTGACTGATAAACATTGGGTAATTGGTGGTGCTGTCAATAATGGGGGAATGTTATTTCGATGGGTACGGGATGAGTTCGCTTCATCCGAAATAGAGACAGCGAAACGACTAGGCGTTGATCCGTATGATATATTGACGAAAATCGCTGAACAGGTAAATCCTGGGGCGGACGGACTGATCTTTCATCCATATATGACCGGGGAACGGGCACCGCTTTGGAACTCGGACGCGCGCGGCTCTTTCTTTGGATTAACTATGCACCATAGAAAAGAACATATGATTCGCGCCGTTTTAGAAGGAGTCATTTTTAATATGTATACTGTACTTTTGGCTATGGAAGAGCAGATTGGCAGGCCAAGTAAAATTCACGCTACAGGTGGTTTTGCCCGTTCCGTACTTTGGCGGCAAATGATGGCTGATATTTTTGATCAGGAAGTGGTGATTCCCGAGAGCATAGAAAGTTCCTGTCTTGGTGCCGTTGTACTTGGTTTGTACGCCACTGGCAGGACAGATTCCTTAAGTGTTGTTTCCGGAATGGTTGGGGTCACCCATGAACATAAACCAGTCAAAAAAAATGCAGAAATCTATCACGAGCTTCTTCCGATCTTTATTTCCTTCTTCCGAAAGCTGGATAAGGAATATGAAGCCATCGCGAAGTTTCAGCAGAAAATGTTTCGGATGAACCGCAACACAGTATAATCAAAACGAAGACCCTGAATAACTGCGATTATTCGGGGTCTTCTCTTTTCTCGAAGAATAGATTCGATACCATTATGGCCGACGACCGCAATTTTTTCACCACGTTTGACCAATAAATCGATCGGTCCGAACAGTGGTTCAAAATAGCCGACTATCAGATTGGTGGCCTCTATGATCCGGTGTACGGGATTAGCATGAACATGAAACATAAAACGGGGCTTTGGTCCGGACGGCTTTTTGCTTGTCTGGCCTTGCGGTTCCGATTTTTTTGTATAAAGCTTTCCAGCCTGCCAATTTCTCTTTTCTGCCTCTCATATGCTGCCTGTATCTGGAGTTTGCTTTGTTCGTAGCTGCTGAGGAATGTTTTATAATTCCCCGGACGGAAGCTTATTTTCCTGAATAAGGTTTTATCCCCTTCCGACGGAATAATAATGAATAAGGGAATGTTATACCGCCAGCTGATGAAGGGTCAGTTCAGGGCGGCTTCCTACGCGGATGTTAATTCCGGTCTGTCCCAATCCTTCACTGATATAAAATGGTTTTCCGTGATAAATATGAAGCCCTTTAATCATGTTCATTTGAACGAGTTGGCCCATTTTAACAAGATGGTATGGTTTAGGCCAATGAATTTGACCTCCATGGAAATGCCCGGAAAGCAAATAATCGTAATGAACATTTTTCATGTTTAGCACTATATTCGGATCGTGCGTAAGAACGAGAGTATAACCTTCATGTTCTTTAATTCCTTCGAACGATTCAGCTATATTGCTGCGCTTAGTACTAAAATCGTCTATTCCGATGATATGCAATGATTTTCCGTTGATCCTAATTACATCATATTCATTTTGCATCGTTCTGCATCCATAACGATCCAAAGTGTTCTTTAATAAAGTAAAATCTTGGCCTTTCAGCACATAGTCGTGATTGCCGAAAACGGCATAGATTCCATGTTTCGCCTGCAATCTGTTCAAAACCTTAAGATAAGGTATTAGTTTGGGAATGCTGTCTTTTCGATCAAGAAAATCTCCAGTCAGGGCAATAAGATCGATTTTCTGATCTTTGAGTTTCTCATATAATTGCTCCGGTAGAACCGAAATATTTTCGAGATGCATATCCGAGATTTGCAGCACATTTAGTAGCTGTTTAGTTTGATCATTGCAGTCCGAGATATCTAAATCCACTTTATTAAATTTAACTTGCCGGGTATTAGTATAGGCTTTATACAGAAAGCCTGCCAGCATAATCAAGATGAATCCGGTTGAAACTAAAGACATCAGTATTGGCTCCTTTCTATATAAACCAGTATAGATTGATAATTGAAACTTGTCAGCGGTAATTCATGGCTATAAAGGGTTTTCGATTCATGGGTCTGGAATGTATGATTAGCCTTTGTCCCGCACATACTAAAAAAACTATTAAGTGAAAAGGTAAAAAGTAGCGGGGGAATAAGATGAATAAAAAGGTTTTGTTTTTGCCTTTTTTGAAAATAACATCCGGTCATCATCAAGCTGCTGATGCGCTGATTGAGCACATCAAAGTAATGGATTCTTCCATTCATTGTGAAAAAGTTGATATTTTAAGTTATAGCTACGGCAAAACGGAAAAAGTGGTGTCTAAGTTTTATTTAAAATGGATTCATCTATTGCCGTTTATGTATAGTTGGATTTACCGAAAGAGCTGCGGTAATTTTGAAAGAGAAAGACGGTATTTTATATTGGAAATCATCTTTTTAAGATTTATACAAAAATTAATACATGAAAAACAGCCTGATTATATTTTTTGTACCCATGCTTTACCCTCTTATTTATTAAGCCGGATTAAGGAAAGAGGGATCATTTCCATTCCGGTTATTAATGTTTATACAGATTTTTTTATTAATGATATTTGGGGAAGAAGAGGAATCGATTACCATTTCGTTCCGGATTTTCGTATGAAAGAATGGTTAATTCAAAGAGAAATTCAAAAAGAACAAATTATCATAACGGGCATTCCCATCCACCCTGAGCTTACAGGTGTTCATAAAAAACAAATGGCCCATTCCTCCAATTTGTCCATATTGATTTCAGGGGGAAGTCTTGGTGCCGGGGTGATTAAACCCTTCATTCGAAATATTGGAAAGTCAGGAAAGATAAATTATATTGTTTTATGCGGTAAAAACAAAAGATTATATAAATATCTTATGGACAAGAAGCATCCGCGGATTATTCCGATGGCATATATAGAATCGAGAGAAGAGATGAATCGTTTATATAATTGTATCGATGCCGTGCTGACCAAACCGGGAGGAGTTACAATTAGTGAATGTTTATCCAAACAAATTCCCATTCTTGTGTACCATACGCTGCCGGGTCAGGAGGAAATTAATTTAGAACGGCTTTTAGAGCAAAAATTAGTTTTGCACTTGAACGATTGGAAACATACAGATATAGAAAATCAAATTTTAACTTTATGGAATGATGAACAAAATTTACAATCTTTAAAAGAAAAGATGGGTAAATACTGCAAGCAGGCGACAAATTTCACATTAGCCTTAAGTCAAGTTTTCCAGATAGACAAAGATTTCGTATAAAAATATAATTACCTAATAGTCATACTGGATTTTTCCAGGAATGGCTATTTTCATGGCCTGAATCATTCAAAGCGGATATGAACTTGCTGAAATCATCGGCAAAAATGGCCGGAAAGCTATACTCGCATCATCAGCCATTTGCAGAGCTCCCGCAGGTCAATAAGCTTATTGACCATGCAATCGATAATTCGTTTCCGAACGATCATACGATTCTGTTTTTTTGAATCTGTGTTTCCTTCTGGCTCATTCACAAAAAGGAAGGATGGATCTGGCTTCGGCTGTGTAGGGAAATATATAAAAAAACACTTGCTGAAAACCCTTTATTTTTTTATACTAAGAGTGAAAATAATTTACATCAAGGGGTGGTGACTGATGAATAGTTTCTTTGAGAAAGCTCAGCAATTCGGGAAATCTTTTATGCTCCCGATTGCTGTATTGCCTGCTGCCGGTATTTTACTAGGTATAGGAGGAGCGCTTTCTAACCCAAATACCATTCAAGCTTATCCATTTTTAAATGTTGCTTGGCTGCAATGTGTTTTTACTGTCATGTCAAGCGCAGGTAACGTAGTATTTGCCAATTTAGCTTTATTATTCGCAGTAGGTATTGCTGTCGGATTAGCCAAGTCGGATAAAGGTACTGCCGGGCTTGCGGGGGTTCTTGCCTATCTGGTGATGAATGCCACTATATCTGCTTTGTTGACAATTACAGGAACCATAAACTCGGCAAACCCCGCTGCCGCAGGACAAGGGATGATACTAGGAATACACACCCTTGAAACCGGCGTGTTTGGAGGGGTAGTAGTCGGAGCATTAGTAGCTTGGCTTCATAATCGTTATAACAAAACGCAACTGCCACAATTTTTGGGATTTTTCAGCGGATCCAGATTTGTTCCAATTGTTGCTTCGTTTTCAGCCATCATTATTGGTTCACTTATGTTTATAATTTGGCCCGTTGTACAAAGCGGCATCTTTAAGTTGGGCGGACTTGTTGAAACAACCGGTTACGTTGGTACTTTCTTTTATGGATTTATTCTTCGCATGCTTGGCCCGTTCGGTCTTCACCACATCTTTTATATGCCGTTTTGGACAACGAGCCTCGGCGGATCGATGGTTGTAAATGACCAGCTCATTGAAGGAACTCAGAGAATCTTCTTTGCACAGTTAGCTGATCCCGACACTCATCAATTTTATATAGGAACTGCACGTTTTATGTCCGGACGCTTTATTATGATGATGTTTGGATTAGTGGGGGCATCTTTGGCCATTTATCGCGCAGCCAAACCCGAGAACAGAAAGAAAGTTGCCGGACTTCTTGCCTCGGCGGCTCTTACTTCTTTCTTAACAGGTATTACGGAACCAATCGAATTTGCATTCCTATTCATCGCACCTGTTTTGTATTTGGTTCATGCCATTTTCGACGGTTTAGCCTTTATGCTTGCGCATATTTTTGAGATCACGATTGGCCAGACTTTTTCAGGAGGATTGATTGACTTCTTATTGTTTGGTGTTCTGCAGGGTGCGGATAAAACAAACTGGTTCATGGTTCCTCTAATTGGAATACCTTGGTTCTTCTTGTACTTCTTTACCTTCTCGTTCTTGATCAAGAAATTTAATTTTAAGACGCCAGGCAGAGAAGATGCTTCCGAACAAGTTGCCATGACTAATAAGAGTGAACGGGCCAAAACCATTATCTCTGCTTTAGGCGGGCAGGATAATCTGGATGCAGTTGATTGCTGCGCAACCCGTTTAAGAATAACGGTTAAGAATGCGGATTTGGTTCAGGATGATGTTTTGAAACAAACCGGAGCCAAAGGAATTCTAAAGAACGGAAATGGTGTTCAGGTTATTTATGGACCGGATGTAACGATTATTAAAAATGAAATAACAGAAATAGTAGGTGAGTAATAAAATGTTGAATAGAATCAAAAAGAAACTGGTAGTCTCTTGTCAAGCCCTTGAAAATGAACCGCTTCATAGCTCATTTATTATGTCGAAAATGGCTTTAGCTGCAGTAGAGGGCGGGGCATCCGGTATACGTGCTAATTCTAAAGAAGACGTGATTGCCATAAAAAAGGAAGTATCCGTACCCGTAGTCGGTATTGTTAAAAGAGATTACAAGGATAGTGAAGTTTATATAACAGCTACAAGAAGAGAGATTGATGAGCTGTTGGAAAGCGGCTGCGAAATGATCGCATTGGACGCGACGCTCAGAAAACGTCCGATGAATGAAACAATACCCGGCATTATAGCGTATGTAAAAGAAAAGAGCCCGGATATGCAGCTAATGGCAGACATTGCTTCGGTGGAAGATGCAATAGAAGCAGAAAAAGCTGGTTTTGATTGTGTATCGACTACGCTTTATGGATATACAAATGCAACAAAAGGCTGTAAACTATATGATAATAACTTCGAATTTTTAAAGAGAGTATTAGATGTGGTATCTATTCCTGCAATAGCTGAAGGGAATATCTTCACACCTGAAATGGCGAGAAAAGTCCTGGAAATGGGGGCTCATTCCGTAATTGTTGGCGGTGCTATAACAAGACCGCAGCAAATAACGGCCCGATTTATAAATGCTCTGCACAGTTAATTAAGTAAAAAAGGAAAGGGGGAGTGGCGGAAAAAATGGATTCATTATTAAAAACCATTCAATCGAAGTACTCCTCTTTTTCTGAGAAAGAAAAAAAAATAGCCGATTTTCTATTGTCATCACCGGCTGCAGCTGCACAATGTCATATTAAAGAAATTGCGGATCAGACAGGCGTTTCAGTTGCAAGCATAACAAGGTTTTCCAAGAAAGTACTGTGTCAAAGTTTTGTCGAACTGAAGCTGAAACTGGCTCGCGAATCTTATGATCATACTAAAGATGAATTAGATGTTGAACTCAAGAATCAGTATAAAGAAATGTTTAACGACATCGAATCTTTAATAGAAAATGAACCTTTAAAAGAAGTACTCTCATTGATAAAAAAAGCGAAGCGTCTATTTATTTACGGGTTAGGAAGTTCAGGGCTGGCGGCACAAGAATTTAATTACCGTTTAAGCCGTATGGGGTTTTACTCCGAGGCAGTGACAGACCCCCATTTAATGATCATAAGAAGCGTGTTGTTAGAAAAGGACGATGTGGTCATTGCCTTCTCACGTTCCGGACAAACTAAAGATCTGCTAAAATCTTTAGAGGCTGCCAAAGGCAAAAAAGCAAAGTTGATAGCTTTCACAGCTTTCGGGGATACTCCCTTGACAAAGATGGCTCATAAAGTCATATGGACCATACATCCCGTTAGATATCAGTATCTATCCACGGGCCTGGATATGAGCGTATTATATTTAATTGATTTAATCAGTTTCCATCTGCTGAAAAACGAGGATCGAAAACGTATCTATACGGAAACGGTAAACGTCATTTCCGGGCAATGATCCTGCTCCTCTCACGAAGGTGCATACGAATAAGAGAGATTCTCACTTTTTAAAGATCATAAACAGAGAGCCGGGAAACATTTCCCGGCTCTCAGATTGCCGACAAAAGTCTTTGAATTCAACTTCCTTGCTGGGTAATAAAGTGATTTTCATTTAATAAGATTTAATTGCCATGTAACTCCGTATTTATCTTTAACCCAGCCAAATTTTTCACTAAACGGGTAAGCTGCTGACGGCATTAAAACAGAGCCTTCCCGGGATAATTCCCCAAAGACCCGGTCAATCTCTTCCTCGGTATTACATTTTAACGCTCCCTCAGCAACGTCTTCATTTGCTCCATAATGCTCAATATATGGAAAGATTTCAATTAATGCAAGAAATAAACCAAAATCAGAAGTTTTTTTAATGAAAACTCCGGCATAAACCTTGTTAAAGATAATATGAATAAATTACCAATCAAAAATGCATATACCCAAATTTTATTTTAAGGAGGGTTATGATGAGTACGACAGGCACATCCCCGGCCACAGAACGGCTGCCAAAGAAAAAAAGAGGCGGATGGCGCGTCGTATGGATAACGGCGCTTATTATTGTATTATTAATCGGGATCGTAACGGGTGTAGCTTATTGGATTGCACGGAGCAGTCTTCCGGTTATTGAGGGAAAGTTGGAACTGGAGGGACTTCAGCAGACGGTTTCGGTTTGGCGGGATGTGAACGGCGTGCCGCACATTGAGGCCCGGAATGAGCATGATTTGTATGTGGCCCAAGGGTATCTGACGGCCCAAGACCGGTTGTTTCAAATGGATATGATGAGACGAACAGCTTCAGGACAGTTAAGTGAAGTCATGGGGGAACAAACGTTGGAGCGCGACAAGTTTTTTCGGGCGTTCAGCCTGCGCAGGGCTGCAGAAGCTTCTCTGGACGCTTATTCCGCTGATGCCAAGAATGTGCTGGAATGGTATGCCCAAGGTGTGAATCAGTATATTCATCAGGCAAAGGCTTCAGGATCTCTTCCGGTTGAATTCCGCCTGCTGGGATATAAGCCGAATGATTGGGAACTGGTTGATTCACTGGTGATCGGCAAATATATGGCCTATGATCTTGGCAGACATTGGGCCAGGCAGGCATTCCGCTACCAGCTTGCCCAGCGGGTATCGCCGGAAATGGCGCTGGAGTTATTCCCCTCTTACCCGAAGGGGGACCCTTAATCATACAGGCGATGAAGGATCATCCCATCGATCTCCGTGCTATGTTTGCGGCGGCCGTGATCCCTGATCCGTCTAGCGGCAGCAACAACTGGGTTATTTCCGGTAAAAAATCTGCATCAGGAAAACCCATGCTTGCAAATGATCCGCATCTGAAACTCGGTACTCCATCGATTTGGTATGAAACACACCTTCAGGCAGAAGATTTGAATGTTAGCGGAGTTGTTTTCGCAGGTATTCCGGGTATTATTCTTGGTCATAATCAGCATTTGGCCTGGGGAGTCACAAATTTGAACCCGGATGTCCAGGATCTATATATAGAGAAACGAAATCCGGACAATCCGAATGAATTTGAATATATGGGAAAATGGGAGCCCGCTAAGCTCTATAACGAAGAGATAAAGGTCAAGGGCAAACCAGCGGTTTCTTATCAGGTGGCTGTAACAAGGCATGGTCCGATCATTTCCGAATTCGCTGAGGATAATCGGCAAGATCTGGCGCTTGCGTTGTGATGGACCCCGTTGGAGCCTACAAAAGAACTTGAGGCGTTTCAGCGGTTTGGCAAAACACGGAATTGGGAGGAGTTTAAAGAAGCACTTTCTTATTTTGAGGCTCCTGCTCAAAACTTTGTTTTTGCCTCGAATGACGGGACCATAGCTTACAGGGCAAACGGCAAAATCCCCATCCGGTCAAGCGGGAACAGTCAGGTTCCGGTTCCGGGGTGGACTGGCGAATATGAATGGACCGGATATATTCCGCGGGAAGAATTACCGACCAGCGTTAATCCGTCAAAAGGGTATATCGCAACCGCCAATAACAAGGTCATTGATGACAAATACCCTTACTACATTACAAACTCCTGGTCTGAACCGTACCGGGCAGCCCGTATCCAACAGGTGCTGGAAAGTAAGGAAATTTTAGAAGTAGAGGATCTTAAGAAACTTCAATTTGACCGCCGCAATCTGCTGGCAGAGGAATTCCTGGAGAGACTGTTAGCGGCCCTGCGAAAAAACGATTCCCTTCGTCCGATTGATCAAAATGCAGCGGATTTGCTTCAGGCCTGGAACAAGGATGATGATGCGGAACAGGGTGCTCCATTGATTTTTTCTTTTTGGATTAGACAGCTTGAAGATGTCATATTTAAACCTGAAGTGACCGATGATCTCATGGAATTATTTGAAAATAAAGCGAATGTACGGAATTCCCTGCTTCAAAAGGCGATTGCCGGAAAACCGGCTCCGTGGATTGATGATAAAGGAGGCTTCCAAAAGGTAGCGATGCGCTCTTTCCAGCTTGCCGTAGATCAAGCGGTTTCCCTGCAAGGCAGCGACCCGGAAAAGTGGCAGTGGGGCCGTTTTCACCAGATTAAATTTGCACATCCGCTCAGTACTGTTAAGCCGCTTGGACTTTTGTTTAATGCCAAGGCAGTAAGCATGGGTGGCAGCAAAGTCACGGTAGGCATGGCGGAATGGGATGCGAAAACAGGGGAAGTGAATCTGGGAGGAGCCTGGCGAACGGTAATTGATCTCGCAGATCCTCTGAAATCGTTCAATATTGTGGGGCCCGGGCAATCGGGGCAACTGCTGAGTCCTTGGTATCACGATCAGGTTGAGGCTTGGACAACAGGCAAGTATCACGAAACCAGCATGGTGCCGAGCATTTATCGGGAAGCGGGATATCACTTGGAATTGGTTCTTGCCGCGGGCAAACATTGAAAAATAAGAAATCCGCTTATCTACCGCTGATTAAACAATGGCGGCGGCAAAGAGGGGATGCAACCTCCGGGGATGGACCCAGCAATTAGATGATGCCAGATATTGGTCTAAGAGTTCATTTGTAATTTAAAGAATCAAGGGAATACCCTTTGGTTCTTTTTCTTTTTGACGTTAGAGCATAAAAGCATAAACAGGAATGGAATTCTGATATTTTTTCTCTTTTTCAACATTTTTTGAATATACAAGCAAATGCGGCGACAAGGTAATAATTAGATATCAAGGAAAAGAATGAAGGGAAGACATGAAGTGGGATTCATGGAACGGATTTTTAACAAGAAGAGGAAACAGGCCCAAGAGCAGCTGAGGATTATTACCAGCGTCTGGATATCGCCAGTTTGCTCCGGATATTGCGCCTGCTTTGTTTTTTCATCGCTTTTCTAGGGTCTTCTTTGTATATTGCCATTACTACATTTCATCAGGAAATGATTCCGTCAGAGCTTCTGGTCAATTTAATGGCACAGCGGGAAGATGTTCCGTTTCCAGCTTTTTTCGATGCAATCATTATGGAAGTGACTTTCGAAATTTTACGGGAAGCCGGAGTTCGAATGCCCAGGGCTATCGGGTCGGCCATTTCTATAGTAGGTACCCTGGTCGTAGGGACAGCTGCGGTAGATACCGGACTGGTATCAGCTGCAATGTTTATTGACGTGTCGATAACAGCCATCTCTAATCTTGTATTCCCTTCGATCAATATGGCGATTCCCATCCGCATTCTCCGTTTTCCTTTAATGATTCTGGCTGCTTCCTTTGGCCTTCTAGGAATCTTTACGGGATTTATTGCATTGCTTCTCCATTTATGCAGCCTACGCTCATTTGGTATTCCTTATATGAGCCCATTTGTCCCGCTTATTCCAAGTGATTTGAAGGATACGTTCATTCGGACTCCCAGATGGGCCATGCTTACCCGTCCAAGATTAACCAGCCAGAACAATATAGTCCGCGGGCAAACACCAAAACCGAAGCCGCCGCAAGAGGGGGATTGAACTTGGAAATATGGGGGTAATTGTATGAACCGAAGAATAATGCTCACAGCCCTTTGTATTCTGTTCTTCTCTTTTTTCATGGGGCAATGAAAGCAATGTTTCAAATTGAGCAATAGTGTTTTCTATATGAATTTTCATTATAATCACCTTTTGTTTTATAACTTAATCTATTACGTAACGTGAGAGTCAACTTACTTAAATTAAAATCTGTGAATGAAAATAAGCTTTTCATCGATATAATTTCGACAAATTCTATGTTTTTTCGTTAAAGGATTTTTAAACAGCAGAAAGAAGATTATATCAATACCAATAATTTAAAAAAAGATTTGGGGAGCGGAACATGATACATAACGAATTAGAAAAAGCCGGGACTGAAACGAATTATACATATTCGGCCCACTTTCTTTTAAAATCTTCGAGTGAAATCTTTAAGATACCTATTCATTTTTGTAAATATGGAGATTACCTCAATAACGTTGAAGGCTTTCTTCATGATGATGAACATGCTTATTTTCAAACACTTGCTTATGAGCGGAGAAGAACCAGTTACCTTTTGGGCAGGTATTCTGCAAAAAAAGCGATATCCGGGCTAATGGGTGAAGATAATCCCAAAAAAATAAGGATTGAAAATGGGATTTTTAATCAGCCTGTTGCCGTGTGTGAATCAAACAGCAACTTACAGGTAAGTCTAACTCATTGTGATGAACTTGCAGCCGCAGTAGCGTTTCCTGAAATGCTCGTAATAGGTATTGATATGGAAAAGATTGATCTTTCTATGAGTAGTGGAGTGGAGGCAGAATTAACAGAACATGAAAAAGAACTTGCTTTACAGCTCCCATGTCCCTATGAAAATTTACTCATGGTTCTCTGGACAATGAAGGAATCGCTTTCGAAGGTTCTAAAAACCGGATTAACCGTACCTTTAAGGGTATTAGAAGTAAAGCGGATTGAGGTTCAAAATGGGTATTACATCGGTTCATTTTCGAATTTTGCCCAGTATAATTCCATTTCGTTCCCAGTAAAGGATTATGTATACTCCATCACTTATCCGAAAAATGCAGAAATAGAGATAGACATCCATCACATAAAATCCAACTTGCATAAAATGTTGTGAAAAAAAGGAGGGAAATAATTCCAAGTCTCAAGCTGAAAACTTACATTATCAGTTGTTTATGTCTCCGGCGTATGGATGATCAGGAACCCTTGGAAGCTAAAATAAACAGGTTGTTAGACCGTAGTGCCATTGATTTTGCCACTTGGAAAGCAGCAATTGTTCCCATGAAAAAGGATATTGGCGAAGTGGCTGCGTTGCTTGGGAAAAAACGTGCAGGTATTGTGTTGGTAGAAGAAAATGGAGTTCTTAAAGGAACCATTATTCCTAATGAATTGATTCGTAATGTATTCCGTAAACAAATTCTGCTTCCGGGCTGAAAATCATCAAACTTTCACGTTACGAATACCGAATCATGCCACCATTAACATGTATTATTTGTCCTGTAACATACATGGAATCATCAGCGGCGTGCCCATCTTGATGGTGTTTCCGTAGAAGCCGAAGTGGGAACAGTGGGGGGAATGGAAGACGGGCTTGTCGGCGGAATAAAATATGCCGATATAACGGAATGCACAACTATTGTTAAAGAGACCAATATTGGCGCTTTAGCTGCAGCATTGGGATCTGTTCACGGAAAGTACCAGGGTGAGCCCGTATTAGGATTTAAGGAAATGCAGAAATTGCCGAATCCGTTCAGATTCCTTTAGTTCTCCATGGTGCCTCCGGGATTCCACTTCACAAGCTGAAAAAAGTAATTGGGCTGGGTCATGCGAAGGTGAACTACAATACAGAACTTCTTATGTCTTGAGGGAATGCTGTCAGAACGGTATTGGAGCATAACCCGACAATTTACGAACCGAGAGCCATTCATGACACCCGCAAGGATGCATTAGTCGCAATAGTGAAAGAAAAAATTGAAGAATTAGGTTCTAAAGGAAAGCATAAACAAGACTATTGACAAGAGCGTCTCCCCCTGGAGCGATCTTTTTTTGGGCATATAGAACTTTCAACAGGTGGCCCCATTCTAAATGTCTGTTGGAAATCCCATGAGGCAAGCATAGTTTAATGGTAGATGAATTTGTCTCTCTAGGTAACTGGTACAGGTCTCAGGTTGTTCTTTAGAAATTTCGTCTTGGTCTTGTCCCATGTTATGTATATCTGGGTGGCTCCGGATATTAATCTTTGCACACCCTTAGGGATGGTAAGTATTGTTATCGGTCATATTGATGTTGATATTTCCTCCTCTTTATAATGATAAAGATCAGATAATGTATTAAAGATAATCTCAATTCCATGACATATGGAATGGTCTATTCAATCATTCCTCAACTTTTGACTTATCCCCCATAATGAATTTAGCTGGTTTTGTATCGTCAACGGGACCGGAAAATTTGACGTTAGAGCCGAATATACTATCCCGCACAAACACGTGAGACAATTGGACGTGATCTGTCAGTATACTGTTCTCTATCCGGCAGCAATTCAGGATGCAGCCGGGCCCAATATACACATAAGGGCCGATCACGCTCTGATACAATTTAACGGAGGGATCGATATGAACAGGGGAAATAATGGCGGTATCGGTACTATGAAATAATTGCTTCTTTATATTTTGTTTCCTTGAATCTTTACTTACTTTATAACGATTCGCATCCAGCCAGCGTTCGGGAGTGCCAATATCAAAGAAAGGTTCCGTTGTTATGCAATAGGCCACATGCTTGCCTTGGTCAATTAGCAGCTGTATAGCATCGGTTAATTCATATTCCCCCCGTTTGGACGGTTCTAGCCGGTCGAGTATTTTCCAAATATCACTGTTGAATGCATATGCACCTACAACAGCAAGATCAGAACTGGGGTTTTGCGATTTCTCCTCCAACCTGACAACTTTATTAATGGAGACATCTGCAACACCGAATTGATGGGGGTTCTTCACGTGAGCGAGAAGAAGGGAAGCATCGGCTTTTTCACTGCCTAAAAAATCAATCAGGGGCATGATCGATCCTTCTATCAAATTGTCACCAAGTATTAGAAGGAAAGGTTCACCCTGTATAAACGAATAAGCACTTTTGACAGCATCAGCCAGGCCCAGGCTATTTTCTTGAAGCAGATAGGTAAGCGAACACCTATATGCCTCTCCGCTGCCTAACATTGCTGGAATTTGCCCTTGTGAGGCATTAATCACAATTCCTATTTCACAAATCCCAATATGAACCATTTTATTGATGATAGAAACAATAACAGGCTCGCCATTTACCGGAAGCATACACTTAGGTCTAGCATAAGTGAACGGTTGAAGCCTTGTTCCCTGGCCTGCGCATAAAATTAACCCCTTCATAAGAACCTCCCCCTATAGAATAGTGTTTTCCTGATTTATTCACGTTTCCTTAACATTTCAGGATTCAAAAGATTCAGAAAATGGTGGCAACGGGAATGACAGGAACAATTTAAACTAATTTCTAGGCCGTCGAACGCGTTTTCCTGGTCCGACCCTAACGGCCTTCTTGCTCCCGTTTAGTTTGATATATTTCGTTTCGGTCAAAGAAAGCCGGATAATCTTCTTTCGTCGAACTTTTATTCTCCGCCTGTTTCTTTTTTTAGAATACATATTTTCCCGGATAGATTTCCGAACTCTTCGCAACGGTCTAAGCTTAGGCGCTTTCAAATTCTTGGATTTGCTGTCTCTCTGCCCATCTAAAGGATGTACGCCCATGGATGTTTCATCTGTATGCTTCTTCCAAGGTGTCAGGCTAAGGTATTCCTGATACAGATTGGCCCCGGGAGAATGAACATCCCAGCATTTTTCGGATCCGGCAAAATGGACAATTTTGTTGTTAAAGTCATGATGGGGACTGACCATGTTAAAAAAATTAAAACGCCGGTCCAATTGGAGGTAATTTTCTCCGAACACCGCATTCAATGTATCCTGGTCAGGCATGCTGGTATCGGGGTATCTCCGCAAAAAGTTAAGCATTTCTTCGTACCAGTCTATTTTTTTACGGATATTGTTCAACGCAAATAAAATAACCCCGGAATTAAAATAGGAATCTGGATTCAGCCCGTAGGGGATAATATGCTGCACTGCTGCCATAATGGCCTGATCCCAAACTGCAGCTAAATAAAAATCACCCAATTGTACTTCCCACAGCTCAGCAATGTTCATATTTACCAATACATCGCAATCCAGATAAATAATCTTGTCTACCGGTATTAATGCGGGAATAAGCAAACGGTACATGCTGGCCTGGGTCCAGAAACTAATAGATTTCACACCTGCCATTGCTTGAAGCATATTATCAGGAATTGTAACGGGATAAAAATGAATAGTCTGATTAAAGCTGCTTGTTAATTCAATTAACTTTTGTTTATTTGCTTCGGTCAAAGTCTCATCATGCAAGATATGGACATTAACACTGGAACTCGTATTGCAGAATACTGAGGCTAGAACAGCTCCGGCATGTTCTGCGTAGGCCCCATCTTTATCCTGAAAAGCCAAGCTTAATTCAATCACGAGATGTATCCCCTCTTTCTACCAAATATTTGGAGCAATGTTCCACATTATATGTTAGACAAGAACGATTGGAAAAGGTGTTATCCCTATGAAAATCACCCAATTTGATTGTTTGGATCAATTTCATAAAATAACTGGTGAGCGTTTAATTTAGAAGATGTAGATGAATACGGTTCAGATTTAACTATTTCTTGTACCCTTCGGATGGAAATAAGTTAAGAAATTGAGTCGTTTCTCTAATCATTTTCTTTTTTAGCTTTAACTTTTGATATATCCTATAAATTATGGTATATTTTAACATATGGTCTGAGCAGGTCTCGTATGGATTAATGGCATTGTATTTCAAAATTAGTTTTACCTAGAAAGAGAATTGTAATGAACATTCTCCGGCATCATTCGGTGTTTTTTCTTTTCAATCTATCCGGATTGAAAGAGAAGAACACTGGGCAGAGACTGCTTTTTTGCCGTTTTATAGGAAATAAATTCTATATAATTTGACCATTGGTGCATGAATGATCCATTTAAGACATTGGATTACAGTAATTTCCGACTGAAAGCCCACGGTTTTAATCGTGGGATGAAAGCCGGCTTTGCCAGAACATCCCTTCATGGGATGGGCAGGGCAAACACATAGCCATGTGCGTGTACTTTTCGTTCAATTGTTGTAGTTGTATAGTTGAACGGATACAATTGGTTTATGCAAGAATATAGACGTACAGCTACAACAGTATCTCTCATTAACTATCATTTTGTATTCTGCCCTCGTTATCGAAGAAAAGTGTTAGTAAAACAAGTGAAAATTCGATTCAAGGAGCTATTGGCTGAAATATGCCATCAGAATAGCTGGTTTATTGTGGCAATGGAAGTTATGCCCGATCATGTCCATCTGTTCCTGAATTGCCTTCCCACCGATTCTCCATCAGACGTAATGGCAAAAGTGAAGGGAGTGACCTCTCGAATATTAAGGCAGGAGTTCAAGCATCTTGCTCATTTGCCTAGTCTGTGAACACGTTCTTTTTTCGTTAGTACAGCAGGAAACGTATCAAGCGAAACAGTAAAGCGTTATGCCCAAGAACAAAAGAAAAGGGGGTGAACACATGCAAGCTTTAACCGTTAAAATACGCATATTTCCTGATCAACCAGCCATTCTACGTCAATTGGGAAATGAGTACATTCGGGTAGTCAATCAATTAACCAAACGGGCTGAACAATTAGGGGCATTTCCGAAAATGACTACAAAAGATGTAGAAACAGTTCTTCCGTCTGCCGTTTGTAATCAAGCGATTCGTGATGCCAAAAGTGTTTTCAGTAAAATCAAGAAACTTGGTGTTCGTCCAATTCTTAAAAAATCTGTATATTTCGTTAACAATCAAAACTACACGGTATCCGAAAATACAGTTGCGTTTCCTATCGTTGTAGATAAAAAGACGAAGAAAACAGCGTTTCGGGCTACAGCGACTAGCAGAGATATGGAACTGTTAAGAAAAGCCAAACTTGGATTGATGCGTATTATCGAAAAGTCAGGAAAATGGTACGCTCAAATTTCAATAGAAGTACCTACAAGCGTAACAAACAACGAAAACATCATGGGTATTGATCTTGGTTTGAAAGTTCCCGCTGTTTCTGTAACTTCTACGGGTAAAACCCGATTCTTTGGAAACGGCAGAGAAAACAAGTATATACGAAGAAAGTACCAACAACGCAGACGTAAATTAGGTAAACTCAAAAAATTGTCTGCCATTCGTAAGCCAGGTAATAAAGAGCAACGTTGGATGAAAGATCAAAATCATAAGATTAGTCGGCAAATTGTCGATACAGCCATTCAGGAAAATGTGTCCATAATCAAGCTTGAACGACTGGAGAATATTCGCAAGACGGCAAGAACAAGCCGCAAAAACGCAAAGAATCTGCATAGTTGGACTTTTTATCAGCTTCAACAATTCATCTCCTACAAAGCAAACCTAGTCGGCATAAAGATTGTGGAGGTAAATCCTGCCTACACTTCTCAAACATGTCCTGCCTGTGCGGAGAAGAACAAAGCGAAAGACAGAGGGTACGAATGTTCATGCGGATTCAACGCTCATCGAGATCGGGTTGGAGCGATCAATATCATGAATCAACCTGTGGCAGATGGTAACAGTCTGTCAGCCTAAGATGCTATATGTACTGTCTTAGGACGGGCTGATGAGACAGCCCTGAACTTGGGGGAACTACGGTTAGCAGAAATGCATGACCGACTACCACCCAAGAATCCCAGTGATACCGAAGGTGTCAGCTTGCGGCATTAGCCGTGGGAGTCTCAAAGCATGATGCATTTGAAACAGATCGGCAGTATTTTGGAGCAGGGGGAGGGGAAGTAATGCAAAAGCAACTTCATTATGCCGTTGCCATTGTCGGGGCGGGCAGCGCCGGATTATCGGTTGCAGCCCGCTTGCTGCGCGCATCGAAAGAACTTCGCGATTCCGTTGTGATCGTCGATCCTCAGGCCAAGCATTACTATCAACCCTTGTGGACGCTTGTCGGCGGCGGAGTTGTACGAAAGGAAATAACAGAGCGCAACCAACAATCGCTTATTCCAAAGGGAGCCGACTGGCTTCAGGAGAGGGTCGCGTATTTCCACCCGGTTGAAAACCGTATCGTAACCAAAACCGGAACCATCGTCCGATACGATGTTATTGTTGTTGCAGCGGGAATCCAGGTGGATTGGGACCGGATCAAAGGGTTGAGGGAATGTATCGGGCGCGATGGCGTCTGCAGCAACTATGATTACAATTACGTGGACAGCACCTGGAGGTCAATCCGTGAATTCCGCGGCGGTACCGCGATTTTCACGCACCCGAACACACCCATCAAGTGCGGTGGCGCGCCACAGAAAATCATGTATCTGGCCGATGATGCATTTCGGCGGTCGGGTGTAAGGGATAAGAGCGAGATTATCTTCGCTTCGGGTAATGAATCTATTTTCGCCGTCCCGAAATATGCTGCATCGCTCAATCAGGTAGTGAAGCGTAAAGGAATAACGACAAAATACAAACTCAATCTGGTGGAAATTAACTCCGGCAACCGGGAAGCTATCTTCGAACATGTGGACACGAAGGAACGGGAGACATTCCGATACGACATGATTCATGTCGTGCCCCCGATGTCTTCCCCGTCTTTTATACGGGATAGTCCCCTAGCCGGTCCGGGCGGATGGACTGAGGTTGATAAGCATACTATGCAGCATGTCCGGTACACGAATGTGTTTGCTTTGGGAGATTGCAGCAATCTGCCAACCTCAAAAACAGGTGCAGCTATTCGCAAGCAAGCTCCAGTGGTAGCCCGCAATGTGTTGAATGTGCTGGCGGGACAGCCGCCCGATGCAAGTTACGACGGTTATACGTCTTGTCCGCTAGTAACTGGGTATAATCGGCTTATTTTGGCGGAGTTTGATTATGACTTAACTCCGCGGGAGACATTCCCGTTCGATCAGTCGAAGGAGCGGTACAGTATGTATGTGCTGAAGAAAGATCTGCTGCCAAAGTTGTACTGGAACGGCATGCTGAAGGGACGCATGTAGCCAGCGGCAATGCAGCAGGCAAGGGGCAGGAACGGGGAAGTTTACTGTTTCAGAGAAAGGGGAGAGCGGCATTTATGCTGCTGCGTTATTTTTATGATGAGAAACTGGCTCACGCTTCGTATCTCGTGGGCTGCCAAGCGACGGGAGAGTCGATCGTTATCGACCCGGCCCGTGATGTTCTACCGTATTTAGAGACGGCACAGGCTGAAGGATTAACAGTCGTTGCCGCTGCGGAAACCCACATCCACGCTGATTTCATATCAGGCGTCCGCGAAATAGGGGAAGAACACAAGGCAATGCTGTACGTATCAGGCGAAGGCGGTCCGGATTGGTCCTATGCTTTCATGAGTGATAAGGTCAAGCACCGGATTGTGAAAGACGGAGACCGATTCCATGTGGGCAGAATCGAATTTGAGGTTCTGCATACACCGGGACATACTCCCGAGAGCGTATCATTCCTATTGACTGACCGGGGCGGAGGAGCTGATTGTCCGATGGGCATTTTCACTGGCGACTTCGTATTTGTCGGCGATGTTGGCCGGCCGGATCTACTGGAGAAGGCGGTTGGGCTGGCAGGCACTGCTGTGCAGGGGGCGCGGCAGATGTTCCAATCCCTTCAGCGCTTCACGGAGTTGCCTGAATATGCCCAGGTATGGCCGGCACACGGGGCGGGCAGTGCATGCGGCAAGGCGCTCGGTGCAATTCCGTCCTCTACTGTAGGCTATGAGAAACGCTTCAATTGGGGCTTGTCCTTTGATGCTGAGTCGGCGTTTACCACCGCCTTATTAGCCGGGCAGCCCGAGCCCCCAACTTATTTTCCCCGTATGAAGCGGATGAACCGGGAAGGTCCGGCGCTTCTTTCCCATCTTCCCGAACCAAAGCGGATTGAGGGAACGATAGCAGCTGCCGCCGGCCTTGTGGAAAGAGGAGCTGTTATCATTGATACGAGGCCTTGCACGGGTTTTGCAGCCGGGCACGTGAAGGGAACGATTAATCTGCCTTACAACCGTTCCTTTACATCATGGGCCGGATGGCTCATAGAAGACGAACGGCCGTTGTACATTATGGGGGAGGCGGAACTACTGCCAGGGATTGTCCGTGACATGCGTTCCATCGGTATCGACCGGATTGAGGGGATAATTGAAACTTCCGCGATGTGGAGGGATACCCATGCTGCAATGGCTGGTTTGCAATCATATCCTGAGGTAACGCCTAAAGACATTGCCGGCAAGGTTCAAGGCGGGGAACTGACAGTTGTGGACGTGCGTTCCGGGGCGGAATGGGAGGAAGGCCATATCCCGGGTGCGCAGCATATCCTGCTTGGGAAGCTGCCGGAGCGCATTCACGAGGTGCCAACCGACAAGCCGGTACTGGTCCAATGCCGGACAGGAGGGCGCTCGGCAATTGCTGCAAGCATTTTGCAGGCTCACGGCTACACAAACGTCATGAACTTGCAAGGGGGAATCGTGCAATGGAGTGAGGAAGGATTGCCCATTATAAAGTAAATAATCCGGAACGGGCGTCGTACTGGGCATTGCAAAAAGAGTTATGTAAAGAAGGGACGATGGGATCAGAAGTAGTATGCTAATGAAGCTTTCATTACCTTGGTCGCAAAATGTTTAATAAAAGAAGATAGAGTATATGTTATACGACCCGGCCTTAAGAAAATCCAGGCCGGGTCGTGCCATGAGATTTTGAAATCCGGGAATAACCAAAGCTCCTGCGGTTTAAAGCTAATATACCGACAATTTTTGCAATGGGGACAAAAACAGAGGATTGCAATTTCAAGAGCGATGTTGAAAGATGCACCCATTGTTCTGTTGGATGAGGTTACGTCAGCACTTCGTCAAGGGATATATTCCCAATTACATGAAAAGAAGCTGGAAGAGAAAATGCCTAATTAATCAAGAAGAGTATTTATCAGCTGGATAATAAATGGAACCAAATATTATCAACTCCGTAAATACCATAGGCGAATTTCGTCTAATCATAACAACTTCAATATGAATAAAGTGAGGATGAATTGTATTGAAAGTCTGGAAAACTGTATTGTTTGTATTATTAAGTTTGTTTCTTCTCGCTGGTTGCGGCTTATCTGAAAAAAAGACGGAACCAGCAAATAGCCTGACCAGTTTCGAAGATGTGGCAAATTATCTAAAGGCCCATAACAAATTGCCGGATAATTTCATTACAAAAAATGAAGCTAAAAAACTGGGCTGGGACCCCCAGAAAGGAAACTTGCAGAATGTTGCTCCAGGAAAAAGCATTGGGGGTGATATTTATCAAAATCGTGAAGGAAAATTACCTAACAAAAAAGGAAGAGTCTTACATGAAGCGGATATCAATTATAAATCAGGCCACCGGGGTAAGGACAGAATTGTATTTTCAAATGATGGTTTAATTTACAAGACGGAAGACCATTACGAAACATTTCAACAAATGAAATGAATGATAGGAGGGATTTGGGGTTGCACGATATTTTATTAGATGGCAGGAAAATCGGTAACCTTGGACAACTGCATACTGTTTTGAAAGAAGCATTGGAGTTGCCCGATTATTATGGGAATAATCTTGACGCATTATGGGATTGTCTTACAGGATATGTTGCCATGCCGCTTACTATTCGGTGGGTACATTTTCAAGAAAGTGAAAAAAAGCTTGGGGATCATAGCCGGCTTTTACTTCAGCTTTTTCGGGATGCAGAAGAAGAACTGGAAGGTTTTCAACTGCTGCTTGAATAAGGATTGAACCGTTCATACCGTTGGTTTGAGCGGTTCATTTTTAAATTCAGTTGTTATTATGACGCTGAGTTTCCCCTCCGTTTCCAATAATAAGTTTCTTCCGAAGGCAGTCTGATTTATGGTGTCGCGATGGATCTTGCTCCTTATTATTGTATGCCTGATTTTAATGAGCGGAATTGGAGAGAACTTGTCGTGAACGATAGGGGCACCGAAATAGCCAATAAGTGTACTAAGAAAGTAAAAAGAACCCCCCGCACAGGGCTGGGGGGAAGAGGGGTGACAATGTTAGGAAATACCAGGATTATCATATTCAAATAAAATAAACAATGTTACCTCGAAGGGACTAATATAACTTGTACTTATCCTTTTTCCGTGACCTACTCCGTACATATTTTTATTTTTTGGGGAAATTCTTAATGTGGAATGGTCTTGTAGTTAAACCCCTGATAACCAGTATAAGGAGGCATTGCTTTGTTCCGTTTGTTTGTTTTAATTGGGATCACACTAATTGTCGGGTTGGCACCGCTGAATGCTTATGCGTTAAATGAACAACAGGATAAGGTAAAAGAGGAAATCACGCTTTTCTTGCAGCAGTTATACAAAGACCGAAACTCCTTTCTAATAAATCGGCTCCCCGAAACGATAAATAAGTATTATGTCCAGAATTTAAGGGGAAGTCGTTATGCTTACCAAATGGAACTCAAACGCGGCCAGTATATCAATTCGTGGGCAGATAAACGTGGTATAAGTCTTACGGAGGCGGTACCCGAAATACGAATCACCCGGATTAAAAGAGATGGGGAATTGGCAAAAATTTCTTTGGTGCAATCAGCAAAAATATCTTATGGCTACAAAGAACTTGACCTGCCGCCACAATCGTTTGGAGTCGGTACACGACATGCATTGACAGTAAAAAAGACAGACGGCAATTGGAAAGTACTACGTGAGTGGTATTTGGATCCGCTTGAAGAAAACCCGGATTTAATACCCGATCCACCGGCCGGATTTCCTCATCCTTTTGCCAATAGTGATTCTATACAAGCAAACAATAAAGGAAATAAATACAACCGTGAACATGCGGTAGAATATGCCAATAAATATGCGGGTTTAGCCTGGGGAGCCGGGAATAATAACCGGTATAACCGCAAGTACAAAGATTACACATCCTTGGGTGGCGACTGTACTAATTTTGTATCCCAGGTACTTGGGGATACAAAAGAAGGCGGCGGATTACGCATGAACGGTGCTTGGGGATATTGGGGAGGCGGAAGCCGGGCATGGGTACAAACTGATGCTTTTAAAAATTACTTGCTTTATTCCGGGTACGGGCGTCTGATTGCAAAGGGAGATTTTATGGAAGTTACCCGATCCAATGATAAATTTCCTGATGGTGCAATTGCTAAATTACAACCAGGTGATGTTATTGGTTACATATTGGAGGGGATGTTGACCATTTTTCAGTTGTAATCGGACATGATGCGAAAGGATATCCTTTAGTCAACTCTCATACTGCAGACCGTTATCGTGTCCCGTTTGACCTTGGCTGGGATAAATCAACTAAGTATCTTCTTATTCATATCAATGATTAATTGGGAAGCTGCAGAAAGTCTACCTCTACAATCTTGTTCATATAATCAAAGAAGACAAGGTTATACCGGGGTGAGAAGATGCAACTTCCTTCCTTTATTAAACAAACGGCGTTACGAACAAGTGTAATTTTTCTTGTTAAAATCATTGGCTTCACAGTTCGCATCCCCTTGTTCCGGATACTGGGTTCTGAAGGAACAGGGATTTACCAAATTGTTTATTCCGTTTACGGATTTGTGCTAACGTTACTTACCGGTGGTTTCCCAACATCATTAGCACTAACCACTGCCAAAAATAAACAGCGCGGCCGGCGACTATTCAAAGGTTTGGTTATACCTTTTTTAGTTTTTGGCGGAATTTCAAGTTTGATTTGCTATGCATTAGCCCCCAAACCGCCCGTTTGCTCGGGGATAGTCAATTAGAGTTTCCTATCCGCTGTTTAGCGCCAGCACTTTTGGTTGTACCGCTGCTTCAATTATTCCGCGGTTTTCTTCAAGGCATCGAATTTTACGGGTATATAGCCGCTTCTGAATTAATTGAACAAACTGTCAGGGTAAGTACCATGCTTTTATTTGTTCTATTATGGATCAATTATGGCACCCACGCTGCGGCAGGGGGAGCTGTTTTTGGTGCTTGCACGGGGGCTATTGCTGCTTTATGGTTTCTTTGGCTCACGATATACAAGAAAGGATTGATGAACGGCATTTCTGAAAATTCAAACCGCCCATCCTTCATAGTTGGATCAGGGATCCTATTATTACTGAAAACATCATTTGCTATCAGTTTAACACGGTTAATTATGCCGGCAGCCGATTTTCTCGATGCACTAATCATACCAAACAGGTTACAGGAATCTGGCCTGAACCAATCAGATGCCATTTCTATTTATGGGGAAATATTCGGAATGGCATCAATTATCGTATATATGCCTACTATTTTAACGGCAGCATTATCCTATACGATTGCTGCAAAATTGGCAGCAGACTGGCAGAACAATAATAAGGACAGCTTTGTTGAACGCTCCAGATTATCCATAGAAATCGGTTGGCTTAGCGGCATTGCTTCCATGTTATTTTTCTTTTTTCACGCTGATGAGCTTTCTGTGTTCATTTTCGGTAATAGCTCAGCCGCCAAAGCAATCCGTTTTATGGCCTTTGCTCCTTTGATTGCGGGTATACGGGAATTAATCACAACCGTCCTTTGGGCATCCGATTTCAAAAGAGCCCCTCTTACAGGATTAATACTTGGCCTTATTTGTTCGACTGTTTTGGGTTATTATTTAACGGCTATTCCGGGATTCGGTTATGCGGGTGCCGCGATAAGCGTACTTGTTTTGGAATTAACGGCTTTACTTTGGAATGTTGCTGTTCTACAAAAACGATGCAAAGGTGCTTTTCCTGTCCTGCTATTATCGGCTGATTTGCTTTTATTAGTAACAATAGGCTTTCTTTGTACTAAACAAGAATTTTCTATCCTGCATAACGGCATATTGGGATCAATCCGGTCTTTTGAAAATATTTTAATTTTTACCGGTTGTATTATTCTATACATACTCATCAGATTTTGGAGGATAACCAAGAGAAGAAATGAGATATAGCAGAAACAATTGATTTGAGGGTCATAAAAATAAAGTTAAACTGAATACAACAAATCGCTTAGTGGCATATTACTTCCAGAGTCATAGTTCATGATAATGGAGGAATTGCATCAATGAAACGGAATACCTTGCTTTTTACATTAATGGCGCTATTCATTTTCCTGTTTCCTTTAGTTGTGGAAGCCGCTGAAAAAGAAAATCATCCGTACCATTTTGGATTCAAAAAAAGCAAAAATGGCAAACTTCCTTCTATTGACCAGGAGGGATTTAAAGATATTATCCAGAAACATGGAGCTATTTTTTTGGGGGACACAGGCCAAAAGGAACTTTTTCTTACATTCGACAACGGTTATGAAAATGGAAATACAGGCAAAGTTTTAGATGTTTTAAAGGAAAAAAGGGTTCAAGCAGTCTTCTTTGTTACCGGGCATTTTGTAAAAGACCAGCCGGATTTAGTGAAACGAATGGTTGATGAAGGCCACCTTGTAGGTAATCATTCGTGGAGCCATCCCGATATGACCCAAATTTCCACTGATAAAATAAGGGATGAGCTTGATAGAGTTAAGCAGGAAGTCACAAGTTTAACGGGACAAAAAGAGATGCATTTTTTGCGTCCGCCAAGAGGGATATTTAGCGACCGGATACTGGCAGCCAGCAGGGAATTGGGGTATACCAACGTCTTTTGGTCCCTTGCCTATAAAGATTGGGATATAAGAGATCAAAAAGGATGGAACTATGCATACAAAAAGGTCATGGATCAACTTCACCCGGGTGCGGTCATTTTGCTTCATTCGGTTTCTAAGGATAACAAAGAGGCTCTGGGCAGAATCATTGACAATGCAAGAAAACAAGGGTATGAATTTAAAAGGCTGGATAAATTGACATCAAAAAATTACTGAATTCACCTGCAAGAACTTTTCACTGTTTTTTGTTTTATTGAAAGGAGATTCACTTTTGATCAAACTTGTATTGATTCGTCATGGACAAAGCATATGGAATCTTGAAAATAGGTTTACCGGATGGACAGATGTAGACCTGTCCCCCAATGGACTCAACGAAGCGAGAGAAGCGGGAATCATTTTAAGAAAAAACGGATTTTCATTTGATATTGCTTACACATCTGTTTTAAAAAGGGCCATTCGAACATTGTGGATTTGCCTTCATGAATTGGATCTTGTATGGATTCCGGTCCACAAAACATGGCGTTTAAATGAAAGGCATTATGGGGCCCTTCAAGGGTTAAACAAAGCAGAAACAGCAAAAAAATATGGAGAAGACCAGGTCCGGTTATGGAGAAGATCAACAAATGTCCGCCCTCCAGCCCTTACAAAAAATGATGAAAGATACGAAGCTGCTCATCCAAAATATAAAGGATTAAAGGAAGGGGAATTTCCTCTTACGGAAAATCTCGAAGATACAGAACGAAGAGTTTTGTTTTATTGGGATGAAGAAATTGCGCCAAACTTGAAAAAAGGAAAAAAAGTGATCATCTCAGCTCATGGCAATACACTACGGGCACTTGTTCAATACTTGGATGATAGATCGCCTGACGGTATAGCAAGCTTAAATATTCCAACCGGTATACCCCTAGTTTATGAATTAGATGATCATTTAAAACCGGTTCGTCACTATTACTTGAATAGAGAGGGGGAAATTCCTGAAGGGGAGATTCCGAAGCATATGGAATAAATTCAGGAATAAAAGTAAACTAGTCATGTAATAAGCCGACGAATCAACAGAAGATGGGGGTAATCGGGTACCTGAAAGAATCTATTCGAATAATTAACTCCGGTGACTAAAGGGTGCAAGTTCTTGTCTTTCGATCAGGACAAAAACTTGCACCCTTTTGAAAACTTAGCTTAAGTATTAGCCTTTAGGCTTAGTAGATCCTAACTCTTATTCCGAAAATTTTACTACCGATTCCGTTATTATGTGTTACTTTTACTGTGTATTTTCCTTCTTTATTTGGAGTAAAGTAAACAGTCTTTTCGAACCCGCTTTTGGTATTATAGGATGAGATAGTATTTCCATTTGGATCGACAATTTTTACTGTCAGTCCGGTCTTCGTATAATCATTGATGTGGAAACGGCCTTCATTGCCATCACTTTTAGAGTAGTAGAAAGAATCTTTCCATTCACCATCGCTATCTAGTTTTTGGTCACCATCGATTACTATGGCTGCCATTGCACTCATGGGTAGAGCTATAGATAATACCAGTGTCAGCAAAAATAGAACACCTTTCTTCATATTTTCTCACCTCCTTCCAACAACTAGTAGATGAAATCATATAAAAGTATATTCCATCTAAAAAATAACATATATTAGAAAATATGTAAATACAATCGGTGAAAATATTTAAATAAATACCAATAAATGTCTGCCATTGCTCATAAGTCGTATTTTGTTGCTGGAAGTTAAATAAAAAATTTTTGGAGGGTATTAGCATTGCAGGATTTCCTTCCATTGCGATGGCTTATTTTGAACGAAGAATTTTCTCCGAAGGCAATCGGGATGGGGGTCTATGTAGCGGGAACGGCTTTAGGCGGTTTTTTGGGCTGGGTCATCATTGGGGGACTGACGGATTTATTATAAGCAGGGAAGGAATTTGAGCCCAAGGCTAAAAGGGCAGTTCCAGGTTCTGCCGGCAGGATCATTTCAGTTTATGTACGGGACCCGGATGAGAATTTGGTTGAGGTATCCAATTACATGGAATAATTCTGGTTCGGGAAAGTATAATTGCACATTTCTCAAAAGGTCCAAGCATCTGTTTGATTTACACCATAAAATAAATTAAATTTTCTATTTTTTTAGAAAGGAATAGGCGGTTTTCCGCTAAGGTGGCCTGATGAAAAATATCGGTACAATTCTGCTTCTTCTCATTCTGTTCATTCTTCTGGTCATCGTACTTTGTACAATGACTAGGCACCCGTATCCTTATTTTAGATAGCTTTTTCTTATTCCGATTCCTTCCTCAATGTTTAAGAATAAGGCTAACAGCCTTGGTCTGGTTAAAAACCAAACTGAGGTTGTTTATTCAGGCATAATGCCTTGATTTTGTGTTTTTTAGCTAAAGTAATTTGCTTTCCCGCAACTTATTTTCCAAGGAATAATGGTTTTCCATTTGTCTTACTTTTAGAGATCGACTCAAAACTGTTTCTCTAGACCCACACGAATTTGATCCGGTACAATGTCAAAGTACTGTATCGAAAGTGGAGGAGGATAGCATGTTATGAATAATTTATCTTCATTACTTGCATTATGGATTAGTCTTATAAGCAATGTAGTGCTGACTGCATTAAAAATTGTCGTTGGATATTTATTCAACAGCCAAGTGCTTATTGCTGACGGTATTCATAATGCCGGTGATGTGATTGCCACTTTCGCAGCACTAACCTCTTCAATGGTGTCGAAGAAACCTGCTGATGCAGACCATCCATACGGTCACGGTAAAGCAGAGGTCATTGCTTCAGCCATTGTTGCAATTATTCTGGCTATGGCAGCTGTTTTGATGGTCTTTAAATCTGTAGAAGTCCTATTTGAGCCGGCAGCAGAAGCCAGTATCATTGCATTAATTGCTGCGTTCATCTCCTTAATATGGAAGCAAGGCCTCTATATATATTGTATCCGTCTTGGGAAAACACAAAGAAGTAAAAGTTTGACCGCAACCGCAAACGACCATCTTGCTGATGTATATGCCTCTACTGCTGCTGTAGCAGGAATTGGTGCTACATTAATTGGTGAGCGTTATGGTATTCCCTTCACTCAATATGGAGACCCGATTGCAGGAATGATCGTGTCCTATTTTGTTCTGAAATTAGCTTATGAAATGGGAAAGGAATCTATTGGGATCCTAATGGAAAAAAATCTGCCTTCAGAACAATTGATTCAATTGGAGGATATAGTCCGATCGATCCCACAAGTTAAACGAATTGATCGAATTCGGGCAAGGGAACACGGCCATTATATTCTTGTTGATATAAGGGTGAGCATTTCGAACGATTTGACAATTCAAGAAGGCCATGACATTAGCCGCTTGATCAAGAATTCCATAAAAAATCAAATTCAGGATGTTGAAGAAGTAATGGTGCATTTAAACCCATGGTATGAAGAGAATGTAACATCTTAAAAAACATCTGTAAAATAGAATTTGGCTATTTAAGGAAGAGGAAGAAAAACTGAAATTTCCAGACATGAATTTTTATTTCCCACGACAAAATAAAAGTATCATCATTCATGAAGGGGAAATTTTCATGCGGGTAAAAACAATCGCTATGTCCATTTGGAATATTATAGATCCTATCTATTATTCCTTTAGCAGATTAAAGTGTATTGGACAGCAAGGACGAAAGAGTACATTTCGGGTCAGACTGACCTTTTACAGAGGACGAGATATAACTTTATCCGACGGAACCCGAATTAACAAAGGCGATATTTTGTTGAAGCTTCATTTGCATAATGTCATTCTTTTAAAGAACATGAATTCTTTACAAAATGAAATCGCAAAGGGAAGACTTCTTTACCGAATGGTTCTAAACTCGTTGCCGGATCTTGCAGAATATGTACATAACCATCCAAAATCCCGGGAAATCAAAGGAATTATCGGGATTACGATGCTAAACAGAGGATGTGGCAGCTTAGGTTTTGAAACCATCCCTATCTCCAGCAAAATATATAAATGGTGCAAATGTATAACCATGCTGCCAATCTATTTCCTATCTGCCCGTTCCCCGTTAAAATTTATAAAAAAGCAGGCTCCCATGTATTTATTTATGTCCAAACATGTTCTTTTGAATAAATACGGGAAAATCACCTAGAACTGCATAAGCTTAGGTGATTTTTTAACGCCGGAACTTTTTCCATTGAAAAATTTAGATTCATTCAGCGAAATGTATAAACCCTAATTCTTATCGGTGAATTGTTCTATTATAAATTGTTTTAAGTCGACAAGCCGGGGAGGCTCTTTCACTGGATGCTTCGTTCCCGTCACAATAAGGGGGATCAGTGAATCATATTTATGTAAAGAGCCGTGGCTGCCGCCGTTCAGATGAGTAGGGTAATACCGGCTTTTCAGTTCATACCTGGGGCGGGCTGTAATTATAACCACAGGAATATCTTGAGAGTAGAGTGCGCCAAATAACCTTGAAAGGGCATCCGGATAATCCCCGTAATTTAAAATATCCCCTTCATTTTTCAAATCCAATACCGACCATTCCCCGGTAATATGCCATGTACACTGGTACACATCGGTAATAATCCCTGCTTTTTCAAAATAAATTTCCCGGCCTGAGCCTCCTTCCTTGACTCGTACTCCCGGTTCCTCTTTCCAGGCGATAAGATCAAACCGTGCATCAGCCACAAGCTGGTCTATAACTTTATCATGAATTTTCTCCTTTAACGGATAGACATAAGCCATACGTTCATTATTACATACGACCAAATCATGATTTTCCAGCTTTTCTCCCAGTTGATAAACCCGAAAAGATTTCAATAATATATCCAGGTCAATATTAAATTTCTTTTCTTTACCGATTCGTGTCTGTCCATGATCGCTAATTACGATTACAGTGCATTGATCCAAAGCCTCATCCCAAGAAGCAAATGTACTTAAAATATCCTGGATTTTCGCGTCAACCCGAATTAGCGCTTCCTCCGCATGGGCGGGGTTTTTCTTATGAACTTCATGGTCATTATCGGGAAGATAAACAAGCATAAAATCAGGCTGGTTGCCGGATTTAATAAGATACTTTACAACACTTACCGCGTATTTATCGTTTATTCCGTACAAGTATTGAGCTTTCCTTAAATGCCGGGGGATATGCTGTCTCAGTTCCTTATCAGCCATTGCGCCCAAGGTCACGATGTCCGGGCCGGATATTTTTTCCTTAAACCGGAACCCTGTAAATAAATCAAGTAAAAACGGCAACCTGACTTGATGTTTTTTAGTACTTCGGTGCACCATCGCATTGATGGAAGCAGACGTTAACCCCATTTTGTCCAGCTCTTCGAACAAAGTGGTCACTTGTTTGCTAAGATGCTTTTCATTTAAGTTATACAGAACATTCTCCGCACAATTACGAATGCCGATTTTCCGGATACAGTTCCAGCCGTTTATGTAATTGATAATGGTTTTTTCCTCCGGGTTGTACCAGATTAGTCCGGGTACTTTATGAATATTTGGATAAACTCCTGTAACGAGAGAACTATCGACTGAAGCAGTCATAGTTGGAAAGACGGTGACACAATTCGGCCAATATCTTCCCCGATCCATTAAAAATTGCAGGGCCGGAACTGTTTTATGGCGGATACAAGCCTCTAAAGTATCGGGCATCAAAGAATCGACCAAAAGCACAATCACCTTTTTCAAACCTATCATCCCCTTTATTTATGTTTGTCTAAAACTTCAATGTTGCTATTAATGGTAAATGATCCGACGCGGCAGGATCTTCTGTGATTACCTCAGCTGAAGATATATGGAAATGATGGCTGATAAAGATATAATCTAGTCGTACTCTGGGCCGAAACGAAGGGAACGTAAGACAAGGTTTTTTTCTAAATGAGTGACTAACATCGGTAAGCTTTGCCGTTACTTTCCTCCATAATTTAGACTGAGGCCATGTATTGAAATCTCCTAATAAAATCATGGGGTGGTGATCATCGATTATTTTATTCAAAATCATGTCGGCCTGTATGGATTGTATAAACGGGGTCAGACTTAAATGAGTGACATATAGTTTAAGCCATTGTCCGCCAATTAATAAAGTGACCTCCAATAACGCACGTCCTTCAAGTCTTATCGGGTATACACTCAAGTTATGGTTCTTAACATCAACAATCGGAAAGCGGGATAGAAGAGCGTTCCCGTACTCCCTAATCATGCAGTCGGTTTCTTCGGATACTTTGTTCGTTTTTGCCGCGCCAAAAATTCCGTCCAGTTTTAAACGCTCTGACAACCAGCCTAACTGGTCCGTATACTCGCTTCTCCGTGAAAAATATTTATCCACTTCATTAAGCGCGATGACATCTGCTTGGGACTTCTCAATAACTTGAGCAATCCGGTCCAAGTTCAGCTTCCGGTCTGTTCCTCTACCGTGATGAATATTAAAGGTAACTACTCTAAATTCCATGGCATTCTCCATATTGGTTTCAATTTTCCTGTTTGTATTATGGGCAGTTTAGCCCGCACATATTATGACTTAACCAGGGAATGAAACTTGGCAAGAAAAAATGTTGAGGAAAATAGTTGTCTAAATACAAATGGTTCTTTATTCTAATTTATAAAGTCAAACTTGTTGAGGAGGCAATATGCTGCAAAAATTTGGGTTTTCACAATATGAAAGCCAAGCTTATGAAGTTGTAATCTCAAGCGATGAGCCGTTAGATGCATCAGCGATTGTTAAACACTCAGGTGTTCCAAAAGCCAAAATATATGAGGTACTTGCACGACTCATCGACAAGGGTATGATCATGGATTCTGTTTCGGAAAAGAAAAAGATGTATACGGCTTTGCCATTGGAGCTTGCCATTCAGAAGTTAACTCTGGAGTTTCAATCCAATATTAAAGAACTGCAATCAACCGTCTCAAAACGAACTTTTACAGATGATCGTGTCTGGAGCTTGAAAATGCAGTCTTCCATTCACTTCCAAAGTAAACAACTTATCGAGCATGCCAAACATTCCATCCGTATTTCCGCATGGAATGATACATTTCCGGAATATCTTCCTTTACTCGAAAAGAAAGCAAAGCAGGATATTACGATTGAAGCCCTTGCCGTAGGAGACCTGGAAACAAAACTGCCGAACGTTCATTTCCTCATTCCAACTAAAGAACATGATGCATTAGAACGCTACTTACTGCTTATCGTGGATGACCGGGAAATTTTATTTGCCGGGGTTGAACAAGAATCATGGCAAGCAATAAAAACAATGTCACAGCCATTTGTAAAATTCTTTACAGAGTTTTTCTATCATGATGTTGCCCTTGCGAAAATTACCGAAAAACATCATGATTTCTTTATGAATGATGAGGAAATACGCAGCATTTTAATGAAACTGCGATATTAAGAAATCATTAAAAAAGAACCTATCATGCGATAGATTCTTTTTTTTCTGCGGTAAAAAATTGTTTTCTCGTAATAGAAAAGACTGCACAAAGCAGCGCTAATATAATAAACCCGGCACCTATCCAAGCATTATAAATAACAGATGATGTTTTAATAACAGCCCCGCCAACCGTTGAGCCAAAGGCAATTCCTAAATGAAGCGCAGAATTGTTTAAACTTTGTTGAATACCGGCCGATTCCGGTGCAATTTCTATTAAATAATTTTGCTTTACTGGTGAAATTGCCCAGCTTAGCATGCTCCAAATTGCCATCATTACAATAAATAACGGAAATGAAAATGTCATGATAGGTAATAGGAACATGGCACATGCAAAAACGATAATAATAGAGATAATACTTTTCTTTGACCCCCACTTATCGGCAAGCCATCCGCCAAATCCACCGCCAATCACCGCTGCTATTCCGAAAATAAAGTAAAACAGGCTGATCCACTTTGCCTCAACATGCATGATGTCTTTCAAAAACGGTGTCAGGTATGCATATAGGGTTAAATGCCCTGTTAAAAAAAGAAAAGATGTTAATTGTGCACTGACAATCTTTTTTCTTTCAAAGGAGCAATTTGCTTTTTTAGAGATAATACAGCTCCCGGTGGTACTTTTGTTAAGAATATAGAAATAGCAATAATCGATATGAAAGTTAAAGCCGAAATGAATACAAATGGTGCCCGCCAGCCATATGCATTTCCAAGCAAAAGACCTAATGGGACGCCAAGTACAAGTGATCCGCTTATGCCCATAAAAATAACTCCAATCGCACGCGCACGAAAATGCGGCTTCACAACACTGGAAGCTAGCGTTAACGACAATGCAATGATAAGTGATCCACTTGTTGCACACATTACCCTTGAGAACATCAGCATAGCATAATTCAAACTAAAGGCTGAGAACAGATTTCCAATTAAGAAAATAGATAATGCTCCGATATATATGGTTTTGCGTTCAATTTTTCCTGTTAATGCCAGTAAAATAGGCCCTGAAAGGGCAAATACAACAGAGAATATGGTAATGAACTGCCCTGCTGCCTGAATAGATACACCTAAATCATCCGCAACTAAATCCAGCGTCCCTCCAATAATCAATTCGACAGTCCCGACAACGAATGCCGCAATGGCTAAAATGTAAACACGAAAATTCAAGTTTTTCCCCACTCTTTCTCTTCTTTGCTTAGGTTACCACTGATATAGTAACCTAAATGATGTCGGTAATCAAGACTGTTAGGACAATCCATCGAAGGGGATATCATTCTAAGATAATGAAATAATGTTGAGGGGATTTCGGGGTAATACTCCTAAAGTTTATGTACAACACAAAATCCCGGAAGATAAAGAAAAACTGATACAATTACTTGACGAAGATGCACGCCTGTATATTTGCGGGGACGGGTCCCGAATGGCGCCGGATGTGGAAGCTGCTATAAGTAAAGCTTACCCGGAAGTTCATCAAGTGAGTGAAGAGGAGGGAATCAAATGGAATAATTCGCATAGTTCAATAACGCTTCAACAATCTCAGGAACCGAGAAAATAGAAAAGTCTATTTCATGTTCATCAGTATTTTCCCCGCTGCACTGGTTCCATATGCCTAATAATGAAATTGGAAAACAAACATCGAACCCGGCCAATTCCAATTCCAATTCTTGCACCCAGTCATCTCTAGTTGGAATTTGATGAATACCAGAGAAGCCTGTTGTGATTCGAAGGCCGCCCGGATGGGTTCCGGTTATTCCTAACTTCGCAATCTAATCCAGATATTCCACTTCTCTTCCTCCATTGTAGTGAATTCAAAATAAGCGTGACCAAAAACAGCAAGAAACCATAGTACCGTTTTTATAGCCACGTAAATACAGTTGTATCACTTTCTCCTTGTCTGACGTATTTTTATAATACGCGGCTTAAACGATATGTTCCATACGAATAATTCAGAACAGAAATTGGCTCATCGCCTACTGTAAGGTATTAAGACCGCTGTATGAAATTGAAAGGAGCTTGGTCCAAATTGAGACAACAAGCCAGAATGAGGAAACCTTCAGCTTATAAACACCACGGGAATTATTTTGTACGCATTTTCAACAAAGCCCGGAAAAGTGTAGTATCCATCAGAACCCTAAATCACGAGGATGTTGATTGGGGAAACCCCTTTTTCAATTTGCAACCTCGAGAGACTGAGGGAATTGGGACAGGTTTTTTTATTAACAGGAAAGGAATCATATTGACAGGGGAACACGTGGTGAATAAAGCCAAGCAAGTCACCGTGAAGTTATATAATGGAAAATCACACCTGGGGAAAGTGCTCTGGAGTGATCCTATTCGCGATATTGCACTTATCCAAATCAACTCTCCAAAAACTCCTCTTCCATTACCGTTAGGATCTTCAGGAAAAAGTAAAGTGGGTGAATGGGTAATGTCTATAGGAAATCCATTAGGCCTGGAACATTCCATTACGACAGGTGTAATTAGTGCAACAAATAGGACATTTGCATTTTCCAATTCAGACAAGGTATTTGAAAATATTATTCAAACTGACTGTGCCATAAATCCTGGCAGCAGCGGAGGTCCTCTTATTAATCTAAACGGCCAAGTCATCGGTATGAACGCTTTTGTAGTGAAGGATAATCAAGGGCTCGGATTCGCGATTGGCGCAGCCCATCTGGAGGCGCGAAACACCCGACCGAAGCTGTATTGTTTTTATATAAAGATTATGGAGAGCTTAGAAAAGGCGTTTATACGTATGACGCAGAAAACCATGCGTTAATAGAAAATCATAGTTTTCAAAAGGATTATCCGCCACATTACGGAAGTGAATCTATTTCCATTTTAATAAGATCTAGAGTGGAACGCCCGATGTGGCGCTACAGAGAGATACGGTCATTCAGAGCAGTGATGATTGATACGGGTCATGTAATTGAAAATATTAGACAACTATGCGAGTACAATGGGTTCTATACAACTCTTACGAAAGCAATCCACGCAGAAAATATCGATGACTTCGATTGGGTAAGGGAGCCTCATCTGTGTACATTACATGTTAGCCCGGAGACCATTAATAAAAGCAATCTTGTCCCCGATGTTCCATTAGCTTTGCCGGCTTCCAAAAGGTATAATACAAATCCTTGCATATATTTTACGTTCAAGGAAGGTCAACTGGTATGCAATACTTTGTGGCCAAATGTTAAATCGACCGTTATAAATTATGAGGAATTCGAGGTGTTGACTCATTGTTTGCCTTCCAGAAGAGGAGACCGGGACATCTCTCAAAAAGGTTTATTAATGAACTTTTCTATTGGGAAAACAAAGCTAGCAGAATTAAGTAGATCCTATTTGTTGATTCCGGAAAATATAGCGAAAAAATTATACAGTGAGCTACTATTATGGATTAATCACAACTGGTATATGAGTTTTCTGTTGCATTGTGAGGTTCAAAACAGCAGCGAGAGAATACAAGAACCCCCTTTTCGCCGCGATGTGATATTGAGAAACCCTGACTTATTATTCGAAAGAAAAACAACCCGGAAGTTTTCTGGCAGAAAGCTTTCCTTGTCCCAATTTAATCATATCTTAAAAAATGCTATCCCCATAGATGAACGAGATACAACTGAGTTAATTGTCAATGTGAAACATGTTGAAACCATTGAGGCAGGCTTGTATGTGTGGAGAAATTCTATTCTTTCTTTAGTAGGAGAAGCGTTGTCGGGTGATCAAGTAAGAACATTGGTCATCGGGCAGGAGTGGGCAGGTACAGGAGCGGTTGACATTTGGATTAAGAAACAAGTTGAATGTCTGAATCCGGCCATGTATGAAATGAGTTTAATGAGTTTGGGAGCAGTTGGACAAAGAATTTGTATTGCTTGCACCGAAGAAGGCATAAGCACCTTTATGACACCGGCAATTAAGGATGAAATTTCGTTTAATACCCTGAAAATGGATAAATCGCTTGAGATCGCATTATATCATTTTACTATAGGGTATAAGGGAGAATAATATGAAAACAAACGATACGGCCTATGACTTCTTTATACGAAATTGGTCATTTTTTAACGTTTGAGAAGTACACAGTATTAATCGATGAAACGGATAATTATATATCCTTTATCAATGACAGATTATTTAATGAGTTAAATACATTAATGAAATCAATTGACGGAAAGCCAGTAAAATTAAGAGACGTCATACAACTGATCAATAAAAGTAAAAAAAATGAGTAGCCAAAAAATATTTGAATTATGATTTGCTAGCTCCCACGTATAGCAAGCATTGTGGAAAATGACAGGATTCTGGATTTTTGCAACGCGGGACAACTGGCTAATCAACTGTATGTGGATGGATATCAGGTTTCCGGATTGGATAGCTCCCCCTGGAGATGATTAAAGCTGCTCGTGAAAATACCTGTGGCAATGTGAAGTTTTTTTACGCCGATATTGGGAATTTTAAGTAACAAAATGATGCTTATCGTCTGTATTTCCGATAGCCTAAATCATTTCATAACACTGGAAGAGTTAGAATAGGCTTATCCAATTTGACCCCCTTACAACCTGAGAGACATTTATGTTCGATATGAATAGTAGGGATTTCTTTCTGGAGAAATGAAGGGTTTATTCGAAATGAATGATGGGTACTGCCTTCGCATTGAATTGGATTTATTGCGCTCTTGCTAAAATTGGTAAAATGAAATTTACTGTGATGCCAGGTGAAAAAATTTTAGACGAATGACTGATCCGTAAAAGGTGCTATTAAATGAAGGATGTGCTTGAATTATTACAAAAGTAGGATTACAGGACTTGGAACTGACCACTTTAACTTCAGGAAGAATTATATTACAGTCATAAAACTTTCTTAGGAGCTGTGAGCTATGGGGACTACAGACTTTGCTGATTGCAAGTATATAATTCAGGTAAAAATTCTTGGTGGACTGATTGAAGTCAGATGCAAACATAAAGAATGCCTGGATGGAATAATGGATTTCTTCTCCACTTCAATCAGCTATAATTTTGCGGTGCCAGATATAATAATTTATTGTGATTGGGAACAGTCAGACAGATATCTATACAGAACAAGTCCCTTAGACTATAGAGGACCTATTTTAGAAGGGGTGTTTTACCAATTACCCGGAGATAGACAAGTAGAGCAGTGGGACTCGTATGACCCACCTCTGCCGCCCTTTGTAAAAGAACCATTTGCGAATATGTTTGTAGGTCTGCATGCAGCAGCAGTTAAAGATAGGCAGAACAATGCTATTTTATTCATCGGACCCAAAGGCAGCGGTAAGACAACTTCAGCTTTGCAAATCGTCAATAATTCGGACTCCTATGAGCTTTTAACAGATGAAACGGTTTTTTTGAGAAGAAGAAGTTTGCTGGTTGAACCTTTTCCCAGATTAGTGCTTCCAAGAACAGCAATAGACGGTGAAGTAACTAAGTTTGCAATGACTGCTAGAGAAGCTTTTAGACAAGTTGCGCGGCAATCTGCAATGATTAACCACGGTTTTTTTCTCAAAAGAGTAAGCGGCTACATTGGAATTTCAGGAATATCCTCTGATGAAGCTTATAGGAATATCGTTGAGCATTATCAATATGCGGGTTCGAGCTTCAAGGAAAGTATGATCACTTTGAGCGTTGTTGCAAGAGAGGTTGCATTTAGTCGAATAAGCTATAGCAATTATGAACAGCTGCTTGCCATTTTGAAATCGGTTCCTGAATATTTGAATAATAGGCGAATAATGAAAATAACAAATTGAGGGGGATTCACATGCTGGATAATCTTTATGTAGTAGATAATTTCTATGAAGATCCTAATTCTATTAGGAATGTAGCTTTACATGTGAAATACTTAAAATTCGGCGATAATGCCAATTACCCGGGATATGAGAGCCTCCAGGCATTCTATACCCAAGACCACGCTATGAAATTTGAAGAGTTAATGAAGCGGAAAATATATATTAATCCGGACCGGTATATATACGGAAAGTTCAGATATTCGCCGGACGGCTCTAAATCTTACAGTGATATGCATATTGACAGTCCGGATTGGGCTGCGATGATTTATTTGACCAGCGATAAAGATTGTAAAGGCGGTTTGGGAATTTACCGCCATAAAAATACAGGAATATTTAAAGTGCCACAGAATAGAGAGAAATTTAAGGAATTGGGTTATGAGGACTTTTATGATATGGATCGAAGGCTTGTAGTACCTGAGACTAAAAATTTAGCAGCTTGGGAATTGATAGAATTGATTCCTATGAGATACAATAGGCTGGTTTTATTTAAAGGGTCAATGTATTTTCATTCCATTACTGAAAAGTTTGGAACGACCGTTGAAGATTCCAGATTGACGCACAGTTTCTTCTTCAATGAAAAGTAGACTTCAGATGAATGGAATTACTCGAAGGACCAGCAACAAGCCAGGAAACAGCCTCTAACAAACGAATGTACTAGCGCTATTTGGTTGTGCTACTTCGATTACATGGCTGAACCATTCCCCAAATCTCGGAAATCATGCACCGCACACCTAAGGGCGACTGCATGCACAAATATCGGGATGGGGAATTGAAAAAACTGAAATTAGATCACTTTCTTGGTGAATAGCGGAAATTATAGAATGAGCAAACCCTGTAGCTTACACACTTATCGCTCATAACATCTACTACACCATCAATCCTTAAATTGTGGGTAAAGACGTTTTAATTTGATTCTTGCTTCGTCGGTGGTAAACTGCCAGTCGACACCCTTTTGTTTTTGGTTTCGGTTACTTTCCCATGCCGATAGCTCAAGAACTAATTCGGATATGGAAGGTATGCGTCGTCCCAGGCATTGACTCGTCATCACGCTTCAGTTCAATCTCTGCGATATTTAGCCAGCTACCATGCTTCGGTGTGTAATGAATCTCCAACCGTTTAGCCAAGCGACGGGCCGTTTCGGGCTCGAACGCTTGATAGAGGGAAGCGATGGAGTGGGTGTTTAAATTATCCATTACTAATTTGATTTTTGGAGCATTTGGGATAATGAACGTCCAATAATTCCCGAACTTGCTCCACCCAGTCGATACGAGTTCGCCGTTCGCGCACCGCGACATGACGCCAACCTGCTAAAGGTTCTGTGAAGATGAAAATGCTGCAGGTTCCATTGCGGACATACTCACTATCTTCCCGCAAGGACTTGGCGGGTTTCATCGGGATCGGTTGCCTAGCTTCATCCATTTAATTGATATACGGTTTTTCGTCCATACAAATGACCGGACAGTCGGCGTTATAAGGCAACTGATATACATCCAGGACGTCCTCCATCGTCGCCACAAACGCCGCATTCTGCTCAGGAGGGATACCAGCATTTACGAAGGTGAGGTTTGAGTTCGTTTTTTTAAGACTTGCCTGACGGTCTCGTGAGAGATGCTGTCGATGTATTTCAGCTCTACCGCTCGATCGGCCAAAAGTTCCAGT
The DNA here is from genome assembly GCF_002003265.1 of Paenibacillus larvae subsp. larvae. NCBI lineage: Bacteria > Bacillati > Bacillota > Bacilli > Caryophanales > Paenibacillaceae > Paenibacillus > Paenibacillus larvae. Next base: position 949,503 of record NZ_CP019687.1, read on the forward strand.
GTCCAGCGGCTCCTGCCACTTGGAGGGGCGCTACAACTAAGTGCGATGATTTTTGCCTCGACTTCACCAGTGACTTTTGGTGGAACCGGCGGCGTAGCTCGTTTTTTTCTTCCGATGGCGCCTTCCCAGCCTTGCTGGGCATACGCTTTTCGGACGATATATACCGTGTTCACGTGCACTTGCATCCGCTCGGCAATCTCTAGCTCCTTCAAAGAACCACCGCCGGGTCTGTTTTCATCGGCTACCAGCAAGATTTGGGCGCGTCTAATGGCTCGTGCCGATGATTGGCCTTTGGAAATGAGGGCTCGTAAGCTTGCTTGTTCTTCCACGGTTAAACGGACGGGATTTTGATCGGGCGCATATGTCGACTTCTCTTTTTGGAACAACTATACCACATTCATCCAATCTATACTATTAGGTTTGAGAGGCTACTAGTGGAATTGGTCTCCCATGGACCTCTGTAAAGAAAGTGGACACTTGGCTAACGTATAACTAAGCAGACTTCTTCTTTTTATTTTGAAAAAGAGCCGCATACTGAACAGGCGACAAATAGCCCAAAGCTCTATGGATTCTTTTACGATTGTAGAAGAATTCAATGTACCTGAATATCGCTTGGTGAGCTTCCTGCTTGGTCTTAAACCTATATAGCTGCATTATTTATTTTATAATTGTGTAAAATTGAATAAAAGGAAAAAGGAATTCGATACATAAAGGAGTTGGAAAGTTGAAAGCATCATTTAAAGTTAACATCCCTCCAGTCTTTTATTTATGGGTAGGGCAAGGCATTTCCAGTATCGGGTCGATGGTCTACAATATTGCGCTGGCGTGGTATGTGATGAAGCAAACTGGCTCTCCGCTTGTCATGGGGACTGTATTGTTAGTCGGAATGGTTCCCAAGATTGTGCTTTCCATCATTGCCGGGATCGTAGGAGATAAGGTCTCGAAGAAAAAATTCCTAATTATTGTTGATTTGCTGCGATTTACGCTGACCACGGCTTGGGGGATTTCTTTAATTGGCAGAACGTTTAATCTAGTTGAGGTTTATATATTCACCTTTTCGCTGTCAATGGTCGATGCCGTCTTTAATCCGGTATACGGAGCATTGATCCCGGAGTTGATCAAGAAGGATAACGTGACTTGGGCAGCCTCAATCAATCAGATGGTCTTTCGTACAGCAACGATTTTGGCTCCGTCTGTGGCAGGGTTTGCAATCATGCTGCTCAATTTCAGCCAGTTTGTGCTTTTTAATGGCATCACCTTTCTAGTTGGAGCATTATTCACTTCCCTTTTGCGAATAAACGCAAAATTAATCGTTAAGATCAAAAAAAGCAATCTGTTTTCTGATTTAAAAAATGGACTGGTGTATTTTTGGGGCCATAAATTGCTGTTCTGGTCCGTGTTCCTTATTACTTTAGCCAATATCGCCGTCGTCAGTTATAATGTCAATTTAGTAAATCTTATTCAGAACGAGCTCCAGTTCAGCTCCAGTGACTATGGTGTCCTCTTGACATTCTATTCCCTTGGTTCTTTTTGGGCACGATGACTTTAGGTGTGATTAAACTTAAAAGCAGACGCGGGTACGTATATATCGTCAGTCTGCTGCTCGGTGGATTGTTTTATATCTGGATCCCGTTTATTCAAGGCATCATTTTCTATCTTTGATCTTTTTTTTCATTGGCTTTGTATTTGCGATAACGAGCACCATCTCTACAGCGATCTTGTTTGCAGTACCTTCGGAAGAATTCAGAAGCAGGGTGCTAGGGATTGCCAGTATTTCTTCCCTGCTGTCGCCGCTTGGCTTTCTGATTTGGGGTGCCATAGGGAGCTATGTCAGTTCAGCGGCAGCGCTCTGTTTGGCAGGAGGGATTATTCTAATAGTAGGATTCATAGGATTCAGGACGCCGATAAGAACCTACAACTGAGAAAGTCCCCCTGTATTTTAGGTTGAAGGGACATCCGAGGTGTTTTGGGTTGGGGCATGGTTGAAAAATTATGAAAAATCTCTAATGTAACCCATAATAGACTTAAATAAATTGTAGTTTTTAGGAAAATACTACTATTCTAAAGATTAAAATCAACAAAAATTCGTGTCTCTCTTCCAAATCAACCCAAGATCAACAACGCTAAACACATCAGCTTAAAAATCATACTTTGTAAATATCGAGATATTTATGAAATGCAGGATTAATTTGATATCTTTTTGATTTTCCAGACTTTATTGAATAATTTTCAGCTAATTTATTAAATTATTAATAATTTAAATTTGTTATCGATAAATACTATCCATTCAGTTAAAGGTAAAGATTTTGATAGTGTGATGGTGGTGTCAAGTCGTCGTAACTCAGGAAGTGGGCATTGGAAAAAATGGATGGAAAAAGAATTGGAATCTGCAAGGATATCTTATGTTGCAAATCCTGCTTTCGTAATTTTAACGGGACAAGATTGGGTTATCCGTCTGAATCGTTATCATTATTTTCTAGGTCTACCTGTCCAATTCGCTTTATTGTGGCTTTTTGGCGTGTATGAATAAGAGATATATAGTAAAAAAAGGAAGAAATACATGAATATTCATGTTAAACTATAATGCAAGGGGAATTAAGTAAACAATGAAGGAGAGGCAGAACAATGAGAGGAAAGACAGTTATCATTACAGGGGGTTCCAGCGGCATGGGTAAGGCAATGGCCAAACGCATGGCGAAGGATGGAGCATCGGTCGTCATTACGGGCCGTTCGGCGGAGAAGCTGGGAGAGGCAAGAGAGGAGATTGAAACGTTTGCAGGACAGGTACTTACTGTGCAAATGGACGTGCGGCAGCCGGAAGATGTACAGCGTATGGTGGACGAAGCAGCTGCTTCTTTTGGACGTATCCATGCGCTGATTAATAACGCGGCTGGCAATTTCTTATGTGCAGCAGAGGACTTATCTATTAATGGCTGGAATGCGGTGATCAACATTGTATTGAACGGAACATTCTATTGCAGTCAGGCAGTCGGTAAGTACTGGATTGTTGAAGGCATTCCGGGGAGCATAATTAATATGGTGGCCACGTATGCTTGGGATGCAGGGCCGGGGGTTATTCATTCAGCGAGCGCCAAAGCAGGCGTATTAGCTATGACGCGCACGCTTGCGGTGGAGTGGGGCCGCCGTTATGGCATCCGGGTCAATGCCATCGCTCCGGGCCTGATCGAGCGAACCGGTGGAGCAGATAAACTTATTGCTTCCGAAGAAGAAGGAAAGCGCATGCTTGATAGCGTGCCGCTTGGCAGATTGGGGATGCCAGAAGAGATTGCGGGACTTGCCGCTTTTTTATTGTCAAACGATGCGGCATATATGAACGGTGCATGTTTGACGCTGGATGGAGGGCAATCGTTGAATCAGACATTTGTGTAACGTTCAGCTATCAAAAGTAGAGAAAACAACGTTGATGATAGGTTTAAACCGAGACCGTCAGGGATAAATCCCCTGACGGTCTTAAATGGAATACCAATACTCTTTTTCATTTGACTATAATCCGGAGTATCCGGTTCGGATAAACCCTGAATTTATTTACGCGCTTAGGTCCAATGCAACACTTCCTAAAGAATTGCATTTTATAGTTGTCCCTGCTTTGAAAATCCTCTATAGCCGCTTAATCCTCCGCACAATTCGGCTACAATAAACTTATAATAATCTCTTTAGTTATCTGTTCAAATGTCAGAAACGCTTTTTCATATTCATTTTCTTCAAGATACGTAATGAAGTTATCAATTAAACCGATTTGTTCATGCACATACGGTTTTCGTTTTATATAGGAATGTTTGACTGAGCCTAGCAGTAATTTCCCTTGAATGTGTTTCATTATGTTCATCATCGTTTTATTTTCGGCTGGAATCAGCAACAATTCATGTACTTTCCACAATGCATCATAAAATGTTTTTACATCTTCCTTCTCCAAAGCAGCTTTATACTCTTCCAAATACTTTTTCAAGCCGGGGGTATCAAAGTTGTTATCCTTCTTAATTGCCTTTTCAATAGAGTGTTTAAGAAATAATAGACGAATCTCTAAAAATTCAGTAATGTCCTCAAATGAAGTTGCCGTCTTGGCTACGGTAATTCCACAGTGACTTTGATGGTTGATGAATCCTTCTGATATTAGACGGGAAATTGCATTGCGAATCGGAGTCCTGCTCATATTTAAATCTTTAACTAATCTGGCTTCCGTTAAACGAAGTCCCTCCTCATATTTGCCTGTTATAATATTATCTTTAATTTTAATATAAGCTGCTTGTACCAATGTTTTCGCCATCCACATTCCCTTTCTTCCTATTCAAACTCATTTTCAGATATAGAGGCATAGTGTATACAAAATTGAGTTTACCACACAAATTCAGTTACATGCTCCTAATATATTGAAATTGACACAAAACCAACAAAAATAAGGAATACAAATTGTATACAATTTTGGTAGAATGAAATTGTCGAGAGGTAGTTTTTTCTATTTCATGTAACGTTTTTATTACTCAATCGTTCCACCGTTTGGATGCAAGATTTGCCCTGACATATAGCCTGAGTCGTCTGAAGCTAAAAATACATAGCTTGTGGCAATTTCAAATAGTTGTCCTGCGCGCATCATAGGTACAGCAAGTGTTTCAGTACCGAATGTTTTAACATATTCAGCCGGAAAACAGGAAACAGTGAGTGGAGTCCAAATGGGTCCCGATTTACTCGGATTCCCTTTTCAATTAGAGAGAGGGAGCGGGTGAAGGATAAGATAGCCCCTTTTGAGGCCGAGTAGTCAATTAAGTATTTGTTTCCTCCAAAAGCAGAACCAGATGTTGTATTGATGATTGTACTGCACTCCTTAAATAAGGGAGAGCGCAGCGTCTGCCAAGTTGCTCTACTCTGTTTTTTGTTTCTTTCGCGTCCTCATGTTCATAAAGATAAGCAAATAACAACATCCGCACCTTCTTTTGCAAACGCTATGCAACTGCTCTGCCAATTCCGCTATCTCCACCTGTGATAATTGCCACTTTATCCCTTAATTTCCCACACGCCTTATAATCTGGATTTTCCGAAATGGGCCTTGGAACCATGATAGATTCAAGTCCGGGTTGCCAATCCTGGTGTTGGGGGGGAAGCAACCGGTACGTTTCTACACTTTTGTTCATATCCTATATAATTATAAACAGGATACATAGGACATCCCCTTTCCAGGTAAAAGATTACCTGTATACCATATTCAGATTCTGTATGAGTTATGTTGAAAAAATTCAATTCGCTGCAATTTAGCATTATCTGTGTCTTAAATGTTCTCCTTGTTTTGATTCTCATCCGTGGCCATTAGCCGATTGGATGGGCTTAAACAGGCCTATTTGATATGCGGGTTCAATCTAAGCAGTTTCATAAAGGTAAAGCTCTCTCTTTACAGGGGGAGCTTTTTTATTTGGAAATGATAAATCGAAAGAGGTGATATCAGTGACAGTAGAAACGGTAATAAAGCTTGGTCTTGCTTTACTTTTTGGATTATTGATCGGGATCGACAGACAGGTTAAACAAAAACAGCTCGGTCTAAAACCGAGCATGGTTATTTGCATCGCGAGCTGCTTAGTGACGATTGTTTCCATTGATGTGGTCATTGTATCGCAAACTGATCCGGTGACAGATGTTATGAAGAGGCTTAGTCACGAAGAATCAGGGGCTGAGACCTTTTACTATTTGCATGTGACAAATGAGAACAGCCGATTACTTGGTGTTGTATTCCTGAGAGAATTAATTATTTCCTCACCAGATAGCCTCATGAAGGATATCATGAGTCCGCAGATTATCTCTGTACCGGTTGATGCCAGTCAAAGTGAGGTTCTCCAAATTATTCGGAAATATGGTCTTTTTGCCGTTCCGGTGTGATAAATATCACACTTTTAACATAAACTAATCCAAGCTTTTAAATTGAAATAAGGGGGGTAAAAGTTATGAGGTACAATAACCGCTTAGACTCCCTCATTATTGGAGTTGACGTAGGTTCAACGACGGTTAAAGCCACGGTAGTGGATTCGGAAAGCAAACAAATCGTATGGTCGGATTATCAGCGTCACCATACGAAGCAAGTGGAAAAAGTACTGGATTTGTTGGTTGCAATCGGGAATGAGTTTCCAGATGTAAAACAGGAGAATATCCGTGTATTCGCAACGGGCTCCGGCAGCGGTCCTATTGCCCCGCACATCGGGGCGAAATTTGTACAGGAAGTCAATGCGGTCACCATGGCGGTGGAGCATCTGCATCCTGATGTCGGGAGTGTTATCGAACTCGGGGGACAGGACGCAAAGATTATTATTTTCAAGGAAAATACGGAAACCGGGAACAAGCAAGCACTCACCTCTATGAATGACAAATGTGCTTCGGGTACGGGTGCCACAATCGATAAGTGCATGATCAAAGTGGGGATGCCTGCGGAAGAAGTGGGAAAATTGCACTTTGACGATTCGAAATTGCACCATGTAGCCGCTAAATGCGGGGTATTCGCCGAAACGGATATTGTAAATCTTATAAAAAGCGGTATTCCATCAGCGGAAATTATGTGCTCTCTGGCAGATGCCATTGTGATGCAGAACCTTTCCGTTCTCACCCGGGGAAATACACTGCGGCATCGTGTTCTCCTGCTGGGAGGACCAAATACATACCTGCCTTTCCTGCAGGAATGTTGGCGAAAGCGGATTCCCAGGACTTGGCAGGAAAGGGGATACAATTATCCGAAAGATGTACCCATTGAGGAATTAATTTTCGTTCCGGATAATTCACAGTATTATGCAGCTTACGGAGCCATCCTTTACGGGCTGCATGAACCGGTTGATATCGGTTTATATAAGGGATTAAAAGAATTGAAGGATTTTATTATCCACGGCCGGAAAGCTAGGCTCGGCGGGAAGGCGGGACCACCTCTGGTTGTTAATGAAAATGAGCTGGAACAATTCCGCCAGAATTACAGGATCCCCCGCTACTCGGCAGCAACGTTCACTTCGGGTCAGGCGGTGAAAGCAGTAATCGGACTTGACGGCGGTTCCACCTCATCTAAAGCTGTTCTGGTTGATGAACAAGGAGAAATCTTGCTTAAAGAATATCAACTTTCGAAAGGAAATCCGCTCGAGGATACTAAAGAAATGTTAAAGCGGATACGGGATACAGTAAAGAAACAGGGTGCGGAATTGGAGATTATCGGATTCGGCGCCACCGGATATGCCGCTGACGTTTTGGAAAAAACGTTAAATGCTGACGTTAATATTGTAGAAACCGTTGCCCATATGATGAGTGCTGTCCATCAATTCGGAGACATCGATGTGATCTGCGACATCGGGGGTCAGGACATTAAGGTCCTCTTTCTGAAAAACCGGGATATTCGCAACTTCAAGCTTTCCAACCAATGTTCCGCCGGCAACGGCATGCTGCTGCAAGCGATGGCAGACCAGTTCGGCATTCCGATACAAGAGTATGCGGATACGGCTTTCAGTGCCGGCTTAAGTCCCAAATTTTCTTACGGGTGCGCGGTATTCCTCGATGCAGACCGGGTAAATTTTCAGAAGGAGGGATATTCCAAGGAGGAACTGCTTGCCGGACTCGCCCTCGTTCTGCCGAAAAATGTATGGCAGTATGTGGTACAGATTCCACGGATGGCCGAACTTGGCCGAAAGTTCGTCTTGCAAGGCGGAACCCAATACAACCTGGCGGCGGTCAAGGCTCAGGTTGATTATATCAAACAACGGGTTCCCGATGCTGAAATATACGTTCATCCCCATCCGGGAGAAGCGGGAGCGATTGGAGCCGCTATGGAAACATTACGCGTAGTAAAGCGGCGCGGGTATTCTACCTTTTTGGGGCTGGAAGCCGCCATCAATCTGCATTATGTAAGCCGGAACGACGAATCGACCCGCTGCAACTTCTGCCCCAACCATTGCAGCCGGACATTTATCGATTCTAAGACACCGGACGGCAAAACTGCCCGGTACATTTCCGGTTTTTCCTGCGAAAAGGGAACAGTGGAAGACAAGGAAGCTGTGGTCAAATTGACAAGGGACCGGCAGGAACTGAAAAAGCATTATCCGAATCTCGTTGAATATGAGGCACGCCGCATGTTCCAGCATTTCTACGATGCAGAGCCGCTGCCAGAACCTGAACTAGAGGCGGATGATATTCGGTTGACACGAGGCTGGTTAGGGCTTGGCGGAATTCGAAGAACTCCGGACAGGCGCAAGTTCGCCCGCTCTTCCACTGAAGCAATGAAAAGACGCAGTCGGGTCCGGATCGGGATCCCCCGAGTCTTGAACATATGGTCCACTGCTCCTTTTTGGCGAACCTATTTTGAAACGCTGGGTATTGATAGGCGCAACATTGTATTCAGCGATAACACGAGCGAAGAGATGTGGCAGGAAGGAGGCAAGTACGGGTCCATCGACCCATGCTATCCTTCGAAAGTAGCCCAGGCACATGTGCATAATTTGCTGTTTAAGCACCACGAGCAAAAAGCGCTGGATTATATCGTCTTTCCATGCATCACCCATATTCCGACCCACTTGCATAATGTAATGGATTCGGCCAGCTGTCCAATTGTGGCAGGAGCCCGAATGTAATCAAGGCTGCTTTCACTAAAGAGGTTAATTTCTTCGAGACGAGAGGAATCTCTTATCTGGATCCTGCGGTTACATTCACCGAACCAAACATGTTGAAGAAGCAGTTGTATGAGGCGTTTGGTGAACATTTGCAAATTACGGAAGATGAAAGTGACTTTGCGGCAGGTCAGGGCTGGAAAGCGATGGACCGGTTCGATGCCGAAATGCAGGAGAAGGGCAGAGGCATTCTGGAGCAGGTTGAAAAGGAAAATCGCCTTGCCATTCTGATGATCGGTCGTCCGTATCATTTTGATCCTGGCATGAATCACGGAGTTCTCGAAGAATTTCAGGTGCTGGGTTATCCCATTTTATCCATGCGTTCTATTCCGAAGCATGAAGTTTGGCTCCACCGGTTTTTTAAAGACGACCTGATGAGCGGACGGGTGGAATATGCACTTGAAGTTACTGATGTATGGCCGGAAAATTTCAGTTCCAACAGCGTGCAAAAGGTATGGGCGGCCAAATTCGCCGCACGCCACCCAAATGTGGCCGTATTGGACCTGTCCAGCTTTAAATGCGGGCACGATGCTCCCACATACGGGTTAATTGACTCGATCATATCAACGGCAGGTACACCATATTCGGCGTTGCACGATATCGACGCAAACAAACCGGGCGGCTCGATCAAAATTAGGGTCAAGACATATGCTCACAGTTTGGGGCTTCATGAAGAGCGGCTGGAGGATTTGGCACGTAAAAAAGAGAGGCTGCAGCAACGCTTAGAACAAAAACGAGCTGAACTGATGGGCAGGAAACGTGATGAACATACCGGGATTATGTAACTTTCAATTTTATAAAAGGAGTGAAATCGAACATGGCGGTGGCCGGAAGTAAGGAAAAGACCGAAGAACGGTTATCTCTCGAGGACAAACTGCTGAACTATCAGAGAGAACAGGAAAAGGAGCTGGGATTGGATCAAGAAAACAAAAACCAATGGTTCGATCCTGTTCCCCGACAGTTTTTGGCTAAAGAAAAGCCTAATACAACCCTTCTTTTCGGAGGGCTAACGATGGCTCATGATTATTTGGTGGAAGGAGCGCTCAAGGGATTAGGATATAGGGTGAAGCATTTGGATTGTCCGGACAACGAATCGTTACGCCTAGGTAAAGAGTTCGGTAATCGCGGCCAGTGTAACCCGACATACTTCACGGTCGGAAATTTGATTAAGAACCTGCAATACCTTCGTGATGTGGAGGGGAAATCAAAAGAAGAGATCATCAAAAACTACCTGTTCGTTACGAGCGGTTCCTGCGGCCCGTGCCGCTTCGGGACTTATGTCACGGAATACCGAAAGGCTCTGCGCGATGCGGGTTTTGACGGGTTTCGGGTTCTTTTGTTTCAACAAACGGACGGCTTAAAGCAGGCAACCGGCGGGGAATCCGCCTTGAAATTGGACACATCGTTCTTTTTGAGCTTCCTAAAGGCTGTTTTCCTGGGAGATATCCTGAATGCACTCGCTTACCGCATTCGTCCCTATGAAGTAGAAGCCGGCTCAACGGATGCTGCTCTAGAGCGATGCAAGCAATATATATACCAAGCACTGAGCGAACGCAGGCGACTGAGACCGGCATTGACCAAAAGCCGCAAAGAACTGGAAGCGGTCCGGGTAGACCGCACCAAAGTTAAGCCAAAAGTAAGCATTATCGGTGAGTTTTGGGCCATGACCACTGAGGGAGACGGCAACTATCAGTTGCAGAGATTTTTGGAAAATGAAGGAGCCGAGGTCGAAGTACAATCGGTAACGGCTTGGATCCTGTTTCTCATCTGGGCAGGACGTTTTGATACGTTGAAGCGAATGAACCTGCGTGAGGCCGACTCCGGTAAATTCGGTCTTAAAGGGATAAATGCCTCAAAACGCCTACGTATGCTATGGATCGCCGACCGTGCTATTCGCGTGATGTTCCGAATGTATGCCAGAACTCTCGGACTGTATCGTTATCAACTGCCGGACATGGAGGAGATTGCTCAGGTTGCCCATGAGCATTATAATAACCATCTGCGCGGCGGAGAGGGCCATATGGAAGTTGGGAAACTGATTCTGAACGTTAAAAAACGGAAAGTCAACATGACTATCTCCGTCAAGCCATTTGGCTGCATGCCATCTTCCGGAGTATCCGACGGGGTACAATCCCTCATAACAGAAAAATATCCTGACGCTATTTTTCTGCCGGTCGAAACGACGGGAGACGGGGCGGTTAACGTACAAAGCCGTGTGCAGATGATGTTGTTTAAAGCCAAACAGGCGGCACAGAATGAGTTTGATGACGCGCTGTCGAAAAAAAGAATTACAGCTGAACAACTTCAAAAAAATCTGAATTTTACCCGTCCGCTGCAAACAAGCCGCCATGTTGTCGCATGTACGGCAGCGAATGGGGTATATGGAGTACGCGGGTTATTCAATGGGTTTTCTTTGCGGCGAAGCAAAAATGAAATTCAGAAAATATAACAATTGAACTGCTTTACAGACTCTAGTTTTTACGACTAGGGTCTTTTTTCATGATTTTTATTGTCCATGTAAGGCCAGTATCCGCGGAATGCCGAACCGGGAAGGCATGGGTTAATTGCATTAACCGATTGCAATCGCAGCAAGGCTTGAACGAATAGGGATTCATAGAATTGTCATCCATCCAGAAGAGTTCGGATATCTTATCAATGCTGCAATTCGAGCTGCCCTTTCAAGTTCCGGCGCATAAAGCTTTCAAGACCTTACGGAACTGTAAGATTCCTATATACATTGTAAGACTATAAGCATTCTTTTGGTGATATACTGGAACAAGATTAAGAAGGAGTGGATAAAAAATGAAAAAAAGTCTTACTTTTATATTACTTGCAGCAATGTTTGTCATCGTTTTGTCAGGTTGTTCGCTTGGCGAGAATATCGACCGGTATAGTCCTTTTGCAAGTAAAACAGATGTATATGGTGTAGTCAAAGGGGAACCAAAACTAGATTCAAAAGCACAGGAAAACGGTGTAACATCTTATTCTTATGATTTAGTAGGGTACGATAAAGATTTAAACAAAATTGATTTAGGCTTTGGTTCTAAAGAAAAACATCCAGTCGGAACTTACATCAAAGCTGTAAAAAAAGGCAGTGACACAAGAATGCACGATGTGGCGGTAGTGAAGAAAGAAGACGTTCCGGAAAATATATTAAAAAAGTTAGATGAGAAATAAAAAATATCTATGAAAAAGTGGTCATAACCCTGTCAAGTAACAAAAAAAGACATCTCATGCAGCAACCGTTTCCCGGTATTCAACTGGGGATCGGTTGTTTCATTTTTCTGAAATCGGTTCTGAATCAAGGGATTTCGATGTCGAGAATTATAGTCAAAAAGCTATTATACTTGACTCAATTACTATTCGCCGAAAGTATTCGGATCGTACTATCCTTTAAATTAAATTATCGAATCCTGGCCGGCTTTTGAGAACTGATTACTGTCTGGGGCAGTTATAAATTGCGTTTTTTTGCAATTTTTGATTAATCGTATCAATAATAATAGACGTTAGACGATTCTGATTATAAAATAATAAGGGAAGATCCGCCGCACTCCAACAGCAGTAATTCGTCTAGCCGCTTTACATAAAAAATTGGATAGGGGTATGTCTTAAGGAAATGATTATGAGCAGCATTAAAATTTGTGTTAAAGGCGGGAATTTCCATCGGAAAGTTTATAAAAGTCCGAATTGCTTTTTCTTACCCAGGTGCACGAAAATTGTTGCCACATTAAGGAAGGGGGAATATATAATTTCCTTGAATAAATAAAATATTTCATAATCCGGATTTTTATCTTCAACACAAAAGGAGAGTGTTTTTTTGGAGGAGTCAAAACAATTAATTAGAGGACTTAAGGCACGGCATATTGAACTGATTGCGCTCGGAGGCACAATTGGCGTTGGCTTATTTATGGGATTGGCAAGTACAATAAAATGGGCTGGTCCTTCTGTACTGCTGGCATATCTCTTAGCTGGTATCATTATGTTTTTTGTAATGCGAATCATGGGAGAAATGCTGATTCTCGAACCGGTAACCGGATCTTTTGCAACTTTCGCTCATAAGTATATTCATCCTTTGGCTGGTTTTCTCACAGCCTGGAGCTACTGGTTATTGTGGGTTACGGTGGGAATGGCGGAAGTTACCGCAATCGGCATTTATGTAGGGTATTGGTTCCCTGACATTCCGCAATGGATTCCAGCCTTGGCGGGTGTAGCTATAATTGCGGCCGCCAATTTAGCTGCTGTTAAATTTTATGGAGAGTTTGAATTTTGGTTCGCTATGATTAAAGTTATCGCGATTGTTGCTATGCTTGTTATTGGAACGGGGATGATCTTCTTCGGTTTAGGTAATGGCGGACATCCCATCGGTTTCTCGAATCTCTATAAACATGGCGGTTTTTTTGCTGGCGGCTTGGAAGGTTTTCTATTTGCCCTCTGTATTGTAACGGCTTCCTATCAAGGCATAGAATTAGTTGGAATTACAGCCGGTGAAGCGGAAAATCCAAAATTCACGTTGCGAAAAGCGATTAAAAATATTGTCTGGCGCATTTTGATTTTCTACGCGGGCGCCATCTTTGTCATCGTCACAATCTATCCCTGGAACCAAGTTGGAGAGATCGGCAGTCCCTTCGTTTTGACTTTTGCCAAAGTAGGAATTGTTGCCGCTGCGGGCATTATTAATTTCGTTGTTCTGACGGCAGCTATGTCAGGGTGCAACAGTGGAATTTACAGTGCGGGAAGAATGCTGTACACGCTGGCTAAAAATGGGCAAGCTCCTAAATTTTTGGGAAAGTATCCAGGAGCGGCATCCCAAAGAACAGTATTGTGGTAACCATTTTGTTGCTGTTAGTGGGAGTTCTATTTAATTACCTGGCTCCTGATTCCAAATTGTTCCTTTATATTTACAGTGCCAGTATCCTTCCAGGTATGATGCCGTGGTTTGCCTTGGCATTCAGTCAATTCAAATTCAGAAAAAAATGGAAAAACCAAATGGGAGATCATCCATTTAAGTCTTTTTTCTTTCCAATCAGCAACTACATCACGATTATCTTTTTATCACTGGTGTTAATCGGAATGTGGTTCAATCCGGATACTCGCATGTCTTTGATTGTTGGAGCGTCATTCATTCTGATCGTCACTCTGAGTTACTATATCTTTGGCATAGGAAAACGGCAAAGAATTGAAGGGGCAGAGGAAGCATAGAAATAGCAGAAAAATTTTATCTCTCCATAGAAACGGCGAAAAAATTGTTTACTCTATAAAAGAAATGAAGGAGCGATCCCAAAAGTCATGAACAAATGACTTTTGGGATCGCCCCTTTTAATACATGTTTCCCTAGAAGACGCGTCTACGCTTTCCAATTATTCCGACAAGCTTTCTGCAAATTGCTTTTCTTTCCACATGACTGTAATACCGAGTCCAATGACCATAATGACAGCAGCAAAAAGGTAAGGATAGTGGATATTTACGTCAAACAGTATTCCACCAATTGCTGGTCCAAGGATGTTACCCAAGCTCGTATAAGTTGAATTCATTCCGGCAATAAATCCTTGCTCTTTCCCGGCAGCTTTTGATAAAAATGTGGTCAATGCCGGACGAAGCAAGTCAAATGCGAGGAAGATGAAGCAAGTTACCGCCAGCATGCTTAAAAAGCTGGACACTACGGTGGATGCTATCGCTAATATTGCACCTGTGATTAAACATAATTGGATCAATTTTTTTTCCCCGAGTTTATTTACCATTTTTCCAAACATAAATATTTGCATAATAACACCGAAGGTTGCACTAATGGTGATAATGACTGCAATGTCCTTCGAAGTAAAGCCGAATTTATGATCAGAAAATAGGCTAAAAACAGTCTCATATGCAGATAAACCGAAAGCGAGAACAAATACAATGATAAAGGCAATAAAGTAAACAGGATTAACAGACCTTTTTATATTGCTTATAAAGTTTGTTTGTTTTGCATTAGCAGAAATTTCTGCAAGCTGCTCCTTTGTTAGAGGCTCTTTTAAAATAAAGATGGATGAAATGCCTACGAAAAAGGCAAGGATAGCCGCAAAGAAGAAAGGTATGCGTACACCGTATTCTGCAATAAAGCCACCGATGCCAGGTCCTATAATAAAGCCAGTGCTAACAGCCGCGGAAATATAGCCCATCGCTTTTGCCCTTTCCTGAATGGATGTAATATCTGCAACATATGCAGTAACACCGGGCATAATAAAGGCAGCACTAGTTCCCCCTAGAATCCTTGATATATAAAACACCGACACATGCGTGCCTAAACCAAAGATAAGTTCCGAAATACCAAAAAGGAATACGCCGATTATGATGATTTTTTTTCTGCCGTAACGGTCAACCCAGCGTCCTGCAAGTGGTGACATAAGCAACTGGGCTAAAGCATATGCGGCTACAAGATAACCCATCGTTTTTCCTGATAAATGCATGATATTCAGGAAAGATGGCATAACAGGGACAATTAGACCAATTCCCAGAAAGGCAATAAAAATATTACTTAGAAGAATAATTAATACCGTCTTCTGTTCTTTTATTGGTTTCTTCATGTATCAGCACCTACTTTCCGTATCATTGATGTGAAATACCTCTCCAAAATACTTTCCAAGAGGATTCTAATTTATCCTTGAGCTGTTTCTCATCATTACCGTAAACAAGTTCCAACATAATGGAATCGACTACTCCCAGGAAGGCGAGGTTCGAGGTTTTTGCTTCATCTCCGTATATTACTTTAGCATCAATCCAATCCTCAAATTTTCTTTGCAGTACCGCCTGTACCTTATTCTCGGTATCTAAGACTTCCTTTTCGATTACTTTTGCAAGATGGACCGGTGGAAAAAAAGACATGCGCAGCCAAAACTTTAACTGCTCATTTTTTTGGAAAAGGTCGATTACCAATTGTAGAAATCCGTACAAATCCTTTTCGGGATTTTGCGAATCAATTTTACTGAAATATTGGAGTTTTGAAGACAGCTCAGTTTCTTTCGCATCACGCAGAACTTGCAGAAAAAGATCATCCTTTCCTTTGAAATGAGCGTAAATGGATTGCTTCTTCATACCCACTTCTTCAGCTATTTGAGAAAGGGATGCTCCTTCATAACCATGAATTGTGAAATACTTAAGAGCTGCTTCCTTGATTTCGTCGCTTTTCAAAATAGTCACCTCAGATTTTGACGAACGTTCGTCAGTTATTTTAGCAAAATAAAAAAATAAAAGCAAGCTGAAAATATATACTGGATCAGTTTTGACATTATATTAGTATTGCTATATAATAATGACTGATGACTGATAGTTATTCATTTTTGTGAGAAAGGTTCTTAACGACATGGCAAACATTTCTGTCGGGAAATACAATAAAATTTTACAAGCCGCCATTGAAGTCATTTCCGAAAAAAAATTTGATAAAACTTCCGTTTCAGATATCGTAAAGAAAGCGGGCATTGCACAAGGAACTTTTTATTTATATTTTTCATCAAAAAACGCTTTAATACCAGCCATTGCTGATAATCTTCTTACAATTACTTTCGAAGGAATTAAGGAAAAGATTCAAGGCAAAGAAAGCTTCTGGGATGTCTTGGAAGTTGTGATTGACGAAACCTTTAATATAACAGAGGCATACAAAAATATTATTGTCCTTTGTTATTCCGGTCTAGCTATAGATTATTCAATGGAGAAATGGGAAGCGATCTATCAGCCTTATTATCACTGGCTTGAGGATATATTAAATAAAGCCATTAAAAATAACGAGATAATCGGTGGCATTAATGTAAAATCGACAGCTAAAATCATCATAAATCTTGTTGAAAATGCTGCTGAACGATTTTATATAAGTCTTGAGCAAGTTGATAACTTGAAATTGTTTAAGGAGGAGATATTTAACTTTTTAAAAAGATCGTTATTTAGAGCATAAAGAAGTTATTGGATATTTTCCAATAGTTTTTTATTTTTATTAAAATGACTGACGTTCATTCGTTCTGGTTTTTGTTTTTTTGTCCTTCAAACGAATTTGTGCCCTAATAAGCCAATCTTCCAAACGATGTTGCTCAAATAGTTCAAACTCGTTAAATTAACCTGAAAATTACGAGTAAAGGATTAGATTCGTTCATGATATCTTTATATAGAAAAAGCATGTTAATTAGAGTATAATTAGTTTAAAATTTGTACCTATAAATTAAATAGGGAGATATAATTCAAATTCGTTATTATAAATGGAGGGATATCTATTGAAATTTCCACATGATTTTTTATTTGGGGCTGCTTCAGCTTCTTATCAAGTAGAGGGCGCATGGAATGAAGATGGAAAAGGCATTACGAATTGGGATGTTTTTTCAAAAATTCCCGGTAAAACATATAATCAGACAAATGGCGACGTGGCTATTGATCATTATCATCGGTATAAAGAAGATATCCGATTAATGGCTGAAATGGGCTTGGAATCTTATCGTTTTTCCATCTCGTGGGCACGGATTCTACCGGCTGGTGATGGAGAGATAAACGAAAAAGGAATAGATTTTTATAACAGAATCATCGATGAATGTTTAGAATATGGGATTGTTCCGTTTGTTACTTTGTACCATTGGGACTTGCCATTGACACTGGAAGAAGATGGCGGATGGACGAATAAGCGGACAGCAGAGGCGTTTGTAAAGTATGCAGAGATTTGTTTTAGAGCATTTGGAGACCGGGTGAAACATTGGATTACATTTAATGAGACCGTTATGTTTTGCGGGTTAGGGTATTTAAAAGGTGCCCATCCGCCAGGCATTCAAAATGATGTTCCAAAATATTTTCAAGCTACTCACTATGTGTTTTATGCACATGCGAAAGCAGTTAATTTGTACAAACAGTTAAAGCAATATGGAGAGATTGGCATAACACACGTTTTCTTGCCTGCATATAGCATAGATAATCAGCCGGATAACATTTTGGCGGAACGTCATGCTAATGAATATGAGACATTTTGGTTCTATGATCCGATTCTGAAAGGAGAGTATCCATCTTATGTTACACAGCAATTAAAAGAAAAGGGATGGATACCTAACTGGACGATTGAAGAGTTAGAGATGATCAAACAAAACGCCGGGAAAAACGATTTTATCGGTTTAAACTATTATCAACCCATACGAGTGGAACGATATTATAAGGATATTGAGAATGAGGAACATTCTAGAGAAACATCTACTCTTGCTCCAGGTAATCCTTCTTTTGACGGATTTTATCGAACAGTACGGATGAAAGACAAAACATATACAAAATGGGGATGGGAAATATCACCGGAAGGTTTTTTAAATGGCCTGCATATGTTAAAAGAGCGATATGGCAACATTAAAATGTATGTAACGGAAAACGGGCTTGGTGATGAAGATCCAATTATTGATGGAGAAATTGTAGATGTACCGCGAATTAAATATGTTGAAGAACATTTAAAAGTTATAAAGCGTGCTATCAAAGAAGGAATTCATCTAAAAGGATATTATGCATGGTCAGTTATTGATCTGTTAAGCTGGTTAAATGGTTACAAGAAGCAGTATGGTTTTATTTTTGTAGATCATGATAATAACTTAAAACGTAAAAAGAAGCTTTCGTTTCACTGGTATAAGCATATCATTGCAACGAGGGGGGAAGAGTTATAAAAGGAAAAAGGTAATTTTAGGAGACGGAATATGAACGTAAAGTATAAAAAAATTGCGGACAGTTTAGAGAAAGATATTCGCGAGGGAAAATTCAATGAGACAAAAAAGTTGCCGACGGAAGAAGAGTTAATGAGTATATTCCGAGTTAGCCGAAATACGATACGTAAAGTTGTGGGGCAGCTTGTCAATCGGGGTTACATTTTTCAGGTGCAAGGAAGCGGGATGTTTTTACGGGAAACACCCATAACAGATTATATTAATTTAGGAAGTCTGCGTGGTTTAACGAAAAATCTTGTTTCACAAAATATTGAAACAAAAGTATTAGAGTTACATGTAATAGAAGCCAATGAGGCATTAGCTGAACGGATGCAATGTCAGTTAAGAACGAAACTATATTTTGTGAAACGATTACGAATTGTAGACGGTAAATCATTTTCGATTGAAATAAGCTTCTTTAAAAAAGACGTTGTGCCATATTTAAATGAAGAAATCGCATTAAACTCCATATACAGTTATCTAATTGAAGACTTGCACCTCAACATCGGGTTTGCAGATAAAGTGATTAGTTGTGAAAAGATAGACAAAGAAAGTGCACAATTATTGGAAGTAAATGAACATGATCCGGCGCTTCTTATTGAAAATACAGTATACCTTGTAAATGGAACGATATTTGAGTTATCTCAATCCATGTTTCATTATCAGAAAACGAAGCTTTTAAATCGAATTAATTTTAAATAAAATGATACCGGGCCAGGAGCTATTTTTATGGTAAGTCCGGTCAATTGATTGATGCAAGTGGCGGATCTCATTTGTAAATTAACGGGTTCGGAAATCTGGTTGAAGAGCCGGGCTTTTTGAACCCGTTAATTAACGGCTATTGTGCTTCCGGACTCAACCTGGTGGCAGCCGCTATCATATTATGGAATGCAGCCTGGCTTGTAAGTTATTTCTTTATGCTGTAATCCTATCCAGAAAATGTTCAATCACAATAGAGGAGGTCCCCAATGCTGGTGCATTCTTTTTTTTGAATTATCTGGAGGGCATGACAAAAGTATATAAAGAAAATGAAAAAAAGGTAAAAGGGAATTGCCATCAGCTGTCCGGGAACAGTAGATGTAAATGCGGGGATGATTTATCACGGTGGTGCGTTACCGTATTTACACAAGCAAAACCTGGCAGGGCTATTACAAGATCAATGTAATATTCCTGTAACGATAGAAAATGATGCAAAAAGTGCAGCAATGTTTATCCAAATGTCGTTACATGTAAATTTCAAAATGATGCAAACTTATTTGGGGCATTGTATAACTTTTTTGAAATTCAGCAAGAAAATAGTTTAGTCGTATAGTCTGTGTTGATGTTTTTAGTATTCTAATGAACGTTTTTTTGAATTAAAAATTTTTGAGTGTCCGCCATCGCCGATATACTAGTACTGACATTCTCCATTCCTCGGGTATCTGCAAATTGAACAGTGGTGGAATAATTACCTTTTGCAAAATTAAAAAGCAAAATGGAGGGAGCGAAGTACCTCGGTCGGGGTAGATGAAGATATTTACTCCTGAATTGCTACCGTTCAACCAACAACTATCTAAGTATCTGGGTGAACGGTAAACATGTTACTATAAATAAGAAAACATATTACCATAAATAACTTTGTTTATATAGTATAATATAGATGTCCAAATAAAATATTCCAAAAAGGGGAGTGTTTGAATGCGAAAGGGTATTTTATCACTATTTCTAATAGCTAGTCTTAGTTTTACATTATCAACTTCCGTATTTGCGGAAAATAACTCTACGCCAGCAATGAAAAATTCTGCAGAAAGTTTACCTTCAAGTTATCTTTTGAAATATAAAGGTAAATTTCGATCTTTTGATCAAGTTTATGCCGCTTTCGGACAAGAAGTTAGACCAATGACAAATGCAGAGAAAGCTAAAGGTGAATATGCTTATAGTGTTCAAACTCCAGATGAATTAGCAGCTTTATTATCGCATATGAAAGATCAAAAAGAATTAGCAGAAAGTCAGGTTCAAACAGTTTATATGGATAAAGAAAGTAGAAGTTTAAACACTCTAACGAAAAGTTTAAACTCTCGAGAGAATATTAAAACAGAAACGTTTGAAGAGAACATTTATGATAATTATCTTTATTGGATTAAAGGATACGTAACAATTGATTATGTTCCACGGTCAGGGAAAATAACAAAAACTACCGCTAGAAGTGCTTTGTTAGGCGTTACATACGGCCATACATGGAAACCAGAGACTCCAAGAATTTCTGTACTATCCGATATAAAACGGCAAGTTATATTCGAAGGTGTGGTAACTACCAACATAGTTGCTGGTGGAATAGGTGAAGTTATATCAACTGACGTTAGTCATACAATGATTGTTCAAAGCGTCCCTACAATTGAAGGTCCAATTAAAAACTAGTAATCAGCTTCTAAAAGAGTTAATAAGTAAAACTAAAAGCCGCATCCTTAAAGGGGCTGCGTTCAAATCATTAGTAAGAGACTGCTTTCCTTACAATTTAGGAAAGCAGTCTCTTTAAGTATTGTATTATAGCAATCGGAATGTCTAAGTTAAAATTGAAGGCTAATCATACCTTTAGAGTAATTTATTGAATAAATGACGTATATTAGTAAAATAAAGAAAACTTAATATAAAAATATATTGAATACTATCTTATTCTGCTATATACTTGATTTGCCAAAAAAAAGGAGGTACATATAAAATGAAAAAATTTATTAAACATGCAATCCTAGCTTCCGTATGTGCTGCAGGTATTGCAGGTCTGGGCGTATCGGATGCAAAAGCAGCAGGCAATATTGAGGACACGTACTATTGTTTAGGCTTCGATGTTCCCGGATATACGGATTCATCTTTTGTAAGACCGGCGAGGGAAAAAACCGATGCTACTTCTGTTTATGTGAAAGGGCATAAAGCAGATAATGCTCGGGTGTGGTATGCAACAACATACGTAAATCCTAAAAAATTTAGTTCGGATGATCCGAGAACCTATGTATCAGCCGTGTTACCGGGAAAGAAAGGATTAAAAATTAGACCTGATGGATCTGGTAATTATTTATTAAATAATGCCTACGAACGTTTCGGAAACAGTCAGATTACGATTAGAGGTTTTAAGGACGAAATCTATTCTACATATAACGTATGGTTTTGGTGGAGTCCGGATTCAATCTAATTACATAATTACATAGAGCAGCAATCTTCCTTTTGGGAATTGCTGCTCCTTGTCTGGAGTGAAAATCATGATTCAGTTGCTAAAAGTAGAGTGGGCCAAAGCTTTCTGGAATAAACATTTTTTCGGCGCCTTGTTCGTGGGGATTGCGATGTCCTGCATCCATATTGTCACCAGCATTCTCCCCAATCTGCCTGTCCCTTTAGAACTTTCCCAACTAGATACCCCGTATAATCTATGGATGGGTATTGACGGTATGAATGCGATGCACTTTTCCTTTTACTTCATTCTTCCGCTGCTTGTTGCTATCCCCTATTCGGATTCGTTATGGCTGGACAGAAAGAACGGATATATGAAAGTCAGCATCATCCGCACGACCAGAAGGAAATATTATTCGAGTAAATTTGTTATTTGTTTTATCATGGGGTTTTTGGTCGTGATGTGTACACTGATGTTTGATTTCATGGCAGCGTCTATGTTATTGCCCAGCGCGTTACCCCCCATCCTTCTTTCGGACCTTATTATTATTTGCAAACTTTGGAATATTTTGTAGGGGTTTATTATACTAGCCCTCTGTTATTCGTTATGATGTATACAGGGATCGCTTCGCTTTATGGAGCTATTTTCTCCTGTTTCTGTTTTTCCCTTTCTTTCCTGGTGAATAACAAGTTTGTCATACTTTCAGGTGCGTTCATCCTGATGCTGTTCCTGTATGGCATCCAAGTGCCCGATCCATTTATACCTGTTCAAATTATAAAGGCCCATACATCGGTAAGGATCTCCGATATACCTCTATATTGGACAGTAGATGGTCTCGTTTTATTAGGGTTGACTATAGCTATAACCATATGGGGGGCAAGGAAAAAAGATGTTCTCCAATAACGACTTACTTGAAAAGGAAATCAAGACAAAGATTTCAGTTTCCTTAATTGCTGTGTTGGCCGTTCTTTTCTATATGATTTCTTACCATACGCTTCATACAGTCCCAACCTTGCATTATTTAGATTTATTTGTTCCCATTACAGGCCTTACCAATCTGTATTTTATTACACCTATTGCTCTGTTTTCCTACTTATATGGGTTAGGATTCATGGAGGATCCTTACAGGGTAATCAGATTCGCATCCAGAAAAAAACTGTTTAAAAAACGGTTCCGCTTTATGTTGTTTATTAGCATCACAGTTTCGGCAGCCATAATAGGAACGGCATTTGTATCCGCTATATTATTTAATAAAGGTCTAAATACCTGGACGACTACCGAAAGTCTAATCTATCAAGTCGCGGTTAATTTAGATATGGAAAGTACCTGGGCAAACAACCTGTTTTTGTACCAATCCTATTTGGTCACCCTAATACGATTTATGCTTTACAGCTTAGGGATTTCCATTGTTTTATTATTGGCAGACATGATCTACTTGATCAGCAAGACCAAATGGGTATCGTTTGTATCCGTGATGTCTTTGCTTTTTCTAGAATATCTTATGGAAAGAAATGAGCTGGATGTCCATATTTTTAGCCGATATATTTTTTGGTCAACGGATACTTGGCTGGAGCCTGCAACAATGGGACTTTATGCAAGCTATATCCTAGTTTTATTTGTTGTCTTCTATTTTATCAATCAATCGATGTACTTGCGGTTCAATTATTTCTCTGTAGGGAAGAGGGAGGGAGAATGAGGAAATTTCTGATCCTCTTGAAAAGGGATTTTCTATTCGGGCTTGAGGAAAATAAAGGGAAACTATTGGTAATCTTTATTTTGATGATCATTATGATCAAAGTAAACTCTTCAAGTTTAAGTCCCTCCAATATAGGGGATATCGTGTTGGGATTACTGGAAGGGTACGATAAAACGAAAGACGAGGTTTTCCATATTCCCGCATCCTGGATATGTTTTCATTTGTCAGCTGTGTATATCGTTAGTCATTATACAGCGGATGATTTGCATGATCATGGTCCCTATATATTAACCAGAACGAATAATAAAAGCACATGGTGGCTGAGCAAGAGCGTATGGATCGTCATGAACGTTACCCTATACTATCTTCTGTTTGTGATGATCGTTTTGGTCTGGGGATTCGTAACCCGAACGTTATCTTATAGCTGGAGTGAAAACTCCCTGCAACGGTTGCCCCAATCTGTAACCGATGCATCATTAGCCATAGTATTGATGAAAACCATAATCATTTCGTTTTTCTTCACCCTGATGTGCTGTCTCCTCCAACAGACATTAAGTATGCTAATCAAACCCATTTATGGCTTCATTACAGTGGCAGCTTTAGTGGCCATCTCTTCTTTTGTAGATCAAATCGGGTCTCCGGGAAACTATGGGATGATCGCCAGGACGGAATTATTTCGAAATGAAGAGGGGACGATGCTCTCGCAATGTTTCATGGTTAACGGAACCATCGCCGCAGTTTCGTTCATAGCCGGTCTTTTATATATACTAAAGAAAGATGTCCTGTCGGCACAGGATTAAAGGAGAATATGAATGAGTGTATACGCTAAAATGATAAAGGTGAATAAGACTATACAAGGGCAGCGCGTTTTATGTGATATCAATTTGGAGTTTCATCAAGGAAGAATATATGGCCTTCAAGGAAAGAATGGTTCCGGCAAAACGATGCTTTTAAGAGCGTTATGCGGATTAATTATTCCGAATACCGGAGAGGTCATCGTGAATAATCAAACATTAAATGCCAAACATTCTTTCCCTGAAAGTGTAGGCATCTTGATCGAATATCCGGGTTTTTTGCCTCAATATACAGGATTTAGAAATCTTCAGTTGTTGGCGTCCATTAGGAAACAAATTACTGATGATCAAATTCGCGAGTCCTTATTATGGGTGGGGCTTCAACCGGAAGATAAAAGGAAATATAAGAAGTATTCACTGGGTATGAAACAAAGGCTGGGCATTGCCCAGGCCATTATGGAAGATCCTGAACTGCTTTTGCTGGACGAGCCGACGAATGCTTTGGATTCTGACGCCGTTGAGAGCATGAGGGAGTTATTATTGAATTTGAAGAATAAAGGAAAAACCATTATTGTGGCAAGTCATGATAGGGAAGAAATCGATTATTTGGCCGACGAGAAAATTATTTTAGAGAATGGCAGGGTCACTTCCATTGAGGTGATCTCATGATACATGTCAGCAGAAAAACAGGCGAATCCTGATTGCTTTTTTTATGCTTCTCTTCCTAATTGCTTTTGTAATAAGCTATTATTCTGTAAATAAACCGGTGCTGGATAATACGATAAAGAAAGATTACAAAATGAGTGAAAAGGGAGTTACCTTACAAAGTTATGATAGGGAAATCCATGTAAAGCCCTATCAAATCAATGAGGAATTAACGGAACTGGCGCAGTCGGAAGACCCTGATTTTGTTGTCATTGATGTACCGGTAGAAATAAAAAATACGTCCGAAAAAGAGATCAGACCTTTTGTAGAGGGATTTACTGTTACTTCATTTTCGAATATAGGTTTTTCCACATACTCCAATTTGAGTTTGGACGATATGATGTCCGAAAATATTGGAGATTTTCAGGGAAATATTTTACCCGGGAAAAGCATGAAAGGGGTGCTGAATTTTAGACTGGATTCCAGAATTATCAATAGCGATAAGTTGGCTCTGGTCCCTTGGATTCCCTACGATCAACATGTAACGAAATTGTATGAACAGAAAATTTATCTAAATGTGGACGATCAGGGAAAGAAAAGGGTAAACGATATGGACAAAATTAAGGAATTAAGCCAAAAGGGCCAACAGAAAAAAAACATTATTTCAGAACCTATCGAAACTGCCTTGGCATTTGAAAATGCCAGAATTAGAAATGACGGGGAAACGATGTATAAGATGCTTATGGATAAATCAGAAAAAGATAAATTTAAGATTGACCGGGGAAATAAAGGCAACGAGATGGAATTTAAAGTAACAGCTGATCATGCTAAAGTGGAAGATTATTATGACAAAGTAGATAATGTGCATTATATCTCACTTACCTATAAAAATGCTGACAATCAAGAAATAGAAGTACACTATAAAGTAGGACAAAAAACAAATAAGTACTATGTTCGGTACGTTGAGGATTTAAATGAAATTATAAAGAGGAAAAACTTGAAAAAAATGATGAGTAAACTTATATTTATCTTCCCAAGGTAAATTTTCGCAAAAAACACACGATGTGATTGCAAGCTGATGTAATTGCATCGTGTGTTTTTTGAGCTTTATTTCCTGGGTTGATATATCCGGAGTCGGTAAAATTCCTTAGCCCGCTGGGAACTTTTCTAAAAAGGTAATAGGTTTTAATTTACTATACATATGTACAAAATACGGATTTTGTGAAAATATTAATCAGAAAGGTTTAACCTAAGGGCTTTTGCTTTAGTCAATTCGTTATGACAGCTGCCGCAAAGGATGGCCAATTCGCCAACTCTGTCGAAACATCGCTCTAGGCTGAAAGAGCGGCTTGCACATGGCCATCCCGATTTGCAGGTCCTTTACATCGAAAGCAGCAATTGGCAGCTCCCGCTTGCTCCTGTTTCCGTCGACCTTATCGTTGATACCTTTTCGTTCAATGATTTTTCACTGATCAACGTTTCATGGAGGCGATAATATAGTACATAATATATATTATGTAAACTATATTTTATTGTATTATTCTATTATATTTTGCTTGGGCACTGAATGTAACTTATTTTGATTATCGATTTGCATATTGTTATAAGTCAGTGAATAAATAACTGCGAACGCTGTAAGCATCACTACTGAAATAATGGACATAGTTGAATAGCTTCTAACGCCGTTTTCTGATTTTACCGCCAAGGTACCAGATTCAGTGGAATCAATTTTACTGGCCGAAGCAAGCGTTGTTCCTGTACCTATGGCAAAAATTAATGCGCTGCAAAGGATTGCAGCACCAACTTTCTTTTTCGTTGTGTCCATGACAGAAAGAATTTTGTTCATTGTTAAGTCCCTCCATATCGTTTTTGTAGGCAGCTACCTTACAGTTTTGAATTATAGTGAACGTACCTTTAACCAATCTTAAAAATTCGAAAGATTATTTAGTTGTAATAGATGGAAAAAAGGAGTACTGGAGCAGCCGGAGGTGTACTGTGAATTCTCTCATTCCAAATAACGAAATGTTCTTTCTTCATGAATTCAAATTATCTCAACATACCCTTCTGTTCCGTTCACCCGGATCTTCTGTCCGTCTTTGATACGCTTTGTTGCGTTGTCCACACCTACGACAGCCAGAAGTCCGTATTCACGCGCAACGACGGCACCGTGAGTCATTAGTCCTCCTACTTCTGTGACCAAGCCTTTAACAGAAACAAACAATGGTGTCCAGCTAGGATCAGTAAATGCGGTTACCAGGATATCGCCATCTTCTATATTCCCCTCCTCCATCTTTAAAACAACACGGGCACGCCCTTCAATGATACCGGACGAAACTGGTGTACCCGTTAAAGCACCCGGGGGGAAATTACAAGAGATAATTTTACCGGTTATAATTTCACCCTCAGATGTCATTACCCGTGGTGGTGATAATTTTTTATAGAACTCGTAATCTTCTTTTCTCTTAGTTATGATGCTGTTGTCGAGCCGCTTGGTCCGCACAGTCTCCCGAAACTCCTCAAAGGACAGATAATAGGTCTCTTCCTTCTCTTGGATAATTCCCTTCTCCACAAGTTTAAGAGCTTCTTTCATCAGGGCTTTCTTATATATTTCATAGCGTCTGATGAAAAAATACTTAGGATATTCCCGATATCCTACAAAATTGCGTAACAGGCTAATCATTTTCTTTGTCTTTTTCGCCTTTCGTTTGCCCCCGGGCAGTTGCTCCAAACGGGTTAAGAGTTCAC
The DNA here is from genome assembly GCF_002003265.1 of Paenibacillus larvae subsp. larvae. Taxonomy (NCBI): domain Bacteria; kingdom Bacillati; phylum Bacillota; class Bacilli; order Caryophanales; family Paenibacillaceae; genus Paenibacillus; species Paenibacillus larvae. The sequence continues at coordinate 976,838 of NZ_CP019687.1, forward strand.
GTTCCTTTTGTTCTGCCTCCAATCGTCCCTGCTTGAATTTTACGCTGCTTGCGTTTGGCGCAAAATTTTTAATGTTGTTTAGAATCATAGGAATCAGTGTTGTCGGCTTTTCATTCCAGCGAGGTTTAGTAATATCGATCTCTCCGGAACAACGCATCCCATATTTTTCGAGAAAGTCCCTCATCGAATTACTGACAGCCTCCCCTCCTTCCAGTTTAGAGAGGTCCTCAAAAAGGGTTTCGTCAGTAGCATGGTGGAAATATTCAACTACTTGCGGATATTGCCTGACGACATCAGATACGTCCAGAAGCGCATAACCCATTTCAGAAGTAATGTTGTTGGATACAGATTGGGAAAGTGTATCGGCTGCGTTCTTTTCTCCCAGCCATTTTTCCATATGTTTATTGATCCAGCCCGATGCATTCAGGCCGATTATGATCGCTGCCATACCTGTCGGATTAAACGTAGCCTTCATTAATTGTTTTTGATCCTGTAATATGAATTCAAACAATTCGTCACCCGTTACTTTAGAGATTCTCTGCTTCATATCACGTATGGATGTTTCAATCTGATTCATTAAGTTTTGGATAACTTCTATGTCATTTTTCCGGTAGATCTTGATCGCCTGTAATAGCATAGGCAGGCTCAAGAAGTGCAAAGGGGTCCTTTTACCGCGCGGCAATGATTTCATAAAGTCTTTCCGGTTCAATAAAACAGAGAGTGCTGTTTTTAATTTTAGATCGTTCCCCATACCTCTTATGATAATCTTTCGGCCTATGGGAGAAGTCAAATCATGAGAAACATCTATAAATAACCTGCCGCCGGCTTGGATTAACGGTATTTCCGTTAACATTTGATAGAATGACATGCCTAACGGTTTAATCTCATCTGTCATCATTTGTTGGTGACCCAACGATACATACACATGATTCTTTCCATCGTTCACATCCGGCAATGGATATAAAGTAGTGATAGGACGTGCCTGAACAATATAGATGTTATCTTCAAAAAGACACCATTCGATATCTTGCGGATGTCCAAAATACCCCTCGATCTTTCTGCCCGTTCGCTCAAGCTGTAAAACCTGCCTGTCTGTCAATGACGACATATTTTGCCGCTCAGGTTCGATTTCCCGTTCTTCCGTTCCACCTTCCTCTAATGCATAAATGGCTAATTTCTTGGCAGATATTTTTTTACCGATTATTTTTCCCTCTCGCACTTTATAGAGATCAGGATCTACCAAACCGGAGACTAGAGCCTCGCCCAGACCAAAGCCGGCATCAATAGAGAGCACGTTCCGGTTGAAAGTGACGGGATCAGCCGTAAATAATACCCCTGAGGCCTGCGGGAAAACCATCCGTTGGATGATAACAGAGAGGTAAACCTGGTGGTGGTCAAAACCGTTTTGAATACGGTAGATTACTGCACGATTCGTAAAAAGCGAGGCCCAGCACTTGCTAACATGCTGTAAAATAGAATCTTTCCCTTTGATGTTTAAATAGGTATCCTGTTGGCCTGCAAAGGAAGCAAGCGGCAGATCTTCAGCCGTGGCACTGGAACGGACAGCATATGCACTCCCTTCATCCAGCTTTATAAGGTGACCCTTAATCTCTTCTTCAATGTCTTGCGGGATTTTGGTCCTTTCAATGAGCTCACGTATCTTTGTGCTAAATTCATTTATTTTTTCTCTATCGCTAATCCTTTGTTCTGATAATCGGCTGAGTAATTCCTGAATTCCCCTGTTCTCCCCAATTATTTTTTTATACGCCTCAGTTGTAACGCAAAAGCCTTCGGGTACCCGTACCCCTTCAATCCTTGATAATTCTCCTAAATTTAAGCCTTTACCCCCGACAATCATCAGATTTGTTTTGTCAACCTCCTGGAAATCAAGTACATATGGATTCATTTACATAACTCCTTTACTGTGAACGGATTCGGCGTACAAATAAAGGATACAGCATAAATGTCCACCCGTTCATATTTAATATCTATTACATGATCATACATTATATGGTATCTGGAAAAAAAACAAAAACCTCCAACAAAATGAACTGACCCCTGTCAAGTAGACAGTGTAAAAAACAAAAAAAGTTGTGGCACTAACCGTATCCCCATGGTTGGTGCCATTTTCTATGCTGCTGAACTTAGAAGGTATTGCCTATATTCCAACGGCGTCATACAATTAAGTCTTTTCTGGTATCGACGAGTATTGTAGTAATCGATGTATTCTATCACGGTTGCTTCCAGTTCCTCATATGTATAGAACTTACGAAGATAATACATTTCGGATTTCATCATTCCCCAGAATGATTCCATTGGGCCATTATCTATACATCTGGATACCCTGGACATGCTTTGAGTCATACCTGCATCGTCTAGTTTTTTCTTGAAGATTTTACATGTATATTGGAAACCCCGGTCACTGTGAAAGAGGGGTATAGCGTCAGGATAAGTCATATGGGCGATATCAAAAGTTTTAAATACAAGTTCATTGTTGTTGGAATGCCCTACCACAAAAGAAACAATGCTTTTATCCGATAAATCAAGGATTGCACTAAGATAAGCCTTGTTTTGGTTGCCATACTTCATTTCAGTCACATCTGTGAGCCATTTTGTACCGAACTCAGAGGATTCAAAGTCTCTGTTCAAGATATTTTCCGCCGTAATTTCAGGCGTGGAATGGATGTAGTTTTTTCGCTTCCTGCGGCATACCGATTTAAGGCCTAGGATGCCCATAAGTCTGTATATTCGCTTATGATTGACAGTTAAATGGCGTTCTCGGTTTAGTTTAATGGTCATCTGGCGATATCCAAGGATGCCATCCTTTTCCTCGTAGGCATCTTTAATCATGGGAAGCAACGCTTTATTAAAGATCTCATTCATGCTTTCTTTCCGGTTGATCCATTTATAATACGATGAACGTTGGATCCCAATAAGATCACATAATTGACATATGGGATATGACTTCGTTTCATGGAGCTCGCGTATTGCAAGGTATATCGTTTCATACCTTACCTGGCTTAGAACCGCCTCCTTTCGATCTCGTCCAGCTTTTTTAGCAAATCGATCTCCATCTGCTTCCTTCTGTTCTCAGCCTGTAACAGCTTATTCTGAGCCCTTAGTTTCTCCACTTCGGACATCTCATCCTCAGATTTTCTTTTCCCGCGTCTGTCCTGAAGTGCATCCACACCAGATGTTAAGTATTTATTTGTCCATGAATACACTTGCTGATAGGATACCTGGAATTTATCAGCTGTCTGGGCATAATTGTGTTGATGTTCAATGCAGAATCTGACGATTTCAACTCTCTCATCGTAAGTAGTTGTTCGTCCTTTTGTCATGATCGGCGTTCCTCCCGTTCCGGAAGTGTTCAACTTCTCATGACTATTATACTTCAGAATCCAATCGCGCAATTGGCGGGTTGACTTAATGCCATATCTTTTACATATATCCATGTGAGAACCGCCGCCAGCCAAATAGTCCTCGACAGCTATTCTTTTTAACTCTGCGGAGTAAGATGCATTCTGTAATGTTTGAAGCAATCCGTTTGGGCCTAGCGACTGGTAAGTCTGAAGCCATTGCCTAACGGATGAATGGTGTACATCAAGAAGTGCTGCTAAATGATTAAGCGAATCTTCTCCACGTAAATACTTTTCAACAGCTGCAATCTTTTCTGATCCTGATACTTTTGCTTTAGGGGACATGAAAAAATGCTCCTCTTTACAGTAAACAGTTTTATTATTTCAACTGTCTACCGCAAGGGGAGCATATCAAAATCTCGCTTCTCTGAAGGTTTTTGTTTTTGCTGCTATGAGCGTACAAGAACATTTTGATGCAGTTTGATTATTTCCTTTATGATGGACCTTAGCTTTTGAACGTTATCCTCTATATATTCAGGATCAAGAATTTGAATATGGGTACCAATTAGTTCATATTCCCGGTAATTTTGCATAGTAGCTTGTGACCATCCTCTTTCGGTCAAATCATCACATATGAAATGATGAATGTTTGCTTTTATTACTCCGGAATTAATTAATTGATTTTGATACGTAAGAAAGCTTTTCATTTTTTCCTGAATGGAAGGAATGGTTAAAATCTCTTTGTAATAATCGGGAATGATCTCCATATTAAGCTGGATAGTTTCTTCTATATCTTCTGATGTTAATGGAGCAACGGAATCCCTTATTCTGGAATCCAACATAATAATATCAGATACGGTACACCCTTTTTGCTCCAAAGCTTTAGTAACTTCAAATGCTAAATTTGACCCCGAGGAGTAACCAAGTAAAAGATAAGGACCTTGGTTTTGAATCCTGATCATATATTCTGCATATTGATCAATCATCTGTTCGTAACTAGACGGTTCTTTAAGAAAATCAGTGGCATAAACGATACAATCGCCATCTAGCCGGTTAGCCATTTCGTTATATACCAACCCATAGCCGATTAAAGGCGGGAAGCAGAACAAATTGACGGAACCGTTCTGATTTAATTTGATGAAGGGGTTGTCCGTTTTTGATTCCAAGGTTGCTGCTTGGATGGCATAAGCCATCTTTTCTATAGTTGGTGCTTGATACACGACAGGATATTGAATATTGGTTCCCACCACCGCGTTTATTTTGTTAATTAACTGCAGTACTTTAAGAGAATGGCCCCCGGCCTCAAAAAAGTTATCGTGAATCCCCAGGTTTGGATTAGCCAGAACTTCTTTCCATATTTCGCTTAATTGTTTTTCAATTGACGTTCGGGGAGCTGTATATTCGGTTCCGGATTTCATCCTTCCTTCCGGTGCAGGCAAGGCTTCCCGATAAATTTTACCATTCAATGTTAAGGGCAGTTCCTCTAATCGTACAAAATAAGCCGGAATCATATATTCTGGGAATCTTCTCAGCAATTGCTGTCGAAACTGTATCGTTTCTATTGAGGGATCTCCTACAAGATAAGCACACAATTGCTTAGATCCGTCCTCACCCCATGCCGTCACGACTGCTTCCTGAACGGATTCCATGTCTAATAAAGCAGATTCCACCTCTCCAAGTTCAATGCGATATCCGCGAATCTTGACCTGGTTATCGATTCGGCCCAAGTATTTGATATTCCCGTCCGGCAACCACCTGGCCAAGTCCCCTGTCCGGTACATTTTCTCTCCGGGAACAAACGGGTTGTCCACAAATTTCTCTGCCGTCAATTCCGGGCGGTTTAAATAGCCTCTGGCTACTCCCGTCCCCCGATGTAGATTTCTCCCGGTACTCCCACAGGTACAGGCTTTCCCCCTGCATCCAGCACATACAGGTTCGTATTTGCCGCGGGCTTTCCTATCGGTACCGACTGCCGCCTGTCTTTCTCGGCATCATAATGATAAATCATGCATCCGACTACCGTTTCCGTAGGCCCATATTCGTTGAACAGTTCCAGTCCGTTCGTAAATTGACTGCTGATGCTTTCGGCCAGCCTCGTGCTTAAATTTTCCCCGCCTACGATCATTTTCCGGACTGTGCTTTCATCCGCGATATTCATTTCTTTCAGTACATGCAAGTGAGCCGGGGTCAATTTGATGATATCGACCCTGGGGTCCTTCACGATGTTTGCGAGCAGTTCCGTTTTGTCTTCCCCGCGGTAAGCTATAATCGTATTGCCTGTGGCCAGCGGGGTGAACAGGGAAGTTACCGTTAAATCAAACGAGATCGATGAGTACAGCGGGAAGTTTGTTTTCTCCCCTTTCACATAGACCTCCTTGGCCCACCAGATGTAGTTGGTTAAGCCTTGATGCTCGATAAGCACGCCTTTCGGTTTTCCCGTTGAACCTGACGTGTATATGACATAGGCTAAATTGCCCGTACCGCTGGCCGGAACCAGATTGGAACGATCTTTGTGGTAAGAGCTTGGCTCATCCAAGAGGACGATATCGCCTTCATAGTTCAGATGCTGCCGGATCTCACGCCGGGTTAGGACGATCTTAGCCCTGGAATCCTCCAGCATATACCGGATGCGATCCTCGGGATATTCCGGATCGATTGGCACATAAGCGCCGCCTGCCTTAAGCACGGCCAGAATTCCTACAATAAGCTCAGTACTATGGTGGCTTATAATGGCTACAAGCTGATCCGCCTGTACGCCCTTGGCCCGCAGTGTTCGCGCCAGCCGGTTTGCCCGTTCGTTCAGCTGGCGGTACGTAAGCTGTTCATTCTCACATATAACCGCCACCTGATCCGGTACCCGCTCTGTCTGGGCTTCAAACAATTGATGGACCATTTGCTGCGGATACGGTGCTTCCGTATCGTTACAATGAATCAATAGCTGATCTTGTTCCTGTTCAGATAAAAGTTCAATGGATGCCAAAGGCAGTTCCGGTTCCTTGATCAGGTTAGCTAAAATACGGGTATAGTGTGTCTTCATTTGTTCAATCCTGTCTTGTTCAAAGCAGTTCGGATTGAAATCCATATGCAGTTCAAGTTTTTGCCCATCATCTTCAACCGTTAACATCAAATCATACAAGGAGATACCCGGATTTAGTTCTTTCACTTTAAACGTACAATCTTCTTGTTCGATATGATTGAATTCTACATTTTGAAAAACAAACATCGTATTGAAAAGCGACTTTCCTGTTGCTTCTCTTTTTATATTCAACTTCTCCACAAGCCAATCAAACGGATAATCCTGATTCTCGAAAGCATCCAGGGCTTGCTGTTTTACTTCCTGCAAATAGGTGATAAACTGTTTAAAAGCCTGGGGCTTGGTTCGAATGCCTATTGTTTGAATGAAAATCCCTATTATGCTTTCGGTATCCGGATGATTTCTTCCTGAAACCGGAGTGCCTACTATCAGATCTTCTTGACCTGTATATCTATGAAGTAAAACTTTATAGGCAGCCAGCAGGACCATATATAGCGTAGTTTCCGTTTTTTGCGCCAGCTCTCTGAGAGAATAGGTAAGACTCTTATCCAGTTTGTACGAAATGCGCCGCCCTGGCGAAGACCCTTCCTGTATTCCTCCAAGATCTGCAGGCAGATCCAGAACCGGAATGTCATCTTTGTATTGCTCCAGCCAAAATTGTTCTTGGCTTTTGATTGTTTCTGCCATGGACTGTCCGTATTGCCATTCGACGAAATCTTTATATTCAAATTTAATTTCGGGAAGACCATAACCGTTATACAGGGCAAATAGTTCATCCGTAAGGATGTTGATGGAATAACCGTCCGAAATGATATGATGCATATCGATTAATAATTCTGCCTGATTTTCATCTATCTTTATAAGTTCAGCACGCATTAAAGGAGCTTGATGCAAATCAAAAGGTTTCGCAAATTGTCTAACATAGGTTTCAAACTCGACCCTATCCATAACGCGTACGTTAACATTAAAATCAAGATGATCGGCCACTTGCTGAACAATTTCGCTGCCAACCATTTGAAAAGAAGTTCGAAAAGCTTCATGGTGCCGTACTACTTGTTGAATAGAAGAAATCAATTTCTGCTCATCATAATTACCGATAATCGATATTTGTCCAACCATATTTTGCGAAATCGATTCCGGCTCCAATTGATGCAAGAAGTACACCCTTTGCTGGGCCGGTGATGTACGGTAATAGTCTTTTTTTCCGGTCTTTACCATTGGGATATGCGTTTCTTTTTTTATTCCCTGAATGAATCCCGCCAAGTCCCGAACTGTCTGATATTTAAAAAGCTGCCCGATAGGAATTTTTTTGCCCAATCTTTTATGAACCTCGGAAAGCATAAGTGTAGCTTTTAATGAATTTCCCCCCAGAGCAAAGAAATTGTCTGATATTCCTACACGACCAGTAGCCAAAAGTTCCTTCCAAATCGCCGCCAGCCGCTGCTCAGTTTCAGTTTCCGGTTCTTCGTATTGGTTCAGGGCAGTTGGATAACCCATTTGGGAAATTCGATTTTGATTCCTTTCATACATGGCATTCAATGCTTGATGTTCCTCAATCGAATACATCGTTAAGGCCGAAATGGGAATCGAATCATCCCTAGTCATTTTTTCTAGCAGTTTCATAAATCCGGCTCCCCATTGCCGCATCATATCCGGACTAATAACAGTTGTATTAAAGTCAAAGTCTAAACGATATTCATGGTCCGTTTCTGTCACATTAAGGAATAAATCATAAGCCATGTATTTCACCGGATACGGAATACATTCTGCTTCCGTCCTTCCGAGATGCAGCTTTCGAAAAGGTCTGTCCATATTAAAAATAATGCGCATATCCGGCATTTGATCATGCTGAATTTGTTGGGCCACAAGGGTCATGGGAACCGCTTGATGCTTCATGATTTCATTCATGCTGTCTTTCATGCGACCCATGTAGGCGGATAAGGTGTTTTCTGAAGAAACTATACTCTTCACCGGTACCATATTGACACAATTTCCTATCAGCACATGCTGTTTCATATGGGATTGGCCTGCTGTCGGTATTCCGACAACAAGTCCGGATTGTCTGCTAAGCTGATGAAGAAAAAGATGAAAGGCTCCCAGCATGGTCACAAACACACTATTTTTCATCCGAATGCTTAATGACCTTAGGGACTCACTTAAATGATGCCCCGTTCTAACCGTATACCGGTCTCCATCATATCCGCGTGATAAATTAGGCGAAATGGAGCCGGGCAATACTGCCGCCGGTAACGGTTCTGATAATAGCTGCTTCCAATAATGGATTCCTTCTGTATAATGTCCGCTCTCCCTTTGTTTTTTCTGCCAGTCTAAATATTGATAAAACTGGATGACTTTATGGGAAGGAAGAGGTCTATCTTGTACAATGGCCGAATAAGTACTCTCCAGCTCTTGTACAAAAACAGCTATAGACCAGCCATCAGCGATGATATGATGGAACGTAAGCACAATAAGATTTTCATCTACAGCCTGTTTGAGTAAATGAACCCGGAACAAAGGCTCCTGATCATGTAAAAGGAACGGACGTTTCTCGTCTTCCGTTAACCATCTCCGAATTTCCGCCTCCCGGTCTTTATTCGAATAGGTGGTAAAATCAATCAAAGGAATATCTATGCTCATCCCGGATTGTATATGCTGGACTTCGTCATCGATATGAATAACCGTCCGTAAAGCATCATGGCGATCCACAATGTGTTGTACTGCTTGCTTCAGCACCGAAAGCTGAACTTCACCGTTCACTTTTAACATAATGGATTGATTCAAGGCTGCGGATGCTTCATTTCCATAATGCGATGCCAAGATAAGCTGTTTTTGTTCAGGAGAAAGCCCGTACTTTTTTGATTTTGAATATCCTCCACCGTCGGGAGAATCCGGTCCTTCCGGGAGAAATCCGCCTTTGCGGAGATCTTCAACCGTCTCTTGTACAGCTTGAATAATATAGGCAATATCATCCATGGTATGGGCTGTAGACAAGAAACAGTTTCGTCCTTCCCAAACATAGACTCCTTTATAATTCAAATGGTAAAAGAACAAATCATTATCGGCCGAAGAAACAAACCTGAACAATGAGCCGAATTGAACCATATGGACAGGTACTTGGGATTGTTTAAAATATTGGTTTAATTGCTCTACCAGGTAAGTCGTCTTTTGATTCAACTGCTCATAAAGAGCTGTTCCCTCGGATTGAAGATGACGGAGAACGGCTAATGTCACTCTCATTGTGAGCGGATGGGTATTAAATGTTCCCGCCACAAATGTACGTTTCCCCTCATCTACCGGATAAGAATCGTCCCCATAGTTCCAGGTGCCTCCGTCAATGGCATTCATAAATTCAGCTTTTCCTGCCACAACTCCCAAAGGCTGTCCGCCGCCGATCACTTTCCCGTAAGTGACCAGGTCAGCTTGAATGCCGAACCATTCCTGTGCTCCTCCCTGGCCGATGCGGAACCCGGTAATAATTTCATCTATGATCAGTGCCGTACCGGATTGCCGGGTGATCTCCCGGAGTTCCTTCAGGAAAGACGTCGGCTGTAAATCAGGTCTGCGGCTTTGAACAGGTTCAACCAGGACAGCTGCCAATTCATGTCCGCGATTGCGGATGATCTCAAGTGAATCCGGATTGTTGTAATGTAAAATAATCAGATCATTCATATAGCTTTGCATGATGCCCGGGGCTAATGCATTGGCAGGCAAACCTCCTCCCTTCGCATTCGCTACCCCCAATACACCGTCAAAAGTCCCATGATAAGAGCCCGCAAACACCACTATTTTGGAGCGGCCTGTTGCTGCCCTGGCCAATCGGAGTGCAACCATGACAGCCTCTGTGCCTGAATTATAAAAAGCTACCCTCTCTACGCCTGTGAAGGCACGGATCCGATCCGCCACTTCACCTGCAATATTGGACATAGGACCAAGAGGAGGCAAGGAATTGACCGTACTATCCTGTATGACTTGAGTGATAAAGGAAGGATTATGTCCGAAAAGGTTCACCCCAAATCCCATAGTGATGTCTACATATTCATTCCCATCCACATCCCACATTTTCGAACCGTCGGAACGTTCGGCAATAATCGGATAAACCATTTCCTTCCAATATGATCGGAAGCTGGATAAGTTCCGGTTATTGGCATGGGCAAAACGTGTCTCATCCGTATATTGTTTTGAACCTTTCGTTTTGCTTGCGTATTTCTCGATAAAGGATTCCAAATACTGTTTTTGCTGTGCAGTAAAATTGCCCTTTTCCTGCAGCCGCTGCGGCTGAAAAGGAACATAAGGCTTTTCTTCTTGAGTTTGGCCGGATTTGCTTTCAGCACGTACAGACGGCTGTCCGGATGAGTTATATTTATCTTCCGGATTTATATTTGCACGCTTAGCATGCTCTACATGCCCATAATTGTTCCTTAATAAATTGTAACTGTCTAATTGAGCCTGTATCGTGCTGCGAATTAATTGATTCTGGGAAGTAATGATACTTTCCAGTGTCTGTTCCTGATTGGCAGCCAAAGCGGTTGGGCCGGATTGTTCATTCCGCTCAGGCTGGATCTGCACTTTTTGCATCGCTGGTTGCGGGGATTTCACATGCTCTTCATGATGAACGGATAAGGACGATGCGGTCGCTTCAGCCACATACTCAACGACACTGTCAATATTATTCATAGAGTCGAAAAAACTCTCCATGGGGATATCCACGTTATATTCATCCAAAATAGCTTTCTTAATCTGGTCAAGAATGATGGAATCCAAACCGATACCTATAAAATGAGCATGGGAATCTAATTCATCAACTGAAATTCCTGTGACATTGCTGATTAGTTTTTTGATGGTCAGTTCGATATTCTTCTTATGATCCATCGCTATTGCATCCCCCTCATCAGTTATTCCTTCGGATAAAGGAGGTTTACCTTCAACCCAGCATCTTTTGCGTTCGAATGGGTATAAAGGCAGCGGAACTTTTTGTATAGGATCGGTGGAATATAACCCTTTCCAATCCAATGCTGCCCCTTGTACATACAATTGGCCTAGTTGGTCTAGCCATTGCATACGTTCCGCATTTGTTTCCGGACGATTCTTCATCAGATGGGATGCCTGCTGGTTGAGATGGTCCTTATCGGAAGGCGGCATTTCATTTATGTTCCGGTAACCAAAGCAACAATGATCAAACATTCTCTCCCCTTGAGCAATTCGTTCCAACTTGCCCTTCAGCTCTTGCGTACTGGTTGAGGTTACGGCTATGCAATAATCCAGATTAGCTCTTCCCGTATTCGATGTATAGCAGATTTGTTTCAATGAAACATGACGATGATCTTCTATATATTGCTTATAACGGACAACCAGATCACGAAGCGAATCTTCGCTTTTAGCAGATAAAACCAATAGTTCCGGTTCATCCTCAGGATATCGTGCTGTCACTTCGGGCTGGATATATTCTTCTATTACAACATGGGCATTTGTACCGCTAAAACCGAACGAACTAATACCACCACGAATCGGACGATCGCCTTGATCAAAGTCCATGAGTTCCTGATTCACGTAAAAAGGTGAAGTTTGAAAACGAATGGCCGGATTTGGCCGTTCAAAGTGAACCAATGGCGGGATTTTTTTATGCCTTAACATCAATACAGATTTTATCAGCCCAATAATACCTGACGCTTCATACAGATGTCCGATATTTGTTTTAACTGAACCAATCGAACAAAATTGCTTTTTATTGGTATACTTTTCAAACGCTCTGCAAAGTCCGTTAAACTCAACCGGATCACCCAGTTTCGTTCCTGTGCCGTGCGCTTCAACAAAAGAAAGTGATTCAGGAGAGATTCCGGCATCTTTCCATGCCGCATCAATCACATTTGTTTGGGATACAGGATTCGGTGCCGTAATCCCAACTGTTGTCCCGTCCTGATTAATAGCACTGCCCTTAATCACACCATAGATATGATCCCCATCGTTGATAGCTTCTTGCAAAGGTTTTAAAAGAACAGCTCCAACTCCTTCACCCGAACCCGTACCGTCTGAACCTTCATGAAACGTTCTGGTCAAACCGTCTGAGGACTCCATATCCAGCCCTGTACTCATCGGCAATAATGCTGTTCGAATCCCCCTGCGATAGCCATTTTACAATCGCCGGCAAGTAACCCTTTGCAAGCCAGATGTACAGCAACCAGTGAAGAGGAACATGCGGTATCGATAGTGATAGCCGGTCCCTTTAAATTCAGGAAGTATGCAATTCTACTTGCCAGTACAGAGGGCAAATTGCCTACGATATAATGTTTAAGCTCATCAGGATAGTTTGCGGATACCAGCCGTTCATAATCGTAGCCTACTTTGGAGTAGCCGACATACACCCCGACCCGGTTTCCGCTTATTTTTTCTCCGGCATAACCTGCATCTTCAATCGCGTGCCATGCCTTTTGCAAGAACAGTCTCTGATTAGGGTCCATAAGTTGGGCTGTTTTTGGAGTTAGGGCAAAAAAGGAATAATCGAATGTGTCAACTTCATCCAAATAACCGCCTTTAATGAACTGATTTTCATTAAATCCAACTCGGGTGCATTGCAAATAATCCTTGGCGTCTTTCATCCTTGCTGAAGGATAATCATGTATGCGGCACTGGCCCTTTTCCAAAACACCCCAAAATTCATCCGTATTTGATGCTCCGGGAACATCGAGAGACATTCCAATAATGGCAATGTCTTTTGACAGATTTGGTTCCATACTATTGATGACTGGCCCGGTTTTTTGCTGATTTTCAGCAAGATGGGCTGCCAAATCCGCTATTGAGGGATACGTAAAGAGATCGGCAACAGCAAGCTCACGGCCGTACTTTTGTTCGATGCGCTCAGCAATTTGGGATAGTTGTATTGAAGTTGCACCCATATCAAAATAACTGTCACGGGTACGAACTTTCTTCCCTCCCAGCACTTCTGAAAACAGGGATAATAACTCCGTTTCTATCACATGTACGGGAATATGTGCCTTTTCTTCCGAATCATTCATTAGATATTCGTTTATTTTCGCCGATTCCGATAAAAACTTGCCTGACTCATATTGCCTGGCCAATTCATATCGTTGTACCTTTCCGCTTGTCGTTTTGGGCAATTTCCGGACCGGAAGAACATCTTTAATACTCCATCCTCCACGTTTATACAAATGCTTTTTGATGTCATTTACCAGCGGGGCAAAATGTTCTGCTGATTTTTTGAAGACGACGAACAATACGATCTCACTGCTTTTTGACTCAGGGTCCACTACACCGCAAGCGGCGACTCTTCCCAAGTCAATACCTTCCATTTCAATTGCTACACGTTCAATATCGTGCGGATACACATTTTTTCCATTAACAAAAATAATATCCTTTTCCCGGCCTGTGACGACCAGCTTACCCTTCCTAAAAAATCCGAGATCACCCGTTTTCAGCCAGCTGTCCGGGGTAATCACTTTTCGAGTACCTTCCGGATTGTTATAGTATCCTTGTGTGACATTTTCTCCCTTGATCTGGATATGGCCAATCACGTTGTCTTCCAGTACTTCGTTTTCCTTATTGCATATCCGTACTTGGCAATAATCAATAGGTTGCCCCACCTCAACAAAGGAAGCGCAATGTTCATCCTCTTTTGGTACATCAATTACATGATCTCCGAAATTCAGATGATCCCGATGCAGATATACCGGAACAAATTCCTCACCTACTTTAGAAAACGCAGCCCCAACCGAAGCCTCAGCCAAACCATATACGTTTAAAATGGAAGATCTCTTCAAGTTAAAGGCCGAACACCTATTCAGAAACTCATCACATAATTCCGGTAAAATAGGTTCTGCACCGTTTGCAATTACTCTTATATGAGATAAATCCCAATTTAAACTTTGTTCATTTTTCAAAAAAGTAAGAAAATACTTATATCCGAAATTAGGGGAGGACAGAATGGTTGCTTTATGTTCGTTTGCTTTTTTCATCCAAAGGACAGGTCTGCGTATAAATAATTCCGTCGGCATTAAATTCTGATTAATTCCTTCCACAATAGGAACAAAATGGCAGGAGATGAGCCCCATATCATGAGTCAGAGGCATCCAAGATAAAAAAGAGTCCTTTAAATCAATGTCCAATGCCTTTATTATCGCACATGTATTATGAATTAAATTGCGATGAGTTAACATGACTCCTTTGGGATCGCCTGTCGATCCCGAAGAAAACTGGATAAATGCCAGTTCTTCCTGTCCCGGTTTGCATAATTGAACAGGGCTTACATCATATATCCGATCTTTAATCACAACGGATTTTGCTGTTAATTCATCGTGAAATTGTTGCAATTCATGTTCTAGAGCGTATTTTTTTACTTTTTCCAATACTCCCTCTGTTGCTACCATAAACGGGTTATTTAATAACTTCCAAATGCGCCATACTTTCAACTTGTGTTCATCAACATCACCGATACTTACAGGCACCGGAATCATCCCGCCTAATAAGCAGGCCCAAAAAGCGATGACAAAGGATTTATTTTCCTGTATTTGAAACACGATTTCTTGCTTCGGTTTAACTCCAATTGTTTGCAAATAACCTAAAAAACCTTGAGCTTCTTTAAACAATTGATGATAAGATATAAACGCTTCAACTTTGTCGGCATTAATAAAACGGATTCCCCGATCCGTTAGTTTGCTTCTCTCTAGGATGACATCGACTAAGGTATGAAATTGATTGGTGTACATACGGTCTCCTCCAATATAAGCCTTATCATCTTATTTTAAGATTTGCAGTTGTTCTTGAACGGGAATTTGTTTGGCTGCAAAAATGGTTTTGCATAAATGGATGGAATGATTCAGTTCTTCTTCCGTTAACTTATCACCCATTTTTTCAGTACGCTCTTGGGCCAGTTGCAGTTGTGCAAATAGAGGTATAACCAGAGCGGCGTAAGATAAGGAGTCTTCATTATAATTTTTTGCAATCATGGCTTTGACCAGCATTTTATGCAGCAGCTTCTTGCGGGCATGGAAAATATTGTGGTTTCTTTTTGATGAGTCGGAAATCAATCGCAAATCAGCAGGTTGGCTAAAGGAATAGGCCGCTACATGATTGGTTATTTTTTTCATAAGACTTGTTAATACATGTTTGGGGCCAAATTCTATTACTTCGTTTACCTCATTCATAAGTAAGTAATACATGGATTCCACCCACCTTACCGGCATCGTCATTTGCAGCTTTAGCTGTTCTGCGATCGAATCACCAGTACGGTACGGAACAGCCGTAACATTAGAAACGATTGGCCATTCGGCTTTTCCAAACTTGCACTGGTCCAGTTGAAGCTGAAATTGTTCGGCTGCAGGCTTCATCATCGGACTATGGAAAGGGGCGCTTACATGTAAATAGGAATGCTTGCTTCCAAGACGATCTGTTATCCTGAGTATCTTTTGAACGGCATGCCTGTGTCCTGAAATGACATGCTGCTGATCTGTATTCATACAAGCCACCTGAACGGGATATTCCTTCGTCGAAATTTTTTCACACAATTCTTGTAAAGCCTGCAGCCTTATCCCGGAAACGGCAGCCATTGTTCCCAACTGCTCAGGATCTGCATGCTGCATAATGATTCCTCTTTGTCTGACAAGTCTGACAGCATCTTGAAAAGAAAGGGCGCCAGCACATACAAGGGCTGAATACTCACCTAGACTATGACCTGCCAGAAAATTTGGCGTAACGCCTATTTCCTGCATATAAACATCAAAAGCTATAACACTCACAGTTAAAATAGCCGGCTGGGCATTCATGGTCAAAGTCAGCTCATTCATGTTTCCATCAAAACATAGCTTTTTTAAGTCAAAAGAGATGGCATCACTTGCTTCTTCAAATCGCCTTTTGGCCAAAACAAAGTCATCCCAAAAACTTTTGCCCATCTCAACAACTTGAGAACCTTGTCCAGGAAATAAAAAAGCAAGACTCATTCGGCTCCTCCGTCCTCACAATTTGAAAATTTAAATTAAATGGATTTTATTTCTATATAACCCATTTTAGTCTATGGAGAACATTTTAGCAAAATTTTCCTTAGTAAGTTATTTAATTTTTGACAATTAAGTGTCAATTTAAGGTAATTTTAGAAAAATAAATGATAGATTAGTATGCCTTTTATGAGAATGAAACGAAGAGAAACAACTTTGAAATGACCGAGAGAGCTAAGGTTTAAGAAAAAAGCCAAGACTCTATTGGAACAAGAGATATAATAAAACATATCTGATAAGGGGCGGTTAAGTTGATAAAGTTGTTTCAGCAGATGAGCCGCCTATTTTGTGAGCGGTTTTCTTTTGATTAAAAATCAACATTAAAAGATGAGTTGAATGAAATCCAATCTGCTGACTATATTGAGTTGTAACGAATTGATATTTTGAAACAGCACAACAGCTTATGCCGCAAAGGGCTTCTCTCTTTTAAGGAAGTGATTCCTTTTAAATTTGATTAACTTCATTAAATATCAATCATATAAAATAATCTTCTGAATGAGTTGTATGTATGTACATGTTCCAACTTATTTATCAGTCCGGTTCTTGCATTATGAATAGCATCAGCGGCATCAGGAAAAGGCATTGCTTTTGGTATTATGTTTGACTGTTTTTTTCTTCTTTAATGACATTAAATATTTCCTTAGCAGTTCTATTGAGAGATAGAAATCTTTCATTTCTACTTTAACCGTGGTCACTCAGGAATCCATACAAAACAAATGGTAATTAATCAATATTAACTTCATTAATTAAAGATCAAGTCCAAATTTGTGTGTAAATTCCCTCAGCTAGACTGTGCTACATAATGCGAGTCACTTTGGCATCGGACTTTGGCCGATCCTTCCGCCATTCCATGTACTCGGTCATGTCGAGATATTTCTTGCCGGCTGCCCATTTTTCATCCTGTTCCATCAATAGAGCACCAATAAGACGAATCACGGATTCACGGTTTGGGAAGATGCGAATGACACGTTCCCGGCGTCTAACCTCTTCGTTGAGACGCTCAACGCTATTTGTCGTGCGCAGCCGTTTTCGGTAACGCTCTGGCAGCATTAAGACGGCGGTAGCATCGTCAAATCCGCTTTCCAGCACGCCCATCGCCTTACCCGCCTTATCTTCATAAGCCGCTAAGGTCTGTTTTAATAAAAACCTTGCCGTTCCAGTATCAGGAGCATCTAGAATCGACCGTAGACGGCCATGGATCTCATCCTTCAAGGCTTTGGGTGAGGCTTCTAATACATTTCGCGTGAAGTGAGTCTGGCATCGCTGCCATGTTACCCCTTGCAGCTGCTGCCGTACCGCGCGTACAAGGCCGCCATGATCGTCGGAGGTAATGAGATCCACACCTCGTAATCCACGTCCTTTTAGAGAGCTGAAAAACTCACTCCAGCTTGCTTCAGATTCTGTGTCACCCAGCATCAGGCCAAGGACTTCACGATAGCCCTCGGTGTTTACACCAATGGCAATCATGATGCCTCGTGAGCGTACACGACCGTCTTCACGGACCTTGAGATACATCGCATCTACGAGAACAAACGGAAAGAGGCTGTCTGCCAGGCTTCGATTATTCCAAGCAGTTACGATGGGATCCAGCCGCTTACAAAGGTCTGAAACAGTGGATTTAGAAAACTCGGTTCCGCAGAGTTCTTCGGTTACTTGCGAGACTTTACGCGTAGAGACGCCGTTTACGACCATTTCCATCATCGCTAAGATTAACGCTTGTTCACTTCTCTGGTAACGACTAAAGAGCTCTGTCGTGAACTTCCCGCCACGGATGCGCGGAACACTTAGTGTAATGGTTCCCACCCGCGTATGCAGCCCATGTGGATACGATCCATTCCGGTACGCTTTTCGATTCTCTGTTCGTTCATAACGATCTGCTTCCACTTGTTCACTCACCTGTGCTTGTAAGACTTGGTTCAGTACAGACTCGAGCAGCTTGGCTACACCCGCATCCTGAGAATTTCCCAAAAATAGTTGATGTAAAAGCTGCGAATCTACGTTAATCTGGTATTGAGCCATTTCATAACACCTCGTATATTTAGAATTTTGTGTCCCAACATTATTCTAACTGAGGGCTATGAATATGGCTCCTTTCATTTTTTGGAACCTAGCTTTTTACACAATTATACGGACTCAACTTAATTAAATGATCCTATTCTTCTTTGGCACCCCTTATCAATCTAGTATGTGTCAAGCGAACAATTCGCGGCTTTCATCATGTGTTTTGTTCTGTGGCGTATGGCACTTTACTTATGATAACATATTGGTAAAAGGCCCTCTTTTTTGTTTTTATTTTCAGTATTACATAAAAAAAGGAGGTTTACATAGTCCCTTAAGACTTTAAAACCTCCCGGTATTTTTTATGAGTTAGTTCTTGAACTTATGACCTGACACACACTTAAAATAACATATTAAAATTTATGTTAACTTTCTATTATTGTTTACCCTCAGTGAAAATTTGGAAAGTTACACCAAACTTGTCCGTTACACTACCATAACCAGGTGAAAAGAAAGTTTCTTGCAGCGGCATATCCACTTCCCCGCCTTCTTGCAAAGATTCATAAATTTGTTTTGATTTTTTAATTTCATTAGTTGTAATGCAGATGGTAACCTGGTTTCCCTTTTGATGTGGCTTGCCTGGAAACGTATCAGAAAACATAAGATCCGTTTCACCGACTTTTAACATTGCGTGTGATACACGTTCCTTTACATCGGCCGGTATTGGAAATTCGGGGTTTTCCGGCATTTCTCCAAAAGTTTGTTTAAACAGGACCTTGGCACCCAATGCTCTTTCGTAAAATTCGATAGCTTCCTGGGCATTTCCGTCCATCACTAAATAGGGGGTCAGTCGTAACGTCATAATTAAGCAACTCCTTTGGTTTGAAATTCTTCGCTCTTCTCTATTATGCTCAAAATTTTGATAAATCGTCCAGTACAGGTTGTCTTATAAGGAGGATACTATGGAATTACGGCATTTACGCTATTTTGTGACTGTTGCCGAGGAATTGAATTTTGGCCGGGCTGCTGCTCGTTTAAACATCACACAGCCTCCTCTGAGCCAACAAATCCGGCAATTGGAACAGGAACTAGGGTTTCCTCTATTATTCCGAACTAAGCAGCGGGTAGAATTGACCGAGGCTGGAAAAGTCTTTTTGGAAGAAGCCCGTATCACCCTGGCGCATATCGATAAGACGTTGGATTCCGCCCGGCGGGCACATCTTGGCGCAGCCGGAAGATTGGATATTGCATTTGTAGGTTCCGCAACGTATAGGATAGTTCCATTGCTGCAGAGTTACCGAATGCGTTTTCCGTCAGTCAGTTTGGTACTTCATCAAATGAAAACGGCAAATCAATTACAGGCTCTGCACGAATCTCAGATTCATCTGGGGATCATTCGCAGTCCAGTCCAGAGTCCCCTTCTAGCTTCCACCGTTATTTATAGGGAAAGGTTCTTAGTCGCTCTGCCGCATACTCACCCGTTGACAAGAGAAAATCAATTGCGCATCCAGGATCTGGAACATCAAGATTTTATTCTTCCCTCCCGCAGTAACGGTTCGATGTACCATGAAGCAGTCATCCGTCTCTGTTTCCAGTCAGGTTTCTATCCCAAGATTGCTTTAGAGGCACCGGAAATTCTCACCATTGTTGCATTTGTTTCAGCAGGCATGGGAATAGCGCTTGTACCTGCATCATTTCAAAACCAGCAAAATATTGGTGTCGTCTATCGGGAACTAGAAAACGTCGGGACTATGTTGGATATGGTTATGGTTTGGCGCAAAAATGAAAAGTCACAAGTGTTAAAGCAATTTCTCCAGCATATAGATTCTTTGGGTCCCCTGGAATCTTCCAACAGTCATTGACCCACCCTTTCTCAGAGTTATCTGCAGCGGTTGTTGTACAACCAGATCGCTCAACCTTTATCCACCATAAAGAATTGGCAAACCGGAGGGTAGCAGACAGGACAATAGCCGTTTCAGCATTCCTCAAGGCTAGCTAATTTCGCATATAACCCAGCATTTTCAGCCTGGAGTTTTTCATTTAGCCCTTGAATAGCTGCTAAAGCTACACCCTGCATATCTACGCTTGAAATATGTTTATTATCATCTCTATTTAGTCCGAAGGCGGTTTTGAAATCCTGTGCAGTGCTCTACTTTTGCCGTGGACACCAACCCCAGCAGCGTTTGTTTGATTTGTGTTTTGTCCAAGAACACCTGATATTATATCGGTTCTGATGTACTGCCTATTAATCATCATGATTATTTTGAATACCCCCATTTTATTAAGTAAATTGAAGAAATTATTCCACACTTTTCATAAACTGTCCAATCAACGTCTCGATATATCGATTACGCTCAGTTTTGTTATCAACAAATCGATCCCGTCATCAAAAATAATGCACCATGGCAGTCTGCAAAATAGCGATCATAAGATCGTACGATGCTATCCGGACACGCTGAACAAGATGGACATGTCTTATTCTGTTTCAGACCGTTATAATAATTTCCTGCGTCCGTTCGCTTTATGCCTGCTTGATTACCCCGATATCACGAAAAGTTGATTAGGCTGTTTCAAGTGCTTACTGCTAAAGCTAATTGTGATAGACGGAGAACCTGCCGAGATAAAAAACTCCAGTGGACTTCGGTAGATACCAACCGTCCGCTTCCGGCGCAGCAGTCGTCAACTGGCAGCTTTTCTCGTTCAAACATCATTGCTTAAAGAGAAAGGGAGAATAGGTTTGGTAAAAGCAGTTGACAATTTCGAAGTTATATGCGGCGCACGCGAGAAAAGCGAGGCAAGGGAATAGGTAAAACCCTTGTTTGACAAGGGTTTCAGGAATTTTAGGAGGGGGTAAAAACACTTCGCATAATACGGTATTATACAAGCCGGAAGGAGGTGAGTCTAGACCTCCAAAATGCCGGCAAACCCTTATACATCAAGGGATTCTGACATTTGCGAAATGCCCCCAACCAACTGCAAATATCCCGGTTTTTCGTGAAGGTTATACGAAACCGTATATCCAATTGTTATACGAACTCCTCCTACTTCGTATATCCGTTTTGGTTCGCATAACTCCATAGGGAGGATATATGCGAAATGCAAAACCAAGATCACTTCATCATGAATGTCAATTGGAACGATGCTTTCCTGCTTTTTCTTCAAGACTGCAAGCTCGAAACTTAAGCAAGGAGAGCATTCGGCGCTACCGCAACAGTCTGGAAAAGCTCCACCAGTACCTGACCATTCAAAAACTGCAATGGCCGATCTGAACCCTGCTCTCCTTACACATCACATAATACCGAGTATACGTATCCCCTCCATGGGCCAGAGCTTTGAAATGAATAAACCAAGACGAAACACCCCATCTATTATTCATTTCATTATCAGTAAAAATCGGACCCTTTAGAGGAGCGCAACAACTATATAAGTTGAACTTAAGTTTTAGAAAAGAATGGTAAGGAAATGTACACCTGCTTGTCGAATAAGATAAGGAAACCCATTCAGACAGGCAGGTATTAAGATGAATAATCAATTCGCATTAAACGAAGTGACACAAGCCATGAAACAAGCAAAGAAACGGCGCATGTATGAACGTTATCAAGCCTTGTATTTGCACCTGAAGGGAAAGTCAGTTAAAGAGATTGCCGAGACCCTGAACCGAAGCGCAGAAACAGTGAAAAACTACATCCAAGCGTATGAAACCGGTGGATTAGCGGCTCTGCAAATGAAGTATTCTCCCGGTGCACCAGCCCGGTTATCGGCAGAACAACAGGAAAAGCTGAAGCAAACCATCATCCATTCGCTCCCGCATGAGGTCGGCTTCACGGCACGGCATAACTGGACGCTTAAAATCATTGCCGCTTTTATTGAACGCGAGTTCGGTCATCGCTACTCCCTGCGAGGCGTCTCTAAAATAATGCATCCCCAAGGACTGAGTTACACCAAACCCACGTATACGTTGGCAGCAGCGGATCCAGAGAAGCAACGTCAGTTTTCTGAGCACACCTTTCCCGAATTAAAAAAAGACTCTTGAACGATGAAATCGATCACTTGCTGTTTGAAGATGAATCCATGATTCGGGACTACCAGGCTATTCAGAAAACATGGTTTCTTCGCGGAAAACAGCATGTGATTCGAACCACGGGCAAGCATCGGGGCGTGAAACTGCTGGCTACGGTGGACTATGCAACAGGTCAGATCGTTTGGCAAGAAGACGAGCAATACACCGCCGAGACGTTTTTGAATTTTCTTCAAAAAGTGATCTCAAAGTATCCTGACGGTAAAATCGTCATGGTGTTAGATAACGCACGTATTCATCATGCGAAGCTGTTGCATCCGTTTCTGGAAGAAATGAACGGAAGACTTGAGCTGGTTTTTCTGCCGCCTTACAGTCCGCAACTCAATATCGTCGAAGGGCTCTGGAAATGGCTGAAATCCGATGTGATTAACAACGTGTTCTTTCACACCGTTACCGAAATCTGCAAGAACGTCGGACAGTTTATGGACGAAATAATGAAAAGCCCCGATTCAATTATTGATCGTCTCTGTATCAGGTTTTGATCCTGATTTCTTTAGTTCAACTTATATAGATTCTATCCTGTGAAAAAAAGAAAAGTAGTTTTTTTAATCAACATAAATAAAAAGCAAAACCCAAGAATGCTGTTATATCAACGTTCTTGGGTTTTTAATTTAGGTGAAATGTTAACTATATCGGACTTTCTAGCCAGTCCCCTTTATCACTTTATTTTTCAGTTTACGGCGCTTGGGAGTTTTGCAAATAGATATTTGCAAGAAGACACAACAACAGTACTAGAACTGGCTAATCTTTTCGGCATGTTTTTCACTAATTTCCGCTACTGCCCCTTTAGAACTGATAATTTTGTTTGGTCGCAAGTCCATGTGAACATCAGCCGTCTCTGCTTGTTAATCATATCCGACTAGTTAAATCCTTCTATCTAAGAATGCCCTCTAGTAGATAGCAAGACATCTCTATTGATATACAAAATATTGGAGTTGAAGGAAAAAGTATGCAAAATATAAAAGAGGTGAGACGAGTGCGCTGGTATAAATCTAGCGACTAATGTTGAAAATAGTCCAAACAAATATTACAGAAATTTGCGCTGTCTTCGTATTTCCTGTATACCAGTTTCCCATTACACCTTGGTCCGTCACATGATGTAATGTCATCTTGCGATAAATTGATGCCGCAAGTTAAACAGATATATTGATCTTCATTAAGATTTACAAATGTTTCCTGATCGCATTCAGGACACTCCATCAACGGACTTTCTCCGCCATCTATGATTTGGCTGTAAACATCAATAAAATTATCAATATATCGAGTTGTGAAACGTTCAATTTGCTCATCACAGAAATGACAAAACGCATCGGTCTCATCAACAAATTCAACTGTTTCATTATAGCAAGCCGGGCATTGGAGTACTCTCTGCGCCTTACTTACTTTATCCTCGATCAATTGAAGCCTACTTTTAACATATTCATCAAACTCATTTAGATACTCGATTATTTCTGACAGTCTCTCATTATCAGAAGTAATGTATCCTGGCTCAATCATCTCTGTTTTAATAAACGGAATCAGATATGAAAAAAGCCTAACAATCTTGGACTTCAGTACATCTAAATTGACCACTAAGTGATAATGCTCTATTTTGTTGCGTTCTTTACGTAACCAATTGATGTCATCTAACAATTGCTTTTCAAACTCAATTTCACATATATTTTGGAGTCGTTGAATCAAAGTAGCATGATTAACACTAACAAAATCTCCAGATCGTAGTCTATCCTTGTCAGCAGTCTCGATCTTCTGGAATATTAAAGACCAATGTTCCTGAAACAGTATCTCTTTCAATAAGAGCTGAATACCAGCATGCAAATTAATTATCGAATATTTAAGGTCTTCGTCTGATTTTTCGACTGTCTCGACTGACTTAGCAATAAAATCAAGTCCGTTTTCGACCATCTGTAGAGAAATATCTTTTGACAACTTTAGTTTCTCCTCTTTCATGGACTGAAAAGAACTACATTGTAATTTCACAGAAAGTACGAAACCCTGATATTTATGAACCTTTTGAATTGACTACCGCTATCTCTAATGTTAACAGTGAAATGACAAAAGAAAAAGTACCTATCCCGTAGTGCCGACCGGTAAGAAGTCATGTTAACAGAATAGGTGCGTATTTTTCAAAATGGTTCAATATGGTCCCAAAAACCTTTCTCCGTTGAAGTGGATCAAATGGGACGGTGCATCAGCAACCCAAACTTTAGTTTCCCATGCAATAACCCCTAAATATCGAGCCATTACTGAACGGTTTGGGAATGCTGTGACGTAAACTATTCCGACTGAAGAATTTTGGAACAGCCGCGCTAACTCCTCATGCCGTTTACCATCGACCGGTCCATGACTTGTTACCGATTCTATGAGCAGAAGCCAGTTCCTATCTGGATAATAAATCACAACATCAGGCATTTTTCCATGTGAGTCAACAGTGACTCCCAACTTCGCTAATAATCCTTCATCAAAGTAGCCAAGCTTTTCGCCAGTATCTCCTGCATAGATTAAGATACCACCTGGAGCATAACGGGGAGCAAATTCTTCAATGATCGCCTTTATCAATTCACTGTGTTCACCTGGACTAATGTGAATCTTTTTGCCGGGAGCAATTTGAACAGGTAATCTAGCTTGTTCCCGTTCCTTTGCATACCGTTCAACCAAAGTGTGTCTAGTTGAAAGATAGAATGTTAAGGAAGTATCCCAGTCGGGTGTGCCATATTTCTTTATTAGCTGCAAAGTTTCAGGTTCTATCTGATAAACGGCTTTCGGGCTATTAACAGGTCTATCTGGTTTATCAGGATTATATAAAGCAATTCCGGCATCAACGAACTGATGCATTGTTTGTCTCCTAAAAGTCTCTCGAGTATTTGGAGCATAGTCCTTTCCGTAGTGAGCTCTACTAAAATCCATCATAGGCGTTATTCCGATTAAAGGGTTTTGAGCTTCAACCCAGGTTTTATCAGGAGTTAAATTCAATAGTGCCAAAAGACAAAGAGCAGAACGTTCATTGAGCTGCGCTTTTGGCAAACCGAGAGCTTTTATTATTTCTATAGCGGGGTATCGCCAACCAAATGACATAAAACCCACGCTAAGGAATTGGATGCAATAAAAACCTCGATTCCCTGTACGCTAATGGAAATCGAGGTTTACATTTCTCAAGGCTTGTTGTTTTTATTCCTTTGTAACTGAAGTATCAAAGTTGTGCAAGAAGCAAACCATTTGTCTGGCCAACTTTATAGGCGTAGTCTTGATCTTTAGAATCTACCTTGATTTTTTGAAGGTACATTTGGAAATCCTGAATCTTTCCCTCCAAAATCTCGACAACATCGTCGATCGTTGTGTTTTCCTTGGGAACATTCATCGATTATTCTCCTCTCTTGCCCCATCCGATTAAGCACCAAACGCTTTTTCAATGGCGTGTTCTAATTCTGCCGCAGATGGTTTGGCGTATCTCCTGGTCATATTGATATCCGCATGGCCAGCCAATTCAGCTACCGTTGCAATATCTACTCCAGCTCCGACTAACTCTCGGCAGTACGTATGCCGTAGCTGGTGGGGATGGACCCCGAACTTTTCAAGTACACGTTGCACGGATCGGACTGAGATTCGACGACGATAATTAGACAGGAATAATGCTGATTGGTCATCGGTCCGAGATTCCAGATACAGAGACAGTTGCAGTCGAGCTTCAACCGGTAGTGGAACTGTCCGCTCTATGTTTCCTTTCCCATTTCGGACGGTCACCGATCCACTACGCTGTCCGATTACTATGTCTTCTCGATCCAGTGCTACCATTTCTGACACACGTAGGCCACTATAAACGAAGAGATAGACAATTGCGATATCTCGTTGGTTGCGTGTCCGTTCAACCTCACGAAGTATCCGATTGCGTTCATTACGATCTAACGATTTCGGCGCGACGTGCCGTGATTTCCTCGCCTCCGGTCGGCGAATGTTCTTTAGGATTTCTGCGACATTAAGATAGCGTGCCAGAACGGAAAGGGCGGCAAACTTGTTTTCAATGGTGGCAGCACTGTTCCGGTTTTTCTCTAAATGCTGAATATACTGTTGAACATCAATTCGTGTCATTGGTCAAAATTTCCACCATTATACTTTAACCAGTTTGCAAACTCTCGTATAATGCGGGTATAGGTTTGAACTGTCCCAGAACTACTTCCCTCAGAATTCAGATACTCGTTAAAACCTTCAATGACTTTTGCGTCACTTTTTTCAACCATTAGCCAACCCACTTTTCTTCGTTTTTGCTATTCATTATATCTAAAAGTGTCGCAAAAGACATCTTTTACGCAACATTTTCATTGCACCAATCTTTATTAAAATCGTATTGAAGTAAAGGGTGTGAAACCATGTCAAGAAAACGGGCCAGAGAATTACTTACGTCAGAACAACGATTAGAATTCTTATCTATTCCAGACCAAATTAGCGAGTACGAACTAGGTAGTCACTACACTTTGTCTCCTCATGATATAAAAATCATTAAACTTCACCGGAGGGACCATAACAAACTGGGCTTTGCTTTACAACTCTGTGTACTCCGTTTCCCAGGCTGTACCTTATCTGACGTTCACCATATACCAAATAGGGTTGTAGACTATATTGCAAATCAATTAAACATCGATGCGAAAGAAATTAATCGGTATGCGGAACGTGAACAGACAAAGCATGAACACCTCGATGAAATTAGGCAGGAATATGGATTTCGCAATTTTACTATTCGTGATTACCGCTCAGTATCCCAAACTCTATTACAACATGCCCTTGAAAACGGCAATGCGATATATTTGATCCGCACTGTGATTGATGAACTACGGAGGCAGAAAATTATATTGCCGGCGATGTCCGTGGTAGAACGTATAGTATGGGAGACCAGGCGGAGAGCTGAAGAAAAAATCTTTAAACTGCTTGCATCCAGTTTAAATGCAGAGCAAGTCAATAAATTAGACCATACGTTGACTGTGGTGCCGAAAAGTAGTAGGACCTATCTAGCATGGCTTCGAGAGATCCCTGGCAGCATTTCTCCTGATTCCTTTCTCAAAGTTATTGAAAAGCTTGAGTATATTCGATCATTACAATTACAGATCGATACAAAAGGTATCCATCCGAACCGCCTGCGCCAACTTTCTAAAATTGGTGCACGCTATGAACCACACTCTTTTCGTCGGTTTAATGATCAGAAAAAATACGCAATTCTTGTTGCTTATTTGCTGGAACTGCTTCAGGATTTGACAGATCGGGCATTTGAAATCCATGATCGCCAGATCATGTCTCTTCTCTCTAAAGGTAGGAAAGCTCAGGAAGAAATGCAGAAACAAAACGGTAAGTCAATTAACGAGAAAGTTGTTCACTTTGCCGATCTTGGGGCAGCTCTCATCAAAGCGCGAAACGAAGGTATTGATCCTTTTGTGGCATTGGAGGCTGTCATGCCGTGGAAGCAACTTGTCGAATCCGTTGAGGAAGCAAAACAATTGGCGCGGCCGATCGACTTCGATTATCTTGACTTACTGGAAAAGAAGTTTTATTCACTTCGAAAATATACACCCAAGCTGTTGAAAGTATTTGAATTTCGTTCTACTAAGTCGGCAGAATCTTTGCTCGAAGCAATTGAGATTATAAGAGACATGAACGAAACAGGAAAACGGAAAGTACCCGAAGGTGCTCCGCTGGATTTTGTGGCCAATCGCTGGCAAAAACATGTTTATGATGATGACGGCACCATTAACCGACACTATTATGAAATGGCCATTATAACGGAATTACGGAATTACGTGCGCTCCGGAGACGTATCGATTGTCGGAAGCCGTCAGCATAAAGACTTTGACGAATATCTTGTCTCTAAAGAGGAATGGAACCAGACACAGCTCAACGCCACTCGGCTTGCAGTGGGTTGGTCAGCGAAGGAATATCTGGAAGAACGAACGGAATCTTTGCTGAATCGGTTGAAATGGGTTTCAGAGAACGTCGATGATTTGGAAGGTGTCAGTGTAGAAGACGGCAAATTACACATAAATCGACTGGGGAAAGATGTTCCGGATGAAGCTCGGAATTTCAGTCTCTCTCTATACGAGCTGCTGCCACGTATTAAGCTGACTGATTACTCATGGAAGTTGCCAACTGGACTGGTTTTCACGAACAATTTATACACGCTTCTAGTAACCGTGGTCCCTAATGCAGAGGAAACCATAATTCTAATGGCAACACTTATGGCATTGGGAACGAATATTGGTTTGACAAAAATGGCTGAGGCTACACCAGGTATTTCATATCGCCAGATGGCCAACGCTGCTCAGTGGCGACTATATGAAGATGCCATGAACAAGGCACAGGCTGTACTGGTGAACTTTCACCATAAACTGGCGCTGTCGTCGTATTGGGGAACAGGCACCACGTCCTCATCAGATGGAATGCGCGTGCAGATCGGCGTTGCGTCGCTTCATGCTGACGCTAATCCGCATTATGGTACCGGCAAAGGCGCGACCATATACCGATTCGTAAGCGATCAGTTTTCCAGTTTTTACACAAAGGTCATCAATACCAATGCAAGGGATGCTGTTCACGTTATTGATGGGCTACTTCATCATGAAACCGATCTTACGATCGAAGAGCATTATACCGATACGGCCGGTTATACTGATCAGGTTTTTGGATTGACACATCTTCTTGGTTTCCGTTTTGCTCCGCGGCTACGGGACCTTTCTGATTCCAAGCTGTATACCATCGGGAAGCCTAGCGATTTTCCGAAACTGGAGAAGTTGCTGCGCGGTCAAATCAATACAAAGATCGTTAAGGAGAATTACGATGATGTATTACGGCTCGCGCACTCCATCCGGGAAGGAACGGTTTCGGCTTCGCTGATTATGGGGAAACTTGGCTCTTATGCACGGCAAAACCGTTTGGCAACAGCACTCCGCGAAATGGGGCGAATTGAAAAAACCATTTTTATCCTGGACTATATTTCAAGCGAAACGTTGCGGCGGAAAATTCACCGGGGATTAAACAAAGGCGAAGCAACAAACGCCTTGGCCAGAGCAATCTTCTTTGGCAAGCATGGGGAATTACGTGAACGTGCATTACAGGACCAACTCCAAAGAGCCAGTGCGTTAAACATTCTAATCAATACGATTAGTGTCTGGAATACTGTTTATTTGGGAAAAGCGACGGAATACATAAAAGAGAAAAGTGTTCTGCAAGAGAATCTGCTGCACCACATTTCTCCTCTTGGATGGGAGCATATCAATTTTCTTGGTGAATACCTTCCAAACTAAAAATTTGACTGTCCCAAATGCGTTACGACCACTCCGTATCCAAGACACAAAGCCGGTAATTCCTTAACGTAGGAAAAACCGGCTTTTTTCGCCTGCGAAATCTCTTAGCGTGGGTTTTATGTCATTTGGTTGGCGATACCCCATAGCCTGCTTGATATTAGGATGAGTGCTGTTAGTCATTACTTATAACTTCCTCCAATTTCTGATCAATCCCTTCTTGGCCTATTGTATTAGAATTGGACATCACCCATCTACCAAGAAGTTCTAATTTTTCCTTACTCGGATATTTCATGGTTCGTAGATCAGTGGCGTTCACCTGAGTATGACCGTTAAAAACCCTAAAGTACTTATCGACTGCCGATGAATTCAAGTATGCGAATAATCCATAAGCCATTTCCGCTGAAATACCTTGCTTGTTGTAGTGGAAAACATTCAGACCGTTTTCGAAGCCAACTACCGGATAATCTATATAATGTGGATTTAATACCCCAGCAACAACT
The DNA here is from genome assembly GCF_002003265.1 of Paenibacillus larvae subsp. larvae. Classification (NCBI taxonomy): domain Bacteria; kingdom Bacillati; phylum Bacillota; class Bacilli; order Caryophanales; family Paenibacillaceae; genus Paenibacillus; species Paenibacillus larvae. The sequence continues at coordinate 1,007,085 of NZ_CP019687.1, forward strand.
CTACGCTTCTCCTCTTTAGATGAGAACCGTTTAACAACTGTATAATAACCATTTGGATATAACCATTTCTCCATTGCCTCATCACGAACTACTGCATTAGGTTTTTTCATGACTTTCGGATATTCCACAGCAGCTCCGACGAAATGGTTAGGATAGAACAAAGGTACTGTATCTTCTTCCGGCATCTCGCGTAGATGGCCTTTTACCCGGAAATCAACAACTGGTCCGGTTGAAACCGCTACTCCAATATCCTCGAGCGAATAACATACCGAAGGATACTTTTCAATGAAATCCTCCTCTGTGGAAGTCGGAATATGAATAAATATCTCTTTATCTTGTGGCTGGACGATCTTCTCGAATGGATAACTATTCAATACATAGTCCTTAAAGCTGTCATCCTGCGATGTTGAGATCGTCACTTCACCCTGAATTCCCCCACGCTCCAACTTAATGATCACGTTTTCTTGCAGCACCTCATCATCCTTAAATGCCTTATCCCTGGAATCAAAAAGGTGCATGTGCTTGATAGCTGTTTTATCTAAGATTAATTGCCGGAATGGACGAAAATATGGTCCATTGCAGAAACTTCTAGGAATGATTGCAACAATTTCCCCACCATCGTCCATCAACTCAATTGTTAGTCCGAGGAATGCAGAATATAAATTAACAGTCTCAATGCCAACGGAACGAATCAATTTACGATGGCGAGATGAACTGGCTATTTTCTTGTAAGGTGGATTAAGTATTGCATGAGTAAAACGAATCTTTTTTTCAGCCAATAAGCTGTCCTCATTGAGCAAATGATTGGTTGCCCATTCGATAAAGTCATCTGGTACTACTCCCCTTTTCAAGTTAAGCTTGTCCTCAAATAAAGACAGTGTAGACTGAAGTCGTTCTCGTAAAACTTCATCAATCTCCACCACAGTAACTTCCGCGCAATTGCTTGTCTTTTCGGCTACAATACGTTCCAAGACAGCACTTGTTAGTGCACCGATACCAGCTCCAGCGTCTAAAATCTTAGGCTCATATAATTTACTTTTATCGAAAAACGAAGCCATATATTTAGCGACACTCGATGGTGTTAAAAATTGTCCAAGTTCGGATTTACGCTTCAACAAAGGATTGACCGCTAATCGTTCTTTATCTAAAGTTTCAAGTAATTGAGACACTACATTCACCTCTTACTGCGTTGTTAAACCATTATAACATGCTTTATCAAACTCTGTTATCATACAACCAGACAGTACAGGCCCGATAGTTCCTTTGTATTTTTCGTAGTCTGTATCTATAATAATCGTAGAGGCTCAATAATTAAAAGGGAATGAAGAATGATAACATGAAAATATCCGAAATACAAGAACATGTAAATGAGTTAAGTATTAAACATGGATTCGACGAATCCACCATTGAGCAAAGAGCACTTTTTCTTGTTACCGAAGTTGGAGAAATGGTCAGAAAACTGTTGCATGTTTCCTACCATCCAGATCATGAAAATATTAAAGAGATTAAAGATCACCTTGGACTTGAGATGTACGATATCGTCTGGAACATCTGTGAACTCGCAAATAAACTCGATATAGATTCTAGAAAAATCATTTTCAAAAAAGATGGAGATCAATCAAACCCGAACGTGGTAGATACCTTATTATTAATAAATCAAACAATGGAGATGAGAAAGTGAGGGTGGGCTATGAACTGTTCGAGGTAAAGCGAATGTTATGAAAGTCGACAAGTCGGGTTACCCCAAGGCAGCGAAGCATTATTGACTTTTCCAATTAATAGTAGCGATTGTGCAAATAAGCGTTTATAATTATCATAATCCGAAAGCATCGGTCAAAGTAACCCCGGGAGGGTTTTCCCCAGGGTTACTTTGTTTTTAGCTAAGGAGATTCACTTCCCCAGAAGTAAAAGGTTGGCTACATCAAATTGAAGCATCAACATTTTGTACGCTTATTTGAAACGGCCTCCCATACAGTACCTGCTGATCGGCATCAAACAAATTCCGGTAAACCACCTGTCCGCGAGTGGATGAAGCATCGACAAAATTGCCGTTTCCGGCATAGATGCCAACATGGGTAATGTCCATAAATCGACTATTGCTGGCTTAGCTCCAAAAGACCAAGTCGCCGGGAGCCAAATCTTCAAAACGGATTGTCCACCCGTTATCGACGCAGCGTCTGGCTTTTTCGACCGCCGTCCGCGTCAACTGAATGCTCAACTGCCGATACACCCACTGGATAAGGTAACTGCAATCTGTATAGCGGTTTTGCCCGGCCAAAACTTGACTGTATGGATCGCCCAAGCGCGTCAACGTCAAGCGGACAGCTTCACCGCCCCATTCCCCTTCCGGCAGATCGTGATAAACTATTTCAAGCTGCTCAGGCGTCAAACCAACATTCGTATCTTTACCGAGAAGTGCGAACCATAAGCGGACGGAACTCCGCCGACAACATTTCATGCATGATCTCTCTTTGTTCGATTGTAAAGTCATAGATGTCGGCCTGTTGCTCGGCAGTGTGACTGGCAACTGTAATGTGCAATACCTACTCATACCAGGTAATCGTTTCCTCACTCGTGCTCCCATCCTCATGCTCCACCGTAATCGTTTCCACGTAAGAGTCCAGTTGATTCATGTCCCAAAAGACAGAGCGAATCACATCCACCCGCGTGGCGTCCAGTGTAGCTACGTCCATGCCATTTTCACTGTCCATTACGGTACGAACCGCAAAGACTGCAATGATGTCCATCCAATTATCGATGCGAGTATTATCGGCGCTGCCGAGGTATTGGGTTTCCAGACGATTGGCTACACCTGCATCCCGACGTATATGGGGTCTGCTCACGAAACGGAAAAAATAGCACGCTAAGGATTATTAATTGAGTGTAATTAGCTCGGGCATTGCTACTTCAGTTAAAAAGGAATCAAAATTACAAGCCCTGAGTAAAACAAAAAAACCCGTTTTCCGTTAGCGTACAGGAAGAGGTTTTAATTACGTTCAGGCCTTAGCGTTAGTTTTATGTCATTTGGTTAGCGGTCCCCCGTAATGGTCTAAATTTACCACGTTCTACTTGACTGTTCTGTTGCCAAGTGTAGTCACCTGTTAAATTGATGTGTTCCCAACCAAGTGGCGAAAGATGTTGTAATAGATTGTCATCAATCAACTCACCACGTTCCCTCAACGCCCGTATGGCTCGCTCTAGATAGACTGTATTCCATAGTACGATGGCTGCTACTACCAGATTGAGGCCAGAAGCGCGATAGCGTTGATTCTCAAAGCTACGGTCACGTAGTTCTCCCAGTCGGTTGAAGAATACGGCGCGAGCCAGTGCATTTTTCGCTTCTCCCTTGTTCAACCCGATCTGAACCCGACGGCGTAGTTCAACATTTTGCATCCAATCCAGCGTAAACAGTGTGCGCTCGATACGCCCTAATTCCCGAAGTGCCACAGCTAGCCCATTCTGACGAGGATAACTACTTAACTTTCTCAGCATGAGGGAAGCGGAAACGGTGCCTTGTTTTATCGATGCCGCTAAGCGAAGGACTTCGTTCCACTCCTTTCGGATATGTTTCACATTGATGCTGTCTCCGATCAAACTCGCCAGAGTTGGGTATGCCTTTGGATTACCTGGTACATAAAGCTTCTTGTCCTTGAGATCGCGTATACGTGGTGCAAAGCGAAAACCAAGTAAGTGCATAAGCGCGAATACATGATCCGTGAATCCTGCCGTATCAGTATAATGTTCTTCGATGCGCAAATCGGACTCGTGATAAAGTAAGCCGTCCAATACATGGGTAGCGTCTCGCACCGTTGCATTGATAACTTTGATATGGAATGGCGCGTACTGGTCAGAGATGTGAGTATAGAATTGAACTCCTGGCTCCTGACCGTACTTTAGGTTGACTTGGCCTGCGAATCGCCCGCGACCACCGGCTTTAAAGTTCTGCCCGTCAGACGATGATGTCGTACCGTCCCCCCAGTACGCAGCAAATGGATGGCGAGACTGTTCGTTGACCAATGCAGCCAGTGCGCGAGAGTATGTTTCATCACGGATAAACCAGGCCTGTAGCCACGTCAGCCTGGAATAGGTTGTTCCCGGACAGGACTCAGCCATCTTACTTAATCCTAGATTGATGGCATCAGCCAAGATCACCGTCAGGAGAAGATTCTGATCTTCAACCGTTGCTCCGCTCTTGAGATGTGTGAAGTGGTGGGAGAATCCAGTCCAATTGTCAACCTCCAGCAACAATTCTGTGATCTTCAAATGGGGTAACATGCTGTAAACTTGTTGAGTAAGTCTCTTAACTTTATCTGGTACGGCATTGTCCAACTGCAAAATCTTTAATCGGCCGGTGTCGGTGATCATCGCGTCTGGCAATTGATTTACTGCAGCAAGTCGTTCTACTGTCTTGAATTCGTTCTCAAGTATAGCGAGGCGCGATTCAAGGAACCGCTCACAATCGCTTTCAATGGCCAATCCGAGTTGTCGATTATCGCGTTGTGTCACAAAATGGGCGGAAGGTAACAGATAATCCTCAAAGTCCTTAAACTGACGCGACCCCTGCACCCAGATATCTCCGGAGCGCAAGGAGTTTTTCAGTTCCGTGAAAACGCACAGCTCGTAGAAATGACGATCTAGACCGTCCGATGTATGTACAAAGCCTTCCCAACGTTTCCGGACAAATGATGTGGGCGCATCATCCGGAACCTTACGTGCCTGCCGGCGATTCATCTCTTTTAACAATTCGGCACCAGCTAGCAACTCACGAGCAGTAGGTGCAGCTTTCATATTCAGTTCTTCAAATAAGATCGGCGTGTAGCGTCGGAGTTGACGGTACCCATCGTTAACAAGGGCCAAGTAGTCAAAAGTCTCTGGTTGTGCCAGTTTCTCGGCTTCACTGATACTCTCCAAAAACGCCTCCCATGGGATAATCGCCTCGATGGCGGCGAATGGATCCTGGCCTGATTGCTTGGCTTCAAGAAGAGCTCGTCCAATTCGTGAGTATAGACGCACTTTATCATTGATGGATTTCCCTGATTTCTGAAAGCAATCGGCATGATCTCGCTTTGCCTTGCTAAATAGCGAACCCATGAAACGGTCATGAAGATCGATTACCTCGTCAATGAGCGTGGCTTGCGTATCGAGGAGGACTGCTACCAGGGTCGCGTAGCGACGATTCGGCTCTAAGTCTCTCAGGTGCTGAGTTGTCATCTGCCCGCCTTCTCGGGCCAGTTTTGATAAGCGATTTTGGTGTACAGCGTTCTCTAGTCCGACTGGTAGGTTCAGTTCACGAACTGTCTTGAGCCGTTCCAAATGAGATAATATATGCTTGGGCCTAGGTGAGCCAGGTGGTTGACTCAACCAGATTAAGCCGCTACCTTTGGTCCCTTCGCGGACCATCAGAAGAGCATCCAGTGCACGCCGATGGATGTCCATCAGTAACCTGGTAAGAGCCTCATAAAATTGACGGGTGTCCAGCGTCAGAGCCTAGCTGCATACACGTTCGATGACATCAATCGTTGGCAAGATGATACTTTGCTGCCTAAGCAATTCAATGAAAGCCTCGGCCAAGACTATACCTCGATCAGTTTGTTGGGCAAGCTCTGCGAGTCGGCGAACGGTGCGCCGAAAGTGGGAAAGGGAGAAAACTGTAAGTCCCATCCATGTTTGCAATTCGACGAAATGCTCGCGCCTGGTCTGCTGTCGTTGTGCATACCGAGGCCATATATGCGAATCGAGTTCCAACTGCCCACTCACAAACGCGAGCAGCGATTCGGGCGGTTCGGCATCAGGTGGCAAAGCAAATCCAGGATATCGTAGGTAACACATCTGGATTGCAAAGCCAAGGCGATTATGAGCACCACGTCGCTGTAGGATAAACGAGAGGTCTGTTTCGGAGAAAGTGTAGTACCGGACGAGGTCATCATGAGCGGTAGGGAAGGCCAACAGAGAAGCTCGCTCGGGCGGAGTCAGTAAACTACGACGTGGCATGGTCAATCATCCGTTCTTCTAAGATATCGGTACAGCGTCTCGCGGCTAATGCCATACTCTCGCGCCAAAGCCGCTTTCGTTTCTCCAGCTTGAACTTTTCGCCTTATCTCAGCGATTGTTTCACGAGAGAGTGCCCGTTTCCTTCCGCGGTATGCGCCCCGTTGTTTGGCCAGTAAGATGCCCTCCCGTTGTCGTTCGCGAATCAATGCCCGCTCGAATTCTGCAAAGGCTCCCATAATGGATAGCATCAGTGTAGCCATAGGGGAATCTTCACCGGTGAAGGTGAGATTTTCTTTGATGAATTCAACACGAACCCCACGCTCAGTTAGCGATTGAACCAATTTCCTTAGATCATCGAGATTACGTGCTAGGCGGTCCATGCTATGTACCACAACGGTATCGCCTTCACGGGCATGCCTCAGAATGACACCATACTCATTGGAAATTGAAAGATACAGGGGAGCTTAGGTATTATTTTTTCCGTTTCGCGAGCAGCCCCCTACTGATGATAGGTTCCTGACTTTTGGACTTGTTTATAATTTGTATGAGATTGAAATTGCTTTAAATAGCAAAAGAATAACTACGAGCAAGCAAGTAGTTATGGGAGCCAAGACTCTATTAAATTTCATATGTCAAATATGTCCAAAGACTAGCGGCATACAGAATTAGAAGTTGAATCTTTTGATAAGCCGTGCCTTAGTATGGCACGAATGGTTCAATCAGGCGGAAACTATAAGAGTGGTTTTCCTATTTTAATTCAATCCAATTTTTCATTAAAAGGTTAACTTTCCTGAACGAATATCATTAGTCATCCCATTATACGGAGCCTGAGATATAACTTTTTCATTATTGACTCCCTCATTTTTGTAAAAAGTGATGTCAGCAAACTCGGGGACAACATACTTAGGATAAGTCTCATATCTTAAGCGGGATTCTTCCATTAAGGTGATGAAGTCATTTTGGTAACAAACCGTTATTTCTGGATGTTCATGAACCCATTTAGGAAAGAAAATAACTCCATGCATTCGATTATCATTAGGCATAAAATTGAGTGAAACATCAGTACCTGTCGGTTCAGTCCATGAAACTTTAAAAACTCCATCCACGATTTTAACAATATCTGCTTTTTGGTCGCGAACCCAGCGTCCTCCTACCATTCCACTATGGATTCGATAATCGACTGTATCTTCATTTTTAATATAAAATTCATATTCCCAACCATTTCTATAAGTGTAAATGAAGTGACTTCCTAAAAATTCATTTAGATCTTTCATCAAAATTCGCTCCTTAATTATTATTAAATATTAAACATGTAATATGTTACATGTTATAGTTTTGAGTATAATTTTGTTTTATAATAATGTCAAGATCTAGTAAACGGAGGTTATATGGTGAGTCGCCGAATTTTAAAACACGCTATTTTAGGGTTAGTAAGCAGAGAAGATATGAGCGGATATGATATTACATCTGAATTTAAAAAAGCCATTGGACAGTTTTGGAGTGCAAAGCACAGCCAGATCTATGTTGAATTAAAAAACTTATTAAATGACGATTTAATCACGCAGTATATAGAGATGTCTGGGGCCAAACTTGAGAAAAAGATGTACAAACTTACTGAAAAAGGAAAGATGGAGCTAGAGAAATGGCTGCTTGACATGGATAACAGTGTAGAAACTGAAAAGGATGTTTTTGCTTTAAAGGTTTACTTTTTGAAGGATATCCCAGAAAAGGGTGTGTTATTCAAAAACCAATTAAAAATAAAGAAGGATAAGTTACTTTATCTTAAAGAACAGTTCAATTTACTATTTGGAGCAGAGAAAAATCCAAGGGATCTGAATACGGAAGAATTAGGCCATTATTTGGTTTTGACAAAAGCTATTTACCGTGAAGAGGCTTATATTTGCTGGCTAAATAAAAGTCTGGATTTAATAAATATCCATCGAGATAGCTCTAACTATACGAGTAAAAGGGGTGTTCTCAAAGCTTAACTATACTTATCATCAGAACTAAATTACTCTGCTCACATTGCGCTAATGCCGATCACGAACCGACCGTACTTCGGAAGCATTATACGCAATCTGGCCGCCGAAATAACCTTAATCTCAGGAATGATGTGATGTTTGGCATAGAAGTGTAACTGTCTCGCACTCTTGAGCAGCGCTTCATAACTTTTAAATCTGGAAATTTAATAAATTCTAGTAATTTTTTAACTCAAATAGCAATGCCTTAGCTTACGCTCAATTAATAATCCTTAGCGTGCTATTTTTTCCGTTTCGTGAGCAGACCCCTATTAGTCGTCATGTTTGGGCTGAATGTGTGGAAGAGGCGGACCACCTTCGCCATACAGAAGAAAACAAACGGATTTACGCAGAGCGAAAAGAAACCATAGAGCGAGTTTTTGCTGATTTAAAGGAGAAGCATGGTATGCGGTGGACGACCTTACGAGGACTTAAAAGGGTCACCATGCAGGCAATGCTTGTTTTTTCTGCCATGAACCTCAAAAGAATGGCGACCTGGCTCTGGAAGAGAGGTCGCCCATCTGATAAATTCAATTTTGTATTTGAAATAGGGATAACAAACATAAAGAACTCCCGCTACTGTAGTATTTCGCGGGACTTTGTCTTCAATCTGATATCAATAGAGTGTACTCTATTGATACATGTGTAGTAGACTGATAAAATCATATTTAAGAGCGTCTCATAAGACTTGTCTCAAAAATGGGGTGATATTTTGCGAAAAATCGGTTATATACGTGTCAGTTCGACTAGCCAGAATCCTTCAAGACAATATCAGCAACTGAACGAAATTGGAATGGATATTATATATGAAGAAAAAGTATCCGGTGCAACAAAGGGTCGCGAACAACTTCAAAAAATGTTAGAGGATTTACAGGAAGGTTTATGTTACAGACTTAACTAGGATTACTCGTAGTACACAGGATTTATTTGAGTTAATCGATGACATACGGAGTAAAAAAGTAGGTTTAAAATCTCTAAAAAATACATGGCTTGATTTATCAGAAGATAATCCATACAGCTAATTCTTAATTACGGTGATGGCTAGTGTTAACCAATTAGAGCGAGATCTTATTCGTATGCGTCAACGTGAAGGGATTGAGCTAGCTAAGAAAGAAGGAAAGTTTAATGGCCGGTTAAAGAAATATCATAAAAATCACGCAGGAATGAATTATGCAGTAAAGCTATATAAAGAAGGAGGTATGACTGTAAATCAAATTTGTGAAATTACAAATGTATCTAGAGCTTCATTATACAGAAAGCTATCGGAAGGGAACAAATAATCATCCCTTATTCCATTAAGAATAAGGGTTCCTTAAAAATGCTATACTTAATGTAATTTAAATTAAGGAGGTCATTCTAATGATTTTACATCTAAGTAAATTTGACACTGATACTAATTTTTTGGTGATTGATAAATAACTGATAGAGGGGTATTAAATGCATACTATCAACGAGGATTTAGTTAGAAAATTTATAAATAAACAATTCCCGGAATGGTCAAAATTAGAAATCAGACCCGTTAAAAATAGCGGAAATGACAATAGAACGTTTCATTTAGGCAACCATATGAGTGTAAGGTTACCAAGTGCTGAATGTTATGTTTCTCAAGTGGAGAAAGAGCAAAATGGCTACCAAAATTATCAAAAGAACTTTCTTTACCTATTTCAACACCTATAGCAAAAGGGAACCCTAGTGAGGAATACCCATTCCCATGGTCTGTCAACAAGTGGTTAGAGGGAGAGACATTGACTCTAGAAAATATTAATGATCCTAACCAATTTGCAAGAGACTTGGGAGCATTTTTAATTGAATTCCAATCTATTGATGCTAGTGGTGGTCCTTTAGCAGGGCAACATAATTTTTATAGGGGCGGAGATATTGCCGTTTACGATCAAGAGTCCAGAGATGCAATTGAACAAAATGAAGATACATTAAACGCTCCATTATTGAACGAAATTTGGGAACTTGCATTAGATTCAAAATGGGCAGAAAATCCAGTTTGGGTTCATGGCGATATAGCACCTGGTAATATTCTAGTTAAAAATGGGGAGCTTTGTGCCATTATTGATTTCGGAATTTTAGGCGTAGGGGACCCTTCTTGTGACGCTGCCATGGCATGGACTTTTTTTGATGATAATAGTAGAAAGATATTTAAAGCTGCATTAAATATGGATCAAGAAACTTGGAACAGAGCAAGAGGATGGACTTTATGGAAGGCTTTAATTACTTACAATTGGAATAAACATTCTAACAAAGCGAACGCAGAAGAATCATATAAAATTATTAATACAATAGAAGGCGATTACGAATTAGAAAAAACACTTAAATAAAAGATGGACAGTTACAGGAGTCCATTTTTCTTGAATCTATAAACAGTTAAAGAGCAGGATAGTCTAATTAACCGTCCAATAATACTTCTTTGGGAGGTGTAAAATGATCTATTTAGAAACATCAAGATTGCAATTACGTGACTGGGAAGAAACCGATTTAGAGCCATTTAGTCGGCTAAATGCGGATGAAAAGGTTATGAGGTATTTTCCTAAAACCTTATCAATCGAAGAAACAAATGTGTTCTATAAATCAATTATATCCGAGTTTAAAGAATGTGGGTTTGGGTTGTATGCAGTGGAAGCAAAGGAAAATAAAGAGTTTATAGGGTTTATAGGGTTTATAGGATTTCATAGGGCAACATTTGAGGCTGATTTTACACCGTGTATAGAAATTGGATGGCGACTGAAAAAAGAGGCTTGGGGAAAGGGATATGCAACCGAGGGGGCGACAGCCTGTTTACATTATGGATTTAAAGAATTGGGTTTTAGTGATATTTATAGTTTTACAGCCGATGTTAATCAGCCTTCGAAAAACGTAATGATAAAAATTGGTATGAATTTCATTAAAACTTTCAATCACCCGAAAGTTAAGAAAGATAGCCCATTAAAAAAACACGTTCTATTTCATATAAATCAAAAATAATTCTGCTAAAGGGAAACCTTAGTTTAAGAAAGTTATTCTGTCGTAGTTCGAACATGCTGTTCAATAAATTTAAACCTTTTATTTCTTAATCGGGCGCTTTAATGAAGTAATGAAAAAGCCTAATTTCTCTATTAATTTACGGAGAAGTTGGGCTTTTTAGTATTGGAATTTCCTTATCGTTGTAAATCCGCATTTTCCTGACGGTACCCCAACATAGAAATAAGGCCTCATGCCATTTTTCCAGTGACCAAGAGTTCAGTTCTTTTAAATCCGCATGGATATTGTTTTGAACTACTACTGCGAACCTCAAAGCGAAGCCAGGAAATAGGAAAAACCCTTGCTGCACAAGGGTTTAAGCATTTTTTCAGGGTCAAAAAACACTTCGCATAATTACGGTATTATACGAAGCGATTAGTTATCTGTGGGATTATCCGGCAAAACCGTTTTGGCTATCGCCCCATCCAACTCTTCATAATCGAAGTAGCGGATTGTATCGTATAACTCTTTTCGGCTTTGCATGTCGCCCAGCGAACCGGACTGTCTCCCCTTTTGACTGATCTCTTCAAACACTCTTTTATATGCTTTGGCAGCAACTCTCAATGAGGTAACCGGGTAGATAACCATTCGAAACCCCCAGCTTTCAAATTGGTCTGCCGTGTAGTACGGGGTCCTTCCGAATTCTGTCATATTCGCCAGAAGCGGACAATGTACGGAAGCGCTGAAGCTTTTGAATTCTTCTTCATCTTCAAGCGCTTCCGGAAAAATCCCATCCGATCCGGCAGCAATGTATTGCCGTGCCCTCTCAATCGCCGCATCCATCCCTTCCAAACTTCTCGCATCAGTTCGGGCGATAACAAAAAGAGTTGGACTAATCCGTTTAATCGTACGAATTTTTTGTACCATATCTTCAACAGAAACCAGTTTTTTACCGTTCAAATGGCCGCATTTTTTGGGCATCTCCTGATCCTCGATTTGCACAGCCGCTACTTTGGCCTCTACCATTTCTTTTGCGGTTCGGGCGACATTTAATACCCCGCCGAAACCTGTATCTATGTCAACCAATACCGGTAACCCTGACGGCCGAATCAGCTCTCGCGCCCGTTCGGCAACTTCATTTGAATATATCAGGCCCAAATCGGGCAAGCCCCGGCCGGCGGTGTATGCGGCTCCAGACAGATAAATGGCTTTAAAACCGGATTGTCTTGCAATGGTTGCGGCCATACCGTCATGAGTACCGGGAATTTTAACTATGGGTCCAACTGTGACAAGTTCTCTAAATTGTTCGGCTAACTGCCTTTGATCTGCTTCTTCTTCAATAAGCCACGTCATAACTACCTCCAGGATATTACTTGAATGTTGAACATCCTTATATGATGAACATACTCATGAATTGCGGAACCGGCATCTCGACCAAGCATTGATAATCCAATGTTTTCTGAAGTATCTCGGCCGTCTTTTTCCGTGGAAATCTTGTCATCAGATTTGCTTCGTATTTTTCGATAACCTTAGGCAGCCCTTCCTTACGGCGCCTGCGATGGCCAATCGGATATTCGCAGACTACCTTTTCGGTTTTCGTCCCGTCTTTGAAATGAATTTGGATTGCGTTGGCAATCGAGCGTTTCTCCGGATCCAGATAATCCTTGCTAAACTGCTCATCATGGATGACAACCATTTTCTCTCTTAAGGCATCTATTCGCGGGTCTTTTGCCGTCTCATCCTCATAATGCTCCGCGGTTAATGTACCGAACAGCAAACCGATGGCAACCATATATTGCAAACAATGATCCCGGTCTGCTGGATTGTTTAGAGGGCCTTGCTTATCAATAATCCGAATAGCCGACTGATGCGTAATTAACGAAATGGAATCAATCTTGTCAATGCGGTCTTTTACCGTTTCATGCAGCTGAAAAGCGCACTCCACTGCTGTCTGTGCATGAAATTCAGCCGGAAAGGAAATTTTGAACAATACGTTTTCCATAACATAGGAGCCAAGACGGCGTCCCAGCTTCAGTTCCTCACTTTTGTATAACACATCCTGGAATCCCCAGTTTTTCGCGGAAAGCGCCGTAGCGTACCCCATTTCACCATTTATAGCCATTAACGCCAGACGGACTGCCCGGCTGGTGGCATCGCCAGCAGCCCAGGACTTCCGTGAACCTGTATTGGGAGCATGACGGTATGTTCTAAGGCTTGCCCCATCGATCCATGCGTTGGAAAGAGCATGGATTACCTCTTCTTTCGTTCCGCCAAACATAGCGGTTGCTACCGCTGTTGATGCGATTTTCACAAAATGCACATGATCCAGGCCGACTCGGTTCAGGCTGTTTTCGAGTGCCAATACACCCTGGATTTCGTGAGCCTTGATGGCAGCTGTCAGAACATCAATCATCTTAAAGGGGGGTTGTCCCTCTGAAACTCTACCGCGGCTGATATAGTCGGCACTTGCGAGAATAGCTCCCAAATTATCTGAAGGATGCCCCCATTCTGCCGCAAGCCAGGTATCGTTATAATCCAGCCAACGAATCATACAGCCAATATTAAATGCCGCATGTACGGGATCCAGTTCGAATCTTGTTCCGGGCACCCGGGCTCCACCCGGCAAATTCGCCCCAGGCACAACCGGTCCCAGATGTTTCACGCATTCCGGAAAACGCAAGGCTAAGATTCCGGTTCCGATGGAGTCCAGCAATACGTACTGGGCAATTCGATAGGCTTCTTCGCTGTCCGGTTCAAAATCCAAAGCAAAATCCGCGATATCAACAAGCAATTGGTCGGTCTTCATACCTATCTTCCCTTCTGCACATACATTATATTGGAGGATGCAAATTTCGCGGACCTTTGTAGATAACACGGGGCCTGAACAGTCGGTTATTTTCATGCTGCTCTATGACGTGTGCACAAACGCCAATTGTCCGCGCGGCGAAAAAAACCGGAGTAAATAAATCAATCGGTATGCCAAGTAAATAATAGACAGGGGCTGCATAGTAATCCAGATTGGGAAAAAGATTTTTCTCGCGCTTCATTACTTCTTCCCCTGCTGCACACATGTTGTATAGCTCCTGCTGACGCTTCTCTTTCACCAAAACAGCCAACGCCTCTTTCATCAGCATTGCACGGGGATCTGCCTTCTTCATATAAACTCGGTGGCCGAAGCCCATAATTCGTTCCTTTCGGGATAGTTTGCTTAACATCAATGTTTCAATGTTGGCTTCCGTTCCGGCTTCAAGAAGCATGTTCATCACCGCTTCGTTCGCCCCGCCGTGTAAAGTCCCTTTCAATGAGGCAACCGCGCCGGTTAAAGCTCCATAGATATCCGAATGTGTGGAAGCAATCACTCTCGCAGCGAAGGTGGAGTTTGGCATTTCATGTTCGCTGTAAACGATCAGAGATTGGTCAAAGACTTTTTCCTCCAGCTTTGTAGGCAGTTTTCCTGTGATCATATATAAAAAATTGGCGGTGTAAGAAAGATCCTTGCGCGGTTCGAGAATAGGCTGATTCGTTACGGTCCGGTATCCGTTTGCAACGATTTGCGGAACTTTAGCTAATAACCGTACCGTTTTTCGATAGTTTGCATCCCTGGAATAGTCTTCAAGCTCATCATCATAACTGGCGATAGCAGAGATTCCTGTTCTCAAAACGTCCATTATATTTGTTTGTTGTGGAAGTAATTTCAGTATGGAGAACACTTCTTGTGGAAGGAAATATTGCGCGATCAGTTTTTTTTCCAGTAAATCACGTTGTTCTATTGTTGGAAGGGTACCCTCCAGGATTAATCCGACAACATCCAAATATGTCGTTTGTTTTGCGAGTTCGATTAAATCATAGCCGCGCAATACTATTTCCTCGTTATCTACATCGAGATAAGAGATGGTCGTCTCACTTGCAACGACATTTTCCAGTCCGGGTCGGTATTGTGGTGCTTCCATCTTCCTCCTCCTTTAACCTGGGTTTGTTTCGCTGATTTTATTGTAAGCAATATATTTCCATATGGTCTAATATCCATCTTGACTTATGTCATATGCAAAACATATGACGGACCTAATGTAAAAACCTTTTAACAACCTGGCATTTTTGGAAATTTATTAACATAAAATATATTATGTAAATATATTTATCTCTCTTGAGTACGGCGAAGCTGAAACCAGCCGAAAAGTAGCAAAACGATTATTTAGGAAACTTATTGATAACCTCGTTTTTATCGCGTACGATTCGAAATTTAGAACTTCCAGACGGCCTGTTTAAAGATGTCCCTCATAAAGTGCTGAAGAAATATCGGCAGCGTGTGTCCACAGAGGACATTCGGGAGCTGCGCCCCATCCGGCGACGATTTGGTATACACTGCTGTCGCTTTCTTCTGGCTTCATTAAACGGTTCCATTTTGGAAATAAAAAAACCATTTCAATTCTCCAGAATGCTTAATACATTCACCCACAAGGAGAATTAAATGGTTTTCCTGCATCACATTATACTGTGACGGGTTGTCTGACTATTTTCACCTGATAAATTGTAATTTTGTTTTGGATGATGTAGTCCGGCTTGCCGTTGCGGTGGGAATGGGATTCCCGGAAGGCGTCGCTGCGGGTCCATGCCTGAAAGTTTTCTTTGGATTCCCACCTGGTGCTTATGGTGACTTCGTCGTAATTCTTAGTATGCTCTGTGAGCAGCACCTCCAATCCTAAAAATCCCGGCATGCTTTCTACTTTTCCCACTTTATCGAACCGTTCGATGAGCTTGTGGCCGTACCCTTTTTTAATTTGAGTCGTGTTTGTCACAATAACCATTTTGAATCACTCCTTTTTTAAATGAACAATTTCATAATTCACACTTAGGGTTATTCAAACTACTGAATTGTTAAATTGCTATTTTTATGTTCTTTTTGTAAGTTTCGCATGTACCACAAGCCGTCCTTTATCCGGATCAAGTTCATAATCACATGTAGATAGGGTCAAGATGGAATCATCTTCTGTCAACGTTATTCCTGTCTGAAAGACAGACCTATCCTGGATATTTTTTATAAAAGAAGCATATTCGGTCTTGCTGCTAAAATCAGTCTGGATATAATAAAAGTCGGTTGTTGTCCGGTACACTGAGAATACCTCGGCTTCGTAACTTTCATACAATGTATCATAGTAGAGCAACCGGTGTTGATTGAAAAAATGGATCTGAAGATATTTTTTAAGATTCCCGAACATCGATCCATCCTTCATATCATGACCATATAAAATGGTGTTTCGACTGCCCAGTTCTACATTATTCCGAAAATCCATAAAAATGCTGCCTGCTCTTGTGCTTTGTTTTTTATAATTTTTATCGAGATAGTAATTGTTATCTCGAGCTTGAAGAATGGGATAATCAATCGGAGTATCGTCCAGGCGGATCCAGCCTGTGATATCCCGATTCATGCCTAACAAGGAATGAAATTGAGGCCGAGTCTCTCCGTGACTGGCAGAAACTTTATCTTCATCTTGATAATAGATCTCTCTGGCTTCCCCCATGTTTTTTCGATTGTCATAATAGTCCCATGCGATATTGCTTAGCTGGAATAAGGAATAAAAGAATATTCCAAGACATATAATCGTGATCAAATTGGATAAGGTTGACGTTTTTTTGCGTTTTTGATTGATTTTTATGGCTTCCAACCTATCACCTCTAAACATGTTTGGTTCCAACCTGCAATCGTCTCTAAATCCCAACCGGAACAACGTAAAGTCCTGCATGTTCTTCGTACTTGATAAGGGCATCGATACCATAAATATTTTTGAGCATGGCTTTTGATATAATCTCTTGCGGATTGCCTTTCATCACAATAATACTGTCGCTATACCGGATTGCTTGATTGATGTCGTGCAGGACCATAACAATGGTTAATCCCAGGGAACGATTCAGATGTTGAATCAATTCAAGGACTTCGAACTGATAATACATATCGAGGTATGTGGTAGGCTCATCCAGGAATAAAATAGGCGTACTCTGGGCTAAAGCCATTGAGATCCAAACCCGCTGCCTTTCTCCCCCGGATAATTCAATAACTCTCTTCTTTCGTTTGGACTGTAAATTAGTACAGGTAAGTGCCCAATCTATTGCTTTCTCGTCTTCATCCGCATCAGAAGCAAATAAACGTTTATGAGGTATTCGGCCAAATCCGGTTAATTTCTCAACTGTTAAGTCGGAGGGAGCCTCATTATATTGATGAACCACCGCCAGCTTTTTGGCAAATTCTTTAGGTTTATATAGATTTACAGATTTTCCGTCCAGAAATATTTCTCCGTTTTGGGGAGAAATATTTCTGGACAATATGCCAAGTAAAGTAGATTTCCCACAGCCGTTCGGACCGATAATCGTCGTAATTTTGCCCTGCTCTATTTCACTGCTAACGGATTTGAGCAATTCGGTTTTCTGATTATAGGAAAAAGTGACATCCTTAATTTCCATATGATTCATCCTGCTTTCTTAGAAAAAATATCAAGAAGGGACCCCCAATAACTGCCATAATGGTAGATGCAGGAATCTCGCTCGGAGCCAAGACAGTACGTCCAAGCGTATCAGCTGTCAGTATCAGCAAAGCTCCTGCTAAAGCTGAAAACGGGATTAGCACTTTATGATCCGATCCGACTATTCTTCTTGAAATATGGGGAATAAGCAGCCCGACAAAAGCAATGACACCTGCGATGGAAGTAGCTACTGCAGCCAGCCAGACAGCAATTGCGGAAATGAGCAACCTTGCTCTAGTCACGTGCAGCCCTAAATTCCTGGCCGTTTTATCCTGCAAGGACAATAAATTGCACCAGGATCCTATAAACAGGGACAGCACTATCCCGACTGTACCGTAGGAAGCAATCACTTGAACATCCCCCATGTCTTCTGGGTAATGCTCGATGAGGAAGATGCTGCTGGAATAGTCCCCAAATAGTTGCAAATCGTAATAAAAGACTCATTTAAACCAGTGAACATGGCATTAATAGCAATACCGACTAAAATAATCTTGACCGGGCTCAAATGAGATTTCCACGAAAAAGAATACACCAGGAAACAGGCAAGCACTCCCCCTGCAAAAGAAAATAACGGCATATAGTAGAACAGTTGCGGAAATATCGTAATACCAAGAAGAGAAGCAAGCTTGGCTCCTGAAGATATTCCGATAACACCTGCATCCGCGAGCGGGTTTTTCATAACGGCCTGAAACAGGACACCGGCTACAGCCAAGGCTGCACCTGAATATAAAGCGATAATGACCCGGGGTAAACGTAAATCTTTAATGATATTAACATTTTCATCCGTTCCAGTAAAAAGCCCTTTGATGAAATCAAACACTCCCACTTCTATACTGCCAGTTATGGCAGACACGAGAATCACAATAAAAAGCAGGACAAGTACGGATAAAAAGCTGAGAATATATTTATTCATGGTTACCGTCCTCACCTTGAATTCTACGTTACGGTTTACGGATACAGCATCTTGGCCAGAGTATCTAGCGCTTCAGAAACTTCCAGGTTCCCCGTAGTTCCAAACAGGCGCTCTTCCAAGTCGTATACCCTATTTTGTTTAACGGCATTAAAATGTTTCCAGATATCATTTTCCTTAAATTCTTTATCAAACATCTTTACAACTTCTTCCGGCATACCGTGGGCTGCTCTTAAAATAATATCCGGATTGGCCTGCTGCAGAAATTCTGTATTGGATGCCAAAAATTCTACCTTTTGCCCCTGAATGACGTTTTGTCCTCCTAAAATGCGTACAAGATCGCCAATATAAGAGTGTTCTGTTGCTACCAGGTAACTTCCCGGAATGCCAAGCAATATTAGAACCTTGGGCCGCTTTTTTCTTTCAGTTTGTTTTTGGATCCCGGCTACTTTGGCATCGAATTGTTCTACAATCTTCTGGGCTTGTTCATTCCGGCCATATTTTCGTCCCAGTTCCAAGATAGAATTTTTCATGTCTTCCAGACTCTCTAAATTTACAAATGTTACATCCTGGCCAGATTGCCTGTATAAAGGGTCCAGATCATATTGCAAGGTCGTTACGGACAAAATATCGGTAGGTTTTAGCATCTTGATTACTTCCATATCCGGTTTCATGGGATTGCCAACTTCTTTTACTCCACTATATCGCTCTGGCAATTTCTTGTAACTAGTTGGAATTCCCGCTAGGTCTAACTCTAACTTATCCATTATTTCGGTTAAAGCCACGGTAGTGGAAACGATTCGATGGCGTTCAATATTTTCTTTGGCTGAATCAGCACGGGTTGTTGGTTCAGGAGATGGAGAACAGCCCGTTATTCCGGCAACACAAACAAATGAAATAAGGAACGTTTTATATACTCTTGCACATAAATAGCGCCGATTAATCAACAGATATTACTCTCCTCCCTCCTCCCTTGATGACCTTTTATCGGCCTATCAAGGGACGGGATTATTGGTCTCTTATTGCCTTGTTCGCCATCTCCAGATTTTTACGGTTAAAACGACTAGGGAAGCAACCAGTATAGAACTATATATTCCTATTTGAGCTGTATCTGCTGTTTTAGGGTTATTTCCTTTTGGTTGTTTTGACTTTTGGGATGCTCCTGTTTGTTTATCGGAATCCCTGTCAAAGGTTAGAGTATCTGTATTGGAATTTGATGTTGCATCAGTCAAAAGTGTCACGTCCGGATCTGAGGCTGAAACCTCTTTCGGTTCCGGCTTGGACTCCGGCCCACGCGAAGGGTCCGGTTTCCCTTGAACAGATTCAATGCTGTCGGAGTCGAAAGCAAGCTGAACATCATACGTATGGAGGTAGTTCATCTCCGGAATGTCTACCTTTACCCTGGCGTTTAATGTCTCTGTAATATCAGCGATATCAAACTGCACTACTCTCGTATCCGCAACCCCATCCAGGCTTAGTATTGTTGTCTCCTTTAAGCTTCCGTTTTGCTCTATCTCATACTGGGTAATCCATGAACTATGTGTAAGTGTATGGGAAATTTTCATTTTCCCGTTGTTGACGGTTAAGGCAGCAGGCTTGATCGTATAAGTATCCATCTTCGAGACTTCTTGCGTCTTGTCTTTATATAAGGTAAAGTCGATGGTGTAGGTGCCGTCCTGCAGGATTGGAGCAGGTACTGGTTTAGGAACCGGTGTTGGCACTGGTGCAGGTATCGGCGTCGGCTTCGGTGTAGGAACCGGAGCCGGTTCCGGTGTAGCTGCAGGAGTCGGCTTCGGCGTAGGAACTGTTGCCGGCTCTGGTGTAACTGCAGGAGTCGGCTCTGGCGTAGGAACTGGTGCCGGCTCCGCTTTTACCTGCACAGGCTTTAATGTGTCTAATTTAAATGCAAGCTGAACGTCATAAGCATGATGGTAGTTCATTCCCGGAATATCGACTTTAACCCGGGCATTTATTTTTTTCGCTGTATCCCCGACCCCGACCTCAAACTCTACTACCCTTTTGTCTTCGGAAGCATCAGATTCTAAAATTGTTGTATCCTTTAGGCTTCCATTTTGTTCAACCTGATATTGGGTAATCCAAGAGCTGTGTGCAAGCTTATGAGAAATTTTTGCATTTCCGTTTTTAACTATTAATTTGGCAGGTTTTTCTGCATAAGTATCCATCATCGAGGCTGCTTCTGTCTTATCTTTCAATACGGTAAAATCAATGGTATATTCCCCGTCTTTTATTGAATCGGCGGCCTGAACACTTTGAAGATAAGAAGATGACAAAAATGTAAAAAATGCGAAGAAGAATACAACAGCTCCACTTATATATTTTTTCATTGTTTTCAACGAACTATCTCCTTCTTTGTTCATTTTTTCGCTACATGAACGATTACTCTCTTCCAGATCAGTTTTTTCTAACTTTCCATCTGTAAAGCAAGAAAAGGGTTGAGCCTGTTAATAAACTCGCAAATAACCAAACAGATGAAATGTCTCCCGTTTTGGGGTTATCGGCTGGCTTTTCACTTTGGGCTGCTGTGGCCGGCTGCTCGCCGGGATTTGGCTGTGCCGTTTCGTTTGTTTTACTTTTTGTTTTATCCGTAGAACCTGCGGCCGCTCCTTTACCTGATTTTTCCGATGAAACGGCTTTAATACTGGATGGATCGAAAGCAAATCGGATCGTATAATCGTGATCGTAATTAATGGATTCAACCCTAACATGGATTTTGGCTTCCAATGGCTTTTCTAAATCCTTAACAGCAAATTGCGTAACTCTAGTGTCCGAATTGCTGTCTTTACTTATCACCTCTACATCACTGAATCCTGTATTGCCCGGAACTTTAAATTGAGTGACCCAAGAGCTATGGTTGATTTTCATTTGTACGGTCATCCGGCCGTCCTTCACAATTAATGTAGCCGGCTTCTCCCAGTAATCATTCGCCATAGATACCGAATCATTTTGTCCGTGAAGTACGTTATATTGGATGCTATAGGTGCCGTCGTTTATGCTTGGGGCCGCTCTTGCAGCAGTTACCAATAAGATGGAAAAGACCCATAAAAACATAAGTGAAAAACCAAGAAGAGAGAGCCTGCGGAACTTCAACATATGCTGGAACACGCTTTTAATCTCCTTTTCTTATTAATTAATAATGATTATCATTCTCATTATATATTTAAAATTTTTTATCTTTCTCAGAGTTTTAAATAGAACGGGTTTTCTTCATTTATAGATAATGATAATCATTCTCAGTAAAGGACAAAAAATAAAACACTCTCATTGTATGTGTGCATCTCCTCCTTGCATTTTATTAATGATCTTATCGCATCGTCTTTTTTTCACCCCCCTTGATAATCTGTGATATAGTTAACAAGCTCATGTCGATCTTACCTTACTGCTTAAAATGGTGTCAATACAATTTTCATAAAATTGTAAGCAGTTTGGATCTTAAGCTATATTAGAGGCCGCTCCGACCGTTTTGCTGGAATCAGCCTCATTTAAAAGTATTACAAAATTCTTTCACCTAACAAGGATCCTATCAGTTCAACGGCAAGCCGCACTGTCTGACCATTAACATCAAGTGACGGATTAACTTCAACGAATTCTGCTGATGTGACAATACCGGATTCGTACAGCAGTTCCATGGCCAGATGGGCTTCGCGGTAGCTCACTCCCCCGCGTACCGGCGTACCCGTTCCCGGTGCTTCAAGAGGATCGATACTATCTACATCAAAACTAAGGTGAACACCGTCCGTACTGTTTCCTGCGATACGCACGGCTTCCCGCATGACCTTCTCAATTCCCATGCGGTCGATTTCATGGATTGTAAAACAGGCAATCCCCTGCTCTCGAATAAACTCCTTCTCACCGGAATCAAGGTCTCTTGCCCCGACGAGAACTAGATGTTCCGGACGGATGTGCGGTCCTTTCCATGCCAGATCCGTCCACGATGTGCTGGCTCGGCCAATGGCGACAGCAAGTGACATACCATGTACATTTCCAGACGGGCTAGTATCTTCGGTATTGAGATCCGAATGGGCATCAAACCAGATGACACCCAAATTACGGTAATGGCGTGTTAATCCTGCCAGTGTGCCGATAGCTATGCTGTGGTCCCCGCCCAACACAAGTGGGAAATACTCGGATTCTGCCGCTTCTGATACATGAAATACCTCTGGCAAATATTTTGCTTTTGAATCGGTGATTGCAGGTGTACCTTCCGGACCGTCCACCTGTTGGTTTACAGCCACGTCAAATTTCAGCCTTTCCAAATACTTGAGAAGTCCGGCATCAAGCAGACTATCCGGTCCGAACTCCGCTCCCGTTTGTCCTGCTCCGAGCCCGAACGGAACCCGGATGATGGATAACTTTCGGTTCTTTGTTATCATGAATCCCCCTCTTTTCAAACAGATGTTCTCCTAATAGGTTCGTACACCTGAAGGCCTATCTGCTTTAGACAGTATCAGGCCAAGAATGGCAGGTACCTTTGACCCCTGTTCGTCCAAATAGTGCAAATTCGTCAGCCCGTGGCCAGAACGCGGGAAATACGTTCCATCGCCCAGTCCAGTTCCTCCATATGGATGACGAGCGGCGGCGCGAAACGTATGACATTATCATGGGTCTCCTTGCAGAGCAGCCCAAGTTTCATAAGCCTTTCACAATAAGGACGTGCCGGCTCCGTCAACTCCACACCGATGAAGAGTCCGCGCCCACGTACCTCGCGGATAAGGGGGCTATGGATATGCTCGAGTTTCGCCTTAAATAAGGCACCGAGTTCGAGGGAATTTTCTGCGAGCCGCTCCCGCTCAATTACATCCAAGGCGGCCAATGCTACCGCACAGGCCAAAGGATTGCCGCCAAATGTAGAACCGTGAGAGCCGGGATCAAATACACCAAGTATGTTTTGATCGGCAGCAACGGCAGATACGGGCAGTACACCTCCACCCAGTGCTTTGCCGAGTACGTACATATCCGGCACAACCTGCTCCCAATCACAGGCGAACCTTTTGCCTGTTCGGCCAAGGCCCGTCTGAATCTCGTCAGCGATGAAGAGAACCTTGTTACGCCTGCATATCTCCGCGGCAGCTGATAAATACCCTTCCGGGGGGATGACTATACCATTCTCCCCTTGAATCGGCTCTACCAGGAAGGCAGCCGTGTCCGGGGTGATCGCCCGTTCCAAGGCTTCGGCGTCACCGTATGGGATGATCGTAAATCCGGGGGTGAACGGACCAAACCCCTCTTTATACTCTTCCGTTGAAGAAAATGAGGTTACCGTTATCGTTCGGCCGTGAAAATTCCCTTCACAAACTATGATGTCAGCCCTGTCCGGACTAATGCCCTTATGACGGTATGCCCACCGCCGGGCTGTTTTCAGTGCTGTTTCCACTGCTTCAGCACCCGTATTCATCGGCAAAATCATGTCTTTGCCAGTATAAGCAGCCAGTCTCTTGCAAAACTCAGCCAGCTTGTCATTATGGAAGGCCCGGGAAACAAGTGTTACCTTATCAGCTTGTTTTTTCAGTGCTGCAATGATATCTGGATGCCGGTGCCCGTGATTGAGCGCGGAATAAGCGCTTAACATATCCAAATAACGATTCCCTTCGGGGTCACTAACCCATACCCCTTCGGCATTCGAGATGACGATTGGTAGGGGATGATAATTGTGTGCCCCATACCTTTCGTTCATCTCGAGGAATGCTTGTGACTTCGTCATCCTGATTCCCCCTGAAAGATGGTAAATATTCCCTCATACAGCGTATTCGCCAAGAGTCATACTGTTTCCTGCCTCTTGATCGAAAACATTTGCCTAAAATTGTCCGCGTATATCGCACTTACTCGAAAGGACTAAGAATCGGCACGTTTTTATCTGAACAGCAAAGAAAGAATGCCTGGCTGCATCCTTTCTTTGTTTAAAAGTGCATTCTATACTCTTTTATAAGCCATAATCTTATGGTACATCCCTTTATCTTTCAGTTTTAAGAAATGTGACATTGCCGGATAAAGATTCGCCTCAATAATCCAGACATGTCCGTTCTGATCCAGCGCGATATCCAGTCCGTAAATACGGTGACTGGGGAACAAGTCGCTTAACCGCCTAGCGGAAAGCAATGCCACAATATCTATTTCCGATTGCATCTTGATTATGGATTTTTTTCTTAAGGTAGACTTTCTCAGCGCCGCCGGTACCATCATCAGTTTTCCTTTACTTCTTGTGATATTCGATACTATATAGCCTTTTCCGGCTACTTTAGCTATTTTGGCGGTGACTTTCCAGTTTCTTGAGTTTCTTTTCCGCTGTACGATCACCCGCATATCAAAAGGACGTCCGTTAATTGTCGCCCGCGGGACCAGCTGCTGAACCATATACTCGTTCGTTCCTATGATGTTCTTCAAATAATCATAGACTGCATCCCTTCCTTGCAGGGTTATTTTTCTGTTTTCCAAGTGAATCTCATACTGCCCGTTTCCTAAATCCGAGACCTGGATAACTCCCCTTCCCCTGCTGCCGAAAATAGGTTTGACCACGACCTGTTTGTATCTGATAATAAGATTTTCAAAAGTGAATTGTGTGAACTGCTCTATTACCGGTAAGTGGGGAACCAAAGAAACAGAGCCTTTCATGTACTTGTATTTAGACCATTTATTTTTATTCACGGATATCATCATGGGAATCGGCCGCCTTTCGCAAAGGATATCCAATGCTCTGCAAATAAGATTCCAAAAGTTCTAAAAACAGTCTGATATCATGAAATGAAATATCTCCGATATTGGCGATGCGGAATGTACTCAAGTTCTCTATTTTACCGGGATAGATCGTGATGCCCTTCTCATAGAAAAAATCGTGCATCTTCTGAAAATTGTATCCTTCACATACCGGTTCAATGATAGAGGTTACCAGTTTAGAATGGTATCTATCCTGAACGAGATACTTTAGCCCCAGTTTCTTAAGACCGTCAGCTAACGTTTCCCATGACTTCCTATACCTTGCATATCTTTGCGGTACCCCTTCATACTCCAATTCTGTAATCGCTTGTCTGAGGGCATAGAGTGTTTGCACAGGTGCGGTAAATCTCATTTGCTTTTTTTTTTCTAAATAATTGTACTGTTCATACAAATTTAAATAATAGTTTTTGCATTTAATTTGTTTTAGGCTCTCCAGTTTGCTTTTCTCTGCTATAACAAAAGAAATGCCCGGAAGCCCCTGAACATTTTTATTGGAACTTGCAACGAGATAATTTATGTTCATCTCATCCATTTGAATCGGTACCGCTCCAAACGAACTTATAGCGTCCACGATCAGATCTGCTTTGTATCTTCTGCACAATTCCCCGATGGGTCCGATATCATTTAAAAGGCCGCTTGTTGTCTCATGATGAACTACGGCTAGGTGAGAAATTTGACCCGACCTTTGAAATAGCGCTTCCAGGGCGGTCAAGTCTACCGGTTCTACGGAAGAAGCGGCAAACTCAAGGAAATGTAAGCCATAGGCCAACGCAATTTCACACATCCGCTTTCCATACGCCCCATTATTTACGATAATTACCGTTCCATCCCCTATGGTGCTGCTTAATACAGCTTCTACCGCCGCAGTTCCTGATCCGCTGAACAATACGGCTGTTGCCCGGTTTGCATCGGCAGCAATTTGTGTCAATTTTTTTGAAACAGCTTCCATCAAATCCCCGAATTCTGCTTCACGGGGACAAATATCAGGGACCACCTGTGCATATTTTACCGTATCCGTTGTCGTTGCAGGGCCAGGGGTTAACAGAATATTTCTTTTCACGCTCTGCATGATTTATCGTCCCCCTATAATCTGGTCGTATCAACGCCTAGAAACGTCCTCAACCGCTCTTTAACCTCGTACGGTTTAATGCGGGGGCGCCCAAGCCGTTCTTTGGACCCCGAGGCGATTTTTAAATGAATAAAGGTAAGTCCTTTCTGCTTCTTCCATTCTTGTATGGACGCCTTTAGCTGTTTTAAATTATGAGTATAAATGACTCTTATATAGCCACAAGCAGCTGCGATTTCCACAAAATCAATATTGCCTGAGACGGTCCTTTGCCCTCCCGTAGAATCGTGGGCTTGATTATCAAGCAAAATATGAAGCATATTCGAAGGGCTATAAGATCCAGCTGTAGCCAGGGTACCCATATGCATAAGCAAAGAGCCGTCCCCGTCAATAACAACGACATCTTTTCTGCTTTGGGTCATGGCAAGGCCGAGCCCAAGTGAACTTACGCATCCCATTGAACCGACCATATAGAAATTGTTTTCAGCGTCCTCAATTTCATACAATTCCCGCCCGGTTTTTCCGGTTGTGGCAATCTGGATGGTATTCCCGTCTTTCAAAGAATTGATAGTGGACAAAGCCTCATAACGTGGGGGATACTGATCTTCAGCTTCTTTAACCCTTTTAATTTGATTTATGGCAGGAGTCGGTTCCTGTTTTTGCAGTGCAACTGGTTCAAATGTTCCTTTTCTTACAACAAAAAAGAAGGGCCGGTTATGGTGAATATTCAAAATGGCCTGCTGCAGCTGGTGAATGGCTTTATCTGTATCAGAGGAGAGATACTCCCAGGTTACTTTCATTAGTTCCAGCATACGTGTTGTTATCCGGCCCATTAATTCATGCTGGGGTTCGTCAGATTCGCCAGTTTCACCCCGCAGACTGACAAACCCAAGCAGAGGTATGCGGAATGGATAATTAAGTGAAACCAGAGGGGATGAAGCGTTGGTTAAACCGGAGTTTTGCATAAGAACTACGGGTCTCTTTCCTCCCAGGTATGCTCCGCTTGCAATCGCAACCGCGTTTCCTTCGTTCGCCGCCCCAACATATTCACAATCATTAATTGCATAATTGATCAGGTTTTTCAGAAAGGAACAAGGCACTCCGGTAAAAAAGGAGAAGCCCGACTTCCTCAATTCTTCGCCAAACCGTTCCGTATCCGTCATGGACAATCGCCACGGATTCTGTTCACTGAAGGAAGATACCTGGCTTCAGCTTCCTGCAGTTCTTCAACCTGCTGCAGCCGGAAAACTTCGTCTAAGTGGGCAATACTGCCTTCGACTGCCAGAAGACTTTCATCCTGAAAAATTTGCCGGGAAATTCTCTGCATGGCTTCTACCGATGCCCTCATATTATGATTGGCCCAGATGATCGTACTGATCCCCATTTCATGGAAACGGATTGTTGGCGTGGAATAGTACTTGGTGGGGACAATAACTACAGGAAGTCTACCTCCCCATTCTTTCATGAAAGAAGCAATTTCCTCGGCATCCGTCCTCTTACTGTGTATAAGAACCGCATCCACTCCCGCTTGACGGTACGCTTCGGAACGACGCAGCGTTTCTTCGAGTCCTAAGCCCGCGATAAAGGATTCCACTCTGGCAATGACAATAAAATCATCATTCGTCTGAGAGTCTTTCATGGCTTTAATTTTGCCACAAAACTCATCTATATCGGCAAGAGGCTGGGGTCCGGTCCCTATAAAAGAGTTGGTTTTTGGAAATACCTTATCTTCAATACAAACTCCCCCGATATTTCGCTGCTCTAATTTTTTAACCAGACGTCTTGCATTGTTGAAGTTTCCATATCCTGTATCTCCATCAAGCAAAATCGGAATGGTTGTTGCATCACTCATAAACTCCAGCACATCAAGCACCTGTGACCAGGAAGCTTCATTGTTGTCCCTGACACCAAGTGAGGCCGAGATTGATAAACCACTGGCCCAGATTCCTTTAAAGCCGGTTTCTTCCACTATTTTTGCAGACAAGCCGTTGTGGGCTTCCATTAAAAATTCAGGTTTCGGCGATTGTATAAGCTGTTTCAATAAAGTTGATTTATTCATGAGCCTCTCCTTTAAGCAACTTCACAATGAAGCGCTTGGATATATAAGCTTCTTATTTCTCCTTATTTGATCAAGCATGGACTTATCTGGAAGTTTGGTAAAAAGAATATGTTTTGGCCTTGTATTTGCCTCAATAATCCAGATACGGCCACTTCTTTCCACCCCAAGATCAACTCCAAGTTCCCGAATATTCGGGAATTTTTTATTAAGCTCTTCGGCAATGGTGAGGGATAATTGTTTGAGTTCATTTATACAATTATCCACATTAAAATAGTTATCCGCAAAAAGGGGTATAAGCACTTTTTCCAATACCTCCGCTTTCCCTCCTTTATGATAGTTGGTAATGTAGCTTTTCCTGGGGGCAACGCGGGCTACGAGCCCGGAGACTTCCCATTCCGACACAGGTTTCTGCAGATATACTCTAACGTCAAACACATTTCCTTTATACCGGGCTAATTCAATTCCTCTCTGCACAACATAAGTCTTTGGAGGATTCTGGTAACCGTTTAAAAAACGTCTTAATGAAGAAAGTCCGACTTTTTTCCGTTTATGTCCGATGCGAATTTGATACGTACCACCGCCTTTTTTATTGATTTTGACAATACCTGATCCTCCGCTGCCTCGATCCGGTTTAATGAAGATAGAGGAATGAGAGTCAAGCATAAGCAAGGCTCTTTGGGCAGTGTACCAGTGAAGTTCATGTAAATACGGACGCAGTTCGGCCCGTTTGGATAATGTGTTGTGTTTGACCATCTTCCCTTTTATTTTGTAAGGACTCATAAACGACAACCTTTCTTTATTTAGTTATCAGTTATATGCATCTCCTATAAGATTGGAAAGGGCATATGCCTATGACGTAAAGCAATTGGAACGCATTTAATTTGGGAACACCCGATCAGTTTATACCGGAACCCTCAAATTGTTTACATAATATATATTTAGTTAATTAAATACTTCTAACCAGGCCTAATCAGTAGAAACATGAAAAAAGGCTGATACTAGCATTGAGCTAATATCAGCCTTTTTCCTCTTTATTTTATTCAAATTGAAGCCTTTCAATAAACCTCTTTAAAATTTGCGAAGGCTGCTTTCTTTTACGTAGTACCCATCCATAAGAAATTGGTTTTAAATTAGGAATAGTTAATTCAATAGGGACGATTTCTTTTTGGTCATTTATTATATTGTTTGTAAATAGATAATCAAATTTAATCGTAACTCCTAACTCTTGCTTTACGGCATTTTGTATCGCACGTGTGTTATTGGAGATGAAAAGAATATTCAGTTCTCCGTACTGGGAACATAAATCTATTATGCTATTTCGAATACGTTCATCATCATATAAAACCAGAGTTTGATGCATCAATTGTTCAGGCGTGATTGCTTTTTCTATTGCAAGCGGGGAATTCTTATTTACGCCGACAACAATTTTCACCTCTAGTAACTTTTCAAATAAAAAATCAGCATGCTTTTCCCAAAGGAGATCTGATAAGGCAATAAAACCAATATCAATTATCCCGTGCTGAAGATCATCTAATATTTCATTCTGGGCCTTTTCGTATATTTTTATTTTTACCTTCGGATGATCCTTTTTGAATTTTGCAATGATATCAATCAGTACATGCATTGGCCCTGGAATGGATGCAATTTTTAATTCTCCCTTTAAGGTATTGCTGTAGATTTGAGCTTCTTCCTTTAATTCCTTCACTTGCAGCAAAATCTCATGCGCTTTCCGAATAATCATTTTACCTTCAGCGGTTGGAATTGCACCTAAACCCCGCGACCGTGTAAATAGCGTGATCCCAAGTTCACTTTCAAGTAACGAAATGGATTGACTAATCGCAGATAAAGTAACGTGACAATGTTGAGCCGCTTTAGTAAATGAACCCGTTTTTGCCACCTCAACGATGTATTGCAGTTGTTCAAGATTCATAATCCCCCTCCGTTATTAAGTAGTACTTAATTCTTAGTAAGCATATCTAAATTTTAATTAATTATATGCGGTGTTACAATAAATGAAGATATTTCCTTTTTTAAGGAATTTAAACTGAAACGAAAAGGAGGGCTCCTTATATGTGTGGAATTGCAGGATGGGTAGACTGGTCCGTAGATCTTTCAAATCAACAAGAAACGTTAAAAAAAATGACTGACGCTATTATACACCGTGGACCTGATGAAGAAGGATTTTGGTTCTCAGAACATGCAGCGTTTGGTCATCGCCGCCTTATTGTCATTGACCCTGAAGGTGGTCTCCAACCTATGTTGTATAAAAGCGGTAACGGTACGATTGCTCTTACATTTAATGGAGAAATCTACAACTATCAAGAGCTGCGTATTGAACTTGAAGAGAAAGGCCATGTATTTCTAACCAAATCAGATACGGAAGTATTACTTCATGCATACTTAGAGTGGCAAGAAAACTGTGTACAACACTTAAATGGGATATTTGCCTTTGGCATTTGGGATGAGAGATCAAATCAACTCATGCTGGGTCGGGATCATTTAGGTGTAAAACCCCTCTTTTTTGCCCAACGCGGAAGCGCGATTCTCTTTGGTTCTGAAATAAAAGTTTTACTTGCTCATCCGCTTGTAAAAGCAGAAGTAGATATTGAAGGGCTTTCCGAGATATTTTGTCTTGGGCCGATGCGTACGCCTGGTCATGCCGTTTTTAAAGATATACACGAATTACGGGCCGGTTACTATATGCTAGTTACCTCAAATGATGTAAAAACAAAACAATATTGGAAACTGGAGAGCAAAACACATACAGATGATGTAAACACAACTGTTGAAAGGATCCGCGCTCTTTTACAGGATACTGTGAAACGGCAATTAATTGCTGATAAGCCTGTAGTAACTATGCTTTCGGGAGGATTAGATTCAAGTGGTTTAACGGCTCTAGCAGGAAATGAATTTAGAAGTAAAGGTAAGAAGCTCCATACGTATTCCCTTGCTTTTGCCAATGATGAACAAGATTTTGAAGAGGATTTCCTTCGCCGTGACCGTGATGAACCTTGGGTGAAACGTGTAGCTGAACATGTCGGAACAATGCACCATTCTGTTGAAATGGGCCCGGAAATATTAATCGAGAATTTATTAATTCCGATGAGAACTCGTGATCTGCCAGGCGTCGGTGAACTAGAAACTTCTCTTTATCTCCTGTTTAAAGAAATGAAAAAAGAGGCAACTGTAGCTCTTTCAGGGGAATCAGCGGATGAAGTATTTTCAGGATATCCATGGTTCTATCAGGAACAATTTTTAACTGCGGATATTTTCCCATGGAATATAAACCAGTTTTATTATACAGATATTTTATCAGAAGAGATGAAAGCAAAGATAAATCCAAAGCAATATCAACAGCAAAAATTTCAGGAAGCGGTTCGAGAGATTCCTTTTTTACCGGGTGAAAATGAGTTACAAATGAAGCAGCGTCAAATGTCTTATATGTTTATTACACGTTTCTTGCCATTTATGTTAGAACGTAAGGATCGTGCCAGCATGATAACAGGCTTTGAAGTTCGTGTTCCCTACTGTGATTATCGGCTTGTAGAATATCTGTGGAATGTTCCCTTTGAAATGAAGAGTATTGATAAGATTGAAAAAGGTATTTTACGCCGTGTTTTCCAAACTGTACTACCACACGATGTGTGTTACCGCAAAAAGAGTGCATATCCAAGTACAAAAGATCATTCCTATTTACAAGGAATTAGCAAATGGATGCTTCATATATTAAACGATGATACATCTCCTATTCTTCCGCTCATAAATGTAGAAAAAGCACGCGCTATCGCAGAAGGAAGGGATAAAGTTATTTTCGGTAATGAGGCCAAAGGCATAATGGATTACTTGATCCAAGTAAATAGTTGGCTTAAGGAATATAATATTGAGCTTGTATTCTCGGAAAACTATGCAACGGATATCAGGTCTTGTTCTTAAAATAATAGCAAAAAGCCGATGACCTGACAAAAGGCATCGGCTTCTTGATTCAATATATTTCTGTTTTCACTTTTCCAATTTAACGGCATGAGTTTTTAATCCGACTTCGAACATGCGGCTCCACGGCATATAACAATCGTCAATTTTCACTTCGTATTCCCCGTCGTTAATATGGAGCTCAATAAAATCATTCAGCAGTACTTTCACCCTCCCGGCAACCTTCCCTCTGGGTCCGTCAATGGAGAAATAAGTAAACCCGGATCCCAGATGGGGCAGTTCGTTTTTGCACATGTAAGTACGGACAAACGAACAATAACCGGCATCTTCTACATAACGAAGGGAGAGGAAATCGAGATGTGATTGTGTATTCCCGTACACACTGTATAGCATTCCTTGAGCAATACACGTTCCTAACGTATTGGAGCTCGTGTTCCAACCCGCATAGGCAGCCAGTTTGAACAACAGCTTTTTGTCCCGCAGCAGCTGAAGCAATTCCAGGTCGCCCCCGTTGATAAAGGCTACATCCGCAATCATACAAGGCTTTTTCAAGTAATGAACGATATAATCTGCTGTCTCTACCAATTCTATGATCGTACGGAAGACGTTATAGCCGATGCCCCGGTCGTTTTGGGCACAAGCCTCCATCATCCTATCACCTGGTGTATTCACACAAAGTACCAGATCTGCTTCTGTGCAAGAGGTACATAGGAGGCCACCGGCAGCCATAACCTGATATTTGATCGTTTCAAGCAGAGCCCTATCCTCGTATGTTGGCGTGATAAACGGGCCCTCAATACTTGAGAAACGCGGATAGATCAGTGGTTTTCTGCCTAAATATTGGTTGATCATTCTTGCCAATAACGTGCAGCCGATTTCGTCTGCTCCCGGATACATATATACACAGAGCTGTAAACCTAACGCTTCAATATATTCCCGCACATATTGCTGATCTATTGCCGTTAAGCCATAAGGAGCGGAATCATCCTGCGGGATGATCATGAAATCAATCATGTTTCCTTGTACCAGTTCGATCGCCTGTTTGTTCATTTCTCTGTTCACGCTTCGCCGGTTTTTATAATCCTTCACAACCGCTTCCGGCAAGACCGCTTCGATGGCTTGGAGTTCTTTGCGTTCCTCCTCTGTGGCTATGCCGATTTCAATCTTATGGCGGATGAAACCTTGTCTGAATATCTCCCTCCCCCACTGTTCGTAATAATCCGGCTCCTCATCATGACTGGAATAACTGGGGCAGCGCATGATCAGATGAAAAGCATAAATCTGAAGCTGCGGATTGAGCTCTTTCAACTTACGAATCCGCTGTAACCGGTTATTGCATTCTTCTATTGTCATCTCATGCAGACGTGAAGGGACAATCCCTCCATAAATAAGCGTATCCAGGGAAAGAATGGCCCCATCGGCATCTTTCACGTGCTCAAACAGCCATTCCCATATTCTTTCAGCTTCACCCGGTTCCTTTTTTAACCCCATTAATTCTCTCCCGGGTCTTTCCAGAGAGAATGCGCTTCCTGATGATAAAAAGTTCGGGAAATCGTAATTGCAAGGACGTTCATCCAAAGGGACGTACAAGATCTTCTTTTTCCTCATGTTATATCCTCTTTCCCTTTAACTTACGGATAGACCGTATAAACCGGCCAATCGGGCCTATGAAGTATAGCGCTGGATAAAAGCTACAGCTTTCCGGATATCGGTTTCGGGCTGGTCTCCGACTTCACGCTCAATTGTAAGGTATCCTTTATAACCTATGTCTTGAAGAACATTGAAGTATGCATCAAAGTCAACTTTGCCTTCTCCAAGCGGGACTTCCCGGAATACTTTTCCTGATGAAACCATTTCCGCTATCTTGCCGTGGTCCATTGGTTCATAACCTAAAAATCCATAAACTTCTCGCGGATCTACTTCTTTATAACGGACTCCATCCTTCACATGAGTATGGACAATATACTCCTGCAGAGTAATTACTCCTTGAACCGGATCATCACCGGTTACCATTACCATATTCGCCGGATCAAAATTAACGGATACTCCCTTACCGCTTAGTGTATTTAAAAAGTTTTTAAGATGTTCCGCCGGTTCCGGACCTGTTTCAATAGCGAAAAAAGCTCCCATGCTGTTCGCATATTGGCTTAACTCTTCACATGCCCGCTGCATTTCTTCATATACTGGGTTATCCTCGGAAGGTATGATTCCAATATGGGTCGTTACTATATTTGTACCCAATTCAACGGCCAGATCCAGGATACGTTTTGACTTTTCTATTTTATATTTATTTTGTTGTTTATCTTGAAAACCATGTCCGCCCAAATCACCGCAGAGTGCCGAAATCTCCAATCCCAATGATTCAATGAAGGCTTTTAATTCTTTTCTTGCTCCGGAAGAAAGCTGATCCGGATCCATTTCGCCGGAGACGGCATAGATTTGCACACCGTCTGCTCCCACTTCCCTTGCCTTTTTTAACCCCTCTCTTAGAGGAAGATGAAAACTGTCCACAATAATACCAATCGGATTTTGAAGAAGACTCATTTTGCTTCCCCCTAAAAATGAATTTCTTTGCCTTTTTTGTTGGATTCGTAAATACCGCAAAGTATTTTCATCATTTCCAAGCCGTCCTCTACCGGACTGATAGTGGAAACCCGTCCCTGGCAGCTGTCAAATGAAATGATCAATTTGATTTTGAAACCCGTTTTCAAAATCAAAGGTTAAATAGTCGATTTGCGGTTCGATATTTAATATCGTGTCATACTTCTCGCTGACCAGCATTAATTTGGGCTCCAGTTCGGCTCCGCCTTTATCCCCATACACCCGGATAAATAGTTCATCCTCTTTGGCATGAATCGGAAAACCAGCCGCCCGGATTGCCAAGACGTCTTAAGCATGTCGCTTTCGCAAAATAGATGTCCCCAAGGTCTCCTTCATCAATAAAATTCTTCAAAACCTTCATATTCGTTCCCAGCCTGCGGACATAACCAACTTGAAGAATTTTACCGCTTTTGTGCACAGCTTCTTCTACTTTCAGGGCTTCCTCCACTGTTTTGCATAATGGCTTTTCACACAACACATGCTTCCCGGCCTCCAAAGCAGTGATGCTGATAGGGGCATGGCTGTTATTCCAGGTGCAAATGCTTACCGCATCTATTCCAAGGATCGGAGAGCAGTTCCTTATAATCGGTATATATCCTTTCCGCACCATATTTGGCTGCTTTTTGTTTCGCCCGTTCTTCGTTCAAGTCACAGACAGCTGCCAGTTCGACTTCCTTATTGTTATCGTAGGCATTGAGGTGCATTTCCGATATGGATCCCGCTCCGATAACGCCAACTTTGATTTTACCCATCCCGGTTTCCTCCTTATGTTAGACCTATTAAAACCTCCCCCAGCTATACGTCATACCAGATTCGGCGGACGTTTGCAAGACCGATTTTTGTCCCCTTCCTGCAATCCTCAAGACCCTCAAATTCGATTGAGATATATCCGTTATAGCCGGAAGCTTTGATTACGCGAAGAATTTCCCTCAGGTCCAGGTCACCATGACCGGCAATCGCTCCTCTCAAGAAGTTCCCGTTTGCCGTTTGAAACCAGACTTCACCTGGATTTTGATAAGACGGCCGCAGATAGAAGTCTTTGACATGAACCATTGAAGCGGTAGCTATATTTTTCTGAACCGCCGCCACCGGGTTTTCATCTACACACATAAAGTTGCCCACGTCTAGTGTTGTTTTAAAATTATCCCGGTCTACCGAATGAACTAAACGCTGCACACGATCGCTCGCCTGAATATAAAACCCGTGATTTTCCACGCTCGTGGTGATTCCGAATCCGCTTGCATAATCGGCTATTCTTCTGCAGGCATCTGCAACCTTCAATAGATCCGCTTCAAAATGATGAATGCTGGTTTCCGGAATCGGCCTGGAAGCCGCATCATGGCGCATCAGTTTTATCTCCATCCGGTGAGCTTCATCAACATGTCTCATTACACGTTGAATTTCCGCTTCATAAGCTTCCTCACATTCCGTAAGGAAATTGGCACCGATTGCATAATTGGACAATTCAATGCTGTTGTCCTCCGCTCTTTGACGGATTTGATCCGAAAGCTCAGGCTGCTCCGTCAGATCGAAATCAAGCGGGACTATCTCCGCATGCTCACCTCCATTAGCCGCAATCCAATCAAGAATATCCAATATGGTCAGGCCTTCATTTTGCGAAGCCTGATACAGGCTGTAGGAGCTTACTCCTAATTTCATACAGGTACCTCTCTTTCACTTTTTGTTCCACGACCCATCAAGTCCCTATAGGGTTTTATGCAAATTGCCGGTAAATTATTTCATACCCGTTATAGAAATTTCCTTATTTAACTCCATCTGAACGTAAATCGGAATCATGGTCACTTAAGCACACAAGCATCCCCTCAACGTATTGAGAACGCTTTCTAATTATAGTAAAAATATGGATTTCTCCTCGCAAGGCAGGTAGCTTTCTACTTACCACATAGGAAGCGTTATCTTTTTCTATATTTGGAGAAAAAATCCTTCTATTGATTATTTAATGAGAAAATTTTTCCAATGTCAACCCTTTAAGCCCAATAGCTTTCTTGCAGCAATCATGACAAAAAGTTTCACTCCTGTTTGGAAGGCTTCTTCATCAACCGTAAATTTGGGGTGATGATTCATATATAAAGCATCCGCTGTTTCGTCTTTGGCACCCAACCCCACAAAAACACCTGCCAGTTTATCCGTATAAGCAGAGAAATCTTCACTGTGGTGATTTGGTGGATGGCAAACTGCCCGGAAAGTCCTTACGCCGGATAACAAACAAATCTTGTGTAACGGACAGCAACCAACCACCATCAATATTATATAAAAGAAAAATCTACATTTCACAAAGATATACGGATTCCGAATAATAGCGCAAGTTTTTTCCCCATTGCTCGTGTAATCTATCCCAATCCTCCTGCTGAGGTACAGGAGATGTAAGCAGATGCAAGGGAATATTTAAATTCAGCAGACGGCCGTTTACTATAAAACGAGTAACACCGGAAGGAATGGCCTTTCCAAGAGCAACCATATCGTGTATTTGCTTCAAATCATATGCAGGATAATGAAGCATGACATGACCCGGATCAGGTAAGATTTCTTCAGATTGCATTACCCGTTTCACGTTGTAGACTTCACTGTACATACCTACAATTTTGTGCCAGACATCCAGTGGGGATTCACTGATAGAGGGTATCTGGTCATTCAGGTAGAGATAGTTCTTCTCTCCAATACTATTGATCAAAACCGCGATAGGACATGCTTCTTTTTGCTCCTCCGTCCAGATAAGCGTATGGTCTTGACGCAAACTTTCCAGCCAATTCCCTTCAGGTACAAGGTGGCTCCAATATTCTATCTTTAATTCTTTTGGGTCTACAACTTGAATTGGAATTCTTCGGCAGCCTAATGTTTTCAAGGCACTGGTTCTATGAGTTCCATCAATTATCAGATAACGATTATCTATTTTAATGGCCAATACCGAATTCTTGATGAAACCATCATCTTGAATGGTCTGTACAGTTTTTGTCAAGCGTTTGGGTTCGCACTTCTCGTGCACATCAATGAATTCTATATCTACCAGTTCTAAGTTGGATAATACATTGACCATGTTTTTCTTTCACTCCTATTCAGAGAGGATCTGCGAAAAGCGAACTTCCGGCCATCAAAGACCTGACTTTTTTACTCAGGTAACGTTATTCCTATCCCTTGATCTAAAGCTTTACGATAGTAATAAGTGGCAGTCGCCAAATCAAAAATGGACATTCCCATTGGGTTAAAAATGACCGCTTCGCTAGTCTGATTCTTCGAGAAATCCTCAAAACATACAATGTCCGCAATGGACTTAGTATCTTCTTTTTGCAGCCCCTTCTGCAAATGCATGTTCTCGATGTCCGTATTCTCACGGCATACTTCATCCCAATCATCTACATATATGGCATTGGTGTACTCAAGAATTGACGGTTTAAAATCACGCAATGACACATTTAACAGTAACGCTCCATCCTTGGGCTTCTTGTCAATGTAGCCATTACTAGAAACTGTGCAAGTAATAAATAAATCCGAATCAAGGTAAGCCTCTTCCCAGCTTTTTGCAATAACCGTTCTTTCTTTAATGTCCTCCGGAATAAACTCACTCTGTATTCCCTTGATATCAAACAGATAAATTTTATTTATTCTATCTCCCAGCAAGTTATGTACCATCTGAAGATGTAAACGGCCTATAGGTCCAAATCCAACGATTCCAACCGTCATATTATGTCTATTTCTTGTTTTTTCAAAGTATTGAATCACCAGACCTGAGACGGATGCTGTACGGATTCCGCTAACAAGGGCCGTGTTGATAAAAGCAGACGGTTTTCCTGTTTCGGTCTCATTTAGAATGGTTACGGAATGGGCACGTTGAATTCCAATTTGCGGATTTTTGGGAAAACTGGAAATCCACTTGATTCCTGCTGCATTGATGTCACCGCCGATAAAAGAGGGCATGGCAATAATCCGAATGGCCGGATCCCTGAAACGCAGGTAGGGTTTGATTGGCTGTGCATAATCTTCTTCATGAAAACTATTTACGGCCTGTTCAATGTAAGCTATAGTTTGCTCCCAATCAATCCCCA
Source organism: Paenibacillus larvae subsp. larvae (assembly GCF_002003265.1). Taxonomy (NCBI): domain Bacteria; kingdom Bacillati; phylum Bacillota; class Bacilli; order Caryophanales; family Paenibacillaceae; genus Paenibacillus; species Paenibacillus larvae. Next base: position 1,045,914 of record NZ_CP019687.1, read on the forward strand.
TTTGTTGAATATCTTTAGTGTTTAGATACAACATAAATATCAGGCTCCTTTTCATTTTTTTACTTATTAGGTACGCTCAACCGGGCTTGTTCTTCATTCTGTTCATACAACCACATTTTCCAGTCCTGATTGTAAATTGTATTTATATAAGGAACTCCGCTATCGGGACAAATAAACACAACATTTGGTTTTTCTCCAGGCTTCATTTTTTCAAAATATTGATTGATGGCATAATAACTTGTACCTGACGAACCTCCTGCAAAAATAGCGTGTTCTTCAAATAACTGTTTACAACCTTCTACCGTGTTGATTTCTGATACGTGGATGATTTCATCGATAAGTGCCCCTTTAACGTTGGGCGGAACCATACTTGAGCCTAACCCGGGAATATATCTTTTCTTAGGTTTATCACCAAAAATAACGGAACCTTCGCTGTCAACCGCAATAATCTTCACATGAGGAAAAGATTCTTTCAGGCACTGGGATATTCCGGAAATTGTGCCTCCTGAGCTAACTCCTATGAAAGCATAATCCAGATGGCCAAAGTGGCCAACCAGCTCTGCCCCTAAACCTAAATAATGGGAAAGAGGATTGTTGGGATTTTCGTATTGATTGGTCCAGAAGGAATATGGAATCTGCTGGCATAATTCCTGTACCGTTTTGACCCTTGTCAAAAGATAACTTCCTGTCGGATCAGGCGTTGTAACTTTGACTACATCGTAAGCAATGGACCTGAGCATCTGCTCGTAATTGGAATTGATGTTCGGGTCAATGACAGCTATGAATTTTATATGGAGGTACTTGCAAAGCGTGGCTAACGCAACGCCGAAATTGCCTGACGATGATTCAATAACAGTTGTGTTTTGATTAATTTCCCCACTCTCAATCGCGGTCTTCAAAATATAATACGCAGGTCGAATTTTGACACTACTCATAAAATTATGTAACTCAAGTTTAGCAAACAGATTGATCTTCTCATGTTCCAGTTGAATCAGAGGAGTGTTACCAATTCGGTTTACCAGCGTTTTTAGCTTAGTCAGCATTTAAATTGTCCCCTTTTGCAAGTGTATTTTTTCACTCATGATTCCTGCCTTAAAATGTAAGAATGGAATCTTTTTAGTCACCTGCATTTATAATCTAGCTTGGAACTGTTTTCCTGTGTTTTACCGCATATTTCCTTAAACCGTATTGGGAAATGATCTGCTGTTGAATTTGACTTGTACCTTCGATGATTTCCAGCACTTTCGCTTCACGAAACAACCGTTCCGCCGGGTATGCATTATAGCAGCCGTTGCCTCCATGGATTTGGACAGTATCACTAGTTACCTCTACCGCAATTTTAGAGGCAAAATACTTGGCTATAGCCGTTTCATGAATGGACTCGTCATGGCCCTCTTTTCTTCTTTCACCTGTTCTAAGGCACAACGCACGGGCGGCATGTACCTTCGTTACAGTATCTCCTATCATGCCCTTTACCAATTGAAAATTGTGCAACTTTTCACCGAACTGTGACCGTGTTCGGGAATAAGTAACCATCGCTTCCAGTGCCTCAGCAGCTATCGCAGCTCCTGCCCAAGCTATACTGTAACGGCCATGGTCTAATGCTGTGGATACAACATACGTAAACCCTCCGCCCTCACTGCCAAACAGGTTTTCCTCGGGAATCTCTATGTTGTTCAATTGGATTTCTGCGATATGCACTCCCCGGTTGCCTAGCAAACCCTTGATCGGAATAGTATGCAGCCCTTCCCGCTCCCGCTCTACGATAAATGTCGATGCTTGCCCTGCTTCGTTAGTTGCTGCCACCAAGAAAAAATCGGCGATTGCAGCAAATGAAATCCATTTTTTTCTACCGTTTAAAATATACCGGTTTCCTTCTTTCCGGTACGATGTTTGCACGTTTTTCGCGTCTGATCCCACATTTGGCTCAGAAAGGGCAAATGCTCCCATTTTAGCTCCTTGTGCCATGAGCGGAAGCCACATCTCTTTTTGTTCCTTTGTACCGAACCGTAGCATGGTTTCTCCCAGCAATGAAGTTTGTACCGTAAGGAGTGCTCTTGTATTGCTGCATGCTTTTCCGATTTGTTCTGTTAGCAAACCGTAGGCAACCGGATCCAACTCAAGCCCCCATATTCTTTGGGCCAGCTGGCCGATAAATAACCCCTTTGGGCCATTTTGCTTATCAGAATGCGAGGAAGTACTCCACTTTGGTCAATTTCGGCCGCTAAAGGCCGTATTTCCTGGGCAGCAAACTCCGCAGCCTCTTCCAAAATCCGCGTATGGGCAGCATTTGTATGAATGCTCATAGTTATACCACCTGCCGATGTTTTTCAATATAATTTGTGATATTGGTTACCGAACTAAAATTAGTTATATCCAAATCCTCGTTACTGACCGTAATTCCAAATTTTTGTTCGATATAAGCGAGCAATTTCATAGCAAATAGAGAATTAACGAAACCCATCTGAAAAATATGATCGTCATCCGAAAATGCTGCTTCGTCTTCAAAAACCACCAGGTTACTTTCAATAAAACTTCGGATTTTTTGTTTAATATCCATTGTATTTACTCCCTTCTTTCTGTAACCGGTATTTTCACCTCAATATAAGGCGGAAACGGTTGAATTATTGTTAAATCATTTTCAAACAAAATCTGTCCTTGGCCATCATGATCAATTTCTTTGAAGTTCGCGAATCGGTAGGTGACATACATTACTTTGTTACGGTCAGTCTGCTTAAAATCAGCACGAAGTTTTTTACCTTCACGCTTTGCCTGCTGCATGATATACGTAAGCATGACGGTTCCTACTCCTCGAGACATCACTCTGCAGGACATCAATAGCAATTTTAAATGCCAATATTTCTCTTTAATCTCGATCAGGGCCAGTCCTATTTTTCCATAAGAGCCATATTTGTCCGTTAATTCGCAAACCAGCAGAATATGGTCGGGTGACTGTCTAAACCAGTTCAGCTCTTCATAGCTGTATGTGCAGCCTGTTGCATTAAGTTGATTCGTACGGATGGTCAGTTCCTCCGCCCGTTTTAAATCCTCCTCCCTTGCTTCACTGATGACGAATTGCATGCCAAGGGATTTGAGAAAAGTCTCCTTTGGGCCAGAAAACATTTCCTCCTCCTTTTTCCTTTGGATATCTTCCAAATACATATGTCGCCGGCGCACCGAATCTTCCGTAACAAACCGGGGATTCAGGCGAGGGTGATCTAATATCGTTTTGTACTCTTCAGCATCCAGACACATCACCGAAGAATGCACACTCTGCACCTCATCACGTTCGAAGGGCTGGTCATCGATAAACAAGATAGTGTCCATCCCAATGTTCAAGTTTTTGCAAATCCTTTCGATGGATGAAGATTTCGTGTTCCAATTCATTTCCGGATACAGGAAATATTCACTGATACCGAATTCACGAAGTTTGGCCATCGCATCCTCCTCATTGTTTTTACTTGAGATAGAATGCAGAATGCCCCGGGAGTCCAATTCCGCAAGAATCGTTTTAATTTGTGGCTTCAATTCGACTTTGTCCGATTCCAGCAAAACCCCGTCCCAGATCGTATGGTCCAAATCCCAAACGATACATTTGATTTCCTTGGGTTCTCCCATATAAATATTGACCTCCTTACAAAATACAATTTATTCTGCTGACGATTAAGAGCAATATAAACCGAAGCAGCCCCGCCAGCCAAACTCCATCGTCCATCATCCATTAAACAAAACATCCAATTCACCCTGACTTAAATTTACCGTATCAAAATCAGATGGTGTGAAATCGGCTTGTTCACTATTTTCACAAAAGTCGACGATCTCTGTTATTTTTCTTACAAAGGCATCTGCAAACATCTCCATCGTATCCTTATTGAACTTGGATGTACTGTACGTCACACTGATTCGCAGCTTATTACCGATCACCATGGCCACGATATCAACGAGGCATAATAGACGGTTGCCGGGGCACATATCACTTCCGGTATCCTCAGTTGCAATGCCGATCAAAGTACTCTGTAGATGGTTATCGATTTCGCCCATATAATTAAACCGGATGCTCCCTTGGCTCTGATCCTTAATATGACGGGCCAGATAAACTAGGATGCCATAATCGATACCTTTGTTAGGAATTTCTCTAAGCTTCTCTTTTACATACTTGAGGATTTCTGCAGTTCCTTTACTTGGCAGGCGGATGTTAACCGGATAGATCGATGTAAACCAACCTACAGTTCTTGATATATCAAGATCGAACAGCTCTTCCCGACCATGCCCCTCAAGTTCTATGGTCATGTTATCCCGGCCTGACCTCTCACCAATTGCCATTGCGAGTGAGGTGACTAGTAAATCGTTCGTCTGGGTACGAAACGCTTCATTAGCCTCGCCCAAAAGTTTCCTGGTTACCCCCTCTGAAAGTTCTCGCACAAGTGTAGTACAGACGGCAATACGGTCATCTTCTGAAGAAAAGTCAGGGGTCAACACATCCTCCCTGTTATGTACGACTTCTTGCCAATACGCGCTGTGTTCTAAGACCTGCTCCTGACCGTACGCATCGATCGCTTCTGACCATGCCTGTATGGAATGCGTCTTCGGAGCAAGCGAGACAATCTGTCCGCTCATAGCAGATTGCAGGAGATGATCAAAGTCTTCCAGCAGTATTCTCCAAGAAATACCATCCACAACCAAGTGGTGAGCTGTAAGCAAAAGACGTTTTCCTTTTTCCCCCATATTGAACAAAGCCGCTTTTATGGGTAACCCCTCGTTGATACGAAGGCTTGCTTTGACCATTTCCGCTTTCCTCTTCAAGATATCTGTCTGTTCACTTGGGGGACAGCCGGAAAGATCAAATTGATAAAGCTCAAGCTCTTCCTGATTAACACTCTTATATATCAGATAATCGTTTTCCATATCATACTGGAGTCTAAGGGAATCATGATGTTGAATTAAAGAATAAATCGCATTCTTTAACTCTTCGGATGTTACCTCTTTTTTTAAAGTAAGCAGAATAGACTGCGCATAATAATGGGGGTTATTCCATCCCCTTGATTTAAACCAATGTATAATGGGCAGCGGGGACACTTTACCTTCACACAGTCCCTGCTCAATTGGCCGTAATGTATTTGAGACAAGCAATGATGCGAGCTCTTCTATGGTCGGATAACTTAAAACATCTTTCACTTTTATGCCGTATCCTGCCCCATTTATTTTCGATACAATCTGGATAGCCTTGATGGAGTCTCCACCAAGCCTATAAAAATTATCGTTTCGTCCCACATTTTCAACCCGAAGCACTTCCTTGAAAATGTCCGTCAACAGTATTTCCGCAGGACTTATTTCTATTGACTTTTCTGTAACCGGCGTTTTATCTGGGAGGGGCAGCATCGCCCGATTAACTTTTCCGTTTGCCGTAAGCGGCAGCTTATCAAGGCGAATAAAGTAAGCCGGAATCATATAGGACGGCAAAACTTCTGCCAGCTGCTTCCGTAGCTTCAGAGAGGGAAGCTCTCTTTCAGCGACATAATAAGCGACAAGATAAGGTTGTTCATCATTGCCCCTGAAGTCAATAACCGCCGCCTCTCCTATCTGTTTCAATGTCAATAATTGATGTTCAATTTCTCCCAATTCAATACGGTAACCTTTTATTTTGACCTGATGATCGATCCGCCCAAGATACGTGATGCCGCCTTCATCCGACCTTATGGCAAGATCACCCGTTTTATACATTTTGTACCCCGGCATATACAGATTATCGAGAAAACGCTCCGCCGTAAGTTCAGCTCTATGCAGGTACCCACGGGCAACCCCTTCGCCAGAGATATAGATTTCTCCAACTGCTCCTGCCGGAACCGGCTCCAGCCACTTATCGAGCAAGTAAATCTGCATGTTATCAATCGCGTTACCTATTGATACAGAGGCGCCTTTGTCACTCTCAGGGTCGAACCGGTGAATCATACAGCCGACTACTGTTTCGGTCGGACCGTATTCGTTGTAAATATCAACTTCCCCTTGGAAGTTTTTGTATATTTGCCCGGCAAGCAAAGTTTTTAGATCTTCTCCTCCCACAATCAGTGTCCGGACGGAAGATTCTGTAACGTTCAAGTTTTTTATAAGTGACAGGTGAGCGGGCGTCAGCTTAATAACCGTTACTTTGTTATCTTGAAGAATTCGATTTAGAACAAACTCGCTGCCATCACTATCGTATATCTCAATTCGGTTACCGCTAATGAGCGGTGTGAAAATGGATGTGACCGTTAAGTCGAAGGCAATGGAGGAGTAAAGAGCAAAGACATCATCTAGGTCCCGGATATACGTTTTGCTGGCCCAGCAGATATAATTAACCAGTCCACGATGTTTGATCATCGTCCCTTTGGGATTTCCCGTTGATCCTGACGTGTATATAACATAAACAAGGTCTTCCGGCTTGACGGGGATGGATAGATCTTCTTTTTCCCCAATATATAATTGTTCGTCATCAAGCAGGAGAACCGAACCCTCATTGTACGGGTACCCCTCCTTCCATTCCCTGCTTGTTGTGAGAAGGAGTGCCGCAGAACTATCCCGTAGAATATACTCGATTCTTTCCTTAGGATAATCGGGGTCTATAGGCAAATACGCCCCGCCTGCTTTGATGACCGCCCATATCCCAATTACCATTTCCAATGAGTGTCGGGCCATGATAGCTATAAGCGTCTGGGAGCTTCCTATACCTCTGTGAACGAGTATCCGTGCCAGTTGATTGGCTCGCTCGTTTAATTCCCGGTATGTCAGCGATTGCGTCCCGTAAGTGACGGCAACACGATCCGGAGTTTGTTTCACTTGTTCTTCAAATAATTGTCCAATCGTTTTATGTAGTGGGTAATCACAAGATGATGAGTTTGAGGAGTAGAGCAGTTTAAACCTTTCCTCTGGAAATAACATCTGAAGGCTTGTCACCTGCTCATCTGGCTGCATGAGTATCTGATCTGCAATGTGGCAAAGACGGTGAAACATATCTTCTATCTGTGTTTCATTATAATCGGACGTCTTGTAATCGAAGTATAACTCCATTCCTCCATTCGATAACCAGTCTGTAACAATCAGCTGCAGCGGATATAGCTGATGTCCATTATGAATTTCAATCTGTTGCATCCGCCATCCGGGACCGAATTTCCGGTCAAACCTTGTATTGTAATAGTTCACGCACACTTGAAATAATTGGTCAATTCCCCTCTTCTGAAGTTGAAGATCCTGAACCAATAAATTATAAGGGTACCTTTGGTGAAAATAACATTGCATCAACTCACGGTTTACATAAAGTGCAAACGCGGAGAATGACATCTCATGCTGAATCTCGGCAAAAAGCGGCATAGTACTTGTGAACATTCCAAACATGTTTTTTTCCTTTGCACCACTCCGGTTCAAGACCGGGGTTCCTAACGTGATACGGTCTTGCTGGGTTACTTTATGGAGATATAAGAGCATTGCGGCGACAAAAAAAGTATTCAACGAAATACGGTGTTTATTCGTAAAATCACGAATTTTCTCAGACATGCTTTGATTTAAAATGAAAGTCTTGCGCCTTCCCTCCGTATTTGCGTATGAAGCATGCAGGTTCACGTCTTGAATGCCCTCGAACTTTTCCAGCCAATATTGCTTATTCTTCAAAAAACGCGAAGAGGAAAGATATTGCTGCTCCTGCCGGGTATAGTCCAAGTAAGAATGCCTAAGGTTTTGATTGACCTCTTCCCCGTTCATAAGTTGCGTATAAATCTGATTAATCTGTGTAGTCATCAACTGAAAAGACCAGCCATCCGAGATGATATGATGAACTTTGGTCAAATAGGCGCTCTCCCCTATATCCAGTTTGACCAATGCGAAATCGTAGAGGAATTCGCCGTTTAAAGAAAAAGGACGGGAAAATTCTGCATGCAGCCAAGTATCAACATCCACATAAGAATCTGCCTTCGTAAAGTCAATGCGCGGAAAAATCCGTCTTTGGTACTCGGAAACGGTCTGCTGTACATCTCCATTCCTTTCGACAAGCCGAATTCTAATTGCCTCATTTTGTTGGATGAACAAATTGATGGCTTCCTCAAGCATGTCGAAATTGGCGGGACCATAGATTTTAATTAGTCCGCCAATATTATGTATACTTGTCCCGGGGTATATATGTTCCACATACCAAATGCGTTTCTGTGCATGTGTTAACGGGTAGATCTTAGATTCGTTCAAGAATATGACCTCCTATTAGACTTCCTCTCAGCTTCCTGCATTCTACTCTTTGAGCAAATCCCGGTAAAAATGTCCGATTGATAGAGTACAGTCATGAAAAAGGTGTCCTATCGATCATCCACTCTATTAGCAACTTGACGTTTGTCAAAAATAGTTATAGCATTATTTGTAATTTATAGTTTATTATAGTGTACATTAGAATAATAAGTCAATTTACTGTTGTTTTCACAAAAGACAATATGTTAAATTTATCATTTTTTTGTATAATTATACGATTCAACGGAAATCTAAGTTATGAAATTAATTCAAACTTTTAATCCTTTTTTTATAATAGGAGAGATACTGCATGCTTTGGTATGTCCTTTTTGTTACGACAGGAAAAGAAGATGTAGTCGGGAAGTATATTTCAAATTTTTGTAACCATTTATCTCTTCAATGTTTCATACCGAAAAAAGTCGTACCGGAATGCCATAAAGGAGTGAGACGGGATGTGATTCGCGTGTTATTTCCAGGCTATATATTTATTCGGACAACTATGAGCTCCAACTTGTATTATTTGTTGAAAGAAATACCCAATTTGCATTATCTCGTAAACAGCGGAGACCGGAAAAAGGACAAAAGCTGTGGATTTTACTCCGCCATTCCCGAGGAGGAAATGGAGTGGATTCGTGATTTGACCGGAAACCGCGACACTATTGAGTACTCAGAAGTCAGTATCATTAACAAAAAGGTAAAAGTAATTTCAGGTCCACTAAAAGGAAAAGAAGCTATGATCAAAAAAGTGGACAAAAGAAAAAGAAGGGCAAAGATCGAAGTTACCCTTCTTAATAAAACGAATTTAGTAGATGTGGGCATCAATATTCTATCCGTAACCTAGTATCAATTTCAAAGTTATGAAATTGATTCACTAACGGCCTGCATTTTTTTCTGCACAAAGAGAGTGATAGAGGCCAGGTTTGAAAAGTTCTCATTTTCTATAAATAGCTCTTCATAACCGATGTCAATTCCGAATTCTGCTTCGATTTCGACCATGATTTTGATGAACTTGACCGATTGTATACCTAAATCCTCCAATCTAGTGTCATCATTTATAGTCACGTCAGGATTATCCAGATTTGAGGCAATCACGTGAGCAATTCGTTCTTTAACGTCTCGGTGCATGTTAACCTCCTCCTATTTGCCTGCATTATCAATATTGATAAAAACCTTTTCCCGTCTTTCTACCCAGTACATTAGCATCAACCATTTTTCTAAGTAAAGGGCAGCATTTGAACTTGGGATCCTGATAACTCTGGTAGAGCACATCCAGCGAGCGTACCACGGTATCCAATCCTATAAGATCAGCTGTCTCAAGCGGTCCCATCTTGTGTCCATAGCATTTCTTGAATATGTTATCCACCTGCGCGGCATCCGCTACTCCATCTTGAACCACAAAGGCGGCCTCGTTCATGAACAGATGGGATATACGGTTGCTTACAAAACCCGGATAATCTTGCACTACAATCGCTTCTTTGTTCATGTTTTTTAGCAGTTTTACCGTCTGCCCCACACAGTCTTCAGAAGTGTGATATCCTTTAATAACTTCTACTGTTCTTTTTAAATATGAGGGATTCATGAAATGAACCCCAATGACGTTTTCCGGCCTGCTTGTCGCTCCTGCAATTTTGGTTATAGAAAGACAGGACGTATTCGCTGCGTAGTAGACATCCGTATCGCAAATTTCGTCTAACTGCTTGTACACACTTTCTTTACATTCCCAGATTTCAGGAACATTCTCAATAATATTAGTGCAGTCCGAAACCTCTCCAATATTCGTTGTAAACCGGACATTCTTCATAGCCTCCTCTATGTCCACGAAAGGCAAATCCTTGTTTATCGTTCTAGCAAAGCGAAGTGTCTGTCTGATTTCTGATCTTGCCCGGGCAAGTGCATGCTCCGAAATGTCAACTAGTAAACATGGAATATGATGAAACAGAAAATCAGCGGCCACGCATGTTCCCATGGTGCCCGCTCCGATAATTCCAACCCGCTGTCCTTTGTTACTCAATATTTCTTCCTCCCTTTCTATGCCAGGTCTTTTAGGAACTGATTTCAGTTAAACCCTCAATGTATTCTACTTCCCCGGCGTTCATCTTGATGATTTTATCTGCAAGATAGAAATACCTGTCGTCGTGAGTAATGGCTATAACACATTTCCCTCTTCGCTTTAATTCGGAAAGCAGATCCTCGTAGAAAAATTTGCGAAACTCAGGATCTTGATCGGCAGCCCATTCATCAAATAGGCAGAATGGTTTATCCTCTAAGTAACTAATAAGCAGTGCAAGCCTCTTGCGCTGCCCGGTCGATAGATCAATTGTGCTGAACTTCCCGTCCACAATATCCACCTTTTCTTGCATCTGCAAAAGCTCCAAATAAGTGTTAATTTGTTCTTCCTTACCCGCGGTTTCTATACCATAGATCCGCTTGAACAAGTAAAAGTCGCTGAATACATTTGAAAAATATTCTCCGATTTCAGAATGATCCAGCTCTTGCCCGTCAAGCAATATTGTTCCGTTCTTTGCCTTATAGAGCCCTGTGAGCAATTTGGCAAAAGTTGTTTTTCCGCTTCCATTCCCTCCTGTAATGAAGGTAATCTCTCCAATGCGGAATTCATAGCTGATCGGCCCGATACGGAAGCTCTCCTCACCGTTGTCATATTCATACTCAACGTTTTCCAGTGTAAACTTCTTAGAATATTCAACAATCGTTTGACGGGGATGTGAAATCTGGTCTACCTTATGTTGGCTTGTGTTCTGAATCAGCTGATTTAGGCGGTTCCAACTGATGCGGATTTGAACAAGCTCCGGAATCACATCAAGCAATGCGTTGATGGGACCTGTCATGTACAGAAACACAAATACAAAAGTGCTTAACGTCACAGACTGAATATTGGTAAACAACACGGGAAAGACAAAAGCAATACCGCCGATTACCAGAACAAATAATAATTCACCCACGACAAATGCGTTTGTAAACTTGTAACCGGCCTTAATGTTTTTGGCCCGGAAATTTAGGTTGCTGTTATCCAGATCCGATGAAAAGTCATATCTCCTGCGGCGGCTTAAACTTAATTCCTTAAACCCTTGAACCAAATCATTTATATAACTGAAAAAGTGATTTTGAATATCCCGGCTTTGTTCCCAAAGTGTGTCAGCCGACCGCGCCATCAGGAAGTAAATAACGGACGCCAGAACGAGAATGGACACGGAAACAAGAAGCCCGCCAAAATTAACAATGCTTAAATAAACTAAACAGAACAGCACGGTTACAAGATTCGTCATCGCACTGACAGCAATACTCGGCAAATGGCTGACTAGCTCCGTATCTCCTTTCAATACGGCGTAAATTTCGCCCCTGTCTATTTTCTCAAACTTGTAGAATGGGGTGTGCAGCAGATTTTGAATGAGCTTGGACCTTTTCTCATACACCAGATTATGGGTCAATTCAATCATCTTATTCCGAATGAGCTTCTGACCGGCCACGTAAAACAGAATACCCAGACCATAATACAACAACAGTCCCAAGTTAACTTGGTCAACTTTCTTTAACGCTTCAACAACCGAGAAGATGACTATGGCATTACCAAATCCGCTGATAAAGCTTAATATAAACAAAGGAATTAACGCTTTCTCTTTCTTTTTGGGAAAAACATAAACTATAAACATATAAAACGCGAACAAAAATACAGCTCCCGCAACCGAAAATACAGCCGGCAGCAAACTGAATGGTGCCCAAACCTGCATGAAGTCCCAAGACAAACCCATAAACAGTACCTCGGGAATGCAGGTTAAGCAATAGGCAATAAAAGATAACAAAGCAATCGTGACGATCACATGCGCGATATGCTTACGTGTAAAGCTGGAAAGCGTTCTCTGGCGTTTTGCAAAGTCCATTAGAGCCATTCCCAATAGAAAAGCAAAAGTCAAACCAAGGATAACCGAAACAATAAAAATTGCCGTGGCCAAACGGTCCATATCCTGGAACATGTCCGACTCAAGCGGCTCGGGGGCTTTCCCCTGAAGAATTGCAGCTATTCCGTTTCCGATCACCTCTGTATAATCGGAATTCAAATTCGCCAAAACGGCAATTCCGATTTCTTCTCCTGGCAAAAGGACGAGTTGGGACGAGTAGTTTGGATTACTTCCCGAATGGGAAAGCATGCCGCTCCCCAGTTGATACACCGACCATCCCGCTGCGTAAGACGAGCCGTCCTCGGCGGGTGGAACCGTCCGATCCGGAGAATGAGATTGGCCAATGAGACGATTTATTCCTCCATCCCCACTTCCAAGCTGGATCTGCAGCCATTTACTCATGTCGTTAGCGTTAGTAATGAAATATCCCGCCGGTGTATCCCCGCGATACATCGGAGCGTTATAAGTCAAGGATTGCATAAATCCATGCTTGTATCCATCAGCCATGTCCCTTCCGGCGGTTTCTTGCCTGAACAAGAAGGTTTCTTTTAATCCGAGCGTATCCAATACGTGAGTGCGGACGTAAGTTTCAAATGATGAACCTGTCACTTCTTCAATAACCAGGCCTAATACGTCATAGTTTATAGTTGCATATTGAAACTGTTCTCCAGGATAGAAATCAAGCTCACGATTCACCAGATTTTTTACCGTACGTTGTAAACTGTCATCCCCGTCACCCTGAGGAATATCTTTGATCGTTTCAAACGGAATCCCGCTTGTATGGTGAAGCAATTGTTCCAATGTAATGTCAACATCACCGTCAATTTTTTCGCCTTGATGCTCTCCCTTGAAATGCATCTTGAACCAGGGCAAATAGGCCGAAACCGGATCGCTCAAGCGGATGATGCCCTGGTCTTGTAATTGAAGAACGGCCAGACCGGTGAATGCTTTACTGGTGGAACCCAATTCAAACAGCGTTCTTCCTGTCACGGGCCGCTTATTGTTCAGACCGGCGTATCCGAACCCTTTCTGATACAACGTACTATCTTTTCCGCTGATCACGACAGACAAGCCAGGGATACCTGCTTTGTCCATCTGCTCTTCAATCCACCGTTCCATCTTATCTAACGGAAGTTGACTTTTCGAAATTTGAGCGTTGGCCGGAGCTGTACTAAATGTGAACAACACTAGCAAACACAAGAAAATAACCTTTTTTATCATTCTCATCATGTTCATATCAGCTCCCTCAGGCCGCAAAGCTTTCTTTCAAGGAAGCGAATGCCTGCTCATCTGCCTCCGCCGCCTCCTTCATAAGCCGCCAAGCGGATTCATTTGGTTCTTTTCCGGTCATCATCGCTTTCAAATACACATTTCGGATCAACAAGGCCTTATGTACATAATTTTCCAGATAATCAAGAGTTTTTCCTCCATGTCCCATCCATTCCAAAAAGCGTTTGATCAGATAGCGGGAACCGGCAAGAAATGACCACGTATCACTATGATAGTCGCAGGCTTTCATGAAACTTCCATACAATTCATTCCAGTCAATGGTATTGTTCCAAAAACGTTCGTAGGCATCTGTATGATTATTGGACCTTCTAATATCTTCTAGGAACGCCTGCCATAAATGCTCGCGATCAAAGATAAGCGGCTTATCCTTCTGGTATTCGAGAAATTGGATATACCGGTTCTCATCTGCCATATCTTCCATAGAATCGCGAACTTTATGTGCATCCACCCAACCGATATATTCCGGAAACAAATCATGAATATGGAACTGAAAGTTTTCGTAGTTATGTTTGACTTTATTTACGTATAAGGAGTGAAGCGTATTCGGTTCCAACGTACCCTCATGCACCGCATAATCCAGATTTTCCCGATAAACCCAAAGCAGTGCAGATTGTGATTCCTTCATCTCAAGCAGGGACGCCAGTACTTCCTCGGGCTGACCGTAATAGGTCGTTTGGATATCAAGAGGGACCCAGGACAAATCGTCCGTGAGCCCCTTGCTGTCATAAGTCCATATCGTTTCGCCTACAGTAGCCACATGTTCCATGACATCTTTAATATCTTCATGCACGTTATAACATAAGCTTTCGGTGGGGAAACCATGCCTTTTTAATTCCATCAGATAATTTATTTTCCGACACTCAAAATACCAGGCTTCGCATTGGAATTGCTTGTCCATCGTATCCCACTCCTATTATTTTATGAGTTCTTTTGCATACTCGGTTTCAAGCTGTTCGATTACCTTTAACCGGCTAATCGCTTCTGCTACAGCCTGTTGATTGTATATGGAAGAAAAGTGATATTTGGCGACAACTGTACGAACCATTTCCCAGTTTTTGATAATATCGGAGATAAGCTGATCCCCTTTCCATTCATCACCGAACAAGCTGCGAACCTTAAAGCGCTCCACGCGCTTGCCATTAATGACATCATTGAGAGATTCTAAATACTCCGGTGCTTTTCTCTCCAGAGCTTCCGGATGAAGGGCTATTGCCTCAAAATCGTCAATAAACAACATCAGCTGCTCAAGAGATTTCTCAACGGATCCTTTGTTTTGGACATAGCTGTCCAGTAAAAAATCCGTATAATGTTTGCTGCGGTCGTGGAAATCCTCATGTCCGTCCCCGCATCCAGTATCCAAATAGAATTCGTAATAGGTCGGTTCATCCGGATGCTGTTCCGAAAACTGCTCCACGTAACCGTTATAAGCAGAAGCAATCTCTTCAAAACTCACCGTTCTCTTCCCGTATGACAACTGGTCGTTATGAGCCTGCTCGATGATAGTGAATTCCAGAAGGGCTGTATCATAACCGTAAACTAGCCACGTATGAGGATAATGTTCCTTTTGATATTTGTCTGCCCTCAGGGAAGAGTAGAAACAATCGACCCAGATAATAACCGGACGCTTGATAGAGATGGCATGCATGATGTCCTCTACAATTTGTCTGCTGCGTATTTTCGTTTCCATGCCGATTTGCTGTTCCTCCAGTATTGTTTCAATTGCTTTCAGCTGAATATACTCAATGTTTAGTTTTTGGAAATTCTGTTCGTAGGCATATACGCCAAGGTCATTGATTATTAGATCAACAGCATTCCTGTTGAAATGTTTCATGACCGCAAAAGCCGAATTATAGAAGCAATTCTTATAAAAAATATCATTAAACGGTTCCATGGGAGTAAGGATGTATTGTTCAGCCATTTCTCCGGTTTCTCCAGCCGCTACAAATTCGTCATTCAGGTGGAGAATATGTTTCTCTTCCCGCACATCATTTTTATCCGTTTGCAAGCGTACAGCCAATTGGCGGATCGTATTGTGTTCAAACAAATTAATACCGGATTTAAATAATCCCCTTTTTTCCAGCTCCACTTCCAGCTTTATGATCAAAAGGGAATTACCGCCGTGCTGGTAGAAATCATCATTAACATCAACTTTTTCTACACCTAGAACATCCCGCCAGACACTTGCGATTCTTTCTTCAAGTTCATTGGCCGGTTCATCGTGGACAACAACAGCATCCTCCTGCTCCGCCAGATTCCGTAGTGCTTTCTGGTCTATCTTCCCATTGGGCGTTAGCGGCAGGTTCTCCAATCTGATGAATCTCGAAGGAATCATGTAATGAGGCAGCAGGTTTTCCAAATGAAGTGACAAATCCTTTCCGTCAAGCTCCATACTGCCGACATAATAGCAAACCAGATTCGTTGTTTCCTGCTCCCTTCTTGCCACAACAACAACCTGGTCAATCCCCTGTTTTTGCAGAAGTGCTCTTTCAATTTCACCTGTCTCAACCCTGTAACCCCGCACCTTAACCAAATGATCACTGCGGCCGAGAAATTCAATGCTGCCGTCCGGCAAATATCGCCCTATATCCCCGGTTTGATAATGAATTTTTCCGGATAGCTTGTCCCGTACAAATTTCTTTGCTGTTTCCTCATTATTATGGAAGTAACCTTGGGTTACGTTTTTTCCGCTTATGTAGATGTCCCCCGGGAGTCCTACACTGCACAAATGGCCATTTGGGTCTTTGATCCATACTTGATTGTTGGCAATTGGTTTGCCAATAGGGATTTCACGCATCTCCTCAATAGACCCTTCAAGGTGATAACTGGTAACCCATATTGTTGTTTCCGTTGGTCCGTACATGTTGTGAATTTCCGCCTGGGTGAAGTGTTCTTTAATTTGTTTTGCCAGTTTTACACTCCAGGACTCACCGCCCAGCATAATCAAACGCACATGT
Organism: Paenibacillus larvae subsp. larvae; assembly: GCF_002003265.1. NCBI lineage: Bacteria > Bacillati > Bacillota > Bacilli > Caryophanales > Paenibacillaceae > Paenibacillus > Paenibacillus larvae. Next base: position 1,062,316 of record NZ_CP019687.1, read on the forward strand.
TGAAAATGAAAAGTACGGGTATTGCCATAATGATTGAGCAGAAGTACAGCTTGATTCATAAGTGTCGGCACAGAATGCCAAACGTGAATTTGCTGTTGGCTGATATAATTTAATAGCTCCCTGGGAGCGTGCAGCATTTTTGCATCCACAATATGCAGCGTAGCCGAACTTAAGAGTGCTCCAAATATTTCGAAAACGGAAATGTCAAAGCAGATAGATGTTACCAGCATCATATTATCGTCCGGACCTAAACCAAAGTGGTTGATACTCCACTGTATAAAATTGGATACATTTTCATGTGTCACCATTACTCCCTTGGGCAGACCGGTCGAGCCGGACGTGTACATGACATACATCAAGTCGCCTGCATGACTATTTCCGGAGAGATTTTCAGTCGGCTGTTGCATGATGTCACCCTCGTTGTAAATGATGATGCCTGGCTTTTTCAGCAGCATACCTTGAGCATTGTCAGGCTGAGATAGTGAAATCAGTACTTCAATATCTGAATCAGCATTCAGAAGTTCAACTGATTGACCGACCCCATCGACCATTAGCATGCGAATACCGGAATGGCGCATAATATGCTGCTTTCGATGCAGTGGATATTCCGGGTCAATCGGTACGTAACACCCTCCCGCCTTGAGTATTCCGAGCATTGCGGTAATCATATTTGCGTTTCGGCCTGCACTTAAGCCAACCGGTTCGTTGGTTTTGATGCCGGCCTTTGCCAATAAACGCGCTACCTGATTGGCTTTCTCATTCAGTTCTTGATAGGTAATGACTTGATCTCTGTGTACCAGTGCCACAAGATGCGGCTTTTTCCTCACCCTTTCTTCAAAGCATTCGTGTATGGTTCCACAGGTTAAAGGCATATCGGTATCATTAAACCGGTGAACAATGTCATATCTTTCTTCTTCAGTTGAAAGACTGATCTCGGATAGTTTTGCGTCAGAATGGGTCATCAATTGGTTCACGATCCAAACAAAACGGTCTGCCATAAGCTGAATGGTTTCTTTTTTGAATAACTTTGTGCCATATGAAAATGAACATTCCAATTCATTGTCATCTGTTTCAAAAATCTCCAGCTTCAAGTCGTACTGGGTTGTATGATTATTGAACTCATAAGGGGTGACACTCAGTCCATTCATTTGCAGCTTCGTTTCCGACATGTTTTGCAATACAAACAGGACATCAAATATTGGATTACGGCTTAAGTCACGGTTGAGCTTAAGTTGGTTCACAAGGTGTTCAAACGGATAGTCCCGATGTTCATATGCATCTAACGTGTTCCCCTTTACCTGCTGCAAAAATTCCCGGAACGTAAGCTCGGGTTTCGATTCATTACGTATGCACAAAATGTTGATAAAAACACCCAATACCTGTTCCAAGTCAGGATGCTGCCGCCCTGCAACAGGAGAACCTATTACTATATCCTCCTGGGATGTATACTTAGAGAGCATTACATGAAATGCTGCAAGCAGTACCATGTATAAGGTAGCCCCATTTTTTCTGGCCATGTCGTTTAACCGCTCGTTAATTGCTTTACTAATCCTGAAATCTATCCCATTTCCCTCATAGCTTTGATATTTCGGTCTCGGGAAATCAAGCGGAAGATTTAAGGTTGGACATTCTTTTTTAAATATATCCAGCCAGTACGATTCCTGCTTCCGGAAATAGTCCGACTTCATCATTCGATTTTGCCATGCCGCAAAATCCTTGTATTGAATGTTCAAATTCGGGAGTGTTTCTCCGTTGTACAAACGGATGAATTCCTCCATTAATAATTGAACCGATACCCCATCCGAGATAATATGATGCTGGTCAAACATCAGGATATGCTTATCTTTTGCAAGTTCAATCATACCGGCTCTTAATAATGGTGCTTTATCCAGTTCAAATCGGGCCGTGAACCTTTCGATAATACTATTCACGTCTTTCTCATTCGCTTGGCAATAATTAAGCTCAAACGGAATATGTTCGTGTATTCGCTGCATAATATCCCCGTCATGGAGAATAAAGGAAGTTCGCAGAGCCTCATGTCTTTCCATCAGGTTCCGGAAACACCGTTCAACAGTTTGTTTGTTCAGATCACCTTCCAGAAGAAAGGCTGCCGTAATATTGTAACTAAGCCCTAAGTTGTCAATTCGGTTCAGCAGAAACAACCGTTTTTGAGCAGATGAAACTTCGTAGTAAGAGCTGGACGGAACCGGTGGAATTCGCATATCCAGGTTTCGGGCGAACCTTCCATGGCCCAGGGCATCTTCAAGAAATGTCCCGAACTCCTTAATCGTCGGATATTGAAACAGTTGATTCATGGTAATTTTAATCCCATACTCTTTTTGAATCCGCCCGGATAATGACATCATTTTAAGTGAATGCCCGCCAAGATAAAAGAAATTATCGTTTACTCCTACACGGTCTATACCCAATACCTCACTCCACATCCCGGCGAGCTTCTTCTCAATACCGCTGATCGGCGCTTCGTAACTGACGCTTCCTTCCCCTTGCTTCTCCGGTACCGGCAGCGCTTTGCGGTCTACTTTCCCGTTCCTCGTCAGCGGCAGCTTCTCCATCTCCACCACATACTCCGGTACCATGTAGTCCGGCAGGCTTCTGCCAAGCTCCCGCTTCACCTTCTCCGTGTCGATCTTCTCTTCCCCCGTTACATAAGCACACAGGTACTTCCCGGTCTTCTCTCCGCCCCGTACCGTCACCACTGCTTCCTTAATGCCGGCTATCTCACTAAGTCTGTTCTCCACTTCCCCAATTTCAATCCGGTAGCCCCGTATTTTGACCTGGTCATCCTTTCTCCCCAGAAACTCGATGTTCCCATCTTCCAGCCACCGGCCTATATCTCCCGTCTTGTACAGCCGTACTCCCGGCTCTTTGGCAAACGGGTCTTCCGTGAACGCCTCTCTTGTCTTCTCCTCCTGATTCAAATACCCGCGGCCTACTCCTATCCCTGCTACCCATATTTCTCCCTTCACGCCAACCGGGCATAACTCCCCTGCTTCATCTACAATGTAGATCGTCATGTTCTGTACCGGGCTTCCTACAGGCAACATGACTCTTCCCGGATCCTGCTCCATCAGGTAATGGGTGATGTCATCCGATGCCTCGGTCGGGCCGTAAGCATTGGCCATCCGGATTCCGGGATATTTCCCGAACCATCTGCCCACCAGGTTCGGCTTCAACGCTTCCCCCGTCACAACCAGCAGCTCAAGCTTCTCCAGACCGGTCTGCTCCGGCTCCAGATGCTCCAACAGCACGGACAAATAGGACGGCACAACCTCCAGGATCGTCACGCCGTCCTGCTGGATGTGGTCGATGAACGCCTCCGCATCCAGGGTCAGCTCATTCGGGTAGATTACCACCTTGCCCCCTGTCACCAGGGCCGAGAAAAACTGCCAGACCGATATATCGAAGCAGTGCGACGCATTCTGGGCAATGACGCTGTCCCCGGTTATCCGGAAGTCATGGATTTTGGCATACAGGTGATTCAGCATGCCACGGTGCTCCACCATCGCACCCTTCGGCCGGCCTGTTGACCCTGATGTGTAGATCACATAGCAAAGATCTTCCGGTTTGTTGACCCCCGGCGGATTATCCGCAGGCATAGCCGCAATGGCCGACTGGTCCACAACCGTTCCCAGCTTCTCTATTCCCCGGGTTTCAAGAAGGTGCTCCAGATCCTTACATGACGCACAGTACCGCACATTCTTCCATGTATATCTGCCCTTTTGCACAGATAATGAAGGACGCCGATTCTCTTCCCTGGCATGCTTCTTGTTCACTCTCAGCATCACGTCATACCGGAACCGGGTCAGCTCGTTGTCGATGGTACCCAGCTTCCGGCTGCTTTCCCAGCCGCAGATTTCCGGATACTTCTGCTGCAGATCCTGAAAGAAGCTCTCATCCACAAACAAATCTTCATCCCAGCTTGTTTTGACCGGAACACCCGGGTTGGCCTCTTTGTAGGCCGCCGTCGACTCTGCCAATTCCCCCTTTTTCCGGTGCTCCAGCAAATCATCCAGATAGAGGATTCCTTCTTCTTTCAGCAGGCCGATTGCACTTCGTATCACTTCTTCCAGGTACAACGTATTCGGGAAGTAATGAACGACGCTGCTCATCACAATGACGTCAAAATCAGACTCTCCTATACCCCCGATCTCCGAGGCGGCCGCCTGCCTGAGCTTTACATGGGATAACCCTTCCCGCCTTGCCCTCTCCCGGTTCCGTTCGATGATCGTACCGGATAGATCGGTTGCAACGTATTCCTTTACATCAGGCGCCAGATGGAACAGCAGCAGACCATGTCCGCACCCGACTTCTAGTACCTTCGATTCCTTCGTAAGATGCGGTTTCAGCTTCGTCTGGAAGTTGCCGATGTATTCCTGCATCTCCTCAAGGCTGAACGCTTTCCCGCCATAGCTGCTGCTCCAGCCGTAATCGTTGAGCGCTTCGCTTGTTTCTTCCGCAACGGCTTCCCAGATGTTTCTCATCTGCAGCTGCTTTTCGCTGCTTGCAGCATCATACTCATCCAGCAGGACATAACCTTGAAGGGATTCGCTCTCCCACAGCAGCCGGTCCACTTCATCCACATAACGGCTCGTTGTGACAAGGAAGGAGGTGCCGCTGTCCTGCAGCTGCCCGGCCGGATTCATCGCATCCAGGACCGTATAGCCCAGATCTAAACGCTGCAGCGCCGAGAACGCAACCAGCTTGTCAAGTGAATCGTCCAGCAGCACACCCGCACCATCTCTTTGGTTACCGAGACGATTCTTAAGAAAACCGGCAAGCTGTCCGGTGCGTTCCCTGTATACCTCATACGCAAGCGTTTTGTTGCCGGAACAAAGCGCCATTTCCGGACCCGGCACGATGGATTCGCCCCGCTCAAGCAGCGATACCGCCCTCTCCGTCCGGAACAGGGCTTCGTCCTGTTCAGTCTGCTTCAGCCGGTCCAGGTATACGATATGTTCTACCGATGTGCCGGCCACGATGCCGCGGTACATCTCATCCGACCCGGCAAACACAGCCGAGACGGTCAGGACGATGGACGCCCCGGAATCCGATAGCATCGTACGAATCCGTTCCATCGGGTAGGCCGCATCAATCGGCACGTAAGCCCCTCCGGCCTTGAACAGGCCCAGAATGCCGACCAGCATCGGGATAGACCGCTCGCACAGTACCGCTGCGAGCTTATCCGGGCCGCTGCCTTTTTCCTTGAGCAGCCAGGCCAGCCGGTTCGCCTGCTCATTAAGCTCCCGGTAGGTCAGGGTGTGTTCTCCGCATTGGACGGCTACGGCGTCCGGCGTCTTCTGTACCTGCTCTTCGATGAGCTGGCTGACCGCGGCATCTGGAGGGAAATAGCCGCGCTTGCCGTTAAACTCCAGCAGGATTTGGGAGCGCTCCTGCTCCGGGAGAATGCCGAGCTCCCGTATGTCAGCTCCCACCTGCAAGAGCGCCTGTCCGAGCAGATGGGTAAAGTGACTGATGATTCGCTTGACCGCCGGCTCCGTATAACGGTCCGGGTCAAAATGAACCGTTCCCGGATGCCCGTATCCTCTCTCACGAAATGGAACAGCATCCTGTAAGCAACCGCGTCCAGATACCGCTTGTCATGAATATTTTCCAGCATCACAACCGTGCTGTACAAGGAGGTATCTGCCGTTTGGTTTTCTTCCCGGAGCTGGTCAAACAGCAGATCGATAGGAAAGTTCTGGTGTTCCACCGCATCGGCAACAGTCTGTCTTATCTGAAGCAGCAGCTCTTTAAAACTCATTCCCGCTTCTACCCGGGTTCTCAGCGGCAGCATCGTATTAATAAATTCGCCGTCTATTCCTTCCTGGCGGTAGATGGGCGAACCCATGACGATATCTTCATTTCCGGTATATTTGTTTAGCAACACGGCAACTTCCGAAAACAAAATGACATGTATCGCATAGTCGGAATTACCACCAAGCTTTATCAGTTGTGCTGCGGCCGATTCCGGCAGGGTAAAATCAAAAGTCATCCTTTTATTGGGCTCGGCGATAGCTTGAACCATCACAGCATCACCGGGAAATTCGGTGATGCCGATTTCCCCGGTGAGATTTTGGTGCCAATATTCCCATTCATTCTGATGTTGATTGATAATAATCATTTGGTTCATGAAACGGTTCTTAGATTTCATGGAAAGCCTCCCGGTCAAAAATCGAATTCGATTCTTTCCTTTCTTGATTGTGCGGCAACAAGATCATGCGAGATTTCAATCTTTTTCAAAGCAATATTCCGGCTTTCTATAATCTGTTGAGTAATTTCTTTGAAAAATGTTATAAATTTTCCAATGCTTTCTTTTCTGAACAACTGAGTTCTGTACATGATCTCAAACACAAGTTGATCAGATGCTTCCCAGCCGATGAACGAAATGTCGAATTGAGATATTTTGTGTTCGAAGGGAACTTTTGTGATCCTGATATCTTTCAGTGTCAAATCTTCTGAATCAATGTTCTGCCATTCGAACAAAATATCAAATATTGGATTTCTACCCGGATCTACTTGAGGATTTAATTCCTCTACCAACTGATCAAATTGAAAATCTTGATTGTCAAACGCATCCAAAACCGTCTTCTTTACCTCTCTTAAATACTCAATAAATATTTTGCTTCCGGCCGGGAAAGTCCTCAGTGCCAGCGTATTGATAAACATACCCAACATTTTGTCCAAATCTTCATGGGTACGTCCGGACGCCACTGTTCCTACTATAATATCTTGTTGGCCGCTTATCTTATAAAGCAAGGCATTAAACAACGCAAACGTCAGCATGTATAAAGAGACATCTTCTTCTTTAGCCAATGTTCTAAGCTTATCCGTAGTTTCCGGGTCTATGGAGAAGCTGACACTGTTTCCTTCAAAACTTTGCATAAAGGACCGTTCATAATCCATTGGAATATTCAGTACAGGTATTTCCCCGGCGAATTTGTCAAGCCAATACTCCTTTTGCTTTTGCATTTTTCCGGATTCCAGAAGCTTATTGTGCCAAACGGCATAGTCCTTATATTGGAGTCTTTGATTCGGAATACCGACGCCCTGATATAGGTCCAAAAACTCCTTGGTCATCAAGCCTATTGACGTTCCATCCGTCACCAGATGATGAATGTCGATCAAAAGCAGATGCTTATGTTCCGATTGCTTTACAAGCATTACCCTGAATAAAGGTGCCGTACCTAAATCGAATGGACATATATACCGCTCAATGATCTCTTCGGCTTTCTGTATTTGGTGTTCTTCATAATGAATCTGGAACTGGACGGATTCATGAATAATTTGAACAGGTTCTCCATTTCTGTAGTCAAATGAAGTACGTAAAGATTCATGTCTTTGCACCAACGCTTGGAAAGCCCTTTCAATCTTGTCCTTGTCCACGGTGCCATCGAGAATGAAAGCATAAGGAATATTGTAACTTGTTCCCATGTCCCTAATACGTTCGAGAGTAAATATCCTTCGTTGTGCCGAAGATAACGGATAGTAATCTCTTTTTTCCGCCAGAGGAATCGGAACGGTTGTTTCTTTTTTCTGTCCCAAAATATAGTCACTCAAATGTTGGATACTTGCCGCTTTAATGAACTCTGCCAATGGAATGGTCAGGTTATACTTTTTGCGAAGTATGGATAAGATCGTAACCGCCTTTAAAGAATCCCCTCCCAGTTCAAAAAAGTTTGCTGCCGTGCTTATGTCAGGGCTGCCAAGCACCTGCTGCCATATCCGGATCAGGGAATCTTCCACCTGTTCCCGGGTGCCTAGCTCTTCTTTATTGTTGATTCCTTCCGGCAAACGGGACGTTTCCTGAAGTCCTTTTCCCTCTTCCCTGAAGGTTTCCATCTTGATCCAACGGTCAATTCTTCCTTGAAGATCACTCGTAGATATGACGATTTGACCAATCTCCTTTGCATGCAGCACTCTTTCCAAAACTTGAATGCCTTCCTCAGGCGTCATGGCCAGCTGAACTACTTCGGTCCCGATGCTCTCAATAGTTTCTTCCTCAAAAATGCGCCAGGAATCCCAATTGACGCTGATCCAAGGTATGTTACTTTCTTGCTGCACCTTTTTCGTAAACATATCCATAAAAATGTTCGCGGCAGAATAAGCCCCGTGCCCAAGACCGCCTAAAACGGAAGCCACAGATGATGTCAAAAGACAGAAGTCCGTTTCTTTTTCCCGTAAAATATCGGCCAGCACCATTAGGCCATATATTTTCGGAATAAATTGTTTCTCGCATGCTTCCTTATCTCCATTTTCCATGAGACCCAAACCATCGTCTTTCGCTCCTGCCGCATGAATAATTCCATCTACCTTACCGAACTGTTTCTCCGCCTTCGAGAACACGGCCCGCATTTGTTCTTCGTCGGCAACATTCGCCCGGCAGGCCAATATGCTTGCACCCGCCTGCTCCAATTGTTGAAGTTTGCGGATTTTGTCACTTGTTGGTTCCTGCTCTTCATGGCATTCCAGCCAACGTTGCCATTCCTCTTTATCCGGGATCGGAGAATTTCCTGTCAGGACGAGTTTGGCCTTCCATTCCCGGGCCAGATATTCAGCCAATGCGTAACCGACTCTTCCAAGACCGCCTGTTATCAAGTATACGCCTTCTTCTTTTAACGGAAGGATTTCTCGTTTTGGCTCATCCAGAAGGATTGGTTTAAAAGTCTGTACCCAACGATTATTTCCGCGGTATGCGACTACAGGTTCCGCGGCTTCCGAACGAATTTCATTCATAAGCTGTGCCGAATGCCGGGATGAAACTCTGTCTTCGGTAAATTCAATATCCATGTACCGGCAGGATATATGCTGAAATTCTTGTGGAATAACTTTACATAGACCAAGAATAGTCGCTTTCTCCGGACGTAAGACTTCATTCTTTGTGACATCCATCGAATTATTGGACACCACATCAATATGGATCTGACCAGGTATATTTTGTTTGCGCAGAGCGCCTGCAAGATGGATAAGGCTATAAAATCCGGATACTTGAGCGTCCTCTACAATCTTCTTGTCGAGCCGGGTATCCAAACCCGCTGATATACTCCACATATGCACGATATTTTTCAACGTTTTACCAGTAGAGAGGGCATCATCAATTAGAGATATATAGTTATCGTAAACTCCCGGGTCTATTTGGTAAGAACCTGTTCCTTTTTTGTCAAATTCCCTGCCTTGCCGGACAGTAATCACTTCATGGCCTTCTTGCTTCATCCTGTCTGCCACCTGTTGGCCAAGCCCCGTTTCATCAATGAAAAACAGCCATAATCCGTCCTCTTGTCTCGTATTTTTCTGTGAAAGAAGGAAGCAGGACTCCCATTCAGGAATATAAAACCACTCTGAAATCTTGGGATTTTTGGATATGGGCTGACATAAAAGAGAATTTTTCAATCGTGGGTATGAAGCATCTTCAATGGTATACAATTGGCGATTAAAAGAATACCCCGGCAACGGAACACGAAATCTTTTCTTATTTTGATAGAACCGGTCCCACTTGGGCACGATACCATGAAGCCAGCATTCACCCAATACCTGAATCGCATATTTGGAATACGATAATGGCTCGTTATCATTCCTTACCGGATGAATCATAACTTTCTCCGGTCGGTCACTGAAATAATGATGGGCAATATCGGTTAAATCACCGTTTGCACCCAATTCGATAAAAATGGCTTTATCCTTCTTTGCCAACATAGCAGACTGGTGCTTATCATCTCCAATGCGGGTGTATGGAATAGGAACAGGCAGGGATAGAGTTCCCGTTAACTCTTTAGGTGTACCCGGTATATCCTCATTTGCCTTTACCAAACGCAAACCCTGCTCTAGAGTTAGGGTTCCAGACAGACAAGCGCATATTATTCCGCCAATCCGGTCCCCCATAGCGGCTGCCGGTTCAATTCCCCACTCTATCAATAAGGATGCAAATGAATAGGAAATACTGAATTTCAGGGAGTCCTCATACCCCTCCTGATAGCCCGCCTTGAGATCACTGTTACCGGAATACATAATGCTTTTTAGGTCTTGACCATAGACACGATTCAGAATTTCAAAACACTCGTCCATCCGTATCCGGAAACGCTTTTCTTCCTGGTAAAAGTCAAACCCTAATTTTATATAGCCAAAGGGTTCATTTGGAACAGAAAATATAAAAATAACAGAAGGGACTTCATCTCCAGATTTATTCGAGCGGATTCTCCGGGATCCCGGTTTCATAGCTTCTGCTGCGTCATGGGAATTTGTTCCGATAAAATAACTTCTATACGGAAAGTATCGTCTGCCTGTTTGCAGTGTAAACGCTGCGTCTGCCAGATGTGTATCCGGATGTTCAGATAAATGAGCTGTCAGATTTTCTTTCATCAGCTCTAGAGAAGGCTCTGTTTTGGCCGATAACAGGATAAGCTCTGGGCTGTCTGCCGCTTCTTTTTTTTCCGGATTCATCCCATACCACTTTGGTGGTTCTTCCAGAATAATATGGGAGTTAGTACCCCCAATTCCGAAAGAGCTTACCCCCGCTCTGAACGGAATCTCTCTATTCCATGAATGAAGATGTCTGGCCACCCGAAACGGGCTATTCTCAAAATCAATGCGCGGATTCGCTTCATTATAATGAAGACTCGGCGGAATCTGCCTATTCTTGAGGGTCAATACCGTTTTTATAAATCCGGCAATTCCTGCAGCTGCATCCAAATGACCAATGTTTGTTTTTACCGAACCAATTTGGCAAAAACCTTTATCCTTGCTCTGGAAGGCCATTTTAAGCGCTTCAATTTCGATTGGATCGCCGATAGGAGTAGCTGTACCATGTGCTTCCAGATAACCGATCGATTCAGGTTCGACATCAGCCACTTTAAGCGCTGCCTTGATTACCTCCGCTTGACCCTGGGGGCTGGGGGCTGTAAAGCCGGTCTTGCGGCTGCCGTCATTAGTAACCGCACTTCCTTTAATGACAGCATAAATGTGGTCTCCGTCTGCAATAGCATCCTCCAGCATTTTCAATACAGCAACTCCCGCTCCATTGCTGAAAACCGTTCCTCTTGCATCAGCATCAAATGCCCGGTTGCGGCCATCCGGGGATTCGTGCATGTTTTCGTAATACAAATAACCCTGTTGTTCGGGCACGGTTATCGATACTCCTCCGGCAAGAGCCATATCGCATTCTCCGCCTATAAGCGACTGGCAAGCAAGATGAATGGCTGCAAGCGAAGTGGCACAGGCTGCCTGCACGGTATATACCGGTCCGGTTAGGTTCAGCTTATAAGCTACTAATTGAGCAATCAGATCTTTATCGCTAAGCATGGATTTTGAGAATTCGTCTATCTCCATATCCGACAACAATGTCCTTGCGTTCCAGGCAATATTGTTGGAACTGCCCGCATACAATCCAATCGGCCGGAGATACGTTTTCGGGTCGTACCCAGCATCCTCCAAAGCAGTCCAAACACATTCATGAAACACCCGGATTTGGGGATCCATCAGTGCTGCTTCAGTAGGTGTATAGCCAAAAAAGGAAGGTTCGAACATCTCGGCATCCCCAATTATTCCCTTTGCCCTGACATAGTCGGGGTTATCTATTAATTCCTTTTCGATGCCGGATTGCCTTAATTGCTCGTCTGTAAAAAACGAGATGCAGTCCTTTCCGTTCTTTAGATTTTCCCAAAACTCCAGGACATTTCTTGCTCCGGGGAAACGGCATGACATGCCGATGACAGCTACTTCCAGTCCGTTCTGGTTATCGTTTTGCTGCATGCTCATTTAATTTCCTCCTCTAATCTGCCTCTTTCGCTGCTGTAGGCGGTTTTTCCCTCTTTCACCAATCTGTCCAGCCGTTACAACCTCTTCCTGTTTTATTTCTACTTCCTGTCTGCCGGTTAAAAACTTGCATAATGAAGAAATCGTCGTATGTGTGTATATATCAACGATGCCTATTCCGATGTTGAGTTTCTCTATGATTTTCAGTCTGACTTGGATCAAATCCAAAGAGCTGGCGCCAAGATCGAAAAAGTTGTCGTGAATGCCGATTTGCTCATAACCAAGGTGCTCACACCAAATTTTTAAAATCGCTTCTTCCAGATCATATTCCGGATGGCTTCTATTTTCATATGACTGTCCCGATTGTACCTGACTGTCCAACAGTCGGGTCAGCATGCTGTCTTTCTCATTGGCTTTCATTCTGCCATCCAGATCTGCTGTAGATATAATGACTTGAGGCAGCTTCGAATGCAGAATTCGTTTCAGCACTTCCACACCTTCTGATGCCAGTAATCCGCCTTCCAAAATAAAATCAGTGGTCTCTCCACCCAATTTTTTCTCTTTCTTCTCAGCCTCGAAAGCCATACCTGTATCTCGCCACGTATCCCAGTTAACAGATATGATATGCATGCTCTCATCCGATACATGAGAAGTTGCAAAGCTGTCGAGAAAGCTGTTCGCAGCACAGTAAGCAGCTTGTCCTATAGGTGCAAGTATTGACGAAAGAGACGAACAGAGCAGCAGGAAATCCAGTCCTTTATCCTGGAATATACGGTAAATATTTTGGGTTCCCAGGATCTTCGGGGCTAGCACCCGTTCAGTCTCTTCATCCGCCCTAAATTGTATAAGCCCTCCGTCAGGAAGACCGGCCGCATGGAAAACACCATTTATCTCTCCGAACCTTTGCACACCTTCATCTATCGCTTTGTTCAGTTGTTTAAAATCTGCTGCATCTGCCTTACATACGATTACTTCCCCGCCTAAAGCTTGCAGATGTTCTACTTTCTTCAGCTTAGCTGGTTCCATCGTCCGGCCAAGCAAAATTACTTTTGCCCGTAATTCCTTCAACAAATATTCAGCTATCGCCAGTCCCATGCCCCCGAGTCCGCCGGTAATTACATATATCCCTTGCTTCTTTAACAGGGCCGGGATTTCATCGCTGCCCGCCAACGATATCTTTTCAAAGTCTTCAACCCACCGGCTGTATCCCCTATATGCGACTACCGCTTCAGGAAGACGGCTCATTGCTTCATTAATGATAATTTGAATGAGCTTGTCATCCCAGACGCCGGAAACAGAAGGAATCACATCTATACTGCGGCATGTCAGGTTAACATACTCAAGCGGAATCACCCGGACCGGACCAAGCACCGTAGAACGCTCCGGACATAGGTTTTCTGTCTCTGTAATGGGGTGAATTCCACTTGTCAAAACGACGATTTCCACTGGATCGTCCAGCTTTTGTCCGCCTATTGTTTTTGCAATTCGCATCAGACTTAACATACTTAAGTCACTTTCTCTTCCCAAACAATCCACGGAGGATTGATTGCAGGAGTCAACGTCCCAGGCCTGTATAATATTCTCTGGCAGACTGCCGCACTCCTTCAGGTCGGCAAACAACCGGTCGTAATCGTCGTACTCCTGCGGCCTGACCGTATAAGCATGACTGCTTTCTTTAAGGAATGCACTTCCCGGACGAACAAGTATGACATCCGTCTTTTTGGCAATGGCTCTATGCAGCTTATCCCCGATTTTGTTTTCGGCAGCAAATAACAGAACATGGGAAATCCCATCCTTGTCCTTTTGCAAACAGGTATGACTTCTTTTCAGTTTCCAGGTTGGGACATAAAACCAGTCATCTAACTTTTCAACTCGCCTGGTGTGTCCCTCCAATTGCTCGGTTATCTTTTGATCTACGTCTATATCAATCCAGTACCTTTGTCCTTCAAACGGGTAGCTAGGAAGTGGAATGCGCTGTCTGTCATGATATCGATGATATCTGAACCAATCCAAGCCGACTCCCAGGGCCCATAATTTTCCGATTTGGACGGCCAAATGATAGTTATCGGGAGTGTTCTCATTCGGATGTCTGACTATATTGAGCAGCCGATGCTGATCCGTTTTTTTCTTCTGTTGCCTTACAAAAGCACTTAACGATCGACCAGGTCCTACCTCGATGAATATACATTTGTCGTATTCAAGCAATTTTTCGATACCATCCGAGAATCGGACTGCCGACAATAAATGGGTACACCAATATTCCTGATCCAATACTTCTCCTGCCTTGATCCACGTTCCGCTTACATTGGAAAGATAAGGTATGGTCGGCGACTGTATATTCAACCGTTTTATTTCTTCTGCAAACAATGGAATCATGGGGGCCATCATGTTCGAATGAAAGGCGTGAGAAGTATGAACCCGGAAGTTCGGGTAATCTCTGTCTGTCAACTTAGATTCAAGAAGCCGGATCGCTTCTTCAGGTCCGGATACAACGCAATTGTCCGGACTATTGATTACGGCGATCGATACATCGTGTATATCTGGCTCTGTACAGAGCATCTCCCTTACCTCTGATTCAGGCAATTGAATGCTGAGCATACTCCCATGAGGCATACTTTGCATCAGCTTTCCTCTCTTGATGACAAGCCGGATCGCCTCTTCAAGCGTTAAGACACCTGAGACGCAAGCAGCAACATATTCTCCTAAGCTATGCCCAATCATAGCGGAAGGAACTATTCCCCAACTTATCAGCACAGATGCCAGCGAGTATTCAATCGTAAACAATAGTGGCTGTGCAAATTGGGTTTCATTAATCTTGCTCCTTGTCTCAACAGTGAGAAATTCCGGATACAAGATCTGCATGAAATCAACGTCCGTTTCCAGCCGCATGATGCAAAAGCAACGGTCCATCTCTTCTTTAAATGCCGGTTCGGTTTCGTAAAGTGTTTTCCCCATATTGACATACTGCGACCCTTGTCCGGGAAACATGAACACAATCGGCATAACTTCGTCCGCGCCTATGTAAGTATGAACTTTACTTGCATCCTTCGACTCCAGAAGTCCAATAGCCTCATCGTGATTTGAAGCAACTACCCATCGCTTATGTTCAAATACAGCCCTTCCTGCCTGCAGTGTATAGGCAATATCAGCTAAATGGATCTTTTTATTTTCCTTCAGGTAATCGGCAAGATTGGCCGCTGCCTGCTCAAGAGCAGTTGCGGTTTTTGCTGAAAGCGGCAGCACTTGCGGTCTATTATCCGCACTTGACTTCGGCTGTGCGGGCGCCTCTTCCAGAATTACGTGGGCATTTGTACCCCGATTCCGAAAGAACTGACTCCGGCTCTCAAGGGAAATCCAGTATTCTCCCATTCAGATACCGTGTTATTTACCTGAAAAGGTGTATCGTCAAAATCAATGTTCGGATTAGGTGTGTTAAAATGAAGACTCGGCGGTAAAGTCCGATGCTTTAAGGCCAGCACGGTTTTGATAAACCCGGCAATTCCTGCGGCCTCGTCCAGATGTCCAATATTCGTTTTTACAGAGCCAATCCGGCAAAACTGCTTCTTTTTTGCCCC
The DNA here is from genome assembly GCF_002003265.1 of Paenibacillus larvae subsp. larvae. Lineage (NCBI taxonomy): Bacteria > Bacillati > Bacillota > Bacilli > Caryophanales > Paenibacillaceae > Paenibacillus > Paenibacillus larvae. The sequence goes on from NZ_CP019687.1 coordinate 1,077,657, forward strand.
AAAGGCTTTGGTTAAAGCTTTTATTTCCATAGGATCACCAAGGATGGTTCCCGTTCCGTGGGTTTCTACATATGTAATACTTTCGGGATCGATACCAGCCATGCTGATCGTGGCTGAAATTGCCTCGGCCTGGCCGATGGTGCTCGGAGCAGTGTAACCGATTTTTCTGTTACCGTCGTTATTTACTGCAAATCCTTTTATAACGGAAATGACGTTGTCGTTGTCCTGTAAAGCTTCCTCCAACGGTTTAAGAACAACAATCCCTGCGCCTTCACCACCTGTTGTACCTTTCGCATCTGCATCGAAGGCCCGGCAATGGCCGTCCGGTGATAGAATCATACCTTCCTCGTAAATATATCCTTCCTTCGGAGCCGGCGATACGGACACACCTCCTGCGAGTGCAATCTCGCATTGGCCTGTTAAGAGACTTCGACAGGCCGCATCAATGGCTACTAACGAAGAGGAACAGGTCGTGTTCAGAAGAATGCTGGGTCCTGTAAGATTCATTTTATAAGATACTCGGGTAGCCAAAAAATCCCGGCTATCAAGCAGCCAGGAGGCATAATCCCCAAGCCGCTCTCTTTTCCCGGATAAGCGTGTGATGATTTCCCAATCCAGACTGGAACCCGCAGCTGCAAATAATCCAATCCGCTGCCCGTACCGGAAAGGATCGTAACCTGCATTCTCCAAAGCCTCCCATGTACATTCATGAAAAATTCTCGTTTGCGGATTCATGATTTCCGCTTCCGCGGGGGTATAACCAAAAAAGGAGGCATCGAAGCTATCTTTGTTTTCCAATACCCCGCCACACGATTTTACATAATCTTTCCGCTGATACGTTTCCGCTTTTACTCCCGCCTGTTCAAGCTCTTCATCCGTAAGAAACGTAACAGACTCTTCCCCATGAATAAGGTTATTCCAAAATTGTCCGACATTTTTTGCCCCGGGGAATCTTGCGGCCATACCAATTACCGCAATTTCCAAGCCCGTTCTATGGTTATCTTTTATCATAAGCAAACCCGCTTTTCTTTATAAAATGAGCTTGAATCAATTTCATAAAACAACTGGTAAGCGTTTAATAGAGAAGATATAGATAAATATGGTTCAGATTTATCTATATCTTGTACCAGCTCGGATAGAAATCTTAGTTATGAATTGATTCTTACTTTGAATCATTCAATTACTGTTCCTTTTCAGTTTCGTCCAGCCTGCTGTTTCATTCTTCCTAGATTATTCAGCATCCTTGTATTGGCAGCCTGCAATACAGCCCGATGTTCATCAATACCTTCATACTCATCCTGCTCAATGACGTGTTTGGAAAATGAAGCAATGGTTGGATAAGTAAACATGGATACAATTTCAAACTCTCTGTCGAAAGCCTTTTTTAGTTTGCTTGCCACCTTCATGACATCTAGGGAAGTACCGTTAAGGTCAAAAAAGTTATCGTTAATCCCGACATTGTCCATGTTCAATACTTCTTTCCAAATCTCAGCAACTACTTTCTCTGTATTTGAAGCCGGTTCTTTGTATGAAGATTGGGTTAACAGACGTTTTCCTTCCAGGTCTTTCAATCGTTTGCGGTCTATTTTTCCACTGGAATTAAGCGGAATGTCATGGACGATCACAAATTCCGCCGGAATCATATATTCAGGCAATATATCACTTAGAAAGCGGCGTAATTCAGATACAGATAGTTCTTCATGCACTGTTATGTAGGCTACCAATTTCTTCTCATTTCCTGCCTCTCTGAAGGATACGGCTGCTTTTTGCAGCTTATCGTATCCTTGAAGAGCAGATTCGATCTCCTCCAACTCAATACGAAATCCCCGAATCTTGACCTGACTATCGATTCGGCCCAAGTATTCAATATTTCCATCAGGAAGCCACCTGGCCAAGTCCCCTGTCTGGTACATTTTCTCTCCGGGAACAAACGGGTTGTCCACAAATTTCTCTGCCGTCAATTCCGGGCGGTTTAAGTAACCCCTCGCTAACCCTACGCCAGATATACAAAGTTCTCCTGCTACACCAACCGGTTGCAGCTGTTCGGATTCATTTCCTACCATATAGATCTGGATATTGGAAATCGGTTTTCCTATCGGGATCACGTCATACTCCCGGTCAGCCTGACAATCAAAATAGGAGACATCAACGGTTGCCTCCGTCGGGCCGTACAAATTGATCAGCTTCACCTGATTCACCGGCGTAATAAGCCGGTGAAACCTGGCAACATGCTGTGGCGGCAATGCTTCCCCACTTGCAAACACCTGTCGCAGTGTTCCAAGCTTCTCCTTGCGTTCCCCGTTTGATAGCTGCTCCACGTAGTCCAAAAAGGCATGCAGCATAGCAGGAACGAAATGCATCGTTGTTATTCCTTGTTCCGCAATCGTTTCCACGATATGCTTCGGATCCTTTTCTCCTCCCGCAGTCAGCAGACATACTTTGGAACCGGCTATCGACCACCAAAACAGCTCCCATACGGATACATCAAACGTAAACGTCGTTTTTTGCAAAATGGTGTCCGTTTCATAGACCGGATAGTTCTCCTGCATCCACCACAACCGATTCACGACCGAGTGATGTTCCACCATGACCCCTTTAGGTTTGCCGGTCGATCCGGAGGTATAGATGACATAGGCCAGGCTCTTTGGCCCGCTAATCGGCTCCAGGTTCGAGCCGTCTTCTCCATAGATTTCTGGATCGTTCAAATTCATCATTTTCCCGGCAAAAGCTACGCGACCCTGCAAATGATGCTGCACTAGAAGCAGATTCGTTTCCGAATCTTCCAGCATATAGCGGATGCGCTCCTCCGGATAATCCGGGCTAATCGGCACATACGCTCCACCTGCCTTCAGGATAGCCAGGACCCCAATGACCATTTCCAAAGAGCGGTCAGCCATCAGACCTACCAATTGGTCAGACCGAACCTCTGCTTCCCGTAAACTACGGGCCAGCCGGTTTGCCCGTTCGTTAAGCTGCCGGTAGGACAAAGATGTGCCTCCAAAGACACAAGCGGTGTGCTCAGGAGTTTTGGCTGCCTGTTCTTCGAAGATATCGTGGATCATTCTGTTCGCAGGATATGCTGCTTGTGTATGGTTGAAAATATCGAAAATGTCATACTTCTCCTGATCTTCCATCAATTCAATATCCCTGACCCTTTTTTGGTCATCTTTCATCAGCTGATTCAACACATGTTCATAGTGCTTTGCCATCATTTTGACCATGGTCTTGTCGTATACATGTCCATTGAAATCGAACTGGACATACATGCTTTCGCCCGGCGCTATAATAATGTTGAAATCATAATTGGTCTGTTCGAACGATTGCACGTCAGTAATCACGTAATGAGCTTCACATTCTTCAGATTCTTCAGATGGATGGGCGGCCTGGCCCAAACGTTCGGCAAGAGGGTAATTTTCAAATACCATAATATGATCAAACAGGTTTTGTTTTAACCCGCTACCTGCTTGGATACTGGCCAACGAAAAATAATGGAACGGTTCCGATTCCGCCATATCCGTTTGAACACGCTGTAAAAGATAACTGAGTTTCATATCGTTCTCAACCGCTACACGTACCGGGATGATATTAATGAACAAACCTACCATTTGTTCGACACCGTCCAGTTCACCCGGCCGCCCGGAGACAACTCCGCCAAATACAACTTCCCGCTTTTGGTTGTATTTGGCCAGCACTATACTCCATGCCGCCTTCATCACCGTACTTAAAGTAACTTGATGCTTGGCAGCCAAACTGCCTAGTGCACTGGTTTGTTGTTCACTCAAGTCCAGTTTTACCTCTTCTTTTTTGTACGGAAGGTTTGCGGACGTTCCCCTTTTCAGTTTCGGTACCGCAGTCATTTCCTCAAATCCATACAAATAGTTCTTCCAAAAGGTTTTCGCTTTTTCCGGATCTTGTTCTTCCAGCCATTCAATATAAGTACGGTATTGCTTCACAGGTTCCAGATGGCATGGACGATTTATCAGCAAGCGGTTATAGATGTCGAAGAAATCGGAAACCAGAATTTCAACGCACCAGCCATCCATTAAGATATGGTGGGAGGTCCAAATAAACACATAATCTTGTTCACCTATACGGAATACGGCCACTCGCATCATTACATCCTTGTTCAAATCGAACTTCCTGTTTTTGTCATATTCTTTATATTCGTTCATATACCGTTCCCGCTCTTTTTCATCCGGAATATGCCGTAAATCCTGAAAGAAAAAATCGACCTCCCTTTCCTTCAAAACGACCTGAAGGGGGAGATCGGCCTTCTCATGATTAAATACTGTACGAAGAATATCATACCTCTTAAATAATTCCTCGAGACTTTGTTTAACCCGTGTTATATCCAAATCCCCGTGGAGGCGGTAAGTGGTTTGTTCCAAATAAGCCAGAGATGATTTATCAAGCAAGTAATGAAAATACATGCCTTCCTGCGTAGGGGCCATCTTATATATATCCTGTATATTCCGGCGCACAAGCTCGTTCATGATGATGTTCCCTCCCCGATTCGATTTCTCATATCCTGTAGTCAAATCAATCAAAAAAGCTGTCCAATTGTTCCATGGTCAGCCCTTTATATCCCAAATCACTTGGAGTTACTTCTGTTTCCGTTCTGGAGGTACAGAACGAAATCAAGCGAAGCAGTTCAATCCGATAATGTTCAAGAAAAGCCTTCACAGTTTCCGTCTTATATTGCTTATGGCTGTATAAAAGATTCATGTGAAGCTTTCCCTCTATGACAACTCCATTAAATACAAAATCGTTTTCTCTCCTGCGCTCAGGACTTTCGTTGCTGTCAATTGATTCATCCGCCATTTTGAACCAGGCATCATCCGAATAATCCGAATCCGCATCAAACTGGCCCAAATAATTGAAACAAATTTGCGGTCTCTCGGCGTCCTCCCATTCAGTTTCCGCGGATAGGTGTTTTAAAATCAAATAGCCGACTCCTTTGTTAGGCACAGCACGCAGAGATTCTTTGACTCTCTTAATCTGGCCGGCAAGATCATCATCACCTGATACGTCGATAATTACAGGATACCAGCTGGTAAACCAGCCTACCGTACGACTGATATCTAAATTAGGAATAATGGGTTCGCGACCGTGTCCTTCAAGCTCGACCGAAACGTCCTGAATGCCGAACGTACTGTTCACGCTGAGACCCAAAGCAGTAAGTAAAATATCATTGATATCCGAATTAAACGCGTAATTCACCCGGTTAAGCAAAGCATCGGTTTCCGTTTCACTTAAGGCAAAGGATAGGGTTACTTCGTCTTTTACAAAATAACTTTCCGCAATATCTTTCCGTATCTTGGGTATTTTCATTAAGGAATTTACCTTTTTCCAATGCGGAATTTCCCTTTTTAACTCCTCACTATTTGCATATTCATACAGTTTTTCGGACCAGGTTTTAAATGAGTCTGACTTAAGTGGAAGGGATGGCCGCTTTCCTTCTTTATATTGTCTGTATAATGTATCGATATCCTCAAACAAGATGCGCCATGATACCCCGTCAATCACCGTATGGTGAATATAAATGAAAAGTTTTTTTCCAGCATCTGTATCAAAAAGAACTACATTCATCAAAGGCCCGTTTTCCAGGCTGATACCGGACTGCAGTTCGCGTTCTTTCAGGTGGAATTGTTGATGGTCCATTCCGTATAGATCAAAGTGCTGAATGGAAAGAGTCATATCCAATCCCCTGTTAATCTGGATGAACTGGTTACCTTCTTTCAAAAATATAATCCGAAGAGCATCGTGATGCTCCTGTATTTTGGAGAAAATGAAACGGGCAGCTTCCACATCGAATTCAGGCTCCACATCAAGCAATACCGATTGGTTAAAATGATGCGGATCAATACAATGATTAAGAAAGAAGTCATGTTGTATAGGAGTTAGAGGAACTCTTCCCGTTACTTCTTCTTGATTCACTGTTCTGTTAAGTCTGACCATTTTCTTGGCCAACTGCTCAATGGTCGGAGAGGTAAAGATATCCCTTACTTCAATTTTGTAATGAAGACGACGGAGTCTTGAGACCAGTTGAATGGCTTTGATAGAATCTCCGCCACTTCCAAAGAAGTTGTCTTTAATTCCAACTGATTCCCGACCTAGTACCTGCTTCCAGCACAAGACAAGTTGTTCCTCCCTTTCGTTAGTTGGAGCAGCCACTTCTATTCCGCTATCATAAGCAGCTGTATCAATTGGAGGAAGCTTGCTGCGGTCTACCTTATCATTTTGGTTTAGCGGCATTCTTTCCAAATTCACGAAATAAGCGGGAATCATGTAATCAGGCAAGTCTTTAATAAGGAACTCACGTAGTACCGCATGTTCGATAGGATTATTAGTAACGATGTAGACACAAAGCTGCTGCGACTCTGTACTCTGTTCCTTGTTCCTCGGATTAATGACAAGCACTTTTACATCTGTGACTGAAGGATGTTTACGCAGAACATTTTCGATTTCTTCCAGTTCAATACGATATCCTCTGATTTTGACCTGGGTATCCATTCTGCCAAGGCACTCTACATTTCCGTCAGGAAGCCATATGGCTAAATCCCCTGTTCTGTACATCTTTTGCCCTTCGTGAAAGGGATCATCAACAAACGTTTTTGCATTCAGTTCATCCCTGTTCAGATACCCTCTTCCGACATTATCACCTGCAATACATAATTCCCCTATAACCCCTACCGGTTGCAGGATGTTATGCTTGTTTAATATATACACCCGTTGGTTTGGCAATGGATACCCGATTGGAATCCGGTAATAGTGGTTCACATTCTCTTCCGTCACGTCAAAATAAGTGGAATCAACGCAGCATTCAGTCAAACCGTAGCTATTGGTAATAATGGGGACGTGATCGGGTCCCAGTTTGCTGAACATTCTCTCAACGGTTTCTTTCGGCAAAGACTCGCCACCAATAACAAGCTGTTTTAGGTTTGGCTTTGCACTGTTATAATTCATGGCTTCCAACAATAAAATCAGGTGACTTGGAGTGCCGTCCGTAAGATCGATTTCATTCTCAATGAAAAATTCCAAAAGCCTCTCGCCGTCCACCCTTGCTTCTTCAGGCACGATATAAAGGCTATGACCATATAGAAGCGTTCCAAACATTTGTTCCACAGACATATCAAATATGAATGGGGACAACATGGCTATGCGCAGCCTGCCGTCGTACTTTTTCAAAATTCTTTCCTGCAATCCGGCTACGAGATTGATTACATTGCGGTGTTCAATCATGGAAGCTTTAGGCTTGCCTGTCGAACCGGATGTAAACAGGAGATAAGCAAGGTCTGTCGGTTCATTCACAATGGCCGGATTTTCATCCTCTTCAGTTCGGCTTTCCGTTATTTCCGCTATAGAGTCCATCAGCAGTACATTGGGAAGTTGATGTGTTTCTGCAATATTTTTTGTCGTCAGGACCAGTATTGGCTGGCTTTCCTTAAGCATGTAATTAATGCGATTATCCGGACTTTTAGGGTCAATGGGAATGTAAGCCCCTCCAGCTTTTAATATGCCTACGATTCCCACAACCGTCTCCAGGCCTCGGTCTAACATGATACATACAGGGGATTCACGCTTAACGCCATATTTTCTTAACTGCCTTGCCAGAAAGTTTGCCTTCCGGTTCAATTCACTATATGTCATCTGTTTTTCGCCATATACGATAGCAATCTGGTCCGGTGATTGAAGTACCTGTTCCTCAAATAACCGAATGATAGTCTCATGCTTGGGATAATCAAGACGGGTTTGATTACATACGGCCAATAATTCTGCCTCTTGACTTTCGGTCATCAGTTTGACACGGGATAAGCCCAGCGCCATATCGTCCAGTACCATACTAAGAAATACCTGATAGCACTGAAGCATACGCTTCATATCTTCCTCGTGGCAGATCCTTCTATCAAATGTAAAACTAACTTCAACAGCTCCCCCTTTTCTGCTGCAAGTGACAAGAAATAGGGTCTCTTCCTTCTTAATCAGGGAAGGTATGTTATGAAGGTTCTCACTGGCAAATATTGTAGAGTGAAGCCACTTCCGAACCCGATTCTCATCAAGATTCAGTTCCTCAATGATCTCAGTTAACGGATAATCCGAATATTCAATTGCCTTAATAAACTCCTCTTTCATCTCTATCAGTAAATTTCGAAAGCAAACATCGTCTTCCACTCTCTTCCTAATCATGAGCAGCTCGTTAGAATCAGAATCGCTCTCAGTCCCTTCATTGTAGGCGGGTACAGTTACGATTATTTCTTCCTGTCCCGTATATCTATATTGAAATCCGACAAAAGCGGACAGCAGTACAATAAAAAGGGTAACATCCGAATGGTTGCTAAGACGAATGAGCTTCTCTGACAGCTGTGGCTCCAGGGTAACCTGCAGATCGGCAATTGGAGCGGATTGAATTTCTTCTTTCGGTGTCAGCAGCCTTATTGACATATCTTTTGGATTCAGATTTTTGAATTTTTCAAGCCAATATTCCTTCTTGTTGCTGCTTATTTGTTTTGTGACGACAAGAGTATGACTCCTATCCATAGGTCACACATCCTCTGCTTTAGAAATTAAACTGGATGCTATCGTGCAATTTACGTATTTCTTTTTTCTTTTTATTCTCCATTCCCAAGCGAATGTCCCCAAGTTTGACCTGATCATCCTGAAGAACGGTCCGAAGTACTTGTAAATAATCGTTCCATAATTTATGAATGGTTTTATTTTTATACAAATGTGTCGAATAATAAAAATGAAATTCAATTTGTTCTTGTTCTTCCTCAACGGACAATTCAAGCTCAAACTGGGATGTATTATTCTTTTTATAGGTATAAGGATGAAAAACGAGATCTCCTACCTCTTTTTTTCTTTCCTCGAAATACTGGATTTGGAAAAAGGTATCGAACAGCGGATTTCGGTTCAAATCCCTGCCCAAGTTCAATTTGCTTACCAGCATATCAAAGGGGTAATCCTGATTTTGAAAACTGAGCAAGGAATTTTGGTGCACCTCCTCCAAAAACCGGGAGAAGATTTTATCCTCTGCCGGGAAATTGCGCAGTGGAACTGTTTTGACAAACATGCCAACAACACGAGTCAAGTCGTCATGATTTCTTCCTGACGTTGCGGTACCAACCACAATATCTTCTTGAGCGCAGCATTTGGACAGAATCACATTATAAACGGCCAGCAGTAATACAAATAACGAACTATTTTTACACACAGCAAAATCCCTTACTTTTCCGGTCAGGTCTTTGTCTATTACAAAACTCGCGATGCTTGCCTCTGATTCCAATACACCCATGTTCCTTTTAAAATCATTGGGCAGCTCTAACGGAGAGACATCCTTTTCGAAGACTTCCATCCAGTAGTCCTCTTGTTTCTGAACCTCCTCTTTGTACTCTTTTTCGTTTTGCCATACAACGTAGTCTTTGTATTGGATAGGCAGCTTTGGCAGTTCCACACCGGCATAAAGGTCGAAAAAATCAGCTGCTATAAGATCAACAGACATCCCGTCGGAAATAATATGATGCATATCAATCATCAGAATATGATTTTTGCTGCTTTGCTTGATAAACCCTACTCTGAACAAAGGCGCTTGCTCTAAATGGAACGGCCTTATAAAGCTATGGATGGCCTCTTCGATCTGTTCCTCCTCGCAGACAGTTTCACTTAGATCGATCTCTGTATGATCAAGTACCCTCTGAACAGGATTATCTTCAACCAGTGTAAAACAAGTTCGCAAGCTTTCATGCCTTTGAATTAATCTGTTAAATGCATCTTTAATTTTCGCTTTATTCAAAGGGCCTTCAACATGGTAAACCAGTGAAATATTATAGCTCGTACTTTCCGGATAAATTTGCTGCTGAATAAACATTCGCTTTTGTTCTGAAGACAACGGATAAAATGCCGCCTCAGGCGCCGGTTTAATCACCCGGAATTTATGCTGCTCTGCCTTGCCCATACATTCAGCCAGTAAGCGGATTGTCGGTCTTTCAAATACATCTTTATATGACAACCGAACATTTGTTTGTTTATGTATCTGGGCTACTAATCTGGTTACTTTCAGAGAGTGTCCTCCCCGTTCAAAGAAATTATCGTTTACTCCTACACGGTCTATATCCAGTACCTCGCCCCAAATCTCGGCCAGCTTCTTCTCAATACCGCTAACCGGCGCTTCGTAGCTGACGCTTCCTTCCCCTTGCTTCTCCGGTGCCGGCAGCGCTTTGCGGTCTACTTTCCCGTTCCTCGTCAGCGGCAGCTTCTCCATCTCCACCACATACTCCGGTACCATGTAGTCCGGCAGGCTTCTGCCAAGCTCCTGCTTCACCTTCTCCGTGTCTATCTTCTCTTCCCCCGTTACATAAGCACACAGGTACTTCCCGGTCTTCTCTCCGCCCCGTACCGTCACCACTGCTTCCTTAATGCCGGCTATCTCGCTAAGTCTGTTCTCCACTTCCCCAATTTCAATCCGGTAGCCCCGTATTTTGACCTGGTCATCCTTTCTCCCCAGAAACTCGATGTTCCCATCTTCCAGCCACCGGCCTATATCTCCCGTCTTGTACAGCCGTACTCCCGGCTCTTTGGCAAACGGGTCTTCCGTGAACGCCTCTCTTGTCTTCTCCTCCTGATTCAAATACCCGCGGCCTACTCCTATCCCTGCTACCCATATTTCTCCCTTCACGCCAACCGGGCATAACTCCCCTGCTTCATCTACAATGTAGATCGTCATGTTCTGTACCGGGCTTCCTACAGGCAACATGACTCTTCCCGGATCCTGCTCCATCAGGTAATGGGTGATGTCATCCGATGCCTCGGTCGGGCCGTAAGCATTGGTCATCCGGATTCCGGGATATTTCCCGAACCATCTGCCCACCAGGTTCGGCTTCAACGCTTCCCCCGTCACAACCAGCAGCTCAAGCTTCTCCAGACCGGTCTGCTCCGGCTCCAGATGCTCCAACAGCACGGACAAATAGGACGGCACAACCTCCAGGATCGTCACGCCGTCCTGCTGGATGTGGTCGATGAACGCCTCCGCATCCAGGGTCAGCTCATTCGGGTAGATTACCACCTTGCCCCCTGTCACCAGGGCCGAGAAAAACTGCCAGACCGATATATCGAAGCAGTGCGACGCATTCTGGGCAATGACGCTGTCCCCGGTTATCCGGAAGTCATGGATTTTGGCATACAGGTGATTCAGCATGCCACGGTGCTCCACCATCGCACCCTTCGGCCGGCCTGTTGACCCTGATGTGTAGATCACATAGCAAAGATCTTCCGGTTTGTTGACCCCCGGCGGATTATCCGCAGGCATAGCCGCAATGGCCGACTGGTCCACAACCGTTCCCAGCTTCTCTATTCCCCGGGTTTCAAGAAGGTGCTCCAGATCCTTACATGACGCACAGTACCGCACATTCTTCCATGTATATCTGCCCTTTTGCACAGATAATGAAGGACGCCGATTCTCTTCCCTGGCATGCTTCTTGTTCACTCTCAGCATCACGTCATACCGGAACCGGGTCAGCTCGTTGTCGATGGTACCCAGCTTCCGGCTGCTTTCCCAGCCGCAGATTTCCGGATACTTCTGCTGCAGATCCTGAAAGAAGCTCTCATCCACAAACAAATCTTCATCCCAGCTTGTTTTGACCGGAACACCCGGGTTGGCCTCTTTGTAGGCCGCCGTCGACTCTGCCAATTCCCCCTTTTTCCGGTGATCCAGCAAATCATCCAGATAGAGGATTCCTTCTTCTTTCAGCAGGCCGATTGCACTTCGTATCACTTCTTCCAGGTACAACGTATTCGGGAAGTAATGAACGACGCTGCTCATCACAATGACGTCAAAATCAGACTCTCCTATACCCCCGATCTCCGAGGCGGCCGCCTGCCTGAGCTTTACATGGGATAACCCTTCCCGCCTTGCCCTCTCCCGGTTCCGTTCGATGATCGTACCGGATAGATCGGTTGCAACGTATTCCTTTACATCAGGCGCCAGATGGAACAGCAGCAGACCATGTCCGCACCCGACTTCTAGTACCTTCGATTCCTTCGTAAGATGCGGTTTCAGCTTCGTCTGGAAGTTGCCGATGTATTCCTGCATCTCCTCAAGGCTGAACGCTTTCCCGCCATAGCTGCTGCTCCAGCCGTAATCGTTGAGCGCTTCGCTTGTTTCTTCCGCAACGGCTTCCCAGATGTTTCTCATCTGCAGCTGCTTTTCGCTGCTTGCAGCATCATACTCATCCAGCAGGACATAACCTTGAAGGGATTCGCTCTCCCACAGCAGCCGGTCCACTTCATCCACATAACGGCTCGTTGTGACAAGGAAGGAGGTGCCGCTGTCCTGCAGCTGCCCGGCCGGATTCATCGCATCCAGGACCGTATAGCCCAGATCTAAACGCTGCAGCGCCGAGAACGCAACCAGCTTGTCAAGTGAATCGTCCAGCAGCACACCCGCACCATCTCTTTGGTTACCGAGACGATTCTTAAGAAAACCGGCAAGCTGTCCGGTGCGTTCCCTGTATACCTCATACGCAAGCGTTTTGTTGCCGGAACAAAGCGCCATTTCCGGACCCGGCACGATGGATTCGCCCCGCTCAAGCAGCGATACCGCCCTCTCCGTCCGGAACAGGGCTTCGTCCTGTTCAGTCTGCTTCAGCCGGTCCAGGTATACGATATGTTCTACCGATGTGCCGGCTACGATGCCGCGGTACATCTCATCCGACCCGGCAAACACAGCCGAGACGGTCAGGACGATGGACGCCCCGGAATCCGATAGCATCGTACGAATCCGTTCCATCGGGTAGGCCGCATCAATCGGCACGTAAGCCCCTCCGGCCTTGAACAGGCCCAGAATGCCGACCAGCATCGGGATAGACCGCTCGCACAGTACCGCTGCGAGCTTATCCGGGCCGCTGCCTTTTTCCTTGAGCAGCCAGGCCAGCCGGTTCGCCTGCTCATTAAGCTCCCGGTAGGTCAGGGTGTGTTCTCCGCATTGGACGGCTACGGCGTCCGGCGTCTTCTGTACCTGCTCTTCGATGAGCTGGCTGACCGCGGCATCTGGAGGGAAATAGCCGCGCTTGCCGTTAAACTCCAGCAGGATTTGGGAGCGCTCCTGCTCCGGGAGAATGCCGAGCTCCCGTATGTCAGCTCCCACCTGCAAGAGCGCCTGTCCGAGCAGATGGGTAAAGTGACTGATGATTCGCTTGACCGCCGGCTCCGTATAACGGTCCGGGTCAAAATGAACCGTTCCCCGGATGCCCGTATCCTCTCTCACGAAATGGAACAGCATCCTGTAAGCAACCGCGTCCAGATACCGCTTGTCATGAATATTTTCCAGCATCACAACCGTGCTGTACAAGGAGGTATCTGCCGTTTGGTTTTCTTCCCGGAGTTGGTCAAACAGCAGATCGATAGGAAAGTTCTGGTGTTCCACCGCATCGGCAACAATCTGTCTTACCTGAAGCAGCAGCTCTTTAAAACTCATTCCCGCTTCTACCCGGGTTCTCAGCGGCAGCATCGTATTAATAAATTCGCCGTCTATTCCTTCCTGGCGGTAGATGGGTGAACCCATGACGATATCTTCATTTCCGGTATATTTGAACAACAAAATATACAAGGAAGTAAGCAGAATGACATGAAGTCTCGCATCAGAATGATTGGCAAGGGTTATGAGTCTACCTGCCGCATGATCGTCAATTTGAAAATGGACTGATGAATTCATTTGATTACTGAAAACAGAACTTAACCCTTGAGCAGGGAAGCCTTCTAACGGCGGCTCCCCTGATAGTTGCTCTAGCCAGTAATTTCTTTCTTTGATTTGTTGATTGGCGGCAATAGCCTTATGAATGGAGTATGCTTTTGTTTTCATGGACTCTTTCCTCTCATTCAAAAACTGAACTCCCCTTCCAAAAGATTAAACTTGTCTGCATTTGCAGAGCGAAGTCTATGGGTCACCCTTATATCCGAAATTTTAAGGTGCCTGTTATCAATGATTTGTTCGATAATCTCGTTGAAACATCTGATAAATGTTTCCACCGTATTGCGTGCAAACAGCGTTGAACTGTATTCCATTTGAAATACAATGTCCTGGTTACTTTCGTATCCCTGTAGAACAAGATCAAAGATGGATGTTTTTTTATCATAAGGATACGCCCGCATGGTTAATCCGCTCATCGACAAATCCTCCATGTCGCTGATCAAAAAACCGAACATAACATCAAAAAGCGGATGTCGGCTAAGGTCTCTTTGAACAACCACCTTATCGACCAAATCCTCGAATTGGAAATCCTGATTTTCATATGCTTCAAGAAGCCGCTTTCTTACCTCTGCCAAGAATTCGTTAAAAGAAAGCATTTCTTGCGGAAAATTACGCAGGGCCAGTGTGTTAGCGAAATTGCCGATCACATCATGGAGGTCAACATGCTCCCGCCCCGCCGTATCCGTGCCGACAATGATATCATCCTGTCCGCTTAATTTGGAAAGCAGGATATAATATACGGCCAAAAGCACAATAAACAATGTTGCATCTTCTTCCAAAGCCAGCTTCTTCAATTTTTGTGTAATGTCTTCAGGAATGCTAAAACCAATTTGATCTCCTTCAAAACTTCTCACTGCCGGACGTTGAAAATCTGTAGGCAGGTTTAGAACCGGAAGTTCACCGTCGAATATTCCCTGCCAGTACATCTCTTGTTTCTTCATTTTGTCGGGTGCGCACAACTGTTTGTACCATGCTGCATAATCGCGGTACCTTACTTTTATCTCCGGCAAGGATTTTCCTGCGAACAAGGCCATAAAATCCTGAGCCAATATTCCCATGGATACGCCGTCCGTAATGATATGATGAATATCAACCATGAGAATGCGGCTATTCGTATTGAGCTCAACAAGTCCAACTCTTAACGGAACCTCAGTCAAATCAAAAGGTCTTACAAATTCATTTATGATCCGTTCTGCTGCAACTTGAGGATTCCTCTCTGAGGAAACATCATGGTATTCGATTTCAAGTACAGCCGAATGTTGCAGTTTCTGATACGGCTCCCCGTTTAACAAAACGAAATACGTCCGCAGGCTTTCATGTCTCATTAAAAGGTGTTGGAAAGCTTC
Organism: Paenibacillus larvae subsp. larvae; assembly: GCF_002003265.1. NCBI lineage: Bacteria > Bacillati > Bacillota > Bacilli > Caryophanales > Paenibacillaceae > Paenibacillus > Paenibacillus larvae. The sequence continues at coordinate 1,092,744 of NZ_CP019687.1, forward strand.
TTCAAATTGCCTACGATTAAAGCTTCCGGTCATCTCCCAAAACATCGGTAAATTGTAACTTGTGTCATTAGGGTTCATTTGTTGCAAGAAATACAACTTACGTTGTGCGGAAGACAAATCGTAAAACACCTGTTCCGGAACCCGGGGAATAGGTTCATATGCTTCACTTTCCACTTCTTTCATATACTTTGCCAGTTCTCTTATAGTAGGGCGGTTAAAAATCTCAATCATCGGAACTTTTATGTTCAATCTCTTATGAATGCGCGAAGCCATAATGGCGGCTTTGAGTGAATGCCCGCCCATTTCAAAGAAGCTCGAATCAATGGACAGAGTCTCGATACTTCTGTTTAAGATACCGGCCCATATTTCCGCCAGAACCTTTTCCCCGTCACTTTCAGCTGCGGTAAAATGATGACCCACTTGCATGTTAGGTACCGGCAGTCTATTCATATCCAGCTTTCCGTTAGGTGTTACCGGGAACTCGTCAAGTCTCATGAAATATTGCGGAACTAAATAGGACGGCAGTTGTTTGGCCAGATGCTCTTTGATTTCCTGAATCAGATTGGGCTCCTTTTCCGGCAATTGTTTTGTGACAAAATATGCGCAGAGATATTTATCGTCCAGTTGCTCAACTGCTCCGTTCTCCCTCGCGATTACAATTCCCTCTTTAATTGGTTCAAACGATTCCAGAGCCTTTGTAATTTCCCCCAATTCGATTCGGAAACCGCGGATTTTGACCTGATGATCCTGTCTTCCCAAAAACTCCAACTTTCCATCATCGAGCAAACGGGCTGTATCGCCTGTCTTATACATCATGCGTTCTGGCTCAAATGGGTCTGTGAGGAACTTTTCCCGGGTCAGTTCGTTGCGATACAAGTAGCCTAAAGCCACACCATCACCGGAAATATAGATTTCTCCGGGTATCCCTTCAGGAACGAGCTGCATGCTATCGTCAAGCAAATAAATCTTGGCGTTATCAACAGGTGTTCCGATCGGAACGGAAATTTGATCATCTTTATCAAAATCATATCTATGGATAGTACATCCTACTGTCGCTTCCGTTGGCCCGTATTCGTTATAAATGACTGCATTTCCGTCAAACAACCGGTAGATATCCCTTGCCAACGTAGTGCGCATTAATTCTCCATTGACGACAAACGTTCGTATGTTAGACGACCGAATTCCCAATTCCTTAATCAATTTCAAATGAGTAGGTGTTAATTTGATGATATGAACCAGATCATCTTCCAATATTTTCTGGATCACCATTTCCTTATTTCCGCCCTTATAAATGACCATCTTGTTTCCGGTTGCAAGCGGGGCGAATAAAGAAGTCACCGTTAAATCAAACGAAAGGGACGAGTAAAGCGGGCAGCTGAACTCCTCCTCTTCCTTCATGTAAACGCGAGTCGCCCAGTTAATATGGTTCATTAACGATTTATGGGAAATGACCACACCTTTGGGTTTTCCTGTGGAACCCGACGTATAAATCATATATACAGGATCTTCCGGCGCTACTTCCAGGTCTAGCGCAGTCGGCGGGGCATCGTATAGGTGCTTGTCCTCCACATTCAGTACCTGGCCGTTGAAGTTGTACTTACCCGATGTGCGTCCGGAAACAAGTAGAATCTGAGTTCGGCTGTCTTTCAGTAAAAAGTTAATACGTTCCTTCGGATATTCCGGATCAATTGGCAGATAAGCTGCTCCTGTTTTCATTATGGCCAATATGGCGGTCACCGCTTCAAATGAATGCTCCAGCATGATTCCGACAATGGAGCCTCTAGAAATTCCGGAATTTCGCAGTGAATGGGCTAGCTGATTGGATTTTTCCTGCAGCTCGGCATATGTCATTTCTTTGCCCTCAAACCAAAGTGCTATTTTTTCCGGATGCCGGCGTGCCCGTTCATCAACCAAGTTGTATACCGTCATATGCCCGGGATATGTCACATTAGTCGCATTTAACTTTTCATATTTAAGGCTCAGTTCATGTTTTGGAACGATCTTCATATCGGAAATGGCCGATTTTCCGTTTTGCATCGCCGACATAAGAATACGCTGATAGTAATCCTTGTATTTATCAATGGTACTTTCTTTGAAAAGTTCCGTACTGTATTCGAACTCAAAGAAAAGTTTGTTCTTTGCTTCTCTTACAGTCAGACTCAGATCGAATTTCGATGTGGAGTTGAGATTGTATTTTTTCTCGGTTATATGATCTTCATCCAGTCCTTCATCTTCTCTGCGGTCAAGGAGATTGAACATGACGTCAAACACCGGATTGCGCCCGGTATCCCGTTCGACTACGATATGTTCCACCATATCTTCAAACGGATATTCCTGATGTTCAAAAGCCTCCAAAGTGTTCGTCTTGATTTCATTCAACAGCTGGTGGAACGTTTTTTCTTTGGAAGGACCGTTTCTTATCGGTAGCGTATTAACGAACAAACCGAGGATATTCTCCAAATCTTTGTAGTTCCTGCCGGCAGTAGGCACACCGACAACGATATCCGTTTGTCCTGTCAACCGGAACAGCATGACATTAAAAGCGGTAAGCAGGATCATAAATAAGGTTGCATTCTGCTCCCTTGCCATCTGTCTCAATAAACCGGTTTCTTCCTCCCCGCATTCAAAAGTAAGGACGCTTCCCTCATAGGTTTTGACCTTACCGCGCGGGAAATCAGTAGGAAGATTTAATAATGGAGACTTATCGCTGAATTTGGATAACCAGTAGCTCTTATGCGGCTGAAGCCGGTTTTTATATTCTTCACTATTTATCCATACGGCGTAATCCTTGTATTGAAGCGGCAAGGGATTCAGTTTTTTACCGTTCAATAAAGTGTGAAAGTCCCGTTGCAACAGATCCATCGAGAGCAGGTCAGTAATGATATGGTGAATATCGATGACGACAATATTTTTCTGTTCTCCTGTATGAATCAGGCCGACTCTTAAGAGGGGGGCCTTTTCCAAATTAAAGGGTTTAACAAACCCCCTTACAACCTCCTGAATGCTGTCCGGGCGACCAGACATATTCCATTCCTGAACGGAAAAAGATACTGATTCATGTATTCGTTGATGCGGAACGTCATCTATGACAAGAAACGCGGTCCGCAAGCTTTCATGCCGGTCAATTAAGGTCCTAAATACCTGCTCTAACAGCTCTTTGTTCACCGTATGATTTACATTCTTCAGTATCGTTGTATTATACAAAGTGCTGTCGGGATTGATCTGATCCAGCAGATACATCCTCTTCTGTGCCGAGGAAACCGGATATTGCGGCTTCTTGTCGACCGGTGCCAATTCCATAGTGTGTGTCTTGCTGCTTAAAGATTTTTCCATAATCAAGGCAGCGATGGATTCCCCTGTCAGGTTGTTAAAAAAGTCTTTCAGCGGAATATCCGTATTAAATTGCTGACGTATGGTGGAAAGTACGGTTATAGCTTTTAAGGAGTCCCCGCCCATTTCCAAAAAATCATCTTGTATACCAATCCCGCTGATTCCCAGAATCTTCTGGAATATGTCTATGATCGATTGCTGGGTCTCATTCTGAGGCGCAATATAAGTTGTAGATAAATCGGATCGCACGACCTGTGTGGCAGACTTTTTAGTCATATCCAGCCGTTTGGACTCTTCCGGCATGGACCAGGCGTCAATTCTCGACTGCAATGCCGCGGTGGAGTTGACTGCGTGTCCTACTGAAGCCAAAGTAAGTACCTTTTCAAAGGCCTCCACCCCTTCGGCCGGTGTCATGGCAGTCTCTTCCCAAATTTCACCCCATACGCCGTCTTCATTCTTAGTAACGATCCAGCCGTCCCAGTTAATACTTAACCAGCAAGCGCCAGGATTCCGGTTTTGATTGACAGCATATGCATCAAGGAAAGTATTCGCTGCACAGTAAGCGGTATGTCCCAGCCCCCCAAAACGGACGAAATAGATGACATCAGTAAGCAAAAATCCAAATCTTTTTCCTTGAACATATTTTCCAGTACAACCGTTCCATAAAGCTTGGTTCTAAATTGCTGTTCGCTTTGCTGCTTTCCTGTTTCGGTTACCGAATGAAAGGCATCATTTGAAAGTGTACCCGCGGCATGGATAACTCCGTTTATACGTTCAAATTTTTCTTCAATTCTTTTAACCGCCAAACCCATCTGCTTCATATCCGAAACATCAGCCTGTTCCAGTACCAGTCCTCCAGCGAATCTCTCAATTTCCATGAGTTTACGGATTTTAACGCTAGTGGGCTCCTCATGTTTATGGGTACTCAACCAGTTTTCCCAATCTTCCCGTTCAGGGAAAAAAGAACGATGGATAAGAGCCAGTTTGGCTGTCCTTGTTTTCGCCAAATGGGCAGCTAGTTCGAGCCCTATTCCGCCTGTACCGCCGGTAATGACATAAACTCCGTTCTGCTTCAGCTTGGATGCTGTTTCCACAGTCTTGTCCAGCCGAACTTGTTCATAATATTTCAGCCATCTTTTTCCGCCGCGCAGGCATACGACAGGTTCCGGTCCAAGGTTATGAAATTCCTCTTTAAGCTGATCAATCAGTTTCGGATCTGGCAGTTCTGCCATTTCAATATCGATTATTCTACAGCTAATATTAGTATACTCTTGTGGTATAACCTTACATGGCCCAAGAATGGTACTGTGTTCGGGGTACAGTTGTTCCGTTCCAATTACTTCATGAATGTTATTTGCAATGACATGTATCTGAAGTTTTTCTGCCATAAATACGTTTAACGCGGCCTTCACCAAATGCAGTACACTGTAATAACCTCTTGTTTGGGAGTCGGTCAACCGCTGAAGAGCTTCCCTTTCCCGGTTAAGACTGCATAGATGAATGATTTTATGAATGGCACGTCCCGTCTCTCTGATACTTTTCATTAAAAGGAGGTAGTCACTTTCACTATGCGGATTGATGATATATTCTTTGTCTTCCCTCTTCTCAAATGCACTGCCTAATCTCACATGGAGTACTTCACTGCCATCCGCACGTATCAATTCGGAAAGTGCCGTCCCGATACCGTATTCATCCATAAACAACAGATAACAAGTCCCGGTTTCAGCTTGTCCGTGTTTGTTTTGCGGTGATATGGACTGCTTCCAAAGCGGAAGGTAGAACCAATCGCTTGGCGATAAGCTTTTCCGCTTTCCGTCTTCCATCCATGTCTTCTCCCTGGCCCGTTTGATCTGATGCACATCCGGCCAATAGTACTTTTTCTCGAATGGATAGGTCGGGAGCGGTATTCTCTGTCTTATTTCTCCGGCATGGTAAGTATTCCAGTTGATTCCTACACCGAAGAGCCATAACTTGCCCAACTGTTTCAGCAGGTAACGGTTGTCAGACATTTTGCGCGTTTGTGGCTGGACAAGGTTCACAATGTGACTGGACTTATCTTCGATATAGCGCCTTGCAATTGTGGACAAATCACGTCCCGGACCAATTTCGATGAACACATAATCGCCTTGGTTGGACAAATCTGCAATGCCTTCGGAAAACCGGACGGGCTCGACCAAATGCCTCACCCAATACCGGTAATGGGATAGTTCCCGATCATCCGCCTCTTTGCCGGTCATACCCGAAATGTACGGTACAGTTGGTTTATGTAAATGAGTGGTCTGCAGACCGCGTTCGAAAACATCAACGACAGATTCCATCATTGCCGAATGGCCGGCGTGATTTGAATTAAGCCTCATGCAGAGGAGTTTTTGCTGCTTCATCTTATCTTCAAACCGTTCGATAGCCTCTTCCGAACCCGAAACAATACACGCAGGATGATTCACTACGGCAATAGAAATTCCTTCCTCTAAAAACGGCCTGAGTTCTTGCTCCGGCAGTGGAACGCTAAGCATGGCCCCTTTAGGCAGGGACTGCATCAGCTTCCCTCTGTGTATCACAAGAGAGCATGCATCCCGCAGAGAAAACACACCCCCAAGACAAGCCGCCGCGTATTCTCCAAAACTGTACCCGATCACAGCACTTGGCCGAATCCCCCAGTTTATCAGCAATTTTGCCAGCGCATACTCGAATACAAACAGGACAGGTTGTGCAATTTCCGTCCGATTTATGTTCTCTTTTGCTTTGTCCATATTTTTTTTCGGATAAAGGGTATCCTTCAAACTATATCCGGTTAAGGAATGAAATATCTCAAAGCATTCATCCATTGCCTCCCGAAATACAGGTTCGCTCCGGTAAAGCTCAAGTCCCATATTGACATACTGGGAACTTTGGCCAGAGAACATGAACACCACTTGTTTCTTGTTTTCCTTGGAATGATAACGAAAAGATGTGCTTTCCCGGAGTAACTTCAGATTGGCAACTGCCTCCTCCCTATTTTCGCAGACAATTGCGGCCCGGTACGGGAACACATCTCTGCCAACCTGAAGCGTATACGCAGCATCTCCCAGGTCAATTTCCGGATTCCTCTCAAGACAGAAAGCCAGATTGTCTGCAGCCTGATCTAGAGCTTCTGATGACTTAGCAGACAAGACCAATAATTTGTCTGTTCTTCCATGTGAGCGTTCACCCGCTGCGGGAGCTTCCTCAAGGATAACGTGGACATTTGTCCCGCCCAAGCCAAAGGAACTCACACCTGCCCGCAAAGGATATTTCCCGTTTTTCCACTCGGTTAATTTATGATTAACATAGAAAGGGCTATTCTCAAAATCAATCTCCGGATTTGGCGTTTCAAAGTGCAGACTGGGAGGAAGTTTTTTATTTTTCAAAGACAATACTGTTTTAATAAAACCTGCGACACCGGAAGCTGTATCAAGATGGCCTACATTGGACTTGACGGAGCCTACGGCACAAATCCTTTTTCCGTCAAGCTCGAAAGCTTTTTCCAAAGCTTTAATTTCAATCGGATCACCCATGCTCGTGCCAGAACCGTGCGCTTCGATATAGCTAATGCTTTCAGTTTCTATTTCTGCCAGATGCAGAGCTTTGCGAATGACTTCAGCCTGACCCTCGACGCTTGGAGCCGTGTATCCCACTTTCCTTGAACCGTCATTGTTCATAGCTGTCGCCTTAATAACGGCATGAATGGTATCCCCGTCAGCCAAAGCATTTTCAAGACTTTTCAGTACGACTATTCCCGCTCCATTTCCAAAAACGGATCCTTCCGCTTTCGCATCGAAGGAGCGGCAATGCCCATCCGGTGATTCGATCATCCCTTCCTGGTAAAGGTAACCGTTTTTCTTAGGAAAACTTACACACACTCCGCCGGCTAGCGCCATAGAGCACTCTCCCAGCAGCAACCCCCGGCACGCCTGATGAATTGAGGCCAAAGAAGTCGAGCATGCGGAATACATGGCAAAACTTGGCCCTTTCAAATTCAACTTATAGGATATCAGTGTGCCTATTGCATCTTTATACGCTAACGTACCTGCCTCAAAACCTTCAGAACTTAGATTAGCGGTAAAATAAGAAGCCAGAGGGGGCCAATTAAAGTTGCTTGAGGCTCCGGCGTAAAACCCGATGTCCTCTTCATATTTGTTAGGGGTATATCCGGCATGTTCCATAGCTTCCCATGAACATTCAAGCAGCAGTCTGATTTGGGGATCCATGATTTCCGCTTCTCTTGAAGAATAATGAAAAAAAGAGGCATCGAAATATTCGATGTCCTCAATAAATCCTTTAGCTTTGACGTAATTCGGGTTGTTTAGCAGTTCCGGGTCCACTCCTGCCTCTCTAAGTTCTTCATTTGAAAAAAAAGAGATGGATTCAGTGCCGTTAACGAGATTATTCCAATATTCATCGATATTTTTGGCTCCCGGGAACCGGCACGCCATGCCGATCACGGCAATTTCTAGTCCATTGGTATGGCTCATATTTTCCCTCCGTCAAATGGCAAAATAGATTGTTCTGTTCACGAATGGCTTTTTAGCTTGGCTAGTGTCTTATTCATAATGGATTTTTGTTTATTCAGCTTATCTTCTTTCGGTTTTTGCTCTGCTTCTTCGCCGCGTGTTAAATGCTCTGCAAGCGTATGAATGGTTGGATACGTATACATGGTTACAATCGGAATGTCCTGCTTCATAATCGCTTTCAATCTGCTGTTGGCCTGAATCATATCCAACGAATTTGCTCCCAGATCAAAGACATTATCATGAATTCCGATCTCCTCATCTCCAAGCAGGTCCGTCCAGATTGAAATCAGCGTGTTTTGAATTTCACCTGTTTTGGCAGGCATATGGCGGTCTGTTTCAGCCCCCTGCTCTTTCAGGGAATAAGTTTCCTGATCTTTCACCATCTTCAGGAAACTTGCTTCTTCAAACGCTATCTCTGCCTGTAAGTCCACTGGCGAAACTATGACTCTGGATAGCAAGCTGGATAGTACGTAATTTATTACATCCATCCCTTCGGATATAGTTATGGCAGCTTTCAGCAACGTTTGGGTATCCGTTTTCAACCGTTCCCCCCACTTTTCAGCTGCTTCCACCGACATGCCGACGTCCTTCCAGTCGCACCAGTTAATCGAAACAGTGTACGCTTTGCTTGAAGCCCGTTTATAGTTTGCATAGGCGTCCAGAAATTCGTTTGCCGCATTGTAGCTGACCTGCCCGAATTTATAATGGTAGGACATGTTGCCATTGGATGAGAACAGAACAAGGAAGTCCAGTTCCTCATCCTCCAACAATGAATCGAGAATGAGCGTTCCTTTTACTTTTGGGGCAAGTATTTTCTCACTCATCTCCTTTGTGCGGTTTTGAATAATGCCTTCGTAGTCCGCAATGCCGGCAGCATGAATAACCCCATTGATTTTTCCAAATCGGGCTCTAATTCGGGCGATTGCCTCCTCCATCTGTTCAGAACAAGAAAGATCGGCACTTACGATCATCACTTCTGATCCGTTCTCCTCCATCCCCTGGATTCCGCGAATCTTTTTAATTGTACTTTCATGTGCGTCCCGAGCAGTCAGGTAATCGGACCACGATTGCCGGTCCGGGAATGGGGAGCGTCCCAACAGGACGTAATTCGCCCGAATGCGTTTCGAAAGATGCTGCGCCATTGCAAATCCGATACCGCCCATTCCTCCCGTAATCAAATAGACTCCATTTTCTTTAAGACGCTCTGCCGATAATCCGTTATTGTCCAGCTGTACCTGCTTATATAATGGAGTCCAGCGGTATGAGCCACGATAGGCTATCATCAAATCGGGTTGCGGTGCGGAAATATCCCCAAGTATTCGTTCAATCAAGTCAGGAGTCTCTATATTAGTTGTTATATCAATACTTTGGCAGCTAATATTCGCGTATTCAAGCGGGCATATTTTCACAAACCCCAATACCGTTGCTTGTTCCGGATTTAACGCCTCTTCCCCGGTCACATCCTGCATATTACTTGTGATTACTGCCATTCTGATCTGCTTTGTAACTTTTAGAAGTCCAATCGATTGTGCGATGTACATGCAGCTGTAAAATCCTGCATCCTGTGCCAGCTGTAGTTGCGATACGGTCAATTGGCTTGTACTACTGCTGGAGATGCTCCATAAATGGATGATCCGGTCAGGAAACCTGCCGCTGGCCTGAAGTTCGCTGAACAAAGCCTGATAATTTGCTGGAATACCCGGGTCCATAACATACTCTTGTTCACTGATTTTTCTGAATCCGGTTCCAATATCGACTGTTATTACGTGCCTATGATCTTTTTTCAGCCTTTCCGCCATGTATTCTCCAATGCCCGGCCCATCTGCAAAAATCAGCCAGCAGGTTACTGCTTTCTCATCGCCATTATAATGATGGGTTGCTGAACGTTCCCAGGAAGGCATATAAAACCAATCGGAAATTTCCTGTTTTTTCTCCAAACTTGTACGTTCCATCATTTGATTTTCCAACTTTGCAGCTTTTGGCGTATCTTTAGGCCAATAACGTTTACGTTCGAATGGATACGTAGGAAGAGGTATACGAAACATCTTTTCAGAATCTTTATAAAGCTCATTCCAATTCAAGTTTATCCCAAGAGACCACAATTTCCCTAATGCTGACAGTAGGTGATGGCGGTCCAAGTAAGCGGCCTGCGAATTATCCGACATGCTGACGGCCGTTTGCCCCGCTTTCCCTTTCTTCCGGCGGTTGACCCATGATGTTAGCGTTCTGCCCGGCCCTGTTTCGATGAAAATAGCTTCCTGCAAATCCAGTAATTCACAAATCCCCTGATCAAAATATACTGTTTCCCGGAGGTGTTTCACCCAATAATTCGGGTCTGTCGCTTCCTCCGCTGTAATCCAGGTGCCTGTCACATTGGATATATAAGGAATTTGCGGCGGATTAAGGCGAATTTTCTGCATCTCGGCTTTAAATCTCTCCAACACCGGGTCCATTAATTTAGAATGGAATGCATGCGACGTTCTGAGCCGTTTTACAGTATGACCTTGGTCTGTCAATTGTTTCTCTAACTGATCAATCAACAATTCGTCCCCGGAAATGACACATTGGGCCGGTGCATTTACTGCGGCAATCGATATATTCTCATTGAGAAGAGGCTCCACTTCTTCTTTGGAAAGCGGAACGCTGAGCATAGAACCTGTTCGCATCTCCTGTATCCATTTTCCTCTTGCCGTAACGAGCCGTAGAGCGTCTTCCAAAGAGAGCACACCTGAAATGCATGCCGCAACATACTCTCCCAGACTATGCCCAATCATAGCGGAAGGAGAAATCCCCCGTTTCATCAGTAAACGCGCCAGGGCATACTCAATGATAAATATCGCCGGTTGTGCAATTTCCGTTTGAATGATTTGTTCAGCTGCCTGCTCCGTTTCCAGTTTTGGATAAAGAATATCCTTAATGGCAGCGGCCCCTAATTCGTTTAAAATGTCAAAGCAACGGTCCATCTCTTCATGGAAAGCAGGTTCATGCCCGTATAGTTCAAATCCCATTTTGACGTGCTGCGAACCTTGGCCCGGGAACATAAAAACAACCGGAGGGTTCTCTTTGGCTTTTGCCGTAAAGGTACCCGGTATTCCTTGGGAAGTCAGCAGGCTTGCCGCTTCATCATGAGTTGAGCAAACGATCGTTTTCCGGTACCTAAACGCTTTTCTTCCGGTTTGTAATGTGTATGCCACATGGGAAAGACTAACAGCAGGATTTTCCTTTACAAATTCCGCAAGATTGGCGCTCATCAAATCAAGTGCTTCTTCCGTACGAGCAGACAATGGAATTAAGCATAATTCATTTTTTCCGGCAGACAGGGCATGAACAGCTTCTTCCAATACGATATGGGCGTTGGTTCCCCCGATTCCAAAAGAACTGACTCCTGCCCGCATCGGATATTTGTCATGCTTCCATTCCGATGTAGACGAATTCACATAAAATGGGCTGTTGCTGAAATCAAATTTCGGAGTCGGATTATGGAAATGTAAACTCGCCGGGATTTCCCTATGTTTAAGTGCAAGTACGGTTTTTATAAATCCAGCCACACCAGCTGCCGCATCGAGATGACCGATGTTGGTTTTAACCGACCCGATTGCGCAAAACCCGGTATGTTCCGAATGAAAAGCTCTCCTCAATGCCTCAAGTTCGACAGGATCGCCCAATGTCGTAGCGGTCCCGTGGGCTTCCACGTAAGCAATGCTTTCTGCCTCCACTTCCGCCATCCTATGTGCGGCCTGAATCACTTCTGTCTGTCCTTCAATGCTGGGTGCTGTAAATCCGACCTTTCGATACCCGTCATTATTCGTTGCAACACCCTTAATTACAGCGTGAATGTAATCCCCGTCTTCGATAGCGGCCTGGAGTCGTTTGAGTACGACCACTCCCACTCCTTCTCCCGGGACGGTTCCTTGTGCTTTCTCGTCAAAAGCCCGGCAATGTCCGTCAGGAGAGAAAATCATGCCGTCTTGAAAAACATATCCGGCTATCGGTTCAGGGTAAATGGTTACCCCCCCTGCTACAGCCATGTGGCAATCTCCGCCTTGCAAAGCCTGATAAGCATTTACAATCGCAACAAGGGAAGTGGAACATCCTGTTTGCACCGTATAGCTTGGTCCTCTCAAGTTCAATTTATAAGATATATTCGTGCATAAGAAATCTTTTCTCGTCAAGATGGCCGCTTTATATTGATCGATAGAAGAAGTCGTATTATTCGATATCAGCGACGTCCAGTAAAAATCATCCGATGCCCCTGCGTAAAGCCCGATCTTACCGGGATAACTTTCGGGATTATATCCGGAATGCTCAAGTGCTTCCCATACACACTCGTGCAACAGTCTCATTTGCGGGTCCATAAGTTCCGCTTCTTTCGAAGAGTAGCCAAAAAAAGAAGCGTCAAAGCAATCCTTATCCTGTAATATTCCGCCCGCCGTCTTCACAAACGCGGGATTATCAAGCATCTCAGAATTGATACCAAGCTGTCTTAGTTCATGATCCGAGTATAACTGGATGGATTCTACCTCGTTTTTCAAGTTGGACCAAAATTCATCAACACTTCCCGCTCCAGGAAACCTTCCGGCCATTCCGATTACCGCAATTTCCATTCCCGGTGTACTTTCAGGTGCCGGAAGACTCTCGTTTTCTCCTTTATCCTGATCCTTTCCCGATAAAAAATCAGATAGCGTGCTTACCGTCGGGTTAGCAAACATGTCGGCAATTGTTACTTCTTTAGAGGTAAGCGCTTGTAATCTTCCATAAACACGGATTAATTTTAGTGAATTACCGCCAATATCAAAAAAGTTATCATGGAGTCCCACCTGCTCAATGCCAAGCGCTTCCTTCCAAATCTGAGCAATGGCTTTCTCCAGCTCTTTTTCAGGTTCGATATACAGTTTCGCCCGGTTGCTTACAAATCCCTTTGGTTCAGGCAGTGCTGCCCGGTCTACTTTTCCGCTTGGCAATAGCGGCAATTTTTCCATCAGGACAAAACAGGATGGGATCATGTTATCCGGCAGTATATTTCTCAAAAAATCCTTTATTTCATCGTGGCTTAAATCAATGCCCTCACTTACACAATAGGCGGCTGCATATTTCTCCCCTTGTTTATTTTCTCTTAGAACAACAATAGCGTCTTTGATTTGCGGATGCTTGAGCAGACTGGATTCAATCTCTTGCAATTCAATTCTGACCCCGTTAATCTTGACTTGATCATCCTGTCTGCCCATATACTCAATACTTCCGTCCGGGAGCCATCTCGCTAAATCACCGGTACGAAACATCCGCTGCTCGGGACAAAACGGATCGGAAACAAACCTTTGTTTTGTGAGCTCAGGCTTATTTAGATAGCCACGACCCACTGCAGGACCGGCAATACATAATTCGCCCACAACACCAACTGGCTGCAGCTCATCGTGCTTATGCAGGATATATATGTTGACATTATCAATCGGTTTTCCTAAAACAACATCCCTATCAAGCTCACATTTAGTAAATATCACCTCTACTGTTGTTTCAGTAGGACCATACCCATTGTATAGGGTAAATCCGTTTTTGATTATTTGGTTTTTGAGCTGATTATCCAGTCTTTCACCGCCGGCAATCACTCTCTTTAACCCAATGTCATTCTTTTTATCGTACAAGAGTTCCCGCAGCAAAACTGGCGTTACATCGATCAAGCCTAATTCGTGCTGTTGTAGATAATTTAAAAATTGTTCCGTATTGAATAAAAGTTCCTGTTTGATACAGTAAACAGTTCCTCCCCGGATTAATGGAGCAAAGATTTGCTCTGCGCTTGGATCAAATACATAATTCGTCATGAATGGAATGTGCGTTTTTTCTTCAATTCCATGATTATTGATGTACCATATAAGCAAATTGACAAGATTTCGGTGTTCTATCAAAACTCCTTTTGGTTTGCCGGTAGAACCGGAAGTATAAAGAACATATACCAGATGGCTATCCGTAATCTCAATAGGCAGATTATTGCTTGGGAGGAATTCAATATCCGGTTGATGGATATCAACAATATCTATACCATAATCCATCTTGTCCGCTTTATGGTCTACTATAAGAACTTGGGCCTTGCTATCCTGCAGCATATATGAAATCCGGTTGGATGGATAGCTAGGGTCAATTGGCAGATAGGCGCCTCCAGCTTTCAAAATACCGATAATTGCTGTAACCAATTCAATGGATCGCTCCATCATGAGCCCAACAATGGTATCCCCCTCCACCCCTTTGTTGCGCAGCAAATGGGCAAGGCGATTGGCTCTTTCATTTAATTCTCTGTAAGTAATTTGCTCATCCCCGCATACTACGGCAATATGATGGGGAGTCTTTTGAACCTGCTCCTCGAACCATTCGTGTACCGTTTTGTCCCGGATATATTCCGAGTTGGTATTATTGAACTCGTCGAGAATTTGCGATTTTTCGTTCTCAGAGATGATTTCAATGTCAGACAGAAAATTCTCCGGATAACGAACCATGCCAAGAACTATGTTTCTAAAATGCTTCAGCATTTTCGCTATGAATGGCTGTTCATAAAGGCCGGTATTGTAGCTTACATCCACCCGGATATCATCATGAATTTCCAATGAAATCAACAGATTATAGTTTGTTTGTTCAACTGAAGAATAAGAATCTATATTAAGCTGTCCATAACGGGACGTAAGCCTCTGATCAAGCGGATAATTTTCAATTACCATTACCGTATCAAAAAGCTCTGATGTATGTTTGAATTTACCGTATTCTTTAATATTTACGATTGAAGTATGCTCATACTCCTCCCGTGCTTGCATATCTTTGTTCGTTCTTTTCAGGAATTCCAAAATGCTTATTCCGTCCAGGTAAGTTACCCGCAGGGGAATCGTATTAATGAATAAACCGACTATATCCTCACAACCTCTTAGGCTGGAAGGTCTTCCTGAAACGGTAGTACCAAACAGGATATCTTCGCTGTTCTTATATCTCTGCAGCAGAATTCCCCATGCGCTGAAGAATATGGAGGCCAGGGTCAGTTCATGTTCGGCCGCAAACGATTCCAATTCACGTTTTGTTTCAGCAGAAAACCCTATTTTTTCATAATCAATAACTCGTTCGGATAAGCTGTTTTTTCTTGTTATCGACAAAGGTCTGCTTTCTTCTATATCTTTTAAATACTCCTGCCAAAACGCTTTTTCTTTGCTCTCATCATGGCTCTGTAACCATTTGATAAACTCTTTGAATTTTGTTTTTGGTTTGCCCATGATTTCTTTTTGCTGGGATAAGTGATCATAAGCTGTGAAAAATTCCTTGAGGATAATTGCATTGCTCCAACCGTCATAAAGTATGTGATGATTGCTTACGAGCATGGTATATGTATTGACGTCTTGTTTAAATAAGCTAATGCGAAAAGGAACATCCTGCAAATTGAATTTTTGTTGCAGATCTTTACGTTTTTCTTTTGCTAAGATAGAGGCTTGCTGACTGGGTGTTTCCTGCTCAATGTCCACGAATCTCATATGCAGCCCGTGTTCTTTGAGGACAATTTGAACAGGCTGCTTGACCTGTTCCCATCTGAATATGGTTCTTAACATTTCATTGGTTCTGATGACCACGTTCCAAGCGGCCTGAAACATATCCAGATCAATACAGCCGGATATATTCATGCATAGCTGCTCATGGTAATCTTCCGAGTCCGGGTCCTGTAAATAATGAAACAGCATTCCTTCTTGAACAGGAGTTAAGCTGATGATATCTTCTACTTCACTTTTATTGATTTTCCTCATGCCAACCCTTCCTTTCTAAATTAGAGCAGGAACTGCCACCCGACTTGCGTCAGGTGGCAGCGTTGACGAAACTGAAATCTTGCCAGATTTCGTTAATATTCAAATTCATAGGTTTTAAGTTTAAACCTATATTCAAATCCCAGCTTACTTGCCAGGTTTACTGACTCCACATTCGTTTCAAATGTTGACCAATGAGGTGTAATTCCGTTCTCTATGCAATATTCCAAGTAGACTTCACATGCTTTTGTTGCAAGCCCTTTATTCTGTTCCTCTTCATCATAGGTTTCAACCGAAATCTCATGATTGTTTCCATCTACGTAGCAGGTGAAGCATGAACTAATCACTTGTTCATCTTTAATAACGCAAAAACCGACACCTTTTGTCAAAAAATCATCAATTGAATCCCAAAAATCACTTAGACAGGAACGCAGCGTGTCATCTGAATCATTTTGAATCAATTCTTTATCCATTCTTTTAATGGTATACTCATTCGTCAGAGAGCGGTAATTGCTCTTTACTTTGTTAAATTTATCTTTGTCAAATTCATGGTAGAACTCATAATCCGGTTCATATTCCCTGTGAGAGATGGCATTTTCCAGAACCTTTTCCCATTCTTTATCAAACAATGTGGCGATAAAGTAACTGCCCCCACTTTCCAGACATTGATCTTTCAGTTGATTTTCAATGCAATCCTTTAAATGTTCCCCAAACACTGGACTACTGGCATCACCAATTAAAAAACAAGTAGTTCCTACGGCATCTACCAAAGCTGCTTTGGGGTGATCAGGATCATCTACATAAATATTTCCTACATTCGTTCCGTTAATCACTGCATTGAGAGGCACATCACTCTTTTCCTCTTTCGTCCTGACTAAATGCTTTACTTTGGGATAATCCGATTTATCCAATAGATACAGCATGCTTCCACCTCAATTTTTAATTAATTACTTTCCAAAACCTTTTTATCAAACATATCATTCGATCGTATTGACAAAGTATGTAGAGGTAAAAGGTTTTACTTCCGGCGCTGTTCATTCCGGGGAATCTACAAAGAAAATATATGGTCATTCCCGGAATGAAAGGCGCCTTCGATCTATAGCTAATACCTTTTACCTGTAAGTCATGAGTTCAAAAACTTTGTCGACAGCCTAATCATTCCACTCTATTTCGGACCTCTCTTGAAAAAGGAAAAATCTACAAACATAAAAAATGGCATGCTTCGCCCTTTCATGCAAAATAACATTTGCACTAAACAGGAGGGAAGAAACCTATTATCCTCTATCAAATAGAACAACGTGCCGTAACAACGATTGCCCATCAATAGATTATAATATCAAAAAAAGCGTATTACTTAATCTGGATGTATATTTTCTATCAATTCCCTTTGAGAGGGTAGGATACATGGATCAAACTGTAACATGCTTATTACCATTTTATCTCGCCACTTTTTTATTGTCAAATTGTGTATATTTAATATTTTTTTCAATAGAAGTTAAATACTAGATATGTCTGACTGATAAAATGGATTCAATTACAGGGAGGAATTAATTATTAGATTACAATGAGCCTGGAACAAATTTTCCTTTGAATAACGTAGCTACTCGTCTCGATCTTCTAGCAATGGCTTCAGCAGAACAAGATGCTTCAACAAACACGATGTTTGCATCGTCCCCAACTTGCGGCCAAATTTGTTCTCCTTCATGATTAAGTGGTATTTTCCCACCGGAAATAAAGTAGAGCTATCGTGCTAATGGCCGTTCATCTACCCATCTTGAAACTTCACCTCAAGTAAAAAATATATTATCCAATCCCAAACACTGCTTTACAAATACAGTTTTTTTAATTAATTATGCCCCCGATTTTTTTAATATACTTTCAATTTCTTGAAATCCACGTTTTTGAGCATGTTTCAAAGGAGGTATCCCATCTCTATCACCAATATGGACATCAGCACCATGATCGACCAACAGTTGTATGATTTTTTGATAATTCTCTCCTCCATCGCCTAGAATTACCGCTTCCAATAATGCCGTCCAATATAAATTATTAACATGGTTTACATCAATATCCGAATGAGTAAGAAGTTCTTTAACGATATCTACGTGCCCCCGTTCTGAAGCAGGGATGAGAGCCGTACCCCCAAACCGGTTCGTAATTTTTGTATCAGCACCTGCATCAATCGCCAGTTTTACGATTTCGAGCAATCCTTCGGCACCAGCATATAAGAGTACGTTATCTAAGTTGTTATCACGAATGTTAATATCCGCCCCCTTTAGGATAAGTACCTTTACCGTATCTACCTTGTTGTTATAAGTCGCTGCCATAACGGCTGTTCTCCCATGTCCATCCGTTGCATTGATGTCTGCTCCGTCATTAAGCAGGTTTAGAACGTTTTCAGTATCTCCTTTTTCCGCCAAAAAGATCAATTCATCGTTCATCATTTCCACCTTCTTTTCTCTCTGCGAGTTGGAAATCGTATGGCACCCGGTAAACAAAATAACAACAAATAAAATCATGTAGAGACGATTCATGCTCCTTTTTCTTTCTATACAAGTATGCTAACATATGGATAACTAACATGGATAATACAAAAAAAATAAGATTTGCTTAAGTTTTCCATATATAAAAAGGAGTTTCGACATGGATATAAGACAACTGCGATATTTTATAGCCATTGTGGAGGAAAGGAAAATTTCTGCTGCTGCTGAAAGACTGCATATCTCTCAACCGCCATTAAGCCAACATTTGAAAACAATGGAAGAGGAACTCGGCTCAAAATTAGTAGAGAGAAGCGGAAAATTTTTAGAAATAACGGAAGCAGGGAAAGTCTTATATAAATATGACTTGCAGATGGACCTTTTAATGGAAGAGGCCAAAATGGAAGTTAAGGAAGTCAGAATGGGGGTAAATGGAAAACTAACGATTGGCATCAATACGTTTTCGGTAGTCGAGTTACCTGAAATCCTTCTTCAATTTCAAAAACAATATCCTAAGGTTACTTATAAAGTTCAACAAAATGAATCAGCTCAGCTTTGTAAATTAGTGAGAGACCGGGTTGTAGAACTGGCGATCATTCGTATGCCACTAGAGCTGGATCATTTTTCAGTTATTCACCTTTGCCTCAGTCGGATTAATATGGTTAAAGAATCATTACTTATCTAAGAGTGCTCAAAATTTTATAAATTTAATCAAAAAAACTACACTTAGATGAAACTATATGAATGCGGTGAATGGTTGGAGTATTTTCGTAAAAAAGCTGTCGATGACTTTTATCGATAGTCTGACACAGGCTATCTGCCTATGTTTTTAGTAAACGGAAAGAATCACAAAAGAGACGAAAGAGACCGCTCGCGATACCAACATTCTTTTGCACGGTGGTGAAAAATGCTGAACTATGCAAACCATGAACAGTAATTTCCTGATCTTATATGTTTTATTTCATTATATAAAAAATACAAAAAAGAAGGCAGATTTGTCCCACCCTCTTTATACTGTAATTGAATTCAGCATATCAAGATTATCATTTCTTACAGAGTCCAAGGGCATCTCTTTGTAATCTCTCAGCAATCGCAGCAATAATGGTTTTTTAATATCCAAAGTCACCCTCCATCATGAAAATTCATTTATTTCTTCTTCTGTTAAAGATGTTGATAGCTTCCTTATAGAGTTCATAATTCATATTAAAGCGTTTGGTTATCCAATATTCAAGCTCTTCTGTATTCAATTCTTTTTTTATTTTTTCGCCCGGAAAATATTGTTTCAATGTATTGTTTGTTAGTGAGGCAGGAATGTTGCCAATGTATCCAAAAATCAGAATATCTTTGAGGAAGGACGATGTGCTCCAATCATTTGATTTAATTATGAGGGGCCGCATATGTTCAAGTTGAACCGGATTCGTATTTAGTGTTTTAGTTGGTCCCGGAGTTCTTACAATTTTTATCCCGTCTGTGGAAACTGTATATTCAAAAGTTTCCCTGTTATCGCTTGCGACAAACGACACAAATATTGGATAGGCCTGGAACAAGGGAGCACAATAACCAACGTCCACATAGTATGGCTGATCCAGATCAACACGTAAACACAGATGGCCGGGTTCCATGTACAGATAATGGACATGAAACCCCAGCTGTTTTAAAAGCCAATAAAATCCTGTAGATATTGTCCAGCAAGCACCGCCATATCCGTCATTCATGATTCGATTAAAGTATTTCTCAACGGGGGGAAGAAATTCATTCGTTAAATAACCACGTTCATAGTCCAAAATTTTCGTTACGTTCTCCCATCTGACTTTTAATTGATGATTTCTAATAAGATCATTCAGCAAGGAAATATCAATGTCTCTCCTTGAAACCTCTAAGTAGTTCAAAAATCTATCGACAATCTCATTCGCACTCATAGAATTATCCCTCCTTAGATAAATTTGTGGCTTTCATCGATCAACTCAAGAATGTTTTATTTTTACGTTGATTTAGTAAATGTTCAATTTATTATCCTGTCCCGGTTCACTAATCCATTATATCATTTAAACCAAATACTGGTAACGGAATATACGGTGAATAAGACGAAAGTTCAACCCACTTGTGTTGTAACTTTAAAATTTGAAAGAATTCAACATAGTGATTTAGTTAATTCATCGTTTCAATTTTTAGGTTTAGGTGATGATCCATTCGCTGAATTAAGGACAGATTTAGATCAGCAGCAAGCTCTGTTTCATGTAACCTAAACAAATGTTTCTACCGCCAAAGATTCTGGTCAAACCGGAATAAGAGATGATCTTGCCATAAAAATAAACAATCCGTTATAAAACGGTTAGGCTGTCGGGAAATCCCAGCAGCTTTAAGTTTTGGTGAAAAAATTTTATCTTGCAATTAGTTGTGATTAGGAATAATATTTATCTATAAACAAAAATGTTTACTTAGGGAAACAATTATTAAATCATCAATGTCTGCATCTTAGTTGCGTATTAGGAGGGAAAACAATGCATAGTCAGCTTGAACAAAATAAAGAACATTCCGGATGGCTGCGGCGCAGTTCAAATATAAGTCTGGAGGAAGTAAACAACTCTGTTAAGGTTCCCGGCAACGCGGGATTTTGGAGGAAATTCTTCGCTTTTGCAGGGCCCGGCTCTCTTGTAGCCGTCGGCTATGTCGATCCTGGTAACTGGGCTACATCTATTGCCGGGGGAGCCCGGTTTGGATATACCTTGTTATTCGTAATTCTAGTATCTAATTTAATTGCCATGCTGCTCCAATCATTATCCGCTAAACTTGGTATTGTAACGGGGCGGGATCTGGCTCAAGCCACCAGAGATGCTGTGGGAAAAAAATCAGCGATAGTCCTATGGATCTTAACTGAGCTTGCAATAATCGCCACGGATTTAGCTGAAGTAATAGGTTCTGCTATTGCACTTAATCTATTATTTGGAATCCCGCTTTTATTTGGTATATTAATCACTACTGTGGATGTATTACTTTTGCTGCTTTTGCAGAAAAAAGGATTCCGGATTATCGAATCGATCGTTATTGTGTTGATGGCCACTATATTTTTCGTTTTCGTTTTTGAAGTTATCATATCCAAACCGCAGGTATCTGCCCTGTTAGGCGGATATTTGCCTAAAGCTGAAATTATAACGAACCCCGACATGTTGTTTATTTCACTTGGAATATTGGGTGCAACCGTGATGCCTCACAATCTTTATTTGCACTCATCCATTGTCCAAACAAGGCAGTACAAACGAACAAGAGAAGGACGGAAAGAAGCAGTGAAGTTTTCTGTACTGGATTCCACTCTTTCCCTAACCTTGGCCTTCTTCGTTAATTCCGCCATTTTGATTCTCGGGGCTGCTGCCTTCTTTGGCACCGGTCTTGACGTATCAGAAATTGAAGGAGCCTATGAATTACTAAGTCCGACTCTCGGAGTTGGTATTGCCAGTACCTTATTTGCAGTCGCCCTTCTGGCTTCAGGACAAAATTCTACGATTACCGGGACACTAACCGGCCAAATTGTAATGGAAGGTTTCGTGAATTTACGTATCACACCTTGGCTCCGTAGAATGATTACACGATTGATTGCCGTCGTGCCTGCTTTTATCGTCACCTGGATCGCCGGTTCCAAGGGAACAGGTGAACTCCTCTTATGGAGTCAGGTGGTTCTCAGTTTGCAATTGCCATTTGCCGTTATTCCACTCGTATTGTTTACAAGTGATAAAAGAAAAATGGGGGAATTCACCAACCCTATGTGGATTAAAGTATTAGCCTGGGTGTCCACAGCTGTCATTGTGGCATTAAATGTTTTCCTGGTCGGGTATATTTTATTAACAGGCCAAGACCTGGGGTAAAACTCGTCATCCTATGGGGTATAGGCAGTCTGAATGAGAATAACGTTCAGGCTGCCTTATTTATTGTCGTCCAGATAAGGCAGTTGTCAAATATTTTTCCAAGCGATTATCGGCGAACCCGTTTTTGCTATTGTATTGGTCTACTTCTTGCTTGGGGAAAATATGATAGGACCTCAAATCATTGGAGGCAGTCTCATAATGCTGGGCGTTTCGTTGTTTTTCACAAGAAACACAAGCTCGTACAGTTCAATCAGTTATCCCGCAGCACTCATCTGAAGGTTTGGATATCCATATAAAAATCTGAAACCCAACTATAAACAATATGCCAGCAGCAACCGATATAAAAAAGGAATTCAATAAAAAAAGGCCATAAAGCAGCCTTTTTCTATATTACGGAAAAAATGGTATGGTGGATGTCAGTGCTTATTTTAAACCATTCTTTAAATCTTTGATTAACATATAGCTATCCCCGTATGTCAGGTTCTTTTTATCTTTGATGGTAGCCAAGGTTTCTTTGGTAAGCATGCCTCTTTCTTCAAGTTCTGATTGTGCTTCCCCTTTTGAAGAAGGAAGTCCAAGAGCCTGGGTAATCGTATAAGTAGCCTGGGCCAAGGTTAACGGGGTTTTTTCGGGTTCTTCCATTTTCTGAATAGCTGAACCGGCATCACCGGAGAAAGCTTCCCTTTTCATTTTTTTAGCCCCATTTACTAAATCGGCCATACGCTTGTCATTGGACTTTTCGTCGAGCTGGAATTCGTTCGAGTAGCCTCCTGTAGCAAGCATAAGGGATACAGCTGTTTTTAAGCCTTCATACTGTCTATGCTTCATAAAATCGGCAGGCTCAATTTGAAAAGGATATAATTCCATGCCTTGCTTATTCAACATATCCTGCATTTGGGCAACTGTTTCTTTGGAAGCGGACATCTCACGGAATGTCATGCCTTTTTCATTAGCCAATCTAACCGCTACGCCGGCCGCTTCTCCTTCCGCCATACCAGTCGGAATTACTCGTGCACTGCCGTGTGGCACAGAATCATAACTGGCGGACCGACCCACAACAAGTAGACCGTCCACCTGTTTGGGAATCAGACTGCGGAAAGGAATAGAATACTGCTGAGGCCGATATACAATAATCACTGGATCATCTGGACGAAGACGCTGAATATCAACCGGATAAGATCCGATGGCTATACGGTCCCATTGATCTTTATTTTCCAGTACATCAGTACTCGTCAGGCGGTATTCCCCTTGCATATGACGGGTTTCCCGCACATACAGTTCCGGGGCCGTACCGTCCAGTTCGAGATTCGTAAACTCAGGGAAGTTTTCTTTCATATACTTGAGTACATGGGGAATCTCTTCTTTTGCAATTTGAAATGCCTCTTCCTTCTCCTTCGGATTAAGTCCGTCAACATCGAAGATTTGGAGGGCATTGATCAGTATAGTTTGATTATTTTGCCGTCCGATATTGAGTCCCCGCATCTTTACCCTGTCTTTATTCACCGCAGGGTATTCGTTCATCTTGTGATAACCCCAAGCACTAACTTCATTTGCCCCTGTATTTGGATCGTCATCATGATTCAGACGTTTTTTTATCTGCTCCCATACATCCGGAGTTGCATTTTTCAAACGGAATACCAGGGTAACAACCATTTTAGCTTCTTTGTTCCCGACGTCCTCTAGGCCATATGTAAAAGGCACTCCCGCTTCTGCCATGATGTCCCCATCCTGGGTAGCGTCGATGACAGCATTTGCTTGTATAGTCTGTTCCTTTCCGTTCTTATTTATAATTTTAACGCCAGACACTCGTTTATTCCCGTTTTTGCCTTCCTCCAAAACCGGGGAGATAGATTTTGCTTTCATGTACAAGTCAATATTGTCTTCCTTCTTCACAAGATCGTAGAAGGCATCAGCCGCTGTTGTAATATCAAAAGAATCGCCTTCTATCTTGCTAAACCATTCAGAGAAAATCCCTTTATTTAAAACTTCAGGTTTTTTTCCTGCGGCCGCCTTGCCTCCACGGGCATAGTTCATATCAAGACTGTTTAGCCAGCCAATTGTCATTAATCCTCCCAATACTTCCCGCTCCTTGCCATCAATAAGCAATGTCTTCTGTCCGTTGCGGGCCGCTGAGACAGCAGCACTGACTCCTTCTGGATCTGTCCCCACTACGATGAGATCGTATTGGTTCTCAAGGTTATCCGTGGACTCTACTTGAGCCTTCTTCTGTTCAAACGGTTTTGCGGTCTTAACTGACCCGTTCTTTTTTTCCTTGAAGAGTAACCAGCTTCCGCCGGCTGTAATAAGGACAACGATCATTATTGTCAAAAGTAACGTCCACTTGCGCAAAACCAACACCCCTAATCTAGAGATTTTTCTTTTTTCTAAAATAAATGAAATAAATAAAGTTCGGGTTTGTGATCACTTATGTAAAGTTTCTCTTGATAAACGTTAAGAATTCTAAGATTCACATATCCTGTTTAATCGTCTTTAGCCTCCCTTTATACAAAAAATTGCTGCTTGATATTTTAATGTTTAAAACAGACAGATACTAGACAGGATACCTAATGATAGAAAATATTTCCATAGGACGTATTTACTGAAATATTTTCATTAATAGGTAATTATAAACAATTCAAACCCGGATTATCATGATGCCCTCTGGAACGTTAGTATCACGAGTGATATGTCATTTTGACGCAAAGGAGTATACCGGGACGAAAGTCCTTTTTTGTGAAATTCCGGGCGAGCTGCTCCAGAAAAAACATGCAAGCATTCTTCCGGGGCTTTTTCTAGATTTGCCTAATCACAACTGACGAGCAGACCATTCGTATCTGCCCATCAGTCATGACCTCATATGACCTATATTTACGACCCGTCTTGAGCCTTAGATTGAATTCGTGAAAAACTGGATGTCCAGTTATATTTGATGGCGTCTAATGCTTGCCGGAGATCTCGTTGCCTTAAGGTGTCGATAATCCGCTGATGTTCTTCCCAAGAAAGATGAGCATCCTGAGCTTTTTCAAAATAAAACAGTTCCAAACGCTTTAATTTTTGTTTAATCCCTGATAATATCCGCTGAAGCTCATCATTATGGGAAAGAACGATATAAACAGAGTGAAAGTCGCTATCAGCCTCAAGAGCCAACAAACGTTCCCCGTCTTTCAGAGCCTGGCTCTGTCCCATATAACTTTTCATAAAAAGGCAGTACACGGTCCAGATCGTTCAAATATATGCGGGTGAAAGTTCTCACGATTTCAAGTTTATTCCTCCAACTTAGAAATACGGTCTTCTGCAAAAACAGGAAGTTTGGTCTCGAATACAGTCTCCTCTTTACTGCTCCGGACATTGATACGGCCGCCATGTATGTCAATGATGCTTTTGGCAATTGCAGGTCCAAGCCCCGTCCCCCCTGTTTTCGAGGACCTTGACTTTTCTGCGCGGTAAAACCGTTCAAACAGATACGGCAAATCGTCCTCCTCGATAGGAGCACCATAATTGATAATTTTTACGATTACTTCGTTATTTTCCCTTTCTGTCCGGATGTCTACATATTTACTTTCGCTGCCGTAACGTATAGCATTGGAGATCAAATTCTCATAAACCCGTACGAGATGGTTCGCATCCGCAGCAACGTACAGCTTATCATCCGCAGTTGTCATCCGATAGGTCATGCCAGCACCGCTAAGCATTGGCACAAATTCTTCCGCAATCTGCTTGAGTTAGCCCGTTGATATTGATCCTGGTCATCTTAAATTCAGGCCCTTTGCTGTGAAGTGAAGTATAATCAAAAAGGTCATCAATCAGCTTTTTTAATTTGATCGTTTTATCGTAAGCAATCTTGGTATAGTAACGGAATTCCACTTCATCCTTGTAGCCGTCATTTTCAATTAACTCGAGGTACCCTAAAATGGAAGTGAGCGGAGTCCGCAGGTCGTGTGAAACTCCAGTAATCAGATCGTTCTTTGTTTTTTCCTAATTTCGTTCTTCCTCAATAGATTTTTTAAGTTGGCTGGCCATCTGATTCACACTATCGAGGCAATGGTTCCTAGTTCGTCTGCGGACCTATAGGAATTTTGTAAGTGAGATTTCCCTTGGCAATTTCTTTCAGCCCAAAAGTAATCTCCTCCATATCATGAAATAAGAGCTGTCGAAATGGAATCTATAATTCTACTTTCTACTGCGTTAACTGTGATGAACTTCTAAGTCCCTCTAAATAACTCTTCCAATCCATAGAACTGCCTGCTATGATGGTTATTATTAAATATACTTTTAAAAGTGTTTTAAATTGTATCTCATTGTGTGCGCAACAAGCCAATTTAGACTGGATGGATGAGATTCAGTGCATATTCATCATGTAGCAGTTTGGATCAAAGATTTAGAGGTTATGAAGGAGTTTTACTCCAGAGTATTTCAAGGTAAAGCCAGCGATAAATACGTCAATCCGATCAAAACTGATTCATCAATATGAGACAATCCGGGTCATTAGCGTCGGATTATCGGGCGGTATTGAAGAAGGAAAAATTTTCTTTATCCCTGGTTATCTGGAACTTGAGCATTTCGATATTATAGATCATTTAACCCGGACTTTCGGCATTCCAGTGCTGGCCGAGAATGAAATTCCGGTTTTCTCAGGGAACTTGGATTTATGCCTGTCTATAGTCTTCAGACATTAAAAGATGTGCTTTCTTCGGGCCCTGACAGAAAAAAATGGTAGATGCCCTGGACCGGACAGCAGTGTCAATTTCATGCCTGCTAAATCCTCATTACATGGCTATTAGCGGAATAGGGATCGATGCAGCTATGGTTTCTATGATAGCTAAGCGGTTTTAAGATTATTTTCCCGGCAAACATGTTCCTCACTGCCTTTTCGTTAAGGATACTCAATCCTACTATTTTACGGTAAAGACCGCTATTTGAGGATCAGGCAGAACTTTTGCAACGTTAAGCATGTCACTCATTCGTTTGACAAACAAAAAACAGCCCAAACTAGCCCTGCTTCAACAGCAGTTACTAAATCAGTCAGTACCGTAAGTAAAAAAGTAGTAACCAGGAAAGATGCTGATTCAGTATTGAACAAAATTTCTCTTTAAATGGATATTTAATCTTTCCCCGGTTAAACACCCTATGTGGTTCCTTCCACGCCAGCTCCGGAAAAAAACGGTAATCTACCGGAATCCAGGGCTCCGTTTAGTCAGGTTTGAGTTATTATTAGAAATTTTTCAGTTATGAACAGTACACAAAGAGGTGCATACTTCTAGGAGGTACCTGGTTTATTTTTGCCACCCGCAAATCCTATTCTTAGATAAGACGAACTTATGGAGGTTAACTTAAAAATGAACGAATCCGAATTAAACCTGCTGGGCGAACGCCTTCCTGAATGGCTGGAAATGAGCCGAAAACAAACAGCCCTAGGATGCCCCGCTTCCTACATCCCCGAATTAGCGCATACTCCAGCTCATGCACTTGGAATCACTATAATGGACAAAAACTTGCGGGAGATGTCAGCAGGCGACCACGGCCTTTCGTTCACCATGCAAAGTATTTCGAAAGTATTTACACTTCTGCTTGCTTTGATTGATCAAGGAGAAGAAGGCGTATTTCGCAAAGTCGGGATGGAACCGACCGGTGACGACTTTAACTCCATGCTCAAACTGGAGCTGGTTGAACCCGGCATTCCGTTCAATCCGCTAATTAACGCTGGGGCCATTGTCATATCGTCACTCATTCAGGGTAAAGCCCCAGAGGAAAAAATAGAACGAATTCTCGCTTTTTTTCGCAAGCTAACCGATGATCCTTCGTTAACCTATAACGAAACCGTTTACCGCTCCGAATCTGCCACAGCCCACCGCAACCGTTCACTAGCCTATTTCCTTAAGGATAATCAGGTGTTAACTGACGATGTGGAAGATGTACTGGAAGTTTATTTCAAGCATTGTTCCGTAGAAGTGTCCTGCCGTCATGTAGCCAGAATGGCACTGGTGCTGGCATTGAATGGCAAGGATCCTTCAACCGGTGAGGAACTCATTCCCCGAAGGTTTGTACAGATCGCGAAAACGTTCATGATTACCTGCGGAATGTATAACGCTTCCGGCGAATTCGCTATTCGCGTCGGTCTGCCGGCCAAAAGTGGTGTATCCGGCGGTATCATGACACTTGTCCCCGGCCGTTGCGGCATCGGGGTTATCAGTCCTTCCCTGAATGATAAAGGAAACAGTGTTCCCGGAGTCCATTTGCTCCAGACGATTGCCAATGAATTGGATTGGAGCATGTTTTAATCTTAAAAGCATAGCGGCTTCCTGTAGCCGCTAACTCGTTCCAAACTTAAAAATAGGATTTTTTGCTTTTTAAAGGTAAATACATGATATAATAACAATATTTGGTTCGTTTATCTTCCTCTCTATATTATTATATGATTTGTAATATATCCTATTTATAGATTGGAGATGGAAAAATGTTTCTTAGAAAAACTCTTGTACTCGCGGCAGTTGGGGCAGCATTGTTGGGCGGTTTTGCTGTAGAAGGTGCGAATGCCCAAGACCTGTCAAGTAAAAGCACCTCTTCAAATATGGCGACACTCGGGACTCCGAATGTTGTTCATATACCTGAGGGCAGTTCTTATCAATTGGTATATGATGAGGGCTACGAATACTTCTTTACTGAAAGAAGTAAAGGAGAATGGAGTGTCTCCTACAAGGGTAAAGTTCAAAACTTCACTTCAGGAAGTGTTTATATTGATGTTTATAATCGCAATGGCTATCTTGTAGCACAATATGAAATACACACTTATTAATGAGGAAAAACACTTTCGGATTTTTTCAAAATATACAACAGAAGAACTGAATAACATTCAAAACTTTTTGTCTGAACTACCAGGATGAATAAGATGCCTTTATAGGGAAAGCCGTAAGCCATAAAAGAAAACGGCCCCTCTTCCTTTTGGAAGGGGGCCAATTCCTGACTGCACCAATGCTGAACCGGTTCGCATACATACTTATACGGTTAATTGATTGCCGGATTCCCAACCTTGTATTCACTTTATTCAGAAAATACCTCTATAAAATGCCGGGCATTTTTTGAAAGAAAGCGGTCCTTCAACCATAAAATACCTACCTCCGACTGAAGCTTCATATCAGTAATGTTCAACGTCTTGATGTTCGGCAGTAGAAAGGACTCCATAACGGATTTAGGCATAACAGTTACACCAATTCCGGACGCTACGAGGGCCAGGATCATCGCCACACTGGAACATTCGCATATAATTTGAGGCTCAAATCCATGGAGTCTGCACTCATTGACGACTTTTTGATTCATCCCTGTTGTCTGGTCTGTTTTTAAAGCCAGGAAAGGAAAATCAGCCAATTCACACATCCGAATCATCTGTTGTGCGGGTTCAGAACTCCAAGAACTCGGAATCACAGCCACAAACGGATCTGAAGGCAGCGGGAGAACGGAATAGAGCATCGTCTTGGAGGCAGCTTCAAAAGGAAGACGGGCTACGATCATTTCGATATTTCTTCTCTCTAGCTGTTCTCCCAGAATAATATGGTCCCCTTCTGTGATTGTAAACGTAACCTGTGGGTATCTCTGTCTGAAAAGATCTATTTTAGAAGGAAGCAAAGATACACAGGAAACCGCCGACCCAATGGAAAGCGTACCCTGAACCCCTTCTTCAATCTCTTTTACTTCTTTTACCGTTTCATTCAATTGTAAAATAATGCTCTCAGCTCTTTGACGCAGCCGTTCCCCTGCAGGTGTAAGCCTCAATCTTCTTCCTTCCCGTTCAAATAAAGTTACTTGAAGCTCCTGCTCCATTAGTTTAAGCTGGCGGCTTAACGGAGGCTGCTCCATATTCAGCGATTTGGCTGCACGGGTGATTTGGCTTTCTTTAGCTATGGCCAGAAAATAGCGCAGCTGCCGGACATCCATTTTATTCCTCCTTCATATATACCCAAAAGGTATGGTTAACCCATAAAACAGGTACTTCTCTTACATATAAGCACATGATACCATTCAATTCATAAAACACAATTACGTCAGGAAATGTGTGGCTATGGATTTTTCCATTCACATTGAATATTCAAAGCATAAAAAGCAAAAACCTGCGGCTGATCAATTGGGCTTCGGGAAGTTTTTTACAGATCATATGTTTATCATGGATTACGAAGCCGGAACCGGCTGGCATAATCCCCGAATTGTGCCTTACCAGCCAATCAGTCTTGATCCGGCAGCAAAGGTCTTCCATTACGGGCAAACGGTATTTGAGGGCTTAAAAGCATATAAAACCAATGATAAACAGATTTTGTTGTTTCGTCCCCAAAGCAATTTTCAGCGCCTCAACCATTCGAATGAGCGTCTGAGTATTCCCCATCTGGACGAGCATTTAGCTCTTCAAGCTCTGAAACAGCTCATTTCCATCGATCAGGATTGGATACCTGAAGAAGAGGGCACTTCCTTATATATCCGCCCTTTCATTATTTCTACCCAGCCGGCTCTGGGGGTCTCCCCATCCACTCATTATCAGTTTATTATCATTCTTTCGCCTGTGGGTTCTTACTATGAAGAAGGTATTCAACCTGTCAGCATCTTCGTAGAACCGGATTATGTACGTGCTGTAAAAGGCGGTGTCGGAAATGCAAAGACAGCAGGAAATTACGCTGCGGGATTAAAGGCACAGGAGCATGCTTCTGCGGAAGGATATTCTCAGGTACTTTGGCTGGATGGAGTTCATCGAAAATATATTGAAGAAGTAGGCAGCATGAATGTCTTTTTTAAAATAAATGGTACCGTAGTGACTCCGGCTTTAACTGGCAGTATTCTCGATGGAATAACCAGACGTTCGATTATGGAGCTGCTTCAGCATTGGGGAGTACCAGTTGAAGAAAGGCTCATTTCCATCGATGAACTGTATGAAGCCATCCGCAATCACACGCTGGAAGAAGCATTCGGCACAGGAACGGCTGCCGTTATTTCTCCCGTTGGTGAACTGTGCTGGAGAGAAGAGAAACTGGTTATCGGCAGCGGAAAAACCGGCGAGTTGACGGCCAGGCTCTATGATACACTGACCGGCATCCAGACAGGAAGAGTACCAGACCCGTTTAACTGGATGATGGAAGTTCAATAAATATATAATAGGGCATTTCCAAAATAAGAGAGAAAAGACCTCCAATTTTTACCATGCAGGTGAAATTGAAGGTCTTTCTGTATAAGCATAGTATCATTATTCATTACCGCAGTAACGCCGGATCTATTTCCGGCACAAGCCCTTCTTTCGCTGCATGCTCAAGTAAAGAGGTTACAGCAGCATAACCGTCCTCACCTAAATGTCCAGTAAAGTGGTTTACATAAAGATCAATATGAGCTTTCGCGACTTCAACTGACAATTCCTGAGCGTGACTCATCACATAGTTCTGGCATTGTTCCGGATGGGCCCATGCATACTCAACAGAAGAACGGGTCCACTCTGCTATGGATTCCAAATCCAAAGAACGCCGTGCAATGATAGCTCCGAGCGGAATCGGCAGACCGGTATCTTCCTCCCACCAGCTCCCCAAATCGGCAAGCAGCGTGAGTCCATAGGAAGAATAAGTAAAGCGGGCTTCATGAATAACCAGTCCCGCATCTATTTCGCCGTCACGTACGGCAGGCATAATTTGGTCAAACGGCATCACAACAATCTCGCCTATACCTCCCGGTACATGCCGGGAGGTCCAAAGCCTGAACAGCAGATAGGCAGTTGAACGCTCACTGGGTACAGCGATCCTTCTTCCAGACAAAACGGACGGGTCTTTCGTACCGTCTTTAGTTAGTATAAGCGGCCCGCACCCCCGCCCAAGGGCTCCCCCGCACGGTAACAGGGCGTATTCGGACAGAACCCAAGGCAAAGCCGCATAAGAGATCTTTAGTACCTCCGGGCCGTCTGAGCGGGTTGCCAGGTGGTTGGTAATATCGATGTCTGCATAAGTAACATCCAGTTTAGGCGCTCCGGGGATCAATCCGTGTACCCAGGCATGGAAAACAAACGTATCATTAGGACAAGGGGAAAAAGCAATCCTCATCTTAACACCTCCCGTAAGACAGAACTGGCTGATGATAAAGCAGCCAAAGCTTCTTTTATGCGCCACGCACTCTTATCACGGGGGCCAACCATGTTGGAGACAGAGCGAATTTCAAGGACGGGTACGCCCTGGTCCTGGGCAGCGGCAGCTACCCCATATCCTTCCATAGCCTCAGCCGCAGCCCCTTCTATCCGTGCGGCCAGTGCCAATGCGGAATCTGAAGTACCTGTTGCCGTAGAGACTGTAAGTACTGGACCAATATGTACAGGTAATCCGGCTCCATTGAACGTTTCAGCTATTCTGGATACCAGCATGTCATTAGTCTGGATGCAGGATGAACCGAAGCCTAATTCCTCCAAGATGCTGAAACCTTCCTGTGTCTCAGCTCCCAAATCAGCAGCAATGATCTCACCAGCAATCACAATATCCCCTATCCCGGCCTTGCCTGGAAATCCGCCCCCGATTCCGGCGCTTATAACCAGTTTATAGTTCCCGCTTGAAAGGGCTTTTGCTGTGCGGGCTGCAGCCATGGCCGGACCAACTCCCGCCAGAATAACATCAAATCCTTTCGTGTCTTGAAGCCCCTGAAGGACTGCTTCCCTTTCCGCCTCTACAGCAGTCATTACGAGTATCCTCTCTGAAGGTTCCTGTTCACGACCATTCGCTGTCGGACAAGTTCCCCTATTTTCTTCAGCATTCATAACCCTACCCACTTCCCCCTTTTTTTCGGCCTACGGCGTTCCCTCTTCCTCCGGCAAAACTTTTTTTGGAATCTGGTCTCACCGGCACTTGCATAGAAATGAAAAAACACACTTCATCCGAAGGGACGAGTGCGTTCAAAACATGGTCTACCCCAAATTCAACCTGCACGTAGATTATTTCATGCAAGCCCTTATGCCATTCTCTTGCGGTTGACGATTTCCCTCTTCGGATAGTCCTCTGATGGAAATCATATTTTTCAGCTATCCCTGACAGTTACCTTTGTTCTTATTATACCTTTCAATCCCGGAAAAGATCAAGAAATCGGAGTCCAAGTTATTTCAGATGGCGTATTTGCAATTCATGAAAGTTACCATTCCTCATCTTGGGCATTTTAATTTGCAAATATCCTTCTTTGAATGAAGCCTTGCTCTTGTGAGGGATAATAGAAGCAGGCAATGATATCAATTTCCCTTCATCCTGGCCTGGCCATCCTTCTATTTTAATTTGATTGTTGTTTAAAGAAACGGACAAATCTTCAATGTGAACCTGCTTCGGGATTTTCATCCTTGCAACCAAATCGTTATGCAGTTCAAAAACATCACAGGGAACCTCACGGCTTCCCTCCTTAGCCTGCCGAATCACATTCTTCACGTAATTTTCTACTTTTGCCGGATCCAAATCAAGCGGATTGCCTAGGTCATTAAAAGGAAATTTATTTTGAAAAAACGGATCCTGCAAGACCCAGTCATGCTCCCCAATTCTTCCCTTGTCCATAGTAGCCCTCCTTTCATCTTCCCATACTTATTTTATGCGGTAAAGGAAATTGGAGTGACCCTGGGATAAAAGTCTACATACAATGATAAAGAGCATTATGTTTACAGGAGGGGGAGCGATGCCTTCAATTGTCGGAAATATTAAAATTAACAGTGTCGGCCCAAGCTCCAATGTCCAGATCGGTGATTCAGCTTCAATTATACTCAGCAGTAGCACAAAATCTTATGCAGGAGCCAACTCTTTTGTAACAGGGGATGAGATCGGTACGATTATCAGATATAACCAGGCCAGCAGCACAAATACCAATGACCCGGATGTGGTGGATAGTGATGGCAGACAACAAATCGTGTAATCTCAGCTCATTTACTGTGAATCAGACGATTACAATTCATCAGATACGGATTGAAGTGATCAGCAACTCTTCTGTATTTCATATCGGAACTGCGGGAGTCATTAAATCTCTTTCCAATATATACAATACAGGAGGATTTACTGCGCCAGCCCCGCAATTCGGCCAAGATGCCTCCCACTTGCCGTACTCCCCTATGGTTCCATTGCCGCCGCTTCGATAAAAATGAAGTTTCCAGTATGTGTCCTTTTTTCCTCCATATAATGTGTTAAGGAGGGAACACAGATGGATTATTACAGCTATCAGCAGCTTATTTTCCAGATTCAGTGGCTTTTGGAAAAAACTCTGTTGCTGGATGATCGCTTGTCCCAATTGCAATCCGATATAGATAACATCAAGCAACGCAATCCGACAAGCATAGATAGAATACCATTTTGACCAATTGAAGATCGAAAGACTGGATGGCACATTAAACATCGGCCTTACACCGAACGGAGGCAAATCGTTAGACGACCTCACTGTTAACGGGCAACCTCTCGATCAGATGAACATCCGGGATAACGGGAATTCGCATATTCATCAACAGCTAATCCGTTATCTTTATGAACAAGTACCCGAGAAAATACGCAAATGGAGTGAGGCACACCAGGCGGATGCAAGTGAAATAACCCCTGCCATCTTAACGGATATTCACCAACAGCTCGATGAAAGAATCCGCTATTATATGCATGCCGTATCAGACGAAAACCAAAAAGCAGACCAGATAGATGAGGAAAGTGTGAAAATGTCCGTTTTTGAAAAGGTTAAGCACGATATTGACACGGCAGTGGAACAATACATCAGTAAAACATTTAAACAAGGAGGGTGATAGGAAATGAAGTTAACTGTTATTAATAAAGATATTTATGTAAACAAAATAAAAGTTATCGGAGTTGCGAGTTCTTCCGTTTTACTTGTGGGAGACAGCCAGGTCATTACATGCAGTTCGGCCTTTGATACTCCTCCCGAATCCGTTCTGACAGGCCCGCTGGTCCCCTTGGCTTCCCCTATATAAAACAGTCATGAAACGAATTTCATGTGTAACTAATATCCTCATAAATAATATAGATAACAGTTCCACATTCATTTGTGGGGATACTGGACGAATCGGGGCCAAGAGCAATGTATTTGCTTTACATCGTGAAGTTCCCGTTTTTATCGAAGATGAAGGAAATTTCTCGGACTATAAGGTTTTCTCCAAAAAGATTCCCACTATTCCTTTGGATGAAAATCTCGAGCAAGAGGTGCTGAATCTTTCCCCCCGCATTAAAGTGGGGCAAATCAAAGTTAACAGCATTTCAACTTCCGCTTCCTTTCAGGTGGGAAGCAACCATCGCATGGATTTGGAGAGCCGTATCGTAAATATCAGGCAGTTTGTGGATGCGCCTCCTTCTTTAAAAAGATACAAAGGTGTGATTATAATCCCAAAGCCGCCGGTTAAATAACAGGTGTTACACGAATGATAATTAGACAATGAAAAAAACGATCGCGTCATTGAAGGACAGCGATCGTTTTTTATTTTTTCGATGGTTAGTCTAAAAAGTCCTTTAATCTCTTACTTCTGCTTGGGTGTCTTAGTTTCCGAAGGGCTTTCGCCTCAATCTGCCTGATCCGTTCACGGGTAACACCGAACACTTTTCCCACTTCTTCAAGCGTGCGCGAACGCCCATCTTCAAGCCCAAACCGGAGGCGTAATACGTTCTCCTCCCGTTCGGTTAATGTATCCAAGACGTGCTCCAGCTGTTCTTTTAACAATTCGTATGAAGCAGCGTCCGCCGGAGCCAATGCGTCCTGATCTTCGATAAAATCTCCAAGATTGGAGTCATTTTCTTCCCCGATCGGTGTTTCAAGTGAAACCGGCTCCTGGGAAATTTTCATGATTTCTCTCACTTTATCTGTGGAGAGTTCCATTTCCTTGGCAATTTCTTCAGGGGTTGGTTCGCGCCCGAGTTCTAGGAGGAGTTGTCTGGAAACGCGGATCAGTTTATTGATGGTTTCTACCATATGAACCGGGATTCGAATCGTTCTGGCCTGGTCTGCAATGGCACGCGTAATCGCTTGCCGAATCCACCAGGTTGCATAGGTACTGAACTTATATCCCTTAGTATAGTCAAATTTCTCTACTGCTTTCATTAGTCCCATGTTACCTTCTTGAATCAGATCCAGGAACAGCATACCGCGTCCCACATACCGCCTGGCTATGCTGACAACTAGGCGCAGGTTGGCCTCAGCTAATCTCTGTTTCGCTTCCTCGTCACCTTCCATAATCCGTTTGGCAAGTTCGATTTCATCATCGGCTGTAAGAAGGTGAACACGTCCAATCTCTTTTAAGTACATCCGTACGGAATCATTGAGACTACCTGCCGGCAGCGTCAGATCATCCTCGTCCAAAGAACCTTTTGTTTGGTTCCCGGGTTCAGGATTATCATCTGTTTCATTTTCCACTTCAATGCCAAGCTCGGCAAGCAATTCGAAAAATTCATCGATTTGTTCCGGCTCTTGATCAAAAGGGGCGAGCTTCTCTATGATCTCTTTATAAGTCAGCGAGGAGTGTTGTTTTCCTGATTCGATTAATTGTTCCTTCGCCCTTTCAAGCGTAAGTCTAGTCTCTACTTTCCCATCTTCATTCGCCATGTTCAGCTCCATCCTCCCATAAAAAATTCCCCGAAAAAATGTTTTCTTTTTGTTGGATCGACCCCTTCTTTTGTAGTTGACAAAAAGGTTGCGGTATGTTATATTATATTAGTGTAAAATTGTTTCGTATACGTGATTTTAACATAATTTTATTAGGAGTTCAACTTATGCCTCTTGCCTTCCTGCTTTGCGGGAAGGTTTTTTCATGTTTAGAACGGTGTACAGAAGAAATTCCGGAAGGTATCCGGGATTGGATAATGCCAAAAAGGATGACCGCGATCCGAGGACCACGGTCACTGAAAAAAGGCTGTGCATAATCTGCCATGCAAAAACCTGATTGAGCAGCTAATGTCATATTCCCTTCTAAAGGAGATTGATCTCAGAATGGAACCCCTTTTGCCCGAAGAGCATATTGTGGTTCTATAGGCTATTATCACGATTCGGAGGTTCAATATGGACACATATCCGTTATATCCTTATTTAGGTTCGAAAACTAAATGTGAAGAAAAGCCAGTCGCTTTTCCGCCTCAGCATCAGGATATCCAGCCCGGCCTGGAATATATCATGTCTCCAAGACCGATATATGAAAATCCTTCTTATAGAGGGAGTAATAAGCTTTCTGGACGGGTTGCGGTCATTACTGGAGGGGATAGCGGGATTGGAAGGGCTACTGCTGTCGCTTTTGCCAAGGAAGGTGCCGATGTAACAATCGTCTATCTTTATGAAGATGCCGATGCGGTGGAAACGCGGAGAAAGATTGAACAATTAGGAAGACGATGCCTGAATTTACGCTTGGATCTTCGTTCAAAGGCAGCGTGCTGTTCAGCAATAACAAAAACGATGGAATTTTTCGGCAGACTTGATATTCTAGTTAATAATGTAGGGGTTCAATACCCCCAGGAAAGCCTGATGGATATATCGGAGGAGCAACTGGAGCATACATTTCGTACCAATATCTTCTCCTTTTTTTCATGACACAGGCAGCACTGCCACATCTGAAAGCAGGTGATTCCATCATTAATACGGCTTCCGTTACCGCTTTCCGGGGAGAAAAAACGCTTATTGATTATTCCTCCACCAAAGGAGCCATTGTATCTTTTACCCGATCTTTGGCAATGTCACTTGTAGAGGACGGAATCCGGGTTAATGCTGTGGCACCAGGCCCTATCTGGACACCATTGACTGTCTCCAGCTTCCCGGCAGAGCGTGTCGCCGTATTTGGGACGGATACTCCTATGAAACGAGCGGGACAGCCCTTTGAGCTAGCACCCGCTTATGTATATTTAGCAAGTGATGATTCCCGTTATGTAACCGGAGAAACTCTGCATATAAACGGTGGTGCTTTTATTGCTTGAACCGGATGATGTCAGATCGTGAATTGGATTTATCCCCTTACAAAAAAAGACGCTTCCCTATTTTATAAGGTAAGCGCCTTTTTTTGATGGCTGCTTTACCACCATCCAGTCATCATAACAACCAGCAGCGCACTTACTGTACCAAGGAAAGAGCCTACCAAACAATCCGAAGGATAGTGATGCCCCAAGTACACCCTGGACATGCCCACCAAAATGGCTAGAACGAGAAGTACCAGGGAAAACCAGCCAGTCATAAACAGAAAGGGCGTGATAATAGAAAAAATAGCTGTAGTATGTCCGGAAGGGAAA
The DNA here is from genome assembly GCF_002003265.1 of Paenibacillus larvae subsp. larvae. Lineage (NCBI taxonomy): Bacteria > Bacillati > Bacillota > Bacilli > Caryophanales > Paenibacillaceae > Paenibacillus > Paenibacillus larvae. The sequence goes on from NZ_CP019687.1 coordinate 1,130,926, forward strand.
GACGGGTCCTTAAGCATTGTCTTGGCCGTATTCACTTGTTCTAAAGCAAGATAAGGCCGGATACGCTTAAACTTTCTCTTTAATCCAACAGCGAGAAGATGACTTACCGTTAGAGAAATCAGGGCCTGCCCCCCCCGCCCTGCTCCAGGATTCAGGGGCGAATAGAGCAACCGAAAATGTCATGAGAATGGTAAAGAACGCTCCTCCAAGATGGGTAAGCATACCTAAAACACGATCCAATGCCGAGAAGTTCAGTCTATGGTTAAACCAGAAAAACAGTCGCACATCCTGCCTATAAAGCCAGTCCGCATAATTTTGTCTCAAGGTGAGTCCCTCCTTTTCTTGCTGTTAAAGGCTTCTCTAAAATCATTTTATACCGGGACTGTTAATTATTTTTTATAGCATGGTTGGGCCAAACATGGTATTCTTATCTTAACCTAAAAGTTGACGCAAAGAAAATATGGAGATTCAACGAACTTTCAATCTGACGGCCTAATTTTCAACCACGATTATTCGTTTATTGATAAAGTCATTGTATTGAACCCTTATTACGTTTATTCGCAAGAATGGTTACTTCAGTAAGAAAAATCCTCCATCTATCCTGTCACTAACGAAATCATCGGAAAGATACTTTCCCTCATTTTAAGTTAATCGAAATGATATCTTAGAAATTTGGAAAAAACCGCCCCTTTTTATCAAAAAGGAGCGGCATACTTATACTTTCACTATACGGTTAATACAGAAGTAAAAGGAATTTATTTGACTCCAACGGCGTCATAAGCTTTATTCACGGAATCGACTTCACTGGAATCAGCTCCGAACAAATCCGTTGCAGACTGGATAGCAGCGGCCCTCATAGCCGAGAAATTTGAATTGGGAGTTAAATAGTAAACAAGTGCATGGTAGTAGATATTCACCGCATTATCCCGCCCGATGCCATCGATAGTTATACCTTTATGAGTTCCTCCTTGAGCGAGCAGATAGTAGGCTTTATTGTTAATTCCGCTATTAGTGTGAACGCCGCCATTATCCGAAGGTCCTTTGTAACGATTGCTGTAATGGTCCGGCTGACCATAAAGTGTTGGGTCCTCTAAGGAACGGAGAGCATCCTCCGGAATATTCGGCGTATACACGTCTTCTCCAATAAGCCATCCTTTGCCTTTGATCGCATTGCCGATAATATCCGAAATGGATTCATTCAATGCTCCGGATTCGTTCTCATATTCCAAATTGGCCGTATGTTCTGTAACTCCGTGAGTCAATTCATGGCCTACCACATCCAGGTCTCCGGAGAAGGGAATAAAGGTTTTTCCATCACCGTCTCCGAATACGATTTGCTGCCCGTTCCAGAAGGCATTATTGTATTTAACGCCATAGTGAACAGTGGACTTGATTTGCAGCCCCTTGCCGTCCAGGCTGTTGCGGTTGAATTTATTTTTATAGAAGTCATAGACGGTTTCGGCATAGGTGTGTGCGTCCACAGCAGCCCCATCTGTCCAATTATCATTGTTAGTATTGGTTAAAAGAAGTCCGGGAAGAGTATAGCGGTTGGAGGCGGAGTACGTTTTGATGCCGTTTCCGCGAGTAGTATCGCTTAACTGGAAGGTAGAACCGGATTTTGTGGTAATAAACGATTTTTTGTCACCCAGTACACCGGTTCCTGTGCCTGTGGCGTGATCAAGCAAACTGTATTTGCTTACAATACTTCCATCCTGGGCATTAATAAAATAGCGGGTACGCAGCGCTTGAGGCTCGAGTACATTGACCTCTGTAACGTATACCAGGAAGGCTTTCCCTTTATCTAGGTAAACATTCAAGTCAGCTTTGGGAGCTGCTTCAGGTTTACCGAGCTTTCCGATTTGCTTCTCCGCATCTTTTTCGGCAGCCTGGATGGCTTCTGTGGGGCTTATTTGGGGTTTAGTCCCGCTTGGCAGCAGGTTCTGATAATCACTCGGGAGTACGCTTCCGATCAGGGAGGTAATCTCTCCTTCTTTATTAAAGTGGACGGTCTGGTCAGCTCCATAAACCGGAATGCCTTGGATATATTGTTTGAGCTTGTAATGCGATGTTCCCGATTTTGAATCTTTTTCCTTCTTGACAATCTTTAGCTGGTCTTTAATTTCTTCCTTACTGATATCCAATTTTTCTTCTTTGTTGGACAGGTACTTCCAGATAGCTTCTTCTTCAGAAGCACCGGACGGCGGATTCCAATTCTCGCCTACAATAGTTTTGGGGGCAAGTTCACGGTTAGGGTCTTCTGCTCCTGCTACTCCTGCTGCCCCTGCGGACAATGACGTTCCTACCAAAAATGCTCCTGCCAGAATAGTTACCAGTGTCTTCTTCATTCATTTTCCTCCTATCAAATTGGTTTTTCTTGCATAATGAGATTTTCATGCAAGCGTAAAGAAGATCATCTCCTCCTTTCCGTTCTCCCTCTTATCAGTCAATCTATCAATCTGGTATTATTAAGATGGGGGAACTATGAATTACATATATATTACCATAAACTTACATAAATGGAATACTAGATTTTAAAAAAACAGAAAAAAAATAGACTACCGTCAATGAACTGCACCCCATTTGTTAGACACATCTAACAATGGGAGGTGCAGTTTTTATATGGCAAAATACAGTGTAGAACTAAAATTAAAGGCAGTTTTAGCTTATCTCGGAGGAAAAGCTTCGTTTCAAACAATTGCTCATCAATTTAAAGGGTCGGTAGAAGCACTAGAAACACGTATTAAGCAGCTTGAAATGGAAAATGCCTATTTAAAAAAGTTGAATGCCTTAGTTCAAAACAAGGAAAAATCACCAAACAAGACAAAGCACAAGTCGTCTATGAATTAAGGCATGAATTTCCGGTGAACGATTTAGTAAAGCTAGCAGGTACTCCACGCAGTACCTATTATCATTTGGTCAAACAAATGAATCGCCCTGATCCAGATGCCGATGTAAAACAAGCCATACAAGCGATTTATGAAGAACATGAGGGGCGATATGGTTATCGCCGTATTCGTGATGAATTAATGAATCGTGGACAAAAAGTGAATCATAAAAAAGTACAGCGAATCATGAAAGAATTGGGTTTAACATGTCTTGTTCATATGAAAAAATATAAGTCATATAAAGGGGGAATTGGTAAGATAGCGCCTAATATTTTGAATCGCCAATTTACAGCGACAAAACCGTATGAAAAATGGGTGACAGATATCACAGAATTTAAATTATTTGGAGAAAAACTGTATCTATCACCTGTATTAGATTTGTTTAACCGAGAGATCATTACGTATACAATAGGCTCGCGTCCAACCTATTCCCTTGTTTCAGAGAGGTTAGAACAAGCTTTCGAACGCTTACCTGAAGATCATCGGCTCCTGATGCATTCAGATCAAGGCTGGCATTATCAAATGAAACAATACTGCCATGCTCTGAAAGAAAGAGGCATCATACAAAGTATGTCTCGAAAAGGCAACTGTTACGACAATTCAGTGATAGAGAATTTCTTCGGTCTGATGAAATCTGAATTTCTCTACTTAAAAGAATTTAAAAGTATAGAGCATTTTAAAGAAAAACTAGAGAAATATATCGATTACTATAATAACAAACGTATAAAGGCAAAATTAAAAGGTTTGAGTCCGATACAATATCGAACTCAAACCCAACAAGTTGCCTAATGAACTAACCGTGTCTAACTTTTAGGGGTCACTTCATCAACAGCAGTCTATTTATCAGGAATGAGCCAAAATTCTGCGGGTTGATCCTTTAGGTTTATCAATAGTGCTAGCCTTTAGCTATTTCCTCCATAACCTCTCTCCAAACAATCTCATGGTCCCATCCCAGTTTCTGAAACACAGCCTCCATCTTTTTTCTTTGAACATCACTTAACTTTTTCTCCAGTTTCTTTCCCTTTTCCGTTAAATAAAGCTCTCGAACCCGACGATCGGAAGCAGATGGCTCACTTATGATGTAACCCATTTCGGTAAGCTGCTTCATTGGAGCATGCAGCGCCTGTTTCGTTACTTCAAGCGTCTTCAGCAGGGCATTGACACTGATTCCGGGCTGTCAATCGCTCTACGAACGGGAAGTTGCCGGAAAGCCGAAATTTAACCCCTCTTCCTCAGGACCTGTTACTCAAAAACGTTTCTGGGAGAGACTTGGCCAGTTCCTGGATAAAGGCGATGTGTTATTAGCCGAACAGGGCACGGCTTTCTTCGGAGTATCTACCGTCCCTTTACCGGAATATATTACATTTGTTGGACAGCCGCTGTGGGGATCTATCGGGGTATACCCTGCCGGCACTTCTGGGCACTTGCCTGGCTTCGCCCGAACGCCGTCACATTCTTATAATTGGGGACGGCTCCTTCCTATTGAATGCTCAAGAGCTATCGACATTGATGAAGCATAAGCTGAAACCTGTTATTATCCTAATTAACAATAACGGATATACGGTTGAACGTGCTATCCATGGTGCAGATCAGGCTTATAACGATATTTACATGTGGCAATATCACCGCCTTCCCGAAGTTTTGGGCGTGCAAAACGACTGTGTAAGTATCCGGATTCAGAATGAAAAAGAACTGGATGACGCCTTGGTCCAAGCGAAAAATTCGAATAAGCTGATGTTTTTGGAAGTTCGAATGGATGCCATGGATGCACCTGAACTGCTTGTTGACCTGGGCAAAATGTTCGCCGCCCAAAATGATTATTAAGTGTTGTTATTTCCCTTCATTTGCAATAAACCTGATACTGATTAGATCCGTAGGTTTTCTGTATAGCTTATTATATATCTTAGCAATAGGAATGTTATATATAAAGATCCTCCATGCTTACCTCATAGCCAAGCTGTTTCAATAGGTAAACAACTGGGCACGCCGAACGCCTTCCCTTGTCAACTCTACAACTAAAGAAACCGGATCAGGGCAATCTTTCTCGGCTAAGAGAATCCAGTCCATGATTGAACGGAAAGGAACCTCTTGTTTTCCCGGCTTTGCGGTTTGATAATCTTTATAACAAAGCGGCAATCAGTCTCTGCAATAATAAGCTGCCGATTCGTAAGGACGAAGAACGAACTCGCTTAAGTATTCATTTGTATCGGGATAATTACTGATTAACAATGTTGTCTCTTTTCCAGCATCCAATCCTTCAGGAGGAGTAAATGACGTTGTTCGGCTCGAAAAGTTACTTACGACCAGCAGCCTTTCTTTACCAAAACTTCGGACATAAGCGAAAAGCTCAGGGTGGTCCGCAAGCAGTAAATTGTAGTCGCCGTAGGCAATAATATCATATTCTTTGCGCAGCTGAATCAAATTGCGGTAATGATGAAAAATAGAGTCCGGATCATTTAACTCGTTCTTAACGTTCACGGATGAGAACGAAGGAGCCAGCTTGATCCAAGGTTCTCCATTTGTAAACCCTCCCTGCTCGGTATCATCCCATTGCATAGGTGTGCGGGAATTGTCTCTTGATTTTTGTTGAAGCGCAGCCATGACTTCCGTTTCTTTAACTCCCTGCTTTATGAGCAGACGGTAGGCATTAATAGATTCCACATCCCGGTAATCATCAATGTTGCTGAAGTACGGGTTTGTCATTCCGATTTCTTCACCTTGATAAATATATGGAGTTCCCTGCATCAAGTGTAATGTTGTTGCCAGCATTTTCGCTGACTCCCGATGATAATTCCCATCATTACCGAATCGGGATACAACCCTCGGCTGGTCATGGTTACACCAGAAGAGTGCATTCCATCCATCTCCTGCTTGCATGCCCTGCTGCCATTCGCTCAAAATCCGCTTTAATTGAAGGAAATCAAACTCAGCGGCTACCCACTTCTTCCCTTCCGGGTAATCTACTTTCAAGTGATGGAAATTGAATACCATACTCAGTTCTTTTTCTTCCGGATTCGTATACCGGATACAGTGCTCTATAGAAGTGGAGGACATTTCTCCTACTGTTAAGAGATTCGGATACCGGGAAAATACCCTTTCATTCATCTCTTTTAAGTATTCGTGTATACGCGGTCCGTCCGTATAATACTTCCTGCCATCATCCGTGGCCTTCTCCAGAGTATCATTCGGATAACGCTGGTCTTTCGATAAAAGGTTAATCACATCCAGGCGGAATCCGTCCACCCCTTTGTCCAGCCAGAATCGCATCATATCGTAAATGCGTTCTCTTAGTTCCGGATTTTCCCAGTTCAAATCAGCTTGGGACTCATCGAACAAATGCAGGTAATATTGCCCTGTACGTTCATCGAATGCCCAGGCACTGCCGCCAAATTTAGACTTCCAGTTATTAGGGACTCCGCCGTCTGCCGGGTTTTTCCAGATATAGTAGTCCCGGAGAGGACTGTCTTTACTGCTGGACGCTTCAATAAACCAGGCATGATCCGTTGAAGTGTGGTTTACGACAATATCCATGATGATTTTGATTCCTCTAAGATGAGCTTGTCTGAGGAGTTCTTCAAAGGTTTCCATTGTTCCGTATTCAGGTTGAATACGATAATAATCACTAATATCATATCCGTTATCTTTCTGCGGAGATTCATAGATGGGAGTAAGCCAAATCACCTCAACACCCAGTTCTTTCAAATAGTCCAACTTGTCGATAATTCCCTGCAAATCACCAATTCCATCACCATTTGTATCTTTGAAACTTTTGGGATAGATCTGATAAATAACGGATTTCTTCCACCATTCTTGTTTCATATTGTAGCTAATCTCCTTATTCCCTATTATTCCCCGTTATCGTCTGTTTTCTTGTTTTTCCGATGAGATAAGTGATGATAAACGGAACAACCAGAGCCAGGATCATCCCGATGAAGAAAGGTCCCCACTGTTTCGGGAAGATAGATAAAAACCCTGGAAGGCCACCTACACCAATGGATGCTGCCTGAACTTTAAATGCTGTGATACACACCGCTCCGGTTGCCGAACCAATCATAGCGGCGATGAACGGATAACGAAGCCGCAAGTTCACTCCAAACATGGCCGGTTCGGTAATGCCGAGATAAGCAGATACAGCAGAAGTTATTGACATTCCTTTAAGTTTCTCATCCCTGGATATAAACATAACCGCAAGGGCGGCTGATCCTTGTGCGATATTGGACAAAGCCAGTATCGGCCATAGAAATGTACTGCCTGTGCTGGCAATAAGCTGCAGATCCACAGCCAGGAAAGCATGGTGCATGCCGGTTACTACCAGCAGCGGATACAGGCTGCCGTAAATGAGTCCGCCAACTACAGAAGCGTGTTCGAAGATACTTACAAATGCCGATGTAATAAGGTTCCCAATTGCAAATGTCAGAGGGCCGATAACGATAAAAGATAAAAAACCGGTAAGCAGTAAAGTAATTGGAGCAACAAGCAGCAATTTAAATGAGTCCGGGACTCTTTTGTTTAAGAAGATTTCAATTTTAGCCAGACAAAATGCGGCGATGAGAACTGGCAGTACCTGTCCCTGATACCCTATTTTTTCAATTTGCAGGCCAAAAAGGTTCCAGTGAGGGACAGTACCGTTGGCAACAGCATCCCCGTATGACCAAGCGTTCAGCAAATCAGGGTGAATCAGCATAAGTCCCAGAACAATTCCCAGAAGTTGGCTGCCTCCGAATTTTTTTACGGCAGACCAGCCGATCAGGCCAGGCAGAAAGACAAAGGAAGTATTCGCAATCAGATTGATGATTTCAGCAAATCCCTGCCACTGATTGTACACTTCAATCAGCGATTGATCCGCAAAGAAAATTCCTTTTCCTGTTAAGATATTATGAAGCCCCATTAATAAACCTGCCGTTACGATTGCCGGCAAAATGGGAATGAAGATATCCGCCAATGTCTTAATGGCGCGTTGAAGCGGATTCATTTTCTGTGCGGCAACATTCTTGATATCTTCTTTGGAAGCGCGTTCACCGCCGGTCTGATGAAGTAATTCCGCATAAACTTTCTCTACAATACCCGGTCCGATAATAACTTGAAATTGGCCGTTTGAGGAAAAAGAACCCTTTACTAATTCGTTAATTTCCAAGCTTTTTTGGTTTATAACCGATTCATCTTGCAGTGCAAATCTTAAGCGTGTAACGCAGTGGGTTACCGCAGCAATATTATCTTTCCCCCCTACTGCTTCCAAAATCTTAGCAACGGACTGCTGGTTGACAGCCATGATGTAACCTCCTTATGGAATCGCTTCCTTTCTGATTGACGATATCATTATAGCCTGTCTAGACAAGTTTGTAAACACTTGTCTAGACAAGTCCAAAACAGTTAATAAAAATGTCAAACTTTCTCCCTTGTTCTATTCTGTCCCTTGCCATTGATCTTTCTTACATCACCCTAGCGTCAACATCCCCTTTATTCAGGAAGAGGTATGGGGGCTTGAACAAAGCTCTTGAAGCAAACTCTGAACCAAGTTCTTGAATTAAGCTTTTAAACCAAACCTTTCAATATACTCAAATCTCATTACCGGCTTAGCAGGATTGCTTTTCTGAACGAGGGGGAGAGTGGAACCAGGAAATTGACACAGATAATTTGTGCTGCTGGAAGTAATACACGCTCTCCGAAATTTGCGAACAAAAAAACCGCCTAACGGCGGCGGGCAAAATCGGTAAAAATGAATCGTTCCGGGTGGTGGCGCGATTCAGTATATTCAAATAATGTCCCATCGGATAAATGGACGAAGTTTTTAACCACGGCAACAAATCCGTAAGATTCCATATCCAGGTATTCACGATCCTTGACCGTGACCGGTTCAACCTGAATAATTCGTTGGGAAAATCCGATTTTAAGCCCTAATTGCTGTTCCATATATTCATAGATAGAGTCCTTCGCTATATCTTCTGTTAATCCGGTCAGTTTTTCTTTCAGGAAGTAATTGATGTCGAAAATGATACGCTCTCCATCAAGCTCACGTATTCTATGCAAGCAATAGACTTCTTCCCCCAGCGGCAGTCGGGTTTTGTCATGAAGTTCCTGTGTAATGATCATCTCCGTAAAGAACGGTACTAAAGTGACAAAAGACTGACCGTTATTTTCGCTGGCTTCTTTAAAACTGACCAGTCCGCCAAATGAAAATGTAATAGCATTCCTTTCCAGAACGTAAACCCCTTTGCCCGGATGCCGGTTAACCATACCTTCTTCAACTAAAAGATCCAAGGCACTCCGTATCGTTCCCCGGCTTGTCTTATAGATGCTGCAAAATTCATGTTCCGAAGGCAGTTTATGTCCAGGTCCGAATTCACCTGAAAGTATTTTTTCTTTGATATCTTCATAAATGGCCATATAGCGTTTGTTTATTTGCTGTTTCATGTAAAAAATCCCCCATAATTTCTGTCCAAAATAAATCCTGTCCAGTTCTCATGTTAACTTATTATTCCGATTCGTCAAGCCGGCTATTCCATAATTTGCTATCAAGATCATTTTTCATATAATGATAGCTATGGTTTTTATTACCTTTCTAATTTTTTGTTAAATGGAATGACCAATATAAAGACGAATGTGGGGGTATTTATCGGAGGCGCTTCCAGTTTACATTTGCTGATCGAAGTTCATCGTGATACCAGTGATCATCAATGAATCGAGAAAGCCAAAAAAGTTGGGGTAAAAGTATTTCCAACTTCTATTTATTGGTTGAACGAAAACAAGAAGCCTGTTATACTCCACTGATATTCTGGCATAAAGGAACTCGTTTGCCCTCTCCGTTTATCCATTGTATAGTTAAAATAAGATCTTTAGAGATACTAATCAGGCAGAGGAGATAAAAACGAATGGAGAAAGCCACATTTGCAGGGGGTTGTTTTTGGTGCATGGTGACCCCCTTTGAAGAGCTTCCCGGGATTCATGGGATCTTATCGGGTTATACAGGGGGAACCAAGGAAAGTCCCACGTACGAAGAAGTCAAAACCGGTACAACCGGACATGCCGAAGCCGTTCAGATCACGTTTGATCCGGAGTTATTTCCTTATGAACGGCTGCTGGAACTGTTTTGGCAGCAGATCGACCCTACTGATGCGGAGGGGCAATTCCATGACAGGGGCCCGCAATACCTCACCGCCATATATTACCACAACGAAAAACAGCGTGAGCTTGCACTTCAATCCAAACTAAGACTGGAGCAGAGCGGCCGCTTCAATAAACCTATCGTAACCGAAATTACAGCTGCCCGGCCTTTCTACCCCGCTGAGGAGTATCATCAAAATTATCATAAGAAACAACCAAAGCATTACGAGGAAGACAGGGAAAAATCGGGCAGGGAATGCTTACATCAATAAACATTGGCATGATCTTTAAATAATAGTTACACAGTAATTTGATAAATTTTAAAAGCTAAAACCAAAAGCGTCATGCCACGCTTTTGGTTTTTTTAGATTCCTCTACTTCGTCATAATAGAATTCATTCAGCATAATCTATTGACGAGTAGCCTTATTTTCGGCTGTTGCCTTTAAAAGATTGCGTTGATGGCAATGAAAATTAAAATAACCCCGCTTAATAAGGTTCCAAACTGTCCCAGACTGAATGATCCAATACGGATTCCAGCTGCTCTTTTCCCGACGGCTACTCCTACCCAGACTGTAACAAAACTTCCTATTGATGCGGTTAAGGAAATCGCAAGAGGTGATAATCCTAGCAACCCAGCCCCAACACCATTAGTAACCGCATTTGCTGAGAGCGCTACCCCCAAAAGAATAGACTCTCCGTATCCAATATCTCCCGACTTATTAGTATCGGCTCTTTCCGGGTTTTGCAGTATTCCTTTCACGCTAAGTGCCGAAGTCTCCTTTTCCAGATCAGCTTTTTGCTGTTTCCGGGGGACGGCTAATAACATGATACGGATCCCAATAATAAAAAGTAGAAATGCTCCAACCAAGGCAGGGAATATACCAGGAAGCACCCTAGATAACCATTGGCCACCTAAAATCCCGATTTCACTAAAGAGAAAACAGATAACCGCAATAATTAGATTTGAAACAAATCCGATGTGAATCTTGCGAATGCCGTAAGAAATACCTACACCCAAGTTATCCAGACTTGAAGATATTGCAAAACCCGCAACAATCAGCCATGTCATGATGATTCACTCCTTTGCTCTTTTTGTAATATCATCATATTGAGTGTGTTGAAAAAAGTGCCTGGCCGTTTCTTAAAATGTTGAGATTTCTTCAACAGTCAAGTCCATTTCATTGAAGGAGTGAAGATGAATGAACAAAAACTGGAATAATCCTGATCTTGGTTCCACCATAAAAGCACTCTTGAAGGAACGTTCCTTGTCCATGAGAAAGCTTAGTGCCTTAACCGGTATAGATACAGCAACAATTTCACGGATAGTGAATGGCAAACAGGCAGCTAAGCCGGACCATTTAAAAGTCTTCGCCCTGCATCTTGGAGTCCCTGTAGAACGGTTATTCCAAGCTGCCGGTTATGATGTTGGAACTAATAAGACCAGTACAGAAATTGGAATCCATACTTCCATTAACAGAATTAAGGAAGTGCTTCAGTCCTCTAATTTCTTTGATTATGAGCTTACAACCGAACTCGTTCAGAAGGAACTTTTTAAATACGAGCAGTATGCCTTAACGGAAGAAGGCCAGCGGGTTATCCATAATGAATTCTCCTCAAAAGTAGAGAAAGTCAATGGTTCGGGGCCGTTCATAGACGAATTAAGGCAGATGCACGAATTATTTTGTTCCCGGGAAGTTTCGCAAGATACAAGGGCAATTGCGGGCAGTGCTCTGCTTTATTTTATTTTGTCCGCTGACATTATTCCCGATTACGTCTTCCCTATTGGTTATCTGGATGATGCCATCGCCGTCCAAATGGTGCGCAACCGATTATCCGAGGAGTCTTCGTAAACGGAAACCCTCCCATAATAGAGGCTGATCATGGTGAATCCTTACGCTCATTACTAATCCCATTGCAATCATATTGGTAAACAGGGAACTGCCACCATAACTAATGAAAGGAAGGGATATGCCCGTTAATGGAAGTATACCAATGTGCATTGCTATATTCTCAAATATTTGAAATGTGAACATGGAAATAATACCTACTATCAAGTAAGTACCGGAGAGATCCTTACATTGTATGGCAATCTGGATCATCCTGTAGATGAAAATCATGTAAAGCATTAAAAGGATCGATGAACCTACAAATCCAAACTCCTCTCCTATGACTACAAAAATAGAATCTGAATAATCATAGGGAACGAATCCTCCCTGAACGTAGCTGCCCTGTAGATACCCTTTCCCATACAGTTCACCTGTTCCTATTGCTATGATAGAATTGCGAACATGCCAGCTCTTATCTGGATTACTGGAAGGATCTAAAAAGGTTTGAATACGATCCATTTGATGGGGTTTTACGAATTTGGACAACAATTCCGGGTTGCTTGAATGTAGAAGGATGATGCCGCTGATGATCACGGTTAAAAGAGCTGCCCCTAAAGCCAGGTGTGCCACCTTTAAATTTCCTATCCAAATCATTCCTAAACAAATAGAAACCAGGACTAACGCCGTTCCAAGATCGGGCTGCTTGAATATCTGGTAAAAAGGGATAATAGCCAGGACTCCTAGGGGGATAATATCCTTAATAAACCTTAATGGCTGCCCTTCCCTCCTGCTCAAAACATGAGCCAGCACAAGTATTAGTAGTATTTTCATAAGTTCGGATGGCTGAAACTGAAAACTCCCGATTCCGATCCACCGTTTTGAACCATTTATAGATTGTCCCATTACCTGAACTAAAAGCAAAAGTCCAATTCCGATAGTATAAAACAAATAAGAAAAAGAATGGATGATAATCCGGTAATCTGTAAAGGCAACTACAATAAAAGGAATAAAAGATGCAGCATATAAAATTATGTTATTTATGTGCAGATTACCAAAATTGCCCCCGGTAGCAGCACTATAAATGACAAGCGTGCTAAAAAAAATAAAACAACCGAGAATGAACATAATGACAGGATCAATTTTTTTCAATTTGCGAATCATGGTGTAACCCTCATCTCTGTACAAATGATTGTAGGCAACAAAAAACTCCCATCCGTTTGGCGGAGTTTTCCTGCTTTATTCGGACTTGTCACCGTTATTTAAGAACAAATCATACTTTCCGCATTACCTGTTAAAACAAGGGCATGATGGGTTAGAGCTTGAAGAATATCGGGACAAACAAAACTTTCCCTCCCGGCGGATTTCCGAATATGATTAGCGCTATTACACGAGTGACCTTTCATAGCTATTCCTCCTCTTTTCATCAAAAAACCCCCGGAAAAACTCCAGAGGTACACAAAAAAGCCTGTCCGTTCCCCCTGGTCTGGTTTTAGCACTATACAACGTAAAGAGTAGAAGCATCTCTTAGCCACCTTAGAAAAAGCCTTAATCCGACAATTTCTGTTCTACCCGTAGGTATCTCTCGATATTTCCGGGCAGTGGCTTTTGTTTGTATAGGAGCCTCACCTAACGAGGATATCTTTTGTTTTTTATACTATCATGCATTAGATACTATTTTACTGAAACGAAATACCTATTTCAAGTCACTTCCCCTTCGGGTTCGCCAGAACGGAGACCTGCTTGCCGTTAACCTGAATCCCTGTTCCCTTTTTGTCCGGCATCCGCCAAATCGCCGAGAAGCTCCTCCAACAGGGCTTTTCTCATATAAATAACGTCTGCTCCCGTCTATCAACATGTAATTCACTAAGGAAGAATCCTCTCGATCAGCCTATTACAACTGATAGGGGTTTCATTACTTTTTTTGTGACTTTTGTCTTCCAAGGCTATGCCTTGATACATCCGGGTGTCGTCCCCCAATACTTACGGAATACCTTGATAAAATAACTCACATCCTTATAACCAAGCTGATAGGCCGTTTCCTGAACTTGGCAGCCTTCCATCAGACACATTCTTGCCTGCTCCATCTTTCTCCCCAGCACATGCTGGGTAAAGGTTTTGCCCGTTTCCTGCTTAAACAGGCGGCTAAGATAAGAAGCATTCACATACAGTCTGTCCGCCACCGTATCCAAAGTCAGATCCTGGTCTATCTCCCTCTCTACTAGTTCAAGGATGGTTTTTACCGTCTGGTGACGTACGGTTTTCCCTTGACTATGTCCGTAGGCCACAATGCTGCGAATGGAGTCCTCAAGCCAATTATAAATATGATCGGGTGTTTTCAGAAGATGAATATTTTGAAAAAAGACCGCATGTTTCCCTACTACTTCTTGAATCCGCCATCCTTGCTTATGAATGAACCGGATTAAGAAACTGGAGAAATACATCACCTGCTCATGGACAGCTTCCAATCCGTTCAGCATGCTCTGACTATCTCTCCATACAGATTCCAGAACTTGAAGAGCACGGCTTTTATCCATAGTATAAAGAGCTATTTCCAGTTCTTTTTCATAGGGAAATGAAATAGCAGGATTATCGGCGGGCGAGCTTCGGACACCCTGGTACGGAAAGGCAATACCACCCCCATAAATCTTCCGGCTCTGGAGTGCCCTGCAAGCTTCCTTATATAATTCATGCAAGCTGTCCAATTCACCTGCTTTACTGCTGATTCCCGCACTAGCCGTCACCTTCAGGCTTTGCTGAATAATTGACAATAGCTTTGAAGTAGTGGAATGTACACCTAGGATAAAGTCCCCACTCCCTTCATTTTTCGGCGCGGTAAAAAGAAGAATGGTCATCCCGAAGGCATCACTGCATACTCTGCATGATTCTGTATCCATCCATTCCTTCGCTACACTCATAAGTTTGTATCTCTTTGGGGGGCTATTAACATTGTTGGTACCCGGTTCTTGATCCACTGCTTGGTCTATATCAATAACGGCAACCGCGTACTGGTTCTCCCTGCTAAGATTCAAGCTTAGCTCCCTGTTCAATTGTTCCCGTTCCGCAGCCCCATAACAGCCCTGAAGGATTTGAATAAAGGCATTATTTTGAAGAGCAGGCAGATTCTCCTTCCATTTTTGCTGCAAAACAGCCATATTATTTCTCTTTTCCATGATTCTGCGAAGCTCCTCCGCTGCTCCAAGCACCGCCTGCAGGATTTCGCGATCCCCGGCCGGCTTCAGCAGATATTTGAAGACGCCAAGTTCAAGGGCTGTCTGGGCGTATGCAAAATTATCATGGCCACTTAAAATAACTGTAATAAGAAGCTTATCTTTCTCTAATATTGTCTTAAGCAGAGTAAGTCCGTCCATCCCCGGGATTTGAATATCCAGGAGCAAAATATCCGTTTTTTTCCGTCCCACATATTTCAAAGCCTCATTTCCGTTGGCCGCAAGTCCAACCACCTCTATCCCATGATCTGACCACGGAATATGATGAGCCAGGCTGCTTCGTAATCGGGGCTCGTCTTCCACAATCAACAGGTTCATGCTAATCGCTCCTTCCCATCCATAATGAATTCGCTCTTACACGAATCAAGAGGAATAAAGAGGGTTATCCGGGTTTCCACGCCTTCTTCGCTTTCTAACTGCAAATCTGCTTTTGGGCCATACATCATTTTAAGCCGGATTAAGACGTTTCGCAGACCATATAAATCTTGGATCGTCCGCTCCATGTCATGAAGAATGGCTGCCTTGTTTTGTGCCAGTGAGCCAAGCTCCTGCTGAATATAATCCAGCCGCTCCCGGTTTATTCCATCCCCGTTATCTTGGACTGACAAAACGAGATATTCTTCCTCCAGATAAGAGGAGATGATCAGTTCTCCTCCCTCCTGTTTTCTCTCCAGTCCATGAAGCAGTGCGTTCTCAACTAACGGCTGCAAAAGCAGTTTGTAAACAGGAATGGTCTTGCTTTCCTCCTGGATCTGATAAGAGACCGTAAAGCTGTCCAAGAAGCGGATTTGCTGAACTCTTATGTAATAATGAAGGTGAGAGATTGTTTCCTCAACCGTAAAAGCTTCCTTGCCCTTATTTAAGCTAAGACGAAAAAAACGGGATAAATTCAGAACCATCTCGCTGATCTCCTCCGCCTCGTAATTTTTTGCCATCCAGTAAATGGAGTCCAGGGTATTGTATAAAAAGTGGGGATTGATCTGCGATTGGAGAAACTTTAATTCCGTGTTGGCAAGCCTTAATTGCTGCTCATAATAATCTTCAATTAAATGTTTCTGATGACGGGCCATCTTGTTATAAGTTTTCATCAGATAGCCGAACTCATCTTTCCGTGTTGTATCCAGCCTCAGATCATAATTCCCGGAACTCAGTTCTTTCATTCCGTATGAAAGCCTGTCAAGGGGAGAGGCAATCCTGATAAAAACCCACCAGGATAAAATAAGGGAAAGCAAAACACTTATGACTATAATAAGATACGTATACGTTCTGACAACACCGGTTTGTCCGTAAATTTCCTGTTCCGGTTGGAGCATCACAAGAGACCATTTATAAGAAGGCAGCTCAGCCTGAATCCGAAGCATCCCTTCTTTTTTCACATTTATGAATCCCGTGCCGCTATCCGGCTGGTCCGATCCGGTTATAATGTTACCGTCCTTTTCAAATAAATACAGATGAGTTCCTGCTGAAGGCAAAGCCGACAGGATTAATTCGTTAAGCTTCTTTTTGTTTAAGGTAACGATGAGAAGATTAGAATGCTTACTCCAGGCGGATAAATCCATGGTTCGCACCAGGGACACCATTTCAGAGCCTGACAGTTCACGGAAAGTCGTATCCTTCATGATTTTCTGGCTTGGGAGTACATAAGTTCCTCCGATTCCACTGGACAAAGCTAGTTGTTCATATACTTCCTTCTGATCTGCCAGTGTTATTCTTTTTGCTCCGTTTTTGGTCGAGACGACTGTACCCGATTTAGCATGATAGACGGAAATTTCAGACAGTATCTGGCTGATAGAAGTAACATGCCACAGCCGGTTAAGTATTTCCGTGAATTGGATAATGCTTTGCGGGGTCAGTTCAGGCCCGGCCTGATCCAGCATTTGCAATAATGTTTTATCCAAAGCAATCATTCTCGAAAGTTCTTCCACATTTTTCAAGGTTAAATCCATATGGGCAGCTTGCGAGTCCAAATTATTCTGGGCCTGTGACAAAGTCTGGTCCAGTACGATCTGCCTGGAACGGTCATTGGCATATAAACTGACAAAAACCAGGGGAAGTAAAACGAGCAGAAAGGAACTGGTTAGGCGAATTTGGGTGCTGCGAATATATTGGTTATACAGCCATCGGAAAAATCTCATCATAAAACCTCATTTGTTTAATCCCTGATACCACTCATTCACTTCCCGTGTTATGGCATCTCCCCCTTTTTCTTTCCACTCCTCCACATAACGGTCAAATTCGTCCAAAGGTACCGCCCCTACGATGATCTTCGTAAAAACACCTTGTAAACTATTCAAAACAGACATATTTGACTCCATGGATGGAGTAGGGGGACCAGTATAAAGATTCTCGATCAAATTCTGTTCAATGATTTGCAGATTTTCATACAATCGGAAATGTTTGCCATATGAATGCAATCTTGTTTTCAGAAGAGGATCGGCCACTTGTACCAAGGAAGTAAACATTTCCCTGTACAAATGTTTATCATGTTCTTTGAAATCAGTTACAATTTCCCCGTTTAGACGTTTCCACACCTCATTTTCAAATCCGAATATTAAGGTATGTCTTCCTTCTCCCGCAATAAAATTCAGCATTCGAATGACTGCTTCCCCATGTTTGCTGTTAGCAGGGATGACCTGATAAGATTGGACCGGAACAGTGGCGTAAACTCCCTTCTGCCCTTTTTTTCCTGTAGGATATTCAAGAGGAATCCATTCGGCATGAGGTTCTTTTTCTATATTTTTGTCTATAGGACCGCGAGTATCATACCAGGTTGCAGAAAAAAGCCCTATTTTCCCTTCCTCAATTTTTTGTGCAAACGCGCTGTTATTGTTCATTGGAAAATCAGGATCCAGCCACTTGTTTTTATAGAGCTTTGCGAAAAAAGCCAACGCTTCCTTCATCTCCGGGAGAGTATTCGAATATACTAATTTCCCGTCTCTTTCCGTCCATTGATTTAATTGAATTCCGAATGCACCAAAAAAGGGGGCTGACCGGTAAAGACTGTGCATCATTGATAGTCCGTATGTATCCTGTTCACCGCTGCCGTTAGGATCCTGGGTGGCAAAAGCTTCAATGACTTTCTCGTATTCCTCAATCGTAACTGGCGGTTCAAGTCCCAACCGGTCCAGCCAATCTTTCCGGACATACATCAGTTCCAATCCTTTGATTAGATTTTGGCTCGGAATCCCATAGATTTTCCCGTCAATCCGGACCTTGTTCCAGACGGAACCGGGAATATGCTTTTTTAAATCAGGGCCGTAACGGTCTATCCACTCGTCCAGCGGTTTTAGCCTCTGTTCTTTCACCTGGTTGGCAATCCAAATTTCAGAGGCGGCATTGATCATATCAGGAGTATTATCGGATGAAATGATGTTGTCCAATGCTTTCTCGTAGCCTGTAGACGGAAGAATACGGACATCCACTTTCAAATTTGTATGATCCTCTATGTATTCCAAATAGGGGTTTTGATTCTCGCTTAGTCCCTCAGGAAAAGTGAAGCCGAGACTCTTCACAAGAATGGAGACAGGTTCTTTTCCCGCAGCTTTTTCCGGCATTCCCCGATGCAATGTGTCCTTGGAACCTGCACATGACGATAACAAGCCGATCACACTACAATAATACACAATGAGCCGAATAATTCGAGTCAAATGTCTGCCATTCATAAAGGCAGCTCTCTTCTGACCAAGTATAGTTGTCATCCTCCTTCCTATGAACATAGAATGAATCAATGAAACCGCATATTCCAAAAACTTTTTCATGTATATAATACCATATTTATTCTTTTTATGACTATTTATTGCTTTTATATTCATTTTTTGTACCTGTTTTTATATAAAATTCATAGTTTTGTCGCCTAAACACGCTTAAACATTGAGTAAACAGTCAGTAAAAGCTTATAATGGAAATACTATTATGGTTAACTATTCCAAAAAACAAATTGCTACTTAAACAAAAATTTAGGATGTCTGCCGATGAAACAAACTTCACAACACCCCCGTTTTTTCCGCATGACACGCGAAGTGATACAAGTTTGGAAATATTCGGGGCGCTCTTTTCTTCTTTTTGAATTTGTATTCAAACTTCTTACAATAACCTTATTTGGCCCGTTTTTTTTTGTTATGTTCCATAAAATTCTTGCTCTGGGCGGTTTTCAGGCTGTCGCAAACCAGGACCTGCTGCGTTTTCTGATCAGTCCATACGGTCTATTAAGCTTGCTGATTCTCTGTCCTTTTGCCTTTGTCCTGATCTATGCGGAATTCGCTGTACTTATCTATTTGGCTTATTACGGCATTCAACGAACAAGAATAAGTATCAAATCTATCCTTTTGCTGGTGGTTACCCGTTTTCCTAAATTATGGGGCCTTGGCTTTATTGGCGGAGCCTTTTATTTAATTCTTTTATTCCCCCTTTTCAGTGAGGGGATTGGAGCATCTCTATTACCCGGGCTTCGGATTCCCGGTTTTATTACGGGGGAACTCAGTAAAACAACCTTAGGAACACTTGCACTGACTCTTTTTCTTGCCTGCGTTGTCATTTTAAATATTCTGTTTATCTATGCCTTGCCTATTCTTGTTCTGGAACCGTTCAGTAAATTTTCGAAAGTCTTTCGTAAGAGCATCCGTCTTTTCTGGGAAAGCAAATGGGTATTGATCCGGACCGTACTCGAATGGCTGTTCGTTTCCCTTTTCTTATTGTTCATCACCATTATCTTGCTGATAGGTACTGTGATGGCCGGTATCACTTTTTATAAAAGAGAATTTTCCACACTGGAAATCAACTTTGCTTTCAGCAGCGCATTTTATGGGCTTACGCTTCTCTCCACTCCACTTTTTACTACGGTGATTACCTGCTTATATGCCAGATATGCGGACCAAAAGGATATACAAGTTCCTTTAAAATCCGTAGACAAGGAAGTGAAGGAAGGTCAGGAAAGGAACAAGAGCTTCGTACGCCGTCATGTCAATAAGCTATTGACTTCCGGGCTGGTGCTTGTACTAGGCTGGGGAATAGCTGCCGTATGGACGGATTGGGGGGAACAGCAGGAAGATTGGCTAATCATGGCCCATCGCGGGGACGTTCGTTCCGGAATTGAAAATACTATGGAAGCTTTCGAAGGTGCTATCCGGGCCGGAGCTGACTACATCGAATTGGATGTGCTGCAAACTGGAGACGGAAAATTAGCTGTCATTCACGATCAAAATCTGAAGCGGTTATCCGGAAAAAATGTAAACGTGTATGATTTAACTTTAGAAGAATTGCAGCAGATTACGTTAAAACAGGGCGGCTTTTCAGGAAAAATCCCCTCATTGGACGAAGTGCTTGATAAGCTGCCGAAGAGAATTAAACTGAATATTGAACTTAAAACACATGGTTATGAACATAATTACGTAGATACTTTCGTTGAAACATTGCGCCGTCATCATGTGGAGAACAACAGGATAATCGTACAAAGCCTGGAATATGACCTGGTTGGGCAGGTCAAGAAGTTGGTTCCGGAGCTAAAGGTGGGTTATATCATCTTTGCCACCTTTGCTGATCTGGGCCGCTTCAATGCCGATTTTTACGTGGTGGAAGAATCGTTTGTCAATGCCCGGCGGATTGCCTCTGCAAAGCTGGCAGGAAAACCGATTTTTGTCTGGACCATCAATACGGAAGAAGCGGTGGAGCGATATTATACGCTCGGAGTAGATGGAATCATTACGGATATAACAGCAGAAGCCCGTGCTGTTATCCGGGATTTAAAAGAACCGGTCAATCGGGAACTCCCCTAGGACCGGCTCTTTTCAAGCTGCAGTAAATCTGTCTTCATTTTCAGTCCTCCCCTATAACCTGTCAGCGTCCGATTTTTGCCGATGACACGGTGGCAGGGAATGGCAATAAGGACAGGATTGGCTCCAATTGCTGCCCCAACAGCACGTGCCGCGCCCGGTCTCCGAATCAGTTCGGCAATGTCGGAATAGGCATAAGTAGATGCGTAAGAGAGCTCTTGAAGCGCCTTCCAAACCGTAAGCTGAAATGGCGTTCCATGCAGATCCAGGGGAAATGTAAAATCGCTCCTTTCCCTCTCCAAATACTGAATGAACTGTTCTTTATACCGGTTCATCCGGTTATCGTCCCGTTTTAATTGCGAATGGGGGAGGCGCATTTCAGCCCAGCGCTGCAGCCCTTCCCAGGACGAATCTCCGGACTCTACATAACAGAGGCCCTTTGAAGTTGCGGCCAAATGCAAATTCCAGTTTCCCCTATTCAAATGGGTCCAATAAATATAGCTAAGACGGTTGTTTTCCATAGCTAATCCCTCCATTTATATTCATTTCTCCGGATTTACACTGCCGATACTCGGTTGGCGTACATCCTCAGGAAGCTTATGAGCGTCCGGTTTGCACCGTTTGCAAAGGCGAAAATTTTCACTTGTTCATAAGCCCATACCTTTCGTTCAGAAGTTCATGCCCTTTATAAAACCAGTATACCTTCTGACAAGCAAACATGTAAGGACACCGGAATGGAAAAGCAAGAATGCAAAAGTTCCGGTATCCTTACAAGTTTTTAACCGATTTTTCTCACGACCAGTTCAAAGATATCCTGCTTGCAGTTGGAGCATCCCCGGTTTTGAAGGGCCTCGATGGTAGGTACTTCTCCGGCGGCCCCGACGGCAACCTGCTGATTGCAAGTCTTGCACTCGTATAAACGCAGCGTCCGCTTTTTCTCTCCTGTATATATCGCTTCCCTGAACGAATCGCTAATGGATGGTTTGGTCAAATCAGTTGTGTTTAGTATAATCATCTGCCCCTGGTTGGCGATTATTTCTGCCCCTTCATATTTATTGAAATGGGGAATAACTTCTTTGGTCATAAGTCCCATCTGTACGAACTCCCTCTGCATGGCAAGCATAAAGTCCGGTGATTTATGGGAATAGGATAAAAAAACAGGCAGCCCCTTCTCATGCTTCAATGCGCTAATTCCTCTGGAAACAAACAAAGACATTCCTTCCATCGTATAAGGCGGATCTGTGAAGAAACAATCATACCTGTTATCGATCTCCCCGAAAAAGGGCTCTCTAAGATCATGATGGTGACACCGGACCGGTAATCCTTCCTGTTCTGCCAGCATGCGGATATAATCCAGGAAACGGTCATCTATATCGGTAACATGGATCTCCGTTTGCGTAAGAATCCCATCCGGAAATAATTGTTTTAGAAGCAATCCCAGTGAAATACTAACCAGATCATCGTCCCCTACTTAGAGAATCCGCTTTCCGATCAAGGCATAATGTTTGAGACACAGAACGGCCCTGTTCAGACTGGTGTGCATTTGGATTGATCTATTTGTACATCAACCTGAGGACGGGTTTGAAACACTTGCAGAGCATCCCCGATCCATAAAAAAAAGACAGAAGTGAACACCGAGTTCATCTCCTGTCTTTTGATCCATGATAAAAACAAAACCGTGCAAAAACACGACAGTCGCAATCATATCTATAGATGGAAGCCCGTGTTCTTAACTAATTGGTTAACCCTTCCTTAGGCATACCTAAAGAAACCACATAAAAGCGGCTTTTTAAAAAAACAGTGGAATCTATATCATTACTCAGATTTTCCATCCAAATTAGTACAGTCCATCAACAGTTTTGTGTAATGGATTCAGCGGGTTAACCTATTCAATTTGATTAGTTAAGAACAAACGCGGACATCAAGACATCCCCTCAATATGTAAATTGTGTATATTATAAAATAAAACCGGGAAAAAACAACTTATCCATCATGAAAGAAAGAGCAAGATAGCAAAAGACAAAGCAGCCTTCTTTATGGTAAAATTAAGAAGATACCCTTTATTAGCGGAAAACAGGAGGTTTTGCCATGGATCAAACGATAAGTCTCAAGGTTCTTGAAACATTCACCTTTGATCAGACTATCGGGTACCTGTCCCGATCCGAAAGTGAATGCATGTATCACATTGAACAAGATAAGATCTATAAACTAATCTCCTTGCCAGAAGAGGAAACCCTTGTTGAAATCAGCACATCAATGTCGTGTATAAAATAAATGCAATTACCACATAATACCACCGTATCCAAAATAGTTATAAGGAGGACGGCTATGTATAACACATCCATAACCCAGCAGGTCCAGCAGTGCGATCAGATTATCCATCAATTGATGGACCAGACACAGCGCGCCTCGGGAATGTATCAGCAATTGCTTCAACAAGAACAGCAAAATGCAATCCGGCTTCAGGAGTTGGCACAAAGGGAGCATCAGGCTGTACAAATTATCCAGACTGCCCTGCAAGGCCACCAGTTGGCCATGCAGCAAATGCAGCAAGCCTCTCATCTTTGCCACCAGCTGCAACAAACTGTGCAAACAACCCAAACCGTAACTGCGGGCCAGCACTATCACACTGATGCTGCTCAAACCGGTTATCAGAACAGATATCAATAGGAAATAGGCAAAGCGCCTTGACGAATGTTCAAGGCGCTTTGCCTGTTGTACGGTCTCCGTATTCATAGTCCCATTTGGCAGCCAGGCCCGGCTGCTCCGCAAGCACAGCCTTAATTTCTTCCTCCGGAAACATCCAAACGATTGTTTTGGTACATTATCTGTTGCTTATGAGACCGGTAATGTCAGTACTGAACTCTTGTTTATAGAGATTGGACTTAGGACATGCCATCCCCTTGTTCGGGGAGTCAACCGGAATTTATTTCCAATTACTTTGTTCATTCCGGCATTCACTTAAATCTTACAGTTTTAAACATCAAACTCCTCTGGAAGCTCATGGATAAAACCAAAATAATGACAAATAATTTGTGCAATTCGATGTGAAGCTTTTCCATCACCAAATGGATTTTTGCTGTTTGCCATTTTTTCATAAAACTCTTTCTCGAAAAGCAGTTTATTGGCTAATTCAACAATCTTTCTCTCATCGGTTCCAACAAGAACAACTGCTCCAGAGTCAACTGCCTCCTGGCGCTCTGTCGTATCACGCATCAGAATTAACGGTTTGTTAAAGACCGCAGCCTCTTCTTGCAATCCACCCGAATCACTCAAAATAAAGGATGAGCACGACAAAAGGTTAATCATATCCGAATAATCCAACGGATCTAGCAAAAGAATGCGCTCGTGACCGCCCAGGATGGAGATTGCAAGTTCTCTTACAATTGGACTTCTGTGCATCGGGTAAACGATCTTTATATTTACATTGTTGTCTGCAATTTTTTTGATGGCTTGAAATATTTGTCTCATTGGCTCTCCATAATTTTCTCTACGGTGAGCAGTAACAGTAATAATGCGTGAGTTTTTAACGTCTAAATCATTTAATTTGCACTCTTTAAAAGAGTAACGTTCTTCATACGTTTGTGCCGCGGCATCCACAGCCGTTTGGCCCGTTACAAAGATTTGTTTTGCATCGTAGCCTTCCCGAATTAAATTTAATTTGCCAACTGTTGTCGGAGCAAACAATAAATCTGATACTGTGTCGACAACTTTTCGGTTTACTTCCTCTGGCCATGGCGAGAATTTATTGTTTGAGCGAAGACCAGCCTCAACATGACCAACCGGGATTTTGTGAAAAAAACCTGCAAGCGCTCCTACCATCGATGTTTGAGTATCCCCATGAACTAGAATCAAATCAGGTTTCTCATCATTCAAAATTTCATCCAATCCTAACAAAGCAGAACTTGTAATATAAGACAGGGATTGATTTGGTTTCATAATGTTTAGATCAATATCGGGAACAAGACCAAAGCCTTGCAGAACCTGATCCAATTGTTCACGATGCTGTCCTGTAACTACAATTTTGGTTTCAAACCAATCTGAATAGCATTTAAGCTCCTTTATTACCGGGCACATTTTGCTAGCTTCCGGTCTGGTTCCGAATATGACCATTATTTTTTTACGCGTATTATTCATATTTAAACCTTCCTGACTGAGATAATAGATTGATTGCTTCTTTAGAAGCTTATTACACTATATACGATATAATGGGGACGTAAGGGTGGTCTTAAACAAAGGCAACATTCCAGACTCTCACCATAAAAATTAAATATAAATTGATATTTTCGCAGTTATACGCCCAACGTAGCTCCGCATATACACAAATCATGTACTGTAATGTGTTTTGCCTGTTCAGATACTAGAAAAAATATTCCTAATCTGAATGCCTCCGGGGAACCCGCACATGCCTCTTTCATCAGTCCCCATAGATTCCTGAATGGCTTTTACCGTTGCCTCCACTTCTTCGCTATTGCCAACATCCGCTTGGATCACTTTCGATTTGAAACACCTTATTCTTATCTTTATCCAAAAGTGCAACAAATGCGCCTCTGGCAGCGAGTCCTTGAGCTACAGTACTGCCGGTCCCACCAGCAGATCCGGGTTACCACCGCTACACAAGAAAAGACAATACTATTTCAATAGTATTGATCCTTATAATTCCAGTCAAGAAAAATATTTATTTTATCGCTTTTTTATGTAAAATTGGCGCACATACGTATTATACTATTTCCATACATTTTTATTTGAGCAATTTCGTTTTTGGCCTAGAAACTAGACAATCGACTAGTAATTGAGGGCTATTAAGTGGTTTGAATGTAAAATGGACAGACCTGCACTTTCAACAAAGTTTACAGGTAAAAGTTTTTGGCTGGTGAGCGATAGCGTGCACCTTTAACTCCGGGAAACACGATCCATACTACATTCAGATCCCCTGGAATTAAGCGGCGGAAGCAAAAACTTTTACCTTTTTATATCGGACATGCTTTGTCTACACGCTCATATATATCATTTAAACTTAATATACGTTTAAGCATACAAATTCTTGTCTCAAATTGAAAAAGAATATAAGTTTTTTCCACCTGATTACTCCGTTTCAATGAAACGGACAGCTTTTTGGAGTGTGTGCTGTAAAATCTTCACCGGATGTATCAGGCTCATGCGGCGATTCTTTCTCATAAGGGCATTCCTGATAAAAATAGCCCGGTTTTAGGTGAACTTCTTCAAAGGATCGGTGCCACACAGGAGAAGCTGAAGGAGACAGCGGCGGAATAAGCCAGGACCATCTTCCGTTCACCATACGCCCCTTCTCTTCTTCCCGGGAAACAAACCGCATAAATTGTTCTGAAGCTGTATGATGATCGACTATACTGACCCCGTACTGTTTGTAAGAGTGGAGAACCGCCGCATTCAGCTCCACCATAGCCCGGTCCTTCCAAAGCGATGTATTTGTACTGCGGTCCAGCCCCATCAAATCAGCT
This sequence comes from Paenibacillus larvae subsp. larvae, assembly GCF_002003265.1. NCBI lineage: Bacteria > Bacillati > Bacillota > Bacilli > Caryophanales > Paenibacillaceae > Paenibacillus > Paenibacillus larvae. The sequence continues at coordinate 1,157,214 of NZ_CP019687.1, forward strand.
ACCCCGGGCAGCTGATTATATCTTTTCGTATCAGCCAAATTGCGGGCTCCGATCTCGGTTTCCATGTACCAGCCGTTAAAAGGTGCGGCAGTATAGGAAATTCCCCCGATCTCCAGCTTCATATCCGAGATGATAGGGACCGCGTACCACCTTAACTTCAGTTTGGAAAAATCCTTGATATCAGGGTGGGTAAGAGGAATCTCTAAAATGAGCTCCTCTGGTATTTTGAACCATTGCGGCTCTTGTCCATTGACCTGAATGACCAAGGGTAACACATCAAACGGTGTCCCCTGACCATGCCACCCAAGCCTCTGGCATTGTCTGGTGAAATCCACGGAAGCCGGGTCCCCTACAATTCCGGTCGCTGTCTTGTAGCCGGCATAACGAATCAATTGATGATTCCAGATGCGAATATTGCGGTCTTCCTGCTCAGGAGCAAAAAATGTAATGGCCGGGCGAATATTGCCGCCGTTTGTTGCGTAATCTATATGGCCAAAGAGAGCTTCCGCTATCTCTTTTTCCGTTTTCAACTGCCTTTGGTCGAATATATGTAACGTTTGCCAAAAGAGCCTGCCAATACATCTGCTGTTGTTTCTCCAGGCAACTTTAGCCCCGTATTCAAGTTCTTCCGCATTGTGGGAGTACGTTCCGGTCGCTTCAATGCTTTGCCTGATCTCCCGGAGCCGTTGCCGGGTTTCCTTCTCACTTTTCCCGAGCTCCGAATAACTTTCACGAATAAAAGATGCTGATTCTTCAAAAATGACATCCCGTTCTTTCGTCATAGATGTTTCCCTGCCTTCTGCTGCATGCATTGCTTCATATGGTTCATGATATCGGGTATTTTTGTCTGAATCCAGGGATTTTTATGAACGTTTTATGACGGGACAGACTTTAGCGTTTCCTTATTTCCTCCTATGATAGCCCTTTCCGTAATAGAAACAGATCAGGAGCAAAAACCAGAGTGGCCCTACAATAACTGACACACGGGTATCAGGGGCATAAGCCATTAAGCAAACACAGAAAACCAGGAAAGCCAGGGACAGATAAGAGGAGAAGGGAAATAAAGGCATCTTATATTTTAGTTTGTTTTGTTCTGCGGCTTTCAATTGTTTTCTATACTTAATCTGCGAAACCAAAATAATGGCCCAGGTCCAGATAGCTCCAAATGTAGCTATGCTGGTAACCCAAGTAAATACATCTTCCGGTACCACGTAATTAAGCAAAACGCCAATTAATAAAGCTATGGCCGAAATAACGACTGCCCGGCCCGGTACGCCTCCTTTGGTCAACCGGTTCACCCGCTTCGGGGCTTCCCCTTGCTCAGCCAGATTAAATAGCATCCGGCTTGTACTGAAAATTCCGCTGTTGCAAGAGGAAAGGGCCGCTGTAAGAACGACAAAGTTGATAATGCCTGCTGCAGCCGGAATACCGATCTGATCAAACATGAGCACAAAGGGACTGCCTTTTAACCCGACCTCGTTCCAGGGATAAATGGATAATACAACAAACAATGCCCCCACATAGAAGATCAGAATCCGCCAGAATACATTATCGATTGCCCTGGATAAGGATTTTTCCGGATTTTTAACTTCCCCAGCAGTGACTCCAATCATCTCAATCCCGAGAAAAGCAAACAAAACCATTTGCAAAGATAACAGAACTCCGCTGACTCCGTTCGGAAATAATCCTCCATGTTCCCACAAATTACGGATCCCTATCGCGATTCCGCCATTCCCTATACCGAAGACAATCATTCCAAGGCCAATAAAGATCATAAAGATAATGGTTACAATTTTGATCAGGGCAAACCAAAACTCCAGTTCCCCATACGCTTTGACAGCAAGGAAATTCACTATGGTCATGATGACAAGAGCGGCAAGTGCCCAAATCCAGCGAGGGACGCCCGGGAACCAGTACTCCATATAAACACCTACAGCAGTTATTTCCGCCATACATGTCACGATCCAAAGAAACCAATAGTTCCATCCTGTCAAGAAACCGGGCAGCGGCCCCAGATATTCTCTGGCATACCTGCTGAATGAACCGGCAACCGGTTTTTGGATTGCCATTTCCCCCAATGCCCTCATAATGAAAAACATGACAAGCCCACTGAAGGCATAAGCCAGCAAAATTCCCGGTCCAGCCAATTGAATGGCTTTGCCTGACCCCAGGAATAAGCCTACTCCTATTGCGGCCCCAAGAGACATAAGGGTAATATGCCGTTCTTCCAGCCCTCGGTGCAATTCTGTTGTTGATTTGTTGCTGCTCATTCATGTCTCCTCCTCTATCATGTTGGCCATTCCTAACCTTTAAATTGGTGAATTGCTAAAAAATACTATTCTATCTCCGATTATCATTTCCTCCTGCATAAGTGAAAAATTCCACAACAAAAAAACGTTTGGAACAGCTGTTTTAAAAGATAAGAAAAGTTGGCATTCTTCTTAACTCTAATCTACTGCTGCCAAACGTTAACTGGGTATTGAACGGTAAAGCAGATATACCGAGTATTTTGAATGGTACACTCGCCGGCCTTGTTGCTATCACGGCTTCTTGTGCCTATGTGGAACCTTGGGCTGCCGTCGTAATCGGACTTATATCGGGCGTTGTGATGTTTTTAGTATAAAATTGTTTGAAAATGCCCTTTCGTCTGTGACATACATAAATTAAGAGCTTGGTCATTACCCAAGCTCTTTCCTTTATCTTGATCTTTTTAACAGCCCGCCGAAAGACAGTTTTTTCTAGTTGAATTCTCCGATAAACTCCAGAAATTGTCCGCCAAAGCCTTTTTTGAACTTATAAAGACCCCAAAGAGGATTATCAGGTGAGAGATCCCCGGATATGCCGCCAAAGTCATACATCGTACATCCTCTTTTTTTAGCTTCCTTCATCATTTCCCACTGAATCAGATAGTTTGGCATGTAATCACGGAATACATTATCACTGGCCCCGTATACGTACCAGGAGCTCTTTTCGGCGAAAGCTTCTATTGCCCCGGATACGACGAGACCGTCTGGATGCTCTTTCGCCATTTGCTCCATGGATTGCAAAACATTGGTATCTCTTAACAGCTTTTTTTGCAGCGTTTCTTTTTTGGCGGCCCGTTCCCCGGATTTAACGGGGTCTTTTTCCCGGCCCTCTGTTTTATCCAAACGGTTCAGCTGTCTTTGCGTATCATCCAGTTGCTTCTGCAGATGGGCTATAGCCTTAACCGGATTAATTTTAGCCAGGTACAGCTCGACTATTCCCTTCGGCTTAAGAATACGGTACAGCCTTTTGAAATATTCCTCGTCCCTGGTTACAAACCCGTCCCTTTTTCCCGTTACTTCCATGATCCGGGTAAACGTATCAATATCCGCTTCTGCCCCCTTTACAATTTCAACCCCCTTTCTTGCTGACAGCCTGATGTTGTATTGAGTTTTGGCATGAAACCCTTTCATGATTTCTTCTTCTTCCGGAAGCAGAGAAACGCGAGTTGAAAACGGGGCTGGACACCGTCAAAATTAAGTTCATCGCCTTGATGCCGGTAGCCGAGTTCTTCCATGCCACGGATAATCTCATTCGGTTTATAGGGTAAGGATGCCGTTTGGTCGGGTTCAGAAGAGCCAGATATATCTTTAGCTCTGGCAATCAGTTCCGGATCCACTTTTAAAAAGATAGACCTTTGCTTTTTCCCAAGGGCTTTGATTCCTTCCGTCATAACCTGAAGAGCTTCCCGGTTGGTAAAATCAACCATAAATCCCCTTGGGGCATACATGATGCTATATCTGATTAGGGGAAGCCTGCGAATTAGCAGCAGGGACGCTCCAACAAGTTCCCCCTGATGCTCGATGCCGATTCTGCGGGATACCCAACCGGAGGGAGATTTCATCTCTCCCCATTCAGGCGTTTGCATAAAATGGGCCTGCTCGAATCCGTGTACAAAACGGGCAAATGTTTCAGTTTCCAGATGGTTAACATACTTCATTCCGCCATCTCCCTTGTAGCTTTTTGCTTTCGAGCCAATGCATCGCGATTTCAGCATCGTCAAATGGAATTTGATGGTCTTTGAAAATCTGCTGCGTCTCGTGCCCTTTGCCCAAAATCAATACACAGTCGCCGGTTTTAGCCAGTTCAAGAGCTCGATGGATGGCATCTTTTCGGCTTGTTATCGTTTCACACCGGCTTAACCCCGCATTATCCAGTCCCCGGACCATATCTTCCAAAATGCTTTCCGACCTTTCGGATCTGGGGTTGTCCGATGTCAAAATGGCCTTATCTGCCAGTATCGCCGCTTTCGCTGCCATAATCGGCCTTTTGGCTTTATCCCGGTCTCCTTCGCATCCTATCAAAGCAATAATCTTGCCTTTAGTAATGGCTCTGGCTGTGGAAATCACCTTCTCCAGCCCGTCGGGATTATGAGCGTAGTCAATAATAACCTGAAAATCCTGACCAGTTTCAATCGCCTGGAATCTGCCCTTTACTCCTTTAAAACCCTCCAGACGCTGTTTAATATCCTCCAGCGGAATTCCCTCAACCAGAGAAACAGCAATGGCGGCAAGGGCATTATAAACATTAAAGATGCCAACGACATTAAGGTGAATCCATGTACTTCCAAGATAAGTATCCAGCCAGAATGAGGTGGATTCCTGGTTCATCCTGATCTCACTTGCTCTAACATCGGACGGCTGATCAATCCCGTAGTGGATTACTTGTGCCGACGTTTTGGCTGCAAGTTTCTTTGAAAAAGGATCATCGGCATTCAGAATAGCCACTTTAGGCAAAGAACCGTATGAATTACCCAACTGCCCAAACAGTATAGATTTATCCTCCAAGTATTGATCCATGCTTGAATGATAATCCAAATGGTCATGGGACAGATTCGTGAATACTGCCGTTTTAAAATTGCAGCCCCTTACCCTACCCATTCTTAATGCATGGGAGGATACTTCGAGAACGGCATACTTCGCTTCCCGATCGGCCATACGTTTAAGCATGCTTTGCAGCACAAGACTCTCCGGAGTGGTATTTTCCGTTTTTTCTATGTATGACCCCAATTTCATTGAAACGGTACCGATTAGACCTGTCTTATGGCCGGTATGATGGAAAATATGTTCAATCATATGAGTGGTGGTTGTTTTCCCGTTAGTACCGGTAACTCCAATCAGGTTCATTGCATTGGAGGGATGCCCATAGTAGGCATCCGCGAGTACGGCCATCGCTCTGCGGGTATCTGGTACGACAATGCAAGGTATGCTTCCTTCCAGACGTTCTACCTTTTTTTCTGCCATCAATGCTGCACAGCCGCGTTGTATGGCCTCGTTCACATAATCGTGTCCGTCTGCAAGGACACCGGGGACACATATAAACAAATCACCCGGCGTGACGGAACCGGAATAAGATTTTATTCCTGTTATTTCCGTATCCGGGTTTCCTATCATTCTTTTTACTAATAAATCCTGGGTTAGCTGAGAAAGTTTCAAAACATTCATTCATTCCTTTCGATAATAGTTCAATTTACTTCGAATATACCAAACCAAAACTATTTCATACTTTATCTCATTAATACCTTGTCTCAATGCCGTTTTTCAAATCCTTTAGAAGCATGTACATGTCGCCTATTGTCATCTTTTCTTTATTCAAAATGGTATCTTCAGACTCATTTGAAAGTATGCCGGCCTTTTCTAATTCCGTTCTGGCCTGTTTAAGGGTCGATGGTATGCCAAGAGCTTGTGTAATGGTATAAGCAGCCTGATCCAGGGTTAAGGCCGTCTCTTCCGGTTTCTCTATATTTTGAAGAGCCGTCATGGGATCTTGTTTCCATCCTTCTTTTTGTATAAAACCGGCCCTTTTAACCAGTTGGGCCATACGAAACGGGTTAGAAGTCTCATCCAGATGGAAATTATTGCTGCAGCCTCCGTCAGCAAGTCCTAGAGAGACGGCAACTTTTAATCCCTCATACTGTCTATGCTTCATGAAAGGAGACGAAGGGTGCTTAAATGGTTTCAGATCCATTCCTTGACGCTGCAGCAGTTCATGAAGTTTGTCAATCATTTCTCTTGAAGCTGACAGTTCGTGAAATGTAATGTTCTGTTCCTTGGCAATCTTCGCTGCTGCACCTGCCGATTGGCCTTCTGCCATACCGACAGGAATAACCCTGGCGCTTCCATGGGCAAGCGAATGGTAACTTGCGGCCCTGCCAACAACAAGCAGTCCGTTCATTTGGATCGGAACAAGGCTGCGGAAAGGAATCGCATATTGCCGGGGGCTGCAAGCCACCGCGGCTGAGTCCTCTGCATGAAGATGTTGAATGTCTACCGGGCAGGAACCAAAAGCTACCCGGTCCCACTGGTCTTTGTTTTCCAAAATATCAAGAATTGACAACCGGTATTCACCCTGCATATGCCTGGTTTCACGGACATATAATTCAGGCGCTATGCCATCCGGTTCCACATTTTTAAATTCCGGGTAATGCTCCTTCAAATATTGTAGCACATGAGGAACTTCACTCCTGGCAATTTGAAAAGCCTCTGCTCTTTTTCCCGGGTCTGCGCCATCGATATGAAAGATTTGCATACCATTGATTAAAACCTTATCATTTTTTTGCCTACTAATTTTTAAACCCCGCATTTTTACACGCCTCTGATTTATAGGCTGATAATCATTGAAATCAATGAATCCCCATGCGCTTTCCTCATTGTCCCCTGTTTCGGGGTTATCATTTTTGTTGAAGCGGTCTTGAATTTGCTTCCATACCTCCGGAGTAACATGTTTCAGTCTGAAGACCGCCGTGACGGCCATTCTTGATTCCCTATCACCCAGATCTTCTCTTCCATATGTATAAGGAACACCGGCTTGTGCCATAATGTCTCCGTCCTGAGTAGCGTCAATAACCGTTGGAGAGCTGATAACCGCTTCCTCCCCGTTTTCTTTCACCACTTTTATGCCTTCTACTTTCGGTCTTGCGTCCTTCCCTTTTCCTGTCAACGGATCAATAGATTTCACTTTCATCAGCAGGTCAAGGTTAGGCTCGTTTCGTATCATTTGATAGAAAACGTTGGCTGCTGTAATGACATCAAAGGAATCACCTTCTATCTGGCTGTACCATTCCAGAAAAATACCTTTATTTAAAATCTCGGGGGATTTCTCGGAAGATTTGGCCGGCAACCGGTCCATATCAATGGTATTGAGCCACCCAATCGTCATCAGGCCTCCCAGCCTGTCCCGGTTTCTACCGTCTACTAATAGTGTCTTCAGACCGTTTCTTGCGGAAGACAAAGCAGCGCTTATGCCTTCCGGGTCTGTACCGACAACGATAACATCATAGTTATCCTGAAGATGACTGCTTGACATTACTTGGACAAGACCGTCCTTGATCGATTCGGACCGGGTCTTAGACTTAGACGAGTCATTTTTATGATGCAGGTACAACCACCCTCCCACCGCACTTATGCAAAAGAGGATAACTAAACTTATAGACAACCATTTCCGCAAACCTAATACACCTCTATCCTTGAGCCCAGCATTGCTTTATTTAATGTCCAAATCTAATTATATAGTGAATGGTATCTAAATTGTTTTAAAAAAAATGGTATTTTGAAATTATTTCAAAAAAAATCAGCCCATTATAATGAGACTGATTTCAGATGCAAAAAGTTTTATTTTCATATGTCGATTATCCTGCCCTGCCGATAAAAAAACTGATAATGAGAATACCTAGTACAACAGTAGTAATCCCCATGTACATCCAATCTCTCTGCTTCCAGAAAACGAGCAGTGAAACAGCTACCCGCAGAACAGGAGTTAAAATTAGTAAAAACAATCCCGTCAAGATAATTCCATACGGTTTGAGAGCCATCAATCCCTGTACAATTTCAATTAATCCGGTTGGAAAAACAGCGTCCGGGTAACCGCTGCTGTCGGTTATAAGAAACATAAGCAGACCTGTCCCAATGACAACTGCACTGAGCACAACACCTGCACGCAAAAAACGGCTCACGACCAGTTCAACAGCTGCAAGCTCTTCGGCTTCCTGAGAGGGCGGTGAAGTTTTCATTTTAGGTTCCTTCATAGTTTTATCCCCCATGCTTGTAGGATCATTTGAATGGATACATAGATGAGAATAGGAATAAAGAGCTTTCGTATCGTCTTGCTCTTTAGACGCTGCATGATTCTGGTGCCAACCGTGGCTCCGATTAAGACCCCCAGAGCCACCGGAGCAGAGATACCCGGGTCAATGTCCCCCCTGAAAAGATAAATACCTGCACTGGCAGCTGCTGTTACCCCCATCATGAAATTGCTCGTTGCACTTGATACTTTTAAGGGAAGCTTCATAAATACATCCATGGCCATCACTTTAAAGCTTCCGCTGCCAATGCCGAGAAGTCCCGAAATGATACCGGCCCCATACATGACGCCAAATCCCCCATAAACGTTGTCCACATTGTAGGAAACGTTCTGTTGAAGAGCTTTATCGTAGTAGTGATTATGCAGTTTCAGTTTTTCTGCAACAGGATGTAAGGGTACTTCTGCCGGAAGTTCGTCCTTCCCCTTCTTGATCATAGCCAAAGCCGAATAAAGCAGCAGCAGGCCAAAAATCACATATAAAGCCCCTGGAGCTATTAATCCGCCAATAATCGCCCCTGTTACGGCTCCTATTGTTGTTGCGATCTCAAGGAACATGCCTACGCGTACATTCGTAATTTGGTCCCGTATATAAGCTATAGCGGAGCCGCTTGAGGTAGCAATTACAGAAATAATGCTGGCGCCGATCGCATGCTTAATATCAACACCGAACAACAAGGTTAGAGCCGGCGTTACAATAATTCCGCCCCCGAGTCCCAATACGGAACCGACTACTCCGACCAAAACGGAAATTAACAATATTTCCAAAGCCCACATGGTCACTTGTCTCTCCTCCTTCTCTACTTAAATGTACTTTGCCCAATTTTAGATTCTATCATCAATTATACCGTATGTATATGTAGATATTATACTTCCGATATCCAAATTTGAATAAAAACTATACATTGTATATAATTTAATAATAAAAACAGACTTCCTCTTCAGAAAGGGGCCGACTATGGAATTTAAGCATTTGGATGAAACGGACACACAGATTATTAAGCTTCTATCGGAAAACGGGCGATTAAGCCATGCGGAGCTGGGAAGACTGATAGGCCTGACCCGTGCAGCATTAAGGGAAAGAGTTCATCATCTCGTTGAGGATGGGATTATTGACAAGTTTACTATTGTGGTCAATCCGTTAAAAGCCGGAAAAATGCTATCGATGTATTTCGATATTGAAGTGGAATGGATTCATTTGCACCAGGTCATTGAACAATTAACTGCAGCCGAGGAAATCACAAATATCTATCAGATGAGCGGCAAGCCTCATCTTCATGTGCATGCTTTATTGGATGACTCCACCCATGCCGGGAAAATGATGAAAAAGCTTCAGAAGATCGAAGGGATTACATCGGTTCAAAGTGAAGTGTTGATAGCGAGGTATAAGGAACGTGGTGGAATGTTGATTTAACAGAGAAAAAGCCGGGAAGAAATGGCTTGCCCGCTTCAGAAATTCCGCATCTGCAAGGCAGAACATAAGAAGCCAGCCTTTAAAGATACAGAGCTGGCTTTTTGTTTCGGTTGTCCAACCGGATTACGGTTTCCAAAATAAGTTCTGGCCACATTACTTCCAATCGCTGCCACCTGATTCCGGTATTCCACATCGGCAGGAGCAAGAAACCTTCCTTTGTCCAACTCGATTTTCATCATGTCTTTATAACGGTCATTTGTCCCGATAACAGTATATGTTTTATCCGTTCCCTCCACTTTTACATGCGAATCGGATTTCGTAACCGTTGGCGAAATGGACTGGAACTCAGGGAGAAGCTCAAGCTCCATCAGTTCGTTGTAATTTAGTTGTGTAAGCCCTTCCGTTTCCCATAAGGTTGGCTACCAGCAAGTTGGTCCCATGCTCTCATACTGTTTTTCAATCTGGTCGCTTGTCCCCCTTCCAATTGAGACAAGCGTGACAACGGAACAGACCCTGATAATGACCCCCAGCATTGTAAGCAAGGTTCGAAGCGGCTTTCTGAGTATCGTCCGAAACGCCATTGCTATAACTTCCAGGCTTCTCATAAGTGTATCTCCCCCTTGCCGGGAGCGGAGTGCCTTTCCGTATTTCGACAGTCGTCCGCAATCTTCCCGTCGCTTATGGAAATTACCCTTTTGGCAAAGCCGGCAATCTGCGGATCGTGGGTAATCAGTACTATGGTATTGCCAGCCGCATTTAATTGGAGGATAAGCTCCATAACCTTAGACTGAAGGTGCGGATGATTATATGATCAAGCCATTCAGTTTCCAAGAGCTTCTGGCCAGAATCCAGGCGAGAATCCGCAATCAGTTTCCTCATTTCCTGGAAGAGATATCTATGGGGCCGTTCCGTATCAATGATCTCCGCAAAGAAATTACGTATGAGGAAGCAGTGCTGGAGCTTTCCCCAACCGAGTATCAACTGCTTTCCTTTCTTCTGATCAATCATGGAATTGTGCTGAGTAAAGCCTTGATATTGGATAAAGTCTGGGGATATGACTTTGTAGGTGATGAAAATATTGTGGAAGTTTACATAAGGTCCTTGAAGGAAAAACTTGGAGACTGTAAACACAGGGTTATCCGGACAATACGCGGTACCGGTTATCGGATTGATGTGAAATGAAAAGGCGATGGAAGTGCTGCATGATTAAACACGCTTTGCACCCTTCCTCTTTGAAAATGCAGGCCAGTAGGAAATTGACCGCCTTTCCCGTTCGTTCAACGACATGCTTGAGCGCCTAGAGCATTCCTTTCAGGCGGAGAGAGAGGCTAAAGAACAAATGCGCCGATTTGTAGCGGATGCCTCACATCACGGTCCCGCATTCACGGGGGAGCAGGTTTGGGTCTTAGCATTGTCAAGTCCATTGTTGAACATCACGGAGGACAGATAACTGTCCATAGCAAATTGGGTCACGGCAGTATTTTTATGGTATGGTTTCCGCTAGGCGGCGAAAAAGCATGATGTTCCCTTTCTGAACATTCTCTGCATCGTTTGAGTTGATTACAAGAAAGCTCAAGTGATATTCTTTTGATAGAAGATGAAATCACTCTTAAGGAGAGAATCCCATGAAGTTACAAGGTAAGAAAGTTATTGTACTTGGAGGAAGCTCCGGAATGGGACTGGCTACTGCACAAACAGCTGCGAAAGAAGGGGCCAGTGTGGTCATTGCAAGCCGTTCCAAAGAAAAGCTGGAAGAAGCCAAGAAAACCATCCAAGGAAGTGTTGAAGCCTTAGAATTGGATGTAGCACACGAACATAAGGTCAAAGCTTTTTTTGATCAGATCGGCCCTTTTGACCATTTGATCTCGACAGCAGCCGGAGGACCTACCGGAAATTTTCTGGAGCTTGAACCTGCGGATGCCAAAAGAACATTCGATGTGAAATATTGGGGCCAATATTTTTCAGCCAGATATGGAGCGCCTTATTTAAACCAGGATGGTTCTATCACTTTCTGTACAGGCGTTCTGTCCCGAAAGCCTTCCATAGGTACCTCCATTTTGTCCACGATCAATGGTGGTTTGGAAGCTCTTGCCCGCGCTCTTGCCTTGGAACTTGCCCCCATCAGGGTTAATGTGGTATCACCCGGGATCATTGATACCCCGCTTTACGGATCGATGCCGAATGACCGGAAAGAGGAATATTTCCGCTCTGTGTCTGAGGCCCTTCCCGTTCCCAGGATCGGACATGCCAATGAAATTGCGGATGCGTTTGTTTTTCTGATGACGAACCCTTATATTACGGGAACGGTACTCGCCGTAGACGGAGGTTATCCGCTATCATCCCTTTAATTAAAAATCAGCCCGCTTTACGGAAGCGGGCTGATTTTTATATTAACTCTCATCTTCCGGCTTTTTTTTACCTATCCACAGCAGGCAAGTAATCAAAATAAACGCAATTAGAGCCATAAAAGGAATGGTAATAAACCCGAGCCAGTTCAAATAGTCTTCATTACAAGGAACACCGGCACTGCAAGGCAGGATTTTGGCCATTCCGGGCACCTTTTGTTCCATATAATGATAGAGGGATATACTTCCTCCGACCACGCTTAAAGGAAGGATATACGGTATGATTGTCCTGTCGTTTTTGTAGCAGGCTATCCCCAGAAGGAAGACGAGCGGATACATAAAAATCCGTTGGAACCAGCAAAGCCTGCAAGGTTCATAACCGATCACTTCACTTAGAAACAAGCTTCCGCTTACCGCCACAAGCGAGACAACCCAGGACAGATAAAGGCAATATCTACGGCAAAACGTTATAAATGTCATAGTCCTCCTTATTTTCCTTGAAGGGCATCTTCAATTTCTTTTTTGACTACTTCATACTTAAAGAGATCTTTGGATTGTTTTCCGTTGATAAATATCGTAGGAGTGCTGTTTACTTTATTATTCTGCGCTACGTTGTATTGTTCCTTCACTTCATTTACATATGTTTTGTTTTCAATATCCTGCTTTAATTTGTCGTAATCGACTTGGATACCTTCCTTCTTGGCCAGCTCGACCAGAAATTCAGGTGTGGCCCACGTTTTGTTCTCGTCCTGCTGATTCTTATAGATCGATTCGAAATACTTCCAATATTCATCCTTATTCTGATGGAATACGGACTGTGCGGCGATAGCTGCCGTTTCCGAATCCGGTCCAATAATCGTATAATTGATGAAGTAAAAAGCCACTTTGCCCTGATCTATAAAATCCTTCTGGATCTTGGGTTTGACATCCTGATTAAAGTACATGCAAGCCGGACATTTAAAATCCCCGAATTCAACAATTTTCACCGGAGCATTCGGGTCTCCAAGTACCGGAAGATTCTCGTAGTTGAACGAAGCTTCCTTTGTAGATTTAGGCCAGGCTAAAGCAGCGATAAAGACGATCACGATAAGTGCAAAAGCCGTAAGCCACATCACTTTTCTCATACGGGCCTGCCTGGTCTGCTGTCTGATTTTCTCCTGCTTTTTCTGTTCCTTCAATTTGGATTTATTCGTCGATTTGCTCAAATTATTCCCTCTCTCTTAAATAAAAATAGCAGCGGTTGAATCCATTCATAACTTAGATTTCCATCCGAGTTGGATTATGATAATCGGTTAGAGTACAATTCCAAACATGACGCACAAAACTGCCAGAACTTGTCCGGAAAGGATCATCGGAAAAACCGGAATATCTGGAGGCAGAACCGCTTGCGGTTCGATGAGTTGGCGGATACGAAAATTGATGGCATTATCGGCAAAAGAAACATGAGAGCAGGATGCCGTAAGTACCGCCCGTGCTTGCAGCAGTTTCAAAAGGGCACTTTCCAACCCGGCGGTTGCCCCTGTCTTTCCAATTGCATACTTGTCCGCAATTACCTCCCGTACTACCTTGTACTGGTTGTAACCAACCTTAAGCACGGGTAAATACCACATAATCCCCGCAAACAGTCCAAGCACAAACATCTTAAGCGGGTCCCTGTTATGGTGATGGCAAAGTTCATGCTGAATCACTGCATCCCGCTCATCATGATCCAGCATCTCCAGTAATCCCGTAGAAAGAACTATCCTTCTCCGAATTATCCCTGCCGACATAGCAATGGGTCCGGGACTATGGATTACCACAAAGACCGGCCTTCCTCCAGCGAATAACCGGTTCAACTCTTCACTTAACCGTTTGTCTTTGTAAAGGCGTAATCTGTGTGAGAAAACAGCGGATGCAAATAAGTGCCTGCCCAGGAACCAAAACAATAAAAAGACGGTTTGGATAAGCAGGGCATTCAGCACGACATCCATCCAGGCTAAGCCGATCGACTGGATAGCCAAATGACAAACATGAAACAAATTATGTACGGCTGTACCTCCCCAAAACAGATGGTGCAAATAAACTGCCATTTGGAGAATCAATACGGAAGCGATCACCGAACAGAAGATAAAAATTCTTCTTGACCGTTTTTCCCACATAACTACATACCCTTCTTAAGCTCTTTGACTTTTTGTTCAAGCTTGCGGAGTAGCTCGGGATCTGCATCCTCAATGGCATCCAGCATATGACTGACTGCCAGTTGGCCAAACTCTTCAAACATCTCATGAGTGAGCTCTTTGGATTGGGTCTCCATAAAGGCTTCTCTCGTCAAAATAGGACGGTACCTGTAAGACCTGTCCGTTTGCTGTTTTTCCAGGACTCCCTTCTCTACCAAACGGTTCATTACAGTCATGACAGTATTGAAGTTAACAGGTTTAACTTGCTGCAGTCTCTGCTGGGTATCTTTTATCGTCATAGACTGATTTTCCCAAAGGATATCCATGATCTGAGCTTCGAGAGAGCCAAAAAAACGGTTTAACCCTGATTCCCTGTACTTAAAATGCTGGATTTTCACTGCTCGTCCACCTCACTATAGAGTGTAGTGTGACTGGGCATAAAAGTCAATCCTAGACCTTTTTTCTTATACAAAAAACCAGCAGCGCTGCTGCTGGTTGAGCTTGTCTAGAAATCCGCTTCACCCGGAAATTGCCCACATAGAATTATGATAGGGTTTCCCGTTCCAACAAGCGGTTCCGGAGTACAGACATTTCCTGATCAAGCAGGGAAGCCGCTTTGGCCAGATTATATAACTGTTTCTGATCTGTATCAGGCACATTTTCCCCCTGGTATTTATAATTCAGCTTATGCTCTGTAGAAGCCCAGAAATCCATGGCGGATGTCCGGATCTGGATTTCAGCCGGCACCCAAATGACTCCGCTTGATAAAATAATTTGTGTCTCCACTACTAAATGAAGGCTTTTATACCCGCTCGGCTTCGGTTCCTTGATATAGTCTTTCACCCTGATTACGCGTATATCTTCTCTTTGTTCAATATGTTCCTTTAACATATAAACGTCTTCAATAAAGCTGGTTACGATGCGAATGCCGACGATATCATGAATGTTTGCCCGTATGCTTTCCCGGTCAAAGGACAGGCCCCGTTTTTGCATTTTTTTAATAAGTGAAACAGGGGTCTTCATCCTGCTTTTAAGATGTTCAATGGGAGAATAACCGTATTTGGTCTTCCATTCCAGATCGACGATTTGAAAATCGCTGGTCAACTCATTAAGCGCCATTCGGTACTCCCGTAAAAATCCACCCCAATCATTAACTAAAGCTTCGATTAGTTCTGTTCCATTCAACGGCAGTTTCACATTTTGTATCATAGCTATTTTCCTTTATGTTATAGTCTCGCTTCATCAACCGTAGCACGATCAGCTAAGAAATTCAAATCCGCCGTTCCGGTCAGGATAAATAAACGTGTTGCCTTATGCCCGGTACGTTGAAGGACTGGTCCGTTTTGATTTAGAAATACTTTTGAAAATGTACAGTTATCCATACAAAAACCGCCCCCTTAAGGCGGCACAAGAAAATGATATATGTTCTCTTGTTTATGATTGTGAGACTGTTTTTTTCTTCCCCTGATCCTCAACTGCTTCAATGCGGCTTTGAATTTTATTTGGATTGCCCAGATAATAATGCCTGATGGGATTCAATTTGTCATCAAATTCATACACCAGCGGAATTCCGGTTGGAATATTCAGCTTCAGCACTTCCTCATCCCCCATGTTGTCAAGATGTTTCACCAATGCCCGCAAGCTGTTTCCGTGTGCTGCAATCAATATTTTTTCTCCACACTGAATACGGGACACAATCTCTTTTTCGTAGAATGGAACAACCCGCTCTACCGTTTCTTTTAGACTCTCGGCCAGGGGCAGTTCCTCTGCCTCTACATCTTTGTATCTGGGGTCGAAGCGCGCGTATCGGTGGTCTTCTCTACTCAGCTCTGGCGGTAAAATATCGTAGCTTCTTCTCCACAGGTGAACCTGCTTTTCCCCATACCGGGCTGCCGTTTCCGCCTTGTTCAGTCCCTGAAGCGCCCCATAATGCCTTTCATTCAATTTCCACGATTTATGCACGGGAATCCATAACAGATTCATTTCGTCCAAAACATGGTACAGCGTTTTAATGGCCCGTTTCAATACAGAAGTATAGGCTCTGTCAAATACATATCCCTGTTCCTGTAAAATAACGCCGGCTTCTATCGCTTCTTGTTCCCCTTTTGTCGTCAAATCCACATCCGTCCAGCCTGTAAAACGGTTTTGCTCATTCCATTCACTTTCTCCATGCCTTAAAAGTACCAGTTTATACATAGTTATCCCTCCCGCATGCCTATCATCATGTTCATGAAAAAAAGAACAAATGCTATAATTTCCTTAAGTAAAATTTCTTTCCTTATTACAAAAATATCACTACTGCCTCAAGGCGTCAAACTGCTTACCCGGAATGATAGAAGGCCGGCCTTGAAACTATTCTGGTAGGGAGTACGATTTTACACCTTCAGGCGCCGGAGCATAAATATGAAAAGCCACTACACGGGACGGACCGGCATTGCGAAGCTGATGAATCTGTTTCTCAGGGGCAAAATAATAGCTCTCTTGCGGGATGTCGGTTTCACCAGCCAAGTAAGGGAAGCCATCGTCTTGCAGACGGAAAAAGCGATTCATCAGTCTTCCTTCGAGCAGCAATGAACAGCCTACGGACGAGCCGTGATCGTGAATGAGTGTCTCTGTACCTGACGGCAAATGGATCAAAACGGCTTCAACTGCTTTACTCTGGTACAATGTGGTTCTTCCGTAAGGTAAACAGTCGGGCTCTTCAACATAAGGCTCAAACCCGCCGAGCGATAAATCCATTCCTTGCATGATGGCCTGTAACTGTTTAGGTGAAGCTACATCTGTGGATGTCAGATCGCACAACGCTTGTTTAATCATTTCAATGCGGTTCATGCATACTCTCCCATTCATTAGTTTTATTTAATCATTTAATAAATTTTTCTTATAAATTATTTTATTCGCCTCCGGTCCAATAAGTAATTAGAAAAAGGGCACTCCCCGCTTATCCCTCTCACGGAATTTGGTTTGGATAGCCCCTTCGGTCAGCAAAGTTACATATGAACGCCTAGTGCATACCGGGCCAGGCTGCTAAGCCTGTCCTTAGTCCATGGCGGACTCCAGACCAATTCCACCTGCACTTCATTTAATTCCGGAAAAGTCTGTTCAGCCAAATATTTCACTTCAGCAACAATTGTCCCCGTGTGCGGACACCCCATAGACGTCATGGTCATCCGGATATGGCAGTAATCCTCATCCGGAAAGTCTATACTGTAAATAAGTCCAAGGTTGACGATATCTATTTGCAAATCAGGGTCTACTACTTCTTCCAATTTCTCCATCAGCAGTGCTGTTCTGGAGTCTTCCATGATGTTCCTCCTTTGTTAAACCAACATAAATTGAGAATGATTCTCATTACTATGTTACCCTTATTAGACCCTATGACTTGTGATCCGAATCACTATTTGCGAAATTAGCGGGTAAAAATTTCAGAAAAAGCGGCTTACGGGCCGCTTTTTCTTTATACTTACCGTCTTGTATGAAGTAGCCGTTTCCTCCTGTGTCACCGTTTCTGCAGCCTCCTCTTTTTCCGTTTGCTCTTCCAGCTGCACCAGTACATACATGACCAATACAGAAAGAGCCAAGACCAAGTATCTCTGGATGGCTGCATTGGAACCAGGGATGAAATAGCATGGTTAGCTTTAACGATATTAGGTATATAGTGTTGCGGCTTGCATTCAATAAGTAAATGGATATGGTCTTTATCTGATTCCATTTCTGCAATTCCTGCATCATTTTCATCAAATGTAGTCTGACATAAGAAAAAACACCTCTTCATTATCTTGACATATATGTTAGACATTAACAGAAGTGTTTATAATGGAATTTACATCAATATTTGCCGGTCAATTAACGTACCTAATGTTACACCTTAACCGAAGCCGATTTATCTACACGATTGAAGTCGAGAGTATTCTCGGCTAAAAGATAAAAAGGCTGTATGCAAACGGGCTTCGAAGTGCTTACGGAATGTCCTGTTGATTTTAGCTTGCCCGTTTCCTGATCCACGCAGAATGTCACAATGTTGTTGGTATCTCTATTAGCTACGATCATGTGTGTGCCGTCAGGTATCAGTGCAAAATGCCGGGGATGTTCCCCCTCCGTCGAGACGTGCTCCACCAACGTTAAAGCTCCTGTTTGTTCGTTGATAGCATAAACGGCGATACTGTCATGTCCGCGGTTTGATCCATATAGAAATCGTCCGTCCCTGGATGTTACAATTTCTGCGCAAGTATTTTCACCTGCAAACTCTTCAGGAATTGTGGATATGGTGGCAATCTCCCGCAGCTCTCCCGTATTCGCCGCATACCGGAAGGCCGTGATAGTGGAATCTACCTCATTAATCACATAAGCATAGCGGCCGTTCGGGTGAAACGTCATATGACGGGGCCCGGCGCCTGGATGGGTTTTCGTCTCCCCATGAAGCTGAAGAACATGGCGGTCCGAATCAATGGTATATGTACAGATCCGGTCAATCCCCAGATCAGGTACGAACAAATAACGCTCATCCGGACTGAAAAATGAAGAGTGCGGATGCGGCCGGTCCTGCCGTTCGGGATTTGATCCGTGCCCCACGTGCTGCTGAACATCCAGCAGTTCTCCGACGCGTCCGTCTTCAGACAGGGAAACTAGCCCGACTTTTCCCCCGTGGTAACTCGCCACCACCAAATATCGGTTAGCCTCATCTCTTTGAATATGACAAGTGGTGGCATCCGTAGTCAGAACACGATTGAGCTCAGTCAGTCTCCCCATTTCCGGATCAATAGAAAAAGCGGCTGCCTCTCCGGCCTTTTTTCCTTCCCCTATTACCGTTTCGGCAATAGAGTAGAGTCTCCGGTTTGGTGCGTCTATATTTAAAAATGTCGGGTTTTTAAGCCCGTAAACTTCATCCAGTAAAGTCAAGGTACCGTTTTCTTTATGAAAAGCATAAACCTTTATTCCTG
This sequence comes from Paenibacillus larvae subsp. larvae, assembly GCF_002003265.1. Taxonomy (NCBI): domain Bacteria; kingdom Bacillati; phylum Bacillota; class Bacilli; order Caryophanales; family Paenibacillaceae; genus Paenibacillus; species Paenibacillus larvae. The sequence continues at coordinate 1,176,169 of NZ_CP019687.1, forward strand.
CTTCGTTCGGTTCGGCATAGGAGCCGACAAATACGAACAATTGTTTCCCGTTTTTGTTCATTGGATTCATCTCCACTCCTTCACTCAACGCTCATTTAAAGGATTTCCAGTCGATCTTGCTGTTGTTGAGTAAATATTCAAAATCGTTATCCAGACGCTTTTGTTCGGCTTTACGGGCTTCCTCCGCCTGTTTTTTTTGAGCAGCTTTCTTTTGCTCCTCTTCCGCCTTCATTTCCTGGGCCTGTGCTTTCAGCTTTTCCTGTATCTCCGGGCTAAGCAGATCTTTTAATGTGGCTTGTTTTTCAGTTTGGACTGGTTTAGACGAATGAACCTTCTTTTTCTTAGCCATGTGCATTCACCTCAGTTTCCATTTCATTATAGCAGGTCTTCATAGCAAAAAAAATCAAAAAGGACCGGGTTCAAAAATGTTAGGATGAATAGTGTCGGTATGCCTCTGGCGGATTACAGCCGGAATATTCCATCCTAAAACACGGACAAACTGAATTCGCTTGAAAAGAGAAGAGGCTATCCTAAAGCAGAGAACCTGCTTCAGGACAGCCTCTTCATACATCTTACTTGAACGCAGCTCCTACTTCTTTCACCATTTCGGAAACGGAGATCAGGCCGCCGCCGGAAAGGTACCAGTAATTAGGATCCAGATAAACCACGTGATTTTCCTTATAAGCTTTTGTTGTTTTGATCATTTCATTCTCAACTACTTGTTTGGCAGAAGACTTCCCGCCTACTACAGCCCCTCTATCAATGACAAATAGATAATCGGGATTTTTTTCAGCCATATATTCAAAAGATGCGCTTTGTCCGTGAGTGGATACTTCAATTTTATCATCAACGGCTTTTACGCCAAATACGTCATGGATGATACCAAATCTGGATTTAGGACCATAGGTACTGACTTTTCCGTCATTAGCCAGAATAATGAGACCGTTTTTGCCGGATGCCGACGCTTTCTCATTCAGTTGTTTAATGCTGTCATCGATTGCTTTCAGTTCCTTCTCAGCTTCGGACTCTTTTCCGAAAATTTGAGCCAGAGTCTTTACATTTTCTTTGAAGGAATCCATGTATTTGTCCGTATCAACACCGGAGTAAATGGTAGGTGCAATCTCAGTAAATTGTTTGTAAGAATCCTGCTGTCTGCCGGAAATAATAATCAAATCCGGTTTGATTTCGTTAATTTTTTCAAAGTCGGGCTCTTTTAATCCCCCAACGTTTTGATACTTGGAATCCTTATATTTGTCCAGGTAGGAAGGAATGCTCTTTTGCGGCACACCCGTTACTTCCACGCCCAATTTATCCAGGGTATCCAGTGCGCCAAAATCGAATACCACAACTTTTTTCGGGTTTTTCTTTACATCTATTTCACCCAGTTTATGCTTGATTTTTACTGTCGTCTCTTCTTTGGGAGAAGCAGACCCGGCTGCTTTCTCATCCGTATTTTTTGTTCCGCAGGCCGCTACCACTATAGCCAGCATCAATACAGCAACTACAATGATAATCTTTTTTTCATAAGACTCACCCCATCATATTTTTAAATTATTCTATTGAATTCATTTCATAACCTGGATTTGCATCCGAAGTGTTTTATGAAATTGATTCTGTTAAGTAAAATAAATACCAATCTGCTTGCCTTCAATTTCCTCGATGCGGATATCCATGTCGTAGATCTCCTTAAGAGTCCGAGGATCCATAATTTCTGTTGTAGGGCCTTCTTTAATAACCCTTCCATCCTTTAGTGCCACTATATAATCTGAATAGCACGAGGCGAAGTTGATATCATGAATGACAATGATGACGGTTTTCCCCAGCTCATCAACCAGTCTCCGCAGCACCTTCATAATCTGCACGGAATGTTTCATATCCAGATTATTCAAAGGCTCATCCAGAAAAATATACTCCGTGTTTTGGGCAATGACCATCGCTATAAAAGCCCTCTGACTCTGTCCCCCGCTTAACTGGTCCAAGTACCGGTTCTGGAACTCTTCCAATTCCATGTAACGGATAGCTTCATCCACATAGTTCTCATCTTCCCCTGTCAAATTCCCTTGAGAATACGGAAATCTGCCAAAGCTGACCAATTCCCTGACCGTCAGGCGGATGTTAATATGATTGGATTGTTTAAGAATGGACATGGTCTTGGCAAGTTCATTACTTTTCCATTCGCTGATTTCTTTGCCTGCTATGAGAATTTCTCCCGAATCTTTGTTTATGAGCCGGCTGATCATGGATAGCAAGGTGCTTTTCCCGGCCCCGTTAGGACCGATAAAGGATGTGATTTTCCCTTTAGGAACCTCAAGAGAGATCTGATCCACGACCTTTTTATTCCCGTATTGTTTGGATACGTTTCTAACTTCTACCATGCCTTATTCTCCTTTAAGAGCAGATAAATAAAGTAAATTCCCCCAACAAAGTTGACAATAACGCTAAGTGTAGTGTTGAAGGTAAATACCCTTTCCACGATGAGCTGCCCTCCAACCAAAGCTATGATGCTGATCAGAACGGACCCGGGAATCAGGAATTTATGCTGATACGTTTTGAGGAATTCTCTTGTCACATTGACCACCAGCAACCCGAGAAAAGTAATCGGGCCAACTAAAGCCGTCGATATGGAAACCAGAATGGCAACGATAATCAGCATTCTTTTGACAATTTTGTCGTAAGGAATCCCGAGATTCACGGCATGTTCCCTTCCAAGAGACAGCACATCCAGCATTTTGGTATACCGGAAAACATAAGCGGCAACAAGAAACATTCCAATTACGGCAATAAGCAAAATATCAGTATTGATATTATTGAAGCTGGCAAACATTTTGTCTTGGACAATCTGAAATTCATTCGGATCAATCAGCATTTGCATAAAGGAGGAAAAGCTTTGGAACAAGCCTCCGAAAATAATCCCGACCAGCAAAAGGAAATAAATATTGTTCCCGTCTCTTCGAAACAAAATTTTGAAAAGAACCGCTGCAAACAGGATCATTAACCCTACCGATATCAGGAAGTTCATATTCTTATTTGCCATGGCCAGATGAGAAGAACCAAAGACAAACACAACGAACGTCTGTATCAGCATGTATAGGGAATCCAGCCCCATAATGCTTGGCGTCAGAATCCGGTTGTTAGTGATCGTCTGAAACACCAGAGAAGAATACGCTATTGCGCTTCCCGTAAGAACAATAGCTGCTATTTTGAAACTTCTTTTGGGGATCACATAATCCCAATTATTGCTGTTCACCTTGATCAGCATGAATACCGCGATTAAAATAAGCGCTAGTCCGGCCAGAATCCCTAACATTCTTCTATGATGCATAAGCGTTTCTCCTAAATAGTAAGTAAAGGAAGATGATGCTTCCGATCACTCCGACCGTAACACTTATAGATACCTCATACGGGAAAATGATAATCCGGCCTAGAATGTCACAGAAAAGAACGAACACCGCTCCAAGCAATGCTGTGTGGGGAAGACTGTTTCTCAGATTATCTCCCCTGTAGATCGAAACGATATTCGGAATAATCAAGCCAAGAAACGGAATAGTACCTACAGTCAGGATTACCACTGCGGAGACCAGTGCTACGATCACGAGCCCAACATTGACAACCCGGTTATAGTTTACACCCAAGTTTTTGGAGAAATCTTCTCCCATTCCCGCCACAGTAAACTTGTTGGCATAGAGAAAGGCAATGATCACAATAGGAATACTAAGATATAAAAGCTCGTACCTCCCTTTAATGATCATTGAGAAATCACCCTGAAGCCATGCATTGATATTCTGAATCAAGTCATATTTGTAAGCAAAGAAAGTTGTGATCGAGCTTACAACATTCCCGAACATGATGCCGACAAGCGGGATAAAGATCGTATCCTTGAACCTGATCCGTTTAAGGATTTTCATGAACAATAACGTCCCCAGCAAAGCAAAGATGAAAGCTACAAGCATCTTCACCAGTGGACTGGCCGTGGTGAACAGCATAATCGAAACGAGAATACCCAGCCTGGCGAAGTCCATCGTTCCGGCCGTAGTCGGCGAGACAAATTTGTTGCGGCTGATCTGCTGCATGATAAGACCGCTAATGCTCATACTGACTCCCGCGATGATAATACTGACCAGACGGGGAATCCGGCTAATAAGAATAACCTGGACCTGTTCTTCCCCCAGATGAAGCATATCCATCGGGGAAACTTCTTTTACCCCGATGAAAACGGAGGCGAAAGATAAGATAACAAGCGCTATGAAAAGGTATCGTAGTTTCATAAATCCACCCCCGTGCAGACCATACCTTTAGACACGCTCCCCTGAAGCAGTACCAAAAAAATAAAAATGGTACTTTTACGATAAAGATAAGACATTCAAGGAAATTATCTTATCTTTTAGGCTCAGTATGTATGATCTAGGTTGATACTGAGAATCATTATCAACACATTTTAATATACATGCTCCTTCCCGATCCGTCAATACACCATTTGAAAAAAGTGCTGGTTATAAAAAGAAGCTGTTCCATTAAGTAGTAATCTACTTTTTGGACAGCTTCTATCTTTTTGAAATTCTTTTCTTTATTATATATGCCCCAGCTCGATTCGCTTAAGTCCCGTATAAATATTGAACGTATGATGCCGGAGAAAACCGACAGTAGTGATATTCAGTTCTTCCGCCAGATCAAGGGCAAGCTGTGTCGGAGCGGACTTGGACAAGACTATCCCGCACCCGATCCTTGCTGTTTTGAGCAGCACTTCCGAAGAAAGGCGGCCGCTGAATACCATGATTTTGTCGTGAAGCGGAATTTGATGCATCAGGCAATGTCCATAGATTTTGTCCAGGGCATTATGCCTTCCGATATCCATGCGGAAGAGAAGAACGCCCTTCCTGTCACATAAAGCCGCATTATGTACCCCCCCTGTTAGCCGGAAGGTCCGGGCTGCCTCCTGCATCTGCTCCATCAACCTAAAGCATTCTTCTACTCTTATAGACAGGCCAGATTCAGGAATCTTTTTCACTGTATGCCGGTCATTGTGGAAATAAAAGCTTTGTCTGCTCTTCCCGCAGCAGGAAGAAATCACGCGTTTCGAATGAAACTGCTCATAAAACGGGCGGGTCTGTGCGGCTTTAATATAGGCAAACCCCGTATTTTCATCAATTGCCAGATCGTCGATATCTTCAAATCCGGAGATGGCGCCTTCCGAACATAAAAACCCTGCAACCAGTTCCTCCAGATGTTCAGGTGTACAAACAAGAGTAGCAAATTCACGGTCATTCAAGACAAGAGTTAAGGGATACTCTGTCACAATCTGATCCTCTGTCTTTTCTGCCTCATTCCCCTGTACACGGAGAATTCTGCGGGTTATTTGTACAGGCAGTCCCACATGGCTCCAGTCTGGTTCACTTTTCACCTTTTTCACCCAAACTTTGGCCCATTCCCTTGAGGAAATTCAGACCAAAACGGACTGCACGATTAATGTCAGGGTCTTTTAATGCTTTCATCAGATCAAAGAGTCCGATTTTTTCCTCTGTTTGATTTTCTTCCCGGGCTTTATGAAACCCTGTTGATACGCTGCTTGCCATTTTCTTGACAACGTCTGAATCCAACATGGAAAGAGTACCGGCCATAGCCATCAAATTATTAATCGTGTTCGTATTGTTCGGCTTATTCATTTCTTTCACAATAACTTTGGCCAATTCTTCCTTAGATTGAAGAGCCGCTTTCATGGTATCCATAATTCCGCTTTCATGAAGCTCCTGCAGCAGACGGATATAGGAACGAAGCCCCTCGGAATTCCGGGAAAGTTCTTCCAGGACCTCCGCCCAAGCCTTTTCGTTTGCTTCCTTTTCGGAAAGAACCGGCTCTGTAATTGTTGTAATTGATTTTGCCATGATTATTGTCCTCCATTCACATTAACATCCGCAATCGGTTCATAATCTTGACGCTCCCATTTTCGTTCAACCTGAACTCCGGTCTGCGGGCGGCGTCTGGCAAAACGATGATTGTGCCTGGGAAGCGGACTGATCCCTTCTTTTTGAATGATCTCCATTCTTGCACGTGTTTGTTTGTACGCCGGCGTACTGGTCTTCATATCAACCGCATTTCCTGAAAGGATATTGATTGCATTTTCGTGGCTATGGGAATGCATTGGAACATAAATATGATTGCCTTCTACACGATCCGTGACCAGAACATGCAATTTGATAGACCCGTACGGAGAAACCAGCCTGACAAGCGAACCGTCTTCAAGTCCTCTTTTTCCCGCCAGTTCGGATGATATTTCCACAAACACGCTCGGAAGTTTATAGTTGATCCCTTTGGATTTTCCCGTCAAATTGGTTTCGTGGAAATGCTCAAGCAGACGGCCGTTGTTGACGATTAAATCAAAATCAGACGGATATCCGACAGGTGGAATGTACTCGGCTGTTGACAAACGGGCTTTCCCGTCAGGGAAGTTAAACCGTTGTGTATAAAGAAGAGGCTCATCCGTACCATCTTCCCGCACCGGCCAGTGCTGACTGTTCCAGTGCTCCAGCCTGGAATAGCGAACTCCGGCGAAAGTAGGGACGAGACTGGCGATTTCATCCATTACATCACCCGGATGCTTATATGCCCAATTTGCCCCCATCCGGTTGGCAAGCTGCTGTATGATCCACCAGTCCGGCTTCGAATCGCCCAGTGGCTCCAAAGCTCTATACAGCCTCTGAATGCGCCGTTCCGTATTGGTAAAAGTACCGTCTTTTTCAAGTGACGGACAAGCCGGGAGCACTACATCTGCAAATTGGGCGGTTTTCGTTAAGAAAACATCCTGAACCACGAAGAAATCAAGTTTGACGAGTGCTTCTTGGACATTATTCGAATTTGAATCCACCCAAACCATATCTTCGCCCATCAGATACATTCCTTTTAACCGGCCTTCATGGATAGCTTCAACCATACCTACGTTAGTAAGCCCCGGTTCGGGAGAAATGCGGACTCCGTATGCTTTTTCAAATTTTTGTCTCACTTCGTCGTCGGCAAGTTTCTGATAGCCCGGGAGCCACTGCGGTAAAGCCCCCATGTCACAAGCTCCCTGCACGTTATTGTGTCCCCGCAGCGGATAGGCTCCTGTGCCGGTGCGGCCATAATTGCCTGTTACCAGAAGCAGATTAGATATGGCTGCAGAAGTATGGGAGCCGCCTACATTTTGCGTAACCCCCATTCCCCATAAAATGCAGGTCCCGCTCGCCTCGCATATCATTTTGGCAGTTTGAATCAGCTGTTCCCCGGGAATTCCCGTAATCTTTTCCGCATAGCTGATCGTGTATTTCTCAATCATTTGTTCGTATTCTTCCCGGTTGTTTACTCTTTCCCGTAAGAATGCCTCATCATGCCAGCCCTGATCCAGTATATATTTGGCCAAAGCCGTAAGCCATACAAAATCAGTCCCCTGTTTAGGACGTATGAATAAGTCAGCGCGCTCTGCCATCTCGTGTTTGCGCAAATCGGCGACAATCAGTTTCTGTCCACGCAGTTTATGAGCCCGTTTGACCCGGGTTGCCAGCACGGGATGCGCTTCCGCGGAATTAGCGCCCACAATGATCACAAGCCCTGCTTGTTCGATATCCCGGATGGTTGCGGAATCTCCGCCGTATCCTACTGTATTTTGCAGTCCGTCAGAAGCCGGGGACTGGCAATAGCGGGAACAATTGTCCACATTATTGGTTTCGAACACTTGCCGGGCCAGTTTTTGCATTAAATATGTATCTTCGTTAGTAGTCTTCGAGGAAGCCACAAAAGACAGGGCATTTCCCCCATATTCTTCTTTGATCCTGCCTAGCCTTTCGGCAATGTAATCAATAGCTTCATCCCAACCGGCAGGTGCGAATTGGTCCCCCCGGCGGATCAGTGGGGCAGTTAAGCGCTGGTCACTATTCACAAAATCCCAACCGAACTTACCTTTGACACAGGTGGAAATGGAGTTGACAGGGGCCTGCTCGTTAGGTTCGATCTTGAGGATAACGCGGTCTTTTGTCCATACTTCAAAGCTGCATCCTACACCGCAAAACGTACATACGGTCTTCGTTTTTTTCGTCCGGGTCTCCCGCAAGGCAGCTTCCATCTCCGAAACAGCAAAAATACCGCTGTAACCCGGTTCCACCGCTTTGACCAAATCGATCATGGGATTCATCAAACCCTCGCTCATACCGGTCAGAAAACCGGCCTCACCCAGCATGGTTTTTTCCATGAGCGCATTGCAAGGACACACCGTCACACAGTGACCGCATGAAACACAGGAGGATTCGTTTATGGCTTTGTCGTCGTCCCAAATCACTCGGGGAATTTCCCGTTCCCAATCAATGCTCAGTGTTTCATTCACCTGAAGATCCTGACACGCTTCAACGCAGCGTCCACAGAGAATACACTGGTCCGGATCGTACCGGTAGAACGGATTCGACATATCCTTCTTATATCCTTTTGGACGAAACGGCCGGGACTGATGTTCAATCCCCAGCATTTCCGTAGTATTATGTACTTTGCAATTTCCATTGTTATTATCACAGACCGTGCAGTAAAGCATATGATTTTCCAGAATTCGGTCCATGGCCTCTTTTTGGGCAATTTGGGCTTTTTCCGAAGACGTCCGAATTCTCATACCGGGCTTCAAAGTCGTAGAGCAGGCACGGACTAGCTTCCCGTCAGCTTCGCACATACAGGTATCACAGCTTTGAATCGGTCCCGTTATGGGAGAGTAACAAATGTGAGGGTGATCCTTACCCAATTCCAGAAGAAAATCCAGAATCCGGGTTCCTTCAGCTGTTTCATGCTCTTCGCCATTCAATTGAAATTTTACCGTTTCCATGTCTATTCAACCTCCAGATGCCTTTTTAAATACTTACCCGTTAAACAGGAAAAAGAACCACCACAAAACAAATCGCGCAAAGGTATATTGCAAATTTGTTTATGGCAGCTTACCGGACTAACAGGTTCAATGTCCAAGTCTTATTATACCAGATGGAGGAAGCTGGAAACTAGATTTATTTCTTCAGGGTCAATAGCGGAAGAAGCTCTTTGCCACTCGGTATCATGAGCTTCCGGAGCCTTCATAATAGCTTCATAGAGTCCGGGATTTCTAAAGTAAAGGTTCGATAAGCCAGCATACCGGCCTTATACCTTTTGGGTTTAAGTCCCCCATACAGATAATATCGTGGTTTTTTAAGTATAAGGGCTGAAGATCAACCCATCTCCCATTTCCCGGGCAAGCGCAAAACCCGAGAAAATAAGTCAAAAAAGGACTATTTCAACACTGCGTATATTAAACCCCGCTATTTTAACACTTTAGTCTCTGGCCAGTAGTTTGTTTATTGAAACTTTCTTTATCCATTGGCGTCTGTGTAAGATGGAATATGAAAGGATTGAAAATATGGAAGTTGCCATGCTGTTTTCTTTTTGCCTTTGCTCTGATTGTGCTTATAGCGGTCATAACCTTTAAAATCATCAAGAACAAAGAACTGCCTTCCAATTCCTATACCCCGTTCGATTACATCACCGGACAATCCAATGTTGAATTTCATGAAGAAAAAGAAGAAAAGGAAGAAGATATGGCCAAGGATGATAACAAAGGTAAAACGTAAAAATGAATCAAAAATGACTCACGTCAGGCAGAATCATGGTCTTCTGAAATTTCCTTGTAAGACTGTTGCCGGTCAAGTAATTCCCGGATAAGATACCCCAGACCAATGGAGAATCCAATGGTAATCAGAAGGTTAACCGTTCTGACAAACAAATGGGTAAATCCTATAATCAACATACTGTTTAATAGGATTAATAAAATAGAAAAAGCGATCCCCACGTATAGATGTTTATGAGCTCTACGAATATCAAATCCCCCTACTCCACCGTCCGATCAAATGTACCATTTTATGTATATATCGGTATACATAAGAAAATTTGTTACTCCGAGCTAATCAGATCGCTTACTTGCTTACTTTCCCTTCTACATTAATGTGAAGTCTAATTCTCTTGCCGGTTCAAGATCGTTTCGAAAGATTTACAGCGGCTTTGCATGGCGAAAACGGATAATAGAGAAATCCAGGTTGGAAGAAATGATCCTCTCTTTGAGAGGAGGCAAGTTGGGGGTAAATCTGAGTTCAATATTAGGCTCTTTTGCAAGCTGTCCCAGCAAATCGTTGAGAGGTTCCATGACGAGAGGCTTTTTTCCTTATAAAGCAACAGGCTTCCTCCTTTATATTGGCTAAGCGCTCAGTATTCTTTTCCCGTCTTGACCAGTTGGCCTGCAGATACCTCCCGCAAAATCCGGTTCAGGTCATTTAATATGGCTCCCGCCTCATTCAAAGTACTAATGGATTTGATTAGAAGAAATTTCGCTTAATTTACGGATACTTCTTGCAGCCTTTGGCAGATTATTAGACGGAGCTATAACTACGTTTACTAATATGGCTACAAGACAGCCAAGAATCGTCTCCGCAATCCGCCCCATCCGTAATAGGGGGTTTTCAAAAAGGCCAAAGCCATCACAGCGCTGACACCGACTTGGGACACAATCTGATTGTTCAACCGGAAAGCGGATGTTAACGCCGTTCCCAGAAGTACGCTTAGGAAAATGGCAATGGTGCTGTTAGAAACCAAGGAGCCGATGAGCAGATTGATTAGTACTCCGTAGATAACCCCAACTATTCGGTAGAATGCTTTAATCAGAGTACTGGCTACGGTTATATTCACAATTAATACAGCGGCTATCGGAGCAAGATATGGCGGATATTCTGGAGTAAATAGCAAAGCAATCCACCATGATATGGCAGCAGCCAATGCTGTTTTAAAAACAAGCATGCTAAAACCGATTTTATGAAGAAAAGTGATGAAAGATTGATATATGGTTGCAGTTTTGTGCATATAGTTATCCTCATCTCAGATAGTTTCTCTAATGCCTATAATAGCTGGTTCATCTATATTTTGGTTCTGCACTCCCTAAAAGAAACCTTTGTCATCTTACCATATTTTCCGGGTTAAAGTCTTTATCTTCTGCCTCAAAAACATGAAAAGATCCTCTATAAAGGAGGATACCGCCTATCCAAATATGTATGACTACTTTTCCTGCCCGGGTCTATCTGAAGGGTATCCGTTGGTTTCCCTGTAATGTTTTCTTTCTTCTGTAAAGTCCCACCATTTTTTATTACTTTCAGGATTATTGGCATAATAGACTACTAAACGGAATTGGTCCTCTACACAGAATCTACTTGGTAACCCGGTTTTTTTCAAGATCAATCACCAGATCGGCACCATTCTTTCCTTTTAATTGTTCGACTGAATAATACCCTAAAGCAATCAGATCCTTCGCAAACTCAGGACCAATTGACGGAATAAGGATACATAAGAAATGATGTACAGCACGAATCAAAAGTCAGCTGGAAAATTTGACGCAAAACAAACGATTTGATATATTATCTATATATTATAAGACGTAATAAGGATGTGTTTATTTTGGAAAATCCGGACTTGTTTTGGGGCTCTTCTCTGAAGGAATTGAAACAAGGTTATAGGGAACTGGAAACCCATTTTGTATGTATTCTATGCGGGAGAGCAGTTGAAAAAGGAGTTATCTATCAGGAATACGGTATTTTCTATGAAGCGGAGAGGTTCACCCGCCTTCATATTGAACATACCCACGGATCGGTATTTGATTATCTGATCCAGCTGGATAAGAAGCTGACCGGTCTGACAGATCACCAAAGTAGTCTTCTTCGCCTCTTTTATCAAGGGAAAAATGATAGCCAAATCCAGCAGGAACTCGGAATCGGCAGCGTCTCGACCATTCGGAATCACCGTTTTGTTCTGAAAGAGAAAGAACGGCAGGCCAAAGTATTTCTTACCATGATGGAGCTGCTTAAAGAGAAAGACCGCCATGCTCCGGAGTTTGTCCCCTTGACCCCTCAGCGAAAATGGTAGATGACCGTTACAACATCACGAAGGAAGAGAACGAAAAATTGCTTCACAAGTATTTTCCCGAAGGAACGGACGGACCTTTGACCAGCTTTAGGTCTCTTCAGGAAAAACACAAGCTGGTTGTGTTAAAAGAAATGATCAAGCGTTTTGAGAGTGGGAAGATTTATACGGAAAAAGAAGTGAATAGGATTCTTGCGGCCGCTTACGAGGATTATGCGATACTAAGGCGTTACCTGATTGAATACAGATTTTTGGACAGAAAACCGGACGGAAGCCAATATTGGAAGAAAGACTAACCGAAAGGATGAAAAGCCAGATGAGCAGAATAAATAAAGAGCACAGAGCCGAATTGCAGCAGGCTTATAAAGAACTCAAGAAACGGGCTGCCGTCTATCAGATCAGAAATACAATGAACGGCAAGCTTTTTATAGATTCGACCTTGAACTTAAAAACGTTAAACGGAGAAAAGTTTATGCTGAATATGGGAACGCATAATAATCGGTCCCTCCAGCAAGAATGGAAGGAATTCGGTGAGGATGCTTTTGTTTTCGAGGTCCTGGAAGAGCTTAAAAAAACCGAGAACGAGTATGTGGATATAAAAGATGAGTTGAAAAAGCTGAAAGACAAATGGCTTGGGCAGGTTCAACCTTACGGGGAAAAAGGGTATAACTAACGGAAGGCGCATCCGGCAAGCCTATGACAACGATAATCCCGGCATAGAGGAAAGATAACTTCAAAAGGAGTTTTGTTGGTTGTTGATCTTCAAATCATCTGCCAGATCACCGGGTTTTGAAAAGTTTATTCATGGAACTAAAAACAGCAGAGGAAGCGCAGGTTCAGTTTCCTCTATGTGACAAAGACCAGTACCCCAACCCTGGTCTTCTTAGAATTTCAAAAGAAAGTCAAATTGCCCTTGACCCTGACCTTAGGGGAGCCCCTACGCTATAAAAGGAAAGGAGGTAAGAATACTGCTCTACACGGTAAAAGAGGTCGCAGCCTTATCACAAGTAACTGTAAAGACTCTACATCATTATCATAAGATAGAGCTTTTGCTTCCATACGAGATCAGTGAAGCGGGATACCGCTTGTATGGTGTAAAAGAACTGGAGCGTTTGCAGCAGATTTTATTTTACAGGGAGCTTGATTTTCCATTGGAGAAGATTAAACAGCTTCTTGAAGGCGAATCGCGGTTGGGTATTTTGTCCGACCAGAAGGACCTTCTCTTAGCCCGAAAACAGAGACTGGATCGCCTGATACAAACATTGGACGAATCAATAGAATCTGTCGTGAAAGGAGAAGTTATGGATCAATCAAGCATGTTCAAAGGGTTTGAAAGCGAACAAAAATGGAAAAATGCCTTAGCCGAGCACAAAGAATATTTGAAAGAGACTTATGGTTTGGATATTCTTGAAGACAGGCCAATAGATGTTAAAGATATGAACGAAAAGGCTTCCCGGGCGGATCGTTTTATGGAGGAAATGGCCAAAGCTCTCAAAGCCGGAATGAAATTTGACGACGAAACCGTTAGGGGCTTGATCAGGGAACATATTGATTTTCTGAATCAGAATGTTCATGCCACAAGCGCTGAAGATTTTGCTTTACAAGCCCGGTTTTTCCTGGATGATGACTTTCATCGCAATATAATGGAGTCAAGGCAGACAGGTCTGGCATATTATCTTTTTACCGCTGCGGAATCTTATGCGGTAAAGTGAGAAAAAAAGGCATCCTAAACAATGATATGCTCCCCTCATAGTAGACAGGTGAAATAATAAAAACCTGCTACTATGAAGGGAGCATTTCTTATGTCTAAAGTCCAGTACAACGCGAAGGAGAAATTCGCCATGATCGAAGAAATCGAAAGTGGTGAGCTTGGTCTTATGGGCGTGGCGTATAAGTATGGGATATCGAAATCAACCCTGGTGAAATGGCGACGCCGATATGACGTCTATGGTTTGGAAGGACTAGAAGTTCGAACAAAGAACCGCAGCTATTCTGCAGAACTTAAGCTTCAGGCGGTGTTGGATTACCTTAAGGGGGAATTATCCCAATGCGACATCATTCATAAATACAAGATTGCGAGCAGAACACAGCTATCGAACTAGGTGAAGAAGTATAATAGTCATAGCAGCTTAAAGACCTATCAAGGGGGAGCAAAGGCTATGACGAAGGGACGTAAGACAACCTGGCAGGAACGGTTGGAGATTGTTCAATATTGTCTGACACATAACCAGGACTATAGGAAGACAGCGGAGCAGTATCAGGCTTCCTGCCAACAGGTATACCAGTGGGTGAAGAAATATCAGGACGGTGGGCAAGAAGCGCTACAGGATGGCCGAGGACGTAAGAAGGCAGAAGAAGAATTAACCGACGCCGACCGCCAGAAGCTTGCGATGAAGAAGATGGAGGCAGAAATTGAACGTCTACGAGCGGAGAATGCACTCTTAAAAAAGTTAGAGGAACTCGAAAGAAGGGGACGCTAAGTCAAGTACGTCAAAAAAATATCTATCTCGCCATACAAACGATTCTGCAAGACGGGAAATTCAGCATAAAAACGCTGTGTGAAATTGTGGAGATTCCGCGATCAAGCTATTACAAATGGCTAAAACGTAAGCCCAGTGTACGTGAACAGGAAAACCGCATGCTCACAGAAGCGATGATGGCGCTCTATGAGAAGGTAGGAGGTATCTACGGGTACCACAGATTAACGCTTCACATATGCAGAGAAACACAGCAGCGGATTAACCACAAATGCATCCAGCGCCTCATGAAGCTAAAGAGGCATTCAGTCGGTGATTCGCAGAAGTCGAAAGAAATATGCATCGTCAACTCCTCAGCACGTGGCTGAGAACCTGTTGAACCGTGAATTCGCTGCGACAAAGCCGAATGAGAAATGGGTAACGGATGGTAACGGAATTCAAATATGGTCACGGTCAAAAGGCGTATTTAAGCGCCGTTTTAGACTTCTATGGCAATACGATTGCTGTCTTACGTTTTCGGGCACTCCAACAATAATGGCCTCGTGTTTCAAACCGTCAACAAGGCGATACAAGCGGCATCGGGCAGCAGGCCCATGCTGCATAGTGACCGGGGCTTTCAATATACCTCGCAAAAATTCAAAAAGATCCTGGAGAAAGGAAACATCATGCAGAGCATGTCTCAAGTTGGCAGATGTATCGATAATGGCCCCATGGAATCCTTCTGGGGAGCCCTAAAATGTGAGAAGTATTATTTGCATACTTACCATACCTTTGAAGATCTCGAAAGGGACATTGAGGCTTACATTTACTTTTACAATTACGAGCGATTACAAGCGAAATTAAACGGCCTTAGTCCGATGGAATTCAGGATCAAGGCCGCTTAACTAATTTTTATTATTTGTACTGTCTACTTGACAGGGTGCAGTTCACAAAATAGGATGCCTTTTCGCGTCGTTCCGTCCGATCGCACGGCACAGTTGATAGTGGTCAAAGCCTCTAGTTTTTATTTGCAATTCAACTATTCGCGTAGGATGCGACATAGCCGCGCTATATGGCGGTCGGCTTAATTGATTTCAATCCACGCATCCGCGTAGGATGCGACATTGAAAACCAAAATAACCTTTCGGAAATTATCCATTTCAATCCACGCATCCGCGTAGGATGCGACGGGAATAGCAATCAATTCGGTTTGTATTTTGATGATGATTTCAATCCACGCATCCGCGTAGGATGCGACATTTACATCTGCTTCAGTTGCATATTTGTAATTGTTATTTCAATCCACGCATCCGCGTAGGATGCGACAGGAATTGTTTCCTGAGGGTGTTTCAGATGATGTATTTCAATCCACGCATCCGCGTAGGATGCGACAGCGAAATTTGAACAAAACAATCAAAATTGAACATTTTTTTGATTAAATCATTCAAACAATGATTTTTTGATTCAAATTTATTACAATCAAATATACCTATATCCAGATATTTGTATATTTTTGGTGAAATAATGGTGCGAATCTCCCGGGATTTTCATGTGCACTATACATTCGCACTAGAAAATGAATAGACCTTCCAAATCAATTACTTCTTTTACACCCGTTAGCCTTAATATCGATTGACGTAATATCTACCCTATCACCTGCTTATGAAAACATTTGTCAGTTACAAATGTCCAATTACAGAAGTACACTCCTTTTCACTTCCATAATACCCCATATCAGCTTCCATTACTAGCGCGAGAAATATCCAACATGGCATATATTTACCTCTATGGAAAACCCAATTCCACAATTCAAATGCCCTCCCATCACCTTCCCTATTCATTTATTAGTCAATATGCCTCAAAAAATAAATGTAATATGGTTAAACTAGCATTCCCGCTAATAAAGCCTTTTCTCGTAGCTTTCCTTAAGTCCCTTGGCAATTATTTCTTCCGTAAAATCTTCACGATTTACATGAGCAACCAACATTTTGGAAACTTTAGGGAGCAGGTCTTGATTCAACCATGAACCTGCCTCCCAGGTTTGCGAGCGTTTGAAAGCTTTAGCGCAATGGACATAGCACTCTTCCACTTCAACTCCAATACCCAGTAAAGGCGTTTTTTCCCTCGCTTGCATGCGGTTCATCAGTTCGGGATTTTTTGTTATGCATGCCCGACCATTAATACGAAGTGTCTCTTCCAGACCAGGAATTAAAAAAATGAGACCAATCCTGGGACTCGACAAAATGTTGCGGACTGAGTCTATACGTCGGTTCCCCGGCCGTTCCGGAATAACGAGATGCTTATCATCTAAAACCAGCACAAAACCCGCAGCATCCCCGCGTGGCGATACATCACAATTGCCTTCTTTGTCTGAGGTTGAAATAAATATTAGGGGCGTCTTCGCAATAAATTCACGACAGTATGAATCTATATGGTGTATGGATTTGTGCTTTGCCACTTCACTGGAATTCCCAATCAACTCCCTAACCTGCTTCTCCTCAGTTAAAACATCCTGGAAACAAAGATTCATGACTTTTTCCTTTCTGGTTTTATTCTTGTCAAGTCCGCTGTTGCGTTGTTATTCGTTGTATGTACCATCGTAACATAACATCATTTAGATAACATATCATTGATCTTACTTCTAGAGGAAATTTACGGTTAAAATTAGCTAAGAGATCATTTAAACAAAAAGGTAAATAATTAAGAGTCATATAAACATACATAATACTATTATTGACGAAAACTCGACAAGGGGGATTATGGAAATGTCAGAAAGTATGAATGCACTACTGAAAGCAAATGCAGAAGCAGATTTGCCTGCTATTGAGTTTCACCCAATCAAGGGAAGTTGCTTTACTTACTTGCAAAGATGAAAGGCTCAAGGGATATTTTGGAAACGGAACTCTTGGAGAGTATAGTAGTATTTGGCTGGCTCGTACCTTACCTGAAGATGGACAACTCATCACACTTGAATTTGATCCCAAGCATACAAAAGTAGCTGAAGAAAACATAAGAAACGCCGGGTTAGATTATAAAATTGAAGTCATTACAGATCCTGCACTCGAAACATTGCCAACCCTTAAGGGAAGAGGGTTCTCTGATTTTGACCTAATCTTTATTGATGCTGATAAACTTAATAACCCCTACTATCTGAAATGGGCCCTTGGCTTTCCAGACCAGGTACGGTTATTAATTATTGGGGATAATGTACACAATGAAGATGTAATTGAGAATAACAGTGATGACATAAATGTGCATGAGGTTCGTCAATTTATTGATTTGTCATATGAAGAGTCACATATAGATTCAACTGCTATTCAAACTGTAGGTATAAAAGGATATGACGGGTTTGTTCTTTGAGTTGTAAAAGTGGGGAACTGATTATTCGGCTTTTTTCTTTCCAAAATAATAATTTGTGAAACAGTTTGTAGACCATGTCCTATCCCCTACTTAGGTCTTTCAAGATTTATGTTGAATTGATAAATTTCCCTTCAGGTGAAAACGTTTTTCTAGCATAAGTGGCCGGCTCGATCTGAGATAAAACAGAAAACTGAAGCAACCTATTTTAGGCAAGGCCGGTCCATTTTAAGTAAAATCAAATACAACCAAAAAGAGCATTTTGAGTAGGATTTATCGGAAGTTTCAATCCATGCATTCCACGTAGGATGCGACTAGAAATTTACGATACGACTGGTATTGTGACACCTATAATTTCAATCCACGCATCCACATGGGATGCGACCTTTAGCGTTGTTCGAAACTGCAATTACTTCATGATTTCAATCCACGCATCCGCGTAGGATGCGACGCGTGCGGACGGCCGCCACATAATCGGGGTTTTTATTTCAATCCACGCATCCGCGTAGGATGCGACATTCGCCTGTCGCCATATGACACTGGCCACAGAACGATTTCAATCCACGCATCCGCGTAGGATGCGACCATATCGTGAGTCAGGCGACTTACGATTCATACCGTATTTCAATCCACGTATCCGCGTAGGATGCGACACCCTTCGGCTTCTGCAACAGCAGATACCCGGTCATAATTTCAATCCACGCATCCGCGTAGGATGCGACATTGACTCGTATTGACGCACGTCGCGCTCTGGAAAAAGCCCATCCAAGCCTGAGAAATAAAAAGCAACAGGAGAATAGCTAAAACCTTAATTTCTAATAATATGACTAAGTTGATTAGAATCAGGATGATTCCATTTAACTCAAATAACGCATCTTTAATAAACACTTTATGCATCCATGTTCTAATAGGCAGGATTTTGAATTCCTTCACTTTATAAAGGTAGGAGATGAATAAAAGGAGAAGAAGAACATATTTCAAGAATAGTGGATACCAAAAAATGGTTAAAGGGAACGCGCATTTAAAAAAAGTTTCTGACAAAGTGAAGCATGTGCTTAACATTCTGCAAATGTTAGTAGGTAATAAGTAAATTCGTCACTGAAAAATCTCATTTTTTTTGAAAAATGAAGTCGATAATGCTTTTTTATAAAAAGAACTAGGTATTGCAATATATAAAAAAGCTTTTTGGGAACATTCATAAGACCTCCAAAACCTCTGAATCCATATATGCATTGAAATTGATGAATAAATAAAATAAAACAAGGGATTTAAGGGATTATCATTGAGTTTGGTAATCCCTTGTTTTATGGTTAATTACCAGTCAATGATTGTCTTTTTACCAGCCCATTTTATCATGTACCCTATTCCATTAGATAAAAACCATGCTGCACCACCTGCAATTCCAGCACAAAGAGATAAGGCCGACACGATAGATAAACCGTTAAAAACTGCATTAATTACTTGAGCAGCATTTTCTGCAGAAATACCACTTGCAATTAATTCAAACATATTATCACCCCCTCGAAGTTAATATGATTTATAGACAAGGCATAAAGCCTCGGCTACCATAAGAATAAATTCGGAGACATTCATCACCTCTTGCGATTACTTTTCTAGTTCGTTCTGAGATAGTGTTTTGTTTATTAGCAAAAAAATAAATAATGTATAAGATAATTGCACCTACACTTGCAAATATAAAATTCCAAGATGTTGCTGAAATTAAAGTAAGAACTGCTACTGTCGAGAAAATCAGCTTTGACCCAATAGAGACAAAATATATTTCATTTATCAATTTTCTATCTCCAATTTTCAAAGCTTCAATGAAAGCAGCAAAAATCAACAACACATTAGAAACAAGATAGGTTTTTAAAATCTTTTTTTTGTTCTTTAGAATGGATTCATTTTTAAATACAATTTTTAACATTTTTGCAGAAATAACAAATGCTATTGAGAGTAATAACATGGTGGAAAGTGTTTCCGGGAGGAAATGAGGGTATGTACTTATTGCTGCAATAAGTCCTTTTTCCTTTAAAATAATTGCAAAACTTTCTCCAAAAACAAAATACGTAGCTATTACAGGAATTGCAGATACAATATAGAAGAAGATAGAGCAAAATATAATGATTAAACCAATGATAAAATTATGGGAAAAATTTGGAAAAAAGTTTCAAGGACATTCAATCCATCAAAACCTATTGTTTTGATTTGATCTGTATCTTCGAAAACAAAACCATAAATAAAACCTACTAAAATACTTAGACCAATTAAGAAGATGGCTGCTTTATGTCCAACAGAAATATAGGCTTTCATATTCACTTCACCAAAACCTTTTAAAAGATAATAGAAAACTCTACTTATTTTTAACACCCCCTAATCTTGAAAAGAGGGATGATGGTTAAAAGCAAACTAGATTAGCATATACTTAATTTACCATATAAATACATAAAATGTACAATATGAATTTTATGTATTTATTCTCATTTGAATTTAAAAGGGAGTATGAATATAACAAAATATGGTATTAATTATTGCCGTGCCCATTCATCCACCCATCGTATGGCACCAAGTTTTTCTCCCATGTTCGGCTCAAAATATGAAAAACCGGCGAACGCCTGCCTGACGCAATCCTCCGGGCTGATCTCCATGCCTCGACAGGAAGGAGAAAAAAAGCGCTTATGAGCAATCGTTCAGCCGGAGTCAACCCTTTTATTTGTTCGTAACCCTTTATTAGAGCAGAGATATTTGCCGGATCAAAATTAGTTGTATTTAGCAAGGTTTTGGCGGTTTCGTAGTAGGTTGAACCCATTCTTAGCAGATCCCAGTCGATCAGGAATGGTCTGCTTGGATGAATAATGATGTTAGGCAAGGTGACATCCCCATGAATTAATGCGGGATGATTGATTTCCTCTTCCATGATCTGTTTCGTTTCCGGTTTCCTTAGGATGCTCCATGATTTGTTGGCCAGTTCAATGCAAAGTCCCCCATGCTCTCTGAACCATTTCCCCTTGCTTTTATTTCGCCGGATAGTTAATAACTGGAGGCGAAAGAGCTAATCTTGCAGTTTAAACAACTTGGTTTGCTTATAGGTATACCGGGACATGGAAGGAAGAGAGTCCTTGCAATTGTTGTGAAGAGTCGCCAAGGCCCTGCCGAGATTTTCGTAATCCTCCTCGCTTTGGATGCCGCTGCCTTCAACCCAGTCCGTCATATAGTAGGGCCTGCCATTATGAGAGACCCAATATTGGCCTGATTTTGTAACCAGCCAATTGGGCAAGTGAGGATATCCGCTTTCCTTTAATTTTTGGATATAAGAAGAGAGACGGGTAATTTGCTCTCTTGTTGTCAATTTTGGCCCTGTCTTTCTTCGGGAAAAGGGCTTTACCAAAAAATCCCCTTTGTCCGTTGACAGACGGAAGGCCCTTATGTTGCCCACCGGCCGATTCAACCCGCGACTCCCTGGGGCAGGTGGATGAAGAGAATGCACTTATGGCATCATTTTAAAAATGAGCAATATTGGTATGGTGTAACTAATCCTGTATTTGATTTGACTCTCCATACGTACAAAGACGGGAAAGAGGTGGAGAAAAGCGGGACAACGCGGAATATGGAAAAATTGGAATGAGCGCGGGATCTGGGGGCAAGAGATCTGGTCCTGGAGACCCAAACGTCCAATTTTCCGGCTATTAGCATCCGTTAATAATAAGGAGAGGCTTAATAGCCTCTGGAGCTTGTCAAGAAACCCACTTCACATAGAAATTGTCTGTATAGTCCGGTGGGGGATCCCTCCAAGCCGCTGCCCGGAACCCGTGAAAGAAATGAAAGCCTGAAGAGGCTTAAACAGCCTCTTCCCGCTTATCATAGCACATGCCGCTAAAACTTTTTGTAAGGGAGGAATTTTCCGTTTAGCATCATCAGTACGCGGTCACCTTTCGGATCCGGGACCCGTTTAATATCCATCTCGAAGTCAATTGCAGACATAATGCCATCACCAAATTTTTCATGAATAATTTCTTTCATTCCGGGACCGTAAACTAAGAGTATTTCATAAAAACGATAAAGAAGCGGATCTGTAGGCGGCATCTGAATAGCCGTCCCCCGGTAAGGTACCTCTGTTAAGCACTCGGCAACCCCCTGATCAAGCTCCAGAAGAGAAGCTACTTGTTCTGCTTCTTCATTGGAAAGTGTAGCTTGTCCTAATAATGCCGAGGCCGTCCATGCCTCCGAGCGGTCAATGACTTTCGCGATATCCGCCCACTTTAATCCTAATTTCCTCTTGGCCTCGAATCTCCATTCCCCGGTTTGCTAAACTGTTAGACAAAAAAAAGACGGGCCCCGGCGATCCGGTTGACCCGACTTTTGAAAAATTAAGGCTTCACTGCTTCTTTACCATTCAAAATGAGCTTGTAACGGATATCTGCTTTGAGAGAGTCCGAAACAGCACAGTATTTTTCTTTTCCCAATTCAATGGCTCTCCAGATACGATGATCGGGAACATCCCCATTGATTTTAAAAACAAGATCTATAGCCGTAAACCCTTTAGGCGGTTCCTCATCACGGGTTCCTTCCGCTTCAATCTCAATACTTTGAATAGTATCCAGCGTCGAACGTAAAATCATGGTGATGTCGATCCCCATGCAGCCGGCAAGACCTGCAAGAATCAGTTCCATAGGAGTGGCCCCTTTGCCGTCTCCGCCGTAAGCAGCCGTTGCGTCCATAGTGACGCTGTATCCGGAAGGCCCAACCGAAGTAAAGGCCCGTTTTCCTTGCCAGGTTGTCGTTACTTTCATATTTGATTTCCCCCTTTTCTCCTGTGAGGTAAGAGTCATTATGGTTATTCATGATCCAGTATTTTCAGAAATTTCCTTGCTCTTTCGCTTTGCGGACTTTCAAAGAACGCGTCTGGATCGGCTTCCTCTACAATAATTCCTGCATCCATAAAGACTATGCGGTCCGCTACTTTCCTGGCAAACTTCATTTCGTGTGTTACAACAAGCATGGTCATGCCGTCTTTTGCCAATTGCTGCATGACATCCAGTACCTCACCCACAAGTTCGGGGTCAAGTGCGGAGGTTGGCTCATCAAAGAGCATGATTTTGGGTTCCATTGCCAGCGCACGTGCTATAGCGACCCGCTGCTGCTGACCTCCGGAAAGGCGGGAAGGATACACATCCTTCTTGTCAGCAAGTCCCACCCGGTCCAACAATTGTTCGCCGATTTTTAGAGCTTCCTCTCTCCGCATCTTTTTTACCACCAACAATGATTCGATAACGTTCCCTAATGCAGTCTTATGCGGATATAAATTAAATTGCTGAAATACCATCCCGGTTTCCCGGCGGATCTCCAGAATGCGTGCCCTCCGCTGACGGGCCGGCATTTTAGCGTCTATATGAATGCCGTTGACTTCAACAGTACCGCCGCTCAACTCTTCAAGTCCGTTGATGCAGCGTAGCAGCGTACTTTTCCCTGAACCGCTCGGACCGAGCAGAACGACAATTTCATTCTGTTTGACTTGCAAATTGATGTCTTTCAACACAACTGTGTCCTGAAAGGATTTGGTTAATCCGGCTGTTTGAATCATGGGTCTTCTCACTCCTTGCCCTCAATATGCTTTAGCTAACCGCTTTTCAATCGCTCCCAATATGGAGGAGAAAACCGTACTCATCACCCAATACATAACAGCAATTCCGATATAGAAAGGCATATTTACATAATACTGGGCAATCATAAGCTGTGCCGATCGAAGCAGCTCGGTAACTGCAATGGAGGAAACGAGTGAGGTTTCTTTCAGCATGCCAATAAAGGTATTCCCCATTGGCGGAATTGCCACTCGAGCCGCCTGGGGCAGTATAATCCTGCGCATCGCCTGCCAGGAAGTCATTCCGGCTGCATAGGCTGCCTCTGTCTGCCCTTTCGGAATGGAAAGAATGGCTCCCCGGAAGGTTTCGGACAGGTAAGCACCGACATTGATACTGAGTGCAACAAAAGCCGAGTTAATGAGCTTAAGGCAATTCCGTAATCAACCAGTCCGTAATAGACAATAAAAATCTGAACAAGAGCAGGCGTGCCCCGTATAATAGATACGTAAGCACGCGCAAGCCATTGAATGGGACGGTTTCCCTTTATTCTGGCGATGGCAACCACTACTCCAATGATCAGACCGAAAAACATGGACACAACAGTGATTAATAGTGTATAGTAAGCACCTTTCAATAAGAAAGGTATATTTTCAAGAACAAGACTCATAACCTGCCGAATTCCCTTCTCCCTATCCTGGTATCATTATTCAGCCGGAGGTTCTTCACCAAACCATTTTGTGAAAATAGTTTTATAAGTCCCGTCAGCTTTCAAATCTTTTAGTGCCTGATTCAGGGCATCCCGCAGCTCCGTATTCCCTTTGGTCACTGCAATAGCGGCCTTATCTGATTTGACTGCCTCTCCAACGACTTTTATCTTAAATCCGTTCTTTTCTACGATTGGTTTCAGAGCATACATATTGTTAATGGTTGCATCAATTCTTCCGTTGTTCAGATCCTGCAGGGAAGTAATGACATCATCGTAAGTCTTAATAGTGAAGTTCCCTACTTTAGGCAGTGCCTCATTGCGGAGATAAGCCTCGTCATTTGTGCCAAGTCCAACCCCAATATTTTTGCCTTTGAAATCTTCCAGTTTGGTAATGCTGTTGTTGTCCTGTTTCACAATGACTTTCACCTGATTGGTAATATAGGGTTCAGTAAAGTCCATTTGCTTTTGGCGATCTTCCGTTATGGTCATCTGGCTGATAACCGTATCGAACTTCCCTGCCTGTAAACCGGCGATCATCCCGGAAAATTCCTGGCTGACAAACTCCGCTTTAAGACCCATTTTTTTCGCGATTTCTTTGGCTATATCAGCATCAAAACCATCCATTTCCTTTTTATCGTTCAAAAAGTTATACGGTGCATAAATTCCCATAATTCCGACCTTCAGCACACCGGATTGCTTAATTTGTTCCAGCGTTCTGCTGTTTTTATTTCCTGTATTGTCAGAAACCCCCGGAGTACTGCCTGCCTGATCCCTGGCTGAAGACCCGCATCCGCTAAGTGCCAATGCAACCAGCAAAAAGGCGGCAAGAACTAGGATAAGCGATTTTCTTGGTTTATTTTTCATGTCGGGTTCTCTCCTTATTTATGTAACTCGTATTAATGTCTCCACTTTTCCCACAAGAATCCATATAATTCAAAAATTGCGGACACTTGAACACTTAAATCCCTAACAGTCCAAAAAATTCAAACCTCGCGGTTTCAGAAGCTAGTTTCTGTGCACTCATCTGCTGAATGCCGTTCCCTGGCAAAGGTGAACTGAACAGCCAGCGTGAAATAACGCCCTCAATCAGGCTCATCAGAAAAGCAGCCCTCACCTGAGGATCTATCGTATCCGGAAGCATTCCCAGTTCCTTCGCCCGCTGAATATTTAGAACAAAGGCATTCTCCATAGCAATACGCGTGTCTCCTATGGCTTTCCGGACTGCCTCACTGGCTGAAGTCCCTCCCAGCATCATTTCCATTAAATAACGGTTGGCTTCAGCAAACTGGAATAAACGGGTTAACAAGTCTTCAGAAGCATGGACCATGTCCTGGATAGTACCTGCCTGCCGGCGATAGCCTTGAGCAATAACCTCAAGCAGTTTTGCCTGTCCTTCTTGAATAAGCTCAAGTGCAATAGCTTCCTTGCTTTTGAAGTACCAATAAAATGTTCCCTGCGCTACTCCAACCTCTGCCACTATATCTGAAATTTTCGTAGCATGAAAACCGCCGGTCGCAAATCGCTTCAAGGCAACTTGCATGATCTGACTTCTTCGTTCGCTGTTCAGCTTGGGATCCTGGTCTGAATGTGAAATCCCGCTCCCCCTTGATTGATTCGTCAGTCAGTCAATATAATTAAATCCTATTGGATAAGTCGGCTTTTGTCAAGTAAAAATTTAGTAGAAAATCATTTTCATTGAAAGATTGAAAGTTTCCGTTAAACATAAAAACAAGGCACCTCCGCAGGTAAGTGTCTTAGCCAAATTATTATAAGATTAATTTAATCATTCATTGAAAAGAGAGATGCCGCGTATACCATTTAATCGACTGATCCAGTACAAAATTGTCTGAACTGCATGTTCATTGGAGAGATTAACTCTAATTGGAAACACACTCAAAAATAACGGGATTCCATAAGAATTCTAATCTTATTCCATCCATTCCCCTCCGGCAACTAAAAAGACTTCATTCCAAACTCTGGTACAGGATGTTCCATCCATAATACAGAACAACTTATAATTCCAAAAAGCACAGTAAGTATGAGTGTAGACGGCTTAGTAAATTTAGGGTTAATAGAAAGAAAACAATCACAGGAAGATCGTAGAGAAGTTAATTTGAAAGTAACTCTTAGTGGAGAAAAAGCAGTTCAAAAATCTATTAAAAATGCCTCTTCGTATAGGGCAATGGCAGCCGCATTAGAAAACCTTTCAAAAGATGAGATTCAATTATTATTACGCATTCATAATAACTTGTTGTCCTCTTTGCAACAGATGAATCCTACTTGAGCAAAAATGATCTTTGATATCAGAGATAAAAGAGTTCTTTGGAATTTTACATTTAAAAATAAGAAAAAAAGTCCAAATTCAGGACTCTTTTTCTTTAGTATAAAGAGCAGCGTAGGCAAGATGTTCCTCGCTGATCCCGATATTCCCTTCTGATGGTTCACATAAATAAGCGACAATAAAAACGTGTTTACCAGGAAGCACTTCAAACAACCAGGCATGCTTCAGAAAATGACCGTCACCTCAAGACCCAGTTCCTCCCTGATTTCCCTCTTCACTGTTTCTTCCGGCTGTTCTCCGTATTCTATCCTTCCACCTGGAAGTTCCCATTCTCTCCGTTCATTGACTTCACCTAATAATACAGACTGCACCTAGTATTAGTACAGCAGAAAGAAGTGTACAAACCCGTCTTCCCCAGCGGATGCGTTGCGAGTGCCCGTTTTTGTTTTTTTTCCTCTCAGATTCCGTATCAAAGCGGCATAGCAGATCATCAAATGTTATTCGTTTCGGATCAGCCTCTGTTTCCTTTTCCGGACTGCCAAGCCACATTCCCTCATCCGTTTGCTTGGCACCTATCTGTTCCCTATGCATCATGATTCCTCCTATTATAATATGATAAAATGTAAACTTTCCCTTATTTCGAATTATTTTACCTTACTTTTTACATTTTACCATAAAATTCCACATCCGCAAGACTATTTATAAAATGTCATACGAGAAGCAGGATACTATTCTGCAGCCGGGAAACCCGGACAAACCGGTTGCCGAGCAATTGTTCTGGCAACTAACCCATATATAAGAATCTGAAACCCTTACTAGCTGGCGTCTGCCGGCAGTTCATCTGTTGAAAATGTCATTGTCCATTACCGAAAAACACATTCGTATTGCCCATTCTGAAGGCATTCCAGCAGGTCGTACCCAGGCAATACTGCGTCTCATTACTTTTCCATTTTATCATACGGCAAACTGTTCCATGCAGCGGTTTTAACGATATTTTTTGGCTATTTATCGTCATTTGTCTGACTGATCGCACCTTAGGTTCAAAATGATTGAACTATTGGTGTAAAAACAATCACGTTTATGAATATTTAACTAATGCTAATTTTCCTAATATTCGTAAAATTGTAATTAACACTGCCGCCTTTCTCCTTCTTCTTCACCTTCGTAGATTTATTCTTCTCTGATATGATTCTTGTTTCTTCCTTTCAGTTTAAGTTTCTCCGCTGATTTTGCCTTTTATTTGATCAATGGGAGAGGTGTTGTTTCTATAAAATGATGATTCCATCTCATTTATTAAAGGAGGTGCTGTTTGACGTCGATAGTTGTAACCGGAATGGATGTAGTTAGTGGTCTCTATAAAACTGAAAAGTGAGGGATCTGTGATGAAACATGAATATTTAACCGCCAGCAAATGGTTAAGACTGGTAACCATTCCTTTTTTGGTTCTTGTTCTTTGTTTGTCAACTGCTTCGGTTTACCGCGGAGCTGTTTCAGCCGCCAAGCCTGATCAGCGTTACAAGCCGGGGCCGCTGTATCAGTATTTTGTAACTGCCTCAGAAACTTATCAGGTTCCTCTTAAACTTCTTCTGGCTGTGGGTTATGCAGAAACGAGGTGGGACGATCATGGCGGACTTCCAAGTCAAATGAACAGCTTCGGAATCATGCATCTGGCCGATAATCCGGAGAATCAGACTCTCTTGCAAGCAAGCCGCTTGCTGGACACTTCCCCATCTGTTCTTCAAAAGGATAAGGAGCAGAATATCCTTGGTGCAGCAGCTGTGCTTGCGGATATCGCCAAAGACGAACATGGGGGTAAGCTGCCCGCCTCACTTGCCGACTGGTACACTGCAACCGCAAAATACAGTAGTATTGTTGACAAACGATTAGCAAGGGAATATGCCGATGAAATATACCGTATCATGAACCGGGGCGTCTCTCTTGTGATAGATGATTCAGATATGTTCATTCAGCCCATTGCCGTAATACCAAACCGCGGAGAATATGAATCCGTTCAGGATAACAGCTTTTCTGTCTTGTCTACGGATTATCCAGAAGCGCACTGGGTACCGGCATACAGTGGAAATTACCGAACAGCAGATCGGCCTTCTGACGGGGATATTACCCAAATGGTGCGAGATAAAGACATTGCCTATCACGCCAGAGAAGCCAACTCTTATTCCATTGGAATAGAACACGAAGGATATATTGATAATCCCTCTTGGTATACGGATACCATGTACCGTTCCTCTGCTAAACTGACTCCTTATTTGTGCGACAAATACGGCATACCTAAAGACCGTGCCCACATTCAGGGACACCCTGAAATTCCCGGAAATGACCATACTGATCCTGGACCTAATTGGGATTGGAATTATTACATGTCTTTAGTTAATCCGTCCACGGTATCAGTTACAGTCGATAACGCCACGTCCGGGCGCTTTACTGCCAGCTCCAATTGGGGCACTTCAAACTGGAGTGCACAACGTTACGGTGCTGATTATGCATTTGCTGCTCCTAATATGCAAATCAGTGATGTCGCCTGGTTTAAAGTCAATGTTCCATCAGCCGGTACTTATAACGTTTATGCCTGGTGGCCGGCAAACAGCGGATATAACCCTTCCACCCCTTTTATTATCAAGACAACTATCGGTAATCAGACCGTCCGGGTTGACCAGACACAGAACGGCGGCAAATGGAACCACATCGGTGCATTTACCTTGTCAGCAGGAGACGAGAACTTGATCGGAGTATCGAGATGGACATCGGCGGCTGGATACGTATTGGCAGATCTGTGAGGATAGTAAAACGGTAATAAAAAAGACTCCTGACCCGGGAGCGCAACCACCCCTAATATATCTACGTACATCTTAAAAACCCTTGATCTATAAGGGTTTTTCTTGTTCGCATCTGTTCGTATCCGAGTGATTTATGGTGATTCCGAGTACATTCCGTCCCCAATTTGTCCCCAATGGGGAGGGAATCTTTCACAAAAAAAATAAAGGAAAGGTATTGCTTTTTAGCTCTCATACCTTAGAATTGTACTGAGGTTATGGAAAAGGTAATTGATTAGAAAGGACGGCCATCATATGAAATTTGGAGTACGTAAGCCAAGCATCAAGAAATCAATATCCACCCGGACAAGCATTAACCGCCAGGCGGTCCATCGGGCAGGTATAAAGATGCCGTGGGGATATGGCGCTGTAAGGAATCCTAAAAAAGCAGCCCGAAATAAAGTCTATAACAAAACAACAGTAAGTTTCTGGGGTATGATTAAGAAGTTATTTAAATAAGCCCTTCGGGGCTTTTTATTTTGACAAAAATAACCTGCCACAAAGGCAGGTTATCCTATTTCTCCCACACTTGTTTAATACAAAAAGGTCCGAGAAACAATAACCAATAAAATGAACAGGACTAAAATAGCTCCTGTATTCGTGAACAACCCTCCGTAACATGAACCGCCGTATCCTCCACAAGATGAGCTCACGAGTAACACTCCATTCTTTTAGGCTCAATATCATTGTATGATAAGAGCCAGGTCTTGATTGGACTGTTGGAGCCTGTTTTAGAAAAGGGCTGTGGACTTGTAAGGGAGCTATTTCTTTGTACATTGCCCGCGAGCATCTAGGAGATTAACCCTGAGCGCTCTTTTTGTATTGCTTGTGCTAAGCAAAATAAATTATATACAAAAATACAATACATACATTAAAGGGCAGTGTAGCTACAGTGAACCAAATCGCTTTTTGTTCTCGTGTATGTTTTTTATTGAACAAGGTTTCCATGTAAATGTTAAGTACAGTGATGAATAGAACAACTAAAACATATCTAGGTATATTACTTGTAAATCTTGACGTTATGAGGTAAGAGAAAAAAATCAGAAAAAATAATTGTGTGAAAGATAATTCATACTTCTTAAGAATACCCATTTTCTCCACCTTTAATTAGGACAAGCTAAACTACCTAAATAATATAATGCTCCAGCTCCTGCTGCAACTCCTATACCAAGGGGACCAGATACTCCTAATGCATATGCTAGAACTGAGTATCCAGTTGAGTGGGCTAACCCTATTCCTCCTAAAACTGCAGAACACCCAAGTGTCCTTACGCCTGCAGCTTGTTCCGCTTTCACAATCTCATTTTCAACTTCCTGTAAAGCTTTAAGCAACTGTTCTTTTTTATCTTGTCCTTGTAATCCAAGTAACATGGTATTGAAATTATCTACTTGTGATTGAATATCTTGTACAGAAAGTTCTAAATTGTTCTCTTCCAGATCTTGCTTAAGTTTTTGCTTATCTTTTACCTTCAACAAATCGCCGATTCTTTCCAAGTTATCTTTTACTACAATCGCAACCAACTCTGTTTGTGAATCACTTCTTTCAGCGGCTACAACGGGATTTAAACCTAGACTCATAAAAGAGGTCAAGGCCATAAGAAATACCATAGATAAAATAATGCTTTTTGTTTTTCCCCATCTAACCAGATACATTCTCACCATCTCCTTAAAAAATAATTTTTATCCCTTAATTTTACATATATGGATATAGTGAGTCAATGGTTTTTTTCATTCGCTTTAAAATGTATATTCAACAAAACCAAATCTCTTGCAGTTTAAATTAACGATGTGACAAGAAAGATAAAAAGAGCCTTGAGGTGCTTCCTCAAAGGCTCTTTCTGCGGTGCTTCTTCACACCCATATTATACCAATTATTAAGTAAGGTATCTACTGGTTGCAAAAACATGGGTTTTTGGGTAAGATGGTTGCAAAAAGCTTTTGTCAAGAACTTTTTTGATTTTTTATTGACAATCTTGCCTACAACCAATTCACTAAATAAACGTGAAAATCACAACCAATAAAAACCGCCGCAGCATTTGCTGGTCGGCCGAAATAAAATTAACTAAATAAATGCAGTGAATTCATCCAAAAAGATGCCAGAATCATTTATACTTTTCTCAATTTAAATTTTTGATTTTTACCATTATTTTGTTTATATACAATAATCTTTGAACCATTTTCTGTTTCATAATCTGCTACATCCAATACTAAAGTCGGATCTTTTTTATTTTTAATAATGTAATAGCCGTCCCGTGTAGCTTCCAGGATCCAATAATGCTCTTCTTTATATTCATTAGGTGTAGCAAAAACCTGTTTGGAATTTGGGATAGCATTCCAAGCCAGTACTAGATTTTTATCACTTACACTTTTTATTTGATAGGCATCTCTATCATATACAAATTTCCATTTTTGATTATCCCCACCATGATTACTCCATAGTGTAACCTCACTATCACTTCTATTTAAATCTACAACACTTGTATCATTTAAAGCAGTTACAATTTGTACTTCATTAAGTTCTTCTTCATTTTGCTTTGTTTTTACCTTGATTTCATTACTAAATTGCAAAACGTTCCAATTGTCGTCAGCAGCTGCAATTTTAAATGTGTACTCGGTATTGGGTTGTAAATGATTTATTGTAGTAAACGGATCAAAAACTCCTTGTACTAAAACACCATTGCAATACACGTTATATTTTGGCTCTTGATTCTCATCAAAATCATAAGGACTCCACTTTAAAGTCACACGATCGGTTTGGATGTCTGTCGCTTGTAAAACTATTGAGGTTGCTGGGGTAAATCCTAATTTATTTAAAATCGCTTTTAGATCAGGCATAACCCCTATTTTGTCAGAAGACGGGTTATTCGATGGCGTCCCTGTTTCTTGGTCACTTAACAGGTCTCTTACCTCCTTGGGTGTGAATGGTTTTCCTAACTTTGCTTTTGCAATCCCTTGTAGGTTCACTGCTGCTCCTGCAATGATGGGAGAGGCACTGGAGGTTCCATTAAAGCCATCCGTGTATAAATTTTTTATACTTGGATACTTATCATTGGAGGTTGTGGTGGTTACATTTTGACCCCATGCATACACATCAATTCGGCTACCGTAATTAGAGAACCATAAACGATTATGAGAAGTATCTGATGATCCTGCACCTACCATAATGGCACCGGAATCTTTAAAATCTGGGCTGTTTCGATTGAAAATATACTTCCCGTCCTTTGTAAAAGTATCCAGGTTTACACTTCCATTTGCTCCTGCTTCCACAACTGTAATACCTTTATTTACCGCATATTTAATGGCATCAAATTTATCTTGATCATATTCTATTGGAACCAAGACACCTCCTGGCGTAACTTGCATTTCCAGTAGAAGAACATCCCCAGGGGTCATCTCATGCACTGCACTTACAATGGCATCGACCATGCTTCCTACGCCATTGGCTCTTGTTGTAGATGTTACTTTTGGTCGTGCTTTTGGTGAAGCTCCAATAATACCTATTTCATTATCAGTTCCTACAACTTCTCCTAAAACAGCAGTACCGTGGCTTGCTTGGTCAATAAGGTTAATACTGCCTGTAACGAGCGTAATTTGCTGATCGACTAGATCTTCATGATCCAGCAGCCAACCATTTTCCATATCTACAAAGGTAATCCCTTCCCCTTCCCCTCCAGGTATAGTCCATGCATATCGGGCATCAATTCCATGGGGGCAGCTTTTAGGTACCCTTTTTTTTTGAATAGAGGATTACGATCAGGTTGAGCGTATACATCCCCATGTTTCGTTAGATCGTCCTTTGGAATAACTGAATCCGACCCTTCAAATTCAACATGGGGCATTTCAATGTAGGCCGTTTCAACAAAAGGAGATTGTTTGAGTCTGTCCACAATAGACTGAGGATCTCCTTGATCTTTTGAAACTTGTATCGAATAATAATGAAATAAACTCAAATCTTTGGGTAGGTTATAGGTTTTCAAATCTTGAATTATATCTTCCGGTGATACTGTAAAAATGAGACGATTAAATTCCAAGCCAGAAAAGTCACTAAAAAAATCAACATGACCTTGGGTCAAGATATTCTCTTCTTCTAAAACTAGAGGTGTAGATTGTAGTACCTCATCCTTAAACTTTACAATAAGGTTGGTATATTCATCTTGTTCTGTTAATGTTCTACTATTCATTTTTTCTTCTCCTTCGTTTTCTTTTCATATAATTACAAATAAATCCCTTTAAATTTCCTATTGCTATGTAAGACTAATCATTTTAGTGCCTACATAAAAATCAATCCTCCTTTCGTTTACACTTAAAATATAACTTTAAAAATGTCTAAAAAAGCATAGAGTTTTTCACCCATTGATGAAAATTTTCTGAAAGGTGATAATGTTGAATAATCTTGAGAAAAAACAAATGGGACTAAGGATTAAAAAATTACGTGAAGAAAAAGGCCTTACGCAAGATGAATTGGCGGAAATGCTTAAGATGAAAAACCGGGCTACCGTATCCAGTTATGAGCTGGGCGTTCTATTCCTCCTAGTGATGTTCTGCGCAATTTAGCTGATATTTTTGATGTGTCTGCCGACTATTTACTTGGGAGAGGGGAAACTGACGAATCCGTTACTCCATCAGAGAATAATCCAGCGGCTCGGTATCTGAAATTGGGTGGGCGATAAAATTAGGGAGACAGAGCCAAGATATGACACAAAAAGAATTAGGTAAGCAGGTAGACGAGAATCAAAGACAAATTTCCAGCTATGAACTGGATCTTAAACCTGTTCCGGAGCATACACTTGATAAAATCATGGAAGTTTTCGGTTTGTCGTTCCCGGAATTTTTAGCTAAGTACAACATGTGGGATGAGCCCATTCACTCCCATTTTGATAGAGATGTGGATAAGCAGATTGCTTTCGAGCAAACTGCTGCTGGTAACATTACCGACCAATCAAATTTATGTAAACGCAAACAGGAATTGACTGGTAGGCGATGGGGGTATAGAAAGCTCATCCCACTGTCCGCAATTGTACAAGCCCACAAAGCCTGCCTACGAAATAGGTATGAGATCGCTGATTACCTAGGCGTGACAGAAGAGTTTTTACAAGATGCAATTGACTATTACCGGGATAAATACGGTGTATGCACACAGCATGAACAATATTTAATTTACTTTGACCCACTCAACGTAATTGAACCCGTATTATCTTTTGGCGCTTTCCAGCTGTAAGGCTGTTTACTATACATAAAAACAGAACATACGTTCCATTAGGAAGGAACTAAAATGGCATCCATTGAAAAACGTGGTACAAACTCATGGCGACTTATAGTAGAGGTAGGATACGATTCTAAGGGTAAACGTGTAAAAAGAACCCGAACTATAAGAGTGGAAGACCAAGCTTTATTGAGGACAACGAAGAAGCTTAGAGAATATCTGGAGACGGAGTTGCACAAATTTAAAATTGAAGTTGAGGCAGGGGAATATATTGCTCCTGAGAAAATGACATTTGGGGTCTTTGTCGAAGATTGGCGAACCAAATACGCCGTAAAAGAATTAAGCCCTAAAACGTTAGCCGTTCACATGCGATTTATTAACCTACGAATTTTACCTGTTTTCGGAAGTAAGCGTCTGGATCAGATCAAACCGTTTCACATTGTACAATTTCTGACCGATCTGAACGAAGGTGACCGTTTAGACGGTAAGGATGGAAAACTTGCTTCTGGAACAATCCATTATGTGTACCGCGTTCTGAAAAACATTTTTTCGCGGGCGAACGAGTGGAAAATCATCAAAGGGAATCCAGTCGCAGAGGTGAAAAGGCCGAAAGTCGCACATAAAGAGGTTGAGGTCTACGATGAAAATGAAGTCGCAGAATTGTTCCAGGCCTTAGAAAAATTGGCGAATAATGATCACGTTAGCCCCGACAACCGGTTTGCGCCGAGGCGAACTGGTCGGCCTCGAGTGGGGGCACGTTAACCTGGAGAAAGGAACAATTGACGTTAAACAGAGCATTACGATGGCCTTAAACGGCAAGCCGATTATCATAGAACCTAAAACCAAAAAATCCAAAAGAACAATCTCTTTACCTGATTCAGTCGTGGAAGAATTTCTGAAAAAGAATAACCTGCGCCATATTCGCTTTCACGATCTGCGTCACACATCGGCACCCTGCTTATCAACCAGGGAGTGCATGCAAAAATCATATCTGAGCGCCTGGGCCATGCCAGCCTAACCACCACCATGAACGTATACGGCCACGCTCTTCAATCAGCTGATAAGGAAGCTGCCAACAAGTTCGAGAATGTACTTTTTTTCAGAAAATCCAACGGAAAGCAATAAAAACGACACACTGCCCACGTGCCGTTTTTATTAGGATTCTTTCGTCCCCAATTCGTCCTCAAGCAAAATTACACCCCATTAGAAACCTTTATAAATCAGGAAAACTGCACACTCCACATGTACCTGACCCGGGAGCCTTTTAGATTGTTATAGGAAATCCCTTCATTCGGCAAAGGTTCTGCTTTATGGGCGCTAGTGCTCAGCCTTTAAGTAAGGAAATAACCGATTTCCCCGGGTTTAGCAGGCAGCACTTAAGGGAAATATTCCGCTTTATAATCCACTTAGAATCTTAGGCCCATGACAGACGCACATACGATATAGACCAATACCGCATATGCTATGACATCTATCTTCAGGGAGGTAAAGGGATGAACCATAGAAAGCGTATAGCAAGCAAATGGGAAAAACATAAGATTCTACTTGACGAGAAACTGTTGAAAAAATATCTTCCTGCCACTTTTAAGTACAGTAAAGATAAGCTTGAGGAGATGCTGGAGCAATATGGAATGGTTTACATTAAGCCGGAGAAAGGGTATGGAGGCAAAGGGATAATCCGGGCAGAGCAATTAAACGGACCAATCGTAACGTACAAGTATCACTATAAGAAAAACGTTCACCAATGCGAAACATTCGATGAACTAAGCGATGCAATCGAAGGCCATCTAAAAGCTTATTCCAGACAGTTCCTGATTCAAAAAGGAATTTATATGCTCCGTTATAAAGGTGTTCCATTTGACCTGCGTGTCATGGTCCAATTGAGTCCATCCGAAAACTGGGAAGCAACGGGTGTTATTGGACGAACTGCGGATCCGAAAAGAGCCGTAACTAACGTGAAAAGCGGCGGAAAGGCTGTTCCGGTGGAAAAATTATTAGCTAAGCATATGCCAAAAGAAAAACATAGTTTTATTACATTTATCAAGAAAATAGGAGTAAAATGTGCAAAGCAACTTCAGACCAAATATCCCAATTTAAAAGAAATCGGCGTGGACATTGCGGTGGATACAGATCATCACCCATGGATATTGGAAGTAAATACCCTCCCTGCTATTTACGGATTTAAAATTCTAAAAGATAAGTCCATTTATAAAACAATGAAGCTATATTCCAAAGCTTATAATAATAAATAAAAGTTCTCCGGAATTGGTGTGAATCTCCACTTTTATTAGAATCACGAAACCGGAACATGCGGTGAACCCTCTTACTAAAGAGTATGGCTAAGTGATCCCTCCGGTTCTGTCTTTTTTAGATTCACGCCAACATTTCAAAAGTAAAATGTTGGCGTGAATCTATTATTAGTATGGAACCCAAAATAATTGCCATATAGAAATCAATTTGGCACGATTACTAATACAGCATTTGCCGAACGATAATGGGGGTTTTTATAAAATCCCAAGTACCCTCTATATTTAAAAAAGACGGAAGCCCAAAGGGTATTCCATCTTTTTTAAATCTGTATAACCAGATATAACCTTCTTCCGATCCCCTGGATCAGACAAGACGCCTATGATGGTCTAATACAGCGATGAAAAGTAGTTTACATAAGTATACGAAAAATTGAAACATAACAAACATCAGAGACAAAAATGCGGCAATTACCCAAGCCTCAAACGCAGAAGAATGAAAAGCCGAGAAAGGTTCCGGAAACATTGCAGCCAGACTAAAGGAAACCGCCATTGACAAGGCAGCCCCCATCAGAAACATCCGGGTAGTCAAAGCAAGCAAAGGAAGAGCAAATACCAGTGTATAGAACCAGATATTTGTATAGTAGTTTTGGTACAAAAATGGCAGCGGAGAACAAAATACAAGTACGGTTCATTGGTAATAAGGGAGACGTTTCATTGATAGCTCACCTCAATTTATCATTAGGCACTTGTTCCATTTATACCATATATATCCTCTGTTTCTATTTTATTCTAAATTCACGAAAAGTTCAACAATTATTCACATCTTGTTCAATTTTTTTCTGACAATGACAAGCATCAAATAAGGTTCCGCATGCATGCCCGTAAACGGTTCCCTTCAAAATCGACCACTTATTTATGAGATCTCTCATTCAAACTATCGCCTCTTTTCGGGAAGAATAAACACTACATAAATTTCCATTGATTATCTACCGTCCAGACGGTATACTATGTTTGATTTATTTTTCAAGGAGGAATTATTGATGTCTGCCCCATCCAAGCGCCAGCATATTCTGGATGCGGCCTGCCGCATTGTTAAGGAACTCGGAGCCGTACATTTAACTTTAGACGCTGTAGCCAAAGAAGCGAGGGTAAGTAAAGGAGGACTGCTTTATCATTTTCCGAGCAAAGAAGCCCTGATCCAAGAAATGATTACTCACATGGATGAAAAGTACTTGAAGAATGTAGAAGCCCTAAGCCGTCAGGATAAGGAATCCCGGGGGAATTGGTCCCGGGCATATGCCATTGAAACCTTCAATCAAGTGGAGGGGGACAAAGATATTTTCCCCGCTTTGCTGGCGGGTATTGCCACTTCTCCTGATTCGCTCGAACCTTTAAAGCAGACTTACGGCCATTTACGGAAAAGGCTCGAAGATGATGGAATTGATCCATTAAAAAGCAATCTAATCCGGTTGGCCTCTGACGGGCTATGGTTTTCCGAATTGTTTGGATTAGATCCTCTGGAGCCTTACATGCGGTCAAAAGTGCTTGAAGAATTGATTCGATTATCTAAGGAGAACTGAACATCATGATAGGATATCTAACTTTAGCAGTATCGCTTACCTTAGAAATGTTTGGAGCCACCATGTTGAAATTATCTAAAGGATTTACGAAATGGCTGCCTGCTGTCCTGGTTGTATTCGGGTATGGTTCCGCCTTTTACTTCTTTTCCAAGTCTTTAACTTATTTACCTCTTAATCTCGCATATGCCACCTGGGCAGGTCTCGGGACGTCGCTGACCGTTCTGGTAGATTATTTTTTCTTTAAAGAGTCGCTGACCAAGCGGTCTCTCCTAGGTCTTGTCCTCATTGTCTGTGGAGTTTTTATTTTAAATCTTTCGGGGGTTGCTTCTCATGGATAAACATCCTGCTCAAAAACGTTCTTTATTTGGCTATTTATTTCTAACGTGCTCCATCATATCTGAAGTCTTTGGGACTACTATGCTTAAATTCTCGGATGGTTTTACCGTTTTCCTTCCGACTTTGGGGATAATAGCTGGGTTTAGCATTGCTTTTTACTGCCTGAGCCTTTGCCTTCGCTACTTATCCATGAGTTTGGCCTATGCTACTTGGGCAGGAGCCGGAACGGCATTGACCGCTCTAATCAGTGTTGTTGTTTTTCGGGAGTCATTAAATGTCATAGCTGTCTTCGGTCTTTTGTTCATTATTGGCGGAGTATTTTTTTTGAATAAATCCAAAGAAAAAGGGCCGGATGAAGACCAGGCTTCACCGGGATCTCCACGGGCAGACGGGTTATAAGCCCCTCTGTCCGTTCACTCCTGCGATATCCAGCAATTCCTGTTCCAGCAAGTTCTTATCTGTCTCTATTTCCGGCGAAACAGGTCTGGAATTAACATTCACAAGCTGGTAACCCCTAAAGTTGCAATGATGGATAAAGCATCCCTTCTCTTCAAGCAAATATGGAAGATATTCCGGAATATTCACAGCTACCCCCCTATTCTCCGGATGGAGAATCCAGGTTATATCTTTCCAATCGAGTATTCCCTCTCTTGTTTTTAGCGGCGTTTCATAAGTAACGGACTTATCCAGACAAGCTTTATACAGGTACATCCCTCCCAATTTCCGGTCATCACCAAGCCAAGTGACCAAACCCTTACATTCAAATTTATCCGGCTGCAGGAAAAGACCTGTTTCCTCTAATACTTCTCTTCTTACTGATTCCACAGGGCTTTCCCCCTGCTCAATTTTCCCGCCAATACCATTCCAGGCTCCCATCCAGGAAGACTTTTGCCGGTTTAAAAGCAGAATTTGATCGCCTCTTCTGATAAAACAAATATTGTATGTAATCATAGCTCTATCCTCTCCATCATTTTAAGGATGGTAAAAATTTTTGTTCCCGTCACTTTTTGTCCAAAGGAGACTAAAATGATGTTTAATGGTTATTCAGTCGAATGACATAAGCGTCCAGCAGCACCCGCGATAATACATGCAGCGGAAGTCTGGAACGGACTTCATATTCCGGAAAAAAGGACTGTTCCCCCTTGTAACCGACAATGACTATGTCAGAAAGCCTGGCCAGGCTGGAATCGATCCGGGTGGTCAGGGTGATGGTCGGAATCTCCTTAATTTTGAAATTTTTGCAGGCCTCCACCAGTTCACCGGTCTCCCCGTTTAGAGAAACAAACAGTACCACATCGTCTTTGACCAGCTTCCGGGAGATAACGCGGATAATGTTAGGATCGTTGTGCATTTCACAATTTTTACCCATTAACTGCAGCTTTACTGTCAGTTCTGTTCCAATGAATTCAGAAAAACCCCTGGCAAATACGTATACTTTGCTCGCCTTGTAAATCTCCTGAATCGCCTTTTCCAGCTGGCGGGTATCCAGCATTTGAATAGTCTGGATCACTTCTAGTTCATTTTTTCGGATCGCTTCCCGAATTTGTGTATCCACCGATGCTTTAATCGGCTCATCTTCCATTGCATGACTGTTGTTTTTAATGCTGTATTTAAATGATGTATATCCATCAAACCCCAGCTTCTTCATCAGCCGAACAATGGTTGCAGTCGAAACACTCGCCTCTTCGCTCAGTTTAAGAATGGACAGTTCGCTCATGCGGGGCAGATTCTTATAGATAAAATCCAATAGATGGCGTTCCGAGTCGCTGAGCTGCTGGTAAGTCTCCGGCGGTATTTGAAAAATGGGATTCTGCATACCTCTTCTTTGGCCCCTTTTCCTTATGTTTGTATGTGTAGGTACTACCTTGCGATTTTGGTGATGTAAACATTTACACACCCTGTAAACATAGCTTCTCCAGGCTGTGCCATAATAAAAGTGCAGCAAGCGGCAATAGAAAAACAGTCTTAAGCAAGGGGGGGAACATCTTGATTTATACCTGCACTTTAAATCCCGCCATCGACTTATTTGTGGCTCTTGAGGATTTAAAACCAAATATAGTAAACCGCACTAATGATGAAGATTACCAGGCAAACGGAAAAGGAATCAACATTTCCTTCGTGCTGAACATGCTTGGCATACAAAGTACAGCTCTTGGCTTCATTGCCGGGTTCACCGGACATTATATACAAGATGAGCTGAGAAAAAAAGGGGTTCAGACCGATTTTATTGAGGTGGACGGCATAACAAGAGTGAATGTCTTTGTCCACGGTCCTGAAGAGTTTAAAATTGTCAATCGCGGACCGGTTATCCGGCCTGCTAAAACAACGGCTATGCTTGATAAAATCCGCAGCATTCCGGAAGGAAGCCTTCTTTTTGTATCCGGCAGTCTTCCGCTTGGCATGAGTGATAGCGTTTATGTGGATATTGCAAAGATCTCCTATGAACGGGGAATTAAACTAATTCTGGATATCAGCTCGCAAAAAGTACTGGATTGCCTGCCTTATCACCCTTATCTCATTAAACCTAACGATGAAGAACTCAGCAGTTGGTTTGGCCAATCGTCTTTGTCGAAAGAGGAGCTTATAAGACGCGGCAAGCAAATGCTGGAGAAAGGAGCTCGGCAGATTTTAATATCCAGGGGAGACCAGGGCTCGGTCTTTATCAATAAGGATAAAGTAATTGAGGTCTCTTCCGTTCAAGGGGAGGTGGTGAATACCGCTTGTGCCGGAGACACTCTTTTAGCCAGCTTCATAGCCAAATTATTATCAGGAGAAAAAGAGGAAGCAGCCCTTCGCTTTGCCTCGGCAGCTGGAGCTTCCACCGCTTTTTCCAAAGGACTTACCAATTTTCATGATGTGCCATTCTTAATGAACGACATTCAACTATTTGTACATCATTCAAAGGAGAGAGTCTAATGGCTAAGAAAAAAATTATTGCTGTTACAGGTTGCCCTACTGGAATTGCCCATACGTTTATGGCTGAAGAAGCCTTAAAACGGGCTGCAAAAAAGCTGGATGTGGAAATAAAAGTGGAAACCCACGGCCAAGTGGGAGTGGAGAATGAGATTACCACTAAGGAAATTCAAGAAGCGGACGGTGTTATTATCGCCGCGGATAAGGATGTCCAGGCAGACCGTTTTATCGGCAAACCTGCTGTTGATGTCCCTGTAGCCAAGGCCATTAAAGGCGCTGAGCAATTGATTCAAACGATCCTTGACGGAAAAGGCAAGCCTTATAAATCAGCCTCGTTCCCCGCTCAAAGCGTACAAGTTCAAGAGGATGCGACACCCGATTCCTCATCCTTCGGACGCCAAATCTATAAGCATATCATGAATGGTGTCTCCTACATGCTTCCTTTTGTGGTGGGCGGGGGAGTACTGATTGCCCTTTCATTTCTGTTCGGGATTCACTCCGCGGATCCCAACCATGAAACATATAATCAGACAGCCGCATTTCTGATGAAAGCCGGACAAGTTGCCTTCGGATTAATGGTTCCCGTCCTGGCCGCTTTCATAGCCGAATCTATTGGTAAACGTCCCGGACTTGTTGTCGGTTTTGTCGGAGGTATGATTGCAAACACTGGAGGGGCCGGTTTCCTCGGAGGAATTGTTGCCGGTTTCCTGGGCGGATTTACCGTCTACCTGTTATCCAAAGCATTTAAGAAGCTCCCCCAGTCCCTAGACGGACTTAAATCAATCTTTCTTTATCCGGTCTTCGGTATTTTATTCATTGCCTTGTTGATGTTCTGGATTGTAGAGCCGATGAATGGTATCAATGAATCACTGAAAAACTTTTTGTCCGGTTTCCAGGATGCCAACCCGGTTTTACTGGGATTGATTGTTGGCTCAATGTGCGCCTTTGAC
This sequence comes from Paenibacillus larvae subsp. larvae, assembly GCF_002003265.1. NCBI lineage: Bacteria > Bacillati > Bacillota > Bacilli > Caryophanales > Paenibacillaceae > Paenibacillus > Paenibacillus larvae. Next base: position 1,218,537 of record NZ_CP019687.1, read on the forward strand.
ATGGGAGGTCCGGTAAATAAAGCCGCTTATGTCACCGGTACGGCATTGCTTGCTGAAGGAAATATGTATTTTATGGCGGGTGTATCGGCTGCTTGTATCACACCTCCGCTGGTTATCGCTTTTGCAACCGTATTCTTTAGAAAATATTTTGATGCACAGGAAAGAAATGCCGGTCTGGTTAACTTCATTCTAGGCTCCACCCATATTACGGAAGGCGCTATTCCTTTTGCGGCCAAAAATCCGATCGTTGTCATTCCGGTACTTATGGTCAGCTGCTCCATTTCAGCTATTCTCACATATCTGATGAAAATTCAGGTCCCGGCGCCTCATGGCGGATTCCTTATTCTCCCTGTCGTGAACGGAGCATTTCAATGGGTCATCGCCATTTTGGCAGGTTCCCTGATTGGAGCTGTCCTTTACGGATTCTCCCGCAAACGCTCTTATGAGAAAAACAAGCAGTTATCAACCGCATCAGGAAAGGCTTAACCAGAACCATCGGGATTAGAGTTTAAAGAGAAATCATACAGAAAGTAGGTCCTGCTCATGACTAATCAAGTTCAACAAATCCGTACCGTTCAAAACACGAAACACATGCTTCTTCATGCCCAGCAGCATCAGTACGCTGTTCCGGCATTTAACATTCACAATCTGGAAACCATCCAGGTTATCGTGGAGACGGCCGAAGAGTTAAGGTCCCCTGTTATCCTGGCTGCAACACCGGGTACCTTCAACTACGGAGGAAGAGACTATATACAAGCTATCGTGGAAGCAGCTGCACGCAGAAGCACTGTACCGATTGCTCTGCATCTTGATCACCATGAGACACTCGAAGATATACAGGCATCTGTCGAATTGGGCACCCGGTCGGTCATGATTGACGCTTCCCACCATCCATTTCAGGATAATATTGCAATTGTAAATGAGGTAGTAGAATATGCCCATGCCCATGATGCTACCGTTGAAGCTGAACTCGGAAGGCTGGGCGGTCAGGAAGATGACCTGGTTGTGGATGTAGCCGATTCCTTTTACACAGATCCGGCTTCTGCTCAAACCTTTGTTGAGCAAACCGGGATCGATTCATTAGCTGTTGCGATCGGCACGGCCCATGGGCTGTACAAATCCGAACCAAAGCTGGATTTTGAACGGCTTGCCGACATCCGGAAGATAGTGGATATTCCCCTTGTTCTGCATGGAGCTTCCGGTATTCCGGCTGCCGACGTGCGGCGCTGTATCGGGCTTGGATGCTGCAAAGTCAACATAGCAACTGAGCTGAAAATACCTTTTTCGGGTGCCTTAAGGCAATATTTGATGGAACATCCTGAAGCGAATGACCCCCGTAAATATATGGCCCCTGCAAAACAAGCTATGAAACAGGTCGTTGCGGAAAAGATTCAGATGTGCATGAGTGAAGGCCGGTACTGATCCGGTGAAGACAAAAAAGAGGCGGGAAACCGCCTCTTTTTCGTATAAAGAAAGTATGTCTGATAAAGGAAAAAAGTTCTTGTTTTCAGCGCTGCTCCTCCTTACAGGGAGCTACTTTCCCTTATTCTGCCGTTTACGCCTGCGTTCCTCCAGTACGATTGCAAGCATAATACATACCACAGGGGCCGCCAAAGATACAAGGCCTGCCTGAAAGCCCATAAGCAGCACAAAGAAAGAAACCAGCCCAAGTATAACCAAACAAAGGGTTGTCCACTTCCCGCTCATATTTATTATCGTCTCCATCCTGCATCCATTCCCCCAAATAGTAACAGAAAAAAGCAGGAATGACAATTTCACCTTTGCTTACTTTTGGACCATCAACTTATCAAATCCATAATCCAGGAGTTTTTGGGAATCTGTCCATACGTTGTCCCTGCCGGAATGAAAGACAACCGAAATCAGATTTTTCCCGTTCTTCCTTGCAGAAGAAACCAGGCAATAGCCTGCTTCATCCGTAAAACCCGTTTTGATTCCATTTACTCCGCTGTAATAGACCGGGTTATCCTGAAGCAGCAATTTGTTCCGGTTCACATAAGTTTGGGCTGGTTTAGCTGCCGCCGTCGTATAAGATTCCTTGCTCACAATATTCCGGAATAATTCATTCTTCATGGCTTCCTTGGCGATAAGCGCCATGTCATGTACAGTAGAATAATGCTCCGGATCATGAAGGCCATGGGAATTTACGAAATGGGACTTCGTTGCCCCAATTTCCTTGGCTTTTTTATTCATTAATCCGGCGAAATAAACATTGGCTTCATCCGCCGAGATGTTTTTGCCTTTATCCCGGTTGGCCACATATCTGGAAACTGTGCGAGCCGCATCATTCCCGGAAGGCAGCATCATACCGGCAATCAGATCACGAAGTTTAAGCTTCTGTCCTTGTACAAGGCCGGCTGAACTTTCCCCGGCCGTCTTCAGATTCACTTCATCCCCCACTGTAATGACATCATTCGGGTTACCTTTTTCCAACGCCACTAGAGCAGACAAAATTTTTGTCGTACTGGCCGGATACATTTTTTTGTTTTCGTTTTTATAAAAAAGTGTCTCACCCGAATCCAGGTCCATAACAAAGGCCGCTTCCCCGGCAATTTCATTCAAGGCAAAGCTCCGGTTACTGGAAGAGGTGGTCACATAGTTCCAGGCCGACTTTGCCAGCGTTTTACTATGGCCCCAATTTGCAGCAGCCCATGCTCCTCCCATAAGTATACAGACCAATAAAATCAGGCCAAAACCGCGTTTCTTCTTTTTACGCTTCATACAAAAATCCTCCATACACAGGGCGGCTGTTATTTTTATATTGACAGGGAAATTTCCAAACCTTGAATAAAAGCTGAACATTCCCTTAAAAAAGTTATAACAAAATAGGTAAACAAGTAGGTGCTTACTACTCGCAGCGGTTTTCTTCGGCGCATATTTTACAGATATCACAAAAAAGGTGGTTATCCCAATGTCTATGAAAACAGGACAGCAGTATATAGACGGAATTAATCAAGCGAAACCCTGCGTCTGGCTGGACGGGAAACCTGTTAAGGGTAAAATCTCCAAACATACGGCGTTTCGGGGTGTCATGAAAACGCAAGCCGCTTTATATGACTTGCAGCATCAGGAAAAACTTAAACCGGTTATGTCCTATGAATCTCCCGATACAGGCCAGCCCGTCGGCATGTCATTTTTGCGTCCGAAGACAAGAGAGGATTTAATCACCCGGAGGACGATGATGGAGATATGGGCAAATGTTCATCACGGTTTTCTTGGACGGGCTCCTGATTATATGAACACTGCCATGATGTCCTTTTATTCAGCTGCAGATGTACTAAACGAACATCATCCGCAGTTTGCCGAGAATTTGAAACAATACTATGCTTACTGCCGTGATCACGACATTACCCTATCTCATGTTTTTATCCAGCCGCAAATCAGCCGGTATGGAGACACTTTGACATTCTTGGGTGAAGAAGCGGTAACTGCACGCATTTTAGAGAAAACCAGTGAGGGAATCATTGTATCCGGCGCTTTTCTGCTTGCGACCCAAGGGGTTACGGCCGATGAACTTTTGGTGTATCCATCCCCAGCACCGGGAACCAATGAGAATAGCCCTTATGCTTTTATGTTCGCTGTGCCGAACAACCTTAAAGGGATCTCATTTATTTGCAGGCAAAGTCTAGTTCTGGGAGATTCTTCGTTTAATTTCCCGCTAAGTTCCCGGTACGAGGAAATGGATACGCTGGTTGTCTTTGACCATGTGCTTGTTCCTTGGGACCGTGTATTTATATGCGGGGATCAGATTATGGTCTTCCGCATGTTTAAAGACAGCCACTTTCATACGCACGTCAACCATCAGATTATCTGCAAAAATATTGCCAAAACCGAATTTGTCCTTGGTACAATCCAATACCTGATTGAGGTTCTGGAAATTGAAGGCCACCTTCATGTTCTTGAGAAGGCAGCTGAAGTTATGCTGACACTGGAATCATTAAAATCGTTCCTTATTGCTTCAGAAGTTAACGCGAGCTTGGACCAGTGGGGTACGATGGTACCCGATCCTGCTCCTTTGACAGCTGCAAGCAACCTATTCCCTAAAGTTTTTCCGAGAATGCTGGAAATTGTACAACTGCTGGGCGCAAGTGGCATCATCATGATTCCTAGTGAGAATGATTATTCCTCACCGGTTTCGGCGGACTTAAGCAAATATTTGCGGGGACTCGGCTCTGCGGCTAAAGAGAATACCGCCCTGTTCCGGCTTGCCTGGGAGCTGAGTGCAAGTTCATTTGGAGGAAGGGAAGCTTTGTATGAACGTTTTTTCTTCGGTAATACCTTTACAGTCACGAACCGCTTTTATCAAAGCTACGGATACAAAGAGATCTGCCTGCAAAAAGTAAAAAACTTTCTGAACCAACGGAAAAAGAATACGGACGAAACATAAAAATGTGAAGGATTGGCTAAAGTACCAATCCTCTTTTTACGTGTAATTGTCTTTCAAAGCTTTATGCAGAATCGAGATACTGCGGTCGAGGTCCTGCTTGACCTGTTTTTTGTATAAACGGGCCTTTTCCTTGCCTCCATCCGTAAAATGGTACAGGACAATTTCCTGAAAATCCGTGCTCGGATCGGTTCCCTTCAATTTCTTGGTACGATATAAGATACCATCTGCCACAAGTTCGTGGAGCGCTCTATAGATTTCAGACTGCGGGGGCTTATATCCGTAAGGAGCAAAAGCCTCTTTAAGCTCTTCCAGCATTTGATAACCATATCCCCTGTTTTGCTCAATCATAGTCAGCAGGTATATTTTAATAAAAGCTCGCTGTGCCAGCAGAAACCCCATTTAACCTACCTCCAGCTTTTTATAGTCTATTTGTTTTTGCCCATTTTTTTCTTTATTTTGAGAGTACTTGAATATAAGTTCGTTTTCAAGTAGAAGGAAAAAGAAAAATAAACGAAACGCGGCCGGTTATATAACTATTATGAATTTTTCATATATTGTATTTAGATAAATAGACAAATATAAAGCTTGATTGAAAAAATAGATTTCCGTGAAACTACATTAGCCAGATCAACATGCAATCTAAGCAGGCTTTTCATGTTATCCGGGCATATTGAATAGAGCAGAGGCCCTTGGATAGCACCGCAGCCCCATGCCCAATCTGCTTTTATGTACCCCCAGTCATCAACCCTTAATATCCGCGAATGGCTTGAAATCAGACGAATAGCCTTGTCCCATAGGAAAAAATAAAGGGGTCACAGGACAAATGTACAATCCCCCGATTCCCCTTCCCTATATACTGTACAAAGACCAAAAAGGAGTTGATAAGCATGCCTTACCGCCACCATTATCACCATCCCCATCATTGTAAAGTATCGCCTGTTTTCTGTCCTCCTCTGAAAATATGCAAAAACTGTTACCACCCTGTACCGGTTCCTGTCGTTCACCCTATTGAAGTTATTCGCCGCCACCATCTGGTTCCGGTCCCCCGTCCCGTTTATACTTATTCGGAAAGGGATGTGCTGGTCGATCCATGTGGGTTTGGGTATCTTTAGGAAGCATATAAGGCCGCCGATTGGGCGGTCTCTTTTTTTGCCTTAATAATGAAGATGGAAATAGCTTTTGTCATAGTCTTAAATGCTTCTATAAGGTATTGTGATGGGCATAAAGTGTTATTTTCGCGAATATAAAGCTTACCACTTTGCTCATTCCGCATAAACCTACTATAATAAAAAGGAATTTTGAATTAGAAAAAAGGTGGAACCTTATGATTGACAAGAAGAAGACCTATGAAGATCTCTTGCAATTTTTATCTCCTGAAGATATAAAAATAGATGAATCCCTTAAGCTCTTTACGTATACAAAAACCGGAGGCACCGCGGATCTTTTCATCACTCCGCCTACCTATGAAGCAGCGGGACAGTTAATCCGCTATGCCCGAAACCATGACCTCCCTGTTACTTTGATCGGAAACGGCTCCAATCTGATTGTACGGGACGGAGGCATTCGCGGCATTGTCCTGAGTCTGATGAAACTGAATAAAATAAATCCGGGTGTGCATGCCATAACCGCTCAAAGCGGAGCAGCTATTATCGACGTCTCCAGTGCCGCCCTTAAGCAGCATCTGAGCGGACTGGAATTCGCCTGCGGAATTCCGGGTTCAGTAGGCGGTGCCCTGTTCATGAATGCCGGTGCCTATGGCGGAGAAATTTCCGATGTCCTAAAAAGTGCACTTGTCCTGACTTCAGAGGGAGAGTTGCTGCAGCTGACCAAAGAAGACCTGGCCCTCAGCTACCGGAAAAGCGCCATTGCGGAAAAACGCTATATTGCTTTGGAAGCCACTTTCGGGCTGACACCTTCCAATCCGGCGGCGATTAAGGCCAAGATGGATGAACTTACCTTTCTGAGGGAATCCAAACAGCCGCTTGAATACCCTTCTTGCGGAAGTGTCTTCAAGCGTCCGCCCAATCACTTTGCCGGGAAACTAATTCAAGACAGCGGGCTGCAAGGAACCCGGATTGGAGGAGCAGAAGTATCCCGGAAACATGCCGGATTTATCGTGAATATAGATAACGCCACTGCCAAGGATTACACTAATCTGATCAGGCTTGTACAAAATACGGTGAAAGAAAAGTTTGGCGTAGATCTGGAAACGGAAGTAAAAATTATCGGGGAGGATAAGGAACAGGCCTAAAGGGTAAAGACAGAGATTTTTTTTTGCCGGAAAAGACTGAAACTTAAGCTTGACCTTGTCTTCTCTTTTGAAAAAAATGCACCATAATTAATTATGGTGCATTTTTACTGCTTACTCTTATCTTGCAAGCATGATGTTCATGTCTTCCTGAACGTCTCCAATGAGTTTGAGCCCAAAAGCATTTACCAGTACGTTCATGACTCCTTCGGTCAGGAATTCCGGCGGTTTAGGGCCAATTCGGATGTCCCGGATTCCCAGGCTGAACAGTCCGAGGAGAATGGCCACTGCTTTTTGCTCGAACCAGGAGAGTACGATGCTGACCGGCAATTCATTAACTGAACAACCGAAAGCATCCGCGAGTGCAAGTGCAATCTTAACTGTAGAACCTGAATTATTGCATTGTCCCAGATCAATGTACCTTGGAATATCGGTACCCGGAACTAATCCGTAATCGACATCATTGAACCTGAATTTCCCGCAGGAAGTAGTAAGGATTACTATATCCGCAGGAAGCCGGGTAGCCAATTCCCGATAATAATTTCCGCCTTTGCCGGGAGCATCACAGCCTGCAATCACAAAGAAATGGCGGATTTTCCCCGACCGAACGGCTTCAACAATCTCCGGAGCCAAGCCCAGTACGGTTTCATGATGGTATCCAGTCATTAAAGTTTGCTCGGATTCAATATGTGCCTCAGGCAGTTCCAGAGCCCGTTCGATCAAAGGTGAGAAGTCATTGCCGCTGATTTTGGTAACTCCTTCAAGACCCGCTACCTCGTAAGAGAAGAAGCGATCGGCATATGTGCCTTTAATCGGCATTACACAGTTGGTTGTGGCCAAAATGGCACCCGGGAATTCCTCAAACAAACGGCGCTGGTCATACCAGGCTTTCCCGATGTTACCTTTTAAATGGGGATACTTGTTGAGTTTCGGATATCCGTGTGCAGGAAGCATCTCGGAATGTGTATATACATGAATGCCCTTGCCTTCCGTTTGTTTGAGAAGCTGCTCAAGTGCAAACAAGTTGTGGCCGGTAACCACGATGCATTTTCCTTCTATTTTGTTTTGGGAAACCTGTACAGGATTAGGAATGCCCAGATAATCTGTATGGGCACGGTCCAGCAAATCCATAACCCGTACAGTCGCCTCCCCTACCTTCATTGCCATGTCCAAGTGTTCCTGCAGGTTAAAGTTGGAATTGGTTAAGGTCATGTATAAAGCTTCGTGTGTAACTTGGTCTACGAACGGATCCGTGTAGCCAAGCTGGCGTGCGTGTGTTGCATAGGCAGCCACACCTTTTAATCCAAAGATGATCGTATCCTGCAAACTCGCTATATCCTCGTTTTTTCCGCATACGCCCATGACGGTGCAGCCGCCGCTAGGTGTCTGTTCACATTGATAACAAAACATAAAACGATACCTCCTGTAACGGGATTTGAAAAGCAACCAGGTAAGAGTTACTATACAGCTCCGCCAGAAGGTACCCGTGTGTTTACAATCACATTTCAAGAAAAAAATTAGTACTGTGTCACATTTCCTCCATACATATTTCCGATAGAGTTTCGTATATTGGAGGAGGCTTTCAGATACCGCTTCCATTTTGGTCAGCAATTCTCTTAAGCATATGTTAATTTTCATGCGTCAATTGAGAATGGATGCTGCCTCTTGCATAATTTCCTGTACAATGTCTGATGCTTTTGTGTCCGCCTTCAACAAACGTGTTGCTTGACCGGCCCATAAGGGCATGTACTCCGGGTTGTTTTGCCGTGCCGCTTCCTTCCGGATATCCCCTGTTGCAGTATTTTGGCTTGGAAAAGGGAGCGGAGCTATGCCCGATTGCTCTACATGGCGGATAAAGGCATTCCGGATTCCTCTGGCCGGCCGTCCTGAAAACGCCTTCGTTATAACGGTGCTTTCTTCCGTGCTTTCAAGGAGGGCCTGCTTATAAGCCGGATGAGCTCCAGATTCGACTGCTGCCAGAAAGCGCGTTCCCAACTGCACTGCTTGTGCACCAAGGGCAAGAGCCGCAGCAAGCCCCCGCCCATCCATAATGCCGCCTGCCGCAATAACCGGGACTTGAACAGCGTCCACAACTTGAGGTACAAGGGAAAACGTCCCCACGTTAACACCATAGGCATAATTCTCAAGTGAGAAAGTGCCCCGGTGCCCGCCCGCATCGCTTCCTTGAGCCACAAGTATATCCGCCCCCTGCTCTTCTGCCATCAGCGCCTCATTTACTGAAGTGACCATCGCAATCACAGTCCGCTTCTCTTGTTTAGCCAGCCGCATGGCCTCGTCATTGAGTACACCAAATGCTGTGCTAATGACCGGCACCTGTTCTTCCAGTAAGATCTGAAACTGCTCGGAAAAAGGATCCGGTGTTGAAAAATGAAGCGCGCCTTGAGAAATACCCAATTGTTCCCTAAGAGAATGCAGCATACGTTGGACTTCATCTATGCGGCTTAAATCATCCTCCATGGATACAGCAAATAAATTAACAGCAAAAGGCCGGTTTGTCAGCCTGCGGATTTCCCGGATTGTCTCCCTGATGGCTTTTGGTTCCATATAAGCAGCCCCTAGAGTACCCAAGCCGCCTGCTTCAGAAACAGCAGCCACTAAGGCTGCCGTAGTCGGTCCTCCAGCCATCCCGGCCTGCACAATCGGATAATGTATGCCTAGTTGTTCACACAATGCGGTATGTAAGTGAAGTGCCATTTTTTATAACCCCTCCCTCTTCTCATCCCTTATTCTTTTCTTTCATCCCTGTTAATGGGATGCTGATCAGACCTGCAGCACCATGACCACGCCAACAATAAGACCGGTATCATCGATTTCCCCGTTTTTCTTGAACCCGAATTGCCCGTACAGCTTCTGCGCCCGGCCGTTATCTTCCGTCACGCTCAAATAGATGGCATCACATTCGTACTGATTCTTGATACAGCCAATAAGCACGGGAAGGAAACGCCTGGCATATCCCTGTCCCTGAAAACGCGAATCAATCATAAACCTGTCCAGCCAGACCTCCTTCTGCTCCGGACCTGTTCCGTACATAGCAAATCCGACCAAAGTTTCCCCGTCATAAAGGCCTACTGAGCACCAATTAGGCTCAAATACTGATTCGGCCAGGGAATAAGCATTACTTTCAATATAAGACTGCTGTTTGCCGGAAACAGATAGTGCGGCAATACTCCGCCAGTTTTCACCGGAAGCTTTTCGAATATGCAGTCCGTCCCGGTTAGATACTTCCATTCCTGCTTGCATTTTCGGCAGGCACATCCTATCACGTCCATATATAAGTTTAGTACGGGTTGCCAAAATAAGTAAAGCCGGATTATTCTTATTTTACTCAATCTGAACATAAAGAACAATTCCAGGTTTAGATAATGATATACTATTTGTAGAGATCTATCGTTTCGGAACAAGTGTTTCAATCCTATTTACTTATTTAAAGGAGAATACAATGGATGTTTTTTCAATGATCGCGGAGCAAAAAATACAGGAAGCCATCCAAAAGGGCGAAATGGACAATTTGCCGGGCCAGGGAAAGCCTCTGGTGCTTGAAAACTGGTCATCGGTACCGGAAGATTTGCGCCTGGCTTATAAGATTTTGAAAAACTCCGGTCACCTTCCGGAAGAAATGCAGCTGCACAAAGAGATGGTATCCCTGGAAGAATTGATCGTACTTTGCCAGGATTCATCGGAACGCCACGAACTTCAGAAACGCTTGAATGCCAAACAGCTTCGTTTGCAAATGCTAATGGAGCAGCGGGGCGGAACAATTTCGCCTACATGGAACAGGTATCGTTCCAAGATAGAGAACCGGTTGAAAGGGAAAAAAACCGATAACCTGCCCCCATTCCGTTCGGAAAGAAAATAAAAAGCCGGCCGAGCCGCCTAATCCGGCAGCTACAGTCAGCTTTTTTCTTCTATATTTTTATCATCTCACCCTTTGCTCGCTCCAGCTGTCAAACCTTCTACAAGCAGTTTTTGCAGAAACATAAAGAGCAGCGTAATCGGTACCGCAATCAGTACAGCAGCCGCAGCAAAGATGGTAAAGTTGCTGTTTTGAAAATTGTTGATTTGGTCATATAATCCGACAGCTACCGTCCAATTTTCCCTGCTCCTGAGCACCAGCCTCGCGAAAATAAAATCCACCCAAGGGCCGACAAATTGAGTGAGAGCCACATATGCGAGCATCGGCTTGGAAAGAGGCAGGATAATTCGTGTAAAAATCATCATATTTGTGGCCCCGTCCATTTTGGCTGCTTCATCCAGACTGCGGGGGATTGCATCAAAAAAACCTTTGACCAAAAAACTTCCCATCAATGGGGCTCCAGCCGAATATACGAGGATTAGAGCAAAATGAGTATCCAGCAGCCCTAGCTCCTTCAGCAGAATGAATATCGCAATCATACTCATAAAGCCGGGAAACATACCCAAAATCAATATGGTGGACATGGCAGTTTTACGTCCCCTAAAGCGGAATCTCGATAACGCATATCCGGTAAGAAGGGTCAGCGTAACACCTATTATCATGGTGATGACAGAGATCTTAAGTGTGTTCATGTACCACTGGCCAAACAGGAAACTGTCTGAGGTGAATAGTTCCTTAAAATGATCCAAGGTAAAACTTTCGGGAATCAATGACTTGCTGTACAAAGATTTACCGGGCCGAAAAGAAGAGAAAATGACCCAAAGTGCCGGATACAAGCAGCAGATAGCTATTCCTGTAAGCAGAATGTAGCTGAGCGTAAGACGAAAGCCTTTTTTGGCAGATTTCGATTTCATTGGATCATATCCTCCTCTTTAAACGATCGGGTTCTGCGGTAATTCCAGATAGAAAACGATGCAATTATCAGGAAGATGATAATACCAATGGCGGAAGCCATATTAAAACGGTTTTGATCCAGAGTAAGCTTATACAGCCAGGTTACAAGCAGGTCCGTGGCGCCGGCATACTGGTAGTCCCCTACCTCAGGCGATCCGTTCGTTAGTAGAAAAATAGCATTAAAGTTGTTAATGTTACCTGCAAACTGCATAATCAGAATCGGTGCTGTAGTAAATAAAACCATCGGAAGAGTAATCATTTTAAATTTTTGAAAGCCGGTAGCCCCATCAATCTCGGCCGCTTCATATAAATCATTGGAGATGGTAGTAAGCACACCCATAATTAGAATCATAGAAACGGGAATTCCGACCCACATGTTGACAATAATGACGGTTACTTTCGCCCAAAACGGATCTGTCAACCAAGGGAGCTGCCCGAGTCCGAAATAAGATAAATACTGAAGGAATAATAAAGATCGTTCTCCAGAATGCTTTAAACCTGATATCCTTCTGCTGCACAAGCAAAGCAACCAGAAAACCGCCGAAATATGTCGTGACAGTGGACAAGATTGCCCATATAATCGTCCAGGTCAGGACACCGTAAAAAGTATGGCTCCAGGATTTAAGCTGAACGAGGTCCCGGAATGTCTGCAGGCCGACCCAATTAACCAGCTTCGCGGGAGGAATGTGGTCCGGCAAGGAATAGTTGGTAAAAGCCAGCAGAATCATGAAAATAATCGGCATGACGGTAAAAAACAAAACTCCGATAGCCGGTATAGCCAGAAAAGCCTGGGCAAATTTCTTATCCATGATGTACCGGACCGATTCTTTGATATTATTCGGCTTTATCCCCCCTTCCCTTGTTTTTCCTACCTTGTATGCGTCCTTAATGTTCATCGCATAAATAAGGATAAAGACAAGCAGAAAAAGGAGCGTGATAAGCCCTTGAATCAGCAGGAATATAGAGTGGTCCCCAGGTATTAATTTGGATACTCCGTCTACGGTTCCGATAAAGCTAGCCGTTTCTCCTAATGTGGTAATACCCCAAACCGCGGTCACCAGATTCTCGTATAAATACCATAGGCCCAGCACTTCTATTGTAAATAAGAAGAGGCCCTTCACAAACTGCTTATTGTATAACTGTCCCATGCCAAAGCTTAAACAAGACAATACGGTCGCTGTGGTACGGTATCGAGTCATTCTTTTCTTCCGGCTCCTCTCCCTAATATGAGCCGCACACCGGGAGAGTTAACCGGTGTTGGCCTGCTTACCAGTTTCAGGGTTACTTTACTGCCCCGTTATTAAGATCCTTCATCTGCTTCACAGCATTATCCAGTGAAGACTTTACATCTTTGTTATTGTTCCAGATTTCAGCAAATGCAGCGCCCATTGGATTCCATACATTGCTGGTTTCCGGGTTGGATGGCATCGGCTGTGAATTTTTGAACTGCTCGGCAAAAGCTGAAACATACGGATCGTTCTTAATTTGTGCATTTTCCAGGGCCTCCTTGTTGGCTGGTACTGAACCTACCGTTTTGTTCAGCAGAAGCTGGGCTTCCTTGTCGGAAGCAAACCGTGCAAACAATTTTGCCGCATTCGGATACTTGGAGTAAGCATTTACATACCAGGCTTTGATACCAGAGAAGGAAACAGCCGGTTTACCGCCGATTGTCGGAACTGGTGTAATTCCAAGCTTGTCTCCGAGCGCTTTCTTATATCCTGCCAGCTCCCAAGGGCCATTGATATCCATGGCAACATCGCCGGAGGTAAACAATCCGCGCTTAATATCCGGATTAATGTCACCAGTATTAACCGGCAGAATTTCCTTAAGGCTAATGTAAGTTTTCATTCCCTCAAGTGACCCCTCGTTATTTAAACCAATATCATTTTTGTCTGTTCCATTTTTACCGAACACATACCCTCCGGTAGAGGCGAAGAACGGATAATTAAAGTAGAAATTCCCGGTTTCCCACATCAAGCCATATTTATTGTTTTCCTTGTCCATATAGGTTTTACCGAAACTAACCACATCTTCGAACGATTTCGGCGCTTCTTTAACAAGATCTTTATTGTAATAAAGTGCATAAGTTTCTGCTGCCCTCGGGTAGCCGTACATTTTGCCGCCGTAGGTCACTCCTTGTACCGCTATTTCCGTATTCTCCTGTTTCGTTTTATCTCCAAATACGTCATTAGGAAGTACCAGATTAGCGGTCGCGGCTCTTCCGAGCTGGTCATGGGGGAAAATTACCACGTCAGCCGCAAGGCCCGTAGGACCATCGGTTAATAGACGGGTTACCTGATCGGTAGGTGATAATTCATCAATTTGAATTTCTACATGATATTTTTCAGTAAACTTCTTGGCAATCTGTTCGGTGAATGTTTTTTCTTCCTTGCTCTCCCATATGATGAGTTTAGCCCCTGCTTCCGGCTGAAGTTCACTTTGAGTTTGTGCCCCTTGCGCCGGCGAAGAATCCGCCTGATTGGCAGCCTTTTTTGGCGTGCAGGCAGCTAACGACAAACTCATTGTAAGCGCCAATAAAACAGCCGTACTTTTTCCCCATTTCATGCAATTGACCCCTTCCCCTAATTAATTAGGAACGCAAACGTTTTCTCTCCTGTATTCAAAGAAGTCAACCGCATGATGTTTTAGAAGAGACAAAACCAACTGTAAGCGCTTCATACCTAAGTTGATCATACATGATCGGCTTTCTTTTTGTAAAAACGTTTGTATTGTAGATTTTGAAGTCTTTTTCATGCTTTGGCTATCTTAATCAACGTTTTTCTTACTGTTTCTCACCGTATCTAACTTTTGCCCCTTTTATATGCGCCTTCTTTCATTGTAAGTAAGCATACTTTACAACTACTCATCGAATGAGCTACCATGAAGATATTATGCAGGCATCACAGAGCACAAACGTTTGCATGAATCTGTGCCGCCTAACCGTACTCTCAAGGAGGTCAAAATATGGCTGTCACCATTATTGATGTAGCCAAAAAAGCCGGGGTATCCCCTTCAACCGTTTCCAGGGTATTATCCGGGTATCCCCGCATTAGTCCGAAAACGGCTCAACGAGTGCGGGAAGTTATAGAGGAATTGGGATATCACCCTAACGTGATGGCCAAAAGTCTGGTTTCCAAAACAACCTCCACACTGGGACTTATCCTGCCCAGACCGGCAGAGGAATTATTTTTAAACCTGTTTTTTGCTGAGATTATCCGGAGAATTGTAACCCAAGCGGCGCGTGCCGGATATGATGTTCTTATGACAGCCGGTTCTAGAGAACATCCTGAATTAGATGCGGTTACAAGACTTGTTAACAGTCACCGTGTAGACGGCCTTATTTTGCTTCATTCCCGTAAACATGATCCGGTTATTTCTTTTTTGACGGAACGAGGCTTCCCTTTTGTTCTGATAGGCCGCAATGAAGATTATCCGGATATTTTGTCCGTAGATAATGATAATATCCAGGCTGCTTATGATGCCACCCGCCACTTGATTTCCCAGGGGCATCAGCGCATCGGTTTTGTCAGTGGTCCGCCTGATCTATTCGTTTCAAAAGACCGTTTGTCCGGATATCAGATGGCTATGAAAGAAGAAGGAATAAAAACACGGCCGGAGTGGATTGTAGAGGGGGAATTTCTGCAAGAAAGCGGTTATAGGGCCATGTCCTTTTTCATGAGTTTGCCGGAACGCCCTACTGCTCTTGTCGTCATAGATGACCTGGTTGCTATTGGAGTACTTCACGGTCTGGGTGAATTAGGTTATGAAGTTCCTAAAGACCTGGGCATCATCAGCTTTAATAACCTAACCATGTCTGAGCTTTCTCATCCCCCTATCAGTTCCGTGGATATCGGCATTTATCAGATCGGCCATACGGCTTCTCAGACACTAATCCGCTATATCCGGGGAGAACCGTTTAATCAGAACCGTTTTATCGTCCCTCACCGTTTGATTGTCAGGGAATCCTCTCTATCACCTGTTCAGTCTAAACAATAATAAAAGAAGAGGCCCACATGTTAAGTTGATATGCTCCCCTCATAGTAGACAGTAGAAAAAACAAAAACATCTACTCTACAATGATGGGAGTTTTTACAATGTCCAAAAGGAGTCCAACTTCTTTAGAGGTAAAGCTACGTGTCGTAAAGCGATGTCTTCAGAATGAGACAAACCCAAGTTATGAGGCGAAACAGCTGGGAATAGACAAAAACACGGTAACAGATTGGGTAAGGAAGTATAAAGCAGATGGTCTTGACGGATTAAAGGAATCCAGAGGATGTAAAGCTTACTCAGAGGATCTGCAGCTGGCTGCAATCAGAGATGTATTATCCGGTAGTCATTCTATACGAGAGGCGACAAAGAAGTATCATATTTCTAGTAAAAGTGTTTTGACGAGATGGATCTCCAAGTATACTAATGGGGTAGAAATAAAATCTACTCGTAAAGTATCTCGTATGAACAAAGGACGTAAAACCACTTTCGAAGAACGCATTGAAATTGCACAGTATACGATCGCAAACGATCTGGATTATCAGAAATCCATGGAGAAATATGATGTTTCTTATTCACAGGTGTACGCATGGGTTCGTAAATATAAATCTGGCGGTGAGGAAGCCCTCAAGGACAATCGCGGTCGTAACAAGCCTGCGGAAGAGTTGGATGATCATGAACGACTCAAGCTTCGGATCAAAGAATTAGAAGCACGGAACGAGTATTTAGAAATGGAGAACGCTCTGGCAAAAAAGTTGGCAGAGATCCGGCGACGACATACACGCTAACGTTAGTCCGACATGCAGACTGGTATCAAGCTATCCAAGAACTGCACGCTGAGAAAGGCTATGCCGTCACGAAGCTGTGCAAGCTAGCCGGAGTCGCTCGATCTGCCTATTATAAATGGCTAAAATGGAAACCATCTATCAGGGAACTTGAAATCCTTTCATTGGCCAAGGAAGTGAAACTTCGCTATGACAAGAGAAAGGGTGTACTTGGTTATCGTCAAATCCGCACACAATTGAACCGGAAACTCAAAAAGAGTTACAACAAAAAACGTTATTATCGAATCATGCGCGCTCTTGAATTAAAAGCGGTGATTCGCAGGAAACGACCGAATTACGTGAAATCCTCTGCAATACATGTGGCTGAAAATGTGATGAACCGCGAGTTTCACGCGGACTCTCCCAATTTAAAGTGGTGCACAGATGTCACAGAATTGAAGTATGGGAATGGTCGTAAAACCCTCAGTTCAATTTAACAGAACTGAGGGAAACAAACTAACTGTTTTTGTTTTTTTACACTGTCTACTTGACAGGGGGCACTTCAAGTTTCTCTGTGGGCTTGTATCCGCTTGGATGATATTCCCTCTATCAGGTAGATTTATTCTATTTCCGGCTCCGCTTCATACACACATCGGAACCGTTCGGTACCAGGATATAACTCTCCCAGACTGGAGATGGAAAAACCAATATTGCGGTAAAATTCAACTGCATCCTCGTCCGTTTCCGCTGTCAGGGTTACCGGCTTTTTAAGTGCAAGAATTTCAAGGATTTGGCCCCTTCCGTACCCCATCTGTCTGTATTCGGGATCTACAGCAAGATGATGAATCGCCAGATTTCCTGCATGATCCATTTGGAATCCAATAATTCCTATGTATACTTCCCCTTCTTTATATCCATACAATTCAAACTCGGCCTGATCCTTATACAGGGCTACCGCCTTTCCCATAGCTCCGGAAGAAGGGAATACCGAATAAGACAGAAGTTCCAGGATATCCGGCTGATTTAGCCGGTCAGATTGAATCCGTTCAAGCACATTGTATCGCCCTTTCATGCTTATTTACGTTTTTACATTGTACACGGATTTGCCCGGAAAACCAAATGCTTGTTTATTGATTCCAAATTCCCTCTTACAATGACGCCTACCGAAGAATTGCGGCCCGATATATGGTTATTCATTGGCACAAAAACTCGCCGATTCTCAATAAATGTTCAGAGAATCGGCGATTGTTCGTATCTTCAGGTTACTCTGCCGAGGCACTGCATTTTCCTTTATTTCCCAGTATAAAGGTTTCCATCACATGAGCTACACCATCTTCATTGTTGGTTTTTGTAATGAAATTAGCTGCATGCTTAATTTCATTAAAGGCATTTCCCATGGCCACACCTAATCCTGCATATTCAATCATGTGCAGATCATTTCCGGCATCACCCACGCAAATAATCTCTTCCCTCGAAATGCCAAGATGCTCGGCAAGCTTTTTGACTCCTTCACCCTTATGTGCCCGTTTATTTAAAAACTCCAGAAAAAAGGGAGAACTCTGAACAATCGTATAGGCCTCTTTCACGGATTGCGGTAATCGGGAGATGGCACGACTTAGTCTCTCTTCCTCATCAACAAACATAATTTTGATAATGTCCTCATCCGCCCCAATTTTCTTAAAGTCTGCTACCTGAAAATCTATTCCGTTCAGATCGGCTTCATGCCGGGTATATTTTGATGCCTTGGGTGTAATAAGACCGCTCCGGGAAAAAGCGTGAATATTCACTCCAAGTTCCAAGCTAAGCCCATACAACTGATGCAAATCCTGGCCGTTTAAAATTTGTTTGGCAATCACTTCGCCTGTCCCGGTGTTTTGAACAACCGATCCGTTATAGCAGATGGCATAATTCTGTTCAGAAATCAGGTCCAATTCCTCCAGAAATTTCTCAATTCCGACCAGCGGGCGGCCGGTCGCAAGCACAACCTGAACTCCTTGTTCCCTGGCCTCTTGGATCGCTTTTTTGGAAGCCTCTGAAATAGCATGATTGTCTCCCAGTAAAGTTCCGTCCATATCGACTGCAATTAATTTGTACATATTCTTCAGCTGTCCCCCTGTGAAGTTCTTGATGATCCCCTTAACTATTAACAAGTCAGGCTATTCCGTAAAGATGCCGGGCAGATCTTCACTTGGCCAGCTCTTGTTCAATTAATGCCTTCACAGTTTCATAATCGGCGTTTTCGGCGGGAAGGCCGTTCACATAAATGGTCGGGGTACCGGGAATAGCCAACCGTTTTCCGATCTCTTTGTCTTTTTTCATCTGCTGCAAATACGTCCCTGCATCCAGGTCTTTCTCAAACTGCTGCAGGTCTGCCCCTGGAATTCCTTCTTTCACCAAATTCAGAAGGAAATCTTTGGTTGCCCAATTTGACTTCTCATTTTTTTGTTTTTCCATCATTAGCTTATGATAGGTTTCAAAAAACTCATGGTTTTGCTGATAAAGAGTTTCTCCGGCAAGGGCAGCCAGATTGGAGTCCGGTCCCAGAAACGGGTAGTCAAGTACGTATACAGCGGCCTTTCCCGACTGAATATAGTCCTGATCTAACTTAGGAAGTACTGTCTCGGTCCATTTTTTGCATGATGGACATTTGTAATCCGTAAATTCCACGATTTTAACCGGTGCCTCCCTATTGCCTATTACAGGCTGATTCGCATAATCAAAATCCTCGGGAACCTTGTCCACTTTGGCGGTATCCAGATCGGGAAAGGTATCTCCTTTTTTCTCCGAAGCCTGCTGAATAAAGAAAATGGAGGTAATTAAAACTACAAATACAATGATGACGAGCAAAATCCCTGTCTGCTTCTTATTCATCCACGATCTCCTTTGTATTCTCATACTCTTTCTATCAAGGCGGTATTACTATAAATGAAAGAATAGAAAAAAATCAAGGAGGTTTTTCTCAAAAAAGAATCCCTCAAGTGGGATTCGGATTGCCGGTAATTATTTTTTTCTCCATCTAAGCCTACGGGGAGCAGCGAGTTCGATCAATTCAAACAACAGGGTATATAACAGAGCATAAAGTGCCGTACCGAACAAAGAAAAATGGATTCCTTGAACCGCTCCGGCCAGCAGAATAATATAAAGCCATGTAAATCCGTAACACAGTCCCGCATTGACAAGACCTCTCCAGAAAAGAGAGCGTTTAAACCAGATCTGTGTACCAAGTTCAAATAAAGACCCTGCCAGAATAAACAGCCGGAAAATAAATAGCATCCCAATTGAAAACACCATACCGGACATAGCCCCTCCCACACTTACATCATCAGGATAGAGCTTGGACAATACAACAATAACCAGCAGGTTCACACTGGCAGCTGCTAATAAAGTAGCCACAATGACAAACAAAAATAAAAGTGCAATGAATATTTTTGAAGATCTGGACGGTTTCTGCAAGGACCACCCTCCCCTGACGAATGGGAATTGCGATAGTACCATCTTATGCAGAAGTCCGGCAATTATGAAAAGAAAAAGTTGTCTCTAATCCATTTCTTCATCCTGAAGTTTTCCTGATTGTACACAGTGAATAAGGTTCCGGCACTCATCGGTCACTCTTTGGATCCCTGTTTCATGAAGGAACCAGTTGTCTTCGCGAGTCTTTCTATCATCAACCGGACAAAGAGAATATTCAATCCATTCCGGCATATAAGTTCTCATGTTTAGATAACACCTTCGCATATGAAAAGCAGTTGTGACTATAAGAATACGCTTCAGGCGGTGCAGTCCCATAGCACGGTCCAGTTCAAGCAAGGAGCTGAGAACATTCTCTCTGGTACTTGTAGACCGTATCTCCGTAATGATATCCGTCTCCGGTATCCCTTCATTTATAGCTCCCTGTTTCATGACGAGTGCTTCAACATCTTCCTGCCCTTCCCATTGATTGCCTCCGGAAAACAGTATTTTTCCGGCTCTGCCCTGTTTATAAAGTTCAATTGCCTTAGGGACACGGTATGCCAGACTCCGCTGGGAGCCAAATACAAAAATGCAATCTCCCTGCCGGCCGTCATCCTTTATTTGATGGAACAGAAGCCTTGTCATATCTTCACGAGACAGACATTCGGCATCCATTTGCGATAATAGCATTTGCACTCCCTCCCTTCTCACGCAATCTATGATTCTCTTTCCAGTTTACCTCATTTTTCTCTAAACTATAAGGAACAAGCGCCTGAATGACAAAGCGGATGTAGATAAAGTTACCAATTGAACCCGTAAGTTCAAAAAAGAAACGGCAATTCCTTCGCCGGATGCCGTTCCCTGCTTCTTTCAGAAGCTATATTCCTCATACTCTAGCATAAATTCTTTAACATAGACAGCCGTCCCTGAAATTTCTACATGAAGGTGCCCTTGTTCTTTTCTGACATAGACGTATACCCTTCCTTCACGGTTCATTTCCTGTCCCTGTTCAACAATCAAACGGACTTCCTCTTGGTGACTCTGTAGGAAAGTTTGATAATAAGCGCCCAAGACTCCTGCGGCCGTTCCCGTAACTGCATCTTCGACAATGCCCGATTGAGGAGAGGAAAAATGGCGGGCATGCAGATCCGCTTTGGGATCGTACGTATGTAAGCAAAACGGATGCAAAGATACAGACTGTTTCTGTATGAGCACTTGTGGAAATCTCACGTTATCAGGTTTGATCATGTTAAAAGTTTCAAGACTACGGATGGGCACCAGCAGTGTCCATATGCCTGTACTTCCGTAAACAACGGGATAAGCGGGGTCGATATGATCGGCTGTAAGCCCCATGAGCCCGGCTAAGGCATCGATAGAACCTTCATACGGGATAAATTTCGGTTCAGCCTGCTGCATATGGATAAAAAACCCCTGCTCGGTATCGGAAACCCTGATTTTCAGTATTCCCGCTTTCGTCTCAACGGATAATTCTTCCACTTCAGGAAGCAGCCCTTGATGTTTGAGGCAGAAGACTGTAGCAACCGTTGCATGACCGCACAAGTCCATCTCATGGCCCGGTGTAAAATAACGAAAACGAAACGAGGCCACATCAGATTTCAGCACAAACGAAGTTTCGTTAAAGCCCACCTGGCGGGCAATTTGCTGCATATCCTCTGCGCACAAACCGTCTGCATGCAAGACTACCCCTGCCGGGTTACCCTTGTTCGAAATAACACTAAAAGCATCATAATGATAAACACGTACTTTCTTCATCCAGTCACCCTCATCCTGTATGTAATTCAGCTTATTTCCTGATAGTATTCGCCTGCCCTTCTGCACGGCATAATAAAAGTAATGCTTTTTTATAATACCATATATTGGGATATGAATGCACATATTTCAACCTTGAATAGATTCGGTAAAATATACCTGTTCCCCATAAGAAAATCGAGCTCAACGGGAATGCCTACAATATCGCCGTCTATGGGGATGCCCGCCATTATGCGGCTTTATTCTGGGATGAGGTGGAGAAAGAGTTAGAAATTCATGAGACAAGAAACCTTGGCCGTTGCCTTTTTGGAGCACATGGGGGAAATTATTGCTGTTTAAATTCAATGATAAAAGCCGCTGTGTATGAACTGCACCCCAATTGTTGGATGCAACTAACAATTGGAGGTGCATTTCAGTATGTCAGCGGCTTTCACTTTATTTAGTTTGGCTAGTCCGGATTTCAATCTTGCGGATCCGGTTTTTGTCACGTTCCCGGATAGTAAAGGTTAGATGACCGTATGTCCAGCCGACATTTTCTTTAAGAAATTGATTCTGGCTGTACAGCCAGCCGCCAATGGTATCCACTTCTTCCGCATCAAATTCGACTCCGAACAAAGGCTGAATCCGGTCAAGCGATACCTTTCCGTCCACCAGATAAGTGGTTTCATTGATTTGTTCAATCTCCTGAGGCTCATCTTCGTCAAATTCATCACGGATTTCGCCTACGATTTCTTCCAAAATATCCTCAATGGTTATCAGTCCGGCCGTGCCGCCATATTCATCAAGCAGCAAGGCGATATGCACGCGTTCCTGCTGCATTTTCTTAAGCAGTGATTTAACCGGCATGACATCAGGCACCATGAGAATCGGATGAATCAAAGATTTAAAATCAAACGGCTTTTGAGGATCGTAGTTCAGAAAAAATTGTTTCGTATTGACCATCCCGATAATGTTGTCCTTACTGCCTTCTGCTACCGGAAAACGTGTATACTGTTCCTGCCGGATGGTATCCATGTTTTCCTTCAGGGAATGGTTCGTAAACAGGCAGACCATATCCGTCCGGGGTACCATGATTTCCTTGGCGAGCAGTTCATCGAATGTAAAAATTCTGTTTACATAACCGAATTCGGTTTTGTTGATTTTACCGCTCTCGTAACTTTCAGATAAAATAATGCGGATTTCTTCTTCCGAATGGGCTTCTTCATGTTCGCTCACTGGCTTTAAGCCAAACAATTTAATCAGCAGATTTGCGGAGCCGTTAAGGAGCCAAATGAACGGATAAAGAATTTTATAAAAATAAATAATAGGTTTGGCCGTTAATAAACTGATCTGCTCGGCTTTTTGAATGGCAATCGTCTTAGGGGCCAGCTCTCCCAATACCACATGAAGGTAAGTTACTAATATGAATGAAATCAGAAAAGAGAGAATACGGGTCCAGTTTCCGGACAAATGCAGGATGCCAAATAAAGGGTGAAGCAGTTTTTCAACAGTCGGTTCTCCCAGCCAGCCAAGACCCAAGGCCGTGATCGTAATCCCCAGTTGACAAGCGGATAAGTATTCGTCCAGGTTGCCCGTCACCTTCTGAACAGCTACTGCATTTTTTTTGCCTTCAAACACCATCTGGTCTACCCGACTTGAACGCAGTCTTACAATCGCAAATTCCGTCGCCACAAAAAAAGCCGTTAACAAAATTAAAATAGCGACCATAATCAAATTAACACCCATTCATCAACCATCCTTTAATTATTTAGCATTTTGCCTGATTTCATAGACTCCAGGGGCAGCAAAACGCTGATGTTAGAACTTTTGATTAGTTCTTAAGAACTTATTTTATGATTAATTCCTTTACCTGACAAATTTCTCTATGCTTCAAAAAATCCCCCATCGGCCGATCTGGGCATGTTTAGCAGTTAAACGAAACTCCGCACGTTTGTTTTGCGCTTTTGACAATCGCTCGTACTGTATTTAAGATGTAGGCATATGCAGAAGGCTTAAAGTGAGGTGATCAAGATGGAAACATTCACATTGACGCGTAAAGAAATATCCGGATTGCTCCGTTGTCTGCAGGGACACTCAGAAAAAACTCCCTTGCAGGTTCTTCAGCAGGCGTGGGCAAGCCGCCATCAACAGGATCTGGAGGCGGGGACTTCTTTTGCAGCGTTTGTTTCCACTGCCCTTCCTTCTATTTTTACCAAACTGATCAAAACACAACCCGTACATCATTTGTCCTTGCATGATATTGTAGCTCTGGGCAATCAAATTGAATATACGACGTTCTCTATTACTTCCGTCCAAAATTGGGTGAAAAGGGATTTCAAAGAGATGTTGGTGAAAAATAAAAAAGGCAGAAAATATTGTGTCAACCAAATCGCCCTGCTGTTTATGATCGAGGATTTCAAAACAAATTTGGATTTTGAATCGATACGCGGCTTGTTCCGGGCAGTTTTCGGAGATTTTCGGACGGATGAAGACGATTTGCTGGAGCCTGTTGACATTTACGCAATTTATGCAAATATGGCAGAAGAAATAGAAACGGATAAAACCCAGCATATGGAGCAAGTCATCCGGAATAAAGCTGACCGGTTCGTTCATTCTCTTGTTCATCTGAATGAGGAGCAAAAGGAGGCCGTACGCAACATGATTATGATCGGAGTAATATCTATACAAACTGCTTTCTATCAACATTTGGCTAAGCAGTACATAAATGCCACTTTGTTCCTGCAGCATTTGCATAAGGATAAAGGTTGAAAAAAGCATAAAAGATGAGGCGCCTTCAGCCTCATCTTTTGTAAAGTTTCGGCCATCTTTCGTACCGGAATGAACGTGTTGAGGAAAACCGTATAATCGAATATATCGAAAACATTAGGTAACTATTGTACTTTCCGCATATTCCACCGCTGTATTTTCTCCTATAAACGTCCCGACATGATTTCCTTCACAAATGGCTTTCATAGATCCGGTCTGGTCAAAGTCAAACACATGAATCGGGAGTTTGTATTCTCTTGCCAGAATAAAGGCCGATTGATCCATGACCTTCAGATTCCGGAACCGAAGGATAATCTGTGGTTACATAAGGCTGGCCGTTTCCACCTGCGAAAATAACAATATAGCCCTTTTCCAAATGATGAGTCGACCGCAGCCGGATATAGGGCTCGGCTACCGTATTGACGGGCATCGCCGACATGACTCTGACTTCCTTTTCCGTTTTGGATTTCAGCACACCGGCTTCCCGCATATGTATCCGGTCTCTTCACGAATACAACTTGATTCATCCTTGATTCTCCTCCTGTTGGATATCCAGTTTCCCAGTTTTGAAAGTTCGGAACTTATATGCCCCTTTACCCGGTTCGCTTTTGTGATATTGCTGAAAAAGGCAAACTTTTAAGCTGATCATGAGTCATGAACAAGTCTCCTTCTCCAAAAAGCGAGCGATGCCTGCATCACCGGACCGATAAGAAATACCGATATAAACGTACCTGCCGCAACCGGCACGCCCGCAATCCAGCCGATCGTGAGGGCCGTTAATTCTAATAGGGTCCGCACTAAACGGATGGAAAGCCCAAACTTTTGCGCCAGAACCAGCGTCATACCATCCCGCGGGCCTGCCCCTATATTGGATGCTACATACATACCTGATCCAAAACCCATGCAAAGAATACCGGCAACAAGCAAGAGTCCTCTTTCCCACAGCAATTGTACGGTTGGAATCAGATGCAGGCCCAGAATCCAGTTTAGGAAAAAGCCGACCAGAACAATATTGACAATACTTCCAAGTTGGGGCCAAGTCCGGTCCAGCCAGGACGATCCCCCTAACATAAGCAGCCCGACAATTTGTACCCACGTTCCAATCGATAGCGGAGTCCAGTTCGTCATGCCGATATGAAGCACATCCCAGGAAGACACACCTAAATTGGCCTGAATCATAGCGGCTGACCCAAAGGCCAGTACAAAGATTCCCACAACATACAAAGCATACCTCTGAAAGGTTATTTTCCAAACCGTTCTACTCCCCTGATCTCGTCTATTCTCCACTCTCAATTTCCAGCGCCTCTTTCTATAATTCTTTATTTTGATTGTCAAATCAAACATTTTGACCGTTTCTCTTACCTTTTCAAGTTTCTTTAGGGACTTTTGCAAATTGCCGGTCTAAATTCCGGTTCATTTGATCCAGTACTTTATTAAACACTTCTAAGTCTTTGTCATCAATTCCCTTAAGAGCAATCGACTCAGTCATTTCCGAAGCCTGGGTCCAGACTCCCAGCATTTCCATGGCATGCGGCGTTAAGCTGACATGATAGGCCCTGCGGTCTTTTGCTCTCCGTCGCTCCACATAGCCGATCTTTTCCAGCCTTGCAAGTGTCCGGGTCATTGTTGGAGCTTCAACAGATAAATATTCGCATAGTTCCGTTTGTGAACAAGGTCCCCTGTCGTGTAAACATAAAATAACTCCCCATTGGGAGCTGAACAGTCCAAGAGGATCAAGGAGTTCGTTTAAATATTTAGAGAACTTTCTTGCGGTCCGGTTTACTGTATGGCCGTAAATCATGGATTGGAATCCCTTCTCTCTTCCGCATATTAGTTACTTAGCTAAGTATATAAAAGACCGGTTATCCTGTCAATACAAACAAAAAAGGAACAGCCATCTCCGGCGGATAGCGTTCCCAATGAGTATAATTATCTATTATATAAACAATGTCCCCACAAAGGTTCATCAAGAATGTTCTTCTTCGTCCTTAAGCTGAAAAATAATGTCCTCCTTGTCCGTATCAAGGGTGAGACTTTTTCCCTCTAAGTACCACTGCGGATATTAGCTGCCGCTTTCTACTCCCCTGATGTCATCTATTCTCCACTCCTAAATCCAAGTATAGGAAAAAATAAATCTATGTTTCTACGCTTGACAATATCCCATTTTTTACTATATTATGAAACAGATAATTTTTTTTAAAAAATTTGTATGAGAGGTGTTTGTCATGGGAGAAGTGTTAGATTTAGTTTCAACAATGAATATTAGTTGGCAAAGTGCAAGCAAAGTAATTGACGCTGTCAATGCTGGTGCATCCATTTGGGGAATTGTCTCTATTATTGTAGCAGGTGGTGGAATCCTCGGTATGGGATATGCGGCTTTGGCCCTTCTTGTAAAGAAAAAAGTAAAAGATTTAGGGGAAACAGCAGCAATAGCTTGGTAATTGTTTGATTTATGAATCGGTTTCGGATAAGGCGTGTCTCTTGACACGTCATTATCCGATATTACTAAGAATCTCGTGACTATTAGTCATAAGAGGTTCAATATGAGACAAAGCAGCTTTAAGGATGAAATTAACTGGAGGGTTTATCATTTCTAACCTTGTACGCATTGTTTACTATCAGCATATGCTTCATTACCGGTGGTTACTGGATCACTTTATAGCACTGACTGATTCCCGACTTGTTTATGCTAAGCTTTTGTTGTTTTTGTTTCCTTTTACACTAGGGGCCTTTTCCTTCTATATATCCAAAGGTATTTTTTCCTACACCCTGTCTCTGGAATGGGTCCCTGCCCGGAGTACTTTGGAAGCGTTGTTTATGATCGTTTTCTTTCTTTTATTTTGGGTGTTGTTGTTTCGTGACTATAAACATAATTATGCAAGAGCCTTTTACTCACATGATAGTACCCTATACTTGGCACAAGGAATTCATTTTATTCTAATACTTACTGCCAAGTTAATAGATGTCTTCTTTCTAAGTGTATGGTTATTCATTTATCCCATCCTGATCGGAATTTCATTGGCCTGGAATTCCGTTTATTCAATCAAGATTCCTCTACAGTGGTTCACGATTGATTTCGGGTTACTACTTGTTCTGATCTTATTGCTGAGGAACCTCAGTATGATTATCATGTTTCTCGTGAAATCAACCAAAAAACAAAGGGGGCAGACCTATTGGTTTCAGCATCTACACGTACTAGCTTTAGGTAAATATATTTTCATTGGTATAGGCAGCTACATAGTCACAATTCTTTTTATCCAAACCCATACACCTGCTTGGTCTTGGCAGTCTCTGCAAAGTGAGCACTTGAACCTGTTCCATAAGTTGTCCTTTCCTACTCAGTGGCTAATTACAGGGAAGGAATTTTATTTCCTGCTCTTGCTTTTTAGTTTACTGATCACTTTTGTTACACTTGTAATCGGGTTTAACCGGATCCTGTATGTAAAATCCCAGCTTACGACAAGATATGTGAATCGTGATTATTCGAGTGGTTTAAGGCTTCTTGAAACCCCCAATATGCCCAATTGGCTGCTATTAATAATGAAAGATCTGATCATCGTTTGGCGGGATAAGCGAACACTTATGACTCCAGTTGGACAGTTCTTGTCTATGTTTATGGCGTTTTTGGGAACTTTGGGGGCACTTCGAAATTCAGAATTATTTCATTCCCAGACTGTATCCTTATCCGCCATTATTGCGATGGAATTTATTTTTTCTACATTTGCCGGAAACATCATTTCCCGGATAACAAGTATAGATGCTGAAGGCCGTATGATCTCTACTCTATTGCTTTATTTACGTTCCCCGGCTGTTTTCATGAAATCAAAATTGATTCTGCATAGTCTATTTGTAGGGGGAGTTATAACCTCTGTAACAATCTTACTGTCCTTGATGTTTCGTATAGAAGTAACTTTGTTTCTTTATTCACTTTGCAGCAGTTTATTGATTACCATGACCCATTCTTTAAGTTTTATTGTTAGCAGCGCCATTTTTCCTAAATTTAATTGGGATCATGAAACGAGAATAGGTACATCCTCTAAAGCTGTTCTATTGGAGTCCCTGTTTTTGCGTGTGTATGAATTTGGATGTATGATTTCAATTGCGGTAGCCGCTGTTTACCTGTATACAAATGCACTAAGCCCAAATCAATATTATATCTGCATCTTATGTATCATTATTTTGTTTAGTTCTGTATGGATATCCATACTTTTATTGTTGTATCGAATACCTTGGTGGAAAGGATGGAAGTTTTGAATCCAATTGAAGTTTACGGAATATCTTATCAATATGCGGGTACAAAAGATCTGGCTGTGAAAGATATAACTTTTCACGTAAAATCAAATGAAATTGTGGGTCTCTTGGGTCACAACGGATCGGGAAAAACGACCATCATGAATTGCATCGCAGGCTTATTTCAGCCTGTACAAGGGAAAGTTTTATTATCGGGAACCCAAATTTCGGATCTGTGTAAGCCGAAGCCAGTCGGTTATGTTCCTGCGGATCCGATCCTGTACAACATGTTGACCGTACAAGAATACATTGTGTTTATTGGTAAATTACACCACTTATCTACGGCACAGATCCATACTATTTCCGAACCTTTACTTGACATGCTGAAACTAAAAGACAACCGCCATAAGCTTATTAAGCACTTATCTCATGGAATGAAACAAAAAGTATCCATGATAACCGGACTGCTTCATCAACCGCCCGCTCTTGTTTTAGACGAACCCATGACTGGGTTTGATGCCCAATCAACCAAGGAAATGAAAGATTTCTTGGTTCATTTGGTTCGAACCAATCATGGAGCAGGGATATTATTATCCTCTCATCGGCTCGATATCGTGGAGAGCATCTGTGATCGAATTGTGGTTATTCGTCAAGGGCAGTTGATCTTCACTGGCTCTGTTCAAGAATTAAAACATAGTGCCCAACATGGGAATTCCCTGGAAGAGGCATTTTTGAGTATTACTTCTGAGAATGGGGGGAACTAAATGAGAGGCAAACAGGTAGTAAACCAAATCTCATTGATTTTTATTTTCGCTTTTATCGGTATTTATGGTGATATCCAGTGGTATCAGAAAGGGAATGATGCCTCCCTTTTTATTATGGGAATGGCACTGTTTGGAACGTCTTACGCCATCGTATTAATTGTTGATCCTATTGTAGGTTGGTTAAAAAAGAAATTATCCGCCAAGTAGAAATAAAGTACATTCGAATCTTGCTCCTTATTTCATGTATGATTTATTTTTTATCAACATGTATTGGTTTTTTTGCAGGACCCTACTTACAGTTAAATCCGATTGCTCTCTCCCTTTCCACAAATCCCTATACTTATATCATCCATAATTTCAAAAGCATGGTTTTTTTATAAGCGGATTGTTTACGATGGAGATTTCGACGATGTATGTTCTTTTTATGAATGGGTTTGTGCTTGGGGCCTCTCTTTATGGAATTGGCACGTCCTCTACCTTTTTCAGTGCTTTCATTAGAATTATACCGCATGGAATATTCGAGATTCCTGCCATGATCCTAGGTGGAGTCATCGGTCTTTATTCCATACAAGTGTTCGTTAGATT
This sequence comes from Paenibacillus larvae subsp. larvae, assembly GCF_002003265.1. Classification (NCBI taxonomy): domain Bacteria; kingdom Bacillati; phylum Bacillota; class Bacilli; order Caryophanales; family Paenibacillaceae; genus Paenibacillus; species Paenibacillus larvae. The sequence continues at coordinate 1,248,313 of NZ_CP019687.1, forward strand.
TCTAAAAGGTGGAAAATTACTGGAAATCAAGGACTTTAAATTAGTACTAAAGCTGCTGTCGCTGGTTGTTATCTTGTTGATTTGCGCTGGTATTGTGGAAGCTTATATTACACCTTATTTTATTAAGCAATAGAGGAGCTTATATTTACATGGAAAATCGTACGATTGCATTTAAAGACCACGGCTATATCCTTTTTAACCCCCGTCTGGTGATGGAGAAAATAAAATGCTGTCAGAACAGTTTAAAACCATTATTTTTTGTTACCTTGCTTTCTGTTCTATTCACTACCGTGCCAATCGTATTTTTTGATGCGGATCAATTGCAAATGATGCTGGGAGTGGATTTATCCGATCCAAATTTGTATACGGCTCTTAAAACTCTCATGATTATTTTATTAATTGTCATATCCTTTTTGGGTCCAACCGTTTGGACAGTGATAAACGCCGGGATTTATACGGTTGCTTTAAGAGTAATGAAGATTCGTGTATCGTTTCGACAAATGTTCTTAGTAGGCTTATTTTGTTATATCCCGATGTTACTCAATACGATGACAACCGCAATAGGGGGATGGATTACAAATGGACAAATAAAAGGTTCTCCGGCAAATTTGGAACATTTGTTCTATTTTGTTTCAGATCCCTTAACAATTAAATTTTTATCATCTTTTAATTTATTTGGGATTTGGAGCGCAGTTCTTTGGGGAATCGGCATTTATTTTTTATCTCCAAAAGAAACAAGAAGAAGGGGTGTATTCACCCTAGGTTTTATTTGGTTTTGTACCACCATCTCTATCCCGGCTCTTCAACTTTTGTTAGTTTAGTCCAAACTGGTCTGTAAGTAAAGATCCCCTATAAGTAGACAGCTCACCATGTCTGCTTATAAGGGACAGTTTTAGGCATCTGGACCGCTGGAGGTTGTGGTTGCGGATATGGAAGAGCGTTTTTTTAATCCTCGGTCATAAATACCGGCAATAAGGATTGAAACGAACAAAAGTGCGATGAGCAGGATAAATAAAACATAGATGTTATAAAGATCCACCAGAATTCCGCCCAGAAGCGGTCCCAGCATTTTACCGATGGTTCCTGCGCTGTTCACCACTCCCTGGTACATTCCCAGTCTATTCTCCGGGGCCAGTTTATTTGCAATGGTTGGAATGGCAGGCCACACAAGCATTTCGCCTAAGGAAATAATAATCATGGCCACGAGGAATATTTTGAATTCCCTGGCAACCAGCAAGATTCCAAAGGAAGCAATAAAAACCAGGATACCTAAAATAATTTGTTTTTTAAGTGATGAAATTATTTTGGGTATGAGTGCGGTCATGACCGGCTGGCCGAATACAATCAGAATCCCGTTGATTGTCCAAAGCAGGCTGTATTTTTTCAGGTCGATGGACAGGCTTTGCATATGCACCGAAATCGTTGCCTGCCACTGTGTGTAGGCTAGCCAGCACAAAATATAAGCCCCGCAGATAATCAACAGAGCTTTAAAGGACGAGGTGAGCTTTGTTTTTATCAAACCTCTTTTTTCTTTGCCGACTGGACCTGTGGACGTTGGAAAACGTTTGAATGTAAACACCACCAGCAAAGTAAATAAGGCATAGACAGCGGCATTTCCCCAGAATATATAGTCGAATGAATATGAAGCGATATATCCCCCGAGTGCAGAGCCAAGCGCTACACCGGCATTTTGGGCAACATAGATCGCGGCGAACGTCTTGCTTCCTCCACTGGGCCAAATCAACCCGGCTGAAGCATATATGGAAGGAACAACCATTCCGGAACCCAATCCCATTACAATCAAACAGACTACATAAAACCACCAGTCGTGATTAAAAGCCAATACCGTGGCGGCCGCAAGAGTCAGGACAACGCCCTGGACGACTGTCCGGTAACTGCCGATCCTGTCAAATAAATACCCTCCAAGCAGGCTTCCGACGACAGAAGCAAATGAATTCAAAGTCAGGACAAATCCGGCAACGGCCAATGCCTTCCCCAAATGATAGTGGATATAAATAGTATTGAGCGGCCAAATAAAAGATGCGCCCGTAACATTTATAAACATTCCCATTACTAACAGCCATAACTTTTTAGGCATAAAACCACCTCCTGTGTGATTTTATCCTCTCATCTCTTTCCATTCGGAACGCACTCCCTCCATTATATATAGCCCCCGTATGAAAAAGAAAGACCTTTTTTCAGTTTCATTTTACTAAAAAGAAAAAGTCACGCCCACGATCAGCGCGACTTCATATTTCATGTTTCATTTTTTTCGAATTGTGCCATCCGCTCTATCAGCTGTCCGGAAGTAATATGCGGATTACCGGCATTTATGCGGTAAATTTCTTTTTGATCTGCATGATTGATGCCTTCCTCTGTCAGAAAGAACAGTTTGATCCCAAGTTCTTGTCCAACGGTTAGCACCTGTTCATTTATATATCCGTAAGGTAACGCCAGGAGGCTGATTTGCTCTCCCAGTTCCTCTTTCAATCGTTTTTCCATAAATGACAAGTCTGTCTTGACCCGCCGAATATATTCGTTCGCGTCTTCACTACGCTGCTTATTCGGCATATATTTGGCAATCGTAAGCGCAGGCTTCGGGTCTCCTTCCTTGGAGGTGTTATGCTTGTGATGAAGATTATACGTATGGCTGTAAAAGCTCATTCCGTCCTTCTTCATCTCCTTCATCTGTTCCCAGCTCAAATGCGGATAAGCTTCCGGGTTATACATATCAGAGGAATAACCTACAACGAAATTGCTTGCAGTCATCCCCATTTCTTTTAAAAGGGGATAAACCAGGGTATAAAAGGACTCGTAACCATCATCAAAGGTAAGAACAACAGACTTTTCCGGGACTCCTCTGCCTCCTTCCATCATCTCCACAAAATCAGACATTGGAATAACATTATAACCTGCATGCCGTAATGCAATCAAATGGTCGCGGAGCTGTCCGACTGTGATGGTGGCGTCATTTAAAAGCGCTGTTTCCTCATCCTTGACGACATGGTGATACATGAGTACAAGAGCCCGTTTTTCCTTCTTTGTAGTATCTTGGGATACGGTCATCCCGCAAGCTGCTGTTACTAACAAAACTGCGAATACTGCTGTTATAGCCGTAAGGCGGATGGCCCCACTCCATGCTTTAGTTTTCAAGAAATAACCACCCTTACTTGAACTTGATGTTATAAACATATTTCGCCATCAGGTGATTTTTTCCTCTAAAAAACCGCATATAAAGGTATAATTCTAGTAAACTTCATAAAATAATGCAAGTCGCCGATTCATGCCACAGGTACTAATGCCTTCTCCCCCCTCGCTGCAATGGCCAGCTTCGCTCCTTTGGCTGCAAAAGCCAGTGTTAAGGCACGGCCTAAACCGCGCGATGCTCCTGATATCATCACTACCTGATTTTTTTATCCATCCTGATCATTTCCTCCTTCTTCTTATTTGATTTGATCTTATAAAAAATAGAAGTTGCGGAAATCATGCATAAGACGGAACAGGTATACAACTTTTGTATTACATTCTTATTCATGTACAAACCCCCGGGCAAGGTGCTCAGGGGGTCCTTAATTTAGTCATTCCGTGTGAATGAGCTTCACATCAACAGGAATATCTTCAACCTTCAAATTACGGATGGCTTCCTCTCTTTCCTGCGGCTTCATTTGTTTCCATGAATGATTATCGGATCTGTACCATAGATGGGCCAAAGAATAAACATCGGTTTATTTTTCCATCCCTTTCCGGTACGTCTCATAAATTTCCTGTCTGATTTTCTCTTGGGCCTTTTGCTTGATTGCCTTTTCGGAGATAGCGGTCAGCTCTTCTTGCAATTCCCCCTTTACTATCACATGGATTCGGAATGACGGGCGGCCGTCCGCCATCTGCAAATAGCAATGGTCTGTATTCCGTTTTTGGCTATCAGGAAAACAAGAAAAAGCAGCGAAATATTTCCCATACTTTAAAGACGTGTACTGTTTCCGATTTTTGCGGATTTATCCGCTTCAAAATGCTCTTTAAATTCGATCAACCGAATCTCGCAGCCCTGCCCGATCACAATGCGGTTACCTCTGACTATATCCGCCTTGGTATTTTCCAGATAAATTGTATCTCCCTCGATTACTTCCGCTTTCAGCTTGGATGCAAACAGGTTTCTCGTCAGTTTGTCAACAACCTTCATGCCCGTTTTACGCTGAATCGTGATACTCTCGCCCCCAATTTCCCTGGCTGAGCAATGGGCATGAAGACTGATATCAATTGTACCCGCATTCAGCAGCCCGCCGATAGTCTATTTCATTAATTCCCCTTTCAGGGTTTCCACACATTCATGTAAAGAAAGTTTTACTCTTACTTTCGCTCCTTGTTCTACTATTATTTGGTCAGCCTCCAGAGTTAGAAGAAAAACGGAAATCCCCATTTTGCGGATCAAAAGCAATTCCCCTTTTTGGATGCCTTCCGGGGACTGTGATAAGAACAGATCAAGTAACGTCTCCCCTTCAGCTAAGGTGATTTCTCCTGTTTTCAGCAACCGGTTCAGGATGTACATTTGAAATACTTGAAAGAAAGAGTACTCCCCTGGCGTCCCGGTACGGGTTGCGTAACGTTCCAGCACCTCTAATGAAACAATATTACGGTTTAAAAATTGCTCTTTATTCAGATTTAAATCTGAGGGCCGGGGAGAAAACATATCCGCCAACTCATCAAGAGACAAATTATCTTTCATTTCTTTGATTTTCTCAATGCGCGGCAATATTTTATCCTTCGGGAAAAAAGTTTCCTGTCCGGTAAAAGTGGATTTCCGGATAAACCAGTCTTCCGGAATCAAAGCTTTCCGTTTCCATCTGTACAATTGGCCATAGGAGATATCTGCCAGGTCCAGCAGTTCTTTTTTTGAAATAAGGTCTGAGTCCATGGATTTCTCCTCCTTCAAAAATAATGTAACATAACATTGTTACGTTGTAAATAAATGCTTAGCCAAGCCGTCGGAAAATAACGCCAAAACGTTCCTTAAATAAAAAAACTCCTTCTTACATTCAGAAAGAGTTTGCTAATTAGAAAATCCTAAATCTTATAAATGCCTTTTACCATCCGAATAGCCGTTACTTGTTCAGTCGGTTTCACCTTCGGGTATAAGAGGACAATCCGGAAGTTGTCCAATATCAAAGGATTGCCGGAGATCCTGTATCTTTGCATCAAGAAAAAGCCGTTCACACATGGTTTCATCCCCTTTTGGAACCATAGTGTTTTACGGCCTGGAAAAAAATATACAGGAACTGCCCTTCATTCAAGGGCTTGAAACTCACATCCAGCGCAGACCAATCTTAAGTATACAGCATGACAGTTCTTTTTCTTCAGGTCTAATCACGATATGAAGCCCATCCGGTGTATAGCTGGAATCAGCTCTTGAGCTAATTCCTGTTGTCTGAATCAACCTGTTCACTTCACTGCTTTTTCCCGTTTGGGCTGCTTCCATCAATTTTTTAGAAAAGGCCGGAGACTCGGAGATTTTATTCATAACCTGATTCGCGTCTCTGAGCAGAATTTTAATTGTTTTGGCAGATTGCATGATCATCTCCGTATTTATTGGCGGATATTGGGGCGATTGTCGCTGATTTATATGTAAATACCGACACCTGCAAACATTTTGCGGAGCTGAATAAGGGAGCGGATAATGATAAATAAACGGGTATATCAAACGAGTCATGTAACTCAACTTGCGGACCTTCTATCGGGCGGATACCATTTGATATACCATATGCTGCCTCTGGGCAGCTTGTGATTATGCAGCGCAGCATTTTAGGTGGATAAAAAAAGACTCCCTGTCCCGCTGCATGGCGGTTGGAGGTCTGAACGACCTAATTTCTGGAATTAGACCACCTTTTCGAGAAAGCCCTGTTACCAACTCTATTTCTCTTTCCTGCTTACTATTTCACATTCTTCCAAAGGTACAATTTTGGTTTTCTTCGTGAATTTATAGCCGAGCCAGACAATCAGGAATAATGGAATGCCGATATAGGCTGCAAGTAAAGCTGTCCAGTCTACAGTACCATTTTCAAAAGCAGTGTAGCTTTGCCCAATAATCACGATCATACAAAGGATAAAGGCAAAAAAAGGTCCGAACGGAAACAGTTTGGCCCGGTAAGGCAGTTCCCCGACGTTGTACCCTTGAGCAACATAGGCTTTTCTAAAGCGGTAATGACTTATGGCGATCCCCAGCCAAGCAATAAATCCAGACATGCCCGAAGCATTCAGCAGCCATACATAAACCTGCCCATCTCCGAATCCGGAGGAAAGAAAAGCGAGCATGCCGACCATAGCGGTCAACAGCAGGGCATAAACCGGAACCCCTTTCTTGTTAAGCTTTCCAAGAAATTTAGGGGCTTTGCCTTCTTTGGCTAGTACCCATAAAATCCGTGTAGAAGCATACATTCCGGAGTTACCGGCGGATAAAACTGAAGTCAGGATGACCGCGTTCATTACTGCAGCAGCGAAGGCAAATCCGGCTTTTTGAAAAACCAGCGTAAACGGACTCATTGAAATAGCATTCACATCAGCATGGACCAAATTTGGACTCGTATAAGGAATCAATATCCCGATGATAAAAATGGCCAGAATGTAAAATAGAAGAATCCGCCAAAAGATTTGTTTGATGGCACGGGGAATGTTTTTCTCAGGATGTTCACTCTCACCTGCGGCAACTCCGATCAGTTCTGTACCCTGAAATGAAAAACCGGCAGCCATAAACACGCCAAGCATAGCGAAAAATCCGCCATGAAATGGAGCATCTCCGATCGTCAGGTTAGAAAACCCCACATACTCACCACCTAAAATGCCAAATATCATTAGAATTCCGATGATGATAAAAATAATGACTGTAACCACTTTAATAATGGCAAACCAATACTCTGACTCGCCATAAACACGGACAGACAAACGGTTAAGTCCGTACATCAAAGCAAGAAATAAAGCACTCCATAGAAAGGAAGAGCTATCCGGGAACCAGTACTTCATAATCAGGGTCGCTGCTGATAATTCCGCAGCGATTGTGATTGCCCAGTTGTACCAATAATTCCAGCCCAAGGCAAACCCAAGGGACGGATCGACAAATTTGGTTGCATAGGTGCTGAAAGATCTCGGGACTGGCATATAAGCCGCAAGTTCCCCTAAGCTTGTCATTAAAAAATAAACCATAATACCGATTGCGGCATAAGCCAACAAGGCTCCGCCGGGGCCAGCCTGGCTGATAGCGCCTCCACTGGCCAAAAACAGTCCCGTACCGATGGAACCGCCGAGCGAGATCATCGTTAAATGCCGGGCTGTTAACCCGCGAATTAATTCATTAGACATAATGGACATACTCCTTACATTGATCGAAAATCATATTTACATCTGCATAAAAAAATACCGCCTGCAAGATATCCCGGCGGTAATTTTAACAACCCCGCATCATACCTTCCATGAAGATAGCTCCCCACGTTTGCCGGGTGACAAACGTGACAGTTCTGTTCCTATTCGGATACAGCCCCAGTCCCTTCGGCCAGAGTAACCGGAAGAAACTTCGGCGATTTTCCCTTTCTGTTATAGTCATTGACCTACCCTGCGTCTCCTATAACCTACTTATGAAAATCGCGACCTCTACCTCATCCGCTGATTATGATGAGGATTGAATTACTATTCGTTTATGATAAACCAGTATATATAAAAAACTGCTAATGTTCAATGAAAGATTTTAGGAGATGACTCCGATAATAATTTGTTTCCAGAATGTAACCAAAGATAACTCTTCTTAGGGCATACTTATCTTAAGGTCAACAGCTAAACTAATACTTCTCACATCTCACTGATAACTAGCCTTTGTAAACCGTTTTAAGCTGATCTCTGGTTGAATTTGGATAAATGACGAATCCAAAGCAATAATGAAACCTCCTTTTCGATGTGAAAGTACAACAAATTTCCTTCCTTGTGTTAGCTGGACCGCACTTGGATAAGACATGAAGGTGGCCTGGACCTTTGTGTCTTTTTTGTATTGTTAACTCTTGTTAAATTGGTTATAATGACATATATACATAATGCCATCATGTCGATGAAGAGCATCCAACTCGGAGACGTTTATGACAAGGACGGACAGAGGCTTCGTCCCCTAAATAAACCGGTACCATCCGTTAACGTGGAACCAAGCGGATTAGCCTTCGGGCTAATCAATTTGGGTGGCACCGCGAGCAAAAGCGCCCTCGTCCCAAAAAGATGAGGGCGCTTTTTGTCTAGAAAAAGGAAGGAGCTGACCATGTTAGACATTCGATTTATTCGTGAGAAGGCACAGTTGCTGCAAGAAATAGCGGATAATAAAAACATTTCCCTAAGTATTTACGACCTGCTGAAACTGGATGAGGAAAGAAGTCGGTTGCTGGTCCATGTGGAAAGCATCCGCAAACAGCGGAACGAATTAGCCAAACAGATTCCCATGCTGCTGGTACAGAAAAAAAATGAAGAGGCGGAGCAGTGCAAAGCTGAATCCAAACAGCTTCAAACCAGATTAGCAGATTCCGAACAGGAACTTAGACGGGTCCAATCCGCATTTGACGAAATGATGCTGCTCGTTCCGAACATCGTCTCCCCGGATACTCCTGTCGGGAAATCGGACGCGGATAATGTCCCTGTCCGATATTGGGAGAAACCTGTCAAATTCCCTTTTGAGATTCAGGATCATGTCGTTCTTGGAAAAAATCTAGATTTGTTTGATTTACCAAGAGGGGTCAAGATGGCAGGCAGCCGCAATTATGTATTAAAAGGAGATGGGGTTTTACTCCACCGTGCCGTACAGCAGCTTGCCATTGATTTATTGCTTCGCAAAAACTTTACCCTGATGGATGTACCTGTCCTGGTACGGGAAGAATCCCTTCAAAATACGGGTTATTTCCCACTCGGCCGGGAACAGACTTTCTCCATCCGCAATGAGGATAAGTTTCTTGCGGGCACTTCGGAGGTATCACTGGTTTCCTGCTTCAGCGGTGATATTGTGGATGTAACCGAACCGATCCGTTTGGCTGCCGCAACTTACTGTTTCCGTAAAGAAGTCGGGGCAGCAGGTAAAGACGTACGCGGACTTTACCGTGTTCATCAGTTTGCCAAAGTCGAACAAGTAGTTTTCTGCCGAAATGATCGGGACGAATCCGAATCGGTTCTACAGGAAATTACGGCAAATGCCGAGGAATTACTGCAGATGCTGGAACTCCCCTACCGTGTGGTCGCTGTCTGTACAGGAGATATGTCGCAAAAAACATATAAACAGTATGATATTGAGACTTGGATGCCTAGTCGCGGAGATTACGGTGAGACCCACTCGTCTTCAAATCTTCATGATTTCCAATCACGCCGTTCCAATATCCGCTACCGGGATGAAAGAGGTAATTTAGAGTATTGCCATACATTGAACAATACCGCGGTAGCTTCGCCGAGAATATTAATCCCTCTTCTCGAAAATCACCAGAGAGAAGATGGATCGGTCTATCTTCCGCCTGCTCTCCGCCCATACATGGGCGGCCGAAAAGAACTGAGAGCACCGAAATTTGACTAGATCAAAAGCATCAGACGACCCATAAACAGATTGGGGAAATGACGGGTTATGCTGATAAAATAGAAATCGGGCGAAGGGAAGATTATCGATCCCTTCGCCCGATTTTAAACTAAAAGCAGTATCTGTAAAAACACTAATAGTTCTCTCATGACTAAAAGTCACGAGAATTCACCATATGTCGGTGTCTAGAGACACGCCTTATCCGAAACCGATTCATCTCACAATTGAAATCACTAGTGTTCTCGGCTCATTTATAAAAACCAGAAACATCGAGACTATTCTGTAAAATGTTTTGCTTGAATTAAGTTTTACATGCATTTCTCCTCCTCTTTCCTGCATTTTTTTGCATAAATCCCAGTATGCTTCATTTTCGAAAATCGTATATACCATTTTTAGAATAAAAAAATGTTGCGCTTAATTTTTGGAACAACTTTAGGTACAATGAGCAGTAGAGGCTTGAATTATGAGAGCTTCCTGTCAGGTTAAGCCTTCAGCCGCTTCCCCGTTCTTTAAGAAAAGACAAAACTATACATACTTAGTCAAGAAAAGGAGCCGGACATGAAAAACATTCAATCCATTGCTGCAGCATTAGGTATACGTGAAGGTGAACTTGATTTATACGGCAAGTATAAAGCCAAGCTTTCCGCAGATTTATGGGAACGAACAAAAAAACGCCAGGACGGAAAGCTTATCCTGGTTACGGCTATGAATCCTACACCTGCTGGAGAAGGCAAGACACTGACTACTATTGGTCTCTCCCAGGCGATCAACAAATTAGGTCATTCTGCGATTGCAGCACTTCGTGAGCCTTCTCTTGGTCCTTGTATGGGAATAAAGGGCGGAGCTACGGGAAGCGGACGTTCTCAAGTGATTCCGATGGAGGACATTAACCTTCATTTCACCGGGGATATGCACGCAATAACAGCCGCCCATAATCTGCTCTCCTCTATGATTGATAACCACATTCATCACGGCAATGAACTCGGAATTAATCCTAAGAAAATCGTCTGGAAAAGAGCCGTGGACATGAATGACCGTTCCTTGCGGCAGATTGTTATCGGTTTAGGTGACACAGGCGGAATGACCCGGGAAGACGGCTTTATGATCACAGTAGCTTCCGAAATTATGGCCATCCTCTGCTTGTGCGAGTCAATCACGAATCTCAAGAAGAAAATTGGCGAAATGATTGTAGCCTATACTTTTGATGGAAAACCTGTTACTGTAAGCCAGCTGAAAGCAGAGAGAGCCATGACCGTTCTTCTAAAAGATGCCATTCACCCTAATCTCGTGCAAACCATTAAAGAAACACCGGCTATCATACACGGAGGCCCCTTCGGCAACATCGCCCATGGGTGCAGCAGCATTATCGGTACCCGCCTTGCCTTGAAACTGGCTGACTACGTGTGTACTGAAGCGGGATTCGGTGCCGATCTTGGCGCCGAAAAATTTTTCAACATCAAGTGCCGGAAATCCGGGCTGACTCCTCAAGCTGCGGTAATTGTCGCTACAATTAAAGCGCTCAAATATAATGCTGGCGTGCCGAAGCAGGAACTTCATTTGGAAAACCAGGAAGCCGTCAGGCACGGATTCGAAAATTTAAAGCGTCATATTGGAAATATCAGCCAATTCAGTATTCCACTGGTTGTCGCTTTAAACCATTTTTATACAGATACAGAAGAAGAAGTAGAAGCTTTCCTTCAGCTGTGCAGGGAATTTAGAGTAGAGGCTGCTGTTTCCAAAGTGTGGGAATTGGGCGGTGAAGGAGGAGCGGAGCTGGCTCGCAAGATCATTGAATTGACCGAGGGTCAGTCCGGGAAACTTTCATTCACTTATGAAGACGGGGATTCGATCCCATCCAAGATCGAACAAATTGTCAGGAAGATCTATAGGGGGAAAACCGTTACCTATAGCCAATCGGCGGAAAAATCCATCCGGCAAATCGAGGAGCTTGGCCTCAGCCATCTTCCGGTCTGTATAGCCAAAACCCAATATTCATTTTCGGATAATCCAAAGCTGCTTGGTGCACCGGTAGACTTTGAGATGCATGTCCGGGAAATTAAATTGTCCGCAGGTGCGGGTTTTATAGTGGTCATGATGGGACAAATTATGACTATGCCCGCCCTGCCTAAACGCCCTTCAGCCGAACAACTGGATATTGACGGGAAGGGAACTATCCATGGATTGTTTTAACAAACACGAAAAGTAAGGACAGTTTTCGAAAAATCACCTGTTCTTAGCTTTCAAAAAAGCCTGAAGCGGTAGAACCGTTCAGGGCTTCATCTTAACTATCACAAGGAGCTGTAACTATGAGCCATATTGATATGCCGGCTTTGCTGCTGCTATTACTTGCGGCACTGGGCCTTTTCAGCAACAACACGACCGTTTCCATCGCCATGATTGTACTGCTGCTGCTGCGAATCACAAATCTGCATCAAAGGTTTCCCTGGATAGAAAAATACGGTTTGACTGTAGGGATCGTCATTTTGACCATCGGTGTTATGTCCCCCATAGCAAGCGGGAAAATCACGATGGAAACGGTTCTCCATTCCTTTATTCATTGGAAATCCCTCCTGGCTGTTGCGGTAGGCATGCTTGTAGCTTTTCTCGGAGGAAGAGGTGTAACCCTGATGTCCAACCAGCCTACTATTGTAGCCGGGCTGCTGATCGGAACCATTCTCGGAGTTGCCTTGTTCGGAGGAGTACCGGTCGGACCTTTAATTGCAGCCGGGATCCTGTCATTAATTATCGGACAATCATGATACATTGCATGAATTTGTTTTAATTTGCATTACCTTGTTTCGAATCCTTTTTCACTGGGGTGGTGACTGTTTTTTCTATTTCGTTCTGTGAGGGGTCTGTACCGAAAACAGAGTCCAACACCGGATGAGTCACCCCGAACCAGTGCTTGTCATTCTTGTAGTGATGCAGCAGATGAAACTTCTTCATCCATTTGCCCCATGGTGTAATAGGCTGAATGGGACGGTGCGAAACAAAATGACTCCATTCATAATATAAATGATATGCCGTAAACCCGGCCATAACGGAACTTCCCAGATGAAAAGACCTGAACGCTAAAGAAAAAACAACCCAGAGCAAAAAATGATAAGGTACATTATATTGGTTGGGTGTCAGCAGGAAAGTCATATTCAGCGGATCATGATGATGGGCATCATGGCCAACATGGGCTTTAGGCATTATTTTGGCGAAAAACCCGTGAAGCACAAAGCGGTGAACAAAATATTCAAGGAAGAAGAAAAAGACCACTCCTCCTATAACAGCTGTCCAGGACCACGGTTCATATGGCGTGAATAAAGCCGAACAACTGTAGATTATAAACATCAAACTAATAAACATGACTCTTTTGTCTGTCCAGAATTCTTTTAAGTAAGCTTTCAATTCTCCGCCCCCCTTTCTTTATTAGTATATAGGGAAGCTTTCATTTGTACTATCCCAAATTTCTATTCTCCCTTCAGATGTTTTATTCAAACTTACTGTCCGACCTCCCGTTTGCTTCCATAAAATCCTGGTATAGTGCTTGTTTAAAACCGGTATTGCACTCTTGCTTTCCTGCAATTTAATTTTGCCATAGTTTCAGAGGCAGGGAAGAATTTTCTTGGGTTCTATTAGATGCCGAACTGCCGGTGTTCTGAAAATTATATATGAAATTAATCACATACTTTTTTCGGAAAATCATGTTATAATTTAACTAAGATCATTTTGTAATTTTCCATTTTGAAAGCGCATTAAATTTAAGATTGCTGAAGACAATCGGCACTCTCTCCTTGGGGTGGAATTTTTATGGTCTCTAAGAAAAACGGTTCTTGGAGATCGGCAAGCTACTTTCTCTTTGGTTGCTTTCAGACGAATCTCAGGTTTTGCAAAATGTTCATACATATACTATACGAGGAGAATCTATATGTTCAAAAAATTATTCGGCTTGCTCCAAAAGGTCGGAAAAGCATTAATGCTGCCTGTCGCTATTTTGCCTGCAGCGGGAATTCTACTTGCTTTCGGCAACCTGCTCCATAATCCCGACTTTTTGCAACTCGCTCCTTTTTTTCAAACACCCGTCATCCAGGGTCTAGCCAGCGTAATGGAAAATTCGGGAAGTATTGTGTTCAACAATTTATCTTTGCTGTTTGCTGTCGGAGTGGCAGTTGGTCTTGCTGAAGGGGAAGGTGTGGCCGGTCTTGCGGCCATTGTTGGCTATTTCATCATGAATGTAACCATGGGGACTATTCTCGGGGTTACTCCCGCCCTGGTTGAAGGGAATATGGCCTATGCCAATGTACTTGGGATTGACACTCTCCAGACAGGGGTATTCGGGGGAATCATTATAGGGATTCTTGCCGCCTATCTGTACCGGAGGTTTTTCAAAATCGAGCTGCCGTCTTACTTGGGATTTTTTGCAGGAAAACGGTTCGTCCCTATCGTCACGGCGGCCGCTTCCCTGTTAGTGGGAATCATCATGGTATTTCTCTGGCCGTATGCCCAAAGCGGATTAAACACATTTTCCCACAGCATGGTGGATTCTAACCCGACATTATCTGCCTTTATTTTCGGGGTTATTGAACGTTCCCTGATCCCCTTTGGCCTGCATCATATTTTCTATTCCCCTTTCTGGTTTGAATTCGGACAATATTTAAATAAAGCGGGACAACTGGTTCAGGGAGACCAGAAAATCTTTTTCGAGCAGATTAAGGACGGGGCTACTTTAACGGCAGGTACCTTTATGACCGGGAAGTTCCCGTTTATGATGTTCGGGCTTCCGGCTGCCGCCCTTGCCATGTACCATGAAGCAAAACCCGAAAAGAAAAAACTGGTTGCCGGTATTATGGGGTCGGCCGCTCTAACATCCTTCCTGACGGGAATCACTGAACCTATCGAATTTGCTTTCCTTTTCGTGGCTCCGTTGCTTTTTGCCATCCATGCTGTATTCGCGGGATTGTCCTTTATGACTATGCAGCTCCTGAATGTCAAAATCGGGATGACTTTCTCCGGCGGTATCATCGACTTCATCTTATTCGGCGTCATTCCCAACCGTACCGCCTGGTGGCTCGTCATACCGGTAGGGCTTGTCATAGCGGTCATCTACTATTTCATGTTCCGTTTTGTCATTCGTAAATTCGATTTGAAAACACCCGGACGGGAGCCTGAAGAAGCAGAGAATGCCAAAGCGGGAGCTGGAGACAATAATGAGCTGCCGGCTCAAATCCTGGAGGCTTTCGGAGGCGGGAAGAATATTTCTTCCCTGGACGCCTGCATTACCCGTCTCCGCATACAGGTGAACAACGTAGGTGAAGTCAATAAAGAAAGGCTTAAAGAGCTCGGGGCTGCCGGGGTGCTTGAAGTGGGCAACAACATTCAGGCCATCTTCGGTACACGGTCTGATACAATTAAATCCCAAATGAAAGAACTCATGCAAAAATTGTGATTTCATTGATTCAGGATTCCTCCAGCTATCGGTAAGTTACCCGGACGAATTCCCGGAAGTACCTTTCCAAACGATAGAACCTCCAAATCCACTAACAAAGTGGAGATGGAGGTTCTGTTTTACCTAGCCCAGTGATCCTGGATATCAGTAAATGTCGGAACCGGAGCTTTAAGCCCATGAACCTCAAAACCGTAAATACGTGCTGCGGTATCCCCTCCCTGGGTAGGTTTGGTTACATTCAGTTTCACGTATCTGGCTTCGGTAAGTGCAATGGAATGTTTACTGGTTCCCAGCGTGTTGCCTTTCACATCTACAACCTGCGTCCAGTTTTTCCCGTCCAGGCTGACCGAAATTTCAAAATCTCTTGTATTAAACGCCGCAGCTTCTCCGCCGGCTTCGGCATGTTTAACTACAAATCCGCTAACCTTGCGGGTAGAGCCCAGATCAACGGTTAGCCAATGCGGTCCATCGCCGACGGCACACCATTTCGTTTTATCATTTCCATCCAGAGCAAATTTCGGTGCTTCCCTGTCATTAACAAACGAACTTGCTGTCGCCTGCTTGTTCAAAGCCAGATCGCCAACACCACCGGCCGCTTCTTTGGTGACCGTAATGAATTCTTTTTTTGTTGCAACGTCTTCACCTTCGCTATTTTTTGCCCTTAAGGTAACTGTGTAAGTGCCTTCGTTAGGGAACGCAACTGAAGGATTTTCTTCGGTACTGGTTTCAGGCCGGGCCCCTGGGAAACTCCATTCTACGCTTTCCGTAACCTCTGAGGACTCATTCCGAAACGTCACACTTTCCCCAGGGGCTATCAGGGTTTTCTCCGCAGAGAACTTTGCGGTCGGCTTCGGGTATGCCGGCCAGTCGAATTTTACACTGGTTTTTTCCCCCTGCCGATAAGACCTGTTTACAGGTACAACCTCTAATACTGTAGATGCTTCTTTTCCGGTCCTTTTCATCTGCGGAACATAGTACACATTATTTGGAGTTGCTCCAATGTATTCACGGGTATGATCCGGCTTAACGCGATATACCTGATAGTACAGAACATCGTCACCTGAAAGTTTATTCCACTCCAGCCTTCCATCCCCATAGATTCCTTCTGTAAACTCCGTTTCACGAATATTCAAGCCGCTCACTGCAGGCAAAGAAGCCGGCTGTTCCGTCCTATTTTCGATGGCAAGTTCCCCAATATTCGCCTGGAAATCCCTAATCTCCCCGCTGCTGCCGAACTCCAGTGATAATGCCGCCACTTTCTTACCTGCATACGGGCTTAAATCCACAGCACCCTGCTTCCAACCATTCTTGTCCTTCCCGGGTTTTAAATCCAGATAGGTGAAGGTGTCCGGTTCATCGGAGAAAGATACTCCCACTTTGATAGTGCTCTTATCACTGTTGGTTTGATAAACAAGGGATATGGCCGTATCGTCCTGTACAGAAAGATCCGCTTTGTAAAGCTTCACTTTGGTTGGATGCGCCGGGCTTAAGTCCCCCTTCACTTTTAGAGAACTGCCCCCAAAATAAGCTTTAGACCAGTCAAAATCGGGCTTTAAGGCAGTTCCGTCGCTCTCCGCAATCCACCTCCAGCTAGGAAGCACATCCTGAAGACTCCGGTTATTCCACTCTTTGTCACGGACTACTTCCCCATCAACGGCAAAAAGTTTTCCGTTCCCCGTATTAAAGTGGGTAATAAACGGAGTCCCTGTAACTGCACTCTGGTCGTTAATGTAGTGGGCAATCCCGCTCCAGCCTTTAGGATCGGCTCCCTCAGGCAATGCGGCAAGTGCCGGATTTTTCTGAGCTCCCGCCCAGAAGATCTGTTCTTTTTCCATGTATTCCTCAAATGTTTTTGAACTGTTAAAAGCCCAGTCCGGTCGGTAAATACCGAGTGAGGTTGTCGCTTTCTTCCCTTTCGGGAACAGAACCGGACAGTTAATCTTCGTGTTATACCCGTTTGCCTCCACGTCAATTCCCGCAAACAGGTCATAAGGACTACGTCCCAATCTTTTTGCGGCTTCCGGCGATTGTTGAAACGCAGTGGCGCCGTACTGCCATCTAAAGTCAATAAACATGCCATCTGCCACTTGCTGTCCTCCATTTTGGAAGAACATCCGGTTTCTATTTGTCAGTGCCCCCTGCCATGCAACCTGTCCGGTATCGATCATGGAATCGTACCATAGAATTTCCATATTTTCCGGTTTTTTATTTTGCAGATAAGTCAGGAATTCCTGCATTTGTGCAGCGTCTTCCCGTGTGGCTCCCTGGGTCTCCTGATTGATAAACCATCCGTCAAATCCGTAATAAGCAGCGGCTTCAAGCAGCTTGTCCGCCACAGGAAAACAACCCTTGTCATCTTTTTGAATCAGTTCCCTCATCCAGGCGATCTTACCGCCATGCTCGGTTTGCGGCAGAAAAACGGTTCCAAGAACAGGAACGCCATTTTTATGGGCAGCGTCGATGACGTCCGCACTGGGAGGAACGATGAGACCTTCGCCGGCAGATCCCCCCCACATTACAAGTTTATCTATGTATTGCCAATTGTTGAATGCATAAATGTTGAATTTATCCGACCCTTGCGAAGGTGTACCGCTTGTGCTTGGATTCATGGCAGCAAGCGCTACCACTTTCGGATCGGCTAATGCATTCGGATTGACCTGATTGAACCCTTTTGTCCGCTTTTGCAGCTTCACGGTTCCCTTATTGAAATCAGCATCTTTGTCCTGCTTTGGATCCCACTTCAACAAACTGTCCGGATACCAGTAAGACGAATGGGGCTGTGCGGCTTCCGTCTGGCTGGCAAAGCCGGTGAAAGCGGCAGCAAGTATTGCAGTACTGACAATCACTTTCCATTTCTTTTTCATGGACCGTTTCATTAATAGCTCCCTCCTCGAAACAAAAATGTATGATAGCGGTTTTATTTACTCATTCAGTATATACGAAAACGTTTACGCAAGAAAAGGGCAAAATGTCCCAGGTCATAATCGGGACTTTTGGCTCTGGACAAATTTGGTTCTTTCCATTATAAAAGCCCCACTTTGCTGACCGGGATAAAATCCGGCACCAGAAGGGAGCTTTGTGTTTGGTTTATTTCACATGACCTGCTATATTCATATGGTGCCATCTAAGGCCGATCTCTGTCATTTCCAATACGGAAATCCCTGGCGCGTTCAGATCGGCACCGGCATACTCTGCGCTTACCCAGTCCGCTCCCGTATTGCTGGCACCGCCCGGCATCCGAATCCTTCCGGGTGCCGATGCTTATAGAAACTGCCGTACGGGTCCACAACCGGACGGCGGGTCACTTCCTTCACGACAAGAGTCGTCCCGATCGTCGTGTTCGATGTATCCTGCCGCAAATCAAAAAAGAGCCCTATAGCTCCTTGTCACTCTGCTAGCTTTATTCTTCTGCTAACTTTATCCTGTCTGTTTTCTGAACCAATCTTCGATGAGTTGGTCGAAATTTTCCAGCTTCTTTTCGATGCCTTTCTTCCAGTTCTCACCTTTCTTGGTTGCTTCCTCGATGGATTTAAGACTTTCCTTGGCCTCCTCCAGACGGGCCTTCAACTCTTCCGTTTTTTCTTTTGAGAGACCTTTTTGTTTTTTCCCGTTAAATTGTTTCGTTACTTCCTGAAATTCCTTCTCCAGCTGGATCAGCCTCTTCAGGTGCTCAGACTGCCCGGCAGAAGTATTGGCGGAAGTCTTCTGTGCATCCATATTCCCTTTGGTACCGGACTTTGCCGTACTCCTATTCTTTTCAGTTTTTTGCTCAGCCTCTTTATTCTGATCTTCGGCTTTTGCATCCGTATCAGGCTCCCCTTTCGGATCTTCGGCCCCGTCAGTCTCTTTATCTTTCTGCTGCATTTGCTCCACTCTTTGGTTTTGTGCAAACATTTGCTGTTTATGATTCAGGTGCTGGATAAACATAAGCATCATCACAATAATTCCAATTCCCACGGCTATAAATAACATGAGGGATAAGATTTTGATCAGTTTCGCACGACTTGTTGATTTCATAAACGGTTTCCCCCTTTATTTGATAATAAATTGCCGAACCTCCATAACCATAGTATTTATTGTACCATAAACGGGCTCCGGAGTAAATACTCCGGTTTGCCTACACCTCTTTTCCTAAAATGTTTTTCACATTTTTTTCGTTTTAGGTTCAATGCTGCGATTTATGGTTATGTTATGATGATAGAGAAAGTACCGACAACTTGGAGGATAGCTCATGGAACATAATATTCAATTTACGGTGATTAGGAAGAATGAGACGAAATCTTTAAAAGGTCTTGTTTTTACGGATAAAGAAAAGGAAGTAACCGCCACTGATTTGCAGAAAATGTTTAAACAGTTTGGCTATGATGTGGAACTGGACGAGAATGATTGGAGCGGAGTCGTATTTGTCAGCAAAAACACTTCGGAACCTTATAAAATCCGCATCACGGATATGGGTGACGGCAAGCATAAACCGGATACAGACAATGAGCTAAAATCAATTGTAGCCAATTTTATTAAGCCGCATTAAGAACGGCAAAAGCCTTGTTTTTCCGCCGCGCTCTTAAAACAAGCAGGACTGCAGCATTGCAGTAACTTCTGGCTGTCGAGAAAGTCTTTGAATGCAACGTTACAGGTAAAAGTTTTTGTCTGAAGAGCGGGTAGCGTGCGCCTTTAATTCCGGGGAATAACGATCCATACTATCATTCAGATTCCCTGGAATTAAGAGCGCCGGAAGCAAAAACTTTTACCTTTTTATACCGGACATACTTTGTCTACACGCTCACAGGACTGCAGCATCGCAGTACCTGTTTTTTATATTAACCTTGATTTTCCCTTACAGTTAGAAGAAACCTGCGAAGGACAGTAAGCAGTATAAACACATCAATAGAATCAAGAAAGTCAGCAGAGCATCCGTTTTGGAATAGTGAATGGATTTGCCGCCGTCCTGACGGTAAACCCGAAAGAACAGAATTAGTCCGGCACCATAAAGTACAGAAGCATAAAGCAGATTATGAAATCCTGCCGCATATAACAGGTAGCCTGCATAAATAGAGGAAAACAGCCCGAAAACCAGCCCTTTTCCGCCATTGGCTGCCTTTTTCCTCCCTGAAGCTTTCAAACAGGATTTGACCAGATAAGCTGTTGAAAACAAATACGGGAGCAGGATGGCTGTTGTTGTCACCTGGTAGATAGTCTGATACGTCGAGCCCATAAAGATTACGAAAAGCAGGACAACCTGGACCGATAAGGTAGTGATCCAAAATGACCCGGCAGGGGTTCCATTTTTATTTTCATAGGCCGCCCACTTGGGAAGCACGCGATCTTTTGCTGCAACGAACAGTGTTTCTGCTGATAGTAAGGACATTCCTATCACCAGTCCAAACAGGGAAATGATAAGACCAATATTAATTAGTGCCGCCCCCCACGGCCCCAGTACATGCTCCAGAACATATGCCATGGATGGCGTTCGGAGTCCGGCAAGCTGCTCTCTTGGGAATATGCCGTAAGACAACAAAGAGACAAGCATATAAATAATCAGGGTACCCAGCAGCCCCATCACCGTTGCCTTGCCAACATCCTTTCTTCTTCTTGCCCTTCCGGAAAAAACGACAGCCCCTTCAATGCCCAGGAATGCCCAAACGGTTATCAGCATGGTTTTGTTCACCTGGCCCCCAACTACACTCCAGTCAAATGTATCACTTCCCCAAAAGCGAAACCGGAACGTATCCAGTTGAAATGCGGCAAACAAAATTACAATAAAAACTCCAATCGGAATAAGCTTGGCTAATGTAATCAGTCCGTTCACTACCGCCGCTTCGTTGAGTCCGCGAAGCAAAAAAATATGAAGCATCCAGATCAAAACCGAAGCACAAGCGATAGAAATCAGATTATTCCCATCTTCAAAAACAGGAAAAAAGTAGGATAATGCGCTGAATAGTAGAATGGAACTCGCTACTATAGTCAGCATGTTGGCCAGCCAGTACCCCCATGCACTCAAAAAGCCAATGAATTGGCCGAATCCTTCTTTGGCATAGCTATAAATCCCGTTGTCGAGATGGGGATACCGGTCTGCCAGGTTTTGAAAAGTTAACGCGAGCATAATGACACCAAGCCCCGTAATCAGCCAGGCGACCAACACAGCCCCCGAATTGGCTTCTTGTGCCATATCTCCCGGCATGCTGAAAATACCCCCTCCGATCATGGAACCTACTACAAGGGAGACAAGGGCCAAAAAGCCCAGTTTTCGATCCTGCAACA
Organism: Paenibacillus larvae subsp. larvae; assembly: GCF_002003265.1. NCBI lineage: Bacteria > Bacillati > Bacillota > Bacilli > Caryophanales > Paenibacillaceae > Paenibacillus > Paenibacillus larvae. The sequence goes on from NZ_CP019687.1 coordinate 1,269,579, forward strand.
TCATAGTTAAATAAGCTCCTTGCTGCTGTTAATTTTGACTAATACAATGGATTAGTATAAACCTTTTACTCTGGTAGAGCAACAAAGAACCGGACTTTAAGGAAGTTATATTTTTCCATTACCCGTTCAATAGCAAATAATGGTACAATGTTAAGTGCCGTTTATCGCGGAATTGTTTGAAACAGAGGTGAATCAGCCATTGTCTTTCCGAAATAAGATTCGCATTAGACCGCTTCGTTCCTGGAACTGGGACGGCCTGTTTTTTTATACGGCCATTATTATTTGGGTGAAATCTCTGCTGCTTTTGGCAGCCCTTCATTCTCCCGATTCAGCCGGGATCAGGCCCTCCACTACCTTTTACGGAAATGCGCCCATCGGCTCCCATTTGATGTTTATTGTTTTTTTTGCCGCAATAGGCCTACTGTTCAAAAATAGGATGCGCTGGTGGTATTACTTGGGGTATAACTTGGCTGTCAGCCTTATGCTCTTTTGGGACCTGGTGTATTATCGGGCTTATGGTGCGTTTTTATCCATACGTTTTTTGTTACACCCGACCGGGTTCAACCCGCTTGAGCTCAATCTTTGGACCTACATAAGACCCATTGATTTATTATTTCTTGCCGATTTTCTTGTCCTATTATATCTTTCTTTCCGCAAAAAAAAGCTATACCGGAGTGTTCACAGAAAGCCCATCTTGGGACTCGCTCTGATGATGCTCGCTTCCGCTTATGTGGGATATGACCATTACCGGATTGATGTTAAAAATACTAAAGAAGATATGATTTTCCTGCGGATGTGCTGGGTACCTTACCAGTCAATATCCAACATGTCTCCGATCGGCTATCATTTTTACGACGCGATCCGCCTTTTTGGGGAGGCAAAGGAATATAAGCTGACCCAGGAGGATGAAAAGAAAATTCAGACATGGCTGAAGCAAAATCAGGACGACCTCCCGGATAACAAGTATAAGGGGATGTACAAGGGGAAAAACCTGATCATGATTCAGGTTGAATCTTTGGAAGATTTTGTGCTTAACCAAACTGTAAATGGCCAGGAAATTACCCCCAACCTGAATCGCTTGCTTGGAAATAGTTTAAACTTCACTAACTATTATGAGCATGTTAATAACGGAACAAGCTCGGATGGCGATTTGACAACCATTACATCGACTTTTCCGGTACGTAAAGGCACAAACTTTTACCGCTATCCTACCAATACTTATCTATCACTTCCTAAGTTATTTGAAGGGATCGGCTATCACACTTACTCGTCACACCCGGAACGGGCCGGGAACTGGAACTGGATGGAAGCCCACCGTAACTTCGGATTCCAGACAAGCTGGGATTTGCGGGAATTCAATGTGGATGAAACAATTGGCCTGGGCTTGTCGGACGGTTCTTATATGAGACAGATGAATCAAAAGTTGGCTAATGTCCCACAGCCTTTCCTAATGCATTTTGTCACCTTGACAAGCCATGCCGCATTCGGAATTCCTGAGAAGGAAAAGGGGCTCAAGCTCGATAAAGAATTCGAAGAAACTATTCTGGGTGCTTATTTTCAAGCCGTGAATTACACGGACCGGCAAATTGGATTATTTCTGGACAGACTGGAACAGGATGGTCTTCTGGATAAAACCGTTGTAGCTATCTATGGAGACCATGGCGGCGTGCATAAGTTTTACCAGAGCAAAGTGAACAAAATTAAGATGGAAAAGGAAGAATGGCGTCCGAATACGCATAAACTTCCCTTCCTTGTCTACAGCAAAGGAAGTCAGGGAGAAACTATCCCGACAATTGGCGGACAGGCGGATACCATGCCAACACTCGCTTATTTGCTGGGTGTGGATGATAAGGAATTCAAATCCACCATTATGGGCAAAAATCTGCTCAAAACAACCAAAAATTATACAATCTTAAATAATGGCACAATTATAGGCACTCCTTCCTCCGAAGAGGAAAAAAATCATGCCAAGCAAACCTTTGAGATTGCCGACCTGATTCATGAGACCAATTATTTTAAATATCATCCGGAAGGATTCTGACAAGAAGAGAATTCCATCTCCTAACCAGGAAAATTGAGAAAAATACCTTGCATTACTGTTGTTTAAAACCTTTAGCCATGGCCAGTTTGTGGAACAATACCTTTAAAGAAAATTGGATATCGATATGAATGTTTAGAAGAGATTGTAAAGATTTGTACATAAACTAATGGAAGGATATTTTAATAAGATAAGAAATTTCAAATATAAAACACGGGGTTCAACTACCCCCGTGTTAATTTACTTCTGTTTCTCTAACGCTAATTTCAGCCCTTTTTGATAATATTGGGTCATCACTTCTTCAGGAACCATACTTCCACCTGTCCCCCAAATAATATGTGTACCCTTACTCATTTTTTCCGTTAAATGATGCTTCAGTAAATAATCGACTCCCTCTTTACATAATTTAATTGGTCCTATCATGCCTGCTAGTGCAGAAGGTTCTAAATGAATCCCCTCTGTATCGACTAGTTCCTTTAGCAACTTATACAACTGTTCATCGCTAACCGTATAATTACCGCTTAAAAAAGGTTCTATAGTTTTACCCACAAATCCAGATGGCTTCCCTACCGCAAGTCCATCCGCATCTGTTACATTGTCGATACCAACATCTTGTACAGAAATTTCATCATGAAGTCCAGTTATTAAACCAAGTAACATACATGGAGAATGGGTAGGTTCTGCAAAGAAACAGTGAACATAGTCTTGATACAATAACTTCAAACCAAAAGCTATGCCTCCAGGACCACCACCTACCCCACATGGAAGATAAACAAACAAAGGATGATTTTCATCTATTGTTATCTTTAATCCTTCTAATTGTTTTTTCAATCGAGACGCTGCCACTGCGTATCCTAAAAATAGGTCATGAGAATTTTCATCATCCACAAAATAACATGTAGGGTCTCCATTTGCTTGGATTCGACCTTCTTCTACTGCTTTACTGTAATCAGCTTCATATTCAATAACCTTAACATTTTTGTTTCGAAGCAAATTTTTTTTCCAGTGTTTTGCATCAGCTGACATATGAACAATCACATTAAAACCTAACTTTGCACTCATGATGCCTATACTAAGTCCTAAATTTCCAGTCGAGCCTACTGCAATTGAATATTGTGAGAAGAATGTTCGAAACCTATCACTATCTAAAATAGAATAGTCATCTTGAATTGTTAACAATTGATGTTGAAAAGCTAACTCTTCTGCATGTTTGAGAACTTCATAAATCCCTCCTCTTGCTTTTATAGACCCTGATATAGGAAGGTGACTATCACACTTTAGCAATAATTCGCCTAATATAGGTTGTTGATAATCCTGTTCTAAGGATCGTTTCATGGTAGGAATTCCCACTAAGGGAGATTCTATGATACCATTCATCTTTTGGGTTTCTGGGAAAACCTTGGCGATATATGGGGCAAAACGTTTCAACCTTTCCTCTGCATCCCTTACATCATCTTGAATAAGGGGGGGTTTTTTAATTCCTGTCTGGAATTTTTCGATATTAGGATTGATCCAAAATACTTCCTCCATCGAAATGAGCTTGTTTAGTAAAGGTTTTTGGTCTTTGCATGTTCGTATATCTTTGCTCTCAATCTCCTTCATTTGTCTGATCCTCCTAATTTTCTTGTAGCAAGTTGTGTAATGAATTATAATTAAATAAATTTAAATACAGTTTAACACACAATGACCTTTATGTTAATTTGTATTTACTTTTTTTAAATTAAATTTAACATTCCATTAAGGAGTATTTGATTATGGAAAATATAGACATTGGTAAGAAAGTTGAAAAATATAGAAAAGCTAAAGGATTGAGTAGTAGAGAGTTAGCAAAATTAGCTGAAATTACACCTTCAATGTTAAGCCAAATTGAACGAGGTTTGGCGAATCCTTCTATTCAAACTCTAAAGGTCTTAGCTAAAACCCTTGATGTTCCAACTTTTAGTTTTTTACTTGAAGAAACAAATACGGATGATTTAATCGTAAGGTCCAGTAAACGTAAGAAAATGATCATTGATAATTTGTCTTATGAGTTATTGTCTCCTGATTTTACGGGTAATCTGGCAACGGCGATTATGAATGTTCCTCCGAATACTTCTTCATCAGAGAAACTTCTAGCACATAGAGGAGAGGAAGTAGCATTTATTTTAGAAGGAAAAATTAGGGTGTATTTAGATGAAGAAGAATATCTATTGGAAGCTGGTGATAGTGTGAAAATACCAGCAAATTTAAAACATAAATGGGAAAACAATTTTAGTCAAAATGCAGTTATATTATTTTCAGTTACCCCACCCGCGTTTTAATGTAGATAAATGTAAAATGTTATTCCACAATCGGGCGCAATTGTTTAATAATTAAATCCCAATTTCTCGTTTGTAATTGTGTTCTTTCAAATAAACAGGTCTTCTTTATAAAAAAGGGAGCCCCCTCAAGTAGAAAATCTACTTTTGGAATAGGCTCCTTTTTACTATCAGACTTTTATCGTCTAGGTTTGCACTTCTTTACTTTCATGGACCCGGCTTGCCTCCGATTCCTTTTTATCCCGTTTAATGCGTCCCTTTCCTACTGTCAGGGTGATCAGCACACCGATTGCCACGAAGATTAATCCTACAAGGAATACCGTAGAGAAAGAATGCACCCAGGCGGACTTTACGGTAGTCACGATGTTATGGACGATATCCGCAGGCAGTTTATCGCCCAGAAGCTGCGGATTGAGCATAACGCCAAACATTTTATCGGAATCCGTCCCGATTTGGCTCAGGGCGCCGGACATCATCGGATTTCCGGTAACATCCGGAGTAGCCAGGGTATCCGTCATGTTCACCTTCAGATTATGATTCATGACTACGTTCAGAACGGTAACACCGATAGTTCCGCCAATTGACCGGAAGAACGTAGTTGCAGAGGTTACCGCACCCAGCTGATTTCTCGGAAATTCATTCTGCACGGCAATAGTGAGCGTCGGCATAACAAGCCCCATTCCCAAACCCATCACGATCATAAAGGAATAAACGGTCAGGGAAGCCGTATCAATGCCCAGCGTACTCATCAGGAAAAAGCCTAAAGATGCTATCGGCATACCGATAAATAATATGGTCCGGTAGGTGAATCTTAGTAGTAATTGTCCGCCAATCACACTCGCCAGAATTAAAGCAATCATCATAGGAGTCATGGTTGAACCGGCTGCTGTCGGACTTACTCCTAAAATTCCCTGCATAAACAGCGGCACGAACATAATTGCACCGAACATGCCAAGGCCAAGAACAAAACCCAGCAGGTTTACCGAGGTGAATACGCGATTTTTAAATAGTCCCATATCGATAATAGGTTCCGCCGCTTTCAATTCTGCTAAGATGAATAATAGAATAAACAGCAACGAACCGCCGAAAATCAGATAGCTTTCCGTAGAGGCCCAGGCGAATTTATCCCCGGCAAATGTAATGCCAAGAAGAAAAAGAACAAGCCCGGTAACAAGTGTCAAAATGCCAAGATAATCGATATTCACTTTTCCTTGGCTTTTTGCTGTAATTTCATGCTTCATGCCAAAGAGGATCAGCAGGGCGGACAAAAGTCCGAACGGAGCATTGATGGAGAATATCCAATGCCAACTTACATGGTCAACAATAAATCCGCCTACAAACGGACCAAATACAGAGCTGAGTCCAAAAATCGCACCGAATACTCCTTGCCATCTGGCTCTTTGCTCTGCCGTAAAAATATCACCAATAATCGTTTGGGACAAGGGCATGATCATACCGCCGCCCAAACCCTGGATACCACGGTAAATAACGAGCTGTTCCATACTTGTCGCAGTTGCACACAGCATGGACCCGACCACAAAGATGACCGTACCGATCAAGTACATCATTCGCCTGCCAAACAGGTCGGATAATTTGCCCACAATCGGGATTATCGTGGTAGATGTGATCATATATGCTGTAGTTACCCATGCAAAGATGGAAAAACCGTCTAAATCTTTAATTATGGTAGGCATAGCCGTACCTACTACTGTCTGTTCAAGGCTGCTGAAGAACATGCCGATGATCAGACCCGCCAGCACAAGCCGTTTGTTTATTCCTTTTGTTTGTTGAATTTCACTCATACGTATGCGATCTCTCCTTTTTCTTCTTTCTCTGTTATCTCCTTCAGCTGGTCGGCATTTCCTTAACCAAATCACACAGCCGCCTCAATTTTGGTTCCAGTTCCCGAAACTCTCTCAGATTGGCTATCATGCCTTTGATAATGACTTGCCGGGGTTCCATTTGTCTGAATTCTTCCTCTAGCCATTTTAAAGATTCTGAAGCCAGGCCGTCGGGCGAGTCTATACCTCTTTTTTCCAGCTGATGCTGCATCTGCTTGATCAGTACGAGAGGATGATCTTTCTCATAGTTGTTTCCGCAAAGGCCGCCGGCATAATTCGGCCAGGTTTCCGGAGTCAGCAGCGGATCCGGCTTCGTTGCAAGAATACCGCCTACCATATAATCCAGAAGTCTTAAAAAGGACGATATGATTTTCTTTACGGGAATTTTAATGTTCTCCATCAGGATCAAAGTAAAATACGTGGAGAATAACCCTCCAAAGAACATGGCGCAATCCGCCTTGTAAGGCTCCAGTTCCTTCCCATACATATCAATCATGCGTTTTTCCAGCCAGTGCAGCATTTCATAGTTCATATTCCGGATGTAATTAGCAATGTTCTCATTAGACCGCCCAACGCTGTTAAAAATTTGCTTCATATTAATTTCCCGGAACTCAACGAAATGCTGCATATGAACTTCAATTTGTTTCGAAAATTTTTCTTTTTCCGTCAGTTTAGGCTCGTGTTGAATCAACATTATGCGATCCCAAATTTGTTGTGAGAAAAATTGCATCATGCTGAGAAGAAGCTCTTCCTTTGATTTAAAATACGTATACAAGCTCCCCTTGGACATTTCACATGTTTCGGCTATCTCCTGCATGGATGTATTGTTAAACCCGTTTAATGAAAAAAGTTTCATAGCAGCAAGAATAATTTGCTTTTTCTTTTCGGTCATACGTTCTGCCAAGCAATAATCCCCCTTCCTCTAACTGATGGGTTCGCGATATGACCAGAAGGTCAGAAGTTATTATACCTTGAGCCCATCAACTTTTCAAGCTGTTTCTTGTGAGGAAAATATCCTTCAGTTTACAGTACAAAAATCCTGAAAGAATCTCGCTCTCTCTCAACAAAACTATGAAAATAAAAAGGCAGCCGGACAAGCGCCGTTTCCGTAGAAAAACCGTTACATATATTGGCATGAATACAGAATTTGATTTTACCTGCCGTATGATCTTTTCTAAGTAAACATAGGAGGAGAAACCAATGGAACTTAAAGACATTCAACGATCCTATGCGGCTATTCTGAGTCTAGGATATAACTGTCAGGTCGCATACCAGCTTCGGATGTACAAGCTGCGTTCTTTTGCAGGTCTGCTGGATTGGTTTAACTTTCCTGACACTTATTGAGCTGATCCGCCTGGTTATCGAGGCTGTCCGCATCCCCGGATCTGTATGCTCATATGCTAAAGGGATCTGACTGGTGGGGAGACTTTGGAGCCTGGAGTCTGATTCTGAAAGAAATTCATTTGACTGCTTAAACTACCACACCTTTATAGAAAGGAGATTGTTATGGGAATCGTCATCTATCCGCCTACTATTGATTGAGGCTTTATGAAGCAGCGGCCTCAACAACTGATGAGCCAGTTTGCCTCACATAGACATCTCACTTTTTATTTGGATCTAAGGGAAAATAAAAGACAATTTAACTCTAATGCGGAACTGATAGGCTATCAAAATTATGAACAGCTTCCGGCATTGCTGGAACAAATAGATGTCTGTCTGATTCCGTTCAAAAGAAAACCTGTTGTTTCCACTAATCTGCCCGAAGTCCGCAAGCTGCAGCCTTATGTACGTCTTGCCGATACTCCTGAAAGCTTCATAAATGAAGTAAGAAAAGCTTACAGCATAAGAGGTAAACAAGTGAAAAAACGAAGCCAGTATGTGCCCAGACATTTTCCAGGTTTCAGTTCTTCTTGCGGTCCTGTGCCGAAGATTCCCACATATAGTGCCAGCAGCTTTTCTCTTGAAATTTATCCCAGGATTTTCCTCTCATTGGCAGCAAACCTTCGGGAGAGTATCAGTGTCTCTTCCAAACGAAGAACCCGTTGCCCGGAACATTCGTTAAAGCCTATTTAGACTTCCGTCTTACTTTGCCTCCTGCCGTGAATCCAGCTGCGGAACTGATTCTGCAAGCTACAGAATAACCGTGGGTACGGACGGAAGTCTCATTTGCCAGGCAGCCGCCAGTCACCTTTCTGGCCTCTGTTCCGCTTGAACAGACACTTCAAGAAACCGTATCCCTGGATGTCACACGCCATTTGCAGGCTGGAAAACCCGCATCTTTTCATCTGTCCACCTCCTATACCTTCTCCCCTTATTTCAAAACCCGGATAAATCCCACATTTCTCTCTGCGACGGTTACGTTTATAAACGGTTGCGTATAACCCGGGTGAGACACTTTAACAATAATATAATCTTCTTGCGAATCAATCAGACGGCCTTCCAAAAACTGATTAGATTGGAACACTTCCACGTCCGATCCTATATAAGAACGTAATGCCTGACTAAGTCTCACTATAATTCCCCCCTATTCTTCGTCTGAGAAAGTTAGAATATTTTGAAGAGGAATGAGTACTAGATCCCCTGTCGGTTCACTTAGTTTTACATAGTCTTCTCCTACTTCAATAACAATACCGGCAATTTCTCCCCGGTAGTTTGAAAGACGACTGCCCGTCCACCTTTTGTCCGCAAAATTTCGGCAATCTGACGAAGATGGCCTTCAAGCGCATCCGCCCTTACTGTCAGGTCAGCGACTTGACCGGTAACCCGGAGCAGATCCTTCTCCAGCTTATCTACCTTGTGCTCTAACCTTCTCAATCTTTTGCCCCATGATAGGCGGCCAAATCCCCACCTTAAAAACAATCCTAGTTGTATCCCCCCTCCCGGGCGTTTGATTTCTTCTTGGAGACAGGACTCATCCTGATGATTTGTCAAAGGTCTCACTCCTTTTTTGGGTCGAAATTACTATAGTTTATGAAAGAAACCTGTACGAGGAACCGACTCTTCGAAAAATGATGAGATCAACTAGAATTGTTTAACGGATCAAGCAGCATATAAGCAGATAGCTCAAGCCAATAACCCGTTTGGTGACGGTACTGCATCAGCAAAAATTGTGAGGTTTATTAAACAGAAAGTTTTCTCTATAAAGGGTTAGTAGACGGGGCTTTCCTTAAATCTATTCCCAATATAAATAAGAGGCTATCCATTCTGATAGAGAAATCATTTACCTTTCTCTGGGATAGCCTCCTGCCCTGTCTATATAGCAGGCTCTGGAACCTTTTTTTCCCCGTTATCAATCAGTCCCATAGCCTTAAGCCCTTTACGGATACCGTCTTCTCCGATCGGGGCAGTCACATAATCTGCTACCCTCTTCAGCTCAGGAACCGCATTTCCCATCGCGATACCATGCCCTACAAGAGAAAGCATTTCAATATCATTACGTCCGTCTCCAAACGCATAGGCATGCTGGGCGGGGATATTAAGCTTATCCAGCATAATCTCGATTCCTTTAGCTTTGGAACAGCCTTTGGGAAGCACGTCCATTGCGACCTCATGCCAGCGTACAAAATCAAACTGGGGAAATCGTTCCCGGTATACATGCTCCTCGTCTTCTGTACAGAATAGAAGCGCCTGATAAATGGCATGTTCTTTATAGTACCGCGAATGGATAACAGGATACTCCATCAGCAGTTCACCGAAACTTGTCACGATGTGAGGATGCCCCAAATCTTTCGTTCCAATGCCTTTGCTGCTGCAGAAAGCTACTGCGTGATTCCGGGAAAATGCCTCCCCTGCAAGCTCTTCCAAATGTTCAAGCGCAATGGGATTGTCATAAATTACTTCTCCTTCATAAACTACATACTGCCCATTTATAGAAATATAGGAATCTATACGAAGTTCCTTGCGAATGGAACTAAAATAGGCCGGGATTCGTCCCGTAGAAATAACGGTGGAAATTCCTTTCTGCTGCAATTCATGAATGGCTTGCTTGGCTGATTCAGGAATCTTACGGTCCTCATGATGAAGCAGCGTACCGTCTACATCGAAAAATACAATCTGTTTCTCCATGTCTACCCCCTTATGATTTATGGGGTCCGTTTCCGTCACGCCCTTGGGAGAATTCCGTTAGGTAACGCCGGAAATCGGACCTCTGTTTGTTCATAGGCAGCGTTTCAGTCCTTTTTTTAAAACGACTTTACGCTACAGTTTTCATTGTAAAATATGAAAAGCATTTCAGGGCAAGTGTTTTCCCCCCTTTTTTTTGCTAAAATACAGGTAGCTCATGAACAAGGAGAGAAGATACTATGGCCAATATCAAACAGATTGCCATAGCGGCGGGAGTTTCGGTAACTACTGTCTCCAGAGTATTGAACGGCCATCCTTATGTAAGCCGGGAAAAAAGAGAGGCTGTGCTTAAAGCCGTCAAGGATTTAAACTATGCCCGTAATTTAAATGCCGTACATCTGGTCAAGGGCAAAACCAATTTAATCGGAGTTATTATTCCTTACATAACGAATTCTCATTTCAATTATTTGCTTGCAGGTATTGCCGACCTGGCATTGAAATATGGTTTTCAGCTGATTTTGTTTCAGACCGATTATAATCCGGATGAAGAACGAAACGTCCTGCATCTTCTGAAAATGAAGCAAATTGACGGTATTATCATATGTTCGAAAACAATCTCTTGGGAGGAAATCACCCCTTACACGGAGCACGGCCCGATTGTAGCCTGTGATGATCCCGGGCAGTTCCCGGTTTCAGCCGCTTATATCAATCACTATGAAAGCTTCAAGGCGGGAATGGATTACTTAATTGGTACCGGACATAGAAAAATAGGGTACTGTATTAACCGTAGTACCAGTTATAACAGCAAAAAACGGGAAAAAGCATACAGGGATGCTTTGGCCTCAATTGGAGAACCTGTCCGTGAGGAATGGATTTTTCGGGGTTGTTTATACCACCAGGACGGCGTTCGTGTCGTCAACCATATATGCGGGCTCAAGGATAGACCGACTGCTATCCTCGTGGCCGGGGATGAGGTTGCTTCAGGCATTCTTACACAGGCCAGACACGCAGGAATCCGCGTTCCTGAGGATTTATTCATTTTTGGTTTTGACTTTCAGTACATAGGGGAGCTATTGCAGCTTCCGACTGTGAATAATCCCATCTCAGATATAGGACGCCGTGCTTTTGAGATTTTATACCACCACTTGAAAGAAGAAACAGCGGAACCGGTAAAAGCTGAATTGAAATTCAGCTTTATACATCGCGGCCAAAAGGATGTGAGAACATGACACAACACAAAAAAACAGATGAAGAAGCGGTTTCCCGTTTTATCGAAATTCTTCACCGCCAGGTCAGGAGGAACTTAAAGGTTACCTCCGTCATATCCAACCGTACGACCTTGCCTTTTTATATCAACATATTCCGGTAGAAGACCAGCAAATCCTGCTGCATCAATTGACTACTTCCCAATTAGTGAGTCTGATCGAGGAAGTCGATGTTGCTTTACAGTTGGATATTTTTCAGCGGATCGGAGTCAGGGAATCGGCCAACGTGCTGAACGAAATGGAAAATTTCACTTATGAAGCAAGAGGAATCTAAATCCGTAACTGAACTTATGGAGTATCCTCCGGATACAGCCGGAGGTTTGATGACCAACCGGTATGTATGGATTCCACGTTCGTTTACAGTGAGAGAAGCCGTGGCTAAATTAAAAGTATTCGCGGAAATCACCAAGCATATTTACTATTTTTATGTGGTGGACAAAGATCGCAGGCTTATCGGTTTTTTGTCACATCGCGATCTCGTACTGGCAGACTCAGATGACCTCGTCGAAGACTTAATGTATCAGCGTGTTATTTCGGTACCTCCCCATATGGATCAGGAAGAGGTGGCCAGCATCTTCCAGAAATATGATCTGCTTTCGGTCCCTGTTGTAGACGAGCAGGATCATTTGGCGGGAATTGTTACGGTCGATGACGTAATCGACGTTATGATAGAAGAAACCAACGAAGATATTGGGAAATTTGCGGCTTCCGGCAAAGATATAGATTTTCATACAAGCTCCTTTAGTGCGGCAAAACGCCGTCTTCCCTGGCTTATTCTTCTTCTTTTTCTTGGTATGCTTCCCGGCCGGTTCCCATTATTCCGGGGTTTCATCGGATGATTTCTGATCCTTATAGGGAAATGCCCGGAACCAAAGCCCGGGCACCGTTACAAAAGCTCATTCCATCCGTTTTTGTACACGTTCTCTTTTCCGCCGGTGTTGTCTCGTATGGAATGATCTTCGTTTTCCCCGTTGTTTACCTGATGGTTTTAATGAACCCCATGCAGCAGCCCGGGTACGGTGAAGGGGAACGGATTCTTCCCTTGCTGGTGACTCCTGCTGTTCTATTTTCAAAAGCTCCCCTGAATGGCCGCTATCCCGTTTGAAGGTTGCTGCAACAGGTTCTTCCAAGTTTCGCCGCGACATTTCACCCAGTTCTTCTTTGGAAATAGGTTCTTTAATAACAGCAAAATGAAACATAATTTCATCTACAACATTCAACTGGGATTGTCTGAGAATGATACGGTCTTCCTCTTCATACAGAGGAGTTGCATATTCCGGCATATAAAAAAATTCCTGTCGGATTAACCGGAAATCAATGATTAAAGAAGGATTCGGGTTAAAAGCCGATAACGGCTCTTTCTTATAACCGTATTCAGCAACTTCATATATATCTCTTGTCAGATAACGGGGTGTATGTTCATTAAACAAGTACCGGTAGTACGGATTTGCCTGATGATAGCCGTTATTTGCATAAGGCGCCAGGATACAAACAACAGCTTTATGTTTGCAAACCCGGTAGATTTCTTCCATAACGAACATTAAATCATTAGCATATTGCAACGAATGTGCAGCCAGCAAAAAATCCACTGATTGATCTTCAAGCGGGATTCCCTTGTTGAAATCACATACCGCATCTACTCCCGAATATTCCACTTTATCAAGGCCCCATGTGTCAGGATGCTTTTGAAGACCGCAGCCCAAGTCTACACGCATATTTCTCCCCTCATTCCCACCTGGTTTAATACACCTTATGGAAGTCGTCATCGAATGGTATGGGTAAGAAAAGAAATTAGTCCATTGACTCGGTTAAAGGCATTTTTTGATAAGAGCCATCAATCAAGCTGGGACAGGAAGCACTTCGTGACCGAAGTCGGGCAGAAAAGCCAGTTCCTTCTCACAGCCCAGATGATTGTAAGCTGCGAAACAGGCCAATCAATAAGTGGCATAAATGTCCTCCTTTAAACAGCAGCCTGAGCGATTGACATTTCTAAATCTTGATGCAAGCCTCTTGCGGTTATTATAAAAAAAGCTGACAAGTTATAACTTGCCAGCTTTTTCAATATTCGTTAAGCGTTTAGTGTCTTACTCCAATCTTGGGTGCTATGGCCTTCCAGATATTTCTCACAGTCCATGGCTGCCATACAACCGCTTCCTGCTGCTGTAATAGCTTGGCGGTACTTGGTATCCTGTACGTCGCCACAAGCGAAAACCCCCGGAGTATTTGTTTCGGTCGTGCCCGGTTTTACAACAATATATCCGTGATCGTCGGTTTCGATTTGGCCTCCGAGGAATTTGGTATTGGGTGTATGGCCGATAGCGACAAAAATACCGTCGGTTTCAAGCAATTCTTCTTCACCGGTCTGATTATTTTTCACTTTTAGACCCGTTACCCCTCTATCACCAGCCACTACTTCAAGCGGAGTTCGGTTCAGGCTCCATACGATTTTTTCATTTTCTTTTGCGCGGTCCTGCATGATCTTCGAAGCTCTGAGTTCATTACGGCGGTGTACAACACGTACCTCTGTGGCAAAACGGGTTAAGAAGTTGGCTTCTTCCATAGCGGAGTCGCCTCCTCCTACCACGATAATTTTTTTACCGCGGAAGAAAAATCCGTCACAAGTGGCACAGGTGCTGACACCCCGTCCGACATTTTCTTTTTCGTTCAAAATTCCTAAATACTTGGCGGATGCACCAGTGGAAATAATCAGCGTCTCTGTAATAAGCTCGCCAAGGCCTTCCACAGACAACTTAAACGGTCTTTCAGACAAATTCACTGAATTGACCCAGCCCGTGCGGAATTCGGCTCCAAAGCGCTCTGCCTGCTTGCGCATACTATCCATTAATTCCGGGCCCATAATACCTTGGGGGAATCCCGGGAAGTTCTCCACTTCCGTAGTCGTTGTGAGTTGTCCGCCCGGCTCCGGACCTTCAATAACCAAAAGATTCATGTTTGCTCTCGCTAAGTAAATGGCTGCCGTCAAGCCGGCTGGTCCTGTTCCTACGATAATGGATTTGTACATACTGATTGCCTCCTTGAAGAGAGAAATTAATAGTAGATTTAAATTTTTTCTTCTTTATTACCCGTCCAATCCTTTTTTCCAATAAAATGATTGGGAAATTTATCCTTGGACAAAAAACGAAGTTAATCCTCCAGCGCCTGACCAATGGCAGTCGGGTTCATACCTACTATCTTTTTACTGCCAATAACGGTGACAGGTACGGAGCGCATTCCCATATTATACAGTTCTCCGGCAAATCGCTCATTGGTATCCACATTGCGTTCTTCAAATACTACTCCCTTACTGTCCAGAAACTGCTTGACTTGGTTACAGTATGTGCAGTGAGTGCTGGAATACACAATTACATTCGGCTTGGCCATCTCTATCACTCCTTTACAGCCGGCCATTATATATAATAATTATTTATTTATAATTATTATATATAATGACGGATTTGTAAAGACCCGAATGAAGAAGGAAATAAGCCTTTTATAATTTTGTCACATTTTACAAGGATCATCCAAACTGTTAAAATGAGCAATTCATCAGACACGCTAATGTTGAGCACTCTGCCATCTGTTTTATGTAATTTCTGTTTTTTCTATGCTCCTATTCTACCATAGTTTGATTCATTAAATAAAATCCACTATAAACTATTTGCCCGGTGCTTCAGCAGGTATCGGGGAACCCTTCCATTCATTAATCTCCTGTGGGCGAAACCAAATAGAGAACGAAATGTCAATATCCTTGGCTTCGTGCAAATAATGAAGCCCGAAGTCATAAAGAGTGACCGATTGTTTTCCGGATAGAATCCAACTGTCATTAGTCATTTGTATACTAACGGGAAAAACAAGTTCTTTAGTTACATTACGGACTGTTACCTTTCCCTCCAAAGTACTTTCCAATGTTTTGCCGACTTGTATAAGGTCTAGAGAAAATCCGGCTTTCGTTAATTGAAAAACGGCTTCAGGATAAGTATAAGTTTGGAGTTACTCCGGACATTCCTACCTATATCCCCCTCTTCATCCAAATATTAATTGATAAATAATAAAAAGAGCGCCTCCTGTATAGAGAAGCGCCCTGTATGAATTTTAGATCAGATTTTCATAACCCCGCCCGTGCTCGCCGATGTAACAAGCTTTGAGTACCTGGCGAGATAGCCGGTTTTCACTTTCGGTTCAAAGCCTTTCCATTGCTGCTTTCTAGCGGCGAATTCTTCTTCGGATATTTGCAGGTTCAAGGTACGGTTTGCCAGATCGATGTTCACGATATCCCCGTTCTGTACAAAGGCAATAGGTCCGCCTTCTGCAGCTTCGGGAGAAACATGGCCGATGCTGATGCCACGGGAAGCCCCTGAGAAACGGCCGTCAGTGATGAGTGCTACTTTGGCGCCAAGTCCCATACCGACAATCTGGGAAGTAGGGGCCAGCATCTCCGGCATTCCCGGTCCGCCTTTAGGCCCTTCATACCGAATAATCACTACATGACCCTCTTTAACTTTTCCGTTCGCAATGCCGTAAAGAGCGTCATCCTGAGAATCAAAACAAATGGCCGGCCCTGTAAAGGAACTTCCTACGGAAGGATCAACAGCACCGACTTTTATGATGCCGCCTTGTGGTGCCAGATTTCCAAACAGGACAGACAAACCACCCTGTTCATTATGTGGATTATCCATTGGGCGAATGACGTCCTTATTGCGGATTTCATAACCCGCAACGATCTCTTTCAGGGTTTTTCCTGTTACTGTGATACAATCTCCATGCAGGATACCTTCCCGCTTTAGCAGTTCATGAATGATGGCACTTACGCCGCCCGCTTCATGTACGTCCTCGATATGATAATCGGAAGCCGGGGCAATTTTGGCCAGGTGCGGTACCCGTTTGGCCACTTTATTGATCCGCTCAATCGGATACTCCACTTCCGCCTCATGGGCCAGAGCGAGGGTATGAAGCACGGTATTTGTTGAGCCGCCCATGGCCATATCCAGTGCAAACGCATTGTCAATGGCTTCTGCCGTTACAATATCCCGCGGCTTGATATCCAGCTTGATCAGCTCCATCAATTGTTTGGCCGAATCGTTTACAAACTGCTTGCGGTCTTCCGAAACGGCCAGAATCGTTCCATTACCCGGAAGGGCAAGACCGAGACCTTCAGCCAGACAGTTCATCGAGTTAGCCGTGAACATGCCGGAGCAAGAGCCGCACGTCGGGCATCCGTATTGTTCCAGCTCTTCAAGACCAGATGCATCAATCTTGCCGGCCTGGTAAGCTCCTACACCTTCAAATACAGAAGATAGTGAAATGGACTTACCGTTCTTGTCTTTACCGGCTTTCATTGGTCCACCGCTTACAAAAATAGTAGGGATATTCACGCGGAGAGCTCCCATCATCATGCCGGGAGTGATTTTATCACAATTAGGAATACAAACCATTCCGTCAAACCAGTGTGCCGCTACTACAGTTTCAAGGGCATCGGCAATAATCTCCCGGCTTGGCAGTGAATATCGCATTCCGATATGACCCATGGCAATCCCGTCGTCCACCCCGATCGTATTAAATTCAAAAGGAACACCACCGGCTTCACGTATCGCCTCTTTTACCAATTTACCGAATTCTTGAAGATGAACATGACCCGGAATAATATCAACATATGAATTGCAAACAGCAATAAAAGGTTTGTCGAAATCTTCTTCTTTTACTCCTGCTGCCCGTAGCAAACTGCGATGAGGGGCACGGTCAAAGCCTTTTTTTATCATATCGCTTCTCATTTTTGTCTTTCCCATGGTTGTAACCCTCCCCGGTAATGTTTTCCATTCTGTGATATTGATTTAATCTAGTAACGATTCAATGCATTAAACTAGATTGTACCACGGACAAGCAAAAAGTGTTAGCTAAATATTTTATTTTTCTCCAAAACCGTCAGCTTTCGTCCGGCAACATCCATAACAAGCTTCCCGTCACGGATTCCCCACATCCTGGTTGCAAATCGTTCGGCCAGTTCCACGTTATGAAGACTGCACAAAACCGTAACTTTCACCTTTTGCGCAAGATACTGAAAATCTTTCATGATTTGTTCTGTTGACCTAGGGTCCAGTCCGGAAAACGGTTCGTCTGCGAAAATCACTCTCGCCCCCTGGACCAAAGCTCTTGCAATAGCTACACGCTGCCGTTCCCCGCCACTCAGTTCTTCTACTTTCTTATAAGCTTTATCCAATAGAGGCCGACCTGCTCCAGGTAATCCATCGCCATTACATGTTCATCTCGTGGTGTTGTGCGGGTAAGAAGCCGCCATACCGGCGTTTGGTAAAATCGGCCGCTCAGAACATTTTTTACTGCTGTTTTTCTCAGATTCAGAACCGGTTTTTCCTCCAGAAAAAACCATTCTTTCTTTAATTTCAGCTTCTCCAGCCCGCTTATGGATTGAAGTTCTTTATTGTCATGGATGAGTTAATCCCTCAATTTTTTTATCAAATAGTAATGGGTATAGCCTCCTGCCACATCCTCGATCTGACCGAAAACTTCAAAGCCATGCTTGATATAAAAGTCGGGTGCCTGAAAGCTGAATGTATCAAGTTTCATGAATTTGCATTGATTTTTCATTGCTTCTTCTTCAGCAGCCTGAAGCAGACGTGAACCAATTCCCTGACCGCGAACTTGCTCATCAAGTGCTAAAATGTCAATCTCCAGCCAGTCAAAGCAAATGCGTCCCAAGAGTCCTCCTACTAACAACCCTGTATCATCCTTGGCAGCCAGAACCACTTCACGAAACTGCTGAAAAATTTGGGAAGGCACATGCCGCTTATTAAAGTCGCGCAGATGACGCAGAATCGTCTCCTTCGTTTGTTCCTTATTTTCTTCCAACATCTGAATATACATCGATACCTCCATACTTGATATAAAAAGATTATAGACTTTTGCAGGCACTTCGGCAACAGCCAAGAATGCGGCTGTACGAAACGGTTGCCTTGGCCAATAACGATTTCCTTTTCCTAGTGTTTCCCAATGACAAGACAATAGTCTTTGATTTGGCAAAAAAACAGGTTTTGCTGTACTATGGGAGTTGTAATCGAACCGACCTAAAAGGAGGATCACCATGGAAGAGGTCATCATCATTGGAGCAGGCCCTTGTGGATTATCCGCAGCAGTGGAACTTCAGCGAAAACAGTTTAACCCGCTGGTCATTGAAAAGCATTGTATGGCGTACTCCATCTACCGATATCCAACCAATCTCCAATTTTTCAGCAGTCCGGAGTTACTAGAAATCGGAGGGATTCCTTTCTCTACCCCCAATGATAAACCTTACCGGCAGGAAGCGCTGGTCTATTACCGTAATGTAGCTTCACATGAAAATATACGCATTCATTCTTATGAAGAAGTGGTATCTATTGTAAAGAAAGATTATGGTTTTGATCTGCATACAATTAAGCGCGGAAGAAAAAAAGGAGTCTATCAGGCCAAAAATGTGGTCGTTTCCACAGGCTATTTTGATTATCCGAGTATGCTTGGTATCCCCGAGGAAGAGCTGGATAAAGTTACTCATTATTACGAAGAGGCCCATCCTTACACAGGAATGAAGGTGACAATTATCGGAGGCAATAACTCAGCAGTGGATGCTGCTCTGGATCTGTTGAAAGCGGGTGCAGAAGTTACTGTTGTCTATAGGGGCAGTGAGCTTTCCTCCAATATCAAGCCTTGGGTTAAACCGATTTATGAAAGCATGCTGAACAAGGGACGTATCCATATGCTGTTTGAATCTTGTGTTACCCGCATAGAAGAAGCTACAGTTATCGTCCGTTCTCCTCAAGGAGAAGTACAGATTGCCAACGATTTTGTCCTGGCCCTAACGGGTTTCAGACCTGATCGAACCATGCTGGCCGAAGCCGGTGTAGATCTGGATGAAGAAGGATTTATCCCTGTATATAACCCGCAGACAATGGAAACGAATGTAAAGGGGCTTTATATTGCAGGTGTCATCGCTTCCGGTAAAAATGCCAATGAAGTTTTTATCGAAACCGGAAGACTGCACGGCAAATACATTGTAAATCATTTGTCGGGAGGAGACGGTTGAATTTTTATGTTCCAGCGAAAAGATTATTTGGTGCGAATGATTGAAGAAATGTCGCAAATGATCGGAACTGTTATCGCCAAACTGAGAAAAGAACGCAAGCAGCAGGAAGCGCTGCAAAACCTTGAAGAGCTTCTTTCCGGGCTTCATATGCCGGGGGCCAGACTGCTCAGTTCTCTACCCGAGGACAATATGATCCAAATGATCAGCACAGGAGGTTCGATTGAACCGGACCGCCTCGCGGCTGCCGGTATCATATTGAAAGAACGCGGGGATATTCTGGAGGAACTGGGAAACGGGAAGGAAGGCCTTAGCAGCCGGATGAAATCCTTGTATTTGCTGCTTAAATCCCATGAACTGGGGGCAGATCCGAAAGTCATAGATTATCCTTCTGCTGTACAAGAGCTTGTCAGCAGATTAAGGTCATTCCGGCTTCCTTCCCCTACTTTGCTTCTTTTACATAAATACTATGTAGACTTAGGGCATTACGACCTCGCCGAAAATGCCCTATATGATTTGCTTGAAGCCGGAGAGAAAGATACCGGCCAATTAGGTTTTCATTTTTACGAGAGACTGCTTGGATTGCCTGAGGAACTTCTTGAATCCGGCGGTTTGCCCATTGAAGAAGTCAAAGACGGGTTGCAAACATGGAAGGAACGGCATTCCACCCCTCCGGAGACCTCTGCACCCTTATCTGAAGAGGAAACGCCAGGAACCTGAGTTCCCGGCGTCATTTCTTCGTTTTACTATGTATGCGTTTTCACGCAATTCCGGAAATATAAATCCCCACTAAATTAATCGGTTTTTTTGAAAAAGGGATTGACGAGCTTAACACAATGGGGTATACTCCAATCATGCCAAGCGGCATTGAAAGAAATGAATAGCTTTTTAATTTCATACCTATTCTTATCAAGAGAGGCGGAGGGACAAGGCCCGATGAAGCCCGGCAACCGATTCAAGGCTGGTTATAACCGCTTGAATGTCATGGTGCCAATTCCTTCAGAACCGGATGTTCTGGCAGATGAGAAAAGTGGTCTATCGTTCACACAGCCCTTTTTGTCTCTGCACAAAAAGGGCTTTATTTTTACCCCAAGAAGCAGGTGATAAGCATGATCAAACTGAACCAAATTGTTAAAACATATCAGAACGGGAAAAACATGACGCATGCCCTTCATGGTATAGATATGGAAGTAAACCGGGGAGAAATATTCGGGATTATCGGCCATTCGGGTGCCGGTAAAAGTACCCTGGTGCGCACCATTAATTTATTGGAAAAGCCCTCTTCAGGCAAGGTTATCGTAGACGGCGTTGACCTAATCGAGCTTCCAACAGCCAAGCTTCAGCAGGAGCGCAGAAAAATCGGAATGATCTTTCAGCATTTCAATCTGCTTTCTTCCGCTACGGTTGCCGATAATATAGCATTTCCCCTTAAGCTGGCCAAAACACCCAAAACAGTCATTCAGAAAAAAGTGAACGAATTGCTTGATCTGGTCGGGCTTACAGGACAAGGAAACAAGTATCCGTCCCAACTGTCCGGTGGCCAAAAGCAGCGTGTGGGGATTGCCAGAGCTCTTGCCAACGATCCAAAGGTGCTTCTTTGTGACGAAGCTACCTCTGCCCTGGACCCGCAAACTACGAATTCGATTTTGAATTTGCTGCTGGATATCAACAAGAAACTGCATTTAACCATCGTCCTGATTACTCATGAAATGCACGTAATCCGTTCAATCTGCGACCGTGTTGCTGTTATTCATGACGGGCGTCTCGTTGAGCAGGGGGCTGTTGTGGAAGTGTTCCTGAAACCGCAGCATCCCGTTACCAAACAATTTATTGAGCAAATCTCCGATCCGGTTGACTTTCACCGGGAAGAGGCGAATTTGGAATTATCCGCATTTATCAAGATTAACTTTCTTGGAGAATCCACTTATGCCCCGATCCTGTCAGATGCCGTTCAGCAATCCGGGGCTGCATTCTCAATTTTGCATGGTACAATCTCCAAAATGAAAGATACACCCTATGGCCAATTGTTTGTCCGCCTGGATGGAAGCCTGGAGGCCCGTGAAGCTACTATTCACACTTTGCGCGACCGTGGCCTGGAAGTGGAGGTGCTATAAGAAATGGATTTCAGCCATATTCAATGGGATGAGATAAGTAAAGCTACGGTACAGACGATGACTATGCTGGGAATATCCATCCTGTTCACATTCATCATCGGACTCCCGTTAGGAATACTCCTTTATATTACGTCGAAGGGCAACTTCCTGCAAAACCGTTTCATCTATTCGATTCTTTCGGTCGTTGTCAATATTTTGCGTTCGGTTCCTTTTGTCATCTTAATGATCGCCATGATCCCTTTGACCAAAATACTGGTTGGAAAATCAATCGACGTACAAGGAACCATTCCTCCGCTAGTTGTTGCTGCGGCTCCTTTCTTCGCCCGTCTGGTCGAGACCTCACTGCGTGAAGTAGACCGGGGAGTAATCGAAGCCGCCCAATCGATGGGAGCATCCTACCGTCAGATTATTTTCCGGGTGCTTCTGCCCGAATCTTTATCAGGACTTATTGCAGGCATCACCATAACTACTGTCTCGCTTGTTTCCTACACCGCTATGGCCGGATTAATCGGTGGCGGAGGACTTGGGGACCTGGCAATCAGATACGGCTACCAGCGCTTTGATACGGCCGTCATGCTTGTCACGATCGTCATCTTGTTAATTCTGGTTCAAATTTTGCAGATGATCGGAGACCGATTAGTTCTTCGCTTCAGCCGCAAGTAAACAAATAGAAGCCGAATCAATTTCAATTGATTCAATCATTGATTAAAAGAAAAATAGGAGGGTTCAACATGAAAAAAGCCATTCTGCTTGCATTAACATTCATTTTAGCCATAGGTCTAA
Organism: Paenibacillus larvae subsp. larvae; assembly: GCF_002003265.1. Classification (NCBI taxonomy): domain Bacteria; kingdom Bacillati; phylum Bacillota; class Bacilli; order Caryophanales; family Paenibacillaceae; genus Paenibacillus; species Paenibacillus larvae. Next base: position 1,292,044 of record NZ_CP019687.1, read on the forward strand.
GCGCATGCGGCAAGAAAGACGAGGCTAACAATTCTCAAGAAGGAAGTTCTTCCTCTACCACAAAGCTGGTTGTAGGGGCTACTTCAAATCCCCATGCTGAAATTTTAAATGCTGTAAAAGACAAATTGAAAGCCGAAGGCGTTGAGTTGGATGTGAAAGAGTTCAACGATTATGTGCAGCCTAACGTCCAGTTAGATGAAAAACAATTGGATGCCAACTTCTATCAGCACACACCATATCTGGATGATTTCAATAAACAAAAAGGGACAAAGCTGGTTAAAGTTGTTCCTGTTCATATTGAACCTTTTGGCGCCTACTCCAAAAAAATTAAAAATATCAGTGAACTGAAAGACGGCGCAAATGTTGCCATTCCGAATGACGCCACTAACCTGGGACGCGCACTTGCCCTGCTTGAGAAAAATGGTCTGATTAAGCTGAAAGACGGCGTTGGCATCAGCGGCACAGTAAAAGATATTACGGAAAACAAGAAAAATCTGAATTTCAAAGAAATGGAAGCAGCCATGCTGCCGCGTGTAGTAGATGAAGTGGACCTTGCTCTGATTAATACTAACTATGCGCTTCAGGCTAAATTGGATCCGGGTAAAGATGCTCTTTTAATAGAGGATAAAGATTCTCCATACGCTAACATTCTTGTAGCCCGTGAAGACAACAAAGATTCAGAAGCGATTAAAAAGCTTGCTAATGCCTTGAACTCCGAAGATGCGAAGAAATTCATCGAAGATAAATATAAGGGACAAATCCTCCCGGCTTTCTAAATTCTCAATCAACACTTGCTCCAGCAGATTGAAAACCAATACCTCCCCTCTCTTACGAGAAGGGGGAGTATTGGTTTTTTATAAAAGAGCTCCTTGAACTGAATGCCGGTATCATTACCGGAAACCTTTAATAAACTCTACGGCCATTCTGATATCTTCGGGCAGGATTTTGGCCGTTCCCTCTTACCGTTCAAATCACTGACGGTAACAAGATCCGCATACTCATTGTTGACATAGGACTGCAAATACATCTGAGAAATTGAGCCTGAACCGATGACACCTATTTTCAGCTTCTCCATCCCAGGCGACTCCTTCTTTTAATTCTTTTCCCTTTCCATCTCTACACGAATCTTTTTGTCCTGAAAATACTTCCAATTCGAACAGATGTTTGGTATAATTAAACCAAACAAACGTTCTCATATAAGGAGGTTTGCTGCTGTGAATACATGTCGTAATTATCGCTTCATTGAGAGAGATTATTGGGTGAAGAAGGTACTGTCTGGCAGCGAGCATTTGCATCCGGAACAAGTGGAACAGATGATGGATGACATGGAGAACGACTGGCAAGATCTCACCTTTCGTTTTTGCCCCGATGGATCGGTTACAATCATAGATAATCATACCAATCAACGTGTCTCCCCACGTGATCTTAGCGGAGCCGTGCTTGACTTTTATATCCGGAAGCGGATCGAATTTATCCGGGTCAGCCTGGAAGAAAAAATCCTGCAGTATGCCTAATGGGCATCCTGCAGGATTTTTTCAGGTTGCAGATTAAAGCAACTCTCTCTTTGTTTATTTTGTTCCGGGTAACTCCCCGCATTCCTTATGTCTGAAGCAGGAAATGATGTGGTCATTTACCATTCCGGCTGCCTGCATGAACGAGTAGCAGATAGTACTTCCCACAAAAGAGAATCCCTGCCGCTTCAGTTCTTTGCTTATCTTATCAGACAGAAGTGTAGAGGCGGGCACTTCCTTATGAGATTTCCAAACATTTTGAATCACTTCTCCGCCCACAAAACCCCAGATATAAGAGCTGAATGACCCATAAACTTGCTGCAGTTCCTTAACTTTCTGTGCATTTTGTATAGCGGAGCGGATTTTTCGTTCGTTACGGATGATTCCTTCGTTCCCCTTAAGGCGTATAACATCCCTTTCCGTCATTGCAGATACTTTGTCCACATCAAATCCGTAAAAAGCTTCACGGTAATTTTCCCTTTTTTTGAGGACCGTAAGCCAGCTCAATCCGGCCTGAGCCCCTTCCAGCACAAGAAGTTCAAAAAGTTTCCGGTCATCCTTAACGGGTACCCCCCATTCCTCATCATGGTAACACAAATAAAGAGGATCTGACGTTACCCATTCGCATCGGTTCAATCCATGTCCCTCCTTGCCGAAATCATTTCTATGCCAGCCGGTAAAATCTGATTGTATTGTTCAACAGGACATCGGCCGTTTCACTGACGGGCTTTTTCTTGATTCCAGCCATACATAGAACGGATTCTCCAATCATGTCAGGATGCGTCATCCGGCCCTCGAATGGTCCTTCAAAGGGCCAAGGGCCATCCGTCTCTACCATTAACTGCTCTAAAGGTACCTGTCTCACCAAATTTTGAATCTCTTCTGCGTAGACCATATCCGGTGTGACTGAAAAGAGATAGCCGTTTTCAACCATCCGGTCCGTAATTTGCTCATTCCCTTTGAACCAGTGAAAATGAGCTTTCTTCCACCGATACATTTCCAGAAGATCTACAGCAATGGCTGCATCCTCATATACGGCATGCAAAACGATAGGCTTATCCAGCTTCTTGGCCAGCCAAACGAACTTTTCCAACAGATTTATATAAGGAATCAAAGCAAACGGCTCCCCCTTACTTTCGGCTTCTTTTCTATTGTAATAGGGAAGGCCTACTTCTCCAACTGCGGCCATCCCGTTATGATTAGCCTCAATCCATTTAAACAGTTCCTGTTCCTCTGCCGTCCCCGGGATAGCTTGTTCAGGATGATATCCGTATGCCGGGAAAATAAGGCCCGGAAATTGCCTGGCCAGGGTTTGATTCATTTTGCAGGAAACGAGGTTCATAGATACAGTGATCATTCCCCGTACTCCGGGACCCAGGATGGAAAGCAGCTGTGCCCGTTCTTCTTCTTTGTACAAATCAAGATGAATGTGTGCATCTATAACGTGCATGGACTTATCCTCCCGCTCCGATTGCCTGCTGAGACTTCATCTGCCTGTAAATATCCTGTTTCAGCTGAAGAAAAAGAGAGTCCAATTGCACTTCTTCCCGGCGGGGCCTGTCAAACGGAACCCGGATTTCCTCCAGTACAATAGTTGGCTTTTTGCTGAGCAAATAAATCCGGTCCGATAAATAAAGAGCTTCTTCAATGCTGTGGGTAACAAAGAGAACCGAGCGTTTATTTTCTTCCCACAGGTGGAGCAGCCACTCCTGCATATCCTGTCTGGTCAAAGCATCCAGGGCACCAAACGGCTCATCCAGACACATCAGCTCCTGCTCGCTAAGCAAAGCTCTTAAGAATGATACGCGCTGCTGCATACCGCCTGACAGTACATGCGGGTAAGAATTTTCATAGCCGGAAAGCCCCGCCCGCTTCAACCAGGCCCTTGCCTTCTCCAATGAAGCTGAGGCAGGTTTACCGGAAACCTCCAGAGCCATAATCACATTTTGCTCAATTGTTCTCCAGGGAAGTAAAGAGGCTTGCTGGGGCATATAACTGATTAGCCCCTTTTGCCCGGTTACCGTCTTTCCTTCCAGCTTCACTTCTCCGGAGGAAGGGGGGATCAGCCCTCCTATTATATGAAACAGTGTACTTTTGCCGCTCCCCGAAGGACCTATGAGAGAGACGAACTCCCCTTCATTCACATGAAGGGAGATATCTTTTAACACAGTCCGCTCGTTTTTTTCCTGAGTAAACGTTTTGGTTAAGTGAACCAGTTCCAGTTTTTTTATAGTCATCTTACCGCCCCCTATTTCCGTTTCCATCTGAACATAAAACGTTCAAGAAGTAAAATCAGGCTAAACAATAGCATACTTAAAATTACAATGATAAACATCGATACAAAAACCCGGTCCGTCCGGAAGGAAGACTTAGCCAGAAGCATGTAGACCCCGATACCCTTGTCGGATCCGAGCCACTCTGCAATGACTGCTCCCATAATGCTATAGGTAGCGGATATTTTGACGCCGGAAAACAGAGAAGGCAGAGCACCGGGAAACTCCACTTTGGTAAATAACTGAAGTTTGCTTGCTCCGATCATTTTCATATAATTCATGATACTCCGGTCAGCCTGGGCAAATCCATCCATTGCAGAGACAGCAATCGGAAAAAAACAGACCAGCGTAATGACGATAACTTTAGGAAGAAGACCAAAGCCGAACCAGATCATCAAAAGCGGAGCCAGTGCAATCATAGGAATGTTTTGTGAAAGCAATAAAAGCGGATAGAATGCCTGTTTCACCCCGGGAATCAGATGCAAGATGCAGGCCAGGATAATACCCGTGGAGGTTCCAATAGCAAAACCGATCAAGGTAATTTCCAGTGTAAAGGATAGATGACCGCTAATTCTTGGCAACTGGTCCCAAAGTTCCGTTACGATCTGAAGAGGCCCGGGTAACATGAACGACTCAATACCAAACCAGGAAACAGCAGCCTGCCATAGGAACAGCAGAAGGATGACTGTCCCAACGGGCGGCCATCCTTTTCTCCACATTTCTGTCCATGCTGAGGATTTCATCTGTACTTCTCCGTAAGCTTCGCCATAGAAGTCCCCTCAGGGTTGTAGTAAATTTTGATCTGGGAAATTACATTGGGGCTTCCCATTTCAATCATGGCCTGATTCATTTGCTCCACGATGGCCAGAAGTTCCCGTAATTCTCCCTCCATCGTTGTTTCCAGCGGATGAACTTCAAACTTTACACCTGATTCCTGAATGACCTGGATTGCCCGATCCACATAAGGAATCACATTTTCCCCGCCCGGAGTCTTGGGCAGTATTTGTATACTAAGCAGTGCATTTGCCATCTTGTTTTTGTCTCCTCTCCAAGATTTGCCGCAATGTCATGATTATTTGGACGCGGCCGGTAAAAAGTCATTCGTGAAGGCTTTCTCCGCTTCAAGCGGTTTTTCCAGCAGCTTGTTTTCAACCATCCAATCCGAATAGTTCTGCCATACAGACAATTTTTGTTCACCCCAGCGCGGAGCATCATCCTGATAACGCGGGCTCAGCCATTTTTGACTTTTCTGTACCAGCTCTTTATCCAGATCGGGTACACACTTCAGCAGGATATCCGCTGCTTCTTCCGGTTTATCTATGGCGAACTGGTATCCTTGGGATACGGCTGTCATAAACTTTTTCACGGTCTCCGGCTTGTTCTTGATCATATCTTCATTCGTGGCAATAACCGGGGTATAATAATCCAGTTTCTCCGAATATTTATTAACGTAAATCATATCAAGAGGCTCATTTTTAAGCTCTGCTTCAATTCCGGTCCAGGCATAAAAGATCCAGGCAAAATCAATGTCCCGTTTCGTTGCTGTAAAATAATCGGCTTCTCCAATATTAACAATCTTTACTTTTTCAATATCCGCATTCTCTTTGCGCATAATGGAATCTATCACCGCTTTTTCCGAAGGCGCGCCAAAGCCGCCGTAGGTTTTGCCTTCAAAATCTTTTGGCGATTTAATATTTTTTCCGGCCGGGGCGGCAAAGCCTGAAGTATTATGCTGGATAATAGCAGCCAGGGATACAATAGGAACCCCTTGAGTACGCGCTTGTGTAATAGACTCCTGAATGCTGATGCCAAAAGGGACACTGCCTGATGCTATCATCGTATCCGCTCCCCCGCCCCGGGGGAATAATATCGACATCAAGCCCTTGTTCTTTAAAATATCCTTTTTCCTTTGCAACATATAGTCCGGTATGATTCGTATTAGGCGTCCAATCCAGCACCACTTTTACTTTTTCGAGGGCGCCTGCCTCCGGACTCGGCTGGGAAGATGCTCCCTGTCCACTTTTGCCGCTTGAACACCCTGTAAGGCCTATAATCACAGCGAGCAGGGCAGTCCCCAGCCATTTGCTAGTGTTGTTCTTCATGTTCTTGTTCTCCTCCTGACAACTACAACAAAAAAAGCTCCCCGATCCGGAAGCTTGGCGTTATTGTACAGAGACACATGAATACAGGTTCATGTAAAATTTCCTACGCTGGCATTACCCAGATCAGGTTAAAGGGTCAGTATCTTCATGGGATACAATCTCAGCCGGCCAATTCCAGCCCCCCAGAGTTGTATGGAATTGTGTGTGATGTGATTACTTCGTACATTATAGCATAAAGCGTCATTTTGTCTACCGTTAATTCATGCCGTTAATTATGAACGGACCCATTCCTTTAAAGCCCCGAATTGCCGTTTGGCATCTTTATATCCTACTTCAAACAGGGCGGATAGTTTCCTCGGATCTTTCTCCGTGCGTCCTACATGGACCGGTACTGATGGCCGGAAAACAAACACATTTCCCTTATCTTCCTGTTCCTGAATGTATTCTAAAGTTTCATTATAAACCCGGGCCCGGTTGGCTAATGCCTGTACCAGCCCTGAATATTCAGGATAAAACCGTTTGGCCAGCCATCGTCCATTTGCCGGTTTTTTCCTGTAACCTGCAGGCCGGGTCAATACCACCACATGCTTCTTGTTTCCGTCTTTTTCAGATTGCAGAATCGGTATTGGAGCTGATACTCCACCATCAAACAAGACACGCCCCCCATATTTAACGGGCTGGGACAAAAAAGGCAAGCTGCTGGAAGCCTGGACGATCTGCAATGTTTGTTCTCCTGTTTCTTTTTTTGAAAAAAAGACCGGTTCACCTGTATGGGCATCTGTTGTCCCTACAACGAAGTTTTGCTCGGAAGAATAAAAAGACTCAAAGTCAAAAGGTTCCAGCTCATTCGGAAGTTTATTAAAAATAAAGTTCATGCCGAAAATACTTTTTTCTCTCCATAAATTACGGTAACTCAAATATCTCGGATCACGCACATAATCAACTGTCACTTTCCGGTTGCGGCCCATTTGCCTGGCAATATAAGATGTAGCATTACAGGCTCCCGCAGATACTCCGATAACATAAGGGGTATAAAAATCGTTCTCAATAAAAAACTCAAGTACTCCTGCTGTATAAACCCCCCTCATTCCTCCGCCTTCCAAAACCAAACCTACAGATTCCATTTCGCCAACACCTGCCATTCTATTGAAAATGGCAAAAGTTATTGCTTCGGCGGCATTTGAACCAAGGAAATAGGCCAAAGGCCTTCCAAGGATTTAAAGTGCATACCTCCGGTTTAAAGCAAAACTTTCACCTGCTAAATATCTAAATCCCCAATCCGAAAACCCTTGTAAATCAAGGGTTTTCAAATTAGCTTTCCTGTTTCGGGACATTGTTTAAGGTCGGTGGAAATTGCTTTTCCCTTCTTTCATTTAATGAAACAGTTTCTTCTTTCATTCTTGATTTATTTTGCTGATTATTCATTTTTTTAGCTTCATGATGCGGCATGCAGTTCACCTCCACCTTTACTTTTCTCAAAACCGTAAGAAAGGATACAGAAAGAATCGGGACTGATAGATCAAGAAACTTATCTTGTAAAAAAACGTTGAACTTTCGGATATTATGACTTTTTTGCGATTTCCCGGAAAATACATCCATTACTACCCATTTCCCTGAGGTATGAAACACTTTATTTTAACACATTTTAAGATAAAATCATTATAAAAGGAGCCGACAGATATGGTTGAAAGCCAGCAGCACCAAATGTACATACAAAGGGCCGTAGATGAAGCGGATCAGGCCATTCTAGCCGCCCAGAAAGCGGAGCATGATCTTCAAACTGCAGTTATAAAAGCCGATCCCGTTCTGATTCAAAAAGCGCAGGCCGAGCTTGGCACAGCCAAACGCCGGATAACGGAATCCTACCAGCAGCTGAATTCGTTCGATCCGGAAAAATACGGTCAACAACTCAAACAAACTATCGGGCAGACTCGCCAGGCTATACAGGATCTGGATATGTCGGAGGAAGTTCACACGCCAAAACAAGTACGTTAAGCAATCATCCGCAGGCGGCCACAGCTTGCAACAAGACTTGATCAAGCTACCTTCCTGCCGTGGCCTATGCGGCATTTCCGGACCTGAAAAACCGGTTTTTAATACCTTTGAGAACTGACCGGTTTATGGTAAACTATTCAGGAATACTAGGATCACTTGCAGGGAGGCCTCTTTTTACATGTTAGTTATTGGTATAGCCGGTGGGACCGGTTCTGGTAAATCCAGCGTGGCCCGTTCTATTATAACTAAGCTGGGTGCGGATAATGTCACTCTTATATGTCAGGACAATTATTATTTGGACCACGCCGAACTTAGCTTTGAAGAACGGGAAAAAATCAATTACGACCATCCAAGCGCTTTTGAAAACGATCTCTTGCTTCAGCATCTGAAACAATTGCGCCAGGGAAAGGCCGTACAGATTCCTGTTTATGGTTTTACCAAACATGCCCGCTCATCGGAAACCATCCATATTAATGTTAAACCTATTGTTCTTGTAGAAGGTATTCATGTTTTGACCGATGACCACCTTCGTGAAGAATTGAACATAAAAGTATTTATGGATACGGATCCGGATGTTCGCATTCTTCGCAGAATTGTAAGAGATATGAAAGAACGGGGCCGTTCACTGGAGTCCGTTCATGATCAATATCTGAATACGGTCAAACCGATGCATGATGCTTTTATCGAACCGTCCAAAAAATATGCTGACATTATCATACCGGAAGGCGGAGAAAATAAAATCGGCATCAGCATGCTGACTTCCCTGACTGAACGGTATTTAAACAACTTTGTTCCTACATCTTAGCAAGAAATGAATCGCCGTCCTGTTCAGCAGGCGGTCATGAAATTATAAAAAGCCGAAGGCCTCCAAAGGCCTTCAGGCTTTTTTACATAGACAAATGAGTAGACGGAACCTCTTGCTGTACGGATTCTTTTTTTCCTTTAAACCATATCTCCGCAAAAGCAAAGATCAAATAGATGCCTCCCAGCATCCAGAATAAACTGCTAAGCGAGATATACTGGATACTAAGTCCACCGAGATTTGGTCCTGCCACACTGCCCAAACTATGATTGATGGAGGCAATTACATTTGCAGTAGGCAGCAATACTTTTGGCAGCAGATCAGACGCATAAGCCAGACCCAAAGAAAAGAAGGAACCGACCAGACCGCCTGCAACGAAAAGACATAACCCGATAAGCCACACGTTCCCCCCGGCCAGTGGAACCAGCAGGAAGCAAAGGCCGCCGATAATCCCCGCCGCCAGAAGTACCTTTTTTCTTCCTATCCGGTCGCTCAGCATGCCTAGTGGCAGCTGCAAGGCAAGCCCACCAATACCGATGACTGGAAGAAGCAGGGAAAGTGCGGATTCATCCAAGCCTATTCTCAGCCCATACAAAGCAAAGTTGCTGTTCAGAACAGCTTCCATAAAACCGTAAAGAAATGCCGGTATTAAAGCGAACCACGCAATCCGCAGCGTTTGGGTATAGCGTTTTTGAATACTTTGTTCCTTTTTTGAATCTCCGCTGAGGCTCCCTTTTCTTCCGGAAGTTTCAGCAGCAAAAACAGAACCCCGGCATAAAAAGACAATACAGCCGCAAAAGGTGCCCATTGCCCAAACTGCAGCAAATTAATGCCCGCAGGTCCGATACAGAAACCGATTCCGTAGGCCATGCCGTAAAATGAAATATAACTTCCTTTTTTATGTTCGGGACAGCTGGTCAATATCCAAAGCTGAGCCGAAAAATGCAGGGAGCTGTTTCCTATACCGACAAGAAAGCGCAGCAAGAACCAGACCCAAATGTTTGTCCAGAAAGGAAAACTGAGAGTAGCGAAAAAATCCAGTAAAAGACCGGCAATCAAGACACGTTTATATCCAAAACGGCGGATCGGTTTTTCAACGACAAACATGGCTAAGAAGCTTCCGATATACATCCCGGCCGCATTAAAACCATTTATACCGGAGGAGACTCCGGCATCTTCAAGTAGAATTGTCAAAAGCGGCAGCAGCAGTCCTTGGCTTAGTCCCGCAACAACTACAGTCAATAAAATGACGGGCATCCGGAAAGGTTCCGCAATTGGCTTCATCATTTTGTTCAAAGTTATTGTTCCCCCTTGCTGAACATCCTCATTCTCTGTCTTTATATGAGGCCACTTGAACGATTTTACCCAATAAACCTACCCTAGGTCAATTGTATCCTTTCAATGCGGTGTTCCCAGGCTTTTAAACCCGGCGGGAGAGGCTCACCGTACCGTTCTTCGATGACTAGCCGCAGCTTTTTGATCCATTGTGTAAAATCTTGATACTTCGAGAAATGGGATGCGTATAATCATCCAAAAGAAGAAAATATGGACCCGCATATTTATCTGTCAGAAACTGCAAAGATATGTCCATCGGGGTATATTTTTTTCGTTTCAGTTATGTCAGCTATGCCGGGCCTGTCTCCCAAGTCTTCATGCCAAACTCAAATTGGGGTATAATGAAATGAAGTGGGTAGCTGAATCCTTCACATAAAACTGCCGATGGACATTGCATGATAAATCCGGTTCGGATTTATCCATACCTTCTTGCACCGGTTCCGGAAAGAAGCCGTTCTGTGAAATGGATTCAATCTGCTTATTTTACATAAAGGAGCAAAGCCGTAATGAGAGATCCGAGACTGGAAATATTCGCAAAGAACATTATCCGTTACTCTACCGAGCTTCAGCCAGGTGAAAATATTTTGATCGAGTTGATTGGTCTAAAAGATAATGAGCTTGCGAAGTGTTTTATTGAAGAAGTACAGGCTGTTGGTGCCTTTCCGTTCCTGGAATTCCGCGATGCGGCCGTTACCCGTAAATTAATCATGAACGGAACAGAAGAACAATTCAAGCGCATGGCCGAGATTGAACTGGAACGCATGCGAAAAATGGACGCTTATGTCGGGGTAAGAAGCGGTGAGAATGTAACGGAAACTTCAGACGTTCCCGAAGAAAAGATGAAAATGTTTATGTCCTTATACCAGCGTCCCGTAACGAATGAACGTGTGAATAATACAAAATGGTGCATCATGCGCTACCCTAACGGATCAATGGCCCAATTGGCCAACACCAGTACAGATGCGTTCGAAGATTTTTATTTCAATGTGTGTAATTTGGATTATAGCAAAATGGAAAAAGCAATGGACCCTCTCGTCGAACTGATGGAGCGGACAAATAAAGTGCGTATTATATCTCCTGGTACCGATCTGACGTTCTCTATTAAAGGAATCCCGGCTATCAAATGCTGCGGGAAAAGAAACATTCCGGATGGAGAAGTATATACGGCTCCGGTAATCGATTCTGTTAACGGAGTAATCAGCTACAATACTCCAACGGTTTATTCAGGTTCTTCCTTTGAAAATGTAGTCCTTCGCTTTGAAAATGGAAAAATTGTTGAAGCTACAAGCAGCAATACTCCGCGGCTCAACGAAATCCTGGATACGGACGAAGGTGCCCGTTTCATTGGGGAATTTGCTATCGGAGTTAACCCGCATATCCATCATCCGATGAAGGACATCCTGTTCGATGAAAAAATTGACGGCTCCCTTCATTTCACCCCGGGGCAGGCTTATAAAATCGCGGATAATTCCAACCGTTCTTCGGTTCATTGGGATATGGTATTAATCCAGCGCCCTGACTATGGCGGCGGTGAAATTTATTTTGATGATGTGCTGATCCGGAAAGACGGGCGTTTTGTCATCAAAGAACTGGAGGGACTTAATCCTGAAAATCTAGTATAAGCTGTTAAAGACACATGTCCTTTGAGGGCATGTGTCTTTTTGACGATTAGTCTACGGAATAATTATCTATACGATTCTTTACCCGATTCAATACTTCTTCAATTTTATCGGGTTTCAATAGCTCCACCGGAGAGAGATGATGGTCAAACTGAAGATCGTTCCCTTCCAGCAGTACTACATACCGGTCTCCTAATTTGGCAAAGTGAATGTTCTTCCCGAAGTCTTCCAGTTTTCCCTTCACGTTCAATTGATCCAGTTTGAACTGCAAATGAAGGTCCGGCTTTTGCTGGATAAGCTGCTGTGAAGCTTCCATCACCTGTTCTTCCGACCATTTCTCCTGAAGCTCCCTCTTCTCACTGGCCGCCCAAAGCTCAAATTCGTGCTCTTCCTGCTGCCTTTGGGATTCATCCCCTTGCCAATACTCCTCAAAGTGATGCTGTACAATGGTCATCATCTGGTCCTGCATAATTTCCGGCATTGTCCGTTCATACTCAACAAATTTTAGGAAGTCCTCAAAATAACGGGCATGGGAAGACTGATGAATTTTCACTTCCCAATCTTCAAGAAATCCCTCTTCTGTCAGATAAGGATATTGGATCGACTTCATATTTTTGGCGTTAATCGCCATTTCAACTTCATGCAGCAAACTTGCCTCATCCGTTATTCTGGCTATTTTCGGCTCAAAGTCGCATTTGAGTATAAATACAAATGGAATATCCGTAACTTTAGGAAGAGTGGCATTTACTATAATGAGGGCTCCTCCTCTTACGGCACTTGTATTCATATAAGCCTGGGCCAAGGCTTCACTATTATCAAGAAACTGTTCCAATGTTACGGCCTGTTGAAGCCGATAGAACAAATTATAGTTTGGGTTAGTATCCAATTCATAACCGGGCTCAACAATAAAATGACCGATTTTTGTCGGCACTTGTTCGGAACGGGGGTTCCGTTCCACCTTCCTTTTCACTATGCGGGCAAATTCCCCGTCCAGAAACATTTGCAGACTGCTCCCGGGATAAGTATTACTGTCCAGTGTCTGATAATGTTTACAGCCTTTCCCCTGGGCTTCTTCTTTGTTCAATTGTATGACAAAAAAGGAAATAAATCGCACTTTAATTTCCATAATTTTTGTTAAAATCCTCCCGTTTTTACTTAATTCATGGTAATTTTCCCCTTATTCAAAATAACGACAAAAATAAACCTCTTTTTTATTAAAAATATTTCTATCCGGCGTAACAAACGTGGATGCCTAAGTGTCTATTATAATACAGCAAACAATAATGAATAAATATAAATATTGAGGTGCACAATAATGATTCATGGAACGAAGTTGTTAGATACAGACATAGAATTATTCGCAGCAGCGTTAGTTCAAACCGATGTCTATGTTTGGTCGATGGATGAGCATGACGTCTATGTGAAAGTGGATTCAGGTAAAATTACCAAATATACCCCGACCCATGTCCATATCCGTTGTTCGTGTCCCGATTCGTCAGACCGAGTGTACCCGAGGGACCTGAATGAGTTTAGTGTCAAATTCTGATAACAACTGAGTATCTCGACATAAAAAAGCCGGGAAGTCTGAAACTTCCTGGCTTTTTATAAGATTAGATTTATTTCTTATAAGATATGAACGGTTATATTGGCTGCACTTGTGATTTGGCAAAGGCTGCACTTCCAATAACGCCTCCGTCATCGATCAGCTCTCCTTGATGAATATGAAGCCGTTCCCAGTATCCCGGGTATACTTTAAGCTTCAGCTCCTCTCTCATTGGCTTGAACAGTCGCTCCCCAGCCAATGCAGCGCCTCCTCCAATAATTAAAGCATCTGGACTGTAAAGTGTAACTGCATAAGCAAGACCTCTTCCCAGCAAGGTTCCGGTATGCTGCATTACTTGTACTGCAACCGCATCCCCTGCGTCATAAGCTTTGGAAACATCAGCTGAGGTAAGAGCATCAAGCTTCTCATCCTTTAGCCACTCCTGCAAAACACTCGTTGCTCCAGTACGGACAACCTCCTGCACCTGCTTGACAATACCTGTAGCGGAAGCAACCGTTTCCAGGCAGCCTGACATTCCGCATCCGCACTTCCTGTGTTCGCCTTCCATATGGATATGTCCCAGTTCACCCGCCATGTAACCGCCACCATAATATAAATGTCTTGTATTGACCATGGCAGCAGCCAACCCGGTCCCCAGTGTAATGCCCAGGAGATGCTTATACCCTCTGGCTGCCCCTGCCGCTGCCTCGCCAAACACATACATCCTCACGTCATTGTCAATAAATACAGGCACTTGAAGCTTTGCCGATAAAAGATGGGCTACAGGCAGATCTCTCCATCCCAGGTTACCGGCAAACATGCACACTCCATCTTCAGGATTAATAAATCCGGGACAACCGATCCCAACCCCCTGCAGTTCATTAAGAGGGATACCTGTTTCTTCCAGCAGTTGTTTGACCATAGCTGCCATTCGTTCAAGAACAAACCCGCTCCCCTTTGCCGCTTCTGTCGGCTGCTTCAGTTTGCCCAGCAGGTTCAAGTCCTCATCTACAAGTCCGCAAACAATGTTCGTTCCGCCTAAATCGATGCCTGCCCAATACTTCATTTGGTATCTTCCTCTCTTATGTTTTAAGTTACGGTTACCTGCTCACATTGATGTTGGCAAAACCGGAAGACATAATTCTACCCTAGTACCTTTGCCGACCTGGCTTTCTATTTTCATTGAACCTTGATGGGCCTCCATGATTTGATGGCACATCATAAGGCCAAGACCCGTGCCTTTCTCTTTGGTTGTGAAAAAAGGCTCTCCCAGTTTGGGGATTTTTTCGGGCGGGATTCCCACGCCATGATCCGTGCAGCTAATAACAACATCCTGTTCCCGCAATGTCACTTCTACTTCAATAGTGCCATCAGCATGAAAGCCGCCGCTTATCATCTTGTTTTGTTTATCCGCCTTTTTTGCACTTATTGACATAACCGCCGCATACACCCCGCCTTTGCATCCATGCATCGAAATGGTTGCAATTTGATTCTATACATTCGACAAACTGGGAATGAATCCTGCTGAAAAAGGGTTATTTCCCTGTCTGGCGAAAGAATAAGGATCACACTCTGATGATCAGGAGGAATTTTCATATGCCTAATGTTTGGGCACATTTGATATTCGGGCAGGAGCTTCTGCAGCATCTGAGGCATAAAGAACTGCTGGATGACCGTACGAGGAATGTATTTAACCTGGGATGCCAGGGACCGGACTTTTTGTTTTACCATCATTTCTGGCCTTGGCAGAAAGACAAACTGTCCAAAACCGGCAACCTGCTGCATACCAAACATTGCGGCCCTTTTTTGTGGGATATGCTGGCCCGCGTTAAAGGACTCCCGCTTTCAGACCCCCTGCTTCTTTATGCCATTGGTTTTTTAACCCACCATATTCTGGACCGGAACCTGCACCCGTATGTATTCTATAAAAGCGGCTTCGGCAAATGGAAACATCAAAACTTCGAAGTGATTATGGATACCTGTATCGTCCGGAAAAAGCGGGGATTGGAAACGTATAAAAATCCTGTCTGGAAACAAATCTATGTAGGTCCTGCCCTGCCTTCCGGTATAGCGGAGTCTTTGTACCAGTTGACCGGGCTTTATTATCCCGGAACACAAGAGGGAATCAAACCCTGCCATTGGGAGGAAGCTTACTGCCAAATGATTAAGGCCCTCAAGTTGTTCCACGACCCGACCGGCATCAAAACCTGGCTCACATTCAAACAAATAGAGCCTTTTGTTTACAAACGGAAGCTGGAACCCTTGGATTATTTGAACGAACAACATGAGGAATGGAACTGTCCGACTGATCCGAACGAACGCTATACAGAAAGCGTATGGGATCTTTGGGATAAAGCAACCAGAGATGGCACGAGGACAGTTTCAGCAGCTTTCCGCTGGCTGCAAACCCATGCATCCTCGCCCGGCTATGAAGAAGCGGAATCCGTATTCAAAAAAGAGCTTGGTAACTTGTCGTATGAAACCGGCAAACCTTGCGACCTGAACCTTAAAATCAAATATGTCCAGCCTATGATTTAAGCTTGCTGAGCAAAAGACTTTTTTACCTTTCTTATATGATTTGAACTTCTTAGCCTGCACACTCAGTGTATATTTTCCGTCCAGGAATATACATCCTGAGTGTGCAAACAAATTCTCCCAAATAAAATAGCTATCGGTTCTCTATCTGCCAATCCAGTTCTGAAAGTCCGTTCTGACGAAGAATTTCATTGGCTTTAGAGAAATGTCTGCACCCCAAAAACCCTCTGTGAGCGGATAATTGGCTGGGATGAGGTGCTCTCAGCATATAATGATGCTTGTTATGAATCAAGGCAGCTTTGGACTGGGCATGACTTCCCCATAGCAAAAATACCACCGGAGTTTCTTTCTCATTAAGTGTGGTAATCACTTTATCTGTAAAGTTCTCCCAACCTTTTCCCTTATGGGAATTCGCCTGTCCCTCCCTCACGGTAAGAACGGTGTTGAGCATCAGTACTCCCTGGTTGGCCCACTTTAATAGATAGCCGTTATTCGGGAATAAAGCAGCCAAGGTCGTCATGCAGTTCTTTATATATATTTTGAAGTGAAGGCGGTGTTCTTACGCCCGGTTTAACAGAAAAACTGAGCCCGTGCGCCTGATCCGGTCCATGATATGGATCTTGCCCCAAAATCACGACTTTCACCTTATGGAATGGAGTATGGTGCAGCGCATTAAAAATATCATATGGACCCGGATAAATTGTATGTGAGGTATATTCTTGTTTTAGAAATTCCCGCAATTTCAAATAATAGGGCTTAGTGAATTCTTCCCCGAGTTTGTCTTGCCAGTCATTGTTTAAAATCTGCTTTGCCATTTGTCTTACTCCCCCTACTCTCTTTCGTCCAGGTCTCTATGCCAAGCTTGCCCGTTTCACGGTCCAGCAGCACCAGTTTCCCCTCTACTTCTTTACCTCCTGGTGTACTGAGCTTCATTTTGCGTGTCCTGCCTTTTTGGGTGAGCATCTTGACCTGTGTGTCAGTCAGTGACCGCCCGAAACTGTTTTTCCAGATAACGAATCCGCATCCATCTTTGTAATGAGAACATCCGTACCCTTTCTTGCCCATAAAAATAGTTCCCCCACAGCCTTCCCGCGGACAGGTTCCAATTGAACCCGGTTGGGGATTACTTGCTTGCGGGTCTATTTTAGCCGGTACAGAACGTACCGTTACGTTTGATTTGCCCGCCTTTTTCCTTCCGGTACTTTTACCGGTATCTTCCTTTATGCCAAATGAAACCCTATCTGCTTTCGGCTGCATCTTCACCTGTTGTACAATCATGGCAGCAAATTTCTCTACATTTTTCATAAAGGTATTATCCGAAGCCTGACCCCTTGCTATCTCATTAAGCCGCTTTTCCCACTGTCCGGTCATTTCCGGTGAAGTAAGCAATTGTACCCCGGCACCGCGTATGAGTTCTATAGCAGTCCTGCCTTTTTGGGTAATTTCAATCTTTTTCCCCTTCATGGACAAATAACCCACCTTTTTTAACCTTTCAATGGTAGCAGCTCGGGTCGCCGGAGTACCAAGCCCCGACTCTTTCATCACATCCCTGAGCTCTTCATCTTCAATCTGCTTGCCCGCACTTTCCATTGCTTTAAGCAGGGTTCCCTCGGTATATGCTTTGGGAGGCTGGGTCTGTTTTTCCTTTGCCTCAGCTTGTTTGCAAAAAACCCCGCGGGAAGAATCCAGAGAAAAGGACTCACTAGTTTCCTCCTCTTCCTCCTGTTCCTCGTTTGCCCTCTTCTTTTGCTTCTGATGGTCTGCATAGAGTTCTTTCCAGCCCAAAGACAGAAGCTGTTTGATGGTTGTCTTGAACGTTTCCTGCTCCACCTCCGTAAGCACCGTATGCACCTTATACTCGGCCGGAGGATAGAAATGGGACAAGAACCGGCGTACAATCAAGTCATAGAGCTTCTGTTCGTCCGCACTCAGGTTTCCTGCCTTCCTGGATGTCGGCAAAATCGCATGATGATCCTCCACCCTGGATGGATTACAAATATGTTTGTTACGGGTATGTACCCGGTTTCGGTCTGCTCCTTGAACAAAGGGCCTGTAAGGAGTGTGCTCCAGGGAAGATAACGCTTTGTGCATCTCCGGGATATTAGCCTCCGTCACATAGTTGGAATTTGTCCTCGGGTAAGTAATGACTTTATGCTTTTCATATAAAGCCTGTGCAAGATCAAGAGTCTTTTTTGCCGGAAAGCTGTATTTGGAGTTCGCTTCCCGCTGCAAAAGCGTCAGATCAAAAAGTTTGAACGCATATTCCTTCGTTTCCTTAACTTCATATTTCCGGATTGAACCGGATTTCTCCCGTACTTTGGCCGCAATTCTCTCTGCCTGCTCCTTGCTGGTAATCCGTTCTCCTTGCCAAACTCCCTGATAAATGGTTTGATCCTGCTGAAATGCCGCTTTAACTTCATAAAAAGTAAGAGATGAAAAAGCCTCAATTTCTTTTTGCCGATCGTACACGAGAGCAAGAACAGGTGTCTGTACCCTCCCCACTGAAAGAAGAACATTGTGTCTCGTTGTAAAAGCACGTGACCCGTTCATTCCAATCAGCCAGTCTGCTTCACTTCGGGCCCTGGCTGCCTTGGTCAAATTCTCGTATTCTCCCCCGTCTCTTAATTGCTCAAACCCTTGTTTGATCGTTTCACTGGTTAGATCGGATATCCAGAGCCTTTTAACCGGCTGGCGGAGCTTTAAATGCCGTTGGATTAAAGAGAAAATATGCTGCCCTTCCCGCCCCGCGTCGCAGGCGTTAATCAAAAGGTTGCAGCGTTTTGAAAGTTCTGCAATCACTTTCAACTGGTCCTTTGTTTTCCTGTTCGGAACAAGACGGAATATTTCGGGAATGATGGGTAAATCATACAGATTCCATTTTTTATATTTAGGGTCGTACAGATCCGGTTCCGCAAGTTCAATCAAATGTCCAATTGCCCATGTGATAATATAGGTTTGGCCTTCCAAGTAAGTTCGTTTATTTTGCGCCCCTGGCTCAATAACGGAAGCAATATTCCGCCCCATGTCCGGTTTTTCGGCAATCACTAGCGTTTTCATAGGTCAAGTACCCTCTTTTCACAAAACACAAAACTATCATTCTATTCTACTAAATTCCATTATGCCGAAAAAGAGAGTTTTATACAAACGCATGGCGAAAACCCGCTTCCCTGGAAGAAAGCGGGTATCTCATTTCATTTTTATCCTTTTATATAAGGACATTTATATAATAAGTTATATAGGTTATCTGCATGAAAAATTTCGCATATATAAAATATACATTTTAAATTTTGTAAGATCTGATATTTTACTGTAGGAAAAATGCTGGATTTTAATGAAAATCCGTCAAATAGTGCAAGTATATTTCCGGAAGGTTGATAACCTTGATACAGAATATTTCTCCTTGTTTCTATTTGCTGAACTAATTTATCTATAGGAATATTTCCTGTTTCCAATTTTTCAATCATCTTTTCTTGTAACAGGGATACATCCGCAAAAGCTAAACTTTCAGAAAGTACCTTCCCTTTATAATGGATGGAGGACAACCTGTAAAGAAAAGTGCCATTTGTATTAAAAAAATTTCTTGCTTCTTTCGGAATCCATGTTCGGTCAATCCACTTTTGCCCGGCTACCTTTAGTTGAATCGTATCTTCCAACATCTTTTCCAGTACCAATACAGTTGGTTCACTTTTAGAAAACAGCAGCTCCTCCATGCTTTTAGACGTTCCGGTATCAGCACGCTCTTTTTTTCTGGTTTCCAAAACTGACATGATGAACACCTCTTTTATCTGATGACAGCTACTTCGTTATAAGCTGATTTGGCTCCATATTATTCCAATGCAATTCAATATAATCCAGGCAGGCCTGACGACTATCTTGTTCATGGACTATACTCCATCCGGCCGGTACTTCTATAAAAGCGGGCCAGAGAGAATACTGGCCTTCCCCATTCATTAACACCTTATATGTGCTGTCTGCGTTCTCAAAAGGATTCATCATCACTCCATTTCCCCTTTCTTTATTCCTTGCAATTTGCTAGCCAGAACCTGTCCAATTTCAGTCAGGGGTCCGGGCTGGCACAAATCTTTGTGCCGGCAATCAATATCATATTGTTCCATATTCCCGTCTATATAAGTTAGCCATGAATCTGGAGAAATTGGATCAAACCAATCCGGTATTATGGTAGACCTAAAAAATAAAAGATTCCCGTGAAATAATTTTGGAGCATAAGCACTTAAAAGACGGACTGAATTCACATAGGTTTCTTTAAGATTCAGAATGGTCTCCTCGTCAAGACTGGCCAGTGCACTGCCATCCCGGCGAAGTATATCAATCGCATTAGAAATATCCAGCGGTCCCCCCCCATACTATCCGGATTATATCCTCCTAATGCAAGCAATGCGATAAGTGCTTCTTGCTCATCTGGCGCTTCTTTAATAGGTAAAAAATGATTTGGATATGCATCCAGCATAACAAGAAGGGCTATCTCTTCACCTTGATTTTGCAGCTGAGTCGCCATTGCGTGGGCAACGTTTCCCCCAAGAGACCAACCTAATAGGTTGTAAGGACCGTGGGGCTGAACGGTGCGAATGTGGCGGATATAATCCGCAGCCATCTCGTCTAAAGTCTCAGGAAATTCTTCCCGTCTTGCAATACCGCGTGCCTGCAATCCATAAATTGGATAATCTGTTCCCAAAGATTTCATCAGCCCCCCATAGCACCAGCTGAGTCCGCCAGCCGGGTGTACACAAAACAGCGGAAGCCCCTCTCCGCCCGTTCTAAGAGGCAGCAGCACGTTCAGTGCACTTTGGCTTGATCCCATCTCCAGCCTTTCAGCAAGGCCGGCAACCGTAGGTGCTTCAAACAGATTGCCAATGCTTAGTTCCACTCCAAGTGCTTCACGAATACGGCGCATCAATTGAACGGCAAGAATGGAATGCCCCCCGAGATCAAAGAAACCGTCGTCGATGCCGATGCGGGACACAAGGAGGATTTCTGCAAACAAATCACACAGAATCTCCTCTTGCGGGGTTCTCGGTCCCCTATTTGAACCAGCCAGAATATATTCTGGTGCCGGTAATGCCTTTCGATCCAGCTTGCCATTTGGGGTTAACGGCAATCTTTCTATCAGGACAAAAGCATACGGAATCATGTAATCCGGTACACTTTGTCCAACATATTGCCGCAGCTCAGCCGGCTCTATACTAACTCTCGGAGTTGGTACAATATAAGCAACCAGCCGTTTATCACCAGGCTGATCTTCACGAACAACAACAGCTGTCTGCTCAACGTGAGGATGCCGGACAATTACAGCTTCAATCTCACCGAGTTCAATGCGGAATCCCCGGATTTTAATCTGATGGTCTGTACGTCCCATATAGTCTAGCGAACCGTCTGTACGCCAACGCGCCAAATCTCCTGTACGATACATTCTGGTTCCAGGTTTTCCATACGGATCGGCAACAAAACGTTCAGCTGTTAATCCCGGACGACCTAAATAACCACGTGCTAATCCGCCTCCAGCTACATACAATTCTCCAGTTACACCTGGCGGGACCGGCTGTAAATACTCATCCAGCACATAGAGATTAAGATCCGGTATTCCCCAGCCAATTAAACTATTCGCCTTAAGAGATGTAATTTCCCGATTCAGCTCCAAGTAACTGACATGTACAGTTGTTTCTGTAATGCCATACATATTGATTAACCGTGGAGCATTTTCCGGATGACGGCGATACCAATCCTCTAAACGGCTCAATTCAAGTGCTTCCCCACCGAAAATGACAAAACGCAAAGAAAGCTTCTGCCCAAGTTCAAAGTGATCCCGGTCTGCTTGCATAAGTTGATAAAATGCAGATGGTGTCTGGTTCAGCACAGTTACCTTCTCATGTACAAGCAGTTTCAGGAAATCTTCAGGAGACCGGCTGATCGCATGCGGTACCACAACAAGACGCCCGCCATGCAAGAGCGGACCCCAAATCTCCCAGACTGAGAAATCGAAGGCATAAGAATGAAACAGGGTCCAAACATCTTTCGAATGAAATTGAAACCAGTGATCTGTTGCACCAAAAAGCCGAACAACATTTTGATGAGGTATCCATACACCTTTTGGTCTGCCGGTTGAACCGGAAGTGTAAATCACATACGCTGCATGTAAAGGCTGCAAAGGCTCCATTCGATCCGCATCAGTCGGATTCATCTCAGAATAGCTGCTTAATTCTTCAAGTGTTTCAGGAGCATTAGTTACAAGTTGCAGCGTCCGGGTACTATCGCTTAATTTAGCTGCTATTTGTGTATTCGTAATCATGCAGACAGGCCGGGCATCGCTAAACATAAAAGAGATACGGTCAGATGGATAATCAGGATCTATAGGCAAATAGGCTGCTCCTGCTTTTAAAACGGCCAATACACTGACAACCGTCTCTAGTGATCTTGGCAATGCCAAAGCTACTAATTGGTCTGGTCCGACCCCTTTGGCAATCAACAGATGTGCCAATTTATTGGCTTTCTTGTTGAGCTCTTCGTAGCTTAGAGATACACCCTCAAATACTGCTGCTGTAGCATGCGGATTTTGTCTTACCCGGTTTTCGAACAATACCGGCAAAGTTGCCTCGGGTATTGGTTGAAAAGTTTGATTCCATGCCGGAAGCATGGCTTGGCGTTCTTCTGATGTCAAGAGATCCAGGCGTCCAATAGGTTGATCGGGGTTTTCTGCTGCAGCCTCCAGTAATTGAATGAAACGTACGGCCATTTTTTGAACCGTATCCCGCTTAAATAAATCGGTACTGTATTCAATGAATCCGGATAGACCACTAGGCGTCCCGTCCGCTTTGTTATGTTCACGAAGTTCCAGAGTAAGATCAAATTTCGCAGCACCCACACTTCTTATCTCTAAACTGGTTTTCATACCAGGCAAATTCAATGCAGCTTCCGGTGTATTCTGGAGTGCTAACATAATTTGAAACAGCGGGTGTCTATTTCGGGATCTAACCGGATTTAATACCTCAACCAAGCGTTCAAACGGCACATCCTGATGTTCATAGGCGGCCAAATTAACTTCACGTACTCTGCTTAATAATTCCCTGAAATCAGGGTCTCCAGATGTATTTGTACGTAATACAAGTGTGTTAATAAACAAACCTACAATTTCCCCAAGCGATTCGTCATTACGTCCCGCAATAGGGCTGCCTACAGGAATATCAGTTCCAGCTCCTAAACGGGTAAGTAATGCCGCAAGCCCCGACTGTAAAACCATAAACAAGCTGACACCGTTTTGACGGGCAAGTTCCAATAGACGTCTATGCAAGTTTGGCTCGACAATAAAATCAATCGTTTCACCACGATAGCTCGCTTCAATGGGACGTGAATAATCAGCAGGAATCTCCAACTGATCAGGCAGATCCTTTAACGCCTGTTTCCAAAAGTCAAGCTGCCGGGAAACAAGGCTATCAGGATTCATCTCATCCCCCAACAGATCTTGCTGCCAAAGTGCATAATCAGCATATTGTACGGGTAGTGGTGACCACTGTACATTCGTGCCTTGAGAACGGGCTGTATAAGCAATAGCAATGTCTCGCATCAGCGGCTTTAAAGACCATCCATCTCCCACGATATGATGCAGCAATACAAGCAGTATAAATTCATTTGGTTTTATTTTAAAAAGCTGAACCCGGATTGCCGGTTCCACTGCAAGATCAAAATTATACCGGACTGCTTCGGTAAGAGCCTTGGAAATTTCCGATTCAGTTATAGGAGTAACCATTAATTTAGGACGGGCTTGAATAGGTTCAAGAATCTGCTGATATGACGTGCCAAGTACATCCGGAAAAATAGTTCTCAGTGTCTCATGCCTAGCCACTACATCACAAAAAGCATCCTGTAAGGCCTTTTGGTTTAATTCTCCAAATAAACGAATTACAACCGGAATATTATAAGTTGGGCTGGGTCCTTCTAAACAGTGAAGGAACCATAAACGGCGTTGTGCAAAAGAAAGCGGAACCTTTGACGGGCGGGTGGCCTTCCGGATAGGCGGGCGCAAACTGTGTGCACGATCCAGCTGCTTTACAAGTCCGGCAACGGTAGGATTCTCAAAAAGTTTGCCGATCCCTAAGCTAACTCCAAGTGTGTCACGAATGCGGCCCATTAAACGTGAAGCAAGAAGAGAATGACCTCCTAATTCAAAGAAACTGTCATCTATTCCAATGCGTGAAAGACCGAGAACTTCAGCAAAGAGTTCACACAGGATTTCTTCTCTTGAAGTTCTCGGTGCCCGATCTGTAACAACCCTATTGAAATCGGGCGCCGGTAAAGCCTTACGGTCTATCTTTCCATTCGGTGTTGTCGGCAGCTCAGTGGCTGTCATAATGAACGAAGGTACCATATAATATGTTAAACTTTCCGATGCATACCGCCGCAGTTCAGCTAAATCCAGATCCCCCTTTGGGCCAGGTACGACATAGGCTGCCAAACACTTGTCTCCATGGCGATCTTTATGAACTGCTACTGCCACTTGCTCAACATCTGGATGTTGATTAAATACGCTCTCAATTTCCCCCAATTCAATGCGAAAACCGCGAATCTTGGTTTGATAATCCGTACGTCCTATATAATCTAACGAACCGTCCGCACGCCAACGGACAAGATCGCCAGTACGATACATGCGTGTGCCTGGTGCTCCATAAGGATTTGCAACAAAACGTTCAGCTGTCAAACCGGGTTGTCTAAAGTATCCGGTTGCTAACCCGATACCGGCTATATACAGTTCTCCAACAATACCTGGAGGAACAGGCTGTAAGTCCGAATCCAACACATAAACCTGCGTATTTGAGATCGGCTTGCCAATTGGAGGTGTCCCTGTTTGATCCCGGTTAATGTTCGCAATAGTTGACCAAATTGTCGTTTCAGTCGGACCAAACAGATTTGTAATTTGACAACCCAAGCTTTGCAGCCGGGACAAAAGATTAAGCGGAAGAGCTTCTCCGCCGACCAGAACTCTGAATCCTCGAAGCCTTTCCGGATGACTGGCCACAAGCGAATGCCAGAGAGTCGGTGTTGCTTGCATAATGGTAATATGATCTTTTCGAATCATGCCTGTTAAAACAGACGGATCCTGGATGGTTTCCTTCCCGGCAATGATCACACTGGCACCGCAGATAAGCGGAAGATAAACTTCCAAGGCTGAAATATCAAATGCAAACGTAGTAACAGCCAGCAGACCATCCTGTTCATTAAGTAATAATTGATCGCGCATCGCCAATAAAAAATGGCTTAAACTTTTCATTGAAACAACAACGCCCTTAGGTTTGCCTGTGGACCCAGAAGTATAGATCGTATAGGCAGGGTTTACAAGCGAAGATTGGCTATAATCCAAATTAGTAATAGGGCAGCTTTTCAATGAATTCATTGTTTTGGGGTCGTCCAATACAATCCTCGGTATAATACAGCCGTCAGGAAACTCGGCTGAAACTGATGAACTTGTAATCACATAAGCGGGCTGAGCATCAGACAGTATATAAGTAATTCGGTCTGACGGATAATCCGGATCCATAGGTATATATGCTGCTCCGGTCTTCAGAACGGCCAGCATTGCCACAACCATCTCCACGGATCGTGGAAATGCCAACCCAACAAAATGGCTGTACCCCACTCCTCTGGCAATTAATAAATGGGCAAGCCGATTCGCCTGCTCATTCAATTCTTTATAGCTGAGCCAAACATTTTCACAACCCACCGCAGCAGAATCAGGATTGCGGGCAGCTTGGACTTGAATTAATTCCGGAAGGCTTACCATCGTCTTTTCCTCAGCCGTCCGATTCCATTCAACTAATACCTTACGGCGTTCCTCCTGGAGCAGGAAATCCGTTTTTCCAATGGGCAGATTAGGCTCAGCAAGCGCTATATTTTCCAGAAAACCTATAAATCGTTTTTTATGAATAAGCAATTCTTCTTCGTTATAAACCGCTGGATTCGCGTCCAGATCAATCCTTAATCCGTTGCCATCATATCTGTGGTAAACCTGAATGGAAAGGTCATCAACCGGTCCTGTCGAAAGATTATGCGTAATACCGCGATATCCGGCAAAACTGAGATCATAATCAAATGGCATCACATTAATGACCGGACCGAACAACCTTTGATTTTCTCCAATCAGTTTAAGCTCACGGCGTAATTCCTCATGCCGGTATTTCTGGTGATGGCGCATTTCATAAATCTCCTTGGAAACTTGACGCACAAGTTCTTCAAGAGTAATACCGGTACTTATGGACAAACGGAGCGGCAGTAAATTCATTACCATAGCGGGAGTATGAATGGACGCTGAACCTAATCGTCCCATCATGGGAAGTCCGAGGATGATATCCTGTTCCCCTATTAACTTGTGAAGATAGATGCCGGCTGCCGCAATGATTATATCAGGCCAATTTGCCCGAAGTCTTCCTGCTGTTTCTTTAAGACGTTCTGTATTTGAAGCAGATAAGTACGCTGTATGACGTAAGAATTCATCAGACGTTCGATGTACCCGACCGGACAGACTTATAACCTCCGGTTGATCAGAGAATCGCCCTAACCAAAAATCCCGGTCCCTTTGAAATTGCCCGGATGCACGATAGTCCGCTTCTTCTTTCATAATCAGTTCGAGAGAACCAAAGGCTCTCTCATCATAAGAACGATTATGGACAAGTGCAGAATAAATTTTTGCTACCCGTTGCGCCAAAAGGGAAAGACCATAGCCGTCTATTGCGATGTGATGGATGCGCTGATACCAGAAAAAACAATCTGGAGCTACCCGAAAAAGCGCCTCGGTGAAAAGTTTGTCAGTTTTAAGATTAACCGGCTTTGATAAATCGTCCTTCATCCACGATCTTGCTGTTTCTTCCGGACTTTTTTCTGAACTTACATCAATAAAATGAAAATAAAATTCACGGGAAGAATCAATCATTTGCCATAATTCATCCTCATTTTCTTCAAAGTGAACGTGTAATGCTTCAGCTTCCGCTACAACCTTTCGGACAGCTAATTCAAACATGTTCGGATCCACTGGTCCCTGAATCTCGATATATTCACCCGTATTAAAAATGGGATTGTCCGGATCCAGTTGTTGTGCAAACCAAATGCCTGATTGTGCACCTGACAACGAATGACGAACCACTTGACCTTTAGGCATTAGTATTACCCCTTTATCACGTAATCTGTTTGTGACATTGTGCTTTGTGCCTGTGAGGACAACAGACTCCACCAGTCGGATATCGTAGGACGTTCAGCCAACCGGGCAAAGGTAATATCTGCGCCAATAAGACGCCATTTTTCCACTAAGCTCATGATTCTAACTGAATCGAGACCTCTATGAATAAGATCTTCATAGTCCGAGATACCTTCTAGTGATTCATATAGAAGTTCGGCAACCTGTTTACGCACAAGTTCCAGTGTCAGGCTGCAATCCTTTTTTACCGAAGCTTGCGAACTTTTTTGCTCTTTGAAAAGAAGGTGTGTTGTCGTAGTAACCGCACACCGTTCAGAGGCATACTTCATAGCCATCTTATGATGATCCAATGAAAAATCGGTAACTGCATCAGCAACGAAAAATGGTTCTATTCCCTCCATGAATGCATCGCATGCTGTTAAAAGGCACCCGATATGAGCATAAACTCCACAAATGATAAGCTGATCGCGGCCATGTTCATGTAAGATGTCCAAAAGGTTCGTCTTTTTGAAGGCACTGTATCTCCACTTTGTAAGAAAGATATCATTCTCATCAGGGCTGAGTTCTTCGACAATTCTTTTCTTATACGGACCGTCAGGAATTCCCGGCCCCCAGAAATCCTGCAATAGACCCCGTTGTTGAAGTGTCTGGCCCCCAGGCTGTGCTGTATAAATTACAGGGATGCCAAACTGCTTGCATTGATTCCTTAAAAATTGGATGTTTTCAATGAGTTCCACCTTCGGTGACTCCCCTGTACGATATGCATCCAGGAAATACTCCTGCATATCATGAATGAGAAGAACCGAACGTTTTGGGTCAGCTTTCCACGTTACCTTATTATTTGGTAAATCCGATATAGAAGGCATTGAATATGCCGAAATGGCGGGAATAGCCATCTTATCACTTCCTTGCGTCAAATAAATTTAGTTTTATTTATGCAATTGATTCGTAGCCATCAGTTTTGCAGCAATCACCTTGCGCAATTCTTTTTTGCTTACTTTTCCTACACCGGTCTTTGGAAAAGAAGCAATGAACTCAATCCGGTCCGGAATCTTGTATGCAGCCAACCCGCGCTCTTTCAGAAAGGTTTTAAGCTCTCCCTCACCTGGAGCGTGACCGCGCGGTATAACAAAAGCACATGATCGTTCCCCAAGATACTCGTCGGGCATAGACACGATTGCCACATCATGCACGGCAGTGTGAGCCAAAAGATGATTTTCAACTTCTTCAGCCGCGACTTTTTCACCACCACGATTGATTTGATCTTTGGATCGCCCTTCTACAATCAGGTAGCCCAGTTCGTTCACTTTGACAAGATCGCCTGTACGATAGAAGCCGTCGGAAGTAAATGACTTAACGTTATGTTCTTCAGCTTTGTAATAACCTCGTATCGTATAAGGTCCGCGGGTTAATAAATGTCCGATTTGTCCGGGTTCGACATCGCGGTCCTCCTCATCAACTATACGGATTTCGTCATATTCAGACATTGGTCTTCCCTGAGTATGGATAATAATATTTTCAGGATCGTCCAATCGGGTATAGTTAACTAATCCTTCGGCCATTCCAAAAACTTGCTGCAAAGTGCAGCCAAAAGTCGGACGTACACGGCGAGCCGTTTCCCTACTGAATTTTGCTCCGCCGACCTGTAAAACTTGCAGACTTGATAAATCATCACTACGTGATGATGCGGCCTCCAACCATATTAAAGCAAGGGGTGGTACAAGTGCCGTAATCGTGACACGTTCCTTTTCAATTAGGGGAAACGCCTCATCGGGACTGGCACCCGAGGCCAGGACAACTCTGCCTCCTGCATACAATGTACCTAGTACACCGGGTGAACTAAGCGGGTAGTTATGCGCAACCGGAAGAACCGCAAGATATATACTTTCCTGATTAAGTTTACAGATTTCAGCACTTACTCGAAGACTATAGATGTAGTCGTCATGAGTTCTTGGAATTAATTTCGGCAAACCGGTCGTTCCGCCGGACAATTGAAGAAAAGCAACATCACTGGCTTTTACTTCCGGCTGATAAGCAGGATCCATATGGAGTTCACTAAGTCCCATAAATTCTTCTGGTTCGCCTGCCACAATTACAGACTGCAGGGACGGAACCCTTTCTTGAACCTGCCTGGCCAGCTTGCGGAAGTCAAACCCTACATGTTTGTCCGTTATAATGTAAGCTTTCGCTTCAGAAAACTCGCAAAAATAAGCAATCTCGCTGCTGCGGTGTGAAGGCAGAGCAAAGATAGGAAGGGCTCCTATCCGGAACAAGGCAAAACAGATTTCGAAAAATTCTATAATATTCGGCAGTTGAACTACTACCCGGTCCATTTGTTTTATTCCCAGTTTGTGAAAACCGGCAGTTAAACGGTCCGCCCTTGTATCAAGTTCACCATAACTCAATTGTTTTTTTCCGCAGGTAACGGCAATGCGTTCACGATGTCTTGCAGCCCGTTCCCGCAACATTCCTCCGAATGTCTCTCCTCTCCAACAACCCTCCTTCCGGTATAATTTTGCAAATTCTTCAGGCCAAGTAGGGCATTCAGGTAACATCCATGCATCCCTCCAAACTTTATTCCAGCTGCTCATTGTTCAACCCCATAGCAAGAAGCATCGTACGAAACTTAGCTGATGTCTCCGCAAGCTCATCTTCAGCTCTTGATTCGGAAACGACTCCGGCTCCGGCAAACAGGCGAAGTGAACGTTCCAGAACTTCTGCACAACGGATTGAAACTACCCACTCACCGTCTCCGTTGGAATCACACCAGCCAATCATTCCAGTGAAAAAACCACGATCGAATGGTTCAATTTCTCTGATAGCTGCCCGTGCCGCTTCAGTTGGCGACCCACAAACAGCAGGAGTCGGATGAAGTGAGGCTGCCAGTTCAAATACCGAAGTTGCGGGGTCAGCAAGTTCTCCCTTGATTTCGGTGGACAGATGCCACATAGTCTCAGTGTGAATTAAGGACGGTTCTGCCGGAACATCCAATATGCGGCAATAAGGTCTGAGTGCAGCGGCAACGGCTTCGACAACCACAGCATGCTCATGCCTATCCTTTGCGGAAGAGAGCAATTCTTGTGCCCTTCTCTTATCCTCGTTAGCATCCTTGCTCCGGGGCCTGGATCCGGCTAATGGATTGGATACCACCTGCAACCCGCTTCGGGAAACAAGCAGTTCAGGACTTGCTCCAATTAATGTCCGATGTGATTGCGTCTTGGAAATGAAACTTATATCCCCTTTATCTAATTCATACTCAGGCAAATCTACAGCAAAGGTGTAGCCTTGACTATTCTGCCGGGCCAGGTTGCGAAGTAACCGGGGGATATCAATGGTTTTCGATGAACTTAGTTTCAAGGACCTGGATAAAACGATTTTGCTAAGATCGCCACCCTTTATACGCGCCACTCCTTTTTCCACACCTCGTACATACTCCGCAGGTTCGGGAACAGCCTTTATTTCATATGTAGACATTACTGAATGTTGCAATTCATTAATAGAATCAAATTGTAACGGTACCGCCCAGCGAATCTCTTCAGGCACTACAAGTTGTACAGGATTTGTTTGATCGAACGGTACCGCTCCGACAACAACCGGATTTCTATGGCCTGCTTGTTCAGCGTTACCCAATACAGCCGTAACAAGCTCTGATAGATTTTCTAGCCTAGTATGCGATACGGTGGCATAAGTCCCTTTTGCAAGTAAAGTTTGATAAGGTGAAGCCAGAAAGAATGAAGAACCGGCCTTGTATTCATTTAATAACTTTATTGCCGATTCTTCTAAAGAAACTGTATGATCCATCGTTTTCATAACCTCCTGATAAATGGATTAGACTCCTAGAGTAGCCCCGCCATCAACACACAAGTTATGCATGGTAATATGACGGGCTTGGTCTGAAGCCAAAAAAAGCACCGCAGCTGCAATATCCGAGGGTAGTGCCAACTTTTTGAGCGGAATTCCTACCCGGTACGTGCTCTGCGACCCGGCAATCATTTTTTCCGCCCCATTCCCATCGCCCCAAAGCAACCGCTGCATCTCTGTCTCTGTCGAACCAGGAGAAACCAAATTGCAACGAATGCCGTACTCGGCTAATTCCAGACCGAGACACTTCGTAAACATGGTGGCAGCTGCTTTGGAGGATGCATAGGCGGCCATATGCATTCTTGGCACAGATGCAGCATTCGAGCCTACGGTTATGATTGAACCCGTCCGGCGGGACATCATGCGCCGGCTTACAGAACGGGATACGTAAAAAACACCATTGGAATTAACTGAAAAAACTTCGTCCCAATCTGCGTCGCTTAAAGAATCAATCGGGCCTACATGAAGAACTCCGGCAATATTAACCAGAATTTCAATGGGACCCATTTCATTTTCAATCTGATTTACAGTTGAATCCACAGCTCTACTATCACTTACATCTATTGGAAATGCTTTTACACGTCCCCCTTGGGTTGTTAAATCGTTCACAAGTTCATTAAGCAAACCAACCTTCTTATCTACAGCTGCAACTTGTACACCTGACTCAACCAGTTCACGCGCCACTGTTTCTCCGATACCTTGGGCAGCTCCAGTTACCAGAGCTATCTTACCTTGAAACCCTTTAAGGCCCATTTCATCAGTCCTTTCCCCTTGACTAAAATACTAACAATTATTGTATTAAGAGTGATTATCTCTCTCGCCATATTGATAATGATAATCATTATCAATATGGCTGTCAATGTTTTTTCTTTTACCGGAATAACTAGGATTACGTACGGGTACTAAAGATACATCCAAATCGTAAATAAAAGACAGCTTTCCTTACCATCAAGGAAAGTTGTCTTTTAACTACAGGATTGTTATAAGGTATGGACCAAGGAATATCATGTAGATGTTTTGGATCTACTGCAATGTTTGTTTCATTTGCTCAAAGGCAAGACTGGACTGATCAGTAATGATACGATCCAGTTTGTCCTTTTTGAAGACCGGATGAAACGTTGCCCCTTAGCCCTTCATCTTATTTCGCTACATTTCCGGCTGTATTGAGCACATCCCATGTTCTTGCAAAAGGCGGCGCATAACACAGATCAAGCATACCCAGCTCTTCCGTCGTCATCTTAGAGTAGATCGCTGAAGCGAGTACATCTACCCGCAGTACAGCGCCATTCTTCCCAATAATCTGACCCCCGAGAATGACTTTCGTCTCCGCATGGTAGATCAATTTCACATGAATATCTGATTGGCCCGGATAATAATTCGTCTGGTTCTTATCTAGAATCGTGACCGTCTTGTATGGAATACCCATTTGCTTAGCTTCCCGCTCTGAAATTCCAGTTCGACCTGCTTCCAGATCCATCACTTTCACACAGGCAGAACCAAGCGTTCCCCTGAACTCACTTTTCTGTCCTGCTAAGTTTTCACCGACAATCCGGCCAATCTTATTCGCCGTCGTCGCGAGCGGAATGTATACCGGTCGCCCCTTAATCAGATGATGTACCGAGGCACAATCACCTGCCGCATAAATATCTGGTAAAGAAGTTTCACCATGAGCATTAATGATCAACGCGCCATTGTCTAACATTTCAACGCCCGTCTCCTTCAAGAACTCCGTGTTCGGACGCACACCTGTCGCCACTACCACGAGATCCGCTTGATAACTGCCGTAATCTGTCTCGACTCCTTCCACCATATGCTCACCCACGAACCCTTTGACGCTCTCATTCAAGTGCAGTTGTACCCCATGAGCCACAAGCTCAGCTTCCATTCTTTTCGTAATTTCTTCATCGAAGGAATCCGGAAGTACTCTAGCATCGAGTTGAATCAGCCGAACATTCTTACCCAATGCCTTCATCGCCTCGACAACTTCAACACCAATATACCCTGCACCGATGACTACAATCTGTTTATGCTCTTCCTTGAGGGCGGCAGCTTTCAACGCACGCCCGTCTGCCATACTTTTCAAGGTGAAAATATTGTTAAGCTCACGGTTGCAGAAAGGCGGAATGACTGCCCGAGCGCCTGTCGCAATCATCATTTTATCGTAATAATCTCCGAATTCTTCACCTGTTGCCATATTCCTCACTTGAAGTGTTTTCTGATCCGGATCCACAGCAACCACCTGATGTTTCGTGAAGACTGGAATGCCTGTCTGCTCGAATTGCTCTTTCGTACGTGCAATCATCCGGTTCGGATCTTCGAAGAAATCCCCTACAAAATATGGCAAGCCGCATGCGCCGAACGATACTTCTTCCGTCATTTCGTAGACGACAATGTCTGCTTCCCGATCCATTCGTCTTGCTTTTGCCGCTGCACTCATCCCTGCCGCAACTCCACCTATAATGATGATTCTCATAGTCAGCCTCCTATTTTTCGATCTATTTTAATCCCTTTCCGTTGCATTCGCACTCAGTGTTTCTATGTCATTATACGTACTTAGATCCATTTCACCCAACATTTTTGCTGTTACCGTACCCGCAGTCATCGAACCACTCACGTTAAGCGCTGTACGACCCATATCGATTAACGGCTCAATAGAAATCAGCAATCCTGCCAGACCGACCGGCATGTTCATTGCGGACAATACGATCAAGGCTGCGAACGTTGCCCCACCCCCGACACCAGCTACACCGAAGGAACTGATCGCAACGATAACAACAAGCTGAATAATGAAGAACGGATCCAGTGGATTGATACCTACGGTTGGAGCGATCATCACTGCCAACATGGCCGGATAAATCCCTGCACAACCATTCTGACCAATTGAAGCCCCTAAAGAAGCTGCGAAATTCGCAATCCCATCCGGTACACCAAGATGCTTCGTCTGTGCTTCAACATTGAGTGGAATCGCGCCCGCACTTGTACGGGCTGTGAACGCAAATGTTAGTGTTGGGAAAATCTTCTTCACAAATGTGAATGGGTTCAAGCCTACAAGAGAGACCAAAATCAAATGAATGATGAATATAATGATAATAGCAACATAAGAGGCCATAACAAACGACGATAAGTTTATGATACCTTTTATATTTGTCTTGGCGATCGTATTCGTCATGAGTGCAAGTACGCCATAAGGCGTTAATCGTAAAATTAAGGTTACAATCCGCATCACGACCGCATAAACTGCATTTGTCATCTTCTGGAACATTTCCGCATGCACAGGCTTCTTACGACGAATTTGCAAAGCTGCAACCCCGATAAAGGCGGAGAAGATAACCACACCAAGTGTTGAAGTCGAACGCGCCCCCGTCATATCCTTGAATGGATTTTCCGGGATAAACTGAAGTACTTTTTGTGGAATCGTCAAATCTTTTACTTTATCC